>CAYRIO010000017.1:0-71806 GCA_964424355.1 uncultured Peptostreptococcaceae bacterium
ATCAAAAAGACTCATACCCCAATATCACTGGTATGAGTTGATTATACGAACAATGGCTCTGCCGTAAAGGCTTCGGGCATGATCGGGGCTGATTCTGTCCGGTTCGTGGCCGTCGGCAACCCGGAACGTTGCGTGAACATTTTTCAACCAAGTTACTTCATCTTAGAACAACTTGAAAAACAGGGGATAGACTTTCTTCAAAGCCTTAATACAAGACAACTTGATGGCAAGCTTTGGGAAATAAAATATCCCCGGCATAATCGGATATTCTAGGTGCTGATGGACAAAGAGAACATTTATCTACTTCATGTGTGTCAGAAACAAAAGAACAAAGCTGAAAAGTTTGAGCTTGAAAAGGCACGGACGAGAGCAAAAGAGATAGGGTAAATCGAGAGGTGACAACAATGCCATTCAAAAAAATGAATATCAAAGAAGCAATTGAAGAAAAGCGAAATGACCATGAATTTGATCTTCACTATTTAGAGGTTCAACGGGAATATGAGTTGATCCGACAAGTTGTGGAGGCTCGAAAAGAAATGGGACTGACACAAAAGGGATTGGCAGAGACCGTAGGTATATCTCAACAGGAAATATCACGTTTTGAGAATGAACGTCACATTCCGAAACTGTCCAGTTTTATAAAAATCATAGAAGCATTGGGATTAGAACTGCGATTGGAAAAGAAAACAACTGCTCAATAAGGGCAGTTGTTTCAGACCATATTAAGCGATATATTAACAATATTACTTATTATTGACAAATGTCACGTAACACAGGATCTTGCGCAAGGCTTTCGGGCAGTTCGGGGGGCAAGCCCCGCTTTGGGGTCGGACTTCTCCTGTTCGGTTCAAGGGCGTCGCAAACCCGGAGCGTTATGCGACAGCGACAAAGATAAAAAGCAAAGGATGAAAAGAAAATGGAACTTAAATATTCAGGAAAGCCAACCATAAAAACATGCATGTTTGTCGGGTTCCTTGCAGGGTTCGTAAACATGATTTTTGTTGTGTTGCTAATTACGCCATTGAGTGACCTTTTGATGTTTCTATTAATGATCACATTCAACATCGTTTTATTTGGTTTCATGAAAAGATATCTAAACAAGACGAAAAATGAAACGTACATAAGCATTACTGATTCTGGAATTAGAATAGATCAAGGGAAATTCTCAAAGCTAAAAGAAGTGCCATTTAATGACATAGAAACCGTAAAGGAGCATAAGAATTACGTTCGAATTCAAGAAGTTAACGGCATTGAAACACTGATACCATTATATTTACTTAGTCTCACAGGCCATAGAAAATTGAGAGAGATAATTGAAGAGAAATGCAAAGGGAAGATATTGAAGTAAAATTTATCGCCATCGCATAATAGTGCCTCTGCCGCAAGGGTTTCGGGCAAGCTTTGGGGTCAAGCTCCTCCTGTCCGGCTCAAGGGCGTCGGCAATGCGGAACGTTAGACGAAATTAATTGTATTTAGACATTTTTCATACCATCAATAAGAATAAAACCTCTCCAGAAGCTTTACTTGTTATAAACAAAGAAATATAATAAGAAAAAGCGTTTATTGGAGGTTTGTTTATGAAATACAGATTGCTTTCGAGCATTTACTACGAGAATTTAGAAACATATGAATTTCAGTACCAGCAAAGATATAACAGCGAATCCACATACAGATTCAATTTTTCAGTTGGGGAGAACAAGGCTTTTGTTGTGATAAATAATAATATCCTTCAATTAATTAATAGCATCTTAAAACTGGACAAGCAATTTACAATAAAGGCGAATTATGTACCTAAAATTGCTTTGAAGCAATATCGCAAAAAATGTATTATTGATGAAATAAAAATGACCAATGATAT
The DNA here is from genome assembly GCA_964424355.1 of uncultured Peptostreptococcaceae bacterium. Taxonomy (GTDB): domain Bacteria; phylum Bacillota; class Clostridia; order Peptostreptococcales; family Acidaminobacteraceae; genus CAZEHS01. The sequence goes on from CAYRIO010000017.1 coordinate 1,859, forward strand.
TGAGGGCGTAATCAGTACCCGAAAAGAGATAAACGAAATACTTGAAGATTTCTCTGGAAAGAAAAAGGGAAATCGATTATATGGATTGGTAAAGAAATATGAAATGCTTACAGAAGAAGAAATTGCGTTAAGTAATTGCATCGATATTAGAAATATTTATGATGAGTTGGTTTTAAATGAAGTTGCTCAAGAGGATAGCACACATATACCTGATGGAGCCATTTTTAGAAAAGACCCAGTATATATTCGAAGCAAAACCGGAAAAACTATTCATACCGGAGTAACACCGGAAAGTAAAATTATTGAGATTTTGACGGACTGCTTAGGAATAATCAACGATGAAAGTTATAACCGAATAGTCAGTATCGCAGTATTCCATTATATGTTTGGATATGTCCATCCTTTTTATGACGGGAATGGGCGAATAAGCAGATTTATCAGCAGCTACTTGCTATCAAGAGAACTGCATCCTATAGTTTCATATAGACTGTCATATGTGATTAAAAAGAATACAGATGGTTATTATAAGAGCTTTAAAATAGTCAATGATGAGAAAAGCAGAGGCGAAATCACAAGTTTTGTCGAATATTTTTTAGACATCTTGGTTCAATCCTTAGAAGACTTATGTACATCTCTTGATGAACGAATTAATAAACTAGAGCATTTTGAGAAACAGATTACCTTGTTATCAAGGAATGAACACATGGACGTTCGTATTCAAACAATTCTATTTGTAATCGTTCAAAATACACTGTTTGGTGAAAATGGGCTAAGTGTAGTTGAGCTTTCTGAGATTACTGATATTGGAATGTCAAAGGTAAGATCATCGCTAATAGTTCTTGAAGAACAGAATTTAGTCATAGCAAAGAAAGTAAGCAAAAAATATGTATACGATGCAAATTTAGATTCAATAAGTGAGATAAAGGGCAATTAAATTCGTCTAACTTCGAACTTACGCCATTGGCTGGTTGTCATGCCTTTTGCGGAGAAGCTTTGCAAACGTCCCGCCAATCGGCTCTGTGGAGCCGAGGCCAACAGCGTAAGTTCGCCTCTCGTTAGGCAACAGTTTTTCACTGAAAAAAGAAAAGACCCTCAATTGAGGATCTAAAGAAAATGAATTTCAAGCTTCTTACCAAGCGCTTCTGCTACCTTTTCAAGAAATTCAAGAGACGGATTGTAATTGCCGCTTTCCAGTCTTGATATGTTGGATTGCCGGGTTCCGATTCTTTCCGCAAGTTCCTTTTGAGACACCTTTTGTTCTAACCTTGCACGGACGATTTCAGAAATAACCTGGTATTCAACTTCATTGTTTTCAAGTTCAGCAGCAACCTCAGGATTTGAGGCAATAATCTTTTTCGCTTCTTTCCAATTCATTATTTTTCACCTCTTTTCAGAAAATCCTTCATGTATGAAACCGCTTGTTCAAGCTCTCGTTTTGGTGTTTTGTCGGTCTTTTTAGAAAAATCGTGAAGAAGAACAAATGTGTTATTGATGTGCGTGAAATAGAATATCCTTGATGCATCAGAAGCAAATTTAATCCGTAGTTCCCACAGACCAGAATACTGGTCACCTTCAATCTTCTTCGTGTGAGGGTAGGTGAGATTGAGCCCATGTTCTTCGAGGAGATTGATTTCACGATAAATTTTTGCCTGATTCTTAGCAGGCAAAGACGTGATATATTCAAGAACAGGGACTTTACCATTATTCAATTCAAAGAGTTTGATATTCCAGTTCATAGATAAAGTATATCATAAAAGATATATAATCCAAAGTTGAAGGGCATGAAAAACGTCGGCCTAACATGGGGCCTTGCCGCAAGGGTTTCGGGCTGTTCGGGGCCGTCGGCAAGCCGGAACGTTAGCGGAAACTGCACTAAACCGTAAAAAAATGAATGCAACAGACAATAGACAAGGAGACTCATGATGAAAAAACTTAAAACCATCCTCATCATTGCAGTTGCTTTATTATTAGTGATCTTTGGCGCAATGGTCATACTGCTTTCAATGACAAAAATTGAAAATAACGTAAAATCACCTGTTAAAGCCCCAAAGAAAACAGAAGCTAATCAGGATATAACAACAGGTGAAGACAATATTAGGAAAACAATCAATGAATACACAGAAGCGTGGGCAGATGCAGTAAACAACAACGACTATAAACAAATCGAAAAATACATTGTTCCTCAAAGCCCATTTTATGAATCCCAGAATTCAACCCTGAATGCGTTGAACAAAAAAGGTATACAAGAAAAATTTGTAAGCTGCAAAATTGAAAGCATAGAAAAAAAGGGCGACATGTATGAGGTTGTCGTTACTGAAGAGTATCTCATTACATACTCAAATTCAAAACAAAAAAATCTCATAAACACATGGATTTACACCGTTGATCCTTCTTCGGAGTGGAAAATTGTGAAACTGTCGGAGAATGCCATTAAAGCAGATTCTGAAGATGGTTTTGAGGCTGAAAAAACATACAACATGGGAATGGAGGCATTTGGAAATGGAGATTATGAGACCTCAATAAAATTGTTTAACAGAGCAATAGAACTGAGCCCAAATACCTCTAAGTATTATGAACAGCTATACACAACAATGTCAATTTCAGGTGAAGACTACCTTGGTCAACTTGAATGTATTAACAAACTAATCAGCTTGAATCCTGAAAAAGCTGATTACCTCATTTCAAAAGCTTCAGTATTGAACGACCTAGGAGAGTACCAGAAGGCTCTTGATAATTTCGATATTGCATTGGATAAAGGCTATGGAGCAAGTGGTGCTATTAACCTTATCAAAGTCAATGCACTTGCTGGACTTGGGAAATATCAGGATGCTTTAGATGTGTGTGATTGGCTAATTTCCACTGCACCCAATGATGCGGTTTTCTATGGCGCAAAAATAAATCTCTTGGAGAAGATTAACGCAAACAAAGAAGATATTCTTGCGTGCTACAAAGCATGGTCAGAAAATGTTTCTGGAAGTGAATTCGTATATAAAAATGCCTTGGAAATGTATGGGCAGTAATTAAGAGAAGCAAAAACTAATGCAGCTTGGCCTAACCAAGCATCTGCCGCAAGGGCTTCGGGCACCCTCTAGGGCGTCGGCAATGCAAAACGTTATACGAAATTTGGGGAAGTACCAATGCCCGCCGTCCTGGCGGGCAAAAAAGAACAATAGATACCATAAACCATCTGAAAAGCGAGCAATGGCTACTGAGAACATGGAGGATTAACATGAACATTTGGCTGGGTGTAGGAACATTAATATTCATTTTGATCACTACCATAATCATTTATCTTAAACACAAAAACACACGAAGTGTAATTTGGAATATTGTTCGGTTTATTATTGTTGGCATAGCATTGTATTTCGGGCGAAGCGCATCGCAGATATTGGAAATACTGGTTTTCGGCATCACAATAGGAGCATGTTTGCTTATTTCGATAATTCATGCTTACAATAAGCTATTCACATCTGGTACTACATATGATTCTGTAGGAGAACACAGAAAACCAAGAGCATTTGGCAATGATTATTGGGAATAGACAAAGAAAGGTGCAAGCGATGAACCTTGAAGAACTAAAAGGGAAAAAACAATTGAACCACTCATTGCTATGCTACTTTTTATTGCCCTGGGATTACTGACATAGAATTATTTCACCTTTAAGGGCATCTAAATACAGCCAAATGCGTTGAGATAATCGGAAAAGAAAATTGATGATTTTTTCCACGCCATCCCACGCGATTTATAACCATCACAAAACGCATGTGCTTATTATTTAATAAGGAGTGAACACATGAAAAAAATGTACTTCTCAATCGAAATAAACGCTTCTCAAGAAAATGTCTGGACAACTCTTTGGGAGGACGCAACCTTCCGCGACTGGGCAAGTAATATTGATGAAGGCACCTATATGAAGGGCGTACTGAAAGAAGGAAATGAAATCCAGTTCATATCCTCTGTAGGGGGTTACGGTGTGACCAGTTTGGTCGAGAAACTGGATCCGAACGCGTTTGTATTATTCAGACACCGTGCAGATACAAAAGATAGTGGTAAGCAGGCGCGCGAAAAGGAGTGGGCTGGCGGGACAGAGTCGTATTCCCTTACCGAAAAAAACGGTGTTACTACGTTAACCGTTGCGATTGATGTTCCATCCACACAAGAAGAAACCTTTAATATCAGGCTTCCCATCGCTTTAAAGCGGATAAAAGCGTTGGCCGAAAAAGACCATGAATCAAATTACAGGGAACGAAAATGAGAAACACAATTGCAAAGATTGCAAAAGAATTAAACGCCATTGATGTGATCTGGGCCATTGGCGGATCAGTGATGCTGTCATATTACGGTCTGGTAGAAAACCCAAACGATATTGACATTATGGTGGATGAAAACCACATCGAAAAAGTCGATAAGGCAATGAGAAATATTGGAATCAAAGGCGCTTGGGAAAAGGATGCTATTTATGAATCAAGAGCCTTCTATGAATTCATCATTGATGGATTTGATGTTGATATTATTGCTGGTTTTAAGATTCGCACCCACTCCGGTTTATACCAATATGAGTTTGATGCCCAATCCATAACGGAAGAAATGAAAATAGAGGGCGAAAAAATCCCTATTTGTTCACTTGAAGAATGGTACATCCTCTACCAAATGATGCCGAATAGAGGTGTGAAAGTAAACCTCATAGAAAATCATTTGAAGGCAAAGGGCATAAAACACCCATTTCTTCTTGAAAGAGCACTGCGCGGAAATGTTAATGAGCAGACAAGAGAAAGATCAAATGCGCTATTGAATGACCACCACGCTCAGATCAACACAAAAGGAGCACATGAAATGGAGCAAAGGATTGAAACCGTGTCTGAGAAAAAAATGGTCGGAAAGAAAATGACGATGACACTTTCGAACAACAAGACGGGCGAATTGTGGAAATCGTTTATGCAAAGGCGCAAGGAAATTCAAAACACGTTGGCGGAAGAACTCTATTCCATGCAGATCCATGACCCCTCTTTCAATTTTCAAGAATTTGATCCTCACATCCCTTTTGAGAAGTGGGCCGCAACTGAGGTTTCAAATTTTGAGGAGATTCCGCCTGAAATGGAATCCATTGTAGTCCCCCCTGGGCTCTATGCTGTTTTTATTCATAAAGGCCCTGCCAGCACGGCACCCAAGACATTCATGTATATTTTTGGCGACTGGCTGCCTCACTCTGAGTACGAAATAGACGATAGACCACACTTTGAAATACTGGGCGAAAAATACAAGAACGAGGACCCCAGCTCAGAAGAAGAGGTCTGGATTCCAATTAAACCAAGAAAACTCGTGAAAGAATCGCACTGAGTTGATGAAAGGAGATTGGCATGACCCAGAAGGAGAAAGCCATTTCATTTTTAAGTCTTGCATCATCGAACAGGGTTAATGAAGGCTTTGAGCAATACATCCATGGAAAAGCAACACTCGGCAAACAGATTTTCGGGGTAATCCATTTATTCAGATTCTATGAAGATAAGATCATTGAATCTTGGGAGGCTTCCCAGGTGGAAATTGAAGACTCTGTCAATGCGTATGGGCTATTCTAAAGCGTTGCGATAGCGCTGGCTTTTTAGCAGTAGAAAAAGGAGAGGATGATGAGAATGAACACGCCCCAAATGACTATTGACCTTAGAAAGGTCGAACACAACACGCGAACGATTTTCCAGATGTGCAACAACGACAACATCGCACTTGCAGGCGTAACAAAAGGAACACTGGGCATGCCGGAAGTTGCAAATGCCATGATTCGCGGAGGGGTTACCTGGCTTGCAGAATCGAGGCTGGCCAACATCAGGCGGCTGAAATCCCATGGCATCGAGACCCCGGTCATCTTGATTCGCTCCCCGCATTTGTCTGAAATCGACAGCGTTGTCGACTTAGTGGATGTCAGCTTCAATACGGAATTCAAGGTGATTCAAGCCCTGTCGGAAGCCAGCATTCGCAAGAACACCATCCATAAAATCGTTATCATGGTTGATTTGGGGGACCTGCGAGAGGGTGTATGGCCCAACGAACTCCATGATATCCTGGAAAAGACCCTTCCCCTACGGGGTGTCCACGTGATTGGACTCGGTACGAATCTGACGGATTTGAATGGCGTTATTCCCACGACTGAAAATAATCAGAAGCTTGTCGACCTGGCTGATGACATGGAGCAAGCGTTCGGCATAAAATTTGAACTACTGACGGCTGCCAACTCCAGTTCAATCAAGCTTCTGGAAAGCGGCGGAATCCCCGCGGGCATCAATCATTTTCGAATCGGGGAAGGAATCATGCTGGGATGCGAAACGATTAGCCGTGAGAAGATTCCCGGCGCGTATCAAGACGCTTTCGTTCTTACCGGAGAAATCATCGAGAAAAAACGAAAGCCCTCCGTCCCGGTTGGGGATTTAGGGCAGGATGCTTTTGGCAATATCCCGGTGATTGAGGACAAAGGCATGATGCTCAGAGGCATCTTGAACATCGGGCGGCAAGATACCAATATTGCGGGTCTGATTCCCCGTGATGCAAACATCAAAATCATCGGTGCTTGCAGTGATCATCTTGTTATTGATATCACCGAAGCCGATTATTTGGAGGTCGGAGACATGGTTTCCTTCGATCTGGAGTATTCGGCATTCCTGGCCGCAATGACCTCTCCGTTCGTTTCAAAAGTGGTCGGTGCCACTGATTCACTTTAAACAGCCGGGATAATTCGGCCTGTGATTTTCTTGAAAACGCCTATCCATACAAAAAGAGAGAAACCCATTACGGATTTCTCTCTTTTTGCATGCTGTTGGCGGAACACACAATTAGACGTTGAACTTTGAAACAGGTCTACGCAGGAGGTCACTGCTTAACAATCCTTTTTCTTGCCCAGATAGCTTTCCTGAATGCTAGGGTCCTTGATCAGATCTGCAGCCGGGCCTTGATTGACGATGGTGCCCTGCTCCAGCACATAGGCCATATCGGCGATGGACAGGGCCTTGAAGGCGTTCTGCTCCACCAGGAGGATGGTCTTCCCCATCTTCTTGATGTCGATGATGATCTCGAAGATGGTCTTTACCAGGAGGGGGGCCAAGCCCAGGGAGGGCTCATCCAGCATGATGATGTCGGGGTTGGCCATGAGGCCCCGGCCCATGGCCAGCATCTGCTGCTCGCCCCCGGACAGGGTCCCTGCCATCTGGGTGATCCGTTCTCTCAGACGTGGGAACAGCTCGTAGATATTTTCAAGGTCTTTGGCGATCTGAGCCTTGTCGTTCCGCAGATAGGAACCCATCATGAGGTTGTCCTTCACGGTGAGGTTGGCGAAGATCAGCCGTCCCTCAGGGACTTGGACAATGCCGCTCTGGACCACCTTGTTGATGACCTTGGGAATCTCCTTGCCCGCATACCGGATGGTGCCGGAGGAGGTCTTCACACAGGCGGAAATGGCGTTAAGCAGGGTGGACTTCCCGGCCCCGTTGGAGCCGATGATGGAAACGATCTGGCCTTTTTTAACGTCGATATCAACCCCTCTGAGGGCGTGGATGCCGCCGTAATGGACGTTGAGGTCACGAATCTCAAGCACTGATCTCAGCCTCCTCTCCTAAATAAGCCTCAATGACCTTGGGGTTGCACTGGATGGCGGCTGCATCCCCCTCTGCCAGGGTTTTGCCGAAGTTCAGGACCATGATGTGGTCGCACAGGTTCATGATCAGGTCCATGTGGTGCTCGATGATGAGGACGGAGAGGTTGAACCGTTCCCGCACGTAGCGGATCAGCTCCATGAGCTTCAGGGTCTCCTCCTCGTTCATCCCCGCCGCTGGTTCGTCCAGAAGCAGGAGCTTGGGCTTCAGGGCCAGGGCCCGGGCAATCTCAAGCCGCCGCTGCAGGCCGTAGGGCAGGTTCCCTGCCACCATGTCACGCCGTTCGGTAAGGCCCAGAATCTCCATGAGTTCTTCGGTCTCGTCCCGGAGGAGCTTCTCCCCTTCTTTGAACCGCTTGTTCCGGAGGATGGCGTCGAAGAAGGTGTAATCCGAGGTGTACTGGCAGGCGGTGAGAATGTTGTCGTAGGCGGTGAGGGTCTTGAAGAGCCGGATGTTCTGGAAGGTTCGGGTCACCCCGGTTGCGGCGATCTTGTAGGGCTCCAGGTTGTGGATGGGCTTCCCCTCAAAGAGGATCTCCCCTTCGGTGACCTTGTAGACTCCGGTGATGAGGTTGAACATGGTGGTCTTTCCGGCGCCGTTGGGGCCGATGAGGCCGAAGATATGGTCCTTTTGGAGGGTCAGGGACACATCCCCCACGGCGGTGAGGCCGCCGAACTGCTTGGTGACGTTCTTAAGCTGGAGTAAACTCATTACGCCACCTCTTTCGTGTCGGTTTTTTTAGTCTTACGCTTGATCCACCAGGCTTTGATCTGCCTCGGGGTCAGCTCGAAGCCCCCCATCATCCCTTGGGGGCGGGCGATCATGATGAAGATGACGGCGGCCCCGTAGATCACGTAGCGCCAGGCGTCGAGGCTGAGAAGCACCTGGGGCAGGGCGGTGAGAATGATGGTTCCGAGAATACTGCCGGAGATGCTGCCCATGCCCCCGAAGATGACCATGATGGTGAACTCCGTGGACTTGATCATCTGGAACATCTTGGGCTGGATGAAGGACATATAGTGGGCGAAGAGGCCCCCGGCTACCCCGGCGTAGATGGCGCTGATCATCAGGGACACCATCTTATAGCGGAACACGTTGATGCCGATGATCTGGCTGGCCAGCTCCTCTTCCCGGATGGCTTTGAAATTGCGGCCGTGGCGGGAGAATATGATGTTGGCCAGGATGATGATGCCGATGAGGTTGATGATCCACACATTGGTGGCGTTGGCATAGGTGGTGATTCCGGGCCAGCCCCGGGCACCCCCGAAGGCCTGGAGGTTATCCAGCACCAGCCGGATTGATTCGCCAAAGCCCATGGTGGCGATGATGAAGTAGTCCCCCTTGAGGTTCAGGGTGATCTTACCGATGATGAGGCTGATGCCCCCGGTGATGACTCCCGCCAGAATCAATGACACATAGAAGTTGATGCCCATTTTCATGGAGAACCACACCGTGAGATAGGCGCCGATGGCCATAAAACCCGCATGGCCGAAGGAAAAGATGCCTGTGAAGCCCGTCAGGAGGGATAACCCCAGTACCACCAAGAGGTTGATCCCCACCAGGGCGATCATGCCGTTGATATAATCCATGGTTGCCTCCTATGCTTTGTCTTCGTTGTTCTTGCCCATGAGACCGGCAGGACGGACAACGAGAATGAGTATCAGCAGGCCAAAAGCGATGAGATCCCGGTACTGGGAGGACCAGTACGCCGAGGTCATGGTTTCGATGATTCCCAGGAGCACCGCCCCCAGGACCGCTCCCGGCAGGCTGCCAAGGCCACCGAACACCGCGGCGATGAAGGCCTTCATGGTGATGTTCCCCATCTGGGGGAACACCGTGTATTTCATGCCGAAGAGGATCCCGGCGATTCCTGCCAGAGCGCCCCCCACGATGAAGATGATGAAGATGACCTTTTCTGTGTTCACACCCATCAAAGAGCTGGCCCGTTCGCTGTAAGAGGTTGCCCGAATAGCCAGACCTGTTTTTGTCTTCTCGATAAAGTAGACCAATGAGACCAAGGTGACCGTTGAAATGACGAACATCATGAGATCCAGGCGGCCCACCATCAGTCCGCCGAATTCAAAGGGTTTTGATCCGAGGACACCGGGGAAGGTCCTGAAGTTGGGCCCAACCAGGGCCAGAACGATATTTTCTAAGAAAATGGAGGCCCCCATGGCGGAGATGATGTAATACAGGAAGGGGGCTTTCCGCTTGCGAAGGGGAGCGTAAGCCGCTTTTTCTACCAGGACCGCGATGAGACCGGCTCCCAGAGCTGCGATGATGAAGGCCACGGGAAAAGGCACCCCCACCAGGGTCATGACGTAGAATCCCATGTAGGAACCGATCATGATGACGCCCCCGTGGGCGAAGTTGCTGAAGTTCATGATGCTGTAAACCAGTGAATAACCGACCGCCATCAGGGCGTACACGCTGCCGATGGAGAGTCCGTTGATCAGCTGCTGGATAAAAGTGACCATGGTTGCAGATACCTCCTTTTCAATCCGAGTATTCTCTTTACCTGTCATCGCGAGGAACAAAGTGACGTGGCGATCTCTCCCTGCGCAATTTTCAATACTTCCATGCACTCACTGACAAAATATTCAGGGAGAGATTGCCGCGCTACGCTCGCAATGACAAGATTTTTGCGCCGGACCTTAAACCGTTTTTACAGCCCGTGCACCTACTTCGGTGAATATTTTTGCTGGAACTTGTACGCTTTGCCTTCAATCTTGATGATGGCCGCTTCTTTGCCATCGGGGTTGTGGGTTGCAGGATCGATCTTGATGGTGCCGGTGATTCCTTGAACATCTGTGGATTCAAGAGCCTGGGCAACCGCCTTGGAATCGGTGCTGTTCGCTTTCAGCACGGCAGCCTCCAGCATTTTAAAGGCATCGTAGGCCAGGTAACCGTTCAGCTCCACATTGCTGTTGTATTTTGCGGTGTAGGCCGCTTTGAAATCTGCAACGGAGGGATCATCCATATCCAGGTGATTGATGAGATAGCTCCCCTCCAGGGCATCCCCTGCCATTTCCAGCAGCTGCTCGGACATCCAGCCGTCGCCCCCCATGAGGGTGGCGGTGATGCCCAGCTCTCGGGCCTGATTGGCACTGAGGGCCACTTCTTTGAAGAAGTAAGGCATGAAGATGACATCGGGCTTGGTTTCTTTGATCTTGCTCAGCTGGGCGCGGAAATCCAGATCCCCGGTTTTGAAGGCTTCCTTGGCTACCACGGTTCCACCCTTGGCTGTAAACGTTTTCTCGAAGAACTCAGTGAGTCCCTGGGAGTACTCATCGGATACATCGTACAGGATGGCTGCATTCTTAGCCTTCAGCACATCTGCCGCATAGCCACCGGCAACAGCCCCTTGATAGGGATCGATGAAACAGACCCGGTAGTTGTAAGGCTTCACCTTGCCATCATCTCCCACGGTGACCTTGGGATTCGTGGCAACGGTGGCAATATCCGCTACGCCGCCCTCCTGGAGGATCTGTGAAATGGCAATGGCCTGGCCGCTGGCATTGGGCCCGAGGATCCCGATGACCTGATCCTGGGATACCAGGCGCTTGGTGGCATTAACCGCCTCCGTGGCATCGCCCTTGGTGTCGTAGCCGATGACCTCGATCTGCTTGCCCATCCAGCCGCCCTTCTTGTTCGCTTCTTCAGCCATCATCTTGATGGTGTTCAGTTCACAGGTGCCCCAAACAGCCATATCCCCTGTGAGGGCGCCAATCCAACCCACTTTGACCGTGTCGCCGGCCGGTGCTGCTGCATCTGCTGCCGGTGCCGCAGTTTTGGGTGTACACCCCGCCAGACTTCCCACGACAAGAGCGCCCACCATCAGAAAGCTTAACCATTTCTTCATGCTCGAATCCTCCTTCAGACTAGTGTTCTGTGCTTAAACTGATTATAAGGCCCCTCTTCGCCGTGCCTCTTCGTGCTTCAAATCAAATCACAAGTTATGAAAACTATATTTTTTTCGGACGAATATAAATCAAAATCCGGCATGGAGTGATTTTTTAATCACTTCATGCCGGATTTTCCTAATAAGATATCTCTGCCAATTCCCCATGACAGGCGAGCATCATACCCGCTCGCTGATCATAAAAAGCCCCTCAATGAACTTGTTGATGTTCACCCGACCGCTCTCCTCACGCCTGCCCCGGATGTAATCCATCTCAGCCCGGACGTTTTCAAAATCGAAGAGGGTTCCCGAATATTTGATGAACTGCTCGTTCATATAATCCTCAATGCCGGAATGGGCCATGTTCACGAGGCCCCGGTGCACCGCCCGGCGGATTCGCTGTTTGAGGATCTTCGGATTGTCCTCCAGCCTGCTGCAGATCTCGTTGAGGTCCAGGGGGCCCACATTCAGCTTGTACTGAATCATATGGTCGCAGATTGCGAGGATATCATAGGAGCCCTTCTCCCCGAGAATTCCGATCTGGCCCAGAACCATCTTGATGCGTCCCAGCCGGTCTCCGCCGGAATCCATCACCTCTGCCCGGGGGGCCAGCATGCCCCGGATATTCGCGATGGTCCGCTCCATCTGTAGCTTGTTGGCAACGGACCGGATCACTTTTTCCACTTCGATGACGTTGATGGGCTTGCTGATGAAAATCTCGATTCCCGCCTGATAGGAGTCGGCGATCATGTCCTTATCGGTCACCTGGGAGATCAGGATGAAGTTGATGCGGGGATACATCTCCCGGATGACCCGGACAACGGAGGTGCCGTCGTAATGGGGCATGAGGTAATCGATCAGCACCACGTCCGGCTGAAGGGACTTGATCAGCTCGATGGCCGCCTCTCCGTCATGAGCCCGGCCGGAGACGATTCCCAGCTCCTTATCTTCTATGATATTAGAGAGCATCTGAACCACATTGCGGTCATCATCGATGATGCAGAATCTCATGCCGGTTTCTCCTCCAATCTGGTTTTAGGGATGCTGACAGTGAAGACGGTAGAGGTGCCCCATACTGAATCCACAGAGATGCTGCCGCCGAAGTGATTCTCCACCATCTCCCGGACCAGGGTCAGCCCCAGGCCCCTGTTCATATCCCCGGATTCAGGATCGAACTTGGTTGAAAAACCCGGGTTGAAGATATAATCCAGATCCGGCTTCTTGATGCCGTTCCCATTGTCCTTCACCTTCACCGTGATGGCATCCCCCACCTCTTCAACAATCAGATCCACCCGGGCATGGGGCCTCCCGCCACAGGCTTCCAAGGCGTTCACCACCAGGTTTCGGATCACCGACATTAGGTAGAAGTGCTCCTCGATGTGAACATCCACATCCACCTGGGTCTTGATCTCCACCGCCAGATATTCGGGCTCCGCCGATTCTTTTAACGATTCCAGCAGCAGCTTCACTAGATCCCGGATATTCATGGGCTTCAGCTCCATCCGCGTTTCGGACATATCCTCCAGGCCCTTGATGACCCGGATATAGTCCTTCTTGATCTCGTGGACATCCTTGGAGATGTCCAGGGCCAGGATCCGCAGTTCGTTGGATGCCCCGGCCTCCTCGGCAATCCGGTACACCTTGAAGGATTTGCCCATGATGCTCTCGATATGGTTCATATTCATATTCATGAAGTAGATTTCGCTTTTAAAGCTGGACATCATCATCATGAGTCTCCGGTACCGGGCCTCGTGCTCTTCCCGGGACAGGAAGGACCGGTAATATTTCAGGCCGATGATGCCGCAGGCCGCAATCAACGTTCGGATCAGGGCAATGATGAAGAGGGCTTTCGCCTCGTGGAAATCGATGCCGGAAATGCCGGACCGGATATTCACCTCCAGCATGTTGGAAAGGAAATCCGCCAGAAAAACCGCCAGGATGAGCCGGGTGACATGCCGCTTGCCGCTTTCCCAGTAGATCACCGTGTACACCAGGCCGTAAACCGCATAGAACATGAACGAGGGTGCCTCAATCAGAAACGCGCGGTACAGATCGTGGTTGGACGCATAGGTGATCAGCATCCGAAACCCTGGGGAAATCACCGCCACCACCAGGCAGGTGGGCAGGGGCTCCAGGGGCTCATAGGCATAGATCAGCACCGGCAGCAGGATGATGGACAGGGTGATGATGAACCCCTCCATGAAAAAATTCAAGGAGAACGCGGTTCCAACCGCCACAACGGCGGCAATCAATAGCATCTTTCGCATATTCTTCATAGAAGTCCATCTCCTGATTCAAAACGGTTGCAGCTTCGCTTACCTTTTTTATATACCTTTCACTTCAACGTGCTTCCGAATGCTTCAAATTGAATCAGCCACTCTGGATTTTTATTTTTAAAAAAGGCACCGTACCCCTCTTTTCAGAGGTGCACGGTGCCTTGTGAGGGATTCAACTACGTCTTATCCTTTGATCATTTCCAAGAACTCTGCCTCCGTAAGGACCCGGATGCCCAGCTCCACTGCCTTATCCAGCTTGCTGCCCGCCTCTTCACCGGCCAGGACACAGCTGGTTTTCTTGCTGACACTGCCGCTGACCTTGCCGCCGTTGGCCTCGATCAGGGCTTTGGCTTCGTCCCGGCTCATCGTGGGCAGGGTGCCGGTGAGCACGAAGGTCTGGCCCGACAAGAGGGTGCTGCGCTCTCCGGCCTCTTCCAGGGCGCTGAGGTTCACGCCGGCGGCCCGGAACTTGCCGATCAGGAGTTGGTTTTCCTCGGTATCGGCCCACTGCCGGATGCTGGCAGCCATTTTGGCCCCGATTTCCGGGATGGCGGTGAGGTCTGCTTCCGCGGCGGTCAGGATGCCGTCCAGGTGCCGGAAGTGACCGGCCAGGAGCTTGGCGGCCCGCTCCCCTACCAAGGGGATGCCCAGGCCGCTGATCAGGCGGCTGAGGTCGTTCTGCTTGGAGGCTTCAATGGCGGCCAGAAGGTTCTCCACGGATTTTTCCCCCATGCGGTCCAGGGTGGCCAGCTCTTCCCGACGGTCTGAAAGGCTGTACAGGTCTGCGGCATCCCGGATGAAGCGTTGGTCGATCAGCAGATCCACCAGGGCCTCCCCCAGGCCGTCGATATTCATGGCTGGGCGGGATATGAAGTGGATGATGCCCCGCCGTTTCTTCGCGGGACAATCGGGGTTCTGGCACCGCAGGGCCACCTCCCCCGCCAGACGGACGGCGGGAGAATCACAGACCGGGCAGGTGTCGGGGAGGCGGAAGGGCTTTTCCTCCCCGGTGCGGTGCTCGAAAAGCACCCGGACCACGGCGGGAATCACATCCCCGGCCTTCTGGATGATGACGTGGTCCCCAATGCGGATATCTTTTTCATCAATATAATCCTGATTGTGGAGGGTGGCCCGGCGCACGGTGGAGCCCGCCACCAAGACAGCGCTGAGCTCTGCCCGGGGGGTGAGGACCCCGGTGCGGCCCACATGGACCGTGATGTCTTCAATGACGGTCCGGGCCTCTTCCGGAGGGAACTTGAAGGCCACCGCCCATTTGGGGCTCTTGCTCTTCACCCCCAGCTCTGCCCGCTGGGCCAGGCTGTCCACCTTGATGACCAGGCCGTCGATATCGAAGGGCAGCTCGTGGCGGCGGGCCGGCATATCGGCGCACAGGGCCACCACGGCCTCGATGGTTTCACAGCGGTAGGGCTGGGAGGTGGTAAAGCCCAGCCGGGTGAGATAATCCAGGGTTTCCAGATGGCTCCCCGGGGTCTGGCCGGAAAGCACGTCGAAGACCAGAATCTCAAGGGGGCGCCGGGCCGTGATCTTGGGGTCCAGCTGCCGCAGACTGCCCGCCGCCGCGTTCCGGGGATTGGCAAACCGCTGGAGGCCCATGAGCTCCTGATTTTCGTTGAGGACGGCGAAGGCGTCCCGGGGGAAGTACACCTCGCCCCGGACCTCGATATCCACCGGCTCCGACAGCTTCAAGGGGATGCTGCGGATGGTCCGGGCGTTTTCAGTGATGTCCTCACCGGTTTCGCCGTCCCCCCGGGTGGCCCCCCTGACCAGGAGGCCCCCTTCGTATTTCAGGGCCACGGAGAGGCCGTCGATCTTGTATTCCACAGCGTAGACCACATCCCCGGTGATTTCCTTGCGGACCCGGGCATCGAAGTCCATCACCTCCTG
Organism: uncultured Peptostreptococcaceae bacterium; assembly: GCA_964424355.1. Classification (GTDB taxonomy): domain Bacteria; phylum Bacillota; class Clostridia; order Peptostreptococcales; family Acidaminobacteraceae; genus CAZEHS01. Next base: position 17,578 of record CAYRIO010000017.1, read on the forward strand.
GGGATTGTAGCTGTTGTCCAGGCTCAGGAGCCGGACCGAATGGCGGGCCGGTTCAAACTGCTCCAGCACCCGCCCGCCCACGCGGACCGTGGGGGAATCCGGCTCCCGGTATTCCGGGTAGCTGGCCTCAAGGCCCATCAATTCAGCCAGGAGCTGATCGTATTCGTAATCGCTGATACTGGGCTGATCCTGGACATAATACTGTTCATCATGCCGCCGGATGGCCGCAGTCAGCTCGGTGATCCTTATCTTCGCCTGATTGGCTTCCATAAACACTCCTTCAGGATATGACTTCCAGGGGCGCAAACCCCAGCATCAGCTTCTTGATGCCCTTTTGCGCAAAGGCGATGGTGAGCTCCGTTTGAGTGCCGCTCCCCTTCACGCTGATGATGACCCCTTCGCCGAAGAGCTTATGGCGGACCTTGGCCCCCGCTTTCAGGTCTTCAGAGCCCTCTACGGCAACCCCCGATGTCTTCAGGCTGGCGCTGATGGGGGGCACGGCCCAGGCGGTCTTCACCTCTTTGCCGAGCTCCCGTTTCTTGTGGGGGGTCTCGAAAACCGCCTCCGGAATCTCCGCGATGAACCGGGAGATCTGGTTGTAGCTGGCCCGGCCGAACTGGAACCGCTGGGTGGCGTGGGTCAGGTGAAGCTCCCGCTCCGCCCGGGTGATGCCCACGTAGCACAGCCGCCGCTCCTCCTCCAGATCGTCCTCGGCGATGGCCCGGCTGGTGGGGAACAGGTTCTCCTCCATGCCCACCATGAACACGATGGGGAATTCCAGGCCCTTGGCGCTGTGCAGGGTCATCATCCGGACCCCTTCCTCCTCCTCCACCAGGGAATCCTGGTCGCTGACAAGGCTCATATCCACGAGGAAATCCCGGAGGGTTCCCCCTTCGTTATTGAATTCGAATTCCTGGGCCACGGAGAGGAATTCCTCGATGTTCTCCATGCGGCTCCGGGCCTCGATGGTGTTTTCAATTTCCAGGGCGCTCATGAAGCCGGAGGCCTCCAGGACCCCTTCGATGGCCTCCACCGGGGTGAGGGTCTCCAGCTCCGCAATCAGGGGCTCCACGGCCCGGAGATAGGACCGGATGCCCTCCGTTGTCTTGGCAGGGAACCACTTTTCCGCCACGGCTTCCCGGAGAACCGCCAGGGGGGCTTCCTCCCGGCTCTTGATCTCCGTCATCAGCCGGTCGATGGATTTTTCGCCGATATGGCGGCCAGGGACGTTGATGACCCGCCCCAGGGCGATGAGATCCACGGGATTCTGAATGAAACGGAGGTACGCCATGATATCCTTGATCTCTTTGCGGTCGTAGAACTTGAGGCCTCCCACGATCTTGTAGGGGATCTTAGCCTGACGGAAGGCATCCTCCATGACCCGGGACTGGGCATTGGTCCGGTACAGGACCGCCATGTCCTTGTACGCCTCATCGCCGTCCCGGACCTTTTCCAGGATCCGGGTGGCCACATACCGGGCCTCTTCCTTATCGTCCTGGGCCAGGAAGTATTTCAGCTTGTGGCCCTCTTCGTTGTCGGTCCACAGGGTTTTCTTGCGCCGGTCCATATTGTTGTCGATGACGGCGTTGGCCGCCTCCAGGATCCGCCGGGTGGATCGGTAGTTCTGCTCCAGCTTGATGACCTTGGCCGGGGAGAAATCCTTCTCGAAATCCCGGATGTTCCGGATATCGGCCCCCCGCCAGCCGTAGATGGACTGGTCCAGATCCCCCACCACGCAGAGGTTCCGGTGCTTCATGGCCAGGAGCCGGATCAGCTCATATTGGGCCCGGTTGGTGTCCTGGTACTCGTCCACGTGGACGTATTTGAATTTATCCTGCCAGTATTCCAGCACCGCCGCCTGGGATTTGAACAGCTCCAGGGTCTTGAGGATGAGGTCGTCGAAATCCATGGCGTTGTTGCTCTTGAGCCGCCCCTGATACCGGCGGTACACCTCGGCGATCTCCCCCTTCTCATCGTCGCCGGGGAAGGTGGATTTGTATTTTTCCGGGGTCATCATCCGGTCCTTGGCCCAGCTGATCTCCCCCATGACCTTCCGCACCGGCAGATCGTCCTCATCGATATGGAGCTCCTTTAAAATTTCCTTGGCCAGGGTCTTCTGATCCTGGGGGTCGTAGATGACAAAATCCCGGGTGTATCCCAGGAATTCCACATCCCGCCGCAGCATCCGCACGCAGATGGCGTGGAAGGTGCCGATCCACATGCCCGCCGTAGACCGGCTCAGCAGCTTCTCCACACGGTTGTTCATCTCCTTGGCCGCCTTGTTGGTGAAGGTGAGGGCCAGGATGTTGCCGGGGAAGATTCCCCGCTCATTGATCAGGTAGGCGATGCGCCAGGTAAGGACCCGGGTTTTGCCGGAGCCCGCTCCGGCAACGACGAGAAGAGGGCCTTCGGTTTCTTTCACAGCGAGGTGCTGTTCTTTATTCAGGGTTGAAAAGTCCATTGGATGCTCCTTATGGCGAATGTTTGTTCGTTAATAGTGTACCAGAAACCTAGTGAAAAAAGAACCCGAAGGTTCATTTTGTCGGCACCATCCGCAGCCCGAAAAGACTGGCCCCAAGACCCATCACTGCGCTTACCCCCAGCATCCCCGCAGACACGCTCTGCACGATGGCATCGCCATCGAACAGGGGCAGAAACGGCAGGGCATTCCCTGCGAATTGCTGGAACCGGCCGATGAACACCATGAATGCCCCGCTGGCCAGGGCGCCGGCTATGGTGGTCAGCAGCACCCCTTCCAGAATAAAGGGGGCATAGATGAACCCATCCGGGGCCCCCAACAGTCTGAGGGTGTTGATCTGATCCCGGTGGCTATGGACCCCCTCCCGGATGATATGGGAGGTGATGATGAACGTGGAGGCGCCAACAGCCACTGCAATGACGATACCCAGAGTGGTCACCAGGGTGGCGATTCTGCTGAGCTTTTCCAGAACCGTCTGGTTGTCCCGAACGTATGCCACATGGGGGGTCTCTTCAACGGCCTTCAGGATCGGGGCCAGCTTGCTCAATTCAATGCTCACTTCAAAATAGGCCTCGAAGGGGTTCTTGTCAAAATGCGAGAGCACCTTGGCTTCCGGCCCCAGGATTTCAGACATGTTGGCGTAGGCTTCCTTGGCATTCACAGGGGTTACCCCCTGCACCCCCTCAATGGATTGAAGTGCTTTTTCCAGCGCGCCGACTGACTGCGCATCCAGTTCACTGGGATAGTACACGCTGATTTCCGCTTCCTTCTGAAGCGCATTCACCAGTTCCGTACTGACCCGCCAGCCCGACACCGCCAGCAGGGCAACGAAAAAAATCAGGACAAGGCTCACCAGGGAAAGAACGCTGGAAAAACCATTCAGAATGAAAATCGTTTTTACTTCCTGAAGGAAGTAGCCGATGTTCTTCACAAAATCACGCATCTGCACCCCGCCTTTCCAGCCGGAGCATTCCAGCCTCCATGGTGATGAACACCCCGGGCAGGTTCATATCCACCAGATGGGTGGCATGGGTGGTTATGATCACGGTGGTTTCCTCTGATTGGAAAGAGGTCAGCAGGGTGAGGATATTGAGGGCATTGTCGTGGTCCAGATTTCCTGTGGGTTCATCGGCAATGATCAGCACCGGCTTCCGGGCCACTGCTCTGGCAATGGCGACCCGCTGGCACTCCCCCCAGGACAGACGGTCGATGGGCTGATGGATTTTGTGCGCCAGCCCCACCTGGGCAATGCTGGCCAAGGCCAGCGCTTTCATTTCATGGCGGGGAATATCCAGAAACCGCATCCCCAACAGGACGTTGTCATACACACTTCGCCCCGCCAGCAGCCGGAATTCCTGGAACACCGGCCCGATCCGCTTGCGCAGCTTTCGGATGGCGGATTCATGCTGGGGGCCCATCGGTTGCCCCAGCACCTCAAACTCCCCGGTGGTGGCGAATTCGATCCCCAGCATGAGCTTCAGCAGGCTGGTTTTGCCTGAACCGCTGGGGCCGCTGATATAGACAACGTCACCCTTGTGGATTGATAAATCGAAGGGTTTTAGTGCCAGGGTGCCATCGGGATATTGTAAGCTGGTGTTATTTGCGTGGATCATCTCTCACCTCTAGAAGGGGCTTACTTTTATCGCCAGTTCAATATAGCCGTCATGGTTGTCTATTCCTTCGATGCTATTGTTGCCGATCATTGATTTCAAGTTGAACACCATCTTTTCCTCACTGAAAAGGTCCAGCAGGGCGCTTTTGCTCAGGGGGAGGCCATAGAAGGTCCCGCCGGTGGCTGTGTACCGGATGGTTTGGCCATTAACCAGCTCGAACCTTCCCGTTAACAGGATTTTATCCGCCGGAAAGGCCAGCGTGACCTGATCCGGGTGAAATCCGAAGACCAGTTCCGGCAAATCCTTGCGTTTTGACAGGATGGCATTGAATTTCCCCTGTTCAATCCGGCCTTTGGCGTGGAACAGGGAGCCTGTCACTTCCACGGTGTCCTGCGGCAGTGCCCCGGTGTTGATGATCGCCGTAAAGCTCTTGACGGTTTCTGAAAACAGGGGTTTCAACCGTTGCCACTGCATGTTGATGAGTGTGAGGGCGTCTTGATAATGCTCTTTTTCCGATTTTAAGGCATCCAGGGATTTTTCCAACGCCCGCTTGGCTTGCTTCTGATTTTCATAGGTCGCCCGCAGTTTCTGCTGCTGCTGATCCAGCGCCCGGATCATCGCCGTCAGGGACTGCTGCTCCTGCACCAGCTTTGCCCGAGCGGACTCAGTGGCTGCCATCAGATCCGAGGTGTTCTTTGATAAATCCCGAAGAAGGTTGATCCGATGGATCAGATCCTTCAGGTCCTTTGCACGCAGGATGACTTCTAGCCGGGAGGCCGCCCCCGCCCTTTGTTGAGCCCGCAGCACCTCCGCCAGAGCGGTCTTTATCTTTTCGTAGTTCACGGCTTCTCTGTCCAGAAGCTGTTCTTTTTCTCTGATCTGCCTCTGAAACCCTGCGATTGCCTGATTCAATTGCGTGATCTGCGTGTTGATCCGCTCGATTTCAGAAGACAGCGCAAAGAGTCGTTCAAGGGTGTGCCGCTCTTCGCTGCTGATTTGGGACAGCTTTTCCCTTGCTTCCTGGGCCGCCGGATTCAGCGGTTCCCCATGGGCACAGATGGGATTCAGTGCCATCCAGCAGAGCATTCCCATCAGCCAGAGCATGGTCCAATTCCTGGTACGCTTCATGGTGCCTCCAAAGTATGGTAAAGGCGGTTTGCCTGCCCCTCTTTTATCATCTTAGCATGGGTGAGCCGAATTGTCTCAGGTGGAAACACCATGCCCTTGATCGGGGCGCAAAAATCACCCCATTGCTGGAGTGATCCGTAAATAGCGGTATCCACAGGCGTCCCTTTTACACCGAATGCGCTTCCCTGGAATCATTCACCCAGCTTTCCACCAGATTATAAAAGTGAGGGACGTCCACCGGTTTGGGCAAATAATCGTCCATCCCCGCCTCCAGGCATCGTTCCCGGTCTCCATGAAGCGCGAAGGCGGTCATGGCGATGATGGGTGTCTTGCGATCCGTTTGGGCCTCAATCTGCCGGATGAGCCTCACCGCCGTGAAACCGTCCATGACAGGCATCTGCACATCCATCAGAATCACGTCGAACTGCTTCTGCCGATAAGCTTCCACCGCCTCACTGCCCGTTTTCACCGCGGTTATCTCCCAGCCTCTTTTCCTGATGATCGAGGTCATGACCACTTCGCCGACGGCGTCGTCTTCAGCGAGAAGCAGCCTCAAGATCGGTTCAGTGCCCCTCGTCGGGATCCTGATCGGTTCAGCGGCCCCCTCTGCCTGCAGTGCTGCACTCTCTAAAACACAGGTGAAACAGAAGGTGGTGCCTTCGCCGTTTAGGCTGTCCGCCCAGATTTCTCCAGCCATTTTCTCTGCCAGACCTTTGCAAATGGAGAGTCCCAGCCCTGTTCCGCCATACTTTCGGGTATTGGAACAATCCGCTTGACTGAAGCTTTTAAACAGGATGTCCCGCTTATCAGGCGGTATGCCGATGCCGGTATCCCTGATGGCAAAGTTCAATTTGATCCGATTGTCAGCAAGGGATTCCTCGCGGCGCACATCCACGTCGATTCGCCCCTCATGGGTGAACTTAACGGCATTCCCGATGAGATTGGAGAGAATCTGCCTTAACCGGAACTGGTCCCCGATCAAATGCGCAGGAACATCTTCGGCAATCGCATAGTGGATCCCCAGCCCTTTTTCCATGGCCGAAGGCTTAAACAGACCGACGACATCCTCAAGCACGGTCTCAATCCTAAAGGAGGACTCCTCCAGATTCATCATGTCCGCTTCAATCTTCGAATAGTCCAGAATGTCATTGATGACACGGAGAAGGAGCTCTGAAGAAACCTTTGAAATCCGCGTGAACCCCTTCTGCTCTTCCGTCAGGGGTGTCATCTCCAGGAGCTGCAGGGTCCCCAAGATGCCATTCAGCGGGGTTCTGATTTCATGGCTCATATTTGCAAGAAACTGGCTTTTCGCCGCATTTGCAACCTCAGCCGTCTCCTTTGCCGCAAGCAGGCTCTTATTGAGCTTCTTCAGATCATTCTCCGCCTGATGCTTGGATTGCCGCTCTGCCACCAGAAAGAAAATCAGCGCCGTCTCTACCACCAAGAAAATTGCGAAGCTGATGATCTGCCATTTATAGAGATCCCAAATACCAGGCTTCTTATTGACGACAATGCTCCCTTCCGGCAAATCCACTTCCTTGATCCCCCACCGCTTCATCTCATTCCAGTCGAAATAGTCCTTGTTTTCACTGGATACCGCCTTGATTTCAATGGGATTCTTGCCCTTTAAGACCTGGATGGCTATTTCTGCGGCATTCCGGCTGATGTCTGCATAACTGACCAGGTTGCCGCCCAGGATCCCTTTGCCCAAGAACGTATCATACATGCCGTATAACGGTGCGCTGGAGGTCTTGCTCAGCAGCGGGATAACTTCCCGTGGAATGAAGGTCTGCCCTTTGCCATCCATATTCAGCGAAACGAAAAAAACGGCTGTATGGCTGGGAAGCCGTGAAATCGCCGCTTGAATCTCTTCAAAACCCAGGCCGTCGAGATACGTGAATTTGACCTTTCCTGAATAATCCTGAAAAATCGTTTCGGCCATGGCTTTGTACTGCAGATCCTGTGCGCTTTTTCCGGTGATTACAACGATTTCTTCCACATCCGGCTGCACCTTCAGGATGATGCCCACATTATTCTCCATATCCAGATGTTTGAAGTTTCCGGTGACATGGGGTTTCAGGCTTTCAGCCGGGATCTTCCCCTCGGTGATGCTGCAAAAGACAATGGGGACCCCGGGGAAAAGTTCGTCACCATAGCGTTCCATAAAATCCCAAGCGATATCATCCATGATCATGATCAGATCCAGGCCGTATCCCGCATATTTCGCCTTCAGCAGTTCACGGGTCTGGCCCTGAATCTCCTCCGATTTGAACCGGTTCACTTCAAGGTACTCACTGTAAAAGGACACCGCTGGCACATCGGAATTCTTAAGGGTCTGCTGTATTGTCTGGTCCATGATGGCATTGACCGGCAGGAAGGGATTATCACTGTAAAGCATGAGCACTTTTGTGGGGTTCGCCGCGGTTTGTGCCGAAGCATAGCCACCGCCGAATGGTACCAGTGCGGCAAAAAGTAAAAACACCCCCAGAAACTGAACCGCTCTTTTGCTGACCATTGCCAACCCTCCTCAGCCCACAGGTATCTATCAGAGCATTTATACCGCGAAATCCGACGGTGTAATCACCGATTATACCCGCACCCGCCATAAACGACATGAAAAAGCCTGGCATACAAGGTATCCAGGCCGATGGTCACGCTATGGGGAAAATAAGCACCGCTTTAAACGAACAGATTCACCAGCAAGCCCTGCAGCTGCCCGATTTTTTCCAACAGCTTGATCTGAGGCTTTTCCTGATCCAGAATCAGGTCCGTCAATTCAACCAGCTTCTCGTCAATCATCGAGACCACTTTCATCATCCGGGACCGGCCAGTGCGGCTGAGTCCCCGCCGTTCTTCCACCTTCAGGCCAAAGTTCACGGCTTGCTCAATGAACCCCTTGATCATTTCCTTGTATTCAAGCATGACCTCCACGGTCCGGTTTTCCGACAGCTGCTTGCCCTTTTTTTCGATTTCCTTGAGCATTTGCTTCATTTCGTCCCGGCTTTGGTCCTCCTGCTTGTCCCCCATCAACTCTGAAAAGGACACGCCGCCCTTGGGCTCGGCTCTATGGACGGGGGTGCTGCCGGTGCTTTGTGTGACCCGGGTCACTTTCATGGGATTCCTCCTCTTCCAGTTTTCGAAGCAGATCCATCACCCCGGCCACTACGGCATACACCTGGGGCGGCACCTGCTTTTTCAAATCAAGATCTCCGGTTTCCCGTAGGATTTCCGGATCTTTTTCCAGGGGAATCCCCCGCGTCTGTGCCTCTGCGATGATGCTTTCAGCAAAAATCCTGCCGTCCTTGGGGCCGGAGGCCTCGAATTGCTCCAATTCCCGTTGGTACGGGTTCCGTTTCTTCGGCGTCATACCTTGATGTTCAGCCCCTTCCCGTCAGTGTCGCTTTCAGGCGTGTCTTCCGCCTTCTCCGTCACCGCCTTGCCATCCTTCAGCGGCGAATAGGATATCCCGGCAATTTTATAACCGGTTTCCCACATGGCCTGCTTAAAATCCTCCACGAGGGGACTTACAGCGTCCCGAAGGGTTTGATTGTCGCATTTCACCTGAATGCTGACAGACTTCCGGGCGGCGGCGAAACGGATCCCGACATCCCCGTATTTTTCGGTGCTCACGGCAAAGTAGAAGGTGCAGTTCTCCCAATCCACTTTCCCTTGGTCTTTGCGGGACTGCACATAGATTTTCAAATCCTCCACCCGGTTAGCCATCTCCATGGGGACGGAGAAGAACAGGGTCTGCCCCTGGGTCTTGGCTTCGGGACGGCTGAGGAGCTGTTGGCCGGTAAGGTTGTTCATGGTCTTTTCCGCACCGCTCACCGTGGTGAGTTTTTCCTGGGTGTCGGCGGCAAGCTTCATCAGAATCTCCTTCAGGTTATCCTGGGGCTGCCATTCTTCCTTGGCTTTCTTATTGCTCTGCCCCAGGGCGGAAACCACTTCCGCTTCGTGGGTGAGGCCCAACGCTTTGAAGGCTTCCAAGACTTCCCGGGGAGTCGCGATCGGCTCCAGGATGCGGTTGATCTGCTGCTGGGCGCGCTGCTGAAGACTCTTTTCAGCGGTTTCTTCCCCCGTGATGCCCTGTTGGAGCGTCCGGTGGATCACCTTGAGCTTGGCAGGCTGGAACTGGATCGCCTCCACCCCCTTGGCAATTTTATCCACAATCGCAGAGGCCTTCTCATTTTGTCCGTCTGCAACCAGGCTCCGGGCCTCCTGCAGCTCTGAGGACCAGTTCAGCAGCTGCTTTTCTGCCGTCATGGAGGTATACAGGGGGATATCGCTTTTCAGGATGGCTTTGTCCAGCCTTTCGATGGCCTGGCTCAGCTTTTCAACCACCAGGGTCTTATTGGCGGTTTCGGGGCTTTCAAGCGCTGCGCTCACTGCTTTCAGGTCGGCAGTCACCGCTTTTCGCAAGGTTTCGAATTCAGCCTTAACGGCTGTCATTTTAGGGGTGATTTCCTTCATCAGCAGGGAGATTCCCTGGATCAGCGCTTCCGTAGGAACAGCGTCCGTACTTTCCGCCTGCTGTTTGAGACCTTCAATCAGCTGATCTACCGCCTCTTTGACCGCAGACCCCTGGGTATCCTCCGCATCAGAGGGTTCCACCAGCGTTTCATCCAGCGCCTCCAGGAGGCTGCCGGTCAAGACCGCCGTGTCATCGGGCTGTTCACGCTCTGAGGAGGCCACCGCAAGCCCCTGCTCCTGGAGAAGTGTCCGAACGCTTTCCTGTCCCGTGTTCCGGGGCTCTGCTTGAACCGTTGTCTGTTCCAGAACACCCAGCGATTCACTGAGCGCCGCCACTTTTTCGAAGGCCTTCAACAGCCACGTGACCAGCTTCTCATCCCCGTCAGCTGCCTGGCTGCTCTGTGCCACTGTCGTTGCTGTGCCGCTCTCGGTTGTGGTCTCGGCAAGCTGTACCGCTTGCTTTAGAGCCGCCGTTGTACTGGCCTTCTCTTCAACAGCCAGCTTGGCAAAGGCCCGGAGCAGTTCGATTTTTTCCATCGAAACATCGGAGCCTGAATCCTCCAGCATCCGCTGCAGCTCTGGCGAAATCGTTGGGGTGAACAGGGCCGCCATGATGTTTTTCAGGCTTCTGAGGGACAGCGGCAGTCCCTTATCCAGTGCGGTCTTCACCGTCTGTAATTTTTCGTTTTCCGTGCCGTCTGTCTTTTCAATGAATTCAGAAATACGGTCCGCCTCTTCAGAGGATACTTCATAGCCCTGACTCTTCAGATCAGAGATGATCCGACCGCTTTCGGTCGTGGTGTCCGGCATCTCCAAAGCCTTGGCTTCCGCCGCCTCCGGACTTCTTAATGAAACCCCCGTGGTTTGTGTCGGGGTAATGCTTTTGATGATCGCATCCAGTATTTTCAAAGTCTTCACCTCGGTTGAGACTCACATCGCCCATGTCGTTGGCGGAAGATGTGCCATTTTCCGCGCGGCCCATCTTCCTACAGGTAATATCGGCGCGATGCCCAAAAACCTTGAGCCGCTCTGAAAAAGAGAAGGGCTCTGTCCCCTGACAAAGCCCTGAAAAATTATTTTTCTTCAATTTTAAAGAGTCTGTCCATCAGTTCAAAGGCGACATCCTCCGAAAAAGGGCTCCCCGCAGCCTTGGCATGACCGCCGCCCCCAAACTTGGCCGCAATGACCGACAGGTCCACGGTATCCCTGGAGGCCCGGTAGCTGATATTGTGGCTCCCCATATCGATCATGGCCGCCACATCGATATCGTACTCCTGGCACATGAGGTTACCCAGCTCCGATTTATACTGCTCTGCGAAGACCACACCGAAGCTGTAACCCAACACATCCATTTCCACCACGTCATCGAGCTTGGTGCGCAGATACTTGTTCTGCCGCATCTCCTCAGAACGGGCCATGGTGAGGTCTGAGGCGCTCATCACCGAATCCCCTTCGAGGATGCAGGTGCGGATGGCATCATGGAACAGCTCGCTGCCGTAGATTGCCATCAGGTGATTCAGATATTTGGGCATCATATCTTCATTGGCCTGCCAGGCCCAAGTGTCATAGCTGGTAACCATGGCCACGTATTCTTCGGCGACCCGGGTCTTGTTCGGGTTCTTGCTTCGGGCGAAAGCCCCCTTCCCCAGAAGCTTGGAGACGGATTCCTGCCAATAGATCTCCGTCGCGGAGAGGGCCCGGCCCAGATCGTCCTCCACCTTCACGGTGGCCCATTCGTACTTGTTGAGCCATTCCGCCGATTTGTGGTGATCATAGAGCCGCACCCGATACTTATCGTTCTTCTCAATCCGCTCCGCCAGGGCCTCCCCCACGGACATATCCGTGATGATGATCTTGTCGAACAGCTTACGCCCCTTGGCCTCCTGATCGAATAGCCGATTCAGCTTATCCTCGATGCTGTTGGGACCGGCGGTTGTAACTTCGCAGTCTTCCAACACCAGGGCCGATAGCAAGCCGCAACTGATGCCGTCCAGATCTGAATCTGTAAAGTGCTTTATTCGCATATTTTTCTCCCCTACTCTATTTTCTGCCTGCTCCGATAACCGCCGCAATCACCAGGGCCGCGCCTCCAGCCTGGCCCCAGGTGACCACTGCCCCCATGAATACCACCGCCGTCAGCAGGGTCACAACCGGAATGACATTGAGGAACAGGGAGCTCATCCCGACCCCCAGGACATTCATGGCATATAGGAACAGGTAATAACCGATAGCCGATGCGAAAATCCCCAGGATCGCGACATTCATCCAGATAATCGGCGTCACCTGAGCCCACAGGGTGGTCTCAAACCCCACAAAGGGGATAAACATCAGCGTTCCGATCACGGTTTGATAGTAGGTGATCGTCAAGCTGTTGTACCGCCGGAAGAGGCCCTTTGAAATCAGGCAGTAGACAATCCAGCTTAGCACCGCGCCCCCCATAAGCCAGTAGCCCAAGGGGTTGTCTCCAGGCACCGGGGAGATCCCGGTCACCATGCAGACGCCAACCACGGACAGCAGGGCACATCCGAACATCCGAAGCGTCAGAGGCTTGCGGTACACCAAGGCTTCGGAGATCAGGGTAGCCACCGGGACCGCCGCAACGATGATGGCTGCGGAGCCTGCTGAAATCAATTTAACCCCATTGTTCTCAAAAAAGAAATACAGGGTCACCCCGAAGAATCCCGCCAAGGCCATGATCGGCCAATCCTTCCGGTCAAGCCGGGTATCCGGAGACATCCGCCGCTTCATGAACCACAGCAGGACTGAAGCGATTGCGAACCTGAGAAAGCCCAACATCATGGGACCGATCACCGCCACAGCGATTTTTATATTGATGAAGGAAATCCCCCAGATAACCACCGTAATCAAAACAGCCGCCAAACCATTCCGTTTTCTTTTTTCCACGTGCATCCCCCCCTTTCCTCCAATACTATAGCATGGGGGAATGGCCTGCGTCGAGGGCCAGGCGGTCACAAAACAAAGAGAGAGACCGCCTACTGCTCTGCTTCCTGCGAAGACACAAACAAATCCTGTCCTCGCAAGCCGCAGGCGCGGCAATCTCTCCCTTACATAACATGCTGCATCAGAACCTCAATGCTTACTGCTGCATTTCTCCGAGGCAGGGCATTGGCTGCATCCGGAACATTCCCCGGCCTTTGTTTTCTTGGCAATCCCCAGCACGATCTTTGCGGCGTATCCGATGACGGCGCCGCCGATAACGATTGTCAATAAAGTCCCCATGAATTTTCCTCCTAGCCGATCAGGATCAAACCGATCCTATAGAATACAAATGACACGACCCATGCCACACCGAACTGAAAGAATACGGAAAAAGCAGTCCACTTCCAGGAATTCGTCTCCCGGCGGATGACACCGATAACGCCCACGCAGGGGGTGTAGAGCAGGACAAACACCAAGAGGACATACGCGGTCAGCGGGGTGAAGGTTCCCGCCATGGCGTGATAGAACGCGCCCGCAGAGGGATCCGCTCCGATGCCGTAGATGATGGCCATGTTGGCCACAACGATTTCCTTGGCAATGATGCCTGAGAAAAGCGACAGGCTTGCCTGCCAGTTTCCAAAGCCCAGAGGTCCGAAAATCGGAGCCGTGGCCTTGCCGAAAAGAGCACCGAAGCTCTCGGTTATTTCAGACGGCCCGGAGAAATTGAAATTCAGCAAAAACCACAGGACCACTGAGGCACCGAAGATAATCGTACCGGCCTTGATCAGATATCCATGGACCCGCTCCCAGACATGGAGTCCCAGAAATTTCAGCTTGGGCATCCGGTAGGGAGGCAGCTCCATGATGAAGTGGGTCTCTTCCCCCTTCATCAGGACTCTGCGGAACCCCCAGGCAATGCCGAGGGCCACCAGGATCCCTAAAATGTACAGGGAGTACGTCACCATGGCCTCATAGCCTGGAAAAAAAGCGGACGCCACCAGGACATAGACCGGAAACCGGGCCCCACAGGACATGAACGGATTGATCATGATGGCGATCAGCCGGTCCTTCTCATTTTCCAGGGTCCGGGTTGCCATGATTCCCGGCACGTTGCACCCAAAGCCCAGAACCATGGGAATGAAAGATTTGCCGCTGAGACCCAGCTTCTGCATCCCTTCATCCAGCAGGAAGGCCACCCGGGCCATGTACCCGCTGTCCTCCAGCAGGGAGATGGCCAGAAACAGGATGGCGATATTCGGGGTGAAGGTCAGCACGCCGCCCACACCTCCGACAATCCCGTCCACCAGCAGCTGGATCAGCCACTGGGCTACCCCCGCGCCAGCCAACATTCCCCGCAGGGCATCGGACAGCGTCACCGAGAAGAACGTATCCAGCCAATCTACAAAAATAGAGCCGACATCGAAGGTGAGTTTGAACACCAGCGCCATGATGATCAGGAAGATCGGAATGCCCAACCATTTGTGGAGCATCAGGCTGTCGATGCGATCGGAAACCGCATAGGCGCTGACACTGGGTTTCAGCAGGGTTTCCTGAAGGACCTTCTGGATGAACCGGTATTTGCCGTTGGCAATTTCATCGGTGTAATTGTTTTCAACCTTCAAATAGTGGCTCGCCAGATTGTCTGTCAGATCCCCCAACTCACCATCATGCTCCAGGGCCTTGATGGCGATCCATCTGGCTGGGGCTTGCTGCGGAATCCCATGATCGCTGATTTCCTTCTCCAGCTTTTGAATCATATGCTCCAGGTTGGTTCCATAATCAATCTGCGCCGCATTCACGGGGGCCTTGTCTTGGGACCGTGCAATCGCCCGATCCAAGAGAGGGATGATCCCGCGTCCTTCGATGGCCGCTACGGGCACCACCGGCACCCCCAACAGGCTTTCCATTTTCTCCGCGGATATCCGATACCCCTTCTGCTCCGCTTCATCCATCATGTTCAGCGCAACCACCATGGGAATATTCAGCTCGATCAACTGCATCGTCAGATAGAGATTCCGCTCCAGATTGCAAGCATCCACCAGATTGATCACCACGTCCGGGCGATCCTCCAACAGGAATTTACGGGCGATCCGCTCTTCCAGCGTGAAGGGCGACAGGCTGTACACGCCGGGAAGATCCACGAGATTGATCAGGTCCTCTCCGTGCCGCATCTGTCCTTCTTTTTTTTCCACCGTCACCCCGGGCCAGTTGCCTACAGAATGCCGTGTGCCCGTCAGCGCATTTAAAAGTGTCGTTTTTCCTGAGTTGGGGTTCCCCGCCAGGGCAATCCGATAGTTTGCCATTTCGTCCTCCGAATGATAATCATTATCAACTTTGGCGCTTAGAAATGGGTCCCTCGCGAGACCCACCTTGCACTCTTATTTAAAGCATCAGCTCAACATCGATTTTTTCAATGATTCCCCGACCCAAAGCCAGCCGGGATCCGCGAACATCCAAAATCACAGGCCCTCTGCCTGATGAACTGATCATGGAGACCTGAGTTCCAGGGGTCATCCCCATATCATAAAGTTTACGCTTGATTTTCATGCCCCATGTAATGTCCTTTAGAATGGCATTTTGCCCTGTTCGCAGCTGAATGAGTGGCATGGTTTCCTCCGTGTCGTTAACTGATTAACAATTCTATCTGTTATCGTGAATCATTCTCAACTACGCTCAGTATACTGTAAATGATAGTTATTGTCAACACGCAGGGAGAGATTGCCGCGCTTCGCTCGCAAAGACAGACGTCAAACCAAGGATTTGCACTGGTTGTCTGTCTTCGCGAGGAGTGAAATGACGCGACGATCTCTCCCTTTAGCTTTTGTAATCGTTTTTCATGCCCTGCCATCGGACAGGGGTTACATATCTGCTTATCCCTTTAAAGCCTTTTGGATTCCCTGGGCTGCGGTATAACCGGAAGAAAACGCGAACTGAAGGTTGAACCCGCCGGTCACGCCGTCCACGTCCAGAAGTTCCCCGGCAAAGAAAAGCTTGGGCACCACCCGGGATTCCATGGTGTTCGGATTCACCTCACCGGTGGCAACACCTCCGGCGGTGGCCATGGCATCGTCAAAACCGCCCACTTCCTTCAAGGTCAGCGAAAAACTCAGCAGGGTCTTGGCCAGTGCCGCACGGTGGGGCCGCGTCAGCTCTGCACTCTTGATCTCCAGCGGAATGCCCGAAATCTCCAGGATCCGATCCATGACCCGGCGGGGTACATCATAGTAATCCAGGGTTTTCCGCACCGAATATTTGCCATAGGCATTCAGGTGCGCAGCCAACCCTTTTGAAAAGCCCTCTTCATCTGAAAATCGGACAAAATTGATCTTGATGATGTCCTTGGGCAGGAAATCCCGGGAATTATTGAGGATCACCGGGCCGCTGAGCCCTTCATGGGTGATGAGCAGATCCCCCTGATACGCCTTCACCTTCTTGTTCTTGCGCCAAAGGGATATCCAGGCCTCCTGAATTGAGATGCCGGCCAGATCCGTCAAGGAGTCTTCTTCGGTTTTAACGGGGGCCAGGGAAGGCCTGACCAGCTCGATGGTGTGTCCCAGACCCTGGGCCAGGGCATAGCCGTCTCCAGATGTTCCCAAAGAGGGGTATGACTTCCCGCCGGTTGCCAGGAGCACACAGCGGCTGGCATAGGTTTCTTTAGCGGTCTCAACAGAAAAGCCGTCCGATGTCTTGAGCACCTTCTCTACGGCCGCCTTCACCGTAACAACCCCATGACTGGCTTTCAATTTCCTAAGGAGCGCCTCCAAAACCTCGGAGGCTTTCTTGGACCGGGGGAACACCTTACCCTGAGGTGTCACCTCCAATGCAACGCCCAGTGTTTCGAAATAGGATCTCAGCGCGTCTGGCGGAAAATGATACAGCACTTTCCGGACATAGCGGGATTTTTCATGATAATTTTCAGCAAACGCATCCAGTGGCAGCTCATGGGTCAGGTTACACTGTCCGCCCCCTGTTGCCAGTAGTTTTTTTCCGGGTTGCTCGTTTTTTTCCAGCACCATCACCTTGAGCCCGGCTGCCGCACATTCGATGGCTGCCATCAAACCGCCGGGTCCTGCCCCGATTACTATCAGATCAAAACTCATACGCCTCACTCCTCACAGATATTCGTGAATCCATCATACCATTTCGCATTGCGTTGAGTACAATATTTTGTCATTTTTTTGGTGACTTGATTAAATATGCCACACAATCTGCCGATACCTTTTCTGAATGGATTGCATCGGTAGACACCACACGGAGGTGGTCATATGAAAATTGAAAGCGCCCAGGTCCAACTGGGCAGTTCGCGTGTGTATGAAAAGAGGCAGACCGTTACTGAGAATCTGCAGGCGTGGGTTGACGAGAACCCACCGGAACAAAACAGGCCGATCCAGATCGACATTTCAAAGGAAGCGCTCTCTCTTCTCAGCAATCCATCAGACAGCGCTCACGTATCGGACATCCAGGCGACGGATGAGGAAGATGACCTGCTCTCCTCCAATGACAAGTTGAAACTCCGGCTGCTGGAATATTTTCTTGAGGCATTTACCGGTAAAAAGGTGAAGCTCCACATTCCCCATCTGAATTATAAGAATACCGAGCCCTTCAACTACAACCGGGCCGCTCTGCCTGCCGCTGCCGCCGAACAGGCTGCGCCCAACGTTGGCTGGGGCATCCGATATGATCGCCAGGAGTCTCTCCGGGAATATGAACATACGGACTTCAACGCAAAAGGCATCGTCACCACGGCAGATGGCCGTGAAATCAAGCTGGACGTCTCCATGCACATGGAGCGTGCATATGCCGAAGACAGCAGCATCAGCATCCGGGCCGGCGACGCCCTGAAGGACCCCTTGGTCCTGAATTTTGCCGGCAATGCGGCAGGCCTCTCAACCCAGACCTTCTCCTTTGATTTGGATCACAATGGAACCGCCGATCAGATTTCCCTGCTCAAATCCGGCAGCGGATTTTTGGCCCTGGATAGCAACGACAACGGGAAGGTCGACGATGGCACCGAGCTGTTCGGACCCCAAACCGACTCCGGTTTCGGGGAGCTGCAGGCGTATGACTCTGATGGGAACCGCTGGATTGATGAGAACGACCCCATCTTCAACAAGCTGCGGATCTGGCAGAAGGATGACAGCGGCAATGATAAGCTCCTCGCCCTGGGTGAAGCCGGTGTCGGCGCCATTTACCTCGGGAATGTCTCCACGGAGTTCACCCTCCGCCAGCTGGAGGTCCAGGGGAAAATTCAAAACAGCGGGATCTTCCTGAAGGAAAGCGGCCAAGTGGGCACCATTCAGGAAATCGACCTGAAGATCTGATTCCTCAAAAACTATCATCCCCACCGGGTTTCCCGGTGGGGATTTCTGTACGGCTATCCGTGGGACAAGTGATAGGAACTACGCATTCAAGCCTTCCCGAATCTCTGCAATCAGGGCCTCCACTTGGTCCGGCAGCACCTGGGTGATGCCGGAATAGCGATCCCCGCCGCCACCATGGGATTGCAGAAGGGTTCCCAAATGGGTTGGCGGTTCTTGATTAAGGGCACCGCTCAGCGACGCGGACACCTTCCGATGATTCTTATCCCAAAACAGGGTCAGGATTGCAGTGTGGGCCGGTGCCAAAAGATGCTTGGCCATCGGGTTCCCCGGCTCGATCCGATATTCCTCCCGAAGATCCTGAATCAGCAAACCGCCTTTGCCCTTCACCGTTCGGCGGATCTGCTCTTCATGGGAGAACTTTCGGGATGCCAGAAGATCCAAGCGGTCCTGCACATCTCCCAGATGCATCAGCACGTCTGCAGGCTGGCACCGGAGCTGATCAACCAGGTCCAGCAGGAAAAAATAATTGGACACGATGAAATCGCGGTGTCTTCCCAGCCCAGTAGCCGGGTCACAAAGGCCGGCCATGATCAAAATCGGGGAAGGGGCCATAAAATCGGCAGGCGTCAGGCGATGGGTCTGCCACCGCTCCAGATCCGGAAGCCAGCCCAAAAACCGCATCCTCAGGGCCGAATCCGCCAGAGCATCCAGAATGCCCGCGCAGGCGGTAACCGGTTTCTTGCCCGGGCATTCCCCACCCCAGCAGTTCCTGTCCCACCGGTTCTCTTCGGTTCCGGGCAGATTCACACGCACCCCTCTCTCAGGGTTAAGCAAAGAACCACTGAGCACATCGATGGGATTCACGAATTCGATTTCTCCGCCGTATCCCGCCTCTTTCAGAATGGCACATCCCAGCAGCCCGTCCAGATCGCTGCGCGTATAAATCGGCAGGGTATTCATCGCTGGCCGTTAGGATCCTGTGTCAGAAGATCCGGTCTGTCATAATCCAGAACCACCTCAACGATCTTGGTCACGGCTTGTTCGTTGAACGGCTTCAGGATATAGTGCTTCGCCCCTTTTTCCAAGGCTTCGAATACGCGGCTCTTTTCTTCCACGGCACTGATCATGATGATGCGGGCATCAGAATAATCGTTGACGATCCGCTCCACCGCCTCAATGCCTCCCATCATGGGCATATTGATATCCATGGTCATGATATCCGGTTGAAGCCGCCGATAATTTTCAATGGCCTGGAGCCCGTTTTCCGCTTCGCCGACGACGGTGTGCCCGGATTTGATCAGAATATTTTTAAGTGTGCGTCTAATGACCAAGGAGTCATCTGCAATTAGGATTGTAGCCATTGGGGCCTCCACAGGAAAGTATCATTTCGTACTTCTTTTTTCTAATCCCTTCAATTTTGAATCCATTTCCTTCTTCTCATTCTTCAGGGCTTCCAGTTCGGCCTTCAAGCGATCGGCATTGCCGGTGCCGCCCTTGCGGATCCGTTCTTCCACGGAGGCAATCACCGTCAAGACCTTGCTGATGTCGAAGGGCTTTAAAATGAACCCTGAAGCACCGGCTTCCAAGGCCTCCATGATAATCGCCTTTTGGCCCATGGCGCTGATGACAACGATCTGAGCATTTGGATTGCTTTCTTTTATTTTGCGGATGCCCTCAAAGCCATCCACCCCCGGCATTGTGATATCCATGGTCACAATGTCCGGTTTATAGCGGGCATACAGCAACGATGCCTGGAGCCCGTTACCCGCCTCTGCCACCACCTCGTGACCGGCCTTGGTCAAAAGGATCTTCAGTTTTTCGCGGATAACCACCGCATCATCGACCACCATGATTCTTGACATATGCCCTCTCCCAACAAGAATGATGCATTCATCGTACCATGAATCTTTCTCCAAATACAGGTAATAATTCCTTGGTTCGATTGCCACTTCCATTCGGCAAATGATATACTGAATCCGTAGAAAAAATATGAATCTGAAAGGAGAATCAATATGTTCAGTGCACTCTTGGTAGCGGGACTCTTCATGTTGTTCTTTGCAATCCTTGTCCTGCTGGCTTACATCCCCCTCAGCCTTGGCCTCTACCGCATGGCAACAACCTGCGGCATTGAAAATCCCTGGCTCGCCTGGATTCCCTTTGCCAACCTTTACACCGTGGGGCTGATCATCCGGGAGCTGAAGTTTCAGAACTATGAAATCCCGCGGCCCGAAATCGTCCTGCCCCTGGCTTTTGCCCTGCATCTCCTCGTCAGCCGCATTCCCTTCATCGGAGCCCTTTACGGGCTTGCCCTGACGCTTCTGACGCTCCTGACCCTCTTCCGTCTCTTCACGCTTTTCAAGAAGGACAACGCCATGCTGTTCACCCTTCTCAGCCTGATACCACTGGTAGGGGCATTCCTGATCCTTTCCGTCAGCAAATACGATCCCGAATACTAAGACACGCATCCGTTCATGCAGGCACCCCCATCCGGGGTGCCTTTTTCGTGGGGACGCACCAGCTGTCGGAAGCCTTACTGCTGTTATCTACCCCGCCAAAGGCTTCTTCTAACCAGAAACATAAAGAAAAGCCCCCGAAATCTTCAGGGGCCCTGCTCGACACTATTGGTGAAGGATTTGAGAAATTCGCTTGTAGACCGCCAGGGTCAGGACCGACAGCACCAATCCCTTGAAAATGTTAAAGGGGACAATGCCATACAGGATTAGGGACCACAAGTCCTTGATTGCCGGATTGGCTTTTGCGCTCATGGCGATAATGGCGTCAATCGGCATGAATGTGCTGTAGAAAGGGAGCAGGACATAGTAATTGGCAAGTGCGCCTGTCAGCGACATCACGGCGACGCCGACCACCAAGCCGATCAGTGCGGTAACCTTGTTTTTCTTGTGCCGGTAGATCAGCGCTGCCGGGATGACGAAGCTAGAACCGATCACAAAATTAGCCAGTTCGCCGATACCGCCGGTGGTTGTCATCAGCAGATGGAGAATATTCTTCACCGCTTCGACGGAAACCCCTGCGAGGGGCCCCATGGCCAGCCCCGCAATCAGGGCCGGGAGATCGGATAAATCTATTTTAAGGAACTCTGGGAAAAAAGGAATCTGACTCTCCAGCATCATCAGCACGAAGGCAATGACTGAAAGCATGGAGGTTTTCACCAACGTATTGGTTTTACTGCTGGTTTTACTGCTGGTTTTTCTGTTTTGGTCTGACATAAGACCCTCCTGACAGGTATTTTGAACTATCTCAGGAAGAGGGGAATGAAAAAATAAATGCCCTGGAATTTCCAGGGCATGGTAGAATCATTCGCTTTCTTCTCTCATCCAGACTATACTGTCGGCTCCAGAATTCAACTGGATCAACCTTTCGGCTCGCGGGCTATACCGCCGGTGGGGACTTACACCCCGCCCTGAAGAACGTGTTCAATTGTTTTAACTGTAGCACTCAAGCCTGTGGTTGTCAAGGTTTACAGGGATTAGATCAGGCTTCGGATAACCTCCAGAGCCTGATCGTAATCCGGGTGGGTGCTCACTTCGGGAACGTATTCCACATAGCGCACCTGGTTCTCCCGGTCCACGACCACAATGCCCCGGGCCAGAAGCCGCAGTTCATCGATGACGAAGCCATACTGTTCACCAAAATCCAAATCCTTGTGATCGGAAACCACATGGATATTCTCAATCCCTTCAGCTGCGCAGTAACGCTTTTGTGCAAAGGGGAGATCCACGGTGATTGTCACGATGTCCACGTGTTCTTTAAGTTCTGCAGCTTCCTGGTTGAAGCGGATTGTCTGCAAGGAACAGATGCCTGTATCAATGGAGGGAGCAACACTGATGACCTTTATTTTCCCGGCCGTGTCTTGATAGAGCTGAAAGTTTCCTAAATCCTGTGTGACGGCCTTGAAATCAGGTGCTTTCATTCCGGCAGCAATTGCCTGCCCCCGTAGTGTGACGGCATTCCCACCCATTTTGACGACATCGTTTCTCATAATATCCTCCTTCAAATTTGTAATTATTTCATTTATGGTATTAGTATATTCTTTTGATGGCAGATTGCAATAGCTTTCAACACTTTTCCAATTTTCAGTTTATTCACCCTGAATCCTTGGGAATTCAATTTCGAACAACACACCCCGTCCCTCAGTGCTGGTCAGGTTAATCACACCGCCCAGCTTTTCGGTAACCAGCTGATGAACGATATTCAGCCCCAGACCGCTACCCCCCCGCTCCCTATCGGTTGTGAAAAACGGCTCATAGACCCGGCTGATGCTTCTGGCGGGAATTCCGCAGCCGTCATCGCGATAGAGCAGGAGGATCCGGCTTCCCCCATCGATCACCTCCAGGGTGATGTGCCCGCCGCTGCGGTTCTTGAATCCATGCTGAAGGGAATTCATGATCAGATTGGTGATGATTTGAGAGAGGGTTCCGGGGAATCCGATGACCTCCACGGTGCTGTCGCAAATCACCTCCACATGGTGATTGCCCTTCCGTATCCGCGAGCTGAGGCTGAGAATGATCTCTTTCAGGTAGTCCTGAAGGTTGAAGGCCCTTCGCTGACCGCTGCACTGATCCACTGAAACGTCTTTGAAGCTATGGACCAGCTCCAGTGTTCTTTTCAGGTTGGCATCCACCAGGCCAACGTCCTCTTCCATCCGGGTCAGCAGTGCCTGGATCTCTATGATGCGCGGATCCTCCACGTTGATGCTGGAGCGAAGCGATGCAATCAATTCCTGCAGGTCCGAGTTCAGGGATCTGGCTATCCCTGCCGGGATATTGATTTCGTGGGTGATTCCAGCCACCAGATTTCCCAGAACAGACAGTTTTTCATTCTGCATCAGCTGCTCCTGGGTGGTCTCCAGGATTTCAAGGGACTCCTTCAGTTCCTGCGTCCGTTCCTGAACCTGGGTTTCCAGCTGTTCATTGGACGCCAGCAGGGCGTTTTCGGCTTCCTGGCGTTTTGCCACCATTTGGTTGGCCATATTGGCCATGCTGGCAAATTCCTGCATCTGGATATCACCGATTTCAATGAGGACGTTCTCCTTTGCCGCCCGTTTGAAAAACGACATGAACGCCATGAAATCGTTCCGCAGCTTGAGGGACAGCCGTCTTAGAAAGATAACGAACGTTAAAATCACCAGGATGATGACCACCAGAACTTGAATCACATTCTGGATAGACCGCTTCTGGATCTGGTCCATCGTCCAGGCATCTTCGGCATGCGCCGATTTGGTGGGAACCTCCGCACCGATAATCCAGCCCCACTTGGGGACTGAGGTGATATAAACAGCCGCTTCCTGGGTCGTGCCATCCGCATTGGTATAGGTTCTCGTATAGCCGTATCCCCCGGGATTTGAAATGGAATAGGCCAATTCCTGCTGAATAACCGCCGCCTTTTCCTCTTCTGTCCGGAGAATATCCGGCAAACCACCGCCGGTTTCATTGACGGGATAGCGCGGGACCAATTCTTTGCCCGAAGCATCAATGATAAAAATACGGATCCCGTTATTTGAACGATACTGCTGATAGCGCTTGATGATCCCCTGACGGACCTCCGCCTTGACATCATCATAATACTCTCCGGTCCCGATATACCAGTCAAAGGGGTCCAACCGCTTCACATAAGATATCTTGAGCCGACTGTCTCCAGTTGGATCCTGGGGCCTTGGCCAATAGCCCGACACGTACCCCTCACCTTGGTTGCTGACAATCTGGATTTCCTTTTCTACGGTCCTCTGTCCCCTGGCATCCGTCACATTCAGGATATTGGTACCCTCCAGCTCCGACCGTGTGGGATAGAGCACCGCCTCCCCCTTGAGGGTATCGATGAAGTAGTAGCCCCGCCCTTCAAAAAAACGGGGGGTTCTCAGGCTGCTCACAATCGCCTGCTGAATCTGCGCGGTGCTTTCGCCCCGGTGCTGCTCCAGGATGGACAGGGCCTGCTGAACCCCTTCATTGACCCGGGCACGGACCTGTTGATTTATTGTGGAAACCAGGTTATCTTCCTGATAACTGATATAATTGAGGGTATCCTCCACCTGGGCCTTTGCCCGAGCTTTTGCCGTGGCGCTTTCATGGTTGCTGACATAGGTTTCCTCGCCTCTGAAAATCTGCTGGGTCTGAGCAATCCACAAAAACCCGGTCAAGGTTCCCAAAACCAGGGCCGCCGTCAGCAGACTCCTTGTAAATTCTCCGGCAAAGCTCTTTTTACCCATACCCGTTCCTCCACCTCTGTTTACTGCCTTATATATACCAATCCTTCAGGCATTCAATCATTAAACTTCTCCACGTTGTTTCACAAAGCTGAGAATGGGTATCAACGAATCATATCAATTACAGAAGGAGAAAACGATGGCTAAAGTCACCTTTGAAAGCATCTCTGAGACCAAATCAGGAACCCCCTTGATGGAACTGCTTGACGACGCTCCTTTCAAGATCAAAGTCCCCTGCGGAAAGGGAAAGTGCGGCAAGTGCAAATGCCGGGTCTCCGGCGAAACAAATCCGCCAACAGAAAATGAGAAGAAACGGTTCAGTGAAAAAGAACTGGCATCCGGCTATCGACTGGCCTGCGAAGTGATTGTCGAAGGCGATGTCCATGTGATGAAGGCCGAGAAAAAGAGCAAAAAATAGGAAGCGGCCATCCCCCAAAGGGACGGCCGCTTTTGACATTCACTCCACTGCGACGCTGAGCTCTTTTTTCAGCATCCGTTGGAATTCCCCGCGGTACTGAACCACTGCCGCCACTTCCAGGGACAGGTCCGCGCTGCTTTTTAGCCGAAGGGTGACCGCCTTCTTGTCTGAAAGAACGGCGACCGATTCGACCAGGCCCGCCTCACTCCTGTCCAGCTTTTCAGCGACTTTCAGGAAAAGAGCCAGACGGCGGATATCCTCATAGTCCTTGGCGTTCATGACAGCCCGGTACTTGCGCCAATCCTCCCGGAATGAGGATTCCCGGTGATGCCCCACCAAAAATGCCGTCAGCACCCGCTCCCGGTTGGAAAGTCCATTGAGATCGGCGTTCATCACCAGGTAAAAGCCATGATGATGATGGTTGAAGTAATCGATATGCATGCCGATATCATGCAGCATTGCAGCCGCATGGAGGATTTTCCGGTGAAACCGGGTGAACTTGTGCGTATCCCGGAGCTGATCGAACAGCGATAGGCACAGGCTGTCCACGTGGACCGAATGGCTGCGGTTCACGTCGTATCTCAGGAGCAGATTCTCCAGACTGTGCTCCAATACATCTTCCACCAGTTCCCCATCGGGGGCCAGCAGCTCCCGCTTGTAGAAAAGGCCGTCCCGGAGACCGTTACCGCTGATAATCAGCTTTTTGCTTTCCAAAAGCTCCATGGCGCATTTGATCGGCATGATCCCGCCGGCCATCAGATCTGCCCGTGATTTTCCAATCCCTGTGATGGCTTTCAGGTCTTCAAGGGTGCTGGTGACCACCTTTTGGTAAACCATATCCACTTCTTGATCCGTAATCTGGTAGTTATGGATCGTCAGCACCGGAAACTGTACCCGGTTCTTATCTATTTTTCCGATGGTCCGGATGATGCCGCCCAACCCGAGGACCGGAAGGCCCTTGGCCTTCTTCAGCCAGCGAACCCCTTTGAACTCCTTCATGATGAATGCCCGGAGCTTCTCCAGATCCGACTGCACCGGGTCCTTGCTGACAAACCGCTCCGACAGGGTTACCGATCCAAAGGGCAGGCTGATGCTCTCCTTGATTTTCCGGTTCACGACCCATACCAGCTCTGTGCTGGCACCGCCGATATCCACGACCAGGCAGTCCGGGGCGTCGATGGTGTTCATAACCCCCAGGTAATCGTAGTACGCTTCATCCTGGCCGGAGATCACCTCGAATTCCATCTCTGTCTTTTCTTTGATTTCCGCTAAGAAGGCCTGCTGATTTGCGGCTTGCCGTACCGCCGCCGTTGCCACGCCGTGAACCGATTCCACGTGGTAGACATCTATCAGCTTCTTGAAAAGACTCAGCGCTTCTACCGTGCGCCGGATCGGTTCGGGCTTCAGGGTTTTTTCGGTTCCCATCCCCTGGCTGAGCCGCACCATCTGCTTGACCTGATCCATCAGGTAATAGGATCCGTTGTCATTGATCTGTATGATATTCATGCGTACGGAGTTGGAACCCAGGTCGATGAAAGCGATTCGTCTCATAGTATGCTCCTGTTCTATCGGTTGTGCCTATCAGGTCTCTGTTGTGTTTTACCCGCTCTTAAGGATTCTAAACAGGCGGCCCGGATTCCTGCCTGCGGCATAAATAAAAACCCTCTGCAGCAGGATTGATTCCTGTCCGCAGAGGGTTTTAACCATCTAATTCAGTGTCTTGCTCGTCTCTATCCCACCCAGATAATCCTCAATCTCTTCCATCAGGTCTTCAGGCATGTGCAGGATCTGCAGGCCGCTTCGCCATTCGGAAAGGCTCTTGGAAGTCCAGAGCACACGGGCCACGACCCGATGATAGGCATTGCTGAAACACAGGTCAAAACTGATGATCTTATTCTGACTCAAGGGCTCTCGGGTTTTAATGCCGATTCCGTCGGAGGAAATGTCCACCAGGCTGATATCGGTTGCTGACTGAAAATCTGCTTCCATATCCGGGGCTTCGGTATTCCGAATGGCCCAGCTCTCCGGACTGACGGTCCGTGGAATCTGTCTACGATTCTTCTCTCGCATGGTGATCACTCCCTTCATACAAGTATCTTATACCCTTTTTTCGATAGGATTAAACGATTTCTGAGGGAATGAGCCTCAGGGTTTCGCAGATATAGCGGCCCTGGGGCACCGGCTTAAAGGTCAGGATTTCACAGTTATCCAGCTTGAACTGGTGAAAGAGATCTTCCTCCGGCTCCGCCAGCATCTTGTAGAGCACCCGGGCCACAGCGCCATGGGTCACAATCAGCACCCGCTGGCCAAGGCCTTCGATTTCCTCAATCACTGGCTCCAACCGCTCAATCACTTCACGGCTGGACTCACCTCCCGGAGGAGCCAGATCCAGTATGGACCGCATCTCCCAGAGCATATCGCCGTATAGGGCATCAATTTCGTCCACCCGCAGGCCCTGCATTTCGCCAAAGTCTTTCTCCCGAAGGTCTTCTCTGAAAACCAAGGGGACACCGATGGTTTCGCTGATGATTTCGGCAGTTTTTCGGGCCCGAAGCATGGGGGAGGCATAGATGCACTGTATCCCTTGGCTTTTAAGACTGTGACCGGCCTCTTGGGCCTGCCGGAGCCCATTGCTGTTGAGCGGGGTATCCAGGATCCCCTGCAGACGGCCCTGGGCGTTCCAATCGGTTTCTCCGTGCCGGATAACCAGAATCTCCTTCAAAAGAACCTCCTAGCACTCACCGCCACAGCCGCAGCCACCACCGCAACCGCCGCCGCAATCGCTGGCGACGTTGGCAGGCTTCACAAGGAAACCACCCTGGACGAAGTCGATGATCCATTCATCGTAGGCTTCAACCAGTTCCGGATCCATCACCAATTTGAAGTTGCCGCATTCATGGACAGAATCCTCTGCCACTGCGGGGTCTAAAGCCAGACCATAAGCCGGTCCGCTGCACTGCATGCCGGAAACGAAGATTCGGACCGTGCGCTCACGGTCTGCATTCTGATCCAAAACCGCGGCAATTTCGTTGATGGTTGTTTCATTGATTTGTACTTTCATAAGAGTCTCCTTGATTAATCCTGACGGATTGTGATTTGTTGTGTTGCTTCTAACCATTCTACACCAAAACCCAGTTGTTCGGATACAGATCTCAGCGGAATCAGGAGTCTGCCATTAATAATGAGAGGCTTTTGCGAGAGTGTCGCCGCTTTGCCGTTCACACTGGCGGAGGCCGAATCTGCATGGAGCATGATTTTTTTATCCGCTGAAACAATGGTGACGGTTCTCTCCTGGCTGTTCCACTGCACCGTGGCTCCCAATTGTTCGAAAACGCCCCGCACAGGGATCAGGGTGACACCGGCAGGGTTCACCGGCGAGACATCCAAAGCCACCACGCGTTTTTCAGTTCCCTGTTTCATCGTGATATCCGGTTTATTCAGGGTCAATGTCACCGTCTTGATATAGCGGATGGGGGTCACAATCTTTGACCCTTCCAGTGCGCTTGCCTTCACAGAACCGCCTTGGCTGACCAAGGTGACCTTTGCCAATCCGAATTGATCCACTGTGAAATAAAGCGGCAGAGCCCATGCCCCCTTAACCTTTTCAGAGCTGTTTTCTCCACGCTGGATCGTCAGCTCCAGGGTCCTGTCATCAATGCGTCGGATATCAGAAATGCTGCCATTCTCAATCCCGCTGACCACGGCCCCTTTTAAGATGGCCTGAGGTCCCACAAGCTTGTCGCTCTCCGGAAACCATACGCCATTCTCAAGCACCAGCCGGAATTTATTTTCCCCGGCAAACGCATTCTCCTGAGGTTCCTGGATTGTTACCCACTGCGGGTTGTCCCCGTCGAATCGGTACCCTTTATTGAGATAGTTTCCACCATAGACCTTTGCTATTTCATACACGCCGCTGCTGACAAGGCCATCCTGACCATCCACTTCCAGGCTGACTACGCCGGGATCCGTCACATCGGCATAGATGGGAATCTTCCACCAGGATTTCTCATCGGTGCTGCCAACCGGCCGCTTCAAGGAGATTTCAAGCTGTTTGTCTCCCATCCTGACGATATCGATTGTCGCACCGCTCATCATGGTTGCGTTAATCTCGGCAGGATCGTTCACCCATTCGGCATTGGTGATTTTCAGCCGGAAAGTCACGGTGTCCGTTCCGAACTCGTTGGCGCTTTTTTCCTCGATCCGCAGGGTAACAAATGCTTTATCCGCCGCGAAAGTGTAATCGTCCTTCACTGACACATTCTTGTCGACACTGTTCTCAGTCGCACCAAAAGCCGGTGTACATGCCAAGGATGCCATCAAAATGAACAGTGCTAGTTTTTTCTTCATAGGATTCACTCCTTTCCATTATTCTGGTTGTCATTGCCTCTATTTTTATTATAGCACCTTCATGAATTTCTGCTTGACGGCCGTGACAATGTAACACAAAAGAAATATCATTTGATACTCATTATCATGTTTATGATAACAAAAAGCCGCTTGATGCGCAAGCGGCTGTACGCTACATGACCCGAAGGTAGAACAGGCGGTTATCCATTTCGTGGCTCGGGAAGTGAATGCGCTGGATTTCTTCGATGAAGAAATACGGCGTCAGCAAATCTTCCAGGGTTTCATTGGAGATATTCCAAAAATAAAGACCGGTCTCTTCCCGGTAAAAATCCGGACCCAGCTTTTCGTAGGCTGGATTCGCATCTAAGGATTCCCGAGGCTGCCAGGCATTGAGTCTGAGCAGGACCCGTCCCCGATACGTGAGGATCCGGTGGATCTGCTTCACCAGATCACAGGCGTCATCGGGCAGTATATTCTCAATGATATTGAACAGGATTGCCCCTTCAAAGCTGGCAGGTTCCAGTTCGTGAAGGCATCGGAGGCCGCCGTTGATGAAAAAGCCTTGTTCCTTCATCCCCGAGTCCCGGGCAACCGTGTTGGCCAACTGAATGGCTTCCTGTGATAAATCGATTCCAACACCCCGCTGAACACCCTTGTGAATCAGGCGCAGCAGCACGCGTCCGGTTCCGCAGCCATAATCCAGCACACTTTTCGCATCGTGGGCCAGCCAGTCCAGAGCATTTTCCAAAAGCTGCTGCGGGATGGCTTCGTGGGGATTGTAGGGCCGTACCTTTTCAAAGACCTGGTCCCAATAGGCCACGGTCAGCTCATAGCCTTTCATGTGTCCACCTCAAGGTTTAAAAATGGCCATGCTCGGGAACAATGCAGATGAACCGCATTTTCCCTGATCCTGTATTTTTGAACTGATGCTCTTCATTGTCCGGTACAAACGCATAGGAACCGGGCTGCAGCGGAGTTTCCTGACCGTTCAGGAACAGGACGCCAACCCCCTCGAGGATATAGTTGATGTGGGGCCAGGGGTGCCCGTGCTTCGGAGACCAACCGCCCTCTTCCAGTTCGATGACCCGCATCACGTGGCCGCTCCAACCATTTTCAGGGGTGATCAGCACTTTCATAGCCGCATCCTTTGCATCGGGGTGGGTTACTTTTTTTGCTTCGCAGTGGGACTCATGTTCGATGATCATCGCTTTAACCTCCAAAAGTGGTGCCCTCATTATATCATAGCCCCTCATGGGTTTCTATGAGGCTCCAGGCGGGAAAGAAAAAAGCAGGGTTGCCCCTGCTTCAAAATTTTGCGATATCCGTTCTATAATGAGCACCGCTGAATGTCACCATTTGCGCATTCTTCAGGCAAACAGTGCGGGCAGCTTCGTAGCTCTCTGCTTTTCCGGTAAGGTTCAGGACCCTGCCCCCCGCCGTGACGATCTGACCATTCTTCAGAGCGGTTCCGGCGTGGAACACCAGCCCCTCTGTCACCTTTTCAAATCCGGTGATGGGAAGATCCTTCACCGTGGTTTCGGGATAACCCGGTGAGGCCATGACCACAGTGACGGCTTTCTCGGAGGACCATTCCAGCTCAATTTCTCCCAGACGCCTGTCGCAAACCGCTTCCAGGACATCCGCCAGATCGCTTTTGAGGCGCACCAGGATCGATTGGGTTTCCGGATCGCCGAAGCGGACATTGAATTCCAGAACCTTGATGCCTTGGGGCGTCATCATGACACCGATGAAAACCAGTCCCCTGTAATCGTATCCTTCCGATCGAACCCCCTGCATAAAGGGCTTCAGAACGGTTTCGCACACCACCGCCGCAGCGGCTTGCGTGTAATCCGGATTGGGGGAGCAGGTGCCCATGCCGCCGGTGTTGAGCCCCCGGTCTGCATCCAGGGCCCGCTTGTAATCCCGGGCGCTCTCCAGGGGGACAATGGATTCTCCATCCACCAGGCACAGCACCGAGGCTTCGATCCCCGTGAGGAACTCTTCGATGACCACGGTCTTTCCGGCATCGCCGAACTTTTCTTCCAGCATCATTTCCCGCAGTGCCAGCTCGGCTTCCTGCAGGTTCTCTGCAATGACAACCCCTTTGCCCGCCGCAAGGCCATCCGCCTTGATGACCACGGGAAAGCCATAATCGCTCAGGTGGGCCGTGGCCTTCCCCAGGTCATCATACTCGCCGTAAGCCGCCGTGGGGATTCCGTATTTCACCATGAATTCCTTGGAGGCTTTCTTGCTGCCTTCCAGGGCTGCCGCAGCCTGATCCGGCCCGAATATCTTCAGGCCGGCTTCCCGGAAGAGGTTGACGATGCCTGCCACCAGGGGCATTTCCGGCCCCACCACGGTGAGGTCGATGGCCTGAGCCAGGGCAAAATCTTTCAGGGCCTCCAGCTGGTCCACGCCGATGGGAACGCATTCCGCAACCTGTGCAATGCCAGGGTTCCCCGGCGCCGCGTAGATCTTTTGAACCCGGGGGCTCTGTGCCAGCTTCCATGCCAGGGCATGCTCCCGGCCGCCGCTGCCGATCACCAATATTTTCAAACGGTTCACCTCCGTTAATGATTAAAATGCCGTGTTCCTGTGAACACCATGACAAGGCCGTGCTTGTTGGCCGCCGCAATGACCTCTGGATCCTTCATGGCGCCGCCGGGCTGGATGATGGCTGAGATGCCGGCCCGGGCCGCCGCTTCGATGGAATCTGCAAAGGGGAAGAAGGCATCGGAAGCCAGCACGGAGCCCTTGGCTTTCTCTCCCGCCTGACCCACGGCGATTTCCAGGGCGCCGATCCGGTTCACCTGCCCCGGCCCGATGCCAGTGGTGGTGCCGTCCTTTGCCAGAAGGATGGCGTTGGATTTCACGTGCTTGCAGACGTTCCAGGCGAAGATCAGGGCCTTCATCTGCTCCTCCGTAGGCGCTTTCTCCGTTACGGTCTCCAGCTTTTCGTAGGTGGCCCGGTTGATGTCCTGAACCAGAAGGCCCCCGGTAACCCGTTTGAAGCCAAAGGGCTCATCGGTGGGGCCAAAGGCCGCTGCCCCCAGACGGATGAGCCGGATATTCTTCTTCTTTTGAAGCAGTTCCAGGGCATCGGCTTCAAAGCCCGGAGCCAGGATGATTTCCAGGAAGGTTTTCTCCAGCTCCTGAGCCGTTGCCAGATCCACAGGCCTGTTCAGGGCCACGATGCCGCCGTAAATGGACACGGGATCCGCGGCGTAGGCCTTCTGATAGGCTTCCAGAATGGTAGCTCCCACGGCCACGCCGCAGGGGTTCGCATGCTTCACAGCCACCACGGCGGGTTCTGCGAACTCCCGGACAATCATCAGGGCCGCATCGCCGTCTGCAATGTTATTGTATGAAAGTTCTTTCCCGTGAAGCTGTTCGCCTGATGCGATGCTGCCGGTCACCGGCAGGGGCTGCCGGTAGAAGGCCGCCTGTTGATGGGGATTTTCCCCGTAGCGGAGATCCTGAACCTTTTCAAAGGTCAGGGTCAGTTTATCGGCCCAGGGGCTGATATTTCCGGCCTTCATCAAATACTGGGCAATCAGGGCATCGTAGGCCGCAGTATGTTGGAACACCTTGACCGCCAACCCGTACCGCAACGTGTAATCGGAGGCACCGGGAGTTTTGAGGGCCCCCAGCACGGCTGGATAATCCGCCGGATCCACCAGCACGTAGACATCGGCATGGTTCTTGGCCGCGCTTCTGAGCATGGAGGGGCCGCCGATATCGATCTGCTCGATGGCTTCCGGCAGGGTGACATCCGGGTTCATGACCGTGGCCTTGAAGGGGTAGAGGTTGATGACCACCAGGTCGATGGGTTGGATTCCCAGCTCGGCGATCTGCGCCATATGCTCCGGCAGATCCCGGCGGGCCAGAAGGCCCCCATGAATGGCGGGATGTAGGGTCTTCACCCGCCCGTCCAGACACTCCGGGAATCCCGTGATATCGGAAACCGCCGTCACCGGCACCCCGGCTTTATTCAAAAGATCTGCGGTGCCTCCGGTGGAAAGGATCTCAAATCCCAGGGCGATGAGGTCCTGGGCGAATTCGAGAATCCCGGTCTTATCAGAAACACTGATCAGTGCACGCTTTTTCATAACGATCCCCTTTGCGTTCAAAATTATCCTTTTCGGATGAATGGCTTCCCGTTATTCCAGTGGATGCGCCCTGCCGCCGCAGCTTCCACCGCTTCCAGCAGGAGGCTGTGCTCCACGGCCAGCACCCGCTGCTGCAGGGTCTGGGCCGTATCCTCCGACAGAACCGGAACGGCTGACTGACTGAGGATGGGGCCCGTATCGGCCCCTTCATCGACAAAATGCACCGTGGCACCGCTGAGCTTGACCCCCCGTTCCAAGGCCGCTTCGTGGACCTTCAGCCCATGGTAGCCCATGCCGCAGAAGGCGGGGATCAGGGAGGGGTGGATATTGAGGATGCGGCGGGCATACCGCTGGGTCACCGCCGGAGGCAGGATATCCAGATACCCGGCCAGGACCACCCACTCGATATCCCGGGACAGCAGGGCCTCCAGCAGGGCTTCCCCCCGCTGGTCCGCTTCCGGATAATTTCCCCGACCGATGTACAGGGCTTCAACCCCGGCACTGCGGGCCCGCTCCAGGCCGTAAGCCTCCCGGCGGTTGGCGATCACCAGAGTGATGGCCCCCGGGCCGTCGCCGCCCCGAAGGCCATCCAAAAGAGCCTGCAGATTGGTGCCGCCCCCAGAAACCAGGACCGCGATCCGGACTATTTCCATAGCTGAACAACTCCGGTTCCGGGAACCATTTCTCCCAGTCGGCAGACGGTTTCGCCCAGTTCTGCCGCCGAGGCCAGAAACTCACTCTCAAGGGCCGGATCCACCGCAATGACAAAACCGATGCCCATGTTGAAGGTGTTGAACAGATCGTCCTGATCCAGGGCCGCTTCCCGCTCCATCACCTGGAACACCGGGGGCACAGGCCAGCTGCCCAGTTGAATGCGGGCATCCAGGTGCTTGCCGTACATCCGGGGGATGTTCTCGTGGAATCCGCCCCCGGTGATGTGGGCCATGCCATGGATCGCCCCGGTTTTTAGCAGCTCCAGCACCGGCTTCACATAAATCCGGGTGGGCGCCAGCAGGGTTTCGCCCAGGGTGCCGGGCAGGCCGTCGATGGTATCCGCCACCGTCATGCCCAATTTATCGAAGAACAGCTTGCGTACCAGGGAAAATCCGTTGGAGTGCACACCGCTGGAGGGCAGGCCATAGAGGATATCTCCCGCCGCCACCTTGCTGCCGTCGATGATCCGGCTGCGGTCCACCACACCCACCGCAAAACCGGCGATGTCATATTCGCCTTCGGCATAGAATCCCGGCATTTCGGCGGTTTCGCCCCCGATGAGGGAACAGCCGGCCTTGATACAGCCCTCGGCTACCCCTTTGACGATATCGGCAGCCACTTCCGCTTCCAGCTTGCCGGTGGCGATGTAATCCAGAAAAAACAGGGGCGTAGCCCCTTGGCACAGCACATCGTTGACGCACATGGCCACGGCATCTTCCCCGACGGTATCATGGCGGTCCATCAGGAACGCTATTTTGAGTTTGGTTCCCACCCCATCGGTTCCGGCAACCAGCACCGGTTCTGTGAGATTGGTCATATCCAGCTTGAACAGGGCCCCGAAACTGCCGAGCCCTGTCAATACGCTGGGGGTGAACGTGCGCTGAACGTGTTTCTTCATCATATCCACTGCCCGGTATCCCTCTTCAATGGATACCCCGGCATCTGCATAGGTCAGTTTGCTCACTTGGCCCCTCCGTCTATTTTTTTTCAAAAAGAAATTTATCCGCTTCTTCCGGAACGTCCATGGGGTAATCCCCATTGAAGCAGGCAGCACACATATTGATGCCCCCGGAGCCGATGGACTCCACCAAGCCGTCGATGCTGAGGAAACCCAGACTGTCGGCGTGGATCATCTCCCGGATCTCTTCAATGGTGTTGACAGCCCCCACCAAATGCTGACGGCTGGGGGTATCGATGCCGAAATAACAGGAATGCTTGACCGGCGGCGAGGACACCCGGAGATGGACCTCTTTGGCACCGGCTTCTTTGAGCATATCCACGATCCGGCGGGAGGTGGTGCCCCGAACGATGGAATCGTCGATGAGGACGATGCGCTTGCCCTCCACGTTTTCCTTCAGCACGTTGAGCTTCAGGCGAACCGCCAGCTCCCGGGATTTCTGGTCCGGTTGGATAAAGGTCCGGCCCATGTATTTATTCTTGATGAGTCCCACCATATACGGGATCCCGGAGGCTTCGGCGTAGCCGGTCGCTGCCGCCGTGCCGGAATCCGGAACAGCCACCACGAAATCCGCCACTGCGGGATGCTCCTTGGCCAGGATCTTCCCCGCTTCACGCCGGGCCCGGTACACGCTGCGGCCGTCCATGATGCTGTCCGGGCGAGCGAAATAGACATATTCAAAGGAACAGACCGCCTTCTTCTTGGAGGTATCATAATAGAAGGATTGAATACCGCTGTCATCAATGATGACGATTTCACCCTTATCGATATCCCGCATGAATTTGGCCCCTACCACATCCAGGGCGCAGGTTTCGGAGGCCAGTACATAGCCGTCGTTGAGCATCCCCAGGCACAAGGGGCGCAGACCGTTGGGATCCCGCACGCCGATCAGCTTGCCGTCCCACAGGATTGTCAGGGAATAGGATCCCTTGATCTGCTTCACGGTTTCAATCAATGCATCCTTAAAGCCCAGCTTATAGTTCCGGGCGATGAGGTTGGCAATCACCTCGGTGTCGATGGAGGTTTGGAAAATGGAGCCCTCTTCCTCCAGCTGGTCCCGAAGCTCTCCAGCATTGATGAGGTTGCCGTTGTGTCCCAGGGCGATGCTGCCGCCTTTGTACTGGACCACCAGGGGCTGGGCATTGTTCACGAAGCTCTCGCCGGTGGTGGAGTAGCGCACATGACCGATGCCGATATCGCCTTCCAACTGAGCCAGATTCTTATCGTTGAAGACTTCCTGTACCAGGCCCATCTCTTTGTGGTAATGGATCGTGCCGCCATTGGAAACGGCGATTCCAGCGCTTTCCTGTCCCCGGTGCTGCAGGGCCACCAGGCCGAAGCAGATCATCTGCGGCACGTTATCCCGGCCTGGGGCGTAAATCCCCATGACGCCGCATTCTTCACCCAATTTATCCCAAGGCATTTCGTGAGTGTCCATGTCGTGTCCTTTCATCCCTATTCTCCCAACCGGTGCAGCACTTCCTGATACACCTCTTCAACCCCGCCCATATCCCGGCGGAAACGGTCTTTATCCAGTTTTTTGTCTGTTTCCAGATCCCAAAGCCGGCAGGTATCCGGGGAAATCTCATCGGCCAGAATCACCTGGCCGCCAAACACCCCGAATTCCAGCTTGAAATCGATGAGCTTGATGTTCTTCTTCAGGAAATAAGCCCGGAGCAGATCGTTGATTCGGAACGCATATTCCCGAACCTGGGCAATCTCTTCACGGGTGGCAAGGGCCATGGCTACGGCGTGGTCGTCATTGATCAGGGGGTCGCCGAAGGCGTCGTTCTTGTAGCTGAACTCCAGGGTGCTGATGGGAAGAACCGTTCCCTCTGCAATCCCCAGCCGTTTGGACATGGAACCGGCCGCCACGTTTCGGATGATCACTTCCAGGGGCAATATCTTGACGGCCTTGACCACCATTTCCCGATCGTTCAGGAGCTCTTCAAAATGGGTGGGAACGCCGTTCTCCTCCAGCATCTTAAAGAGGAGGGCCGACATCCGGTTGTTCACAACCCCTTTACCCACGATGGTGCCTTTTTTCTCACCGTTGAAAGCTGTGGCATCGTCCTTATATTCCACAACATAACGCTTGGGGTCCTCTGTCCGGTAAACCTTCTTAGCCTTGCCTTCATACAGCATATCAAGCTTTTCCATGGGCGTCCTCCATCATTGGTTGAGTTTTTCCTGCAACGCCCGGTCCTTCTCGCGGACCTCCCGGGCCATCTGTTCTTTATAGGCTTTCATTTTTTCCCGAAGCTCCGGATATTTCCCCCCCATGATCTGGGCAGCCAGCAGGGCGGCATTCTCGGCACCGTTCACAGCCACCGTGGCCACGGGGATCCCCTTAGGCATCTGTACCATGGCCAGGAGGGCATCCATCCCGTCAAAGGTGCTGCTATAAACAGGAAGGCCGATGACCGGAAGCGGCGTGACCGCAGCCAGGACCCCAGGCAGATGGGCTGCCTTCCCTGCGGCGGCGATGATGACATCAAAGCCTTCCGCTTCCGCGTTCTTCGAAAACTCCAGGGCATCATCCGGGGTCCGATGCGCCGACATTACCCGTGCTACATACGGGATTTCAAAACTCTTCAGGATTTCAAGGCCCTTGGATACCACATCAAAATCGGAATCACTTCCCATAACTACGGCAACTTTCACGGAAACGGCTCCTTTCAAAAGCAGAATTTTATTCTTCACTACCTTCATCTTACCAGAGCAAAATTTCACCCGCAAGTTAAATTCGTATTATAAATAAGATTTTCCTTTTTAATGTTCGTAATATAACGAACATTCACATCCTTTATTTGAAGTAATTCACGCCAACGCGGAATATTCCCATGTCCATAGGTCCCGGCACATTCTTGTATAGCCCTTCCCGATACCGCTCCGTGTGCCCCATTTTGCCAAACACCCGGCCATCCGGGCTGAAAAGACCTTCAATGGCTTCAGAGGAACCGTTGAGATTCCATTGGCCTTCTCCTGAGGGATTGCCGGCGATATCCACGTACTGGGTTGCCACCTGCCCCTGGGCGATCATGCTTTCCAGGAATGCCGGGGTGCTGACGAAGCGCCCTTCCCCATGGGAAAGCGGCACCAGCCAGGTGCTGTCCACTTCTGTTTCCTGCATCCAGGGGGAGAGATTGCTTGCTACGCGGATCCGGGCCAATGTGGACACATGGCGACCGATCCGGTTATAGGTCAGGGTTGGGAATTCCGGCTCCAGGTCAAGGATTCGGCCGTGGCTGATGAGCCCCAGCTTGATGAGCGCCTGGAAGCCATTGCAGATACCGATCATCAAGCCATCCCGCTGCGTCAGCAGTTCGGTGACGGCATCCTGGATCCGGGGATTCCGGAAGACCGCCGCAATGAATTTCCCCGAACCGTCCGGCTCATCCCCGGCGCTGAAGCCCCCGGGAAGCGCGATGATTTGAGAAGACCGGATGGCCTTTTCCAGGGTGGCGATGGATTCTTCAATCGCCTGGGGATTCATGTTTCTGAATACATGCACCGAGGCATTGGCCCCGGCCTCTGTAAAGGCTCGGGCAGTATCATCCTCGCAGTTGGTCCCCGGAAAGACCGGAATGACCACGGAGGGCTTGCAGGCTTCCCCCTGACGGGTCAGGGTGGAGCCTTGGGTATATGCGAACCGTCTCACGGGTCCGATGTCCGGTCCCGTGGTGGGAAAAATGACTGACAACGGTTTTTCCCACGCTACCTGAGCTTCATGAACGGTCACTTCCCCGTTTCCAAAACGGATGACCCCTTCTTCCGTGGTCTTGCCCAGGACGGTTGCCGGTAGGCCTGCCAGATCAGCGGCATGCACCTGACCCTGCCATTCGATGAGCAGGGAGCCATAAGCCGGTTCAAACAGGGACGCCGGAGAAAGCTTCGCATCCAGAACGGCACCGATCCGGTTTCCAAAGGCATTCTTGCTGATCAGCGCCGCTACACCGCCGATATCCACGGCACTGACCGATTGCAGCCGGCCATCCGCCTGCCACTGGCTGATTTTTTCAGCGAAGAGATGGAACATGTCAAAATCAGGCATTTCATCGGCATCCCTTGGCAGTCTCAGCAGAACCAGATCATTGCCCGGCCCCTTGAATTCCGGACTGATAACCTGGCGGTCATCTACCGGTGTCACCGCGAAGGCCACCAGCGTCGGCGGCACATTCAGATCCTTGAAGGTGCCGGACATGCTGTCCTTGCCCCCGATTGCCGCTGTATTGAGCGCTTTCTGGACGGTAAGAGCCCCCAAAAGCGCGCTGACGGGCTTGCCCCATTTTTCCGGTGCCTCCCCGAGTTTTTCAAAATATTCCTGCAGGGTATAGCGTATTCTGCGAAGGTCGCCTCCCAATGCCACGGTCTTGGCAGCCGCAAGAACCAGGGCATACACGCTGCCATGGAACGGACTCCACTGCGCCAGCTCCGGATCGTATCCGTGGGTCATGATCGTGGCGGTATGGGTACTGTGGGCTCCTACCGGAATCCGGGCTGCCATCCCCTCCACGGGGGTCATCTGATATTTTCCGCCCAGGGGCATCAGAACCGATCCTGAGCCGATGGTGCTGTCGAAACGCTCCACCATCCCCTTCTGAGAGGCCACATTCAGCCTTGAAAGGGTGTTGAGCCATTCTGTTTTCCAATTGCCGTCAAACTCCTGGTGAAATTTGAAGGGAGATTTTTCAATCACCGGGGCCGTTACATGGGCGTTGCTCATCTGCGGCACCCCGCTGGTGTTCAGGAACTCCCGGGACAAATCCAGCACAGTCTTGCCGCGCCACACCATCCGCAGTCTACCGCTGTCGGTCACCCGGGCCACGACGGCGGCTTCCAGGTTTTCCGCCGAAACGCCGTTCATAAAAATAGTCAGGTTCTCCGGCGCAATGACCACCGCCATCCGTTCCTGCGATTCGGAAATGGCCAGCTCCGTGCCATCGAGACCATCGTATTTGAGGGGGACCGCATCCAGCTCGATATCGATGCTGTCGGCCAGTTCTCCAATAGCAACCGATACCCCACCGGCGCCGAAATCGTTGGACCGTTTGATGATCCCGCTGACAACCGGGTTCCTGAACAGACGCTGCAGCTTCCGCTCCGTGGGGGCGTTGCCCTTTTGGACCTGAGCGCCGCAGCTGGCCAGGGATTCCTCATCGTGCTCCACAGAGGAACCCGTCGCTCCGCCGCACCCGTCCCGGCCCGTACGGCCGCCCACGAGGACAATCAAATCGTCCTTTTCAGGCTGGAGCCGCATCACCTGGTTCTTCGGGGCCGCCCCGATGACGGCGCCGATTTCCATCCGCTTGGCCAAGAAACCCGGATGGTAGTATTCACGGACCTGACCTGTGGCCAGGCCGATCTGATTGCCGTAGGAGCTATAGCCGTGAGCCGCCCCGGTGGTGATGATCCGCTGGGGCAGTTTGCCCGGCAGGGTTTCCTCCACGGAGATCCGGGGATCCGATGCCCCAGTGACCCGCATGGCCTGATAGACAAAGCTCCGCCCGGAAAGGGGATCCCGGATGGCACCGCCCAGACACGTGGCCGCGCCGCCGAAGGGCTCGATTTCAGTGGGATGGTTGTGGGTTTCGTTCTTGAACATCACCAGCCAAGTCTGAATTTCGCCGTCCACATCCACAGGTACTTCAATGCTGCAGGCGTTGATTTCTTCAGATACCTCCAGGTCTTCCAGCTGACCGGATTTGCGCAGGGCCTTCATGGCCACCACCGCCATATCCATCAGGGTCACCGGGCGGTCCGTCTCTCCGTATACCTCGGCCCGCATGGCCTGATAGGTTGCCCAGGCTTTCCGGATCGGTTCGTTGGCAGCTCCCGCCTCGAAGCTCACATTTTCAAGCTGGGTCATGAACGTGGTGTGCCGACAGTGGTCGGACCAGTAGGTGTCGATGACGCGGATTTCCGTCAGGGTCGGGTCCCGGTCCTCCTGTTTGAAATAATTCTGGCAGAAAAGCAGGTCCTGACCGCTCATGGCCATACCCAGGGTTTCACGAAGCGCCAGGATATCCGCGCCGCTCTTTTTAATGAAGCCTTCCAGCACGGCCACATCTGCCGGTGTCACCGAGGCCATTTCCAGGGTTTGAGGCTTCTCCAGGCTGATGGCGCCGGAATCGACGGGATTGATCAGGTACTGTTTGATCCGCTCCAATTCAACCAGGCCCTTCAGGACCACAACCCGCGAGCATCGGACCAGGGGCATTTCCTTCTGGGTGAACAGCTGGATACACTGGGCCGCGGAATCTGCCCGCTGATCGAATTGGCCGGGGAGATAGGCCCAGGCAATCGCAATCTCTTCCGGATCGATTTCAAGGCGTTCATGGATCACATCATCTGTGTTGGGTTCCGAAAAAATTGTTCGGACCGCTTTATCGAAATCCACATCGGACAAGCCTTGAACATCATAGCAATTCAGAAAACGCAGGGATTCCAGATGCTCTTCCTTTAAATTCTCCCGTAAGTCTCGAAAAAGACGGTCCGCCTCTCCCTGATAGCCCGGTTTCTTTTCAACATAGATTCTGCGCACGGCTGATTGCATGTTTGCCTCCTGAGTAAAATGATGGGTATGATCACTGATTAAAGGGATTGATTCCTGATTACGTCTGCTCTTTATTTACCTTCTTTATCCTCAGTTTATCACCGGCCGTGTTATAATAATAATTAATCATTTTAATATAAAACATTAGGTGAGCTTATGTTAAACCCACGACTGGACCTTTACCGTATTTTTTTGGCCGCCGCACACACCGGTAGCTTTACCGATGCCGGCAGCCAGCTCTTCATGACGCAGTCCGCCGTCAGCCAGGCCATGGCCCAGCTGGAACAAGTTCTGGGCTCCCGCCTCTTTTACCGGTCCGGCCGGGGCATGGCCCTGACCGCCGAGGGGGAAACCCTGAAGATCCATTTGGTTTCTGCCTTTGATACCATCCAGGCGGGAGAGCAGGCTATCAATGCCCTTAAGAACCTGGAGGCCGGAATCCTGCACATCGCCGCCAGTGATACCCTGTGCCGCCACTATCTCCTGCCCCTGCTGCAGCAATTCCACGAAAAATATCCAGAAATCCATTTACAGGTCACCAACCGTCCTTCGCCGGCATGCCTCAGAATGGTACATCAGAAGGAAGCGGATCTGGCCTTTGTGAACCGGTCCCTGCACACACCGCCCCCCGGAATACATCTGGAGGATGTTTTGGATTATGAGGATATCTTTGTGGCCGGGCCGCTTTTTCCCCGGTACGAATCTCTGCCCTCCGCCTTGGCCCAGCTGGTGAAAGAGCCCCTGATCCTCCTGGAGGCCGGCTCCTCCACCCGTGAAAATCTGGAGAACTGGGCGCTGAACCAGGGCCTGACCGTTACCCCAGGCATTGAGGCCGGCAGCGTGGATGTGATCCTCGATCTGGTGCGGATCGGCCTGGGCATCGGATGGATTCCCGGCTACGCCATGCCTGCCGGAAAGGGAGAAACCCTGTTCCGGGTAAAAACAATCCAGACGCCGCCCCGGCGGACAGTAGCCCTAGCCGCTTCAAAAGCACCTGCCGTCAGCAGTGCCGCCAAGGCCTTCATGGCACTGGTCATGGATGCCCGTAAAAAAAGATAGCTGCCCGTGGTTCACTCAGGCAGCAAATCCTTCAGATAAAGACTCCGGTCATAGAGGTCAAAGAGCTCCACCTTTGTGATTTTTTTTTGCTCTAAATCATACACCACGAAATTGAGCCCCCGACTATTCATGGAAACCTGGTTTTCATTGATAAATATCTGGCCCGCCACATTGGGTGGACCGGCACTGGTGATGCGGACATTCACTGGCATGACCAACCCCTTTAGGGTGCTGTCCTTCTGAAAGAACTGGTCAATAGGGCGCGACTGTTTTTTTTCCCAGAAAACCGTTCCATCTCCTTTAAAGACCGCAGCGTAAGCCATCCTCGGCTGCCCTACCGGCAGTTGGGTCAGATTCAATTCCCGCAGCCTTTTCAATTCATTGGGCAGCCAGCCCACAGAGGCATCATCCCTGACGGTGAGGAATATCAACTCAGTTTTTTTGAGAGATTTCAGCAAGTTCAGCATTTGCTGAGGTTCAGAGAGCACCCGGTGAGAACCTTCCGCCAACTGGGCCGGATAATTTTCCTGTAGGAAGGCTCCCAGCAGGGCTGTAAAGCGATTTGCTCCCCAGATATTCAGGTGATTATTGCCGATCTCCGAACTTTCGTCTCTGAAATCATCCGGCCCGAATCCTGCCGCCTGGGTATTCACATCCAGCCACGGGGTATCCAGTGTTTTTAAAAATGTCTCGATTTCCTGACTCCGGGCAATGTAGTCCACCTTGGCCAGATACTGGGGCAACAGGGGCTCTTCAACAAAGACGGGCTTTATCCCCTTGCTCAGACAGAGCGCCACAATCTGGCGCATATATTCTTTGGATTCCTTCGGCAAGGGTTTCAGCGCCACAGGTGCTAATGCCCCGATCCTCCCAAGGGTTTCAGCCGTCATCACGGAGGTGCTGGGTCTGAATCCGTTGTAATGGGTGTTTTTTTCAAGGCTGCTTCCCAGATTGAAGAAGAAGTTTTTTTCACGACTCCGTGGCTCTTTCCAGTTCTGATGCTCCTTGATTACAGGAAATAAAGCATCGCACCAATCGCTGTAGGGAACCAAATCTACAAGATATTCCGCCTTGACAGCCCCCGATTCCATCGCACGGATCTGTTCATAGGCAAAGTACTCCCGATCCTTGAAAATGCCCGGCCGATCCACAAAGTAGGAACCGATGATCACGATTTTGGGTTGGGTATGATGTAGGGCGTCCATCAGCGTATAGTAAGTCTGCCCGATACCCTGGGCGGGCATGGCCAAGGTGTATACGGAAGCATCCAGCTGTTTTGAAAGCCCAAGGGTGTTGATGCCGCACTGACTGTGTGAGGTGCCGAGAATCAGTACATCGACGGGGGTATCCTTGGTATAGCTGTAAAAGTCCCGATAAACATCTGAGATGATCGATCGCGTGATAACAAACTCAGAGGACCATCCCAACAGCGCCAGGAGCACAAGCAGGGCGAAAAGGGATTTCATGGCCTTAGAAAGAAAACCAGATAACCTGTGCTTTGTCATAAGAACCATCCCCCCCAGAGAATCACATGAAAGTCATCCTGATGCTAAAACGTGAACAAGGAAGGGAGCAGTAAATACTCCTTCCTTGTTCACGAATCACTGTATCGCCGGATTTTTAGGCTTTTCAAGAATTTTAATCAAGCGAGCGACACCATAGGCAATCAGCGCATAGACTATCATGGTGATGATGACAGCCGGTTCTAGAACTGATTTTGTTTCGATTCCGCTG
The DNA here is from genome assembly GCA_964424355.1 of uncultured Peptostreptococcaceae bacterium. Classification (GTDB taxonomy): domain Bacteria; phylum Bacillota; class Clostridia; order Peptostreptococcales; family Acidaminobacteraceae; genus CAZEHS01. Next base: position 61,647 of record CAYRIO010000017.1, read on the forward strand.
TTTACAACCGCTCTAAAGATACCTCGGAACGGACTTAACAGTTCATCGGTGGCGGTGTAGATCCATGAGACGAAGAAGCTTCCGGGATTAGCGCCCAACACCTTGAAAATCAATCTAAAAACCAATAGCGATTCAACAATGCCCAAGCAATAATACACCATACTTCTCAGCTTCATATTCATGTTTCGTGATTTATTAATGGTTTGATTATCCATTGTTTCTGCTCCTTTTCACTCCAAAAATCCGTTATCTATTTTTTAGAAAGAGCTTTTGCTGTTTTTTTTATGTCCTTGGACAGATCCTGAATGCCATGCTTGATATCCGTTTTCATTTCCTCTGCTTTTCTTTCAGCATCCCGGATGACATCCTGTGCTTCGTAGGTCGCGTAGACGACTGCTTTTTTAACCTCTTTTGTCTGCTTTTGAACGGTGCTGTTAATATCTTCAACAACCTTCAGTGCATCTGCTTTCAATTTTCCCTGCTTCATTTTTATACCCTCCTGGGTTGGTTTCTATAGAATTTTTTTCCCTTGTATGACGTTCACGAGTACCATGATCACCGCTATCACCAGCAGGATATGAATAAACCCGCCAATGGTATATGAACTCACTATACCCAAAAGCCAGAGAACGATCAGGATGACTGCGATGGTGTATAACATGTCGGACACACTCCTTTTCTTCTTCGCTTCATTTGCCTTGTACTGTTCTTTGTATTTCTTTTGTGATTTTTGCGGTCGTTTTATTCATCTCATGCGTCTTGTCACTGATTTCATGCCGAACCCTTTTCTTAATCGTTTCCGCGTTGTCACGATTCTCTTTCATTGCATCCTGGACCACATCTGCAGAATGATTAACGGAATCCTTCATGTCCTGAGACTTCTGCTCAACAGTATGATTGATCTTCTTAACTATTTTCCCGACTTCTGTCTTGAATTTTTTCAGTGTCATTTGAAAATCTCCTTTCTTCCTTTCGACAAAGCACGGTCTGCATCTCCGACACTTCTACTACCAGTATAGCCCGTGGCTCTGACAGGATTCTGACAGGACAAATCTCCCCAGCCTCCACCACAAAGCGAGCGCCCCCCAAGGATCAGGGAGGCGCTCGCTCTTCGCAGACACGTTTCTAGATTAAAAGTGAATCGTAGTACTTCTGAAATTCAGGTGAGGGCTTAACGTTCAGCTCGTCCTCAAGATACCGGATATAGGTGTGGTAACGTTCAACAATCGCGGCTTTATTGTTCAGGATTTTGAAAATAGCCATCAACAGCATGCAGGCTCTTTCTTCATCCGGGAAATCATTTAGGATTTTTTGCAGGTATTCTGCCGAGGATTCATAGGCATCCCGTGCCAGGAAATATTCAGCTAACCCATAGCAGGCCAATCGGTGCACCTGATTGATGGCTTCACTGTAAGGTGCACTCCACAAATAAAATCGATTCCCAAAAAGTTCTCCCTGGTAAATCTTTTCTGCTTCGACCATGTTCTCTATTTCAAGGCCGTGGGTCAGTCGTTCAAATTCCTGATAATCCAGGATGCACCCCTCTGTTTGAACCTGATACCCATTATTTCCACAGGTGATTTGCAGGGATACCCGCTCCTTGATCAGGGTTTTCCTCAACCGATAAACGGTTGTGTACAGGTTCATCAGCCCCTTCTCATAATCAGAATCCGGCCAAAGGACCTCGCACAGCTTCTCTTTTCCCACAAAACGGTTCGCATGCATGAGGAGGTAGCCCAGTAATTCCTCTACCTTTGCCGTCAACCATTGAACCGGCTGCCTGGACTGTGAGCCGTAAACCTCAAAGCCCCCCAGCGTGTGAATGCGGCACTGCGGAACCGCCACCGAAACTCCCTCGGAATGCGGCTGAGTTTTCTGCTCAATGCTATTGATCAGCTTAGAGATCACCCGCTTCATTTCCTGATCATCTATGGGCTTGAGCAAATAATCCAGCGCATTGACGCGAAATGCCTCTATGGCATACTGACTGTACGCCGTAACGAATACGATCTGTGTCTCCGGACACAATGACAGGACCTTTTCCGCCATTTCAAGGCCGTTCATCACTGGCATCTCAATATCCACAAATACAACCTCCGGCTTGATGGCAGTGACCTGTTCCAGCAAGCTGAGCGGATCTGTGAACTGAGCAACCACTTCCACCACACGTTCTTTTTCAATCGACCGTTTTAACAACACGTGATTTGAAGATTCATCATCCACCGTTATTGCTCGCAGCATGGGCATTCTCCTATCAAGGGCTCATTCAGTTACTTGAGTGCTCTGTCCGCCTTCCCGTAATGGCAGAAGCATCACGACGATGGTGCCAACCCCTTCAACGCTTCTTATCCTCAGTTTCTTCCCAGAATAGAGCAGCAGTCGCTTGTTGATATTGGGGATCCCCAGCCCGATCGCTGTTTCATTCCGCGCCATGATTGCATGGACCTGATCCGGAGACATTCCGACACCATTATCTGCGACAGTCACCTTCATGAACGTTCCAAACCGCCTGATCCGGAGATGGATCGTGCCGCCCTGGATTTTTTTCGAAACCCCGTGCCTGATGGCATTTTCAATCAGGGGCTCCAGAAGCAGTGGGGTGATGGGCGCCTCCATCAGGGTCGGATCCACCTCGTAAAAAATTTTCAATCGATCGCCGAATCGGGATTTATCGATTTCCACCACCATCTCGATCAACTCCAGAATTTTCTGAAGCGTCACCATTTCCTCCTGAGGATCCATAGTGAAAAGAATTCTCAAATAGCGGCTGAATTTCGTCAGCAGTTCCGCAGCCCTTTCACCATCCGTATAGCACAGGGCAATGATGGCACTTAATGCGTTGTACATAAAATGCGGCTTGATTTGAGATTGCAGGGCAATCATCTGCAGCCTGACAATCCGGGCGGCTGACTCTTCTTCTCTCATTTTTAATTCTTTTCGCAGTCCTTCATTCTCCGCTTCCAGGAGAATCTGGCGTGCCAACAGCTCTTGACGCCAATGCTTCGTGTCATCCATAGGATCCCCTATCCTCCCATCCGCTTTTTCTGTTTGAATTTTTCAAACCCCTTCGTTCTGGCTGGTTTCCATTTCTGAATCATTTCATAGAATTCCCCAAAATCAATTGGTTTTGACAGATAGTCGTCCATCCCTGCCCCAATGCATCTCGCCAAGTCTTCTTTCATCGCATGTGCCGTCATGGCAATGATTGGGGTTGCCCGGGACCCGGGAATCCGACGTATGATTTCAGTGGCCGTGTACCCATCCATCGCTGGCATTTGGATATCCATCAGGATCAAATCAAAGCTCCTCTGTTTCAGTATTTCAACTGCCACGGCGCCATTTTCAGCCGTGGTGACCTCCCAGCCTTTTTTTCGGATAATCCTTTCTGCCAACAGTCTGCATCCCGGTTCATCCTCAACCAGCAGGATATGCAGGGGAGGATCTTTGGAATCTGATGACACTGGGGGTTGCAAGAGCCCCAGTGCTTCGTCTCCCACCGCGCCCAATTCCAGGAGACAGGTGAAATAGAAAACACTGCCTTCATTCGTATGGCTTTCAACCCAAATCGCTCCATCCATCTGTTCTACCAAACCTTTGCAGATAGAGAGCCCCAGCCCGGTTCCACCATATTGACGGGTATTGGAGTTGTCTATCTGGCTGAAGGGTTTGAACAGCAGTTCCAATTTTTCCGGCAGGATGCCGATACCGGTATCTTTCACACGGAACTCAAGCTTCGTCTTCCCTGAATCCGTCTGATTAATCCTGCGGACAAAAACATCAATGCGTCCTGCTTGGGTGTACTTGACAGCATTCCCGATAAGATTGACCAAAACTTGCCGTAGCCTGAATGAGTCCCCTACAAACAGATCCGGCAGATCTGCTTCGACACGGGATTCTAAGGTTAGGTTTTTTTCCTTTACAGAAAATCCGAAAAAGCTCAGAGAGTCTCCCAACACCTTATCCAGACTGAATCTGGATTTTTCCAGTTCGATTTTCCCAGCTGCGATTTTTGAATACACCAGAATATCATCAATGACAACCATGAGGGAGGCCGAGGATTTTTTGGAGATGCGAGTATATTCCTGCTGTTCATCCGTGAGCTCCGTCATCTCCAACAGTTGGATATTGCCCATGATGACATTCAGTGGTGTCCTGATCTCGTGGCTCATATTGGCCAAAAACTGGCTTTTTGCAGCATTGGCTGCCTCAGCTTTTTCTTTTGCAACAATTAAATCCGCTTGAAATTCAAGCTCTTTATTGAGAACGATCAGCTCTGTGGCCCGTTTGTTTTTCTCTTCATTCTGATAAGCCAGCTCTTTGTTCGCAATCACCAATTCTGCGGCACGCTTTTCTTTCTCTTGATTTTGATAGGCCAACTCTTTGTTCGCAATCACCAATTCTGCGGCGCGTTTTTCTTTCTCTTGATTCTGATAGGCCAGTTCTTCATTGGCGATCAGCAGCTCCGCGGCGCGCTTTTCTTTCTCTTCATTCTGATAGGACAGCTCTTTATTTGCAATGATCAGAGCCATGGCATGCTTCTCTTTTTCGCTGTTTTGATGGGCGAGAGCCTTATTCGCAACGATCAGTTTCGCAACCCATGCTTTAATCTCCTCATTTTGAGCCAAAATTTCTTCATCCTGTGCAGAAATCTCTTCTATCGCATACTTTAGCGCAACTGCCTGGAGCTCTTTCTCTTCGCTCTGAGAGGCCAGTTCCTTATTGGCAAGAGTCAGTTCCGCTTCGTGCTTTTCCTTGGAATAGTGATCATCTTCCATATAACCTACCTCCCAGCTGTCCATTACCAACAAAACACTTCCGGTTTTACGGGGTCGCTCACGCCTATCGTATCACACCAACACCCCAGATACGCTGTCCCCCTTAATAAAGGAAGCTTTTCACCGGCAGCCTGTGAATCGTGATTGAAATAGGCAGGGTCCCCCATCATTCATTATACCTTTCTACCCTGACAGGATTCTGACAAACGCCTCCAGAGCCGCCAAAACCTTCATGGCGCTGGTCATGGCTGCCCGTAAACAGACAGCCTGTGAATCATGGATTCACAGGCTGTCTGTTTACATCTTGAATTTAGCGCCGGCCTCCGTCAACTCCTGGGCCAGTTCTGCCAGGTTCTTGCTGGCGGATGCGATTTCTTCAATGGAGGAGGTCTGGAGATGCACACCGGCCGAAACCTCTTGGGTACTGGCGGCGTTCTCTTCGGCAATGGCGGACAGGCCTGCCATGACCTCCATGATTTTTTCTTTGTTCTGGCTCATCTGCTGACTGCTGGTACTGAGAATCGCGATCAGATCCAAGGAGTGTTCGACGGATCCTGCAATGTCCTTGTACTTGGCTTCGGTATCCCGCACACTGCCTTGCTGTGCGACAATGGCTGAATTCACCTGTTCCATGGTCTTAACGGATGCCTCGGAATTCTTCATCAGTTCCGCCACAATCCCATCAATGACCTGAGTGGATTTGGTGGACTGCTCAGCCAGTTTTCTGATTTCTTCGGCCACTACGGCAAAGCCCCGGCCGTGTTCACCGGCGCGTGCCGCTTCAATGGCGGCATTGAGGGCCAGGAGGTTTGTTTGATCGGCAATCGTGCTGATCATATTGCTGGCTTCTCCGATCTTACGGGAGCTGTCATTGGTAAGGTTGATCCCTTCCGAAATCGCCTGGGTCGCAACCTGGGTCTCATCCGCTTTTTTCTGGAGCAGATCGACGGACTGCAGCCCTTCGTGGACCTTGACTCGGATTTCAGCGGAAGCAGACCCCAGAGCACTGAGCCGGTCTGTCTCGCCATCAATCAGTTCGCCCAGCTCCGCAGCTTGGTGAGCGCCGCTTTCCGTTTCCTTGGCTTGATCCGTTGCCCCTTCAGCGATCTCTTCCACGGATTTTGATATTTCATTGGAGGCGGTATGCACCTGGTCAGAAACCGCCATCAGTTCTTCCGAGGAGGCGGCCACCTGTTGGGCCAACCCGACAACCGTTCCGATCAGGCTTCTGAAATTCCGTGTCATTTCATCGAAGGCACCGGCCAGCTGCCCGATTTCATCCTTCCGATTGAGAAAGGCCGGGGGCACGTCCGCTGAAAAATCTCCCTGGGCCATGGTTCTGGCATGAGCCGTAGCCGCTACAATGGGAGCCGACATCTGAACCCCCATGACCCACGAACCTCCCAGACCTAGCAATATCAGTGCCAGCGTAGTGATAGACAGCGTCATCTTCAAGGAGGACACCGGCGCCATGACTTCCTTTTCAGGAACGGTCACGCCAACCGCCCAGGATGTCCCGGCGATCGGAGCGTAGCCCATGTATTTGTTTACCCCTTTGAACCAATACAGACCATGCCCTGTTTCTCCCGAGGTCATCCGGGTCACCAGGTCCGCCAAAGCCTCCAGTTTTACGTCTTTTTTCGCTTCTTCCAGGAAATTGTACTGGCTCTTCACCATTTCCGGATCCGGGTGAGCCTGAACGATTCCCGATTTGGATGCGATGTAGGCATAGCTGGTGCCGCCGACGGTGATCTCCTTGATGGTGCTGCTGATGAATTCTCCCGGGCGAATCGCTACGAGTGCGCCGACCAGCGCTTCCTTGAATTTCACGGGAACGGCATAGGCCATGACAACAGTTCCATCCACCTTACTGACAATCGTATCTGACACATTGGCTGTTCCCGCCAGTGCTGCCTTCACATAAGAACGGTCGGACAGGTCTTTGCTGGAACCGTCCGAATAATAGGCCATGCCCGCAGGTGTGACAAAGGCAATCCGCGTATAGCCATTCCGTGTCAGATCGTCTGCCAGCGCCTTTGCCTTGTCCTCCATGGGATTGGCAGGGTCCGAAACCCGAGTCCGTCCGGCGATCTGTTCGAGGATACTCAGTTCTTTATCAATGTTCACAGCCACAATCGCCGCCGCATCCTGCGCTTTCCCTTCGACATTCCTCGCAATATCGTCCTGAATGGTCTTGCTGCTCATCAGTGTTGCGATGGATCCCAAAGACACACAGACGATGATCAACATCACCGCGGTCAGAGTGATCAGTTTCATTTTGATTGTTTTCATGGACGGCGTTCTCCTTTAGGGTGGAAAAATGGGATATCCTTTTCACTGTCTCATGTATTCCCACTCCGGTCAACAACTAAACAGTTTTTTCCCACGATTGTACCCTCCACGCCGCCAAAACAAAAAACCCTCTGGGCTGATTCAGAGGGCTGTCCGGTGCAACTCAATAAGGGTGTACTCCTGCTCCAGCAGATCAATCCGGAGCACCCGGTTTCGCAGCACCTCACCCCGGCCGATCAACAGCTTGATGGTCTCTGCCGCTTGGACGGCTGCCACCAGGGCCGGTGTGAAGGAGGGGTTGCCCAGCTGTTTTTCAAGGCCCCGCTGTGTGCCGCCCCTGTACAGATGATCCAAAGTCCGGTCCCCGGGGAAGACCACCGCCACCTGCCCATACCACCCGCCGATGGCCCCATGGACCAAGGGAATGCCCAGGATTTCTGCCGCCTGCTGGAGGATGCGCCGGTCTTCAATACTGTCCAGGGCATCCACCACCACATCATGGCCCTGCAGCAGGCCAGGAGCACTCTCTGCCGTCAGCCATTGTTGGGAGGCTGTAACATCCACTTCCGGATTGACCATGCCCATCCGACTTTTGGCGGCGGCCGCCTTCGATTTTCCCATCAGCGCGGTTTCCGACAAGAGCTGGCGATTGAGGTTGCTCTCTTCAAACACGTCCCCATCAACGGCGGTCAGAAAGCCCACCCCCATGCGCCCCAGCATCTCAAGAACATATCCCCCCAGGCCGCCACAGCCCACAACCGCCACCCTGGCACTCTGAAGTCTCTTGATTTCCGCCAAGCTCAGCGTACCGACGCTCCGTGCGTATCGCCCCATGGCTTCAACCTCCTCCCACCGGTGGAAACACTGAAACCGCATCCCCATCCTGCAGAACCCTTTCCAGCGTGGCATCCCGCCCGTTCACCAGTAAAATGGCGATATCCTGATGGGGTATTCCGAGGGCATCAATCAGCTCTAAAACCCGAGATTCCGCCATCACTTCCATGGGGATCACCTTCCCCCTTCCCTCCCGGAGGGTAGCAAATAATCGCATTTCTATTTTCATAAGCCCTCCTCTAGGGACAGATTACAATGCGTCTACTCCACAGACAATCAGCACAGGAGGGGGTATTCCCCCAGCACTCCGCTGTGGAGTCTGTTACATATTCACAGCCATCCACGAAATCACAATCGATGCAGGAGGGGTAACGGCCATGAAGGACATGCTCCCGATATTTCACATAGGGGGAGCTGTCCCAAACCGCCTGCAGTCCCTTCTCTTTCAGATTTCCGAAGCTGTGCTTCACCACCTGTTTTTCACGGCCGAAAACATACTCCAGATAACTGTGAGACAGCCGGTAGCAGGGAATCACATCCCCTTCCGCGCTGATGAACGCCGCATCCTCTTCAATGAAGCTGCAGCGTCTTTCCGTCTTCAACTCACAGTTAGGAAGCGTCAGCTGAAGACCTCTTCGGAAAGAGCGGATCTGCAGCTGGTTATAGAGGACCTTCATCCGAGTGTTCTCATAACGGGTATAGAGGATCTTACCCTTGTTGGCCGCTGTCTGGGGCATCAGGTTGGAGAAAACGAGGGAATCCACCCCCAGATCCGCTGCCAGATCCACCAAGGGGAGCGCATCAGATACATTGTCCTCCGACAGGACACACTGCAGACTCACCGTCGGCCGATTCACCTTCCATTCCCGTTTCAAAGCCTGCAGCCGCTCCACCGTATCCGTCACCGTTTTCAGTGGCACGCCGCGGATCTGCTCAAAGATCTCTGCCATGCCATCAATCGATATCACCACCGAGTCGACGCGGCCAATCAAGGACGCCAGGATTTCATCCCCCAGGCTGACCCCATTGGTGGTCAGGATCAACCGGTACCCCTGCAGATCCTCGATGACCCGGGTAAAATCCGGCGCACAGGTCGGCTCCCCAATCCCCCCCAGGACAATGGTCTCCAGGGCTGGCATCTCCTTAATTTCCGCCAACAGCCGCGCATAGAGAGCCCCATCCAGGTCCTGGGGCGTTTCCTGCCAGGACTGCCGGTAACAGATGGTGCAGTTCAGGTTGCACCGGTCCGACAGTTCCAGATATAATTTTCTCAAAGGCACCCCTGTCACCTCCTTTCCCAAAACACTTCTAAAGAGAGCCGGGGCACTTTTGTCGCCCAGGCTCTCTTTCATTCTAAAACACCGTCCACTCAGAAACAAGCAAACTTAAAGCTTACAGCCCCAAGGCTTTCAATTTTTGAACGGTGGGGACGCCCGCCGTGTCCCAGCCCCGCGCCGCATAGTATTCCGGCAGCATTTCCGATAGCTTGTTGACCCAACCGGCAGAAGGCCCTTCCTTGATTTCATCCTCAAGCAGGCGCTTGGGAAGCGTATCCTGTGAGGGGTCGATGCCAGCCTTCAGGTTATACATCCGCTCCAGATTCCAGATGCGGTCCCCTGCTTCAAAAATATCGTCCCCGGTAAGCGTGGTGCCACAGATGGCATTCATTAGATCTGCATAGTCCGGCGCTCCCATGGCGAAGGAGGTGAACAGGCAAAGACCCAAGGAATCGATGGAAGCGGTCAGGTCTTGGAACGCTTTACACCAGCCAGCTTTCCCGTCCAACGCCAGGCGATCCAGTTTCTCCGGCAGGCCCAGAATCTCCGGCGAGATCAGGTAACCGCGGACATGGCATCCGCCCCGGTTGGAAGTGGCATACTGCAGACCTTGCCCTTGAATCCCCCGGGGGTCATACGCCGGTATTTCCAGCTTCTTGACGGTCATGGAAACCTCTGGAGCACCATACATTTCCCCTAAGCGGTAGGAGCCAAGGGCCAGCTTAGCACCCAGCCCGTGGGTATTGGCCATGGCCTTGGTCCAATAAACCACGGCATCATTGTTGCCGAAGGCCAGCTCCGGACCATCGCCGAATTCCTCTTTCTTGATCAGGCCTCGCTGGTACAGCTCCATGGCCGCAGCCAGGGTGGAACCGGCAGAGATGGTGTCGATGCCGATCTCGTTGCACCAGAAGTTGGCTTTGATGATATCCGGCAGGCTGTGTACACCGCAGTCGCCGCCAAAAGCCCAGATCGTTTCATA
>CAYRIO010000018.1:0-66110 GCA_964424355.1 uncultured Peptostreptococcaceae bacterium
ATCCTGAGCCAGGATCAAACTCTTCAGTATAATCCTGTTTCAGTCATTGCTGACTTATTTGTCATTGCTGACATTTTTAATAATTGAATCGTTTTGGATTGTTCAGTTTTCAATCTCCAGGTTCGTTCCACTCAGCCTGCACGCTCACTTTCAAGCGGCTTGCTCGAGGCGACTTAGTTATAATACCATCTGTGCTACACCACGTCAACCCTTTTCTTCATTTGTTTTTAAAATCACCTGAATGGATTGAATTGAAGCCTTTAATGACTTTTCTCCATATGCAGATAGACCCTTGGCATCCTACTTGCTTTTCACATCCACCCGCTTAAAACAAATGCCTTCCGAAAATCTCGGAAGGCATTTGTGCAACTTCTAATGAGGAATTAAGCCCCCAAATACGCTTTCTTTACTTCTTCATTGACCAGGAGTTCTTTTCCGGGCCCTTCCAAAACGACATTACCGGTTTCAAGTACATACGCATAGTCTGAAATCTCAAGTGCTGCTTTGGCGTTCTGCTCAATCAGCAGGATTGTAACTCCCCGCTTATTTATTTCTTTAATAATAGAAAAGATATCCTTCACAATCAACGGCGCGAGACCTAATGAGGGTTCATCCATCATCATGACTTTCGGGACTGTCATCAATCCCCGTCCAACAGCCAACATCTGTTGCTCTCCCCCAGACATGGTGCCCGCCTTCTGCCATTCCCGCTCTTTTAACCGCGGAAAAAGCTCATAAACCCATTGCATGTCTTTTTCGATTTGTTCTTTATCATTGCGGCAATAAGCGCCCAAAATCAGGTTTTCCTTTACCGTCAGGTTGGAAAAAACACGGCGGCCTTCGGGAACAAGAACAATTCCGCTTTTTACGATGTCCGTCGTCTTGTATCCGGTTATATCTTTTCCCTTGTAAAGAACCGTCCCCACCCGTGGTTTCTCCAATCCCATGATTGTACGGAGAGTTGTGCTTTTTCCTGCGCCATTGGCGCCGATGAGGCTGATGATCTTGCCTTCCGGGACATGCATGGAAACGCCGCGTAGCGCATGAATCCCCCCATAATAAACATTCAAATCGCTGATTTTCAACATGGCTATTCCACTCCCAGGTAGGCTTCAATGACTTTTGGGTTGTTCTGAATCGCGGATGGGTTCCCTTCAGCGATTGTAACACCATAATCCAGTACGTAGATCTGCTCACATATCCCCATGACAACTTTCATATGGTGCTCGATCATCAAAATCGATAAATCAAACCGATCCCGTATTTCATGGATAAAACCCATCAGATCATGGGATTCTTGAGGATTCATACCTGCAGCGGGTTCATCTAGTAGCAGGATCTGTGGGTTGGTAGCCAACGCCCTGGCAATTTCCAATTTCCGCTGTTTCCCATAAGGCAGGTTTGTGGAAAGTTCATCCTTTAAATCTGCAAGACCAACAGCTTCAAGCAGTGTCATGGATTTCTCGTAAAACGCCTTTTCTTCCCTCATATACCCTGGTGTTCGTGTCACAGCCGCAAATAATCCAGATTTAATTCGCAAGTGATTAGCGATCATTACATTTTCAAGAACAGATAGCTCTTTGAAAAGCCGAATGTTCTGAAAGGTTCTGGCAACACCTGAAGCCGTTATATCATGGGGTTTACTGCCGGTTATATCCTTGCCTTCGAATGAAACGACCCCTCTCGTTGGCTTGTACACACCCGTTATCATATTGAATGCTGTCGTCTTGCCTGCACCGTTGGGACCGATCAGGCCAACGATTTGGTTCTTTTTAACTTCAAGGCTCAGTTCCGATACAGCTGTGAGGCCGCCGAAACACATGGTTATCTTATCTGTTTTAAGAATCGACATGGCATCACATCCTTTAATTACTTTTCTTCATCCCGTTTTTCTTGAAGTAACGTCCGCTTAATAATTTATCCCAACTGAATTCAGACTGACCCATCAGGCCTTTAGGGTATAAGAGGATTACCGCCATCAGCATCAGGGAGAAAACAACCATCCGGAGTCCTGGAATGGCCGGCGTTTGAAGAAAACCCAAATCAATTGACTGGTCTAAGAACCGCATCTGCTCCATCAGGATTGTGACAACAACCGCCGCTACAACATTGCCTGTGATGCTTCCGATACCACCCAGTACGACGATGAGGAGAATATTGAAGGTGAGGACAAAGCGGAACATCATTGGATCAATTGTTCCAATCAGATGAGCGAGCAATCCGCCGCCGACTCCTGCTAATCCGCAACCAATTACAAAGGCCATTGTCTTATGCTTGAATACATTGATTCCCATGGCCTCAGCCGCGATTTCATCCTCCCGGATGGCTTTCAGTGCTCGTCCATAGCTACTTTCAATCAGAAATACCATGAATATGATCGTTGCAATGGCCAGGCCCCAACTCCACCAGATATTTGTGAACCCGTTAATCCCTTTGAGTCCCAGAGCGCCATTTGTGATATTTTGTGTGTTTGTGAAGACAATCCGGATGATTTCACTAAATCCAAGGGTGGCAATGGCGAGATAGTCATCTTTTAACCTTAGGATTGGCGCACCGATTATGAATGCCAATAATCCTGCGGCAAATCCGCCCATGGCCAGCGCAAAAGGGAAACCAAAAGGCTCAGGAAGCGAAAGACCCATCAGCGGCGCATAAAGGGGCTGAAGAAAAAAGTTCATTTGTTTTTGCTGCTGTGTCAGTGTAAACAACACCGAGACATAGGCCCCTACTGCCATGAATCCTGCGTGCCCCAGAGAGAAAAGACCTGTGAAGCCGTTTATCAGATTCATGCTGAGCGCCAGAATGATGTAGATTCCACATAAATTGAGAATTCGCATCATGTAATTATCCAAGGTAGCATCGGCAATAATCAAACCGACCGCGACTACCGCTAAAAGTATTCCATAAAGGATCAGATCCCGTTTCTGAATCTTCATATATCACACCTTCTCCGTCGAATTTTGTCCCATGAGGCCATTCGGTTTTACCAACAGAATGACAATCAATAAGACGAAAGCAAAGGCATCACGATACCCGGTAAGAGCCGGAAAGAACGCAACAAGAAGAATTTCCATCAACCCTAACAGAAATCCGCCCAAAACTGCGCCACGAATATCTCCGATTCCTCCCACAACTGCAGCAATAAAACACTTGAGTCCTGGCATCAGGCCCATGGTAGGAAGCATCTGCGTGTATTTGAACGCATACATGATCCCCCCTAGACAGGCTAAAGCAGATCCTAATCCAAAGGTGAAGGAAATTATCTTGTTTACATCAATCCCCATCAAACGAGCTGCTTCGTAATCTTTTGAAACTGCACGCATAGCCATGCCTGTCTTTGTCTTATTGATGATGAAAACAAGGATAGCCAGGAGAATCAGTGTGAAAATCGGGATATAAAACGTAATGCTCACGATGGACACGTTTCCAATGTGAACAATCTTGCTGAAGATATCTGGAACCGGAAATGCTTTCGGACGTCCACCAAAAACCACAACGCCTAAATTCTGAAGAAGAAATGAGACACCGATCGCAGAAATCATAACGGAAATCCGTGGCTGACTTCTGAGCGGTGAATATGCAAGTTTTTCAATCATGATTCCGAAAAGAATTGTGAATACAATTGCAAGGATGACCGCCACGTACCAAGGCAATCCCAGAAAACTGGAGGTCATCAGATAAAATGCAGCGTATGTCCCCACCATGAAGATTTCTCCATGGGCAAAGTTTATCAACCGGAGGATTCCGTAGACCATCGTGTAACCAATTGCCAGAAGTGCATATAGACTTCCGAGAGAGATGCCGTTGGCCATGTGCTGTAAAAATACCTCAAAACTCATGTTTTTTCCCCCACATGAAAGATTCACCGAAACTCAGAAATTCGCTTTATAACATGGCATCAAGAGATCTTTTTGCTCCTCTGAGATAAAAGCAGTCTGAAGATTCGAAATTTTATCTGTGAAACCTGAAAAATGATGTGTAAGCATAAGCCTACACATCATTTATGCAGTCGGTCACTTCCTATTTTTTAATCGGTTCAATGGTGGTCATATAGGTAAACTCACCGTTTACAACTTTTTTGATAACCGCCGATTTTACTGCATCACGGTTTTCATCAAAGTTGATGATTCCTGCCGCACCAGGATAATCTTTGGTAGCAGCCAATGTGTCTCTAATTGTTTTGGAGTCCGTTGAATTTGCACGTTTGATTGCATCGTAGATAACCATGTATGCATCAAAACCAAGAGCCGTTACACCTGCAGGATCCTTGCTGTATTGTTTTGTGTACTCTTCAGTGAATTGTTTGCCAAGATCTGTTGAGAATGCCTTGGAATCATAGAAGAAGGAATAAACTGCACCATTAACCGCTTCGCCGCCAACAGTCAGGAATTCTGGAGTCTCCCATGTGTCCCCGCCAAGGAAAGGAATCGCAATTCCTTGCTCTTTGGCTTGCTTGATCAGCATTGCGGATTCAGTAAAGTTACCTGGGGCAAAGATTACATCAGGTTTTTTTGCAGCCACGTTCTGAAGTTGAGCTGAGAAATCCTGGTCGCCTGTATTGTAGCTGGATACTTCTACGATTGCATTCGCATCGCCTGTCAGTTGAACAAAGGAATCTGTGAAGAACTTTGCAAGTCCGACAGAGTAGTCATTGGAAACTTCCTGGATGATGGCAGCTTTCTTAGCTTTCAGCTCTGAAAAAGCATAATTCGCCATAACAGTTCCTTGGAATGGGTCGATGAAGCAAACACGGAAATAGTAATCATTTCCGAATGTCACCAGGGGGTTCGTACAAGAAGCGCCTACAACAGGTACTTGAGCTTCTTGAGCGATGGGACCAGCTGCCATGGAAAGTGAACTTCCCCAGGAGCCGATGATGGCGACTACTTTTTCTTTTTCAATTAGCCGTGTTGCTGCATTTGCTGCTTCAACTTTGTCTGATTTGTTATCAACAACTACAAGTTCAATCTTTTTGCCGAGAACTTCAGGGTAAAGCTTGTTCGCCAGTTGAGCGCCTTCTACTTCCATTGCTCCACCTGCAGCATTTGCGCCGGTCATCGGCTCAAAAACCCCAATCTTGATGACATCCCCTGCAGCAGCTTCTGGTGCGGCAGCCTCTGGTGCGGCAGCCTTTGGTGCACATCCTGTGAATCCGAACGCGCTTACCACCAATACAAAGACTAAAAGCAAAGCCAGTTTCTTGTTCATCATCTTTCCCCCTTTGAGTTGAGTGAGTCAATACAAATCATTGCGTGTATTCGCAAAGGTAATACCCCCCTGCGCATATATTACAAATTTTTAACATGACTCATTCATATTCTATTTCCAAGCGCCCTGTTTGTCAAGTTTAGAGGGGTTTCAGGGTTTTGTATACTGTATTTAAAGTCACGTAATCCCACTATTTTTTTTATCATGCTAAAACCTTAATAAAGCTGATATTTACACTACGTTTCACCCACATTCTCGCTGAAGACTGTATCGATTATGTTATAATGGTCACAAATCATGCGTAAAGGAGTCTTTATTATGAAGAGAATTTTTTCCGGCGTCCAACCAACCGGTCAGATACATCTTGGCAATTTTGTTACGATGAAACGTCATGTTTTCGCACAGGACGAGTATGACTGCATCTATTGCATCGTTGATTTACACAGCATCACTGTTCCTCAGAACCCCGAAGAGCTTCGGAAGCATTCCCGAGATTTGGCAGCACTTTATATCGCCATGGGCCTTGATTACGAAAAAGCAATTTTGTTCATCCAATCCCAAGTCAGCGCTCACGCCGAGCTTTCTTGGCTCTTACAGTGTAA
Organism: uncultured Peptostreptococcaceae bacterium; assembly: GCA_964424355.1. GTDB lineage: Bacteria > Bacillota > Clostridia > Peptostreptococcales > Acidaminobacteraceae > CAZEHS01. The sequence goes on from CAYRIO010000018.1 coordinate 5,811, forward strand.
CTGTTATATGGGGGAACTCAGTCGGATGACACAGTTTAAAGATAAGAGCTCCGGCCAGTCTGCGGTTACCACCGGACTTTTCACTTATCCGGTACTGATGGCTGCAGATATCCTCCTGTATGATACAGACTGTGTACCCGTTGGTGATGATCAAAAACAGCACATTGAGCTGACACGGGATATCGCACTCCGGTTCAATAATCGTTTTGGTGATACCTTTGTCATCCCCGACCCGATGATTGCAGAGCAGGGTGCTCGGATTATGTCCTTGGATGACCCTTCTAAAAAGATGAGCAAGAGCAACCCGAACCCGTTGTCTAAAATCTGTGTCCTTGACTCACCAGAGCAAATAAAAAAAGCGCTGATGAAAGCCACCACCGACAGTGAGGGCTCCGTCAAATATGATTTTGATACGAAACCAGGCGTTTCAAATCTGTTGGAAATTTATAGCCTCCTCTCAGGTGTTTCTATCCCCGACATAGAAGATAAATATGCGGGAATGGGGTATGGACAGTTCAAGAAAGATTTGGTTGAAATTACCGTTGAAGCCTTGCGGCCTGTTCAGGAAAGATATCAAGAAATCACCCAATCCGGAGCGATTGATGCCATCCTGAAAAACGGTGCTGAACGTGCCAGCCATTATGCCAATGGTGTCTTGCACAGAGTGAAAGATAAGTTGGGAATGGTCCAATATTAAAGAGTAAAACGCCTCTGGAAAATTCCAGAGGCGTTTTATATTTCAGAAAGCCGTTTGTATTCTTTTTTGAATTTCTTGAGAATCTTCTTTTCCATCCGGGATATCGTCATTTGAGATACACCCAAGTCCTCTGCTACGTGAACCTGCGTATGGTTTGAGAAGAAGCGGTCTCTTATAATTTTGACTTCAATCGGATTCAGTTTATCCATGCAGTTCTGTATAAAGTCCTGGTTTTCAATCATTTCGAAATACTTATCATCCTCGCCGATGATATCCATCAATTGGATGTCTTTGTCATCTCCAGTGGAATCATAGCTGATATCCAGAGATTTTGGCGTATACACCTGGCTGGCTTCCATGGCCTCAATCACCTGCTCCACCGAACAGGTCAGATACTCCGCAATATCCTCTATCCGCGGAACACATTGGAGTTCCTGCTGAAGTCTTGATTTTGCCACATTGACCTTTTTTGAAAGCTCTTGGATTCTCCGTGGAACACGGACGGACCATCCTTTATCTCTGAAGTATTTTTTGATTTCCCCAATGATTGTCGGCGTTGCAAAGCTTGAGAATTCAAACCCGCGGTCTATGTCAAAACGCTCGATCGCATAAATAAGACCTAAGGATGCTACTTGATAGATATCCTCGTAATCGATCCCTTTGTTGATATATTTTTTCGACAGGATTTCAGTGATATACAGATATCTTTTAATGAGCTCATTCCTAATATTGATATCTCTGGTTTCTTTATAGAGTAAAAACAGAGCTTTACTCTCCATCTCCTCTAAGGGGACCATCTCTGAGAGCAACGCTATCTCAAAATCCATGTTTGCATTCAAACTCATCTAATCAACCCCTAAATCAGTACCTGTTGAAGGTGCCTCTCTTCAACTTACTGTAATTCTTTAACCAGACGAATCGTTGTTCCATTATTCTGAACCGGAATAAAGTCTACTTCATCCATCAGGGTTTTCATAATAAAAATACCCAATCCATTTTCTCTCATGTGTCCCGGTTCCGGTGCTTGATATTCATCCAAATCAAAACCGTTTCCGTTGTCACGAACCTCTATCACCATTTTATTCTCTTGGACCTCGAACTGGATCTCGAACACTTCTTCATGACTCTTACCATGGAGAACCGCATTGTTGCAGGCTTCACCTACCGCTACCTTGATATCCTCGACATCATCAATGTTAAACCCCATTTGATTCGCGATAACAGAAGCAGTCAGTCTCGCTATGCTTACATATTCCGGTTTTCCTGGTAGGGAGATTTTTATGTGTTCCATCATAATCTTCCACCTTCTTAATCTGCTTATTTGTCGCTGAGAATAAATATCTTATCCAAGCCGGTGATATTCATCAGCTTCGAGATGTTATTCTGAGCACCAATGATATAGACGTTGTTTTCATTCTTCTTTACACGTTTCAATACCCCAATCAGTACACCCAATCCGGTACTGTCGATATAAATCAGTTTTTCACAGTTGATTTTGAGATCTGTCTCCCTTTCATTCAGCAGTGTATTCAAAGTGTCTTTCAGATTACCAGAAGTATGAATATCTACTTCCCCTGATATTTCAACGGTCCAACAATTGTCTTGTTCTTCGAAGTCCTTCCTGATCTTGAGTGCCACTATTGGCTACCCCCTTTAATGGTATGCTTGAGAGTCCCTTCTCACATTCCAGCATCAAAACAATTCTCTAGTATCTTTATTCTATTCATTTTTAGAGTCTTCCACAAGGGTTAAGCGAAGAAAGACAAAAAAAATGGAATCCGCTAGGGATTCGCAGCAGAATAAAAATAAAGGGGGTATTGATTAGATACCCCTCTTATTCCTGTTCAATCAGAATTTCTTCGTCTTTCTCATCCTCTTTATCCTCTTCTTTATCTACAACTTTAGCGACCGATACGATTCTGCCTTCATTTTCAATCCGCATCAATCTTACACCGCTGGTAGACCTACCGGATACAGATATTTCATTGACGCGGATTCTGATGATGATGCTCTCAGAATTGATTAAAAGAATGTCATCATCATCTTGAACAACACGGGCTCCAGAAAGTTTTCCTGTTTTCTCGGAAATCTGATATGTCAGGATTCCCTTCCCACCACGGGTTTGAACACGGTATTCGTCAAGATTTGTCCGCTTACCATAACCATTCTCACTGATTGCCAGAAGCTTTCCATTTTCCTGAACCAACTCCAAGGCAACGACGGAATCCCCAGGCTCCAGTTCAATTCCACGGACACCTGCTGCCAATCTACCCATATCCCGCACATCAGATTCCTTAAAGCGGATGGATTTGCCTTTCTGGCTGATCAGCATGATTTCATCATTTCCAGTGGTTTGGCGAACATTAATCAATTCATCCCCTTCATGGAGATTCACTGCAATGATGCCTGTTTTTCTTGAAGTATCGAATTTAGCCAACTCAGATTTTTTTATGACGCCTTCGCGGGTCGCCATAATGAGATAGCCTTGATCAAATCCGCTAATAGGGATAATTGCATTAATGGATTCGTCCTGATTCAGCGGCAGTAAATTGACAATAGGGGTCCCCTTCGCAAGACGGCCTGCCTCAGGCACCTGGTAAGCTTTCAGTTGATACACTTTTCCGAGGTTTGAAAAACAGAGGAGTGTATCATGGGTACCTGTGGTGAATATGTGTTCCACAAAATCTTCTTCCCGGGTAGAAAGACCTGTTTTGCCACGTCCCCCACGCTTCTGAATTTGGTAAGTGCTTACCGGAACCCGTTTGATATAACCATGATGTGTAAGGGTAATGGTCACCTCATGTTTTTCTATCATATCCTCAATATCAATTTCATCATAATCAAAAGTGATTTGAGATCTTCTTTCGTCTGCGTAATTGGTCTTGATCCGAATGAGATCATCCCGGATAATTGCCATCAGCAGTGCCTCATCTGCCAAAATAGCTCTAAGTTCCGTAATCAGAGCCATGATGGCGGTGTACTCATCTTCAATTTTTTCTCGCTCCAGTCCTTGAAGGCGTCTTAAGCGCATATCCACAATGGACTTTGCCTGTATCTCCGACAGACTGAATCTCTCCATTAACCGCGCTTCAGCATCATTATACGCACTTCGGATAATCCGGATGATTTCTTCGATGTTATCCAAGGCAATTCTGAATCCTTCTAAAATATGGGCCCGATCCAGAGCTTTATTCAGATCGAAGGTCACACGGCGGGTTTCCACTTCTTTCTGATGTTTCAGATATTCCGAAACCATATCATAGAGATTCAACATTTTAGGCTGGCCATTTACCAATCCAATCATGTTGATACTGAAGGTATCCTGCAGTTGTGTGTGCTTGTAGAGTTGGTTCAGCATTACCGTAGGGTTCACATCTTTTCTAAGCTCAATAACAATACGGATTCCTTCGCGATTACTTTCATCCCTTAAATCCGTAATCCCATCAAGCCGCTTATCCCTCACTAAATCCGCAATGTTTTCTAACATTTTGGATTTATTTACTAAATAAGGGATTTCTGAAATTATGATTCCCATTTTGCCGCGGCCGATTTCTTCAATCGTCGCGATAGAACGCATGATGACGCGGCCTCTGCCAGTGCGGTAGCCTTGTGTATAGCTGTGCTTGCCAAGAATTTCAGCACCGGTTGGAAAATCCGGCGCTTGAATCTTCAGAATCAAATCTTCAACCGTTGCCTCTGGATTCTCAATCAGACAGACAATTGAATCCACAACATTTCCCAGATTGTGAGGCGGAATCGAGGTGGCCATACCCACTGCAATACCATTCGATCCGTTCACTAGAAGATTTGGGAAACGGCCCGGCAAAACAGAAGGCTCCTTGACGGTGTCATCAAAGTTGCCTACAAAATCCACAGTGTTCTTATCAATATCCTTTAGCAGTTCCCCAGCCAGCTGTGTCATCCGCGCTTCTGTATAACGCATGGCAGCAGCACTGTCTCCGTCAATAGAACCGAAGTTCCCATGGCCATCTACCAGCATATGACGCAGAGAAAAGGGCTGAGCCATCCGAACCATCGCATTGTAAACCGAACTGTCTCCATGAGGATGGTACTTACCGAGTACTTCCCCGACAATCCTTGCGGACTTCCGATGCTGTTTATCATAAGTGAATCCGATATCATGCATTGCGTAAAGAATCCGCCGGTGAACAGGCTTCAGGCCATCCCTGACATCCGGAAGGGCCCGGCTGACAATGACGCTCATGGCGTAATCGATGTATGAGCGCTTCATTTCGTCCCGTATATCTATATCAATCACTCGTTCATCTATCACTTCATCACCTCTTTATATGTCTAGATTTGTAACGTATTTGGCGTTTTTCTCAATAAATTCCCTTCTTGGCTCAACCTTATCACCCATCAATGTTGTAAATATCATATCCGCTTCAACGGCATCATCAATCAATACTTTCTTGACTGTTCGTGTCGCTGGATTCATGGTTGTGTCCCAAAGCTGCTCCGGATTCATTTCACCAAGACCTTTATAGCGCTGAATATCAACCTTTCCAGTTGATTCCAATTTTTTGGCTAATTCCGCATCTGAATACACATAATCGATCTGCCTGCCCTTTTGAAGTTTGTACAATGGCGGCATTGCGATATAAACATAACCATCCTCAATGAGTTGTCTCATGTAACGGAACATAAACGTCAACAGAAGGGTCCGAATATGAGCGCCATCGACATCGGCATCGGTCATGAGAACAATTTTGTGGTATCTCAATTTTTCAATATCGAATTCATCGCCGATACCGCACCCAAAAGCCGTAATCATTGCTCTTATTTCCGTTGAATTGAATATCCTTGAAAAATTAGCTTTTTCGACATTCATTATTTTCCCGCGAAGTGGAAGAATCGCTTGAATATTTCGATCCCTTCCCTGCTTAGCTGAACCACCTGCGGAATCCCCTTCCACAATGTATACTTCCGTATTAGCAGGATCTTTATCCGAACAGTCTGCCAGTTTGCCAGGGAGGGTCATTCCATCTAGAAGACCTTTGCGCCGTGTCAATTCGCGCGCCTTGCGTGCTGCTTCCCGAGCCTTTGAGGAACGGATACACTTTTCGATGACGATTTTAGAATCTGCTGGGTTTTCTTCCAGAAAAGAAAGAATCATCTCTGCAGCAACGTTTTCTACAATTCCTCGGACTTCACTGTTTCCCAGTTTTGTCTTAGTCTGGCCTTCAAATTGCGGTTCTGGAAGCTTTACTGAAAGAACTGCCGTCAAACCTTCGCGGACATCTTCTCCCTGAAGGTTTTCATCTTTTTCCTTCAGCATTTTATATTTTCTTGCATAGTCATTCATAACCCGAGTCAGTGCAGATCTGAATCCACTCAGATGGGAACCGCCTTCATGGGTGCTTATATTATTGGCAAATGTAAATACATTATCTTGATAACTTTCAGTATAATGCATTGCAATTTCAACGTTTATTCCGTCTCTATCCGTATCGCAATACATCGTATTCTCATGGATGGGTTTTCTATTTTTATTCAGATACACGACAAACTCTCGAATCCCTCCCTCGTAATGAAAAAGATGAGATTCGCCAGTTCTTTCATCCGAAAAGGAGATGGAAACCCCTTTATTAAGAAAAGCCAGTTCCCTAAATCTATGTTCCAAGGTTTCTGCAGTGAATTCAAGTTCATCAAATATCTGCGAATCCGGTTTGAAGGTTGTTTTAGATCCTGTTTCTGTGGACTCTCCGATGACATGCAGTGGCGTCACTGTTTTGCCGCGATTGAATTCAATACAGTATTTTTTCCCATTGCGATTGACTTCAACCCGCATCCACTCTGAAAGGGCATTTACAACCGATGCGCCAACCCCATGGAGACCTCCGGAAACCTTATAGCCGCCACCGCCGAATTTTCCGCCGGCATGAAGCACTGTATGAATTACCTCAACAGCTGGTTTTTGAAGCTTTTGGTGCATATCAACAGGCATACCTCTTCCGTTATCTGTTACAGAAATGGTATTATCCGGATGAATGATTACACCAATTTTTGAACAGTATCCCGCCAGAGTTTCATCAATACTGTTATCCACAATTTCATAAACAATATGGTGTAAACCTCGGGGACCGGTTGTTCCAATATACATGCCGGGCCGTTTTCTTACAGCTTCCAAACCTTCAAGTACCTGTATCTGATCGGCGTTATAAACTTGACCGCTATTCATGCTCCGTCCTCCTCATTCCTGAAAGTACCTTGATGAACATAGTATTTATTGGATTTTTGAATCAAATCTTTATCTAAATTAACTGTATCTGTTGACGTCATTATTATTTGAGTATTCTCCAGACTGGTCAGTAACGCATTCTGCCTGCCTGGATCCAGTTCTGACATGACATCATCCAGTAATACGACCGGATATTTACCGGTTTCACGCCTTATTATTTCTATGCCAGACAATTTCATTGCCAGGGCAGCAGATCGATGTTGTCCTTGGGATCCATAATCCCTTAATATCATGTCATTCACTTTCAGCACAAAATCATCCCGATGGGGACCGACAGAGGTTGTTCCTCTTCGTATATCCGTTGATATTTGATCACTTAGCTTTTGTTTCATTCTCGATGCTATTGTATCACAGCCTGATTCATCTGAAACCTCTGTCTGGGACAAATAGTGAACAGACAATACTTCTTTCCCAACAGATATCCCATAATGCATCTCATAGCTGATTTCACTTATTTTTCTGATGAATTCCATTCTGCGGACAATAATGTCTGCACCGGATATACACAGTTGTTCATCCCAACTCACTAAGGTATCCCTTTGACCGGGATTAAACTGAATCATTTTTAGAAGTTTATTTCGTTGCTTCAAAATCTTATGGTATCTGATCAGTGAATGATAGTAATTGGGGCTGATCAGTGAAATTTCACGATCAAGGTATTTTCGTCTTTCTTGAGGACCTTCTTTAACCAGTCTTAAATCATCTGGTGAAAAGACTATCACCAGAGCTTTTCCTATCAGTTCACCATATGTGTGGATTGGATTTCTATTCACGCGGATCTCTTTAGAACTGTTTTTTAGTAATGTAAGGTCCAACACTGTAGATTGTTCAGATTCTTCTAATTCTAGATGAATTCTGGCAAAATCCTTGTTAAACTGGATCATATCCTTGTCATCCCGTGTTCTGAAGGAACGTCCAGTACATGCTGAATAAACCGCTTCGATTATATTTGTCTTACCCTGAGCATTTTCTCCTATAATCATGTTTAAACCTGGTTTAAATGCACAATCCAAGTCTTCATAATTTCTGAAGTTTTGTACCCTGAGTCTTTTTATAATCATATAGGACTAACATCCCTCTTTTGATTCAACAGTGATCAGGATTTCTTCATTCCCAGGAATACTGCATTTTACAGCCATGCCAGACCTAATTTTTTTTCCCCGCTGCATTTCGGTTGCCCCATCGATTGAGATAAAACCTTCCGATATCAGAAATGAAGCTTCCCCTCCACTCCCTGTAATATCAGCAAATTTGAGCAATTGATCCAATTTGATGAACGGGGTCTTTATCATGACTTTTTTATTGATCATTTTTTCTCCTCGCAGACAAAGGAAAAATCAAGGCTTCTTAACAGAAAGCCTTGATTTTTCAGTTAAGGGCATAAATCATATGTTTAATTTACACATTGAAGCCTATGTAATCACTGTCAACTATTAGGCATTCTAACCGGAAGAACAAGGTAAAGATAGGAATCTGAATCAACGGGTTTCATAATACAAGGACTTACGGGAGTTGTCATCTCAAGTATGACATCTTCACTTTCTAATATTTTTAGTGCATCTAACATATATCGGGGGTTAAATCCAATTTCAATATCTTCGCCTTCCAGATGAATAACAAGATCTTCACGGACGCTGCCTATTTCAACATTCGAGCGGATCGTCATCAGATCATCTTTTATACTGAATCGTATAGAACTGTTCTTCCCCTCCCTAGCCATTAGGGACGCTCTTTCAATTGCATTGGTTAGTTCATAGACATTTGTAGTGATGACGGTTTTCTTTTCCTTGGGGATGATTTGACCATACTTTATGAATTCACCTTCTAATAATCGGGAAACTATCTTGATTGCATTAATTTCAAACAGAATATGCCGGTCAGTCATAGAAATTTTAACATTGTCGTCACTATCCCCAGTCATCAGTCGACTCAGTTCAGAAAGTGTTTTCCCAGGGATTACGGCTCTTTTGTTTATGGAGATGTCTATATCAGCTTTTTTAAGGGCAAGGCGATATCCATCAATAGCTACCATCGACATTTCGCCATTGTTCGCTTCAACCAGGACCCCTGTCAAAATGGGTCGAGCTTCATCCTGAGATGTCGCAAAAATAGTCTGCCTGATCATTTTTCTAAAAAGCTCCTGATTCAGAGAGAACGAATTGAGATCTTCTACTTGAGGTAATTCTGGAAACTCCACACCAGACTGGCCCAAAAGATTAAAACTCGAATGTTCGCAATCAATCGATACTTGGTGAGATTCATCAACATTGAAGTTAAGCTGTGTATCGGGTAATTTTCTGATGATTTCGCCGAATATCCGGGAAGAAACAACTACAGATCCCTGCTCTGTTATTGCAGCAGGAATACGGGCCTCAATACCCAGATTCAGATCATTACCCGTAAGCTTAAGAAAGTCTCCGTCTGTTTCGATGAGGATACCTTTGAGTATGGGTAAGGTTGTCTTTACTGAAACCGCTTTCTGTACGCTATTAAGACCTTCTGTCAGATCCCTTTGATTGCATGAGAATTTCATCAGATTCCTCCGTCCTGGCTTTGTTTGTATATATATATTCTTTAATTCTTTAGTAATAATAGTAGTAGGGCCTGTTGATTTGTTCATAAGTGGATGGAAGCTTTACAATGAAAGGTGTTGATATGTTGATGGCGCTGTGAACAATCTGTGCTGCGGAAGCATACTTATCCACAGAGAGAAAGCGACAATGTTATCAACAGTCAGCAGCACAACTTTTATACAGGGAATTGTGGTTAATCTCCGAGGATATCTTTCGTAATTTTATCAACACGGTTTTTAAAATCATCCGAAGCCTTGATTTCGTTGGAAATCTTGTCATAAGCATGGATAACAGTCGTGTGATCTCTCCCACCGAATTCTTCTCCGATGCGTGGTAGAGACATATCAGTAAGTTCTCTGCAAAGATACATTGCTATCTGGCGGGGATAGGAAATGGACCGGGACCGGCGTTTTGAATCGAACTCACGGACATGTACGTTGAAATACTGTGCGACAATCTCTTTGATGATTGTTGCGCTGACTTGCTTAGGAGCACTGTTCGAAATAATATCTTTTAGAGCTTCTGAAGCCAATTCGATACTGATATCCTGGTTAGTGAGCGAAGAGTAAGCAATAATCCTATTGAGAGCACCTTCCAACTCACGGATATTCGATTTTATTTTTTTAGCTACAAAATGGAGAAGATCATTTGGCAGCTCTATCTTCTCCGTTTCCGCTTTCTTTCGGAGTATTGCGATCCGTGTTTCAAAATCAGGGGCTTGGATATCTGTGATGAGTCCCCACTCAAAGCGCGAACGGAGTCGGTCCTCTAAGGTAGGGATTTCTCGAGGAGTCCGATCGCTGGAAAGGATGATTTGCTTATTCATTTCATAGAGGGCATTGAAGGTGTGGAAAAATTCTTCCTGAGTCCTTTCCTTACCTGCAATGAATTGGATATCATCTACCATTAAAACATCGACGGTTCTGTATTTGTTCCGGAACTCTTCATTTTTATCATCTTTAATGGAATTGATGAGTTCGTTCGTGAATTTCTCAGAGGATACATAGACGACTTTTGCGTTTGGATTGTTATTAAGGACGTAATGTCCAATGGCATGCATCAGATGAGTTTTCCCCAATCCAACGCCGCCATAGATAAAAAGTGGATTATAGGCCTTAGCGGGAGATTCCGATACCGCAAGAGAGGCTGCGTGAGCTAAACGGTTGCTGTACCCGATAACAAATTCATTAAAAACATATTTGGGATTCAGTTGAGGAGGTTCGAAATCTGAATTACTTTTGATGGTTGCAGCGTCAATATAGTCTTGGGCGCTGGAGGGGAGGATCAATTCAACCCGATAGTTTTTAGAAGTGGATTGTTTCAGCGCATTGATGATGAGTCCTGTGTATCTCGACTCCAAAATATCCTTATTAAAACTGTTAGGAACCGTTAAAATAAAGAGATCATCTTGAATAGAGAAAGGTTCAAGAGTCTTAAGCCAGGTATTGTAACTGACTTCAGGTAATTCTGTATGAATGATTTGCAGTGCCTTTTCCCAGATAGAATGAACGGTGCTACTCAAAACAGATCCTCCTACGTTTCACCTGTTAATCCACAGGGGGTTGATAGTATTGTTGATAAAGTTTAAAAGCGTCTGAATGTGGATAAATCGGTATAAATGCGCGAAAAAAGGCTTAGAAACATAAAGAAACTGACCCATTCTATCAATTGATAAGTCAGCTTTTAAGCCCCATGTAGCCAATAAAGAGTGGATACCTACGGTCATATCCACATCATACGCGCAATCGGTATTTAAACCGTATTTTAGTCACTTATCCACATGCATGGTACTATCATAGCAGAATAAAAGGTCAAATTCAATTGAAGTGAGATAAATTATCCACAGGCCTTCATCATTGGAAATACACGATTGTCATTTTAAATAGTTGAGGCAGCGCTGTTATTTCAATCTAATAGGCCGAGCAGGAACGTATTATTATTGACAGGGGAAATATGAGAAGTTATAATTACAGAGCAGAGTTTTCAGGACGAACAATGACTGTTCAATAGAATATTTATATTTAAGGAGGTGTTTTACAATGAAACGTACTTATCAACCCAAGAAAAGACAACGTAAGGTTGAGCATGGCTTCCGAAAACGCATGAAAACAAAATCCGGCCGGAATGTTCTCCAAGCACGCCGTAGAAAAGGAAGAAAAGTTTTGACTGCATAAGACCGCAAATTGTGGTCTTTTTTACAATCGGTCAAAACACGGTGAATCAAGTTGAAACAGGCTGAAAAGTTAAAGAAAAATGAAGAGTTCAAAAAGGTTTATGCAAGAGGAAAATCAGTTGTTACTCCGTACCTGGTTCTCTATTTTATGAGAAACAATACGGGGTACAACCGATTGGGAATTTCGGTCAGTAAAAAAGTAGGAAACAGCGTTGTCAGAAACCGTGCCAAAAGATTGATTCGAGAAGCATTCAGGCTAACGCCCTTGACGCTGAAAAGCGGACTGGATCTAGTACTGATAGCAAGAGTCAGGATGAATCAGGCAGATTTTAAGACGACTGAGAAACATTTGACTCAGGTTTTGAATAAGGTGAGGAAGGATACGCAATGAAATATCTGCTGATCCTCTTAGTGCGTATCTATAGAGTAGTCTTGTCACCGTTAAAAGGCGGTCCGACCTGTCGCTTCTATCCATCCTGTTCAGAGTATGCGTTACAGGCTTTGATGCGGTATGGTGCGATAAAAGGTATGGGACTGACCATATGGCGGGTTTTGAGGTGTAATCCTTTTAATCCGGGAGGCTACGATCCCTTAAAATAACTGGATGTATTTAGGAGGAAAACTGTGAAGATAGTTGCAGAAGTATTGGGCCCGGTACTAGGATATATTTTCAGTATGGTAGGAAATTATGCCCTAGCGATTGTGCTCTTTACCATTTTGATTAAATTACTCCTGATGCCTCTGACATATCGGCAAATTGTTGCAATGAAAGAAATGCAGAAGATACAGCCGGAACTGAAGAAAATTCAGGATAAATACCATAATGATAAAGAAACGTTGAATATTAAAACCATGGAACTTTATAAAGAGCATAAGGTGAACCCTTTTGCCAGCTGCTTGCCTGTTATCGTTCAAATGCCCATTCTTCTGGGTATGTTCGATGCCTTACGGGATCCAATGAAATTTGTCTTCAATAATCCAGCTATCCATGATCTGGGCCAGACGGCCATCAGTACTCCTTTCTTATGGATGCAGAACCTTACGGTTCCGGACACGATGTATAATCTGATGCAGGCTTCAGAATTTTATCGGACCCTGCCAGGTGTTTTACCCTTCTTGGCTGCAATCCTGACATACTTGCAGACGAAGACGATGGGGACTGCAGGTCAAGCGGATAATCCGACGATGCGGACCATGAACATCATGATGCCGCTTATGATTCTTTATTTTGGTGTTACAATGTCAGCAGGACTTACACTTTATTGGGTAGTCAGTACGCTGTTTCAAATTGTCCAGCAGGTCGTCATGACCAGGCTGACAAGGGAGGTAAAAACCCTATGAGAACTGTGGAGATTATCGGAAAAAATTCAGATGAAGCCATTGGTCAGGCATTGATCCAACTGAACACGACACGTGATAAAGTTGAAGTTGAAATTTTTGAGGATAATTCAAAGGGAATATTCAGCATATTCAAGAGTAAGCAGGTAAAAGTTAAAGTTACTGTAGTAGACGATCCGGAAACCCGTGCAGTAGATTTCTTAAGCAAGGTTTTTGATAAAATGAATCTTGATGCAGAAATTTCAACGACTCTAGAAGAGAAGACGTTGAATATCAGTATCGAGGGAAAAGATATGGCTCTTCTTATCGGCAGGAGAGGACAAACCTTGGACTCATTGCAATACCTGGTGAGTCTCGTTGTCAACAAAGGCCATGAGGATTATATCCGTGTCATATTGGATACAGAGAATTATCGTGTTAAACGTGAAGAGACGTTGGTCAAGCTGGCCCATAAATTGGCTCACAAAGCGAAACAATATCGCAAGGATATTACACTTGAGCCTATGAACCCTTATGAACGACGGGTCATTCATTCCGCATTGCAGAATAACAATTTCGTGAGTACGCGTAGTGAAGGTGATGAGCCATTCAGAAAAGTGGTGATTTCACTGAACAAAAGTGCGTCCCAGCAATCTGGAAGTGCGCACCGACCCAGAAGGGCGCCAAGACAAGCTTAGTGGAACAATTGTTAAAAGCCCAGTGAAAACTGGGCTTTTCTGTATTTAGTTTGAGGACAAATGAAAGAGGATTACGATGGATACAATATGCGCAATTTCAACAGCAACGGGTGAATCGGCGATTGGAATCATTCGCCTATCTGGGGATGATACAGAAAGAATCATACGACATGTCTTCAAATTCTTAAATGGGCCTGGAGAAACTTTAAAACCTTGGCATTTCTACTATGGTCATATTGTTGAAGGTGAAAGAACATTGGATGAGGGCTTGGTGGTTTTTTTCAAGGGCCCCAAATCATATACAAGGGAGCACATGGCTGAAATCCACTGTCATGGCGGAACGATTGCGCTTCGACGGGTCTATAAAGCGGTGCTAACCGCCGGAGCTCGGCAGGCTGAGCCTGGTGAATTTACCAAGCGGGCATTTTTGAATGGTCGCTTGGATTTGAGTCAGGCGGAATCAATTATGGATGTGATTCAGGCCAAAACCGACCTTGCTTTTGACACGGCTCTGCTGCAACTGTCGGGGAACTTATCACATTTAATTAGCACCATGCGGGTTGAACTGCTGCGCATGATTACGCACCTTGCAGTGAACATCGACTACCCGGAAGAAGACATTATTGAGATAACCTATGATGAGATCAGTCCAGAAGTCGCAGCGATCAGGAACCAAGTGGGAAGCCTAATCAGGGATGCAGGCCGAGGGCGAATTCTTCGGGAAGGCTTGAAAGTAGCGTTGATTGGCAGGCCGAATGTAGGAAAAAGCTCGTTGATGAATGCTCTTCTACAAGAAGAAAGAGCCATTGTCACAGCAATTCCTGGTACGACACGGGATGTCATAGAGGAGTATCTCAATGTCAGAGGAATTCCTGTCCGGTTGATGGATACTGCGGGCATTCGTGACACCGAGGATTTGGTTGAGAGAATAGGTGTGGAGCGAACGCTGGCACGGTATCAGGAAGCTGACTTGATACTGACGGTTTTAGATATGTCGGAGCAGTTGACAGCGGACGATAGGGACCTCCTTGAAAAGGTATGTGATAAGCCAGCAATCATCATTTTGAATAAATCCGACTTGAACCCGAGAATAAGTGAATCCCTTATTCTTGAGTTGGTTCCAAAAGCCAGAATTATAAGGACTTCAGCAGCCAATGATATTGGCCTGTCCACCCTTGAGGAGGCTATTGAAGAAGCGGTGAATCACAACACCGTTCACAACTCTGGTTATAGCTTCGTGACCAATGTGAGACATCAAAGTATCCTTGAGGAGACAATGGTGTTGCTAGATGATGTGCAGAAAGGGATTTTAGAGAATCAACCCTATGATCTGATTGAAATGGATTTGAGAGGTATATTTGATTTACTGGGTAAGATTACAGGAGAAACGGTTTCTGAGGATCTGATTGAATCTGTGTTCAGTCAGTTTTGCTTGGGGAAATAGGAGACATGATGGAAACTTATCAAGCAGGCGACTTTGATGTGATTGTCATTGGCGCAGGGCATGCAGGATGTGAAGCGGGTCTGGCATCCGCCAGGATGGGGATGCGGACTCTGATATTTACCATAAATATTGATTCCATTGCCATGATGCCTTGCAATCCCTCTATTGGGGGTACTGGGAAGGGACACCTTGTCAAGGAAGTGGATGCCTTGGGTGGTGAGATGGGGATTAACATCGATAAGGCGATGATTCAGTGCAAGATGCTCAATACTGCAAAAGGACCTGCGGTTCATTCGTTACGTGCACAGGCGGACAAGCACCGATACCATACAGAGATGAAACATACCCTTGAAAATACGGAGAATCTTTGGATCCGGCAGGCTGAAGTGGTTAAAATTTCCGTAGAAGCCGGGAAAGTTACAGGTGTTGTAACACGGACTGGGGGCAAATACCAAACCAAGGCAGTGGTCATCGCTGCGGGGACGTATTTGAACGGCAAAGTATTCATTGGGCAAAACAGTTTTACCTCGGGGCCCAATGGTTTGGCACCCAGCCTGGAATTGTCTTCTGATCTGAAGGATTTAGGGCTTGAACTCCGTCGATTCAAAACGGGAACCCCTGCCCGGATCAATTCAAGAAGCATGAATTATGACGCATTGATTGAGCAACCTGGGGATAAGAACATCATCCCATTTTCATTTATGAATGACTCCTTGGATATTGAACAGGTTTCTTGCTGGTTGACGTATACCAATGAGCAGACCCATGATCTGATTCGTCGCAATATCCATAGATCCGCTATGTACAGCGGCCAGATAGAAGGTACAGGACCTCGCTACTGCCCATCTATTGAAGATAAGATCAATCGATTTGCAGATAAGGAAAGGCACCAGTTGTTCTTAGAACCAGAAGGGCTTCATACCAATGAAGTGTATGTGCAGGGGATGTCGACAAGCCTCCCTGAAGATGTTCAACTGGGCTTTATGAGTACGATTAAGGGGCTCGAAAATGTTGAAATCATGCGCCCTGCTTACGCCATCGAGTATGATAGTGTGGATCCTTTGATGCTGACCCACAGCCTTGAATTGAAATCAATCAACGGACTTTTTTGCGCAGGGCAGTTCAACGGTACATCCGGATATGAAGAAGCGGCGTCACAGGGGTTGATTGCCGGTATTAACGCTGCACTGAAGATTCAAGGAAATCAGCCATTTGTGTTAAGTCGAAGCGATGGTTATATTGGGGTCTTGATTGATGATCTTGTGACAAAGGGGACGAATGAGCCTTATCGGATCATGACATCCCGGTGTGAGTACAGATTGCTGCTTCGCCAGGATAATGCAGATCTTCGTTTGACGGAATTTGGCAGGCGGATTGGGTTGGTGTCTGATGAACGGTATAACCGGTATCGGCAAAAGTGTGAAATTATTGAGAATGAGAGACTTCGCTTGAAATCAACGAAGATTAAGATGCAGTCTATCAATCCGATTCTTGAAGGTTTAAACTGTAGCTTGATCAGAGAATCCCTCTCATTGGAAGACCTTTTAAAGCGCCCCGAGTTGAATTATTCTTTATTAGAACCTGTTGATGTGACAAGACCTCCCCTGCACCGTGAAATTATGCTGCTGGTTGAAACGGAGATTAAATATGCCGGGTATATTAAGAAACAGTTGGCAGAGGTTGATAAATTCAGTGGTTTAGAGCGCATGAAAATACCAGACGGGATTGATTATGACGCCATTACGAATTTGAGGATCGAGGCAAGACAAAAATTGATGCGTATTTTGCCGGAATCAATCGGTCAGGCCTCCAGGATCTCAGGTGTTTCCCCTGCGGACATTTCGGTCCTGATGGTTGCCCTGGAACAGCTGAGAAGGCGAGGAACAAAAAATGTCTGAAAATCTTAAGAATCAGGCTCATAAAATGGGCATAGACTTGAATGATCTCATGGTGGACCAATTTCAGCGATATCAGGAGCTTTTGCTTATTTGGAATGAACGGATGAATTTAACAGCGATTACGGATCCACGTGATATTCAAAACAAGCATTTTCTTGATTCCTTGACCTGTGTGCTTCCCTTGAAAATGGATAAGGGGAAATTGATAGATATCGGTACAGGTGCCGGATTCCCAGGAATACCCATAAAAATAGCGAAGCCAGGTTTGACTGTTACGCTGATGGACTCATTGAACAAACGTGTTACTTTTCTTAATGAAGTGATCACTGCCTTGGGTTTAAATGGAATTGAAGCAATCCATGGAAGGGCAGAGGAGTGTGCACGTAAAAAAGAGCACCGTGAGGTCTACGATTATGCATTTGCGAGGGCCGTTGCTAAGTTGAACGTATTGAGTGAATATTGCCTCCCCTATGTAAAAGTCGGCGGGGTTTTCATCAGTCAAAAGGGCAGCGATTATGAGCAGGAAATTGCGCAGTCCAAAGAGGCGCTTAAAAAATTGGGAGGGAAGGTTGAAGAGATCCTCCCTGTTACGATTCCTGATACAGATTTCCAAAGGGTTTTGATTATTATCCGGAAAACGCAGCCGACACCGGGAATTTATCCCCGTATTTCTGCAAAGATTGATAAATCACCATTATAGAAATATATGGAAAAACATTCAAGAAAAAGCGTGCAGCTTTTTCTTTTTTCATGTAAGATGAGATTAGTATATTGAAGGGGTGAAGGCATGGGAAAAGTGATTACGATATTCAATCAAAAGGGCGGTGTCGGTAAAACAACGACCAATGTTAATTTGAGCGCCTGTCTAGCATTGCTCGGAAAGCGAGTCCTTGTACTTGATAATGATCCACAAGGGAATACAACCAGCGGTTTGGGCGTTGAAAAGGGTGGAGAGCGGAATATCTATGAAGCCCTGCTAGGCATTCGATCCCCGAAGGATTCTGTTGTTTCAACGATGATTGAAAACTTGGATATCATTCCGTCAGATATGCAGTTAGCGGGTGCTGAGATTGAAATGATTGAGTTGGAAAGCAGAGAGCAGCGATTGAAAGAGATAGTCAACGCGTTGAAGGATGCATACGATTATATTCTTATCGATTGCCCCCCGTCTTTAGGAATGCTCACAATCAATGCATTGGTAGCTGCAGATAGCGTATTGATCCCCATTCAATGCGAATACTATGCTTTGGAAGGGGTTAGCCAGCTGATGAGCACGTATCAGCTTGTCAAACAGTCCATTAACCAGGATTTGCAGATCCAAGGGATTCTATTAACGATGTATGATGGACGAACGAATTTATCCATACAGGTTCAAGATGAAGTTAAAAAGTACTTTGGAGATCAAGTGTATCATTCAGTGATCCCACGGAGCATCCGTTTGGCTGAAGCGCCTAGCTATGGGATGCCAATCATCAGTTATGATCCACGATCTAAGGGCGCACGAGCATACATGGCTCTTGCACATGAATTTCTGAAGTGGGAGGAGCAAGCATGAATATCAAACAGCAACGCGGGTTGGGAAAGGGATTGGGTGCTCTCATCACGCACAGTGAGCAAGTTGTTTCACGTGAAACATCTGGTGTCAGAAAAGTGAACATCAACTTGATTAAGCCAAATCGGGATCAACCACGGAAATACTTCGATGAGGAACGCATTCAAATACTATCCGAGTCGATTAAGGAGCATGGCGTTTTACAGCCCATTATCCTTAAAACCATCGATAACGGTTACGAGATTGTTGCAGGTGAGCGCAGATGGCGCGCATCGCGAATGGCAGGACTAAAGGAAATTCCCGCAGTTGTTAAAGATCTAGAAGATGATCAGTTGGTACAAATATCATTAATAGAAAACCTTCAACGGGAAGATTTGAATCAAATAGAAGAGGCCCTGGCATACAATTCATTGATCGAAGAATATGGGTATACTCAGGATAAAGTGTCAAAGGTTGTTGGTAAGAGTCGATCGCATATTGCAAATATTATACGCCTTCTGGCGTTACCAGAGGATATTAAGCACCAAATTGCAAAGGATGAGATCAGCGGCGGTCATGGCCGCGCGCTTGCAATTGTCCATGATCCCGTACTGCAGCGGAAGTTAACTGAGCGGATTATTAAAGAAAATCTGAGTGTGAGAGATATCGAAAAAATTGTTGCGACTTTAACGGGGAAGAGAAAGAGCGCTGTACCAGTTAATATCTCGCCAGTGGACTATATTGATGTGGAGAAGCGCTTGAATGATCGCTTTTCATCGCCGATAAAGATCAAAAGCGGCAAGAAGAAAGGAAAAATCGAAATTGAATTCTTCAACGAGGATGATTTGGACAGGATCATCAACTTGTTGTGTGCAGAGTGAATCTATAATCTGTAGTTTGTGTTTCACGTGAAACAAGTTGAGGGATTTATGCGCAAAACTCTGTTTATAGTCAATCCAGAAGCAGGTAAAAAAGAAGGAAAGCATTTGAAATCAAAGATTGAAAAGCTTTGGACTCAAGGGAAAATAGGATATGAAATATATATCACTCAAGATCATGCAGATATTTCGGCGGGTGTTGAGAAAGCGAAAGCAGAAAGTTTCACGGAAATCATTGTCGTTGGCGGTGATGGGACGCTGTTAGCAGTGGTGAATGCTTTAGGGGATCACGCCATTCCCATTGGTGTGATCCCCTGTGGTACAGGCAATGATTTTGTCAGATCTCAGAGTATAGATTTGGACATTAACCAAGCGCTGATGATAGCTCTTACAAGTGACGCTGTTAAAGATGTAGATATAGGGCGATGCAATTCCACGGGTTTTCTAAACATCGCCAGCGTAGGGATTGATGCAGCAATTGTAAAGAGAACCCAATCGGTAAAGAAGTGGATAAAAAGTCCTCTCGCTTATTTGATTGCAAGTATCATTGAAATCATAACGTATGAACCTATTCAAATCACACTGACTATTGACGGCCAGGTATATCATCGAAGAATTGAATTAGTAGCGATTTCAAATGGGCGCTATTATGGCGGTGGCATGAAGATTGCACCAATGGCAAATCCCTCTGATGGTTTCTATGATCTCATTGTGATCAATAAAATGAAGAAACGAAGGCTGCTATGGTTGCTTCCGCGGTTATACGAAGGAACTCATATAACCGAACCCGAAGTAGAAATATTTAAAGGGCAGAATATTCAAATCGCCTCAGAAGCGGAGTTGAATATTAATATGGATGGAGAGTTGACTCGTGGGAAATTAATGAACATTGAAAAACCTGTGAGAAAAATTTATATAATGTCAAATAATGACATAAACCCACTATAATTCGCTCCCCATATCGAACAAAAACAAGTGTGTTGGCACGTAGTGTCATTCGATGATAAAAATTCGCTCAAAAGGAAATATGGGGCGAATTTGAGCATGTGATGATTGGGGCATGTATTTATAAAAAATTCATCTCCAATTCGATGTGCGGTGGATGGTTTGTTTAATCATTGAGCATGAATCGTAGAAGTGCACCTTGCAAACGGAGGAATTTCAAAACATGTTCAATTTATATGAGGACAGCAGAATCAAGGAAGCCTGGCGCTTGTTTACCACAAAAGGGATGTTGCGACGGGAAGTGCTGCGACCGGAAATTTCACTCTCTTGGGCTAGATGTCAATTGCTTGGGGTTACACCTTTAAAAATGAAGGATCTTCCGGTATCCCCGGAGGAGTATCATTTAGCGCGGAACAATGCTCAAGGGTTGATTCAGGCCGCCGCACCCTACTTTGAGAATTTTATGGCTGTCAGTGGGTATGGAGATGTGAATCTTGCACTGGCAAACGAAAATGGACTAATCCTAGTTGATTGGATCCAAAAAAACGACTATTTTGCATACCGCCAAGGTGTGACGATTACGGAAGATCGATTGGGAACCAACGGTGCTGCACTGGCTATGCAACAGCGGTATTCTTATGCAGTGACAGGAGCAGAACACTTTTTAGAATCAATTCAAAACATACAGTCTATAGGTGTGCCTATTTTTGATCAGGATAACACGCTCCGGGCTTTGATTGCTGCCGTCATACCCATTGACACGAATCGAGAAGACGTTGTAGAGCGTTTGGAACACTTGGGTTCATTGATTACGGGATCGATGCAGTTGTTTAATTCGCATCAGGTGGTAGTACAATTGAAAGATCACTATGCTGCGGCTCTGGATGCTTTGCCAGAGGCTGTGCTTTGTTTTGATAGATATGGCCAGGTTCTTCATGGGAATAAGGTGGCTGAACAAGTGTATGCGCATAAAATTTTAGGTGTGGCACAATTCAACATCAGGGAATTGATATGTTTAGATCAACCGACTCAGTTGGAGGCGCTGCTGAATGGAAAGTGCAAAGGGCGTATCCTGGAGGGGTATTATGACGGCCCAAATGGCTTAGAGCCTGCAGTGCTGGAGTGTGTCTCTTTCAATGAAACGGGTGCCGTCAAAATGGGTATGGTTAAGTTTTCAGATTTAGGGAGGTTTAGAACTCAGGTGAATCAGTGGGTTGGCATGCGTTCAAGCTATCGGATGAACGATATCGTCGGGTGTTCCACCGCCATTCTGGAAATCAGAAGACAGATTAGAATGGCTGCTCAATCTGATTTTCCCTGCATGATCACAGGAGAAACAGGAACCGGTAAAAAAGTTCTTGCCCAGGTTATACACGCAGAGAGTAAGCGGTGCGATGGTCCTTACTACTATCTAAACTGCACATCTATTCCGAAAAGAGCGGTTGAAGCAGAGCTGTTTGGCCTTGTAAATGATGATGATTACGGTTTGGATATAGGGCGCATGGGAATTTTTGAGCTCGCTGAAGGTGGCACGGTTCATTTGGATAATATTGGCGAATTGCCTTTGCAAATTCAAGGAAAGCTTCTGAAATATATCGACACAGGGGAGTTTAAAAAGGCTGGTTCCAATCAAATCAGGCATACCCAGGTCCGATTATTGACGAGCAGCAAGGCAGATTTATTGCTTTTGACTCAGCGGGGATTATTTCGAGAAGAATTATATAACCGTCTGGTATGCAACCGAATCGAAACTGTTCCAATCAGAAAAAGAAAAGAAGATTTGGGATTGCTGGTGGATTATCTAATGAAAGAGGTCATGTACCCTAAAGACCCTGTACTTTATAAAAGAAAGGCATCATTCTATGAAAGACTTTCAAAATACGACTGGCCAGGGAACGTCCGAGAGTTGCAACGGGCAATACAGCTGATTATTTATCGTTATAACGGAGAAGAGACACTTGATGAGGGGCATGTGCTTCGTATTGAAAACGAGATTTTCACGCCTGATGATGAAAACACATCATACAATTTAGAGAAGATAGAATGCGAGGCAATTTCTAAAGCTATTGAGGCCGTAGGAGAAAACCTTTCTCAAGCGGCAAAGCTTTTAGGCATTGGAAGAAGTACGCTTTATCGAAAAATGGAGCGATACGGAATAAAAGTGACCCAAAATGGAACAGAAATTAAATCAAAACCAGACGAAGTAGAAGAAATGAAACAATCGGTAACTCCTTAATGCGCGTGTGTCATTTTGAAGCAGTTAAAATTAGCCAAAATTGATGTTCCAAAACGAGACACTAATTTTAATCGGGAGAGAATGATTTTATGCCAGCCTGATCCATAAAGCTGGAGCACTGCTGCTTTCTAGATTCAAATCTGGAGCTTCAAAATCCCTTGGATATCAGGAGGATGATTATAAGTGATGGGGTCTATGCTTTTCAGCGCGACGGCAGGATAGCTGCGAGATATAAAACAAAAAATCACACTTGAAAACAAGTGAATAAAAAGGTTGTAGCTATAACTGTAAACTTGTAAATGTGACTGTTTTCTTCTTTTTATTTGCACGAGCGATAAAGAATAGGGAGAAACAGGGGTTTTAGAAGGCGGATGAGCGAGAACATCAAAGAGACAAAAGAGTTACATGGGTGTGGATAAAAATCATGTTTCCTTTATTTGCAGTGGTTTAACAGGACTACATTCACTGTTTTCCGAATGCTCTTCTGCCAGATCAAGACGCTATCGCGAGGGAACATGGTGTGAACTGTTTCCGTATTGAAAAAGTCAGCCATTATGAATCGGTTCAGCCAGTAATGTAAACCTGTAAATCAAATAAATGAATAACTTTAGATTATTCAAGGAATAAGGTATACTATCTTTAGCGAACAATTCAGGCGTTGCTGGACATACACGAGAGTGGTTGCCGTTTGATACCCGGAGGTCCTTGCAGCGTTGCGGTATAACATCTATCTGATTAACAGTAAATTAACTGTTTTACAGGAGGCGAGATTTGCACAGAATAGCCAGGCTCGCGGAACTGCTTAACGTCAGCACAGTTCAGATCCATGAAAAATTGATTATTCATAAACTGGAGTTGGCACCATTCACTCACAAAGAAAATGGCGTGACGGTTATATCCGATTCCGGACTGTTAATCCTCAAGCATGTTTTTGAAGAAGAACAGCTGGCGATGGCTAAACTCCCTTATACCGTAGAGGCTATCGATGAAGATTCCAGCGAAGATTTTTGTGGATCGTTATCGGAAATAGATCGACGGGAGTTAGAACTGTTAAATCTAAAAGATCGGTTGAATCAAAGTCGAAGCGAACTTCACCGTCTCAATATGGAAAGCAGAAAATTGGATGATGCCATCCTCCACTATATGCAGATTCTCAAGGAAGATTTAGACAGGCGGATCCGTCAGGAAGATGAATTGGAAGGGACGATGCGGTTGCAGAAGCAAAATGAATCACCACCGAGTCAAATTGGATTCTTCCCAGGTGCAGGCAGAAAGTGAAGGGTGAGTTGATGCATCGAGTTATTGAAGTGTCCCGCATGTTGGGAGTTAGCAAGGTGACCATTTATAAAAAAATGGAGTTGCTGAAGAAAGAACTGAAGCCTTATATAAGATATCGGAGCAATATTGCATATATCGAAGAACCAGGGGTTGAGATCCTTAAGCATTCCCTAAGCAGTTCAGTGCAGGAAGAGGCAGATTTACAGACTGACAGCCAAGAACCGGCATCGGCATCTGATTTACAGGACGCTTTGAAAGCAAGTCAAGCCATGGTTCTTCAGGCTTATGACATGCACTGTACAGATTTACTGCAGCACCTTGAGAGCGTCAGTCACTTGATAAAAGTGCGAAAAGACGAGATTGAGAGAAAGGAACTGCAATTGAAGTCCTTACAGCGGCTGGTTAAGTGGAATAAGTCAAGTGCGTCCTTTGTGGAAAAAATACATGACACTTGGGTCGTGATGCGTGAATAAAAGGTGGCTTTAGTCCAGCTTTTTATTTATAATGAGTAAGGGTTTGATCTTTGATTCAGGGGTGAGAGCCCTATTTATGGGAGGGTTGTCAATTGGCAACGAAACGAAACATCTTTGAAAAACTTGGCTTA
The DNA here is from genome assembly GCA_964424355.1 of uncultured Peptostreptococcaceae bacterium. Classification (GTDB taxonomy): domain Bacteria; phylum Bacillota; class Clostridia; order Peptostreptococcales; family Acidaminobacteraceae; genus CAZEHS01. The sequence continues at coordinate 30,345 of CAYRIO010000018.1, forward strand.
GTTGAACCGGTTGAAGAAGAAACGGTGGACTTTTCGGAATTGGATAATTTTATCCCAATGTCAACAGAAGAGGAACAGGTTCAGAAAATCGAAGAAAAGCTAGATGTCCTGATTGAATCATATGAGCGAGATAAGCTCATGACTGTTGACGATGTCTACCGGAAAGCGAATTTGAATAGGAATGTCAGAGATACTGTATTTATGGTAGATGTTCTTATGAAGGCGCTTCCTGAAAATCTGCCTTCGGATATCAAAAGAGAATCTGTTACAAACATCATGAAGGCTTCGGAGATGAAAATCGAAGATCTTCTGAATGATGCTTACCAAAGGATTGATGCACTGAACAATGTTTTGGAGCAGACGGTACAGGTGACTGAGCAGGTAAATGCTAAAAACGAAGGCACGATCCGTGAACTTGAAAAACGGATTGATGAGCTGCGAAAAGATATCCAGAACCGACTGAAATTTCAAGAGAATCAGAACTCGGCCTTGGAATATGAGATTCAAAAGGTAATCAATATCGTTGAGTTCATCAAAGGAAAAAAATAAGGACCTAAGGGTGTGGTGGCATGAAATATAGACTCACTGTCAAAGGTCAGGTTGCACTGGTAACCGTCATACTTGTAGCTATTTTTGCAGTAGGATATTCAGGTCAGTTCAGTAAGCCAGCCACACCGCAAAATCAGGCATCCCCTTCACTGAACGATCAAACAAAACCAGCAAAACCTGAAACAGCAGCTTCTGTTAATGCCGAATCAGAATCAACAGAAGGGGAAGGTGTTAAAGCCTCTTCGGAGGGTGCACTTTCTCAGGAAGAACTCAAGCAGATTACTGCAGCCGTATATTTCGATCCAGATCAATGGGCGATAAAGGCGGGAGAAATTCAGAAATTGTCGGTAATTGTAGAGCAGCTGGCAAAGTATCCGACGCATAAGATTGTGATTGAGGGGAACATTCATGGTTTTCCCGGCGCCAAGGATTCTGAGTTCGGAACGGATTTATCGCTGAAGCGCGCTCAGGTAGTTGCTCAGGTTCTGATGGGTAAAGGGATTGACGAATCGCGAATCATTGTAAAGAGTAATGGCAGTTCTGCACCGATTTCATCAGATGAAGATAAAATCTGGATGAACAGACGTGCCAGCATATATATTGAGGGGTTCAAAGGGGTTGCTCCCTGATAACCATAAACGCACCCGTAGCTCAGTAGGATAGAGCGATCGCCTCCTAAGCGATAGGCCGAAGGTTCGAATCCTTTCGGGTGCGCCATTTTAAAATTGTTGCAGTTAAAAGGTTTTGTGGTTTTCTGTAAAGCTGTAATCCGGAATTCCACAGAAAATTTTCCTGTGTTATAGTTTGCCGAATCACTTTACAGACGTTCAAATTAAAGGTTTTCACAAACGAATATCCAATTAGACGGATATAAAAGTGGTTGCAATGCGCAGAAGAATTTGCTAAGATTGTCGAGGTGCCGGATTGAAGGAACGATTCAATCGCTTTATGGGTGAAGCTTTGGCGGAAGCCCGGAAAGCTGCGCTAATCGGAGAAGTTCCGATCGGTGCGGTTATTGTTAAAGAAGATCAGGTGATCGGTCGTGGTTTTAACAGACGTGAAATCGACAAAGACCCTACAGCCCATGCAGAAATTTTTGCAATTAAGAATGCGGCTCAGTTTTTAGGGGGGTGGCGGTTGACAGGCTGTGAGATCTATGTTACTATTGAACCCTGTCCGATGTGTGCCGGTGCAATCGTTATGGCACGTTTAGACCGATTGGTGTATGGCTCACAGGATAAAAAAGCGGGTGCGGTGGATTCATTGTACGGTATCCCGACAGATTCGCGGCTGAATCATCGTGTTGAGGTTCATTCAGGAGTCAGAGCTGAAGAATGCAGTGCGATCATCAGTGAATTCTTCAAACAGTTACGGCATCAAAAGTAATACCAAATATGGAGAGCTGTCCGAGTGGCTAAGGGGCACGCCTGGAAAGCGTGTAAGGCTTAACGGCCCCGCGGGTTCGAGTCCCGCGCTCTCCGCCAAAAACAATGCGCCGGCCCTTAGGGGCCGGCGTAAAACGCAGAGCAGGATTTCTTTGGGTCCCGCGCAATGGAAGTCTGTGAACCCCGCCAGATCCTGACGGAAGCAACGGTAAGCAGCCCCTTTCATGTGCCGCGGGAGTTCCTGAAGAAAAGCCTGCTTTGCGTTTTTTTGTCGTGTGCTTCCTATGTTATAATAGTGTCAATACGCAACGCAATATGGAGGCATCTGATGTCATACACTGCATTATATAGAAAATGGCGGCCGATTTCGTTCGACGAAATCGTGGGTCAGGAAGCAATCATCCAAACGCTTTTGAATCAAATACATTCAGGCAGGGTTGCTCACGCCTACCTCTTTTGCGGGACCCGTGGGACGGGAAAGACAACGACTGCTAAGATTTTCTCGCGGGCTGTCAACTGTCTCTCAACGGAAGGGGATATCCCCTGCAATGTTTGCGCTAACTGTCTCAGTATCCTGGAAGAATCAAATATGGATGTATTTGAAATGGATGCGGCGTCGAATAACGGTGTGGATGATATCCGCGAGCTTCGTGAGCAGGTGAAGTATCCCCCATCCAATGGGAAATATAAAGTCTATATCATTGATGAAGTGCATATGCTTTCTAAAGGGGCCTTCAACGCCCTTCTTAAAACCCTGGAGGAGCCACCGCCGCATATCATCTTTATCCTGGCGACAACAGAGCCTCATAAGATTCCGGCAACCATCCACTCCCGATGTCAGCGATTTGATTTCAAGCGGGTCAGCTACGAAGCGGTCACGAATGTCCTGCAGGAAATCTGTCTGAAAGAAGGACGCCCCTGCGAAGCGGAAGCACTCCATCTGATTGTCCAGTGCTCAGAGGGAGCCATGCGCGACGCCCTCAGCATCCTGGACCGCTGTCTCTCCTTTGAAGAAGGACCCCTTACCCATGAGAGAGTACTCGATATTCTGGGCTTGTCCGGAGACCAGTTTCTGATCAATCTGACAGAATCTTTGCTGGAAGGCAATCCGGATGCATTGCTGGGAGCGATTTCATATGCGGTTTCAGAAGGAAAGGATTTAAATCAACTGATCCGTGAAATGGTTGAGTTTTTTAGAAAACTTCTTCTCATACAGGTTTCAAAGAAGCCTGAGCAGCTGCTGGATGTATCAAAGGAAATGCAAGCGGCGCTGGGCTCTTTGGCTGAACGCGCTGGAACGAGCAGATTGATGAGTTGGCTCACACAATTCTCCAAGCTAGATGGAGAAGCCAAGTGGACACCTCATCCACGGGCACTGTTGGAGATGAGTCTGATTCGCTTGATCTACGAGGTGGATTCCCTCCCTGAAAGCAGCGTGATGATGCGGATAGAATCACTGGAAAGACGGCTCAATGAATGGGGGGCCAGTGGAGCGGCATTGGTCCAGCAGCCCTCCCTGCAAAAGCCTGTACCTAAAGTTCAGGAACAGCCCCCAGCCACGGCGGTTCAAAAGTCGTCTTCCAACCGGGCTGACGAAAGAGCAGAGCAACATCCGGTTCCGGTTGCTGCTGATCAAGAGAGAAACATTCCAATCGTTGAAGGCGATCTTAATTTGCAGAGTTTCAGCCAGAACTGGTCGGGGATTTTATCCCTTCTTAAGAAGCTCAGGATTTCTACCTATGCCCTGATGGTAGAAAGTGAGCTTTCAGAGTTCAAGAATCCGGTGTTAACGGTGACATTCAAGGAACAATTTGAATTTCACCGCATGGCTATGGAGAAGGAAGAGAATCGAAAGTATGTAGAGCTGGCAATTGAGCAGCAAATGGGTATAAAAGTGAGACTGTGCTGTGTTCAGAAATCAGCGGAGGCAACCCCTGTGGCAAACGCTCCAGAGTTGGTCTCTGAGGTTAAGGATTTTTTCAAAGGCCACGAAGACAAGATAACCATCAATTCTAAGGAGGAGTAGCATGAAAGGGAAAATGCCGGCAGGAATGCCAGGAAACATGAACCAAATGATGAAGCAGGTTCAAAAGATGCAGCGGGATATGGAGAAGACACAGCAGGAACTTGAGGAAAAGATCTATGAATCCTCTGCAGGTGGCGGAACAATCCATGTGAAGGTTACAGGAAAGAAAGAACTGAAGGAAATTATATTGGATCCCAGCATTGTGGACCCAGACGATGTTGAAATGCTTCAGGATTTGATCATGGTTGCTGTAAACGAGGCATTAAAGACGGCAGAGACTGAAATTGCCAGAGAAATGGGCAAAATCACCGGCGGAATGAACCTCCCAGGCATGTTTTAAAGGCTTGAGCACCACACTCAGGAGGTTTCATGCAAATATATCCTGCTTCAATTGAGCGGTTGATTGAGTCTCTCTCAAGGCTCCCGGGAATCGGAAAAAAAACGGCCCAAAGGCTTGCTTTCTATATGGTGAATGCTCGAAGCCGAGACCCTCAGGAACTGGCGGAGGCAATCTTGGACGCACGGGCCAAAATAAGGTATTGCAGTATTTGTGGAAATTATACGGATGTTGACCCCTGCGGAATTTGCACGAGTACTACCAGGGATTCCGGTCTGCTGTGTGTGGTGGAGGATCCCAGGGACGTTGCAGCCATGGAGCGAACCCGAGAATACAAAGGGATGTACCATGTCCTGCACGGAGCCATTTCTCCTCTGGATGGTGTCGGACCTGAAGATATTCGGGTCAAAGAACTCCTGGGTCGGCTAGGCGGTGATCCGGAGATTCGTGAAATCATCATGGCAACCAACCCGACCATCGAAGGTGAGGCAACGGCGATGTACATATCCCGTCTGGTCAAGCCCTTGGGGATTTCAATTACGCGGATTGCCTATGGGATTCCTGTGGGCGGTGATTTGGAATATGCGGATGAAGTGACGCTGGCAAAGTCGCTAGAAGGCAGACGTGAATTTTAGATCAGAAAATCATCCTTTATAATAAATGGGGATGATTTTTTTTGTCCACAAAAGCAATTGTAAACTTGTTATAATGAATGGAGTCAGAGTCCTACACAACCGGAGGTTTTTCAATGAATGGAGAAAAACAATCCTTAGATGAACTCCAAGCGCAGCTCACTGAAAAAGAGGGGACAATCAGAACGCTTCAGGAAACCCTTGCCCAGATGGATAAGAACCGGAGTTCGGAGCAGGCTAAATCCGAATTCAATTCAAATACATCCCATGAAATACGGACGCCGATGAATGGGATCATCGGGATGATTCAACTCTTGGAGCAATCCAATCTGAATGAGAAGCAGAGCGAACTGCTGAAATACCTTCGGGATGCTTCTGATCAGCTGCTGGAGGTTGTTGACAGGCGTTTGACACGATCCGGCGGAGAGCAGGGTGTGCTCCAGCTGATTGAAGAAGAATTCAATTTTTCAGATTTTCTAAAGCATACACTCAACAGTAAAGAAAAAGCTGCCGTTCAAAAAGGGCTGACCTTGGATTACAAAATCAGCAGCCAAGTTCCAGAGGTGATGATTCTGGATAAGTACCGACTGAGCCAAATCTTATCAAACATCATCGATAATGCGATCAAGTTCTCACGAATTGGTAACATCGAAATCCTATGTGATGCGGAATTCACGGAGAATCAGCAGCGGACGTTGATTTTTCGAATTGTAGATACTGGGATCGGAATTCCGGAAGAAAAAGTGAGCAGCCTGTTCGGCGGAAGCGAAAAAGTGGACGGCGTGAATACGCGGAGCTTCAGCGGCGCAGGGCAAGGGCTCAGTATCTCCAAAAAACTGACAGACCTGATGAATGGTCAGATTACGGTGGAAAGTCATTATGGGATCGGCACCACCTTTCTTGTAAAGATCCCCGTGGCCGTCAGTGAATTTGAAGCAAGGAAAATTCAGAGACAGCAGGAGAGAGAGACTCAGCCCCCGCTCGTAGAATCGCAGGAGATGGATTTGCGCAGGAAGATTCTCATTGCAGAGGACGAGGTCTTGGGCAGGATCACCCTTAAATTCATGCTGAAAGATCGGTATGATGTGATTTTTGCAAAGAATGGCAGACAGGCAGTGGATTTATATTTTGCGCATTCACCAGATTTAGTGTTGATGGACATCATGATGCCAGTGATCAATGGCTTTGAAGCATTCGATGAAATCGATAAAAAGGCGGTCGGCAAGCGTGCTCCGATTATTGCCTGCACTGCAAAGGTCATCAAAACGGAAAAGGAATACCTGGTTAGCTATGGGTTTGACGACTATATTTCAAAGCCTATCGATATGAAACATCTTCACCAACTGATTGAACAGCATTTGAATGGAGCTCGCTAAGCGGGAGGCGAAAGTGTGAGAGAAGAAAGCCTGGTACTCCAATACCGTCAGCTTCAGAAGCAAGAGAACCGAACACTGGAGAAGAGTGTCCCCTCTCTTTTGAATCCATCCGTAAAAAAGCTGAACGATTTAATTGAAGATAAAACGAATATGGATTTGCTCTTTGAAATAACGAAGGCCACGGAGCCGATCCTTGCTGGTTATCTGAAGAAGTATACGCCCTTTCGCGAGCGGGAAAGCCGAAAGCTTCAGATCCTTAAGGGTTTGGGAATAGCGGATCAGGAGGAAATTTTCACGGTTAGAACGACTGTCATTGATAATTATGTGAAGTCAGCGGTTCAAAAAAACGGTATTTTTGCGACGTTCACCGGTGGCGTCGGTGCAATCGGAGGAATCGCAGTCGCGATGATGGAGCTTCCGGTACTGATGCGGACCGCGGTTGAAACCTTGGAGTACACCTGTGAGGCATATGGACACGATGCCCAGAATTACTTTGAGAAAGTGTATCTGTTGATGCTGGTACCCTTTTCATTGATAGAGGATCCAGAAAACCGGAAAATGATCTATGGGAAAATGAAACTGCTTGAAGCCTGGATGAAGCGGGAGGATATTCCCCTGACACAGCGGGAACGGTACTATCCCCCACAGGAAGCGGCAGCTTTCTGCGCAGCTCATGTTGCAAGGGCATTGGTAGCGAATCGCTTACTTCAGGCGGTTCCTTTGGTAGGGTCGGTTCTGGGCGCTTCGATGAATTTTGATTTTGTTCATCGTTTGGGAAAGCAGGGCCAACTGATATACAAGCGGAGATATCTGGAGAAACGGCTGGGACTGTGAAACCAAACTCGGTTCAACAGGCGCTGTGCCATATTTCAAAAAGCCGGCGTCCTTGTGGAAAAGGGGCCGGCTTTTACGCAGGGACACACATCCGGAGGCTCCTGTCTGTATCCTGTTACGGCCAGTATTGAAAAGACACCGGGGCGGAGGAGTTGTGATATAATTTTATTTGTGGAAACGTCTTCTGCCGCAATCCGGTGCGATTGTTGACCGAAAGTACGATGCGCATTTTAACCGCATGAGGATGGACAAGCGTCGTATCCCATGAGGTCATCCGATAGACAGCGAGGGAATCATATGAAAAAAGTAAGATGCATTGCAACCGCCGCGTTTGGTATTGAAAGCGTGCTGGCCTATGAAATCAAAGCCTTGGGCTTTGAAGGGGTTGAAGTTTTCAATGGGTACGTGGAGTACGATGCGGACCTCCAGGGGATCTGTAAGTCAAACCTGTGGCTTCGTACGGCAGAACGGGTTTTTATAAAAATAGGGTCCTTTAAAGCAGAGACCTTCGAAGAGCTTTTTCAAGGTGTAAAAAAACTCCCTTGGGGAGAGTGGCTTAGTGGGGACAGCGAATTCCCTGTGAATGGCAAGTCGGTTAAAAGCAAACTCTTCAGTGTTTCTGATTGCCAGGCGATCACCAAAAAAGCGGTTGTGGAGTGCATGAAGGCACATACCGGAATCGAGTGGTTTGCTGAAAAAGGCCCCAAATTTCCGATTACAGTCGCTCTGCTGAAGGATGAGGCGACGTTGATGATCGACACCAGCGGAGAAGGACTGCACCGACGGGGCTACAGGGTGCGCGGCAATGAAGCGCCCCTAAAGGAAACCCTTGCGTCTGCACTGGTTCAGCTTTCCAGATGGCGGCCGAACCAAATGCTGGCGGACCCTTTTTGCGGTACGGGGACAATCTTGATTGAAGCGGCCTTGATGGCGAGGAATATCGCACCGGGATTGAACCGCAAATTCATTTCGGAAACTTGGCCCGGGATTCCGACGGAGCTGTGGAAAAGCGAACGGAAAGAAGCCTACAGCGCCATGAAAATGGATCTTCCCCTGCAAATCATGGGAACGGACAAAGACCCGCAGGCCATCAAGACTGCGCGGATCAATGCGGAAGAAGCCGGTGTGGAGGACTGCATCACGTTTGAGATTCAGGATCTGGACTCGTTTTCTATCCATGGAACAGGGGGCGTTATCGTCACGAATCCACCCTATGGGGAACGTATGGGAGAAATTGAAGAGGTCAGCGCGCTATACACCTTGCTGGGAAAAAAACTGAAAACCATGGAAACGTGGTCGCTTAATGCCATTACGGCTTTTGAAGGTTTCGAAAAGGTCTATGGGCAAAAGGCCGCTAAAAACAGGAAGATCTACAATGGTCGGATCAAGTGTTACTTTTATCAATATCCCGGTGTCAGACCTGCCCGAAAGGAGCCTCCCGTTGGCTAAGGACCTGATATCACTGCTGGGACTTCCCGAGAAGGGACCTGCAATGATCGCAGTCGTCGGCGCAGGCGGAAAAACGACGACCATGCTGGCGCTGGCCCATGGCTACAAGGCCTTGAACTTAAGGGTCCTGGTTACCACAACCACCCGGATCTATGTACCGGATGAGGCATCCCGAGATTTTCTCATCCTGGGAACACAGGATCCACGGCTGCTCAATGCAATACCTGCGGGGACAATCACGGTGGTTGGCGAAGGTGTGGAGGATAACGGGAAATTGGTCAGTGTTTCTTCCGAGTGGCTGAATCGGATGTATCAGGAAGGGCAATTTGAGATCATTTTAATGGAAGCCGATGGATCGAAGGGAAAGCCTCTAAAAGCGCCTGCATCCCATGAACCGGTCATTCCGGCGGACTCAACCCATGTGATCGGTGTTATCGGGATGGATGCTTTTGGTCAGGCACTCAGCGACCGGTGGATCCATCGCTTAGAGGAATTTCTTGCGGTTACAGGCGGTGTGGCAGGTCAGATGATTGACGAGGACATGTTGGTAAAATTGATCGGATCGCCCGTGGGGTTATTCAAGAACGCACCTGCTGAGGCCCAAAGAATCCTGCTCTTGAATAAATGTACGGATTTTTACCGCTCGAAGGCTGCGGAGAGCCTGATTGCAGCATGTGTTCGACAGGGTGCCGGCAATCTGACGGGAGGCGCGTGGCGATGATTCATCTTGTCATCATGGCTTCAGGATTTTCTAGGCGAATGGGACAGGACAAGCTGCTGGTGGACCTGCAAGGGAAGACGGTGATCCAATGGGTCATTGAGGCGGCGAGGCAAACAGGCATAGAGAGCATTACCGTTGTCTACAGGGATCCAAGGGTATCGGATATTGCTGAAGCCTGTGGTGTTTCAGCACTTTACAACCCATGGGCTTTTTTAGGTCAAAGTGCGGGGATCCGCCTAGCGGTTGAAATGTTGCCATCGGCGGAGGGCTATCTTTTTCTTGCAGGGGATCAGCCGCTGATATCCAAAGAGTCCTTACTGCATGTGATTGAGACCCACCGGAAAACAAAGGCACAGATTGTTTCTGCTGCCTGGCAGGGAAACAGGACACTGCCCGCTCTATTCAGCCGCTCTCTCGCCAGGCATCTGCTCTCGCTGGATGGAGACCAGGGCGGAAGATCCCTGATAGAATGTGGCCTTTATACGGTTGCCTATCAGGAGCTATGCGGAGTGGAGGAGCAGTGGGATGTTGACACTGCCGAGGCGTTGAAAAGGATTAAGAAGTGGTTAGATGCCAGAGCGGGAACAGGAAGCTGTCATGATGAGCAAACACGCTAAAAAAACAAAACGACGTTCTTCTCGAAAATTGCGGCAGATGAGGCTGCTGATTTTGATTTGCCTCACTGCCGGAATGCTCTATTACTGGGGACCGATCACCGCTGCTGTACAGGTCTGGATTCCTGCAGGCAAACAAGATGCAGCCCGTTCGGCCGCTTTGGGGCTTCCTGCACAGGAGACCGAAGTGACAGTGCAAAAGGGAACGATTTTCATGCTGGCGGATCATGCGCTGAAAGCGTTGAAGTCCGATCGTTCCCTGTTGTGGTCTAAAGAACTGAAAGACCCGGCACAGTCCGTTATTCCGTCGTATGACGGCGTATTCGTGCAGTCAGAAGATGCTGAGAAGCTTCTCCGATATTCCTTCTTGGGAAAACTCATGGGCGAGGTTCCGGTTCCTGGGCCCTTCAGTCAGGTTTATGAAAGCGTCAACGGCATTCTTTTCGAAAACCGTTCCCTGCGCCAATACACATGGACGGACAGCTCAGGCAAGGTTTTAGGGACCCAAGTGGTTCAGGAAGAGCACATTTTGAAGACAACGGTCGATACTGACAGCGGTGATACAGTCGTTGCGACACTGAAAACTGATGGCGGGACCCTGGAATCCACGCTCCATCGATTTGATTCCAGTGGCAGATTGACAGGAGCCAGAACCTTTCGGGATGCTGTCCTTTTGAATATGCAGTTTATGAACTCACGGCTTATTGTGGTCTTGGATGACCGCATGATCAGTCTGGATCAGCAGATGAAAGACCATTGGGTCGTGCGGGAACCAGCCAGATACCAGGCGGTGAGCTATGGACCGGAGAATTTTTGGGTCGATCGGGTCCAGACCGGAGCGCAGGATAATCAAGTTCTGCAGTGCTACAATCAGGATGGAAAAGTGCTGTTCTCCCTGCCTTTTAAAGGAGAACTGACCTTGATGGCGGCTGGAGAGGGACATCAGGTCGCTGCAGTCTCGGGGCAGCGGCTTCAAATCTATTCTGAAAAAGGAATTTTGAATTCAGAAATCCAGCTGACAAAAGTACCGGAAAAAATCGTGTGGCTGAATGCGAAGCATCTGTTGATTTTTTATGGAGACTCTGTCAGCACTGAAAGCATCGATAAGAGGAATCCCCTGTGAAAATCATGGATATAATCATTTTGGCGCTGGTTTTGTTTTGTGCCGTCCGGGGGGGAGCCCGTGGCTTTTGGCTAACGGCGGCCAGGCTTTTCGGCATTTTAGCCGCAGCGGCAGGGGCCTGGTTTCTGCACCCCGCGCTGAAAGCCTGGCTCAGGAATGAGCCGGGTTTGATTACCGGATTTCAGAAAACACTGCTGGGCCCTTTTTTGAATCATGTATCTCCAGAAGGAACCCAGAGTGTTCTGGTGCGGTTGGCAGACGTTCTGAATCAGTCAAAGCTTCCTGGATTCATCAAGAAAATCCTTCTCACCTCGGGGGATTCACCGAATGGGATCCTGGTGACCTTAAATGAAACAACGCTGTCCCTGCTGAGTTTCATTGCCTTGCTGGTGGGTATGATCCTGGTCATTCAGGTCATGTCCCTGGTGCTGGACCGGTTCTTTAAACTGCCCGGGCTGAGCTTGCTCAATCGCGGGTTGGGGACGGTCCTGGGTGGCGCTGAAGGGATTTTTCTCACCGGGGTGATCCTGGCAATCCTAACCCCTTGGATTGCTTTCCGGCCGGAAGGGTTTTTGGCAAAATCGGTTGCCGGCAGTCCTGTAGCGGGATGGCTGTATCAGCATAATTACCTGCTCACACTCATAGATTTCACATTCAAATAGGAGGAGTCGCATATGGTACGGAAAATCGAAGTGGATGCCAGAGGCATGGAATGCCCAAAGCCGGTGATTTTCACGAAAAAGGCACTGGAAGAAAATCGGGGAACCACCGTCACCAGCATTGTCGACAATGAGACAGCCAGAGAGAACATACTCAAGTTTGCAAAAAGTCAAAACGTGGAGACACATGTCATGGAGCGTGAAGGAATTTGGTATATAGACCTTTATCAGAATGCCATGGAGCCCGCAAAAGAAATGCTCCCTGAGAAGAAGCCGGAGATTCAGGATCTGGTGATCCTGGTGGGCACGCCTCTCTTTGGGAACGGTGACCGTGAGTTGGGTGAGATCCTGATGAAGGGATACATGTATACCCTGACGGAAACAAAGCCCTATCCCAAGGCCCTCCTCTTCGTGAACAGCGGCGTAACCCTTACCCTGGAGGATTCTCCCGTGCTGGAGCATTTAAGGAAACTTGAATCTGAAGGCGTACAGATCCTTTCCTGCGGAACCTGTCTGGATTACTATAAAGTGAAAGATAAACTTTCCGTTGGCGGTGTCGGCAACATGTATGCGATTGTTGAACTGATGAATGGCGCACGGAACAGCATCAGGCTATAAGATCATGACGACCTACTACCTGATCACGTTTGAATCCACCCATCTGGCCATTCGCACAGAGCGGGCGTTGAAAGTGAAATACAAGGTTACCATGATTCCCACCCCCAGGGATTTAAGCGCCAGCTGTGGCCTGTCCCTGATGCTGGAATCCGATGCCGTGGAAGGAGCCTGTTCCGATTTGGCGGATCAGGGGTTCGAAGGCATGCACCTGTACCGGGTGACCCGCGTTGAGTCAGGTCCCCGGCAGTATGAGGAATTGGAATGGAGGCCCTGAGATGCCCTTGGATATACAACTGGGTGATATTGTAGAAACCCGAAAGCCTCATCCCTGTGGAGGAACCCGTTTTCAAATCGTAAGGACAGGCATGGATTTCAGAATGGTCTGTCTGACCTGTCAGAAAGAAATCTGGGTGACACGGCCCAAACTTGAGAAGCGGATTAAAAAGCACCTGCGGCAGGGAGAAATTGTGAATCGTTAGAAAATACTAAAAATTTTGAAGTTGTATCGATTATTTTGAAATTCTTTTAGGTGGTGCTATAATGAGTCTGGGCAAACCTTTTCCTGATTCGTACCTGGAGGTGTAACGCATGGCACTCAAGTTTGCAGAAAGAATGGAACACATCAAGGCCTCAGAAATCCGAGAACTCTTGAAACTGACCGCTCGTCCTGAAATCATCTCATTCGCTGGCGGGTTACCCGCACCGGAGCTGTTCCCAGTGGAAGAAATGAAATTGATCAGCGTGAAAGTGCTGGAGCAGATGGGGCGGGAAGCGCTTCAATACAGCACCACTGAAGGCTATCAGCCCCTTCGGCAGAAAATTGCCGATCGGATGAGCAAGGTGGGAATTACAGCTGATCCTGAGCATATCCTGGTCACCAGCGGTTCCCAGCAAGGTCTTGATTTTTCAGGGAAGATCTTTCTTAATCCCGGGGATATCGTCTTTTGCGAAAGCCCCAGCTATCTGGGCGCTCTGAATGCTTTTAAAGCGTACCAATGCGAATTTGTGGAAATTCCTACAGATGATCACGGCATGGATATGGAAGCCTTGGAGAAAGCGTTCCAGGATTATCCCAACGGCCGCATGATCTATGTTATTCCCGATTTCCAAAATCCCACCGGTCGAACCTGGACACTTGAGCGCCGAAAAAAGCTGATTGAGCTGGCTAATCGGTTCAATCTGCCCATCATCGAAGACAATCCCTATGGCGAACTCCGCTTCGAAGGCGAGTTCCTGCCGTCTATAAAATCCCTGGATACAGAGGACCGCGTCATTTTCCTCGGTACGTTCTCAAAAACCTTCTGTCCCGGTCTCCGGATCGGCTGGGTCTACGCCAGCGAGGAGGTCCTGAACAAATTCATCACGGTGAAACAGGGCGCCGATCTCCAAAGCAACAGCATGTCCCAGCGGGAGCTGAACCTCTACCTGGAAACGTACGATTTGGACACCCACGTTGAGCGAATCCGACAGGTCTACCACCGCCGCCGTGATCTGATGCTGACCACGATGGAACAGGAGTTCCCGAAATCCGTGAAATGCACATATCCGGAGGGGGGGCTCTTCACCTGGTGTGTCCTGCCGGCGCACATGAATGCACGGGACCTGATGGTGAAGGCTTTGGAGAGGCATGTGGCATTTGTTCCGGGCGGCTCATTCTTTCCCAACGGCGGCAATGAAAACACCATGCGGATGAATTACTCCAACATGCCGGAAGATAAGATCGTCGAGGGTATCCGGCGGTTGGGTGCAGTACTGAAGGCCGAATTGGGCGAATAATCCATACGTGTTACTGACAGGCGTTTCCTTGGACTTACCGGGAAACGCCTGTTCCAATTTTCAAGGGGATATAAAAAAAGTTGCGTTGGGATACGTGCAGTGATATAATGAGTCGTTGATTTGCGAAAGCAATCTCCTTGCTCCTTCGGGGGCCATTAGAAATGTCCATAGGGAGGTGTAAACACATGAGAAAGTATGAAAGCCTTTTTATTCTCCGACCAGATCTTGAAGAGTCCAAGCGCGTTGAGCTGATTGAAAAGTTCAAAGCCATCGTTAATGCGGATGGTGAGATCGGAACAGTCGAAGAGTGGGGTATGCGGAAACTGGCGTATGAAATCGAGAAATTCCGAGAAGGATACTATGTCCTTTTCAATTTCAAGGCCAACACAACGCTGCCTGCTGAGCTTGAGCGTAACTTCAAGATTGTAGAAGAAGTGATTCGTTACGTTGTCATCAATCGTGAAGAGAAGTAGTCCGGGAGGATCCATATGAACTGTGTGGTCATGGTGGGTCGATTGACTCGCGATCCGGAACTCCGCTTTATCGCTGGAAGCGGTAAGGCAGTTGCTACTTTCGCCATCGCAGTAGACCGACCCTTCGCTAAGGAGAAGATAGCTGATTTCTTCAATGTAGTGGTTTGGGGCAAGCCTGCTGAGAATGCAGCGAACTATCTGGCCAAAGGTCGGCAGGTCGCGGTGAAAGGGTATCTTCAAAGTCGGTCTTATGATGATAAGACTGGTGTAAAGCGATATGTGACTGAAATCGTGGCAGATAATGTCGAGTTCATCGGCGGTGCGGGTGATCGTAAAGAACGCCCTGCCAGCGATTCAGGCCTCGACAGTTTCGGAGAAGATTTCTCCACTGACGGATTCCAGTCCATTGAAGACGACGATGACATCCCATTCTAGAAAGGAGGAAATAAAATGGCAATGATTAAGCGAAGAAAACGCAAGAAGGTTTGTAACTTCTGTGTAGACAAAACAGATTTCATTGATTATAAAGATATTCGTAAGCTTTCACGTTATCTCACTGATCGGGGGAAAATTCTTCCCCGTCGTGTAACAGGCAACTGTGCAAAGCATCAGCGTGCGATGACAATGGCTGTGAAGCGGTCACGAATCGTGGCACTTCTACCTTTTGTAAACGATTGATGAATAGAAAGAGAAGTGATTTCGGTCACTTCTCTTTTTTATTGCCCACTTTTATTGGTGAAAAACAGGCCGTTTTCGCGCTGTCAGGGGTCGGATGGTGTATAATAGGAGCAGTGGATAGCGAGGGAGGCCGGGCATGAAACCGTTCAATCAAGGGAGATCATCTCTGGACAAGATTCTCTGGGTGGTGATTCTTATTGGAATGGTTGCCAACGCCCTGGGCGGGAAATTTTCTCTGGGTGCGTTTTTTTTGATGCCGACTCCTCTCATTGTCTTGAATGTACTGGTCTCCCCAATCAACGCGGGGGTGATGATCATCGGTACGACAGTTCTGTTCATCGTCGAAAAGGGTTTCCTGGGCGGTACGGCTTTTTTTCTGTTGATCGGTCTATTCAGCCAGCTTCAGGGGCTTATGATCCGTCGAACGGCCCCCGTATCGCGGACCCTCTTCTGGGGTGTGATTTTTATCCTGGGGAGCAGTCTTTCGCTGACGGCCCTGGGTATGTTCGATGAAGCCCGTGCCGGCGCGACTCTGTTGAGCTCGGTGGCGAATAACCTGAAGAGTGCAATCCAAGCCAGTGCTTATGGTGATAAATTTACCGCGGAGGATCTGGCAGGCTTTTTTCCTTTCTTTCTGCTGTACCTCATAGTCATCTTCGCCGCTTCGAATTTCTTTTTATCCCGATGGATTCTTAAAAATAGAGGCGTTTCGGTAATTTCTCTGGGGACACTTTCAGACTTTCAGTTGCCTCAACGGATTCTTGAAGGTTTTGTTTTCCTGTTTCTCATGGGATACGCAATGGAATTTACGGGGTGGAACGGGGGACGGGTTCTGGTGGACACGCTGTTCTATCTGGCGGCCTTCGTGTTCATGTTTCAAGGTCTGGGTGTTTGTGCGTATTATATGAAACGCTATGAGGTACCCTTGCCATGGCAGGCGGTTATCCTGGTGGGCCTCCTGGTGCTATCGGGGCCGATTGGCTTAGGTCTTGCGGGCATCTCGGATGTTTTAATGGATTTTAGAAAGCAGCGACGAACAGGGGGGGATCGTGGATGAATGCAAACCGAATCATTAAGCTTCTGACACCGAACAACCGTGTTTATCTGTGGATCATCTGTGTTTTTGACCTCATCCTGTTTTCGCAGAACCTTATCTTGGGCGGCATTGGTCTGTTGGTTCTGGTGTACCTGCTCTACTATACGTGGCACTCGACCCGGGACAGGAACAAGAAATGGATGATGTACATTGACTCCCTTTCCAGCGAAATCGATACCGCATCCCGATATGCGCTTCTGAATGTCCCCATTCCCCTGTGTCTGGTGGACTTCGACGGGAACCTCTCCTGGTATAATTCCAGGTTTTCAGAGCTGGTGGAACTCCGGGACTCTTTGGACCAAAATCTGATGGGCATGGTGCCGGGAATTGATCTTCAGCGTCTGATAGAAGATCGAAATTTTGAGCAGGAGCTGCGGGTGGGTGACCGGGTTTTCCGGGTCTTGAGCAACCTGATCAAAATGGATGACCCCAAGCACAGTGACCGATTCATCCTGATGCTCTATTGGCTGGATATATCTCGGTACAGCCAGTTGAAATCTCTCTACACTGACGAAAAGCCCCTGATTGCCCTGGTGCAGGTGGATAATTTCGATGATGTCATGAACGAAACAAAAGAGGACAAGCGGCCCTTTGTCATCAGTGAGATCGATCGTCGAATCAATCTGTGGGCAAGCCGGATGAACGGACTTATTAAAAAATATCAAAATGACCGCTATCTGGTGATTTTTGAAAACCGATACCTTGAGAATTTGGAAAGCAAACGGTTCTCGCTGCTGGATGAACTGCGTGAGATAGAGGCCGGCAATCGGATCCCTGTTACCCTGAGCATCGGTGTTGGCACCATGGGCAAGAGCCTCAGCCAGCTGGAAGAGCACGCATTTTCAGCCTTGGAGCTGGCACTGGGCCGCGGCGGCGATCAGGCCGTTGTCCGAAAAAGCGGTGGGTTCGACTTCTATGGCGGCAAAACGAAAGCCGTTGAAAAGCGGAACCGCGTCAAAGCCCGAATCATTGCCCACGCATTTCGCCCCATTATCGATGAAAGCGCCCAGGTGTTCATCATGGGGCACCGCTATCCAGACATGGATTCTTTCGGCGCGGCGGTCGGGATTTACCGGGCGGTGATCAATCGCGGGAAAGATGCCCACATTGTCTTGGATGAAGTCAATGAGGCGATCAAGAGCATTTATGAAAAATTTCAGGATAATGGGACTTACAGCTTTGTAACCGGTCAGCAAGCAAAGGAGCGGTTCGGCGAAAAAGATCTGCTGGTCGTGGTAGATACCCACCGCCCCAGCTTTACAGAATGTCCGGATCTGTTGGCCATGACCAGCCGGATTGTGGTATTCGACCACCATCGTCGGGGAACCGAAATGATAGAGAACACCCTGCTGAAGTATATGGAGCCCTACGCGTCCTCCACCAGCGAACTGGTCAGTGAAATGATCCAGTACATGGAAAACCGCATCAAGATCGATAAGATCGAAGCGGAGGCGCTGCTGGCGGGAATCACTGTGGATACCAAGAACTTCAGTATCAAAACAGGGGTTCGGACCTTTGAAGCAGCAGCATTTCTCCGGCGTTTCGAAGCGGATACCGCAGTGGTCCGTCAGCTTTTCCAGGATGATCTCAGCACTTTCGTCGCAAAATCCAATGTCGTTTCGGGAGCTCAGATTTATCGGGACGAGCTGGCGATATCGGTGTGCCGGGAAGAGATAGAGAACATTCGGATGGTGGCGGCCCAAGGCGCGGATGCGCTGCTGAATATCAGGGGCATCACCTGCTCCTTCGTCGTTGGACAGCGATCGGATGGAACGACGTTTATCAGCGGCCGGTCCATGGGGGATATCAATGTTCAGCTCATATTGGAGAAGATTGGAGGAGGGGGTCACTTGACCGTTGCCGGAGCCCAATTTTTCGATATGGAATTGGATGAAGTGGTTCGAAAACTTAAACAAGCCATTGATGAGTACTTAGCGGAGGGAGAATAAGACGATGAAAGTGATTCTTTTAAGCGATGTAAAGGGAACGGGGAAAAAAGGGGATGTGTTGGAAGTGAGCGACGGCCACGGCCGTAATTTTCTGATTCCAAAAGGGCTGGCAAGGCCGGCAACCGATTCGACCATCCGGGAACAAGCCCATATCAAAGCCTCCGTGGCTGATAAGAAATCAAGGGAATTGGCGGAGGCCCAGGCCCACGGCAAGCATATCGAGACCTTGACGGTTCAACTCAAGAGCAAGGCTGGTGAAGGTGGCAAATTATTTGGATCCTTGACCTCCAAAGATATTGCCGAGGGGCTTGAAAAGCAGCACGGGATCGTATTGGATAAACGAAAAATCCAACTGGAGCATGCCATCAAGGATCAGGGAGAAAAAACCGTGGAAATAAAGCTTTATCCCGGTGTCGCTTGCAAATTGAAGATCAACGTCACTGCTGAATGAGCACTCCACTCTGCCGCGGATTCAATGGGAATTCGCGGCAGAGCCTTTTCGGAACCGTGAGACGAAATTCAGGTGATTCCCGTTGGCTCCCCATGATATAATAAAGAAACCCCTGTGCCTATCACGGGGGAAACCGTTAGGCTGCCCAGCAGGTTCTTTTCATCCCGATGCAGGCAATTCAGAAAGGAAGTCCACCATGGAGCGGATCAGCCGCACACCTCCCCACAATCTTGAAGCCGAGCAGTCTCTTTTAGGGGCGATGATCCTTGATAAAGATGCCATCGGGGACGGTTCAGAAATAGTCAAACCAGAAGATTTCTATAAAGAGGCTCATCGTGAAATTTACGAAGCCATCATTGATCTATACAATCTCAATGAGCCGGTGGATTTGATTACGTTGTCCAACGGTCTGGAGGCAAGAGGTGTCCTGACCCGGGTTGGCGGGATTGGTTACCTCAGCGACCTCACTTCCGCAGGGGCGGCTGCAACGAATGCCCGCTATTATGCGAAGATCGTTGAAGAGAAATCCATTCTCAGACGCCTGATCCGAGCATCCTCAGAAATTGTGGAGAAGGGGTATGGCGCAGAAGATCCCGCCTCCCTACTGGATTTAGCGGAAACCCGGATTTTCGATATCTCTCAAAAGCGGGCCAAGGACGGTTTTGTGCAAATCCAGAGCGTCCTGATGAACACCTTCGACCAAATCGAAAATCTATACCTGACTGGCAGTGCCACGACCGGACTGTCTTCGGGATTTACCGATATCGACCGGAAAACCGCGGGTCTCCAGCGCTCGGACTTGATCCTGATTGCAGCCCGTCCTTCCATGGGGAAAACGGCATTTGCCATAAACGTCTGCCAGAATGCGGCCATGCAAAGCAATGCCACGGTGGCCATCTTCAGCTTAGAGATGTCCAAGGAGCAGCTGGTTCAACGGATGCTCAGCGGCGAAGCCCATATTCCCATTCAAAACCTTCGGACCGGCCGTTTGGAAGCAGAAGACTGGCCTAAGCTGGTGAATGCCATGGGCCCGCTTTCCAAGGCAGGGGTCTATATCGATGACACCCCAGCCATCACCGTGACGGAGATGCGTGCCAAGTGCCGACGGCTGAAGATGGAAAAAGGCCTGCACCTGATCATGATCGATTATATCCAGCTGATGTCCGGCGGTGGCAAGGTGGAGAACCGACAGCAGGAAATTTCTCAGATTTCACGGAGCCTGAAAGGGCTCGCCCGAGAAATGGACTGCCCGGTCATTGCCCTTTCCCAGCTCTCCCGGGCCCCGGAACTCCGGGCAGACCATCGCCCGATCCTATCCGATCTTCGTGAATCCGGTGCCATTGAGCAGGATGCCGACATTGTCATGTTCTTATATCGAGATGAATACTACTTTCCGGACTCCGAGAAAAAGAGTATCGGTGAGGTGATTATCGCCAAACAGCGGAACGGCGAAACTGGGACCGTAGACCTAGCTTGGCTGGGTCAATATACGAAGTTCGCCAATCTCGACCGCCATCACGGTTAAGGAGTAAAATCAGTGACCAATGAACATCAGATCACCGTTGCAGAACTGATGCCCGAAGACATGCCCGACTTTCTGACATGGGGGCATCACACCGATCTGCGTTTTTCACACTATGATTTTCCAGAGATCCCGGAATCCCAGTTAATGGACTGGTACCGCGCCAAGAAGATTCCCGTCTTCCGATGGCTGTATGCCGCAAAAGACGCGGAGGGGGCCTTGCTCGGCTATATGACCGTGAAGAATATCAACTATTTGTTTCGAAAAGCTGAACTGGGGATTGTTTTTGATCCGGGCCGACTGGGGCAGGGATATGGCACCGAAGCCATGGTCACGTTCTTTAGAATTTATTTTTTTCAGCGGAACATGCGTGAAATCCACTTGCGGGTGGCCACCTTCAATCACAGAGCACAGCGGGCCTATGAGAAGGTCGGGTTTGAACTGTGCGGCACCCGGAAGGAACCCTTTGAAGAACAGGGGAATAACTTTGAACTGATTCTGAATCACCCGGAGGATTTCACGATGATGGAGAACTTCCTGATGGCGCAGTTCAACCATATGAAACTGTCTCGGGAACGCTTCATAGCCCTTCATGGGAAATAAGGGTTGCTCCGCCGAAGGAAAGGGTTATAATTGAAGAGTAACCACACTGCATTTACAGACGGAGGGAAACCATGAAAGTTACAAAAGATATGATCATCGCCGATGTGCTGATGAAGGACCGGGCTTTGGCGCCGATCTTCATGATGCACGGCCTGCACTGCCTGGGGTGTGCTGCTGCCAACATGGAGACAATCGAAGAGGCCGCTTCGGTTCACGGCATTGACGCTGACGCCTTGCTGAACGATCTGAATGAGTTCCTGGCTAAGAATCAAGCAGAATAATCCGAGCCCCTTTAACGGGGCTGTTTTATTATTGCGATTGTCGACCAAAATAAAAAACGAGGTTGACAACGGACTGAAGCTCCGCTATTCTTATAAAAACAAGAGTCGGAGGAATTTATGAAACCAAGAGATATGATTTTGATCGCTATGTTTGCAGCACTTACAGCCATCGGTGCCTTCATCAGAATTGAAACCCCTTTTGTGCCATTTACCCTGCAATACCTGTTCTGTGCTTACAGCGGCGTCTTGCTGGGCTTCAGGAAAGCTCTGTATTCACAGCTGCTGTACGTGGGGATTGGCTTGATCGGCCTGCCTGTATTCACCAAAGGCGGCGGTCCGGCCTATATTCTGCAGCCGACGTTTGGCTATCTGATCGGATTTATTCTCTGCGCAGCGATCACCGGCTGGCTGATCGAGAAAAACAAGGCCCTGACCTTCACCAACGTCCTGTTGCCCGTCTTGGCTGGATTGACAGCGGTCTACGTCTGTGGCGTTCCGTATCTGTACGGGATTGTGAATTTCTATCTGGGGAAGACCATGCCGTTCTCGGCTGCCCTAACGGCAGGCTTTGTCCCTTTTATCCTGCAGGATCTGCTCATGAGCGTCCTGGTGGCTCTGACGGCATTGAAAGTGGTTCCCATTCTAAAACGGGCCGGGCTGTTTTAAAGGTCGAACGTTCTTGGGATCGATGGGGGTAAAAGACTGATAAAAGCCGGATACTCTCTGTATCGGCTGTATTAATATTCGCGTTCCGTTGACTGCCTCTGCCAAACCTGATAGACTTGTACTGTATTTTCAGCAGGCGTGTAATCCATGTAGAAGATAAGGAAAGTGGGTGCGGTGATATGTCAACGGTAGTTGTTGTAGGTTCCCAGTGGGGAGATGAAGGAAAAGGCAAGGTCATTGATTTTCTTGCCAGAGAAGCCGATGTAGTTATCCGGGGTCAAGGCGGCAACAATGCCGGTCATACAGTGGTGGTCGGGAATAAGAAATATGCCCTGCATCTGATTCCATCAGGAATCCTGAATCCCAGCACGATCAATCTCATCGGCAATGGGGTGGTTTTTGATCCGGAAGGTTTTTTCAATGAAATCGACCAGCTGTCCGCTAACGGGATCGATATCAGTACAATCCGGGTCAGCGATAGAGCCCATCTGATTTTCCCCTATCATAAAGAAATCGACCGGTTGATGGAAGAAGCCCGGGGCGAGAATAAGATCGGGACCACTCAAAAGGGTATCGGTCCCTGTTATATGGACAAGGTGGAGCGAACCGGGCTGCGGCTTTGCGATCTGATGGAAACGGAAACGTTCCCCCAGAAGGCGGCGCATCTGATTCAGCAGAAGAACATCTTCATGGAAAAAATGTACGGTGCGGCACCGATGGATGCCCAAAGCATAATTACCCGCTACCTTGAACTGGGTCAGCGCCTGAAGCCTTTTGTGGCGGACACAGGGGTCATTGCCCATGAAGCCGTCATGGCAGGAAAGAAAGTCCTGCTTGAAGGCGCTCAGGGAACCCTGCTAGACGTGGATCTGGGCACCTACCCATATGTCACCAGCTCCCATCCCACCTCCGGCGGTTTCACCATCGGCTCTGGGATCGGCCCCAACCGGATTGAAACGGTAATCGGTATTACGAAGGCCTACACCACCCGTGTCGGCAAGGGCCCCCTCGTTACGGAATTGGAGAATGCTACTGGGGACAGGATCCGGGAAGCCGGCCATGAATATGGCACCACCACGGGCAGACCCCGCAGATGCGGGTGGCTGGACCTGGTGGTCGTCGATTATGCTTCCCGGGTCAACGGGATGACAGGCATCGCTTTGATGCTTCTGGATGTCCTGACAGGCTTTGAAGAGGTTAAAATCTGTACGGCGTATCAGGTGGATGGTCGGGAACAGCGGCATTTTCCTGCCAGCCTCGAACTGCTTGGCCGATGCACACCGGTGTATACCACCCTTCCCGGCTGGACAGAGGATATTTCGGAGGTTAAATCCTTCGATGAGCTTCCGGCTGCGGCCAAGGCGTATGTTCAATTCATCGAAGAGTACCTGGGGATTCCAGCCCAGTTGATCTCCGTAGGTCCCAGAAGGGATCAAACCTTGGTACGAGGTGTTTTCTTCAAATAGAGTCAAGTGGTGTCAACGAAACAATAAAAAGGCCGCTGCAGCTTGAGAGTGTTCATCTCAGGTTGCAGCGGCCTTTCATCGGTTGATTACTTGTATTCGAAGCGCAGATCTTCACCATAGAATTCCATCAGTTCAAACTGGCTGAGGAGCCTGGAGGATACCCGTTCTCCATAAGTGCGGACCAATTCGGTGGGGGGGAGGTTCGTGGAGAAAATCATCTTCTTCTTGCCCATCAGCCGTGAATTGAGGATGTTGAAAAACTCTACATTGGTAAAGGTGTTGGTCAGCTCGGTACCCAGATCGTCCACAATCAATAGATCGCAGTCATAGATCATCCGATACGAAAGTTCGGCGTCGGGGTTATCACGTCGGCCGAATTTATAATTCTCCATGGCTTCAGCAATACGGAACGAAGTCTGATAGAGGACGGTGTAGCCTTTATCCAGAAGTGCCCGGGCAATGCAGCTGCACAGGAACGTCTTTCCCTGCCCGGCGCCGCCGTGAAAAATCAGATTAGGCTCCGCATAGGACTCGAACTGATCAATGAACCGCTGGGCAACGGTGCCGATATGACGGATATTCTCCCGGGGGCTGCGGTCTTTCCCAGGAAACGGTGCCTTTGAGAAAAGATCCAGGTTGAAGGTGCCGAAATGCTGCTCCCGAAGCAGAAGTCCCAGATTGGAATTCTGGTAGGCCCGGTCGATCAGCTTTTGACGCAGGCAGCGGCACGGGTTATTATCCGGCGTATAGCCAGTGTCCTTGCACAGGGGACACCGATAGGTCAGTTCAAGGAACTGGTTGCTGAGTCCCTGGGCAACCAGCAGGGCCGAACGTTCTTTTATAAGAGCGTCCAATGTTGCCCGGATTTCCTGGGTTCCCTTTTTAAAATCCTCGGGATGCTTGAGTACCCACCGGGCGATGTCCATGCCCACTTGGCTCATCTGACGATCAATCTCAGCAATCCGCGGAATTCGATGATACACCTCTTCGGTCCGGTGCTGGAGCTCTATCTGCGCCTGCTCCCGGAGCCGTGAAAATTCCTGCAGTATTTCCTGAGATACACGGGTCTTCATCAGTCGCCTCCTACGGTGCTTTTCTTAGTTTTGCGCTTTTGGATCAACGCATTCAGTTCCGATTCGTTCAGCTTTGAAAGCTGTCCCTCAAAATTGTGGAACCGGTTGGGTTTTGGATTCTTGGAGGGTGCAGTCTTGGCTTTTTCCTGACGCGGAGGCGGCTGCGTGGGGTTTTCAGGATTCTGATCACACCAACTGCGTACCACGGTGCCTGTATACTTGATATTGCGGATGTTTTTCTCGCGGATTACGAACTCGAAGGCTTTTACAATTCCCTGAGGTTCAATGGGCAGCGCGCTGAGCCACTCCAGGATATCCATGCATTCATTGGGCTGCAGGGGACGCCCCATCAAGGCGGCAATATCACTGAACATTTTTTTGTGCACAGGCTCTCGCAGGGAATCTGTCAGCTGTTCAGGGGAGGGGGTCTTTACGCGGGGGGCCGCTTCGTGGCGCGGCTTGAAGTTGTTTTCAACATAAAGCTGGCGCAGGGAAATGAACTCTACGGAGAATTTTTCAGGGTCATCGGCCCGGATGTCCGTTTTCTTGATCAGGCCCCGGTCTTCCCAGAATGTCCATGCATCAAGGACCTCCTTGAGCGTCAGGCCCAAATGTCGGGCCAGGGCTTCATGGCTGAATCGGGCATGGGCCTCCGGATCGCAGGCGTAGCGATATCCCAACAGGTAAACCTTCAGTGCGTTTCCATCGGACATCGGCAGGACTTCGGTCAAAAATATATTCTCAATGGCGGTTGTTTCCAGATCAAGGGCGGGGGTTTGCTTTTTAAAAGCCATTTTGTGTCACTCCTTTTCTATGCACAGTCATTATATCAGTGTCAGAGGAGGGCCGGAAGTGGATAACAGGGATAACTCTGTGGATAACTTCCGTTTCCGTGGGGATTATCCACAAAAAAATGTGCATGAGTGGTGGAAAAACCTGTGTTTTGGGGAGGGTGAAGTCTTCCACAGAGCAGTCATGAATCAAGAGGGGTGCCAGAAGAGGCGTTTTATGATATACTGTTTGGGAACCTGCGGCACTATGCCATCATCGGGTTGACTTAAAAATTAAGGAGGATTCAATGGTAAAAGAGCAGTTGGAACGCCTGATCGGGTCAGTGAAGGACAAGGCTGAAGCCATGTTTTCAACCTTGAATAGAGCAGGTAAGTCCATTGATTGGAAGCAGATCGGTCAAGTAAAGGGGTCAGTGAAAACAACCCTTCATCATACATATGCCCATCTTGTCTCAACCGGAAAGCAGCTTGTTGTCACGCTCCAGGAAACGGACTGGGTCCGGTTGTTGAAGGAGAACAAACCGGTGGCTTTGGCAGGATCCTGCCTGATGCTGGTGTCGGTGGTGGGGATCTATAGCTTCATCAACATCGATAAGAATATTTTTGGACCGAAGCAGGTAGATTTTCTGAGTGCAACCACTGCGGCGAAAGCAGCATCTGCCATGGCTGTTGATGAGCCGACTCTGAATAACATCAAGAACGTCAATCCTGCCCGGCGCATCAGCGTCAGCGGCTTCAGCATTTTTTCAGACGGAGAGGCCGTTGCATTTGCGGCGACCGAAACCGAAGCCAACCAAATCCTGGCGGCCCTCAAGAAGGCCTACACGATTCCCGGTGCTCAGGAATCCTGGTTTATTGAGACGGTCGTAGTCAAGGCAGACCGGTTGGATATCGTAAAGTTTGACGGGAGCCGGACCTTGGAAGATGCGGTTCACCAAATTGCTAAAGGTACATCTGAAACCCAAGAGCATGTGATTCAGCAGGGTGAAAACCTGTGGCTGATTGCGAAAAAATATCAGATATCCATGGACACTCTGATTGCAGCCAATCCGGGCATAAATCCCGAAAAGGTGAAAATCAACCAAAAACTCAGCCTGGTTGTTCCCAAGCCGATGATTTCGGTAGCATGCAAAGAAGTGAAGGAATACAACGAAAGCATCCCCTTTGAAGTGGCCTATGAAGAATCAGCGACCGCCTACAAGGGCGAAGCAAAGGTAAAGCGGGCTGGGGTGCAAGGGGAGCGGTTCGTCAAGGCGGAAATCGTCCGTATAAACGGCAAGGAGATCGAACGGAAGGTTCTTGAAGAGAAAATCAGTAAGAACCCAGTCGGAAAGATCGTCGTTAAAGGGACAAAGAATCCCCCGCCGAAGATCGGCACGGGTAAGTTCCTTTGGCCCACGTCCCGTGGCTCGGTTTCTTCAAAGTTCGGTTCCCGGTGGGGACGGATGCATGAAGGGATCGATATCAGCCTGCCAATCGGGTCTTCGGTGAAGGCCTGCGATGGTGGCAAGGTAACCTTCAGCGGCTATAAGAACGGGTATGGGCTATGCGTCATTGTCAACCACGGCGGCGGCTATTCCACGCTGTACGGTCACAACAGCAAACTTCTGGTGAAGGCAGGACAGTCCGTATTCAGAGGACAGGAGATCACCAAGAGCGGTAATACTGGCCGCAGCACAGGTCCACATCTGCATGTTGAAGTGCAGAAAAACGGGACACCGGTCAATCCACTGAATTATTTGAAACGTTAATCGGAAAAGACCTGGCCTCTGCCAGGTCTTTCTTGCTTGAATGGGTCGGCGTAAATGCGGTTTTCCTTGCCAGATCCGGATACAATTGAGTAAGATAGGGATGTAAGCTAAAATCCGGCTGTATTTCGAACGGAGGAAAAACAGATGAACAGAAAAATCCTGGTGGTTGACGACGAAAAACCAATCTCAGACATTATATTATTCAATCTTCAAAAGGAAGGCTATGACGTCAGTGTGGCATTTGACGGTGAAGAGGCCTTAAAAGTGGCGTATCAGGTTCAACCGGACCTGATTCTTCTGGATGTCATGCTGCCGAAACTGGATGGGTTCCAGGTTCTCCGGCGGTTGCGGGAGGCCTTCAATACGCCGGTGATCATGCTGACCGCCCGTGAAGAAGAGGTGGATAAAGTCCTGGGCCTGGAGTTGGGGGCGGATGATTATATCACCAAACCTTTTGGCATGCGGGAGTTGATGGCACGGGTCAAAGCGAATCTGCGGCGTATCGAAATCGATGGCGGCAGCGGTGAGCAAACCTCCGGCAATACCATCCGATCAAAAGAGCTCTTCATCGATCTGGACCGGTATGAGGTGAGGAAGGCCGACCAGGTGATTGAACTGACCCTCCGCGAATTCGAGCTGCTCCGATTTCTGGCTACCCAGGAAAATCAGATATTCACCCGGGAACAGCTGCTGAAGGATGTCTGGGGCTATGAATATTTTGGGGATATCCGAACGGTGGATGTAACGGTCAGAAGACTTCGGGAAAAAATAGAGGATGATTCCAGCAACCCCCATTTTGTCATGACGAAGCGGGGCGTGGGGTATTATTTCAGGAGAGCTTAAACTATGTTCAGAAGTATACGCTGGAAATTCATAATCATCTATTTCATGCTGGTTTTCATTGCAATGATCATTTCCGGTGTGTTCGTTATCAAGTATTTTGAACAATATCAGATGGAAAATATCACGGCGCAGCTGGAGGATCTTTCCGAAAAGATCCTCTTGCCCCAGTTGACCGAAATCCCATCCCTGGAGGCCCAGGAATCTGCGGTCCAGGAAATCATCCGCCAAAAGCAGGCGGTCGGTTTCAGGGAAGAGGTCTATGTCATCAGCGGCGTGGATAACCGCATCATCGCCACCAGCACGGACAATGTCGGACGCAAGGCATCCGAAATCCTGGGCAGCGGTTATGGGCTGATTGCCCAAAGCCTCAATGGGAAAACGGTGAAGCAGCGGATCACAAACAAGCAGCTGATTACCATGGATATGGCGATCCCCATCATCCACGCAGGAAAACAGACGGGCTCGCTGTATCTTCGGTATGATCTTCGGGATACCAACAAGACCCTGGACCGATCCAAGGTCATCATCATCCAAGCAACGCTGCTGGCGCTGTCGATCACGGTCGTTCTCAGCTACATCATTGCCAAGAGCGTAACGGAGCCGATCAATGCCGTCACAGAGAAGGCCTCAAAAATGGCCCAGGGAGATTTCGACCAGGCGGTGGATGTCCGGTCAGATGATGAAATCGGTAAACTGGCAGAGATGTTCAATCACCTGACGGGAAAGCTGAAGGCCACCCTGGGGGAAATTTACCAGGAAAAAGGAAAGCTTGAGGCGATTCTCAACTATATGGCTGACGGCCTGATTGCCGTGGACCAGGCGGGGGCCATCCTTCATATGAATCCCAAGGCCCGGGAAATTTTTGGTGTCTCTGATACCGGGCAGAGTGAAATCAATTATGATGTGCTGATCGGACCCTTGAACGAAGCACTGATGATCGGATCGGTCATCGCACGCAACAGCGAATGGGTCGGAAATGATGTGATTGAATGCGGCGGTGCGGTCTATGCGGTTGGCTTTGCGCCGTTTAAAGATGAGCAGGATGAAAAGATCGGGCTGGTGTTTCTGTTCCAGGACATTACGGAGCAGCATCAGCTGGAGCAAATGCGACGGGAATTCGTTGCAAATGTGTCCCATGAACTGAAAACGCCTCTGACAAGTATCAAAAGCTATACGGAGACGCTTCTGGACGGCGTGATCGATGAACCGGATACCGCCCGCCATTTCCTGAAGGTCGTGGATCACGAGGCCGATCGCATGACGCGCCTGGTCAGGGATTTGCTGCAGCTGTCGAATTTCGATGCCAATATCATCCGGTTCGACAGGGAGTACCATGATTATGTGGATCTGTGCAAGAAGACCCTCGCCAAGCTGGATGTTACCGCACGGAACCGCGGGCAGGCGCTGGTCCTGGAAAGCGCCCCGGGTGAACTGGTGGGCTACTTTGATTACGACCGCATTGAGCAGGTGGTCCAGAATATTGTCTCCAACGGATTGAAATACACGCCCGATGGCGGCCGGATTGCGCTCCGTGTCTATGAAGAATCGGAAATGATGATCCTGGAGGTTCAGGATAACGGCGTGGGTATTCCGGAGCAGGATATCCATCGGATTTTCGATCGTTTTTACCGGGTGGACAAAGCGCGTTCCAGAAATCTCGGCGGTACAGGCCTTGGGCTTTCCATCGCCCAGGAGATCGTCCATGCCCATAATGGCTCAATACGGATCAGCAGCGTGCTGAACGAAGGCACTTTGGTGCGGATCGCGATTCCTCTGGAGTTGTCATAATGTCACAGGGTTTTAAAACCTTTGTAACGACTCTGTAATAATCGTCTGTTATACTGATACTAAGAAAAAACAGCGGGAGGATTGGGCATGACACGTAAAATCGGCCTGATCGTATGTGCGTGGGCCTTGGTCTGGATTCTAGGCACCGGGGTTTATGCAGATACTACACTAAAATTGAATACGACCCCAACGATTGAAATATATAGCCCGGAAATCGGTACAGAAGGGGATGTGATCCTGAAGAAGGACACCCTGTATGTAAAATTCCACTATTCGGGGAAATCCGCGGTGTATATGAGCCTGTATCGGACAGATCCGGAGTTTTATCTTGGAAGTCAGCCGAAATCGGACGTTACGTTTGTGCCCAGCGGTGATTTTGACGATCTGACAGAAGAGCAGAAGTTGGATTACAGAAGGGTTGTCTACAGTAAGAAGAATCGTGCTGAAGACGCCTATAAAGCGAGTACGATGGAGTACAGCAGTGCTTTGAGCCTCGCTAAGAAAACCTTCGGTGATGTAGCCAAAATGGAAGCACTCAGAGTAGCCGGCGGGTTCGATGCAGCTCAGGCAGCTGTTGCAGAGCGGTATAAAAAAGCGGCCGGCGATGTGGCGGTGAAGAAAAAAGAATATGCAACGGTGAAAGCACTGTACGATAAACTCTTTACTGAGCGCGTCTATGGGCCTAAAGCAATTTCGACGGTCCTTCTTGATACCGGACAGGATGAAATTCCGGGGGTAAAACCGGGCACCTATGTCCTTGCCTTTGCTGAAAAAGCAGATGGCACGAAGATCATTAAAACCGTTGAGTTCCGCGTGTGTACATCAGAAAATGCTTTGGAGCAAATGCTGGACACGCTGCCGGAAACGCGCATCTTATCCGGACAGTAACACCAGTGGAGGCAGTTCATGACACGAGAGCAGCTCAAATCCCTGACTCTGGTGGCCCTGTTTGGTCTTTGTACCATCCTTGTCAGTCAGATTTGGTCCGGCGTTTCGATTACTCAGTTGAAACCCGCCACGGATTTTTTACAGAGTGCCTATGCAACTGAACAGATTACTGAACTCATCTACCCCCAAAGTTATGTTATAAACTTTGGGGGTGGTTCGCATACCGCCATGTTCTCGGATGCCTATGAGATATGGAAGACGGCTAAACCTCAAGTCTTCAGCTTTCTCTCAGAAAATGTCACTGAGCGTCAGATTACCAAAGAGGAGTGGCTTGAAAAAAACCGGTTCAGATCGGTACGCTTTGAATTACCGATGGCCCTTTCGCCAGATCTTTTCCTCCAACTATCGGGATCAGACAGCGTCTACTCCGGTAAAATAACAGTGATGGACACCTTCTTGTTCAGCGCCACGGAACCCAAGGCTCTTTATATCGGAGATCAGAAGACGGAGCAGTATTACGCTTTGACTGGGGAACCAGAAAAATTCGATCTGGAAACCCTCCTTCAAACCGTGGAACGCAGTACTGAAGCCGAATACGAAACCGTTGAAGAACACTATCGGATCCAGGAAATACTGCAGTCAGTCGCGGGTGATGCCGTGGTTGAAAATACAGTGATGGTTCCCCGATTCGAAATCGAACCCCGCCCAATCCTGCGTATCAGAGGAGAACTTCCGGTATTTTCCGCGGCAGAGGATGCACAGGAAACCGTGCGTAAACTGGCGGATGCCGCATTCGGAAATCAATTTGCTTTTATAAACCGGCTGGTGGATGTCAATGGCGCTGTTGTTTTTCTGTACGGCTATGGCGAAAAGACATTCCGGATTCACCCGAACGGCCTGCTGGATTATCAGGAAAATCCAGACCCGGTCCTGAGCACTAAAAAGACGGATTTTCTGGGTGCTTTGAGCCAAGCGGTAGCGTTTATCGGACGTGTGGGCGGGTATCCGGAGGGCCTTTACCTCACCGGGTATCAGCCGACGGAAAACAAGCTGGGGTACCGATTTTTCTTTGCCTATCCATTGGAAGGGCTGCCAGTTATCTCGTCAACCGAAAGCAAGCAGCGTGAAATGCCTGTGGCTGATGCCCCCATCGTGATTGAAATTCAGGGAGAACAGACTGTCTTTTGCCAGCGGCGGGTCGGAGCGGTTGAGGCACTGCTGGATGTCACTCCTTTGTGGGACCGGGTTTTAAGTCTTGATGAGATCATCGTCAAGAACTATGAGCAAATTCTGCCGGTCTATATCCGTCAGTCCGGTGACAGTGTGATGGAATCTTCTATTCAGTACCGGCTGCTGCAAAGCATTCAGTCGGTTCGTCTGGTGTATTGCCAGAACAATGCCGGGGACCGGATGACCCCGGCTTGGGAGATGAATTTTGACGGCGCGCTGCTCTATTTCAATATCTATGATGGCCGCATGATGGCTGAATCGCCTTAGGAGGTCGGGATGCACTGGAGTAAGACTAAAACAATCCTGATTATCGCGCTGTTGATCACCAATGCCGTCATGCTGGGATACCTGTATTCTGAAAACAGGTTACAGAGAGATGCTGCTGTTTCTGACCGCATGGTGTATATGGATGTCATTTCTGTTCTCAAGGCGCGGAATATCCAGGTGGCTTTTCAGGGAATGCCCAAAACAGAAGGGGTTCAAGCGGTGGAAGCTGCCTATGAGACCTATGATCTTGCTGCGCTGGCACCGCATTTCCTGACGGGGAAGGCCACGGTGAACCCGGGAGGAACGGAAGCCGTCGCAGGACAGGAAAGCCTGCGCTTTCTCGATGGCATCAAGCTGATTTATGAAAACAAAGGCTTGCCGGAAGTCGTTAAAGCGCCAGCGGAAGAAGAAGCCTTGGAGATGGCCCGGAAGTTCCTTTCTCTTCATGGCTATCCCCTTGATGAAAATACGATTTTAAGCTCCGTGAAGGTCAATGGACAGGAAATCGAGGTGGTTTACGGTCAGCAGACCAGTCACCGCCAAATTGAAAATGGTGTGATGCGGTTGGTTGTTACGGACCAAGGGGTCCGATCTTTTGAACGGAAATGGCTCAAGATTTTAAAGGTCCGGGAGATGACATATGTAATCATTCCACCTGGCCGGGCGCTCCTGAGGCTTTCGGAGATCCTGTCGGAGGAACAGACATCGGGGCAGCCGGTTGTCATCACTGCGATGACACTGGGGTACAAATTGGAAACCGAATCATTGAATACCAACATCCTCTCCGGTGAACTCTCCCCCTACTGGCGGTTTACAACCCGGTCGGGAATCACATACCCTGTCAAGGCGCTTCAATAAACGGCCTGGCGCAGCACCCATCAGCGAGGTAATCATGCCCATACACTTTTGTTCCCTAGCCAGCGGCAGCAGCGGCAACAGCCAATTCATCGCTTCGGATCAGACCCGGCTTCTGCTGGATGCGGGTCTCAGCGGGAAGTATATCACCAATTCCCTGGAATACATCGGGGAATCCTTGAAGGAAATCAACGCCCTTCTGATCACCCATGAGCATTCCGACCATATCAAGGGAGCCGGGGTGATCTACCGCAAGATCAAACAGCCTATTTATGCGACCGAAGCGACATGGACAGCCATGCAAAGCAAGCTGGGCGAAATCGCACCGGAACATATCCGCATTATCAAGCCGGGAGAGGCCTTTGAAATTGGGGACATCCTGGTGAAACCCATTGAGATTTCCCATGACGCAGCCGAACCTGTAGCCTATGCATTCAGTAACCTGCAGGCTCGGATGTGTGTGGCGACGGATTTGGGGCACTGTCCGGAATCGGTACAGCAGGAATTTCTGGAATGCGATCTTTTGATGCTGGAATCCAATCACGACGTCAACATGCTGAAAATAGGACCCTACCCTTACTATCTCAAGCGGAGAATTCTGAGCGATGTCGGTCACTTATCCAACGAAACCGCTGCAGGCGTCATCACCCGGGCGGTCAAAGAAGGCCGGGTACGCAGCGTGCTCCTGGGGCATCTCAGTAAAGAGAACAATCTGCCGGAGCTGGCCTATGAAACCGTGGGAAACATCGTCACAGAGGCGGGGATCCGTGTGGGAGAAGAGCTGAACCTGGGCCTGACTTACCGCGACCGAGTCGGTGTGGTCTATCATATTCGCAAATAGGAGCATTCATGCACATAGCTGTCATTACCGTCGGGCGCATCAAAGAATCATACCTGTCAGCAGGCATCGCGGAATATGCCAAACGCTTGACCCGGTACTGTAAACTGGATCAGATAGAAGTGGCCGATGAAAAAGCACCAGAGACCTTGAGCGACAAGGAGATGGAGCAGATCAAGGACCGGGAAGGCGAGCGGATCCTCAGCAAAATCAAGGATACCGAATACGTCATCGCCCTGGCCATCGACGCCAAGCAGCAAAGCTCTGAGGAACTGGCCGCCACCCTGAGCCAGCTTTCGGTCACCGGCAAATCCGATGTGGTTTTTGTCATCGGGGGGTCCCTGGGGCTGTCCCAGGCTGTTTTGAAGCGGGCGGACATGAAGCTGTCCTTTTCCAGGATGACATTCCCCCATCAGCTGATGAAGCTGATTCTGCTGGAGCAGGTGTATCGGGGATTCAGGATCATTAAGAATGAACCCTACCATAAGTAAGGGTACTTGAAGGTGAACCTTTTGGTCTTCAAATCTCGTATAGCGCT
Source organism: uncultured Peptostreptococcaceae bacterium (assembly GCA_964424355.1). Taxonomy (GTDB): domain Bacteria; phylum Bacillota; class Clostridia; order Peptostreptococcales; family Acidaminobacteraceae; genus CAZEHS01. The sequence continues at coordinate 64,491 of CAYRIO010000018.1, forward strand.
TTGAGTTAAACCTCAAAATTTAATGAACACAAGTAAACTAGCACTCTGGAAGCCGGATTATTTATATTGGGTTTCCGGAGTTTTGTGTTGTTACGGTGTCGAAATCTGCTGCAATTGCTGCCAATAGTGTACAATACATATAAAGAGATTAATTCCATAACGTGGCGGATGAGTTGCCAAAGAAGTTGCCCTTTCCAGCAGCCGAATTTCTGTAAGATGTGTTGTAAACACTGGATTTAAGCGACAGCGTCAAAGATAAAAAGAGATGAATAAACGAAAGACATGGAGAAAACATGACAAAGAATAAAACGGTTATACTGCTCATTGGTGTGTTACTTGTGGCGTATTTTACTTATACTTGGCCCAAGGAGATTGAAAAGACCTTCCAGGGATGTCTTGTTAGTCAGGATAAAGGTATCCTGTTAAAAACCGTATCAATGACCTTGAAAGGGACATGCTACCGCAGTCTGACAAGGCAGGATAAATTTATAGGAACCATTGAAATTGAAGGAAAGAAGTATAACATACAGTCATCAGAACCAGGATCATTAAACTTGATTATTTCAAGCTTAAAAAGCAAGTGGAAGAGAGAACCAATATTTGCATCTGGAATGATTATGAAAGATGGATTTCTTCGCAGCATTGGTGGAACCGTGTTGATAGCAGATGATTACACTCAAATTTGGGGGAGCATCCAAGCAATAAACAGCCAATATGGGGATCAGAGCATTATGTTTTCAGGACCTTCAAAAACCTTTGAAGAGGCAGAAAGAATTATAAATGAGAATTAACGCCGCTGGTAATCCGTAGCGTTAGTTGCCATTTTGCGTGCGGTCATGTCCGCCGCCCTGGCGGCATAAAGAAAAACCGAAAGGACAAAATTGATGAAAATCTGGAAATGGGAAATCAATATCAGAAAAATAGCGATATTCACCGTAACATTTGCTTTTACGTTTACGCTTATCTCTGTAATTGACATTAACCGTGCATTCAATTTGAGCAATCACGCTATTGAAGAAATCAAAATATCATATGCGGACAAAATGGTTTATGTAAAAGATAAAGAAATAATCGATCAGTTGATGGATGGATTTAAGGGGAATATCATCATTCCGGACAGCATATTTCCGCGGGAAGATAGAGAGAGTGATTTTATGTTTGTATTCTATGGGAAGGATAACTTTGTAAAATGGTTTATATACGATCATCAGAATAGACAGCTGCACCCTTCGGGAAGGCCAATGAATACATCGCTATATGATGCTTTGGATGCGTTTATTGAAAAGACCTGCAAATAGACGAATGAATCAGGAAAAAAGGAAGAGTTATTATGCTTCAGGCGGCGAAAATAAAGATGAAGAGTTTGTGATTTGAAAAAACAGAAAGTAGGATAGGGAGTTGGGATGGCTTGCGCGGCAGTAATGTGATGTAGGCATTGAAAGGCATGAACGCCAGCCATTCCAACGCCTGGATCTCAAGAGGGAAATTCCAAGTTGATTTTATCCAACATCCGTGCTAATATAAGCCCATAAGTTGCAACTTATACATTTGAAAAATTAATACTGCATAGTTTTCTAGGGTTCCGCAGTGCTTACTGGCTGGTCCGAGAGAAAACGCACA
>CAYRIO010000019.1:0-64525 GCA_964424355.1 uncultured Peptostreptococcaceae bacterium
ACTATTCAGTTGACAAAATCCGCAACATTGTATTGATGGGTCACGGTGGAACTGGGAAGACAACCCTATGCGAATCTATCCTGTTTGGACTGGGTGTAACGAAGAGAATGGGCAAGGTGGACGACGGCAACACCGTGGGCGACTTTGATAAAGAGGAAATTGCCCGCAAATTCACAATTGGTACCTCTCTGATTCCTGTAGAACACTGTGAACACAAATTCAATTTTTTGGATACTCCGGGTTACTTCGATTTTGTGGGTGAAGTGAAAGGCGCGATGAAGGCGGCCAGCGGTGCTGTGATCATGGTGGATGCAGCCTCCGGCGTGCAGGTGGGCACGGAAAAAGCCTGGGATCTTGCTGAAGAGGCAGGGATTCCCCGCATTATTTTCATCAATAAACTGGATAAGGATAATTTGGACGTGGCCAAGGTGCTCAGTGATTTAAAGGAGACCTTCGGCAAAAAGATTGCTCCCTTTGTCTACCCGATTGGCGATGGTGCCAATTTTAAAGGATATATCAACGTTGTCGATGTGAAGGCCCGGGAGTTTGAAGGCCGGAACTATCGTGAGATTCCCATGCCTGACGGCTATGACAGCATCGTTTCGCCCATCCGGGAAATGCTGCTGGAGGCGGTGGCAGAAACCGATGAAGCCTTGATGGAAAAATTCTTCGCCGGGGAGGAATTCACCGAAGACGAATTCCACGGCGGCCTCCGAAAAGGCGTGATCAATGCCGATATCGTTCCTGTCCTGGTGGGCAGCGCCGAAAAAGGCGGCGGGATCTTCCAGCTACTTGAAGTGCTCTGGGATTATATGCCGGATCCCCATGAGGTTTACGGCGGCGAGTGCCGGGGAACCAATCCCAATGATGGCGTGGAAGTCGTTCGAAAGATGGATCCGGCGGAGCCTTTTTCTGCCCAGATATTCAAGACCATCGTCGACCCCTTTGTCGGAAAAATTTCGCTCTTCAAGGTGCTCTCCGGCAAGGCGAAGAAAGACATGGAAATTTACAATCCCAATAAAGAGAAGACCGAACGCCTGGCCCATATCTATGTGATGCGGGGCAAGGAACAGCACGAGGTCAGTGAACTGAGCGCCGGGGATATCGGGGCAACCACGAAACTGCAGTATGCTGAAACCGGAAACACCCTCTGCGAGAAGGGGAAGCCGGTTCTCTACGGCGACATTGATTTCCCAAAACCCTGCCTGTTCATGGCAGTTGAACCCAAGGCCAAAGGCGATGAGGAGAAAATCGGGGTAGCTCTCCATAAGATGATGGAAGAGGATCCATCCTTCATCATGGAGCGGAACAAAGAAACCAAGCAATTGCTGATTGGCGGACAGGGCACCATGCAGCTTTCCGTCATCGTTCATAAGCTGAAGGCCAATGCCAGTGTGGATGTGGACCTGGTGGATCAGAAGATCGCTTACCGTGAAACCATCAAGGGTAAGGCAGAGGTACAGGGACGCCATAAAAAACAATCCGGTGGTGCCGGGCAGTTCGGTGATGTATTTGTCCGGTTTGAACCTTCTAAAACAGAGTTTGAATTCGTCGAGGCCATCGTGGGCGGTTCGGTGCCGCGGCAGTACGTCCCGGCAGTTGAAAAAGGGCTGATGGAATCCCTGAATAAAGGGGTCCTGGCCGGTTACCCGGTGGTGAATATCAAGGCCACCCTCTATGACGGTTCCTACCACCCCGTAGATTCCAACGAAATGGCATTCCGCACGGCGGCCCATATCGCCTTCAAAAAAGGCATGGAAGCGGCCAAGCCGGTTCTTCTGGAGCCGGTCATGCATATTGAAATCGTGGTTCCGGATACCTACATGGGCGATATCATGGGGGATATGAACAAAAGGCGAGGCAAGATCCTGGGAATGAATCCAGGCGAAAAGGGAACCCAGCAGGTCGTGGCCGAAGCGCCGATGGCTGAAATGTTCAAATACGCCACGGATTTGAGATCCATGACCCAGGCCCGAGGCCAGTTTTCAATGAAGTTCGAGCGTTATGAAGAATTGCCGGTCCATCTGGCTGAGAAGATCATTTCTGAAGCGGTGAAAGAGAAGGAAGAAGAACACCATTAAAAGGATGGCCCCCTGGCTCAAAGAGCTGGGGGGCCATTGTTGTAACGCGATTGGGTGTGCGGGGCATCAGCCGAATACGTACCGGCTTACCAACAGATAATGGGCGGTGCTGCCGGCGAGGATGAACAGGTGGAAGACCTCGTGGTAGCCGAATTTCCAGACCTTCAGCCAGCGGGGTTTCATGGCGTAAAAGACGGCGCCGATGGTGTAGAGGATCCCGCCTGCCAGGAGCCAGAGGAAGCCTGTCAGGGGCAGGGCTTTAAAAAGGGGAACGATGAAGAATGCGGCCAGCCAGCCTAAGATAACGTAAAAGCTGGTTGAAAGCCAGCGGGGTGCGTTCATCCACATGAGCTTCACGACAATTCCCAGCAGCGCCAGTCCCCAAACCGCTCCGAAGAGACTCCAGCCCAGCACCCCCTTCAGGGTGACCAAACAGATCGGGGTGTAGGTGCCGGCAATCAGAACGTAGATCATGGTGTGGTCAACCCGTCGCATGATCTCCACGGCCCTGGGGCTTACAGGGAGGCCATGATAGAGGGTTGACGCCGTGTAGAGGGCGATCAGGCTGATGCCGAAGACCAAGGCTCCGGCCAGTTGAAAGCCGCTGTGATTGTGGATGGCTTTCAGCAATAAAAAGACAAGACCGACAGCGGAAAGCAGGATACCGGCTCCGTGGGTCAGGGCGTTCAAAGGTTCTCTCAAGCGAATCATATCAGCACCGCCTTATGTAGTATTTAATACTATGTGTTACCTTTACGATACGCCTCTTGATAGATTTTGTAAAGATTTAATTGACAAAAGTTCTGTTAAATTTAACAATGTAAACAGTTAAAAGGACTGGAGGGAGGTGCGGCATGTCCGAACGATTAAAAGCCCTGTTGGATTATCAAGGGGTCCCGAAAGCAGAGTTTCCTAAAATACTGCTCTATATGGATCAGCTCCTGACTTTTTTTGAAGAGTTCCTGGGCGTGTTCTGCCGGAGTCAGCGGGAAAGCATTTTGACGAAAACCATGGTGAACAACTATGTGAAAGCCAGGCTGCTGCCTCCGCCCAAGAACAAGAAATACAACAGGGAGCAGCTGATGCAGCTGCTGCTGATCTGCCACCTGAAAAATGTCCTGTCCATCGATGATCTGCGCCGGTTGACCGGGGCCGGTAAAACCGGGGAGTGGTCCGGGGATGTGGGCACCTACTTCGAAATTTATTCCAAAGCGGAATTGAAGGCTCTGGAAGCGCTCAGGCTGCGGCTGGCGCCCCTGGAAGCGGATTCCGATCCTCAGGCCCGGGCGGAAGAAGCCCTGCGGCTGGGGGCTGAGGCTAATATTCTGAAACAGGCGGCGGAACGGCTACTGATGGAATAACTCTTTCTCTTGTTTCTGAATTTATCTTCCTTTATAATCAGAATTGAAGTTATTTTTTAATCACCCGTGGGCCACTGGCCCACTTTTTAATGGTTTCCTATGCTAATCGTCAACCGTCAATCCTATCTGCACACTTGAAAGGAATAACACATGAGTATCCTGACCGTTACAAATCTCAGCCACGGTTTTGGTGACCGGGCCATCTTCAACAACGTATCCTTCCGCCTTCTCAAAGGGGACCATATCGGCCTCGTCGGCGCTAACGGCGAAGGGAAATCCACCTTCATGAACATCATCACCTCCAAACTGATGCCGGACGATGGGGATGTGGAGTGGGCGAAGAACACCCGGGTCGGCTATATGGATCAGCACGCCAAGCTCCAGGCCGGTCACTCCATCCGGGATATTCTGCGCACGGCCTTCGATTATCTCTACGACATGGAAAACCGGGTCCACGCCATCTACGACAGCATGGCAGACGCCTCCGAAAAGGAAATAGAAGCCCTGATGGAGGAAGTGGGAACCATCCAGGACCTGCTGGACCATAATGATTTCTACATCATCGATGCCAAGGTGGACGAGGTAGCCCGAGGCCTGGGTCTGGCGGACATCGGGCTGGATAAGGATGTCGCGGAACTCTCCGGCGGTCAGCGGACCAAGATCCTGCTGGCGAAGCTTCTCCTTGAAAAGCCGGACATCCTGCTCCTGGATGAGCCCACAAACTTCCTGGATGAACAGCACATCGAGTGGCTGAAGCGGTACCTGCTGGATTACGAGAACGCCTTCATCCTCATCTCCCATGAAGTGAGCTTTGTGAACGCGGTGGTCAATATGATCTACCATATGGAAAATCAGGAGCTGAACCGTTTTGTCGGGGATTATGACTCCTTCCTCCTGATCTATGAAGCGCGCAAATCCCAGCAGGAATCGGCCTTCCGGAAACAGCAGCAGGAGATTTCCGAGCTGAAGGATTTCGTTCAGCGGAACAAGGCCCGGGTAGCGACCCGAAACATGGCCATGAGCCGCCAGAAGAAGCTGGACAAGATGGATGTCATCGAACTGGCCCGAGAGAAGCCCAAGCCGGAATTCAATTTCAAGGATGCCCGGGTTTCCGGGAAAATGATCTTCGAGGCCAAGAGTCTGGTCATCGGCTATGAAGAACCCCTGTCACGGCCTCTGGACCTGTACATGGAGCGGGGTCAGAAAATCGCCCTGACCGGGGCCAACGGCATCGGGAAAACAACCCTGATCCGCAGTATTCTGGGGCAGATACCGCCCCTTTCCGGCACGGTTAGAATGGGAGAATCCCTGTTCACCGGATACTACCAGCAGGAAATAAAGGAAGCCAATTATAACACCTGTATCGAAGAATTCTGGAACGATTTTCAGTCCTATACCCAGTATGAGGTGCGGGCGGCCCTGGCCAAGTGCGGGCTGACCAACAAGCATATCGAGAGCAAGGTGGTGGTTCTAAGCGGCGGGGAGCAGGCCAAGGTCCGACTGTGCAAGCTGATCAACCGGGAGACGAATTTGCTGGTCTTGGATGAACCGACGAACCACCTGGATGTGGATGCGAAGGAAGAGCTGAAACGGGCGCTGATCGCTTATAAGGGCAGTATCCTGATTATCTGCCACGAACCGGAATTCTATCGGGATGTTGCGACAGAGGTCTGGAACTGTGAGGATTGGACGACGAAGCACGTCTAAATCCCATGTGTCATAGGAATGTAACTGGCAGTGAAAGCGTAACAATGGTAATCTTGAATGGTAGACATAATCGAAAGCCCCCTGTTACGGGAACTTCGGTATGGGTGCTGTTAGGATTGCCATTTTTTTTAGGAGGTATGCGGGTTGAAAAAAATAGTGATGTTGATACTCATGACTGCGCTGATTGGCGGAAACGGTGTTTACGCCGCGGGAGATGTGCGATTGCCTGCAGATGTGGGCCAAAACCACTGGGCCTATGAATCAGTGAAGGCCGCAGCGGTTGACGGCTGGCTGATCCTGGATTCCCAGGGGGGCTTCAGCCCGGATGGACCGGCCAGCCGCGAAACCGTGGCCAGTCTCCTGACGGGAGCCTGGAAGACGGCGGAGAAGCAGGGGCGGGTATCCGGAACCCTGCCAAGCGCCGCGGCGTGCCGAACGCGCTTCTCAGATATGGACACGGTGGGCACGGAGGCTCAGGACGCATTGAAACAGCTGGTGGCGGCCGGTGTTCTTTCCGGGTATCCCGGAGGGATCATTAAACCGGAGGGTACCGTCACCCGGCTTGAGATGGCAATTATTCTTTCCAGGGTCTGCAAGGATGCGGGGACGCTGCCCCAAACGTTTACGGATCAGGAGCAGATCCCGGCGTGGGGCAAGGTCGCAGCCGAAAAAGCGGTGGCCATGGGATTGGTTTCGGGCTATACGGATGGATCGTTTCAACCGCTGCGGGGAGTGACCCGTGCTGAGGCCGTTCAGATGATCAGCCGATGGGTTTATCCACAAAAATCAACTGCGGTTGTTTCCAGAGGACAGCTGGATGCTCCGGGCGACCCCATGACCCAGAGTGTTCTCCGTCTGATTAATGAGGAACGGATCAAAAGAGGGCTGGCTCCCTTGCGGGTGAATCAGACCCTCACACAAGTGGCGATGTTCAAAGCCGGTTCCATGGCACAGGGGAACTACTTTGCCCACACCTCTCCGGAGGGGGAGGGGGTTGAAGCCCTGTTCACGCGGCTGGGAGTTAGGAACTGGACGGGGATCGGCGAGAATCTGCTGCAGATGAAGGGGGCTGTCACAGCAGAAAAAGCCGTGGCAACGTGGATGCAGTCGGATACCCATCGGGATATCATCCTGACCCCTTACACGGATACCGGGATTGGCTTTGCCAAAGCGTCTGACGGAACGGCCTATATCGCTCAGGCCTTCGCCGCGTTCTAGGGTTTCTTGAAAGAAAGTTTTCCGCAGCACCTGAAAAGGTGCTGTTTTTGTTTATCAGAAACGTATAATGGATAGAAGAGAGATAGAACAGTGTGAGAAAAACAGGCTGTATGCATTCCCATCCCCATGAAAAGGAGGTATCTCATGCAATGTGAACGCTGTAAAAAAAATGAGGCAACGGTGCATATCATTCGGGTGGTCAACGGAGACCGCATGGAGCACCACTACTGTGAAGTCTGTGCAACAACCCAGGAAAACATCGATTTCGATACCCCCTTTGCGGCCAACAGCTTCCTGACCAGTTTGATTGAATCCATTCAGAGTACGCCGATCAAGGTGAATTATATCAAGACCACGACCTGCACGAAGTGCGGCATGAATTACGGCCGCTTCAAACAGACGGGCCGGGTGGGCTGCGATGAATGCTACCGAGCCTTCGCGGACAAATTGGTTCCGCTGATCAAACGGGTACAGGGCTCGGACCGCCATACCGGGAAGGTGTTGGGGCGGGCCAGCGGATCACTGCAGATAAAACGGGAAATAGAACAGCTCAAAGGAGCGCTTCAACAGGCGTTGGCCCAGGAGGCCTATGAAGAGGCGGCTCTGCTGCGGGATCAGATCCGTGCATTGGAAAAGGAATATCAGCAGGAAGGGGGAAGCCCTGAATGACAAAATGGATGGAATCGGAGGGGCCGCTGAAGCCCTTTGTTCTCAGCAGCCGGATTCGACTGGCCCGTAATTTTACATTTGTGCCCTTTCCGTTGGCAATGAATGAAGACATGGCGAATCAGGTCATCGCGGAAGTCCGTGAGAAGATTGTCGGGGGATCCGAAGGGTTCCGGCAGGCCTATGCGTTGCAGGAAAGCGTTGAGATGTCCCAACAGGAAAAACGCCTGCTCCTGGAGAAGCATTTGGTCAGCTCGGAGTTCATCAAGGGGCGCCTGCCTGGCCTCCTGCTCCTGAATCAGGAGGAAAGCGTCAGCATCATGGTTAACGAAGAGGATCATCTGCGGATCCAGACTCTTTTGCCGGGCCTTCAGCTGTATCGGGCGTGGGATGCTGCCAATGAGGTGGACGACTATATCGATGAGATGATGACCTATGCCTTCGACGACCGGCTCGGTTATCTGACCTCCTGCCCAACCAATGTGGGAACGGGTCTTCGGGCCTCTGTGATGATGCATTTGCCTGCGCTGACCCTATCCGGTGCAATGGATCGGATCCTCCAGGCTGCCAGCCAGATCGGGTTGGCCGTACGGGGACTCTACGGTGAGGGGTCCGAAGCTCACGGAAACATGTTCCAGATCTCCAATCAGCAGACGCTGGGCCGATCCGAAGGGGAATTGATCGATACCCTCAACGATGTGGCGGGCCAGATTGCCGCCGAGGAGCGGAACGCCCGGGAACTGCTCATCCGGACAACGGGGCTGGAGCTGGAGGACCGGATCTGGCGTTCCTATGGCATCCTGAAGAACTCACGGGTGCTCACATCGAAGGAGGCTCTGGAACGGTTATCGGATCTGCGCCTGGGGATTGAGACCGGCCTCTTCGAAGCCTTGGATCTCGCCCAAGTGGATGAGCTCCTTTTCAGGATCCAGCCGGCCTTCCTGCAGGAAACGGCCGGGAGGGAACTGCCCCCTTCCGAGCGGGACAGCTTCCGGGCTCAATGGGTGCGGGGGAAGCTCTGAGATGTTCGCCCATGATGAAACCAGACTCTGGAGGTGACAGAGATGTCTATTTTTGATCGATTTTCAGAAAGTGCCAAGCGGGTGGTGGGTCAGTCCATGGAGGAGGCCCGTTCCCTGAAGCACCACTATATCGGAACCGAGCACCTGCTGTTGGGGCTCTTGCAGGTGGAGGGAACCCGGGCTCACATGGTCTTGACGGAGTTCGGGATGGCCTACGAGACTGTCCGGAATGCCGTTATCAGCACCGTGGGCCTGGGTGAGCAGCCCGTCGAGGTGGAAGGGTACACCCCCCGGGCGAAGCGGAGCTTCGAAGCGGCATTTGTGGAAGCCCGCCGATTCCGGCTCAACACCATCGAACCGGAACAAATGCTGCTGGGGATTCTGCGGGATCAGGATTCCTTTGCTGCAAAGGCGGCGGCCGGCGTGGGCATCAACTATGAAACGGCGTTTGAAGCGCTTTTGAAGCTGATGGGGAAATCTGTGGACCGGGAAGAGGAAGGCGCTTCGTATGGCCGGGGAGAGAAAGGGCCTCAGACCCAGCTTGATAAGTATGGTCGGGATCTGACGGCCATGGCTCGGGAAGGGAAGCTGGACCCTGTCATCGGCCGCGAAAATGAAATCCGCCGGGTGATTCAGGTGCTCAGCCGCAGGACAAAGAACAATCCCTGCCTCATCGGTGAACCGGGGGTTGGAAAAACCGCCGTCGTAGAAGGCTTGGCACAACAAATTGCGGCAGGCACGATTACGGACATGCTGAAAAACAAGCGGGTCATTTCCTTGGATATGGCCATCATCCTGGCAGGCGCCAAATACCGGGGTGAATTCGAGGAGCGGCTGACCAAGGTGGTTGAAGAAATCAAGCAGGACGGAAACATCATCCTGTTCATCGACGAGATGCACACCATCATCGGGGCGGGTGGTGCCGAAGGGGCCATCGATGCCTCCAACATCCTGAAGCCGGCCCTGGCTCGGGGTGAACTGCAGGCAGTGGGGGCAACGACCCTGGACGAATACAAGAAATACGTGGAGCGGGACGCGGCCTTGGAGCGCCGCTTCCAGCCCGTTATGGTCGATGAACCCACCGTTGCCCAGACCATTGAAATCCTCAAAGGGCTCCGCGACCGCTATGAGGCCCACCACAAGGTGAAAATCACGGACGGCGCCCTAGTGGCCGCCGCAGAGCTTTCAAACCGTTACATTTCAGGCCGGTTCCTGCCGGACAAGGCGGTGGATGTCATGGATGAGGCGGCGTCCCGGATCAAACTGCAGGTCAATCTGCAGCCGGAAGAACTGGGGGCCTTGGAGGCGGAACTTGAAACCCTCCACCGGCAGAAGGACCAAGCCGTTATGAACCAGAACTATGAAGAGGCCGCCCGCTACCGGGATTTGGAACGCCAGAAGCAGGATCAGCTGGAGCACGTGAAGCTCCAGTGGCAAAAGAACCAGATGCCCCACGAGGTGGTGACGGAGGAAGATATCGCCTACATCGTGGCTCTTTGGACCGGTATTCCGGTTCAAAAGCTGGCCATGGAGGAATCTGAAAAGCTGATGGCCATGGAAGGCCTGCTGCACCAACGGGTTGTGGGGCAGGAGGAAGCGGTGTCTGCCGTAAGCCGGGCAATCCGCCGGGCGCGGGTAGGGCTGAAGAATCCGAACCGGCCCATTGGAACCTTCATCTTCCTGGGTCCCACCGGGGTTGGGAAGACAGAGCTGTCCAAGGCCTTGGCGGAGGCGCTCTTTGGGGATGACAAGGCAATTGTCCGCGTGGATATGTCGGAATACATGGAAAAGCACTCCGTTTCAAAGATGATCGGGTCGCCTCCGGGTTACATCGGCTATGATGAAGGCGGACAGCTGACGGAAAAAATCCGGCGGAAGCCCTATTCCGTCATCCTTTTCGATGAAATTGAGAAAGCGCATCCGGATGTCTTCAATATCCTGCTGCAGATGCTGGATGACGGCCGTCTCACCGATGCCCGGGGCCGGGTGGTGGATTTCAAGAACGCGGTCATCGTCATGACCTCCAACGTGGGCGCGGAACGGATCAAGAAGCAGAAGACCCTGGGTTTTTCCAGTTCTTCAGGCGGAGCCAAGGATTATGAGAACATGAAGGACAGGCTGATGGAGGAGCTGAAGGCTCATTTCAGACCGGAATTCCTGAATCGGGTCGATGAGATTGTTGTTTTCCATGCCCTGACCCGTGAGGACGTCCGGGAAATTGTGGAGATCTTCGCCAATGAGCTGCGCAAACGGCTGGAAGTGATGGATCTCATCATCACCGTGGATGACGCTGCCCGGGATTATCTGCTGAAGGAAGGCTACAGCGAGGAATATGGGGCCCGGCTGTTGAAGCGGGTGATCACCAAGCTGGTTGAGGATAAGCTGTCAGAGGCGATCCTGACGGGAAAAATCACTCGGGGAGACCGGGTTCTGATTACTGCCGATGCCGAGGGTATCCGGCTTGAACGGATTGAGGAGGACAGCGTTGGCAAAGGTGAAGCCTAAATCTAAATCGAATTTTGTATGTCAGGCCTGCGGATTCATCAACAGCAAGTGGATGGGGAAATGCCCGGAATGCGGTGCCTGGGACAGCTTGGTAGAAGAGCGGATGGAGGAAGACAAACGGGGCACCTTGAAAGAAGCGGGCTTCGGCGGTGAAAAGCCCCGCAAGCTCCATGAGATCACCCTGAATGAAGAGGAACGCATGCTGACAGGGATCGGGGAATTGGACCTGGTTCTGGGAGGCGGCTTGGTGAAGGGGTCTCTGGTACTTGTCGGCGGAGAACCGGGAATCGGCAAGTCCACCCTGCTCCTGCAGGCGGCCGATCAGGTTGCCCGGGACAAACGGAAGGTGCTCTATGTATCCGGGGAGGAATCCCTGCGGCAGACCAAACTCCGGGCAGCCCGGCTGGGCATTGCGGGGGAAGAGCTGTACCTGATTTCCGAAAACGAACTGGAGCTGATCTTTTCGGCTGTTTCAGACCTGAAGCCGGATCTGGTCATCATCGACTCCATCCAAACGGTGTTTCAGGCCGATATCTCCTCGGCTCCCGGCAGTGTCAGCCAGGTCCGGGAAGCCACCGGCCAACTGATGCGGCTGGCCAAGGGGATGGGCATCACCGTCCTCATCGTGGGCCACGTGACAAAGTCCGGTGCCATTGCCGGCCCCAAGGTGCTGGAACATATGGTGGATACCGTCCTCTATTTCGAAGGGGAGAAGCACAATCTTTTCAGGGTGCTCCGCGCCGTTAAAAACCGGTTTGGCAGCACCAACGAGGTGGGGATTTTCGAAATGACCGGCGGTGGGCTGATGGAAGTCAGCAACCCCTCCCAGCTCTTTTTGCTCCACCGGCCCAGCCAGGCGGCGGGCAGCGTGGTCATGAGCAGCGTGGAGGGCAGCCGCCCCATTCTGGTGGAAATACAGGCTCTGGCGGCACCCGCCCCCTTTGGCACGCCCCGGCGTATGGCGGTGGGGGTCGATTACAATCGGTCAGCCATGCTGATTGCAGTGTTGGAAAAACGCCTGGGGATGCGGTTTCAGGACCATGATGCCTACATCAATGTGGTGGGCGGTATGGAGCTGGGGGAACCCGCGGCAGATCTGGCGGTGATGGCCGCCCTGGCATCAAGTCTGCGCAACGACCCCTTGGAAGCGGATATGGTTGTCTTCGGAGAGGTTGGGCTTACCGGGGAAGTGCGGGCTGTGAGCGGCGCTGAAAAACGCGTGGTAGAGGCGCAGAAACTGGGCTTCCGGAAAGTGGTGATGCCCATGGCCAACATGGCGGAATGCAAGGATATCAAAGGAATCACCATGTTGGGGGCCCTTACGCTGGAAGACGCATTCAAGCACCTGTTCGGAAGATAACTGCATATGGATCATTGCCTCACGCTCCCTGGGTCAGGGAGCGTTTTCGTTTTTTAGGTCTGCGGCACTATGCGACCGCTGCGTGAATGGCAGAAAACAGGGTATGATACGGATGAAGATTCTTCTGGAAGAGAGGTGCCGTGATGAAGCCGTTTCGTAAGCGCAGGGATGTCTATCTGGAAAAATTGAAGTTGATGGCGCCGGGCACCGAATTGTATCAGGGAATCGAGAACGTGCTGCGGGCCAAGACCGGGGCACTGATTGTCATTGGCCACAATGAACAGGTATCGCGGATCATCACCGGCGGGTTCGCCATCAATGCGGAATTTTCGGCCAGCGCCCTTTATGAGCTGGCAAAAATGGATGGCGCGGTCATTCTCAGCAATGATGCCCGGCGCATCCTCTATGCCAATGCGGAACTGAGCCCGGATCCGGATATGGAAACCTCAGAAACTGGCATCCGACACCGGTCGGCAGAACGGACAGCTCGCCAGACAGGGCTTGCTGTCGTGGCGGTGTCCCAGCGCCGGGATGTGATCACCCTGTTCCGGGGGCCGCATAAATATGTGTTTCAAGACGAGAACAAATTGCTGGCAAAAGCGAATCAGGCGCTTCAAACCCTTGAAAAATACAGACGCAACCTCGCTGACGCCTTGAAGAACCTCAACGCCCTGGAGGTGGAGGACAAGACAACCCTAGGTGATGTCTGTCTCGTGGTGAAGCTGATGGAAATAGTCTACCGCATCGCCGATGAAATCGAGGTCTACACCGTTCAACTGGGCAACGAAGGGCGCCTGGTCCGGATGCAGCTGGAAGATCTCAGTGCCTCTCTCGACCAGGAATACCGGAACGTGATCCTGGACTATGAGAATCTGGAGAGCCGTTTTTCCCTGGCCTTGTTTGGTGAGCGCATGGCATCCCTGTCGGATGAAGCGCTGATGGATCACACCCGGCTGGCGGCCATCCTGGGCTATCAGGAAGAAGATGAGATTCAGGACGCGCCGCTGTCTCCCCGCGGCTATCGCCAACTGGCCCATATTCCCCGTTTGCCCCAGACCATCATCGCCAAAGTCATCCATCATCACAGCGATTTTCAGGAGATGCTGAAAGCCGATTCGGCCGATCTGGAAGAGGTGGATGGGGTTGGCGAGGTCCGTGCCAGGGCCATCTATGAGGGGTTGCGCCGCAAACGGGAGGCTGTCCTTGGTCATGGTGCGATGCCATTGTGATGGGGCTAAGCTAAGCGGTGGAAAACCAGCCGTCGGATGATTCGTCATCTGGCAGGGTGGTTTTTCGGTGTATTGGGTTAAATTTTGGTGGGAATCACCTGAGAGCCGCCAGTTTGAACCTGTGAAGGGTTCTAAAAATCGTGTTGACAACGTCTTTTGCCCTGTGATAAAATCAAGCTTTATTGACAGTGTCCCCTTGGTAGACTATAATAGATGATAGGTAGTACTGAAGGAGGGGTTCGATGTATCAGATTGGTGACAGGATTGTTTATCCCATGCATGGAGCCGGCGTTGTTGAGTCCATTGAAGATAGGGAGTTCTTAGGCGAAAGTCAGCGTTTTCTCGTAGTCAGCCTTCCGCTGAAGCACATGAAAGTGATGCTGCCGGAACGCAATGTAACAACACTGGGTGTTCGTGAGGTCATTGAACCGCACAAGGTGCCAGATGTCCTGACGGTTCTGGGTGAAGCAACTGATGAAATGAATCAGAACTGGAACAGAAGGTATCGGGATAACATGGACAAGATCCGAAGCGGGGATATTTTTGAGGTAGCCCAGGTCGTTCGGAACCTAACTCATATGGACCATATCAAAGGTCTTTCTACCGGAGAGCGCAAAATGCTTTCAGACAGTCGTCAGATTCTGGTCAGTGAGTTGATCCTGGCACAGGATGCTACCGAGTCTGATGTGGAACGGTTGATTCAAGGGGCTCTTATCACTTGATCAGTACGTATTGTGGGAACGAATCTGAAGTTGCCGGTTGTTTGTAATCATCGTCCTTTTTATCGAAAGCAGATTTTTTTTAAAAAGCCGAAGCGATTCGGCTTTTTATTATATTAATTGTAAAAGGATTTTAATGGAATCTTAATAGTATGCCCTCGGTGGATATGCTAATATAGGTGTTGAAATTCCAATACTTTGGAGAAATTTGTTTGAAAATTCCCGTTTGGGATAATAACTCAGCAAAAGGAGGCGATAACATGTTTAAACAGATTGCGCGGATGGCGATCGCACTGGCCGGGGCTTCCCTGGGCTATGGCGCGTTTGTTCTGGTTGGCAATCTGGCCGCTGGCGGTGTAATCAATTTGCCCCAGATGACGGATCCGGTAAAAAGTCTTTCAGCCATGGTGTTTTTTATTTTGCTTACTGGACTTATATTTTACATCGTATCACCATGGATACTGGAACGGGGCTTGAGACTGGCGCAGCGGACAGAGGTTGAATTGGAGAAGGTGCCGACCAATCAGATATTGGTCGGGACAGTGGGACTGATCACAGGGATGATCATTGCTTACCTGTTGGGCGGCCTCATCCGGAATATGATGGGCTTCAACGTGTTTTCAAGTATTCTCTCAGCAATCATCTATGGATTCTTGGGTTATCTGGGCGTCAGTTTTTCTACCCGGAAGGTCAACGACCTGGCGCGGCTGCCGGAAATATTCAAGGGAAAAGCCACCGGCGCCAAACAGGCCCATAAGCCAATCCCTGGGGCGAAATGCAAAATTCTGGATACCAGTGTGATCATTGATGGCCGGATTGCAGACATTTGCAGAACCGGCTTTCTGGAAGGGGCGTTGATTGTCCCGCAATTCGTCTTAGATGAGCTCCGGCATATTGCGGACTCCTCCGACAGCCTCAAGCGGAACCGGGGCAGACGGGGTCTGGATGTCCTGAAATTGATCCAGCAGGAACGGATCATCGAGGTTCGGATTGTGGACACGGATTTTGAGGATGTGGCGGAAGTGGATATGAAGCTGCTGAAGCTGGCTCAAAAAATGGATGGCATGGTCATGACCAACGATTACAATCTCAATAAAGTGGCGGAACTCCAGAGTATCCCCATCCTCAACATCAACGAATTGGCCAATGCGGTGAAGCCGGTGGTATTGCCCGGTGAAGAGATGACGGTCACGCTGATCAAGGAAGGCAAGGAATCCAACCAAGCGGTGGCCTACCTGGATGACGGCACCATGATCGTCGTGGAGAATGGCCGGCGGTATATCGGAGAAACCCTGGGAGTCCTTGTGACCAGTGTGCTTCAAACTGCGGCCGGACGCATGATTTTTGCCAAGCCTAAAGCGGTCTGATTTCTGCAGGCTGATGCGGTGAGAAACGCACAAAAGATTGATGGAAAACATCAGTCTTTTGTTGTATAAAGGAGATTGTGAGGTGTTTATGGTCGGATCCCCCTTCGTACTTATCATCCCTGCGGCCGGCAGCGGCAGCCGTATGGGGCACAATCAGAACAAACTCTTTATCACGCTGGCGGGTCAACCCGTCATTTGGCACACAATCAAGGCCTTCGAGCACTGCGCAGGGCTCAAAGAAATCATCCTGGCCATCAGATCTGAAGATCAGGTGGATATCCAGATGTTTCTGACCCGGAATGTTTTTGCAGTCCCGATCCGGACGATTTTTGGCGGTGAAACCCGTCAGCAGTCCGTTTTCAATGCCCTGCAGGCGGTGGACGCCTCGTCTGAAACCGTATGGATACATGATGGCGCCAGACCGTTCATCAAGCTAGAGTTGTTGGAGAGGTTGACGCAGCTGCCGGACACCGTCAATACCGTGGTGGCGGTTCCTGCAAAAGATACCGTGAAGAAAATCGACTCCGGCGGGTTCATAGTTGAGACACCGGAGAGGAGCCAGCTGTGGCTGGCGCAGACACCGCAGGTTTTTCACAAAAGAGATCTTCTGGACGCTAACCACCGGGCGGTCGCAGCTGGATTTCAAGGCACCGATGATGCCTCGCTCATGGAATGGGCAGGCTATCCGGTCAGTGTCATCCAAGGGGACTATTTCAATATCAAAATAACGACACCGGAAGACCTGGTGTTGGCGGAGGCCATACTGGGCCACATAAAAAGGAGCTGAACTCATGCGGGTTGGAATCGGATATGATGTACATCAATTGGTAGCGGATAGAGACCTTATCCTGGGCGGTGTGCGGATTCCCTACGAAAAGGGACTTCTGGGGCACTCGGATGCGGACGTCCTGGTCCATGCGATCATGGATGCCCTGCTGGGTGCGGCGGGCCTGGGCGACATTGGCCGCCATTTTCCGGATACAGACCCCGAATACGCGGGTGCCGACAGCATTCTGCTTCTAAAGCGTGTTCACCGCCTGGTAGCTGGACGCGGGTATCAGCCCAACAATGTGGATGCGGTCATCGTTGCCCAACGTCCCAAGCTGGCACCCTACATGGACGAGATGCAGAAAAATATCGCGTCGGCGCTGGAATTGCCGGTGGACCGGGTCAATATCAAGGCAACCACCACCGAAACCCTTGGTTTTGAAGGCCGTGGTGAAGGGATTGCCGTGCAGGCGGTTGCCAGCATCATGTGATTTGATGCTTGACAGTGCCTGCGTATCTCTTTATTATAGTTAATAACATCAAAAAACAGCGTTGACAGGAAGTAGTACACAGGTTGGCCTTAAGAAGAGAGCGGAATCATCAGCTGAAAGATCCGCAGGCCCGACAGTCGAACCCATCCTGGAGCTCGTGGCAAACCCACGCGGTCGGACCCGTTATCGTCCCCCCAAGTGAGCCTTCGGGCTAATTAGAGTGGTACCGCGACCCTTCGCCTCTAAAGAGATGCGCAGGGTCTTATTATTTTTTGTAGGCATAGCCCTGAAAGGAGAAAAACCATGAGCAACGAAAAAGATTTTGTAAAAGAAATTACCAACATGGAAGAAGATTTTGCCCAGTGGTATACCGATGTCATCCGAAAAACCGAGCTGGTGGATTATTCCCCTGTAAAGGGGTTCATGGTAATCCGCCCTTATGGCTATGCCATTTGGGAGAATATCCAGGCGTTCCTGGACAAGCGATTCAAGGATACAGGCCATAAGAACTGTTATTTCCCCCTGCTGATTCCTGAGAGCCTCCTCAACAAGGAGAAGGAACACGTGGAAGGCTTTGCGCCGGAGGTTGCCTGGGTCACCCACGGCGGCTCCAAGGAACTGGTGGAGCGACTTTGCGTCCGACCGACTTCAGAAACCATTATCTGCGCCATGTATTCCAAATGGCTGAAATCCTACCGGGATCTCCCTTACCTGTTCAACCAGTGGTGTTCCGTTGTCCGCTGGGAAAAAGAGACCCGTCCGTTCCTGAGAACCTCCGAGTTCCTCTGGCAGGAAGGCCACACCCTGCATGAGACCTACGAGGAAGCTCAGGCGGAAACTCTTCAGATGCTGGGCATCTATGAGGATATGGCTGAAAATCTGCTGGCCATCCCCATGCTCTCCGGCCTCAAAAGCGAAAAAGAAAAATTCGCCGGCGCCTTCGCAACCTACACCATCGAGGCCATGATGCACGACGGCAAGGCGCTTCAATCCGGCACCTCCCACAACCTGGGACAGCACTTCACCAAGGCATTCGACATCACATTCCTGGGCCGGGACGGCAAGCTGGAGTATCCATTCCATACATCCTGGGGCGCATCCACCCGCTTGATCGGGGGCATCATCATGGTCCACGGCGACAACCGGGGTCTGGTCATGCCGCCGCGGGTTGCACCGACACAGGTGGTCATCATCCCCATCGCCCAGCGTAAAGCAGGGGTTCTGGATAAAGCGGCAGAGCTCTTCAAGCAACTGAAGGATCTGGGTATTCGGACGGATCTTGACGACAATGACAATGTAACACCCGGTTGGAAGTTCAACGAATATGAAATGAAAGGGATTCCGCTTCGTATCGAAATTGGGCCCCGGGATATTGAAAACAACCAGTGCATGATCGTTCGCCGGGACACTCTGGAGAAAGCGGCTTACAGTCTGGACAACCTGGGCGAAACCGTACAGCGGCTTCTGGATGAGATTCACCAGAACATGTACGACCGTGCCCTGGCTCTGCGGAATGAAAAGACCTACACGATTGAAAACTATCCGGATTTTGTTGAAAAAATGCGCGCCACGCCGGTTTTTGCAAAAGGCATGTGGTGTGGTGAAGAAGAGTGTGAGGATAAGATCAAGGTGGATACCTCCGCGACAATCCGATGCATGCCCTTCGAGCAGGAAGATTTGGGCCCCGTATGCCATTTCTGCGGGAAGCCAGCCAAGCATATGGTCTATGTAGCAAAGTCCTACTAGTATTCAAGCGGCATATCGAACCTCTAAAGAGCAAACCCGGCAAAAAGGGTTTGCTCTTTGCTGTCCTCTTGCCCTCCCCAGCACTCCGGTGTATAGTGATAGTGGGAGTTTAAGGGAGGAGGGGGATGATGCTGACCTTCATTGGCGTTGGCAGCGCTTTTAACACGGAACTAGGGAATACCAGCGCCTGGATGAAACAAGACACACACCTTCTGATACTGGACTGTGGCGGATCGGTTTTTGAAAGGATTCTAAAGAACCAATTGCTGAAGGACGTCACAGCACTTGAAATATGTCTGACCCACACCCACGGGGACCATGTGGGAAGCCTGGGGGATCTGGTTCTTTACTGCTACTATATGCTTAAAATCAAGCCAACCATCCGGCACCCGGATTCTGACCGGATCCGAGCGCTTTTGACGCTGTTCGGCGTTCCTGAGGAAATGTACCTGCTTGCGGATGCCGCGATGTTTTCCCTGGAGGGGTGGCTGGAGGGTTCGTTCGTCCGCCAAGAGCATGCGGATACCCTGCCGGCGTATGGCATCCTTTTCAGACTGCCCGGTCTATCGGGCTGGTACAGCGGGGATTCCAAAGAAATCCCGCCTGAAATCCTAACGTGTTTTTTACAGGGTGAAATCGATCTGTTCTATCAGGATACAAGCGGGATGGACTATCCCGGTGCGCTCCATATGAGCTTGCCCCGGTTGAAAGAAATCATTCCGGAACCCTTCCGCCATCGGGTGATCTGTATGCATCAGGATGAAGCATTCAGTCGTGAAACGGCAGAAAATCTGGGGTTCCGTGTCGCTGTGATTGGCGGCGGACCCGCTTCGCCGGGAAATAAACTATAAGGATGAAAACTGTGAAAAAAAATCTGATTCTTTTTATGGCATTGGCGGCAGCCGTGGTGAGCCTGGCTGCCTGCGAGCTTGGTAAAACAACCCCGCCGGCGGAACCGGCTGCAGCCGCTTCCCAGGAAAGACTGTATCCGATCTGGAAACAGACCCCTCAGGGGAAGGCGTGGGGCTACATCAATGCGGCGGGCAAAGTGGTTGTCCCCCCGCAGTACGAATCAGCGGAGTACTTCTCAGCCGAAGGCTCTGCGGTGGTCGGTGTCAAGGGTATGAAGGGGTTGATATCCGCCAAAGGCGTTCTGCTCCTCAAGCCGATTTATGACACGCTTGCCGTTTATCCATTGGACCGTCGGGTCGGTGTCCGGGATGGGTCCTGGACCGAAATGTTGGATAAATCAGGAAAAGCGGTCTATGAGACCGGACTCAGCATTTATCCCATGAAAGACGGCGGAGCCCGGATTCAGGAGTATGTTGGGGACAAGGTGCTGGAGGGATATATCGACGATGCCGGAACCGTGGTGATCGAGCCTCAATTCCTCTCCGGAACGGATTTTGTGAGTCAGAAGGCGGTTGTCAAGACAGCGGAAGGTGCCTTTGCCATCATCGATCCCATGGGGAAGATCCTCGCGGACTTTGAAGCCAAGGCGATCAAACAACCCTCTGAGGAGTCCTTTGCTTATCAGCAGGGCGGCAAAAAAGCGGAGCTGTGGGGATACCAGGACCTTTCCGGCAAGGTACTCATCAAGCCGTCCTATGCAGATGCCCAGCCCTTCAACAAGGGAATCGCAATCGTGGGGCAAAAGCAGAAGGGGGCCATGCGCTATGGACTCATCAATGCCAAAGGGAAGTTCATCCTGCGGCCCAAGTATGAACGGATTGAAGCGTTAGGGAACGGTTTTTTCGCCGTTTCAAGAAAAACCGGAGCGGATATCGGTCAGCGGTCTTACCCCGTAGCTATTTTCAACAGTGCAGGGAAACGGTTGACGGATTACCTCTATTACGAAGCGGCGGCCTGCACGGCGGACACGGTATCCGTCAGTGATGGCAACGCAACCTGGGTGCTGGACAGCGCAGGAACGCCGATGAGCACCATGCCCCGCCTTTTGGGGATGGGAATCATCCGCCAGGAAGGGAATCTTCTGGTGAGCCAAGCGGATGATGAACGGGCCTATTTCACCCTGGATGGCAAAGTGGTTTGGCAGTCTCCCTGGGAAAGTCCTTTAAAGGATGCCGTTAAACTCAACCGGATGAAATTCAGGCCGGACCGCGGGAAGCTTATCTACTATCCGGTGCTGGCAGGCCTGCCGGACAAGGCGGTTCAGGATAGCGTCAACAGCGCCCTCTATCTGAGCTTCGTCGGCGACGGAGCGGCCAGTGTCCTGACTGATGGGGTGCCGGATGAAACCGTTCGGGTGGATTACACCGGTCAGCTCAATAAGGATCTTTTGATCATCGAAAAAACAGAGCGGCGGATCGGGAAAAGTGATGGGGTCCTCCACGAAACCAAAGAGTGGCTGCATGTAGATATCACCGATGCTGCGCATTACGGGATGAAAGATCTTTTCCGAGAGGGCAGTGACTGGCCCCAATTGTTAGCGGATCAGGTCAAAATCCAAATCGAAAAAATCGCAGCCGAAAAATCTGCGCACTTGAATCCTGTGCTGGTTACGCCGGTAACGGATAGCCGGAAATTCGTGGCTGGCAGATATGGTCTGGCACTGTACTATGATGCGTCAGAACTGGGCGGAACCTCCTCTGAACCATTGGTTTTTGAAATTCCTTATGCCGTGTTGCTGAAGGATATCAGCACAGAAGGCCGGATGTGGAATGCTTTTCTGAAACAGGACATGTAATTGAATCAAGAAACGGTTAAATCATACCAAGCGGAGGCCCCTCATGAGTGAGAATTTCAAATTTGTTCAAAATAAGGTGTGTGAATATTTCCCCTGCCACAAGACATCGGACCCAGAGCATTTCAACTGTCTTTTCTGTTTTTGCCCCCTGTATATGCTGAAACAGGAATGCGGCGGCAATTTCAAATACACCCATGATTCTAAGGATTGCAGTGATTGCGGGATTCCTCACGGCACTCACGGCTACGACCATGTGATGAGCAAGATGAAGGCGGTCATCAAGATCGGCAGCGAACGGTAGCTTGAAAATTGCGTTGCACCCGGCGGCTTCTTGAAGACGCCGCTTTTTTTTGATATCTTAGAGGAATAAACACCGGAAACCGTGGTTTTCGGTTAACCGACCAGGAGGATTCACATGAGTGTTCGTGTACGTTTTGCCCCCAGTCCCACGGGGTACCTGCATATCGGCGGTCTTCGGACTGCCCTTTATAACTACCTTTTCGCGATGAAACAGCAGGGGACTTTCCTGCTTCGGATTGAAGACACAGACCAGACCCGGCTTGTGCCCGGTGCAGTGGAGGGCCTTATCCAAGCCATGGCTTGGGCTGGGATAACCCATTCGGAAGGCCCGATGCTGCGAGAAGACAATACCTTGGAAGAAAAGGGCGCCTATGGCCCGTACGTGCAGTCCGCTCGACTGCCGATCTACAAGAGCTATGTGGATCAGCTGCTGGAAAAGGATCATGCCTACTACTGCTTCTGTACCCGCGAGCGTTTGGAAGCTCTTCGCGAAGAACAAAAGGCTCAGGGGGCCACACCGCGTTATGATGGTCACTGCCGTAGCATTCCTCTGGCTGATGCTCGTGCCAGGGCGGCTGCAGGAGAGTCCCATGTGATTCGCATGAAGCTGCCGGAAAACACGGATGTCACCTTCGAGGACCTGGTTCTCGGTGAAGTCACGGTGAATACATCCGATTTGGATGACCAGGTCCTCGTTAAGGCCGATGGCTATCCAACCTACCATATGGCGGTCATCGTGGACGATAACGCCATGGGGATCACCCATGTCATCCGGGGCCAGGAATGGCTGCCATCAACACCCAAGCATGCCCTGCTGTACCGTTTCTTCGGCTGGGAAGCCCCTAAATTCGTGCACTTACCCAACATTCTGAATGCAGACAAGAAGAAGCTCTCAAAGCGCCAGGGTGATGTGGCTGTGGAGGATTTCAGGCAAAAGGGATACCTGCCGGAAGCGCTGGTGAATTACGTGGCCCTCCTGGGTTGGAGCCCGGAAGATAATGCGGAATTTTTTACAATGGATGAGCTGATTGCCCGATTTTCTCTGGAGCGGGTCTCCAAGAGCGGCGGCGTTTTTGATGTGAACAAGCTCAATTGGATGAACAGCCATTATATCCGTCTGAAAACACCAGAAGAACTCTGTACCCTCTGTCTCCCCTGGCTCATGGCCGACGGCTGGGTCAAAGAAGGCGAAGTCGAGCTGAAGAAGGATTGGTGCATGCGGCTGGTGAAACTGGCTCAGGAGCGGATGCATACCCTGGCGGATATCTGCAGCTTTGCGGAGCTGTTTTCGGGTTCGGAAGTAACCCTTGAAAATGATGAGACGCTGGAAATGCTGAAACTTGAACATGTACCGGCGATGCTGACCGTCTTTAAAGAGAAGCTGGAAGCGGCGCCCCAAATTGATGAAGACGTTGCAAAAGGACTGATGAAAGCCGTTCAGGCCGATACGGGGATAAAAGGGAAGAACCTCTTCATGCCTGTTCGCGCAGCGATATCCGGACAGCTCCATGGCCCGGATATGAATGATATGATGATTGTCATCGGCCGAGAAAACCTGATAGCGCGGGTGGTTCATGTTCTGAAGGCGTATTGCTGAGCGCTGGCATGCTTTTAAAAAAATTCAACTTGCGGTATACTAAAAGAAATGGTACCGTATAGACAATATTCCATATTGAAATGCTAGGAATAGGAGAGTAAACTTCGGAAAGCCTTTCAGAGAGAACCGTCCCAGGCTGTGAGCGGTTCAGGCAGATATGGAGTTGAAGTGCGCCTTGGAGCACCGGAATTGAACCTCAGTAGGTTCCGGCGGTTGACCCCGTTAAAGGTCTTTGAGATGAGTCCTCGGATTCAAACAGAGTGGAACCGCGATCCCGTCGCCTTTGTAAATGAAAGGCGATGGGTATTTTTTTTGAAAGGAGGATGTGCTATGAAAAACAATGAAAAAGGCCTGTTGGCGTCTATCGTGGACCGGGATCCGGCCGCACGAAACGTTTTTGAAGTCCTGATCTGCTACCCTGGGGTCCATGCTGTAATCTGGCACAGGGTCGCTCATTTCCTGTATCGGAAGAAATTCAAGCTGGCAGCCCGACTGCTCAGTCAGATTTCCCGTTTTTTAACGGGGATTGAAATCCACCCGGGTGCAGTGGTCGGAAAACGACTGCTGATAGATCATGGCAGCGGCGTTGTCATTGGCGAAACAACGGAGATCGGTGATGATTGCACCATCTATCAGGGCGTCACGTTGGGCGGAACCGGCAAAGATTCCGGCAAAAGACATCCGACGCTGGGGAACCATGTCATGGTCAGTGCGGGTGCTCGGATACTGGGCCCCATCACCATCGGAGACTATTCTAAAATAGGCTCAGGAGCGGTGGTGCTCAAAGATGTGCCAGCCAACTGTACGGCGGTGGGCGTTCCTGCTAAAATAGTAATCAGGGACAACGTCCGGGTAGACGATCTGGATCAGGTCCACATGCCGGATCCCACGGCGCAAGAGCTCGAATGCCTTCGGGAACGGATCATGCATCTCGAAAAAACTGTACGCACACTCACGGAAGGGGAGAAACGCTGATGCTTCTTTACAATACACTCACGCGAAAAAAAGAGGAATTCGTACCCATTACACCGGGGAAAGTGGCCATGTACGTCTGTGGTCCCACGGTCTATAACTTTTTTCACATTGGAAATGCCAGACCTTTTATGATGTTCGATATCCTGCGCCGCTATCTGGAATACCAAGGCCTTGATGTCACCTATGTTCAGAATTTCACCGATGTGGATGACAAGATCATCAACCGGGCCAATGAGGACGGTGTGGACTCCCTCGAGATTTCAGAACGGTATATCGAAGAATATTTCAAAGATGCCGATGCCTTGGGGATCAACCGAGCTACATTCCATCCCAAAGTGACGGATACGATCCCGGAGATCATCGCCTTTATAAAGGTATTGATCAGTAAAGGGTTTGCCTACGAAAGTGCTGGAGATGTTTATTTTGATACATCACGATTCAGAACGTACGGCCAGCTGTCCAAACAGAGCATCGAAGATTTGGATGCCGGTTCCCGGGTTGAAATCAGTGAGTTGAAGAAGAATCCCATCGATTTTGCACTCTGGAAGGCCTGCAAACCCGGTGAACCCTTCTGGGAAAGCCCCTGGGGGAATGGTCGGCCGGGATGGCATATCGAGTGTTCTGCGATGTCCAACAAATTCCTGGGCGAAACCATCGATATCCACGCCGGCGGCGCCGACCTGGTCTTTCCGCACCACGAAAACGAAATCGCCCAGTCAGAAGCCTACAGTGGCAAACCCTACGTTCATTACTGGCTCCATAACGGCTACATCAACATCGATAATGAAAAAATGTCCAAATCCAAAGGGAATTTCTTCACCGTCAGGGATATCCTCAACGATTATGAGCCGGAAGTCGTCCGTTTCTTCATGATCCAGGCACAGTACCGCAGTCCTGTGAATTTCAGCCGTGAGCTGATCGAAGCCGCTGCCAATGGTCTTGAGCGCCTTTACAACCTGAAGGAAAACCTCGGTCACCGAAAAGCCTCCGCCTTGAATCTGGATCTTTCCGATGCGGAAGCCACCCTCCTGCAGGAACTGGATCAATACAAACAAAAGTTCATCGCTGCCATGGACGATGATCTCAATACGGCAGATGCTATCGCCGCCATCTTTGAACTGGCCCGTGCCGCCAATATCCATCTTCAGGAGGAGCGGTCGGAAGCTTACCTGAATGGTGCGGAAGCGTTGCTGATGGAACTTTGCGGTGTCCTGGGAATCCTGAAACGTGAAAAAACGGATCTGGACAGCGAAATCGAAGCCTTGATTGCGGCGCGGCAAGATGCCAGAGCATCTAAAAATTGGGCAGAGTCAGACCGGATCAGGGATTTGCTCAAAGATCAGGGAATCACCCTTGAAGATACCCCCCAAGGCGTAAAATGGAGCCGGGCCAAATAATGGATAAATTCCTGAATGCCCTGGGTCTCGACAAGCTCACAGAAGAACAAATCAAGCAGCTGCCCCCGCCTGTTCTTGCCTATATCGGCGATGCGGCGTACGAACTGTATGTCCGATTATGGTCTGCGGGTATTGAAAAAGGCGCAATCATCAAACATCATCGGCGCACGGTCCTCCACGTCAAAGCCACAGCCCAAGCACTGATCCTCAAGAATCTCTCAGAGTCCCTGACGGAAGAAGAGCAGGATATCGTTCGGAAGGGACGCAATGCCAAAACCGGCAGCGTTCCCAAGAATACCGGCGTCGTGGAATACCGGCTTGCTACGGGTTTTGAAGCGTTGATGGGATACCTGTATCTCACCGGCAGACGCGATCGGCTGGAAGAACTGATCGCAAAGGGGCTGTCCAGCCTGGGATCAGCCAATGAAACGAGGGAATCATGAAAGTTAAATTGATGAGTCATACCCCGGATCCGGAAAAACTGGTGGCGATGGCCGCCAAACTCTGCTATTCTGCGGTCGGCACGGATGAGATTTCAGAAGGGCTGACACCGGAAGCGACCGAAAAATTTCTGGGATTTCTGACCGGCATCGGCCATGAATCCCCCATCGAACATGTAAGCTTCACCTTCGCCGTGGAAGGGGTCAGCCGAACACTGACCCATCAGCTGGTCCGTCACCGGATTGCGTCCTATTCTCAGCAGTCTCAGCGGTATGTGAAGCTGGATGCCTTCGAATACATCATGCCGCCTGCCATCGAAGAAATCCCTCTGGCCAAGGCCTATTTCGAAGAAGCCATGGAAAGGGACCAGGAAACCTATGATAAACTGGTCGATATCTTGGAGAAATCCGCCTTTCAAAAGCTGATTGCCGCAGGTGTCTCTGAAAAGCAGGCGCAGAAAGGGGCGGAAAAAGCGGCCATTGAAGATGCCCGGTATGTTTTCCCCAACGCCTGCGAAACGAAAATCCTGTTCACCATGAACGCCAGAACACTGCTCCACTTTTTCAGCCACCGCTGCTGCAACCGGGCACAGTGGGAGATCCGTCAGATGGCGGATCACATGCTCAGAGAAGTCCGGCGCGTCGCACCGCTGCTCTTCAATCATGCGGGTCCGGGCTGCATGGGCGGAATCTGTCCGGAGAAGAACATGAGCTGCGGGCGCATGAAAGAAGTGGTGACCCGGTACAAGGCTCAAGAACTGATTTGAATGGCCACATCCACATAATCGAAAAAACGAGGAGAATATATGGAAGAAAAAGATCAGGACAAGGATTGGATCGCGGGGCGAAACCCTGTGATGGAGGCGCTTAAGGCGGGAAGAGCCATGCACAAGCTGTTGATCGTCGCGGGGGAGCGGGAAGGCTCCATCCTGAAAATCATCCAAATGGCAAAGGATCAGGGAATTCCCATCATGGAAGTGGACCGAAAGAAACTGGAAAGCACCGTGCCGGGCCAGAACCATCAAGGGGTTGCCGCACAGGTGGCAGCCTATGAATATGCGGAGCTGGAAACCGTACTGGATGCAAACGCAGATAATGCGATACAGATCGTCATGCTTCTGGACGGTCTGGAGGATCCTCATAACCTGGGCTCCATTCTCCGCTCCGCCCATGCGGCAGGGGTCATAGCAGTGGTTGTGCCCAAACGCCGGTCCGTTGGCCTTACGGCTACCGTTGCAAAGACATCAGCCGGTGCTATCGAGCATATCCCGGTGTGCCGGGTGTCCAATCTGTCCCAAACAGTGGAACTTCTCCAAAAGCGCGGGTTCTGGGCGGCGGCAGCCGATGCGGCTGGAACCTCGTCATTGTATGAGACAGACCTGCGCGGCAAGCTGGCCATTGTGGTCGGTTCCGAAGGGGAGGGTGTCGGCCGATTGCTCCGCGAACGCTGCGACCACGTGCTTTCAATCCCCATGGTTGGAAAGATGAGCTCCCTGAATGCATCTGTAGCTGCGGGCGTTATCCTGTATGAGGTTTTGAGACAGAACACCTATGGCATGAGCAAGTCAAAACCGGTGGCGGTCGCTGATGAGCGGTTGGGTGTCTGATGGAGGCAGGGGGATGATTCTTGACGGGGTCCCCCCTGTCGGATATAATGGGGACAGGCTTTGACAGCCTTGCAGCGGAAAGACGGGGTGATGGCCATGGATCTGGAAATGGAATGCGATGAAGCGCTCTCCAGCGGCTTCGACTGTCTAGAAGAAGAAGCCGTAGTGGAATGCGCGCGAATCGGTGACGACAAGGCACAGGAATACCTGATTAAGAAGTATAAGAACTTCGTTCGATCCAAAGCAAGGTCCTATTTTCTGATTGGCGCGGATAAGGAAGATATCATTCAAGAGGGTATGATTGGTCTCTTCAAGGCAATCCGAGATTTTCGTCCGGACAAGATTTCTTCATTCCGTGCGTTTGCGGAACTTTGCATCACCCGGCAGATCATCACGGCAATCAAGACGGCTACCCGGCAGAAACACATTCCTCTCAATTCCTACGTATCCTTGAACAAGCCGATTTACGATGAAGATTCCGACAGGACCCTTCTCGACATCATCAGCAGTTCAAAGATTTCAGACCCGGAAGAACTTCTGATTTCACGGGAGGAACTGGGCCGCATTGAAAAAAAGATCGGGGAAATCCTTTCAGAATTGGAATGGCAGGTGTTGACATACTATCTCCAGGGCAAGTCTTATCAAGAGATTGCAAAGGATTTAGACCGTCACATCAAGTCAATTGACAATGCGTTACAGCGTGTCAAAAGAAAACTTGAAAGATTCCTTGAACTTCGGGAAAATTAGTTATATAATACCCTTGTGACTTTTAAGAGGTCATATTATGCCCATGTAGCTCAGTCGGTAGAGTATCGCCATGGTAAGGCGGGGGTCGGCGGTTCGAGTCCGCTCGTGGGCTCCAATTTTTTTAAACGATCATTTTGATGAGGAGGAACGAATTCAATGGCAAAGCAAAAATTTGAACGGAATAAGCCCCACGTAAACATCGGGACAATCGGTCACGTAGACCACGGTAAAACAACTTTGACAGCAGCAATTACGAAGGTCCTGTTTGAGAAATACAAACTGGGCGCCATCGTAGACTTCGACAACATCGATAAGGCACCGGAAGAAAGAGAGCGGGGGATCACAATCTCCACAGCTCACGTAGAGTACGAAACACCTAATCGTCACTACGCTCACGTAGACTGCCCAGGCCACGCCGACTATGTTAAGAACATGATCACCGGCGCAGCACAAATGGACGGCGCTATCCTCGTCGTATCCGCAGCAGACGGTCCTATGCCCCAGACTCGCGAGCATATCCTGCTTGCTCGTCAGGTAGGCGTTCCTTACATCGTTGTATTCCTGAACAAATGCGACATGGTTGATGATGATGAGCTGTTGGAACTGGTAGAAATGGAAGTTCGCGAACTTCTTGACCTCTACAAATTCCCCGGCGATGATACGCCAATCATCCGTGGCTCCGCACTGAAGGCTCTTGAAGATCCTACAGGCGCTTGGGCTCAAAAGATCGTAGAAATGTTCGAGACCGTAGATGTCTACGTACCAGAGCCAAAGCGAGAGGTTGATAAGCCTTTCCTGATGCCTATCGAGGACGTGTTCTCCATCACTGGTCGTGGTACAGTCGCAACTGGCCGTATCGAGCGTGGTGTTGTCCATGTACAGGACGAAGTTGAAATCATCGGCCTGAAAGACGAGAAGCGTAAAGTTGTTGTAACGGGCGTAGAGATGTTCAAGAAACTGCTCGACGAAGGTCGTGCAGGGGACAACATCGGCGCACTGCTCCGAGGCGTACAGCGTGCGGATATCGAGCGTGGACAGGTTCTGGCTGCCATCAACAGCATCCAACCCCACACAAAATTCAAAGCACAGGTATACGTACTGAAGAAAGAAGAAGGCGGTCGTCACACACCATTCTTTAATGGCTACCGACCACAGTTCTTCTTCCGAACAACAGACATCACCGGTTCCATCAAATTGCCAGACGGCGTAGAAATGTGCATGCCTGGGGATAACATCGAGATGGAAATCGAACTGATTGCACCAATCGCTATCGAAGGCGGTCTGAACTTCTCCATCCGTGAGGGTGGCAGAACAGTAGGCGCTGGCGCAGTAGCTTCCATTATCGCGTAACACTGAGCTGCTTAATGTAACAGGCTGGTCGCTGACCAGCCTGTTTTCTACTGAATATAGGCTTTGGAGTGTGTCTGAAAATATTATTGACAGCAATAATGAATTGTGATAGGTTAAATTAGTGACGGTAAAGGCGAAAGTGTGCCCATGGCACATAACGATAAACCTGACGCGGGAGGTGTGAACATGCGGGTTAAAATCACGCTGGCTTGCCAGGAGTGCAAGCGACGGAACTACAATACGACGAAGAACAAAAAGAACGATCCAGATCGAATTGAGATCAAAAAGTATTGTAAATTCTGTAAAGGCCAAACAGCTCATAAGGAAACGAAGTAATTTTTTACTAACTCAAGAGGGTGTGAAACAATGACAACGCGCACAAATATGAAGGATCCTGGCAACAAAGGCGCAGCAGGCCGTTTCTTTAAAGGCGTCTGGTCTGAACTGAAAAAGGTAAACTGGCCTACACGACAGGAAACCATGTCTTATGTTGGGGTTGTTCTGATGATGTGCCTGTTACTTTCTATTCTGCTGGGTGTATTTGACGGCATCTTCCACAAGCTGATTTCATATCTGCTTCAAGTTTAGTGATCTGTGAGGAGGATGAGGGGCTCCTGATTGGGATGCTCCGAAATGCTTATGTCTGATAATGCGAAATGGTATGTGGTACATACCTATTCTGGCCATGAAAACAAAGTGAAGGCAAATATCGAAAAGATTGTTGAAAACCGAGGGATGCAAGATATTATTCACGAAGTCGCCGTTCCAACAGAAGAAATCGTTGAGACGAAAAACGGAAAGAAGAAGATCAAATCTCGAAAAGTTTTCCCAGGATATGCCCTCGTTAAAATGATCATGACGGATGAATCCTGGTATGTGGTCCGTAATACCAGAGGCGTCACGGGCTTTGTCGGCCCGGGCTCCAAACCGATTCCTCTTACTGAGGACGAGGTGCGCAACATGGGTATTGAAACCCGTCGTATTGAGATCGATCTCCACGAAGGACAATCTGTCCGCGTTACTGCCGGGCCGTTTGAAGATCTTGTTGGAATCATTGAAGCAATCAATCACGACAAACAGAGCGTCAGAGTAATGATTTCTATGTTCGGCCGGGAAACTCCGGTTGAATTAGAATATGGTCAAGTTGAGACAATATAGGCTTGCACTATATACCTTCCCACTTTAAACTCGAATGGAGGTGCAAAGATGGCAAAAAAAGTAACAGCAATGGTTAAACTGCAGATCCCCGCCGGTCAGGCAACTCCGGCGCCGCCGGTAGGTCCCGCTTTGGGTCAGCACGGCGTGAATATCATGCAATTCGTCAAGGAATACAATGCGAAGACATCCGACAAAATCGGCCTGATCGTACCGGTAGTTATCACAATCTATCAGGACAGATCCTTCAGTTTTGTTACCAAGACTCC
Source organism: uncultured Peptostreptococcaceae bacterium (assembly GCA_964424355.1). Classification (GTDB taxonomy): domain Bacteria; phylum Bacillota; class Clostridia; order Peptostreptococcales; family Acidaminobacteraceae; genus CAZEHS01. The sequence goes on from CAYRIO010000019.1 coordinate 30,785, forward strand.
GCCGGCAGCAGTACTGATCAAAAAGGCTTGTGGTATCGAAAGCGGTTCCGCAGTGCCTAACAAAACAAAAGTTGCAACGATCTCCGAAGCTAAGATTCGTGAAATCGCTGAAATGAAAATGGTTGATCTCAATGCAGGCAGCATTGAAACAGCTATGAGCATGGTGAAGGGTACTGCTCGAAGCATGGGCGTTACCATACAGGAATAACTGCGTAACTTGTGGGAGGTTGCCAGCCGTATTACCACAGAGGAGGAAATTCAATGCCTAAACACGGTAAGCGCTACCAGGACAATGCTAAAATGGTAGACAGAGCAAAGCTGTATGATACAGATGAGGCGTTTACGCTTCTTCGCAACACAGCAAAAGTGAAATTTGATGAATCAGTTGAACTGCACATCAAATTAGGTGTAGACGGTCGTCATGCGGACCAACAGGTTCGTGGCGCCATCGTACTGCCCCATGGAACAGGTAAGACAAAACGTGTCCTTGTCATCGCTAAAGGCGACAAAGCGATTGAAGCTGAAAAAGCAGGCGCTGAATTCGTTGGAGCAGAAGACATGGTACAAAAAATCCAGACAGAAAACTGGTTCGATTACGATGTAATCGTTGCTACTCCTGATATGATGGGTCTTGTTGGTCGTTTGGGTCGTGTGCTTGGTCCTAAAGGATTGATGCCAAACCCAAAATCCGGCACTGTAACGTTCGATATCGAGCGTGCAATCAACGAGATCAAAGCCGGTAAAGTTGAGTTCCGTCTTGATAAAACGAACATCGTCCATGTTGCTATCGGGAAGATGTCCTTTGAAGACGATAAATTGGTTGATAACTTTAAAGCGTTGATGGATGCAGTAGTCAAGGCGAAGCCATCCGCTGCTAAAGGGACTTACCTGAGAAGCGTTACCCTTACCAGCACTATGGGTCCTGGCATCCGATTGAATGCCGCTAAACTCTAAGCTGCAAAACTGAAGCAAAGCTCGACCGCAGACAGCAGGTGCTCCGGCATAATTCCTGCCAAGGTTGTTACGATTGATCGATAGATCACTGGTACTCCCTGTCTGCGGACAGGGAGTTTTGATTATAACCCTTTCACGAGGAGGTGGACAGATGTCAGTACAAAAAGAACGTAAAGAAGTAGTGGTTGCAGAAATCCGCGAGAAACTGATCCGCGCTAAATCCGTGGTTTTGGTAAATTACAGCGGAATCAACGTTGAACAGGCTACCAAGCTTCGTAAGTCTTTCAGAGAAGCCGGTCTGGACTACAAGGTATACAAGAACAAACTGGTTGAAGTAGCTGCGAAGGATACGGCATATGAAGCACTTGTTAAGGATCTGAACGGACCCAATGCATTTGCAATCAGTTATTCAGATCCCGTCGCTCCTGCGAAACTCATCAAAGATTACGTAAAAGATTTTAAAAAGATGGAGCTCCGCAGTGGTGTGGTAGAAGGTGTTTACTATTCCGCGGAACAGGTAGCTGAACTTGCGAACCTGCCATCCAAAGAAGTGCTTATTGGACGTTTCCTTGGCAGTATCAAATCTCCGGTTTCCAGCTTTGCATACATGCTGCAAGCGGTTATCGACAAAAAAGAAGCGACTGCTTAAGACTGCTTAACTAACTTAAATTACCCATGGAGGTGTACTCATGACTAAAGAGCAAATCATTGAAGCAATCAAAGGTATGACCGTTCTGGATCTGAACGAACTGGTAAAAGCTTGTGAAGAAGAATTCGGCGTATCCGCATCCGCTCCGGTTGGCGTTGCTGTTGCTGCTGTAGCAGAAGCTGTTGAAGAAAAGACTGAGTTCGACGTTATCCTTGAAGGCGCTGGCGAAAAGAAAATCGAAGTTATCAAAGTTGTTCGTGAACTGACAGGCCTTGGTCTGAAAGAAGCGAAAGACGTTGTTGACAACACGCCTAGCAAAATCAAAGAAGGCATCCCGAAAGACGAAGCGATGGCTGTTAAAGCTAAGCTTGAAGAAAAAGGCGCTAAAGTCGAAGTTAAGTAGTTTAAGAGATAAACGGGGGAGCTCGCTCCCCCGTTTTTTTTGTCAAAAAAAGCGTGATGATCCTAACTGCCATTTTGAGAAAAAATGATTTGGCCCGAAACTTTGGCACAAATCTTGAATATACAATTGACACTGCGTACGGAGTATGGTATTATCTTAAAATGCCACTAGTATGTAAACAGGACGTTAAAATGGAGAAACCTATGCCAAATCAGAGACAAACTAAAATATAAAATCCTCTATGATTCATAAAGGATTTTTTTGTGTTTCCTCTGATTTCGAGGCCTTCCTTTTCGTCAATTGAAGGGTGACGCGTGAGCGCTGTCCTTTTGAATAAAACAAGGGGTGATTGATGCATGCCACGACCGATTGAACTGGGCAAAGTGACACGCATGAGCTTCTCGCGTATCGAAGAACTCATCGAAAAGCCTAATCTGATTGAAGTCCAAAAGAAATCCTACAGATGGTTTCTTGAGGAAGGGCTCATGGAAGCGTTCCAGGACATTTCGCCGATTCAGGATTACACCGGCAATCTGATTCTGGAGTTCATTGACTATGAACTTGAAAAAACGCCGAAGTATGAAGTCGAAGAGTGTAAAGAACGCGATGTGACTTATGCTGTTCCGCTCCGCGTACAGGTGCGTTTCATCAATAAAGAAACGGGCGAGATTAAGGAACAGAAAGTTTTTATGGGTGATTTCCCGCTCATGACCGACAAGGGGACTTTTATCATCAATGGTGCTGAACGTGTCATCGTCAGCCAATTGGTTCGATCTCCCGGGCCTTATTATGATGCACAGCTGGACAAGGTTGGTAACCGACTTTTTTCCACTACTGTGATTCCTAACCGTGGAGCATGGCTGGAGTATGAAACCGACTCCAATGACATTGTATCTGTGCGGATTGACCGTACCCGGAAGTTGCCGGTTACTGTGCTGGTCCGTGCTTTGGGGTATGGGTCGGATGTTGAGATCATCAATCTTTTTGGAGAAGATGAACGTCTCCTGAAGAGCCTTGACAAAGATAATTCCAAGACAATCGAAGAAGGGCTTCTCGAGATTTATAAGAAGCTGCGGCCAGGCGAGCCTCCCACTGTGGATAGTGCAAGCAGCCTCCTGAATTCGTTGTTCTTTGACCAGAAACGCTATGATCTGGCAAAGGTTGGCCGTTACAAGTTCAACAAAAAGTTGTGTTTGTCAAACCGAATTGAAGGAAGCGTTGCTGCCGAGAATATCATTCATCCTGAAACTGGTGAAATCCTGGCAGAAGAAGGCTGTAAGATTGATCGGGTCTTAGCGCGGGCTATTGATGATTCAGGAATCAAAGCGGTTCATGTCATTGGATCGGACGAGAAACCTGTAAAAGTCATCAGCAATCACTTTGTACGCTTGGAAGCATTTGTACCTGCGGCAGTAGCGGAGCATTTTGCGCTAACGGACAAGCTGTACTACCCAGTCCTCAAAGAAATCGTGGATGCCGGCGGCAGTGATGACGTGCTGATTAAAACAATCAAAGAACGTATGCGTGACTTGAGTCCACGGAATATCATCGTGGATGACGTGATCGCATCCATCAGTTATATCCTGAACCTAGCCCATGGCATCGGCGAAATTGATGACATCGACCATTTGGGAAATCGCCGGATCCGTTCTGTCGGCGAACTGTTGCAGAACCAATTCCGGATTGGTCTTTCCAGGATGGAACGGGTTGTACGGGAACGAATGACAATCCAGGATATGGATTCCATCACCCCCCAGGCACTGATTAACATCCGCCCGGTTGCGGCAGCGATTAAAGAATTCTTCGGAAGTTCACAGCTGTCACAATTTATGGATCAGACAAATCCACTGGCGGAATTGACCCATAAACGGCGTCTTTCTGCTCTGGGGCCTGGTGGTCTTTCGCGGGAACGGGCTGGATTTGAAGTCCGGGACGTACATCATTCCCATTACGGAAGGATGTGCCCAATCGAGACGCCGGAGGGACCAAACATCGGTCTTATCGGATCATTGAGTACCTATGCCCGGATTAACGAGTATGGTTTTATTGAATCACCGTATCGCTGGATTGATAAGAAAACTGGGCATGTCACACGGAATGTTGAGTTCCTGACTGCGGACCTGGAGGAAAAAGTCATCATCACGACTGCGAATGAGCCGTTAACGGATGATAACCGATTCGTCAATGCCCGTATCATCGGACGTCGCCGTGCTGATATTGCAGAGTTTCCAGCTAGCGAAATTGATTATATGGAAGTTTCTGCGCAACAAATGGTTTCCGTCGCAACCGCAATGATTCCATTTCTTGAGAATGATGATGCTAACCGGGCGTTGATGGGATCCAACATGCAGCGACAGGCAGTTCCTCTCGTTCGGGCTCAAGCGCCGATTATCGGCACAGGGATGGAGCATAAGGCGGCGAAAGATTCTGGCGCAGTCATCTTGGCAGAACACGATGGTGTTGTAGAGTATGTGTCGGCGGATGAAATCGTCATCAAACGGGATGACTATGGCAAAGACCGATACAAGCTTTTGAAATTCAAACGTTCCAACCAGGGAACCTGCATCAACCAACGTCCTTTGGTTACCAAAGGCGAGCGGGTAAAAGCAGAGGATATAATCGCTGACGGCCCCTCGACAGATCAGGGTGAAATCGCTCTGGGTACCAACTTGCTGGTTGCTTTCATGACCTGGGAAGGATACAACTTTGAGGATGCCATCCTGCTCAGCGAAGAGCTGGTCATAGAAGACAGACTTTCCTCAATCCATATTGAAGAGTACGAATCAGAAGCCCGAGACACCAAGCTGGGCCCTGAAGAAATCACCCGGGATATTCCCAACGTGGGTGACGACGCCCTTCGGAACCTCGATGAGCGCGGCATCATCCGGATCGGTGCGGAAGTAAATTCCGGCGATATCCTGGTTGGCAAAGTGACGCCTAAAGGCGAAACTGAACTGACTGCAGAAGAACGGTTGCTGCGTGCGATCTTTGGAGAGAAAGCCCGTGAAGTTCGGGATACTTCCCTTCGAGTTCCCCACGGAGAATCCGGCATTGTCGTGGATGTGAAGGTCTTCACCCGTGAGAACGGGGACGAATTGCCACCTGGTGTAAACGTATTGGTGCGCGCATATGTCGCCAAAAAGCGGAAAATCAGCGTGGGTGATAAAATGGCCGGACGCCACGGTAACAAAGGGGTTATCTCCCGGATCATGGCACTTGAAGAAATGCCTTTCCTGGATGATGGAACACCGGTACAGATTGTTCTCAACCCGCTGGGCGTACCTTCCCGTATGAACATTGGACAGGTTCTTGAAGTTCACTTAGGGATTGCAGCCAAGAAGTTCGGTTGGAAAGTGGCAACACCGGTATTCGACGGTGCAAAAGAACCCCATATCCGGGAGCTTCTTGTTGAGGCTGGATACGAAGCGGACGGCAAACTCATGGTCCGTGACGGACGCAGCGGAGATCCCTTCGATCAGCGTGTCACAGTTGGTTACATGTACATGTTGAAACTGCATCACCTTGTTGATGACAAGATTCATGCTCGGAGTACAGGTCCTTACTCTCTCGTAACACAGCAGCCCCTGGGCGGTAAAGCGCAGTTCGGCGGTCAGCGATTCGGAGAGATGGAGGTATGGGCACTGGAAGCCTACGGCGCCGCTCATACCCTGCAGGAAATCCTAACGGTGAAATCCGATGACGTGGTTGGCCGTGTTAAGGCCTACGAGGCCATTGTTAAAGGGGAAAACATTCCTGAACCTGGCATTCCTGAATCTTTCAAGGTTCTGATCAAAGAGCTCCAGGCACTGGCGCTGGATGTGAAGGTCCTTAAAGACGACGAGGGCGAGATTGAAATCCGGGAAGAACTGGATGATATCGGTGAAGTGGATTCCATCATGGATATCGATGGCGATTTAGGCCTCGCTGTACAGAATACCCAGACTGAGGAATTGGAACGGGAATTCGTATTTGAAGAGGAAGAGGAAGAAGAGGTCTTCGAAGAAGATTTCGAATTGGAAGAGTAGATGCTGGCAGAACAGATTTCAGTGTGAAAGGAGAGCAACTCCTTGATTGAATTCAATAACTTTGATTCCATACGGATTGGCCTGGCATCGCCGGCCAAAATCCTGCAGTGGTCCAAGGGTGAAGTAAAGAAGCCTGAGACCATCAACTATAGAACCCTCAAACCAGAAAAAGAAGGTCTTTTCTGCGAAAAGATCTTCGGGCCGACAAAGGACTGGGAATGTCATTGCGGCAAGTATAAGCGTGTCCGCTATAAGGGCATCATTTGTGACCGTTGCGGCGTTGAAGTAACCAAGGCAAAGGTACGTCGGGAGCGCATGGGACACATCAGCCTTGCGGCCCCGGTGTCCCACATCTGGTACTTTAAAGGAATCCCTTCTAAAATGGGGATACTACTGGACATGAGCCCGCGCTCCCTCGAGAAGGTGCTGTATTTCGCATCTTATATCGTAACGGATCCAGGGAAAACCTCTTTGGCATACAAACAACTGCTTTCCGAAAAAGAGTACGCTGAACACCGCGAAAAATTCGGAAATCAGTTCAAGGCAGCCATGGGTGCAGAAGCGGTTAAAGAAATCCTCAGAAAGATCGATTTGGAGCAGCTTTCCCGAGAACTTCGCTCCAAGCTGAAAGAAAATACAGGCCAGAAAAAAGTCCGCACGATTCGCCGCCTTGAAGTGGCGGAAGCATTCATCAAATCGGGAAACATGCCCGAGTGGATGATTCTGGATGTGGTCCCGGTAATTCCGCCGGATCTGCGACCGATGGTTCAACTGGATGGCGGCCGTTTTGCCACCTCGGACCTCAACGACCTGTACCGACGTGTGATCAATCGGAACAACCGATTGTCCAGACTCTTGCAGCTGGGCGCGCCGGACATCATTGTCCGGAACGAGAAACGGATGCTGCAGGAAGCTGTAGATGCGTTGATCGACAACGGCAGACGTGGTCGTCCGGTCACCGGTCCTGGAAACCGGCCCCTGAAATCCCTTTCAGATATGCTGAAAGGAAAACAGGGTCGTTTCCGTCAGAACTTGCTGGGTAAACGGGTTGACTATTCCGGTCGTTCGGTAATCGTTGTTGGACCGGATCTGAAGTTCTATCAATGTGGTCTTCCGAAAAAGATGGCATTAGAGCTGTTCAAACCCTTTATCATGAAGCGGCTTGTTAAAGAAGGCCTGGTCCATAACATCAAGAGTGCTAAACGGATGGTTGAGCGGGCGAAATCAGAAATATGGGATATCGTCGAAGATGTCATTAAGGACCATCCCGTACTCCTGAACCGTGCTCCAACCCTTCACCGATTGGGGATTCAAGCCTTTGAGCCCGTGCTGGTCGATGGGAAAGCTATCAAGCTGCACCCCTTGGTCTGTACCGCTTACAACGCCGACTTCGACGGTGACCAGATGGCAGTGCACGTGCCGCTGTCTGTAGAAGCACAAGCTGAAGCCCGATTCCTGATGCTTTCCGTAAACAACATCCTTGCACCAAAGGATGGGAAACCCATCACGACCCCCACCCAGGATATGGTTCTTGGCAGTTATTACCTGACCATAGAAGAAGCAGGGGTTAAAGGTGAGGGCAGCGTATACTCCAACTTTAATGAAATGATGATGGCTTATCTGACGAAAACCGTGAATCTTCATGCCCGTGTAAAAGTGCGTATGAAGAAGAACAAGAAAGATAAGGGCCGATTGGTCGAAAGCACCGTAGGCCGGTTCATCTTCAACGAGAATATCCCTCAGGACCTTGGATTTGTGGATCGCACAAAGGATCCTGACGGCCTTGAGATCGACTTCCTCTGCACGAAGAAGAACCTTGAAAAGATCATCGAGAAATGCTTCATCACTCACGGCAACACCATCACCGCAGAGATCCTGGACATCATCAAAGAGATGGGATTCCACTATTCAACGCAGGGAGCTGTCACCATCAGCGTATCTGATATGAATATTCCCCCTGAAAAAGCTGAGTTGATCGAAGAATCCCATAAAGCGGTTGCCAAATATGAAAAAGCGTTCCGACGGGGTTTGATTTCGGATGAAGAGCGCTACGAGAAAGTCATTCAAACATGGACAAAGACCACTGAAGATGTTACAGAGGCGCTGATGAGCCATTTGGGTGATTTGAATAACGTATTCATCATGGCTCATTCCGGTGCGCGGGGATCAAAGAATCAGATCCGTCAGCTGGCCGGCATGCGGGGACTCATGGCCAACGCCTTGGGTAAGACCGTAGAGATCCCCATCACTTCGAACTTCCGGGAAGGGCTTTCTGTCCTGGAGTACTTCATCTCCACCACCGGTGCACGGAAAGGTCTTGCCGATACAGCGCTTCGTACTGCCGACTCCGGATATCTGACACGACGTCTCGTCGATGTGAGCCAGGATGTCATTGTCAGAGAGCTGGACTGCGGTACTGACAAGGGGATTGAGGTTAAGGCGTTCAAAGACGGCAATGAAGTCATTGAAGGCTTGAAGGATCGTATCAAAGGCCGTTATCCGGCAGTGGATGTCCTTCATCCCGAAACCGGTGAAGTGGTGGCATCGATCCACGATCTCATTACGGACAAAATTGCGGACCGCATCGTCGATGCAGGGATTGAAAAAGTCCTGATCCGATCAGTGCTGGGCTGTACAATGGATTATGGTGTCTGTGGGAAGTGCTACGGCATCAACCTGGCAACCGGTAAATCGGTCAATGTGGGTGAAGCGGTCGGAATCATCGCTGCTCAGTCTATCGGAGAACCGGGAACCCAGCTGACCATGCGTACGTTCCACACCGGTGGTGTTGCCGGTGCGGATATCACCCAAGGTCTCCCCCGTGTCGAGGAACTTTTCGAGGCGCGGAAACCGAAAGGACTTGCTGTCATCGCTGAAATCAGCGGCAAGGTGTCCTTTAAAGAATCCAAGAAGAAAAAGGAAGCCATCATCACATCTGACACGGGAGAAACCTACAGCGCGCAGATCGTATTCGGCTCCCGACTGAAAGTATACGAAGGTGATTTTGTAGAAGCAGGGGATCTGATCACAGAAGGTTCCATCAATCCGCATGACATCCTTCGAATCGTTGGTGTGCGTGGTGTTCAGGACTATATTGTGAAAGAGGTCCAGCGCGTATACCGCATGCAGGGTGTTGATATCAATGACAAGCACATCGAGATCATCATCCGGCAGATGCTGGGCAGAGTAAGGATTGAGGAATCCGGCGATGCCGAATTCCTGCCAGGCAGCTTGGTCAGCTACCGTGAGTTCACCCGGGAAAATGAACGGGCACTTGCGGAGGACGGCAAACCAGCTACCGGCGAACGCGCTCTACTGGGAATCACGAAGGCCTCCTTGGCAACCGATTCCTTCCTGTCGGCGGCATCGTTCCAGGAAACAACCCGAGTTCTGACTGATGCTGCCATCAAAGGCAAGGAAGACCGCCTGGTAGGCCTCAAAGAGAATGTAATTATCGGGAAGCTGATCCCAGCAGGCACAGGAATGCGGAAATATAAAGATATCGCCATTGAAGTGGGCGATGAAAACCTGTCCGGAGATTATCTCGACGACGATATTCTGTAATTTCCAGAGGATCTGAGTGAAATGCATTCGGAGCCGGTCAGTGCCGGCTTCGAATTCCTCTAGTTGACAGGATGTTTGCCAAGTGATAAAATAATCGAGTGTCTTGTAAAGAAATGTCCAGTTGTGGAGGGGTTTTGATGGGTAGGTTGGAATTAAATGATTCGGACCGACTTAAGATTGGTATAAAACAATCGATAAGAGCCATCAACGAAAATCTTGCCCGAACAGTGTACATCGCAAAAGATGCGGATGCTGCTCTGACGGAAGAACTGGTCAAATTATCAGAAGCCAAGCAGGTTCCTGTAATTTATGCGGAATCGATGAAAGAGCTAGGCAAAGCGTGTCGGATCGATGTTGGTGCTGCGACTGCGGTCGTATTGAAATAGTAAGCATCCACACAGAAAACTGAGGAAAGGAGGTGCAACAAATGCCAACTATTAACCAACTCGTAAGAAAAGGCCGTGAGCAGATGACAAAGAAAACAACTGCGCCGGCGCTTCAAAGAAGCTTCAACTCTCTGAAACGAGTTCCCGTATCCATGTCCTCACCACAAAAGCGAGGCGTGTGTACTTCTGTTAAAACGGTAACGCCGAAAAAGCCGAACTCGGCCCTTCGTAAAGTAGCAAGGGTTCGATTGACGAACGGTCTTGAAGTCACGGCTTACATCCCAGGTATTGGCCACAACCTGCAGGAACACAGCGTTGTTCTGATTCGCGGCGGAAGGGTCAAAGACTTACCAGGGGTTCGTTACCATATCGTTCGTGGTGTACTTGATACAGCCGGAACGCAAAAGCGTAACCAATCTCGTTCTAAGTACGGTGCTAAAAAGCCGAAGAAAAAGGCCTAGTATATTCACATTCTCAGCCATAAGCCTCTTCCTTCGGGAAGAGGTCTTATACAGTTAACGCAAGTTACAGGCACCGCGGGCGGCATAGGGCCGACCGAGTACCGAGAAACCATTCAGGAGGGAAGAATCGTGCCAAGAAAAGGTAGTGTACCCAAGCGTTTAGTGTTGCCAGATCCCATTCACGGCAGCAAAGTCGTCACCAAGCTGATCAACAGCATCATGCTGGACGGCAAAAAAGGTGTTGCTCAAGAGATCGTTTACGGCGCTTTTGACATCATCAAGGAAAAAACAGGAAAGAACCCACTGGAAGTATTCGACGAAGCAATGAATAACATCATGCCTGTTGTCGAAGTAAAAGCCCGTCGTGTGGGTGGTTCAAACTACCAGGTACCAGTTGAAGTTCGCGTTGAGCGTCGTCAGACACTGGGAATCCGCTGGTTGGTCACTTACACCCGTAAACGCGGTGAAAAGACCATGATGGACAGACTTGCCAAGGAATTGATGGACGCTTCCGCTAACACTGGGACATCCGTCAAGAAAAGAGAAGATACGCATAAGATGGCTGAAGCCAATAAAGCATTCGCACACTATCGTTTCTAGGAACATCCTGCGAGGGGACTGTTGCTCCGTCGCAGGTTCGTACGAAGAAATGTCAGGGAAAGGAGGATATTCATGTCTAGAGCATTTTCATTAGAAAGAACCCGTAACATTGGGATCATGGCACATATCGATGCCGGTAAAACGACCACCACTGAGCGGATTCTGTACTATACCGGTGTGTCCTATAAGATTGGCGAAGTTCATGATGGTGCTGCCACCATGGACTGGATGGAGCAAGAGCAGGAGCGAGGCATTACAATCACTTCCGCAGCGACTACCTGCCAATGGAATGATCACCGAATCAATATCATTGATACACCAGGTCACGTAGACTTCACCGTTGAAGTTGAGCGATCCCTTCGGGTCCTTGATGGCGCTGTGGCAGTTTTCTGTGCCAAGGGGGGCGTTGAGCCCCAAACCGAAACCGTATGGCGTCAAGCTGTCCGTTACGGTGTTCCACGTCTTGCGTTCATCAATAAGATGGATATCACTGGCGCAGATTTCAATCGCGTAGTCAACATGATCCGTGATCGTCTCAACGCTAACGCTGTACCCATCCAACTGCCTATCGGTGCTGAAGATAAGTTCAAAGGCATCGTAGATCTGATTACGATGAAGGCGATCATCTACAAGGATGACCTCGGCAAGGATATGGAAATCACAGAGATTCCGGAAGAACTGAAGGCTCAGGCTGATGAACTCCGGTTCAAGCTGGTTGAAGCTGTAGCGGAAACCGACGAAGATCTCATGATGAAGTACCTTGATGGGGAAGCCCTCACAGAAGCTGAGATTATTAAAGGTCTCCGTAAGGCAACGATCGATAACATCCTTGTTCCGGTAATGTGTGGTTCTGCTTACAAGAATAAAGGCGTCCAGATCCTTCTGGACAACGTTGTCGCTTTGATGCCTTCTCCGCTGGACATCCCTGCTATCAAAGGTATCAATCCTGATACCGATGAGACAGAAGAGCGTCCTGCTGATGACAAGGGTCCTTTCTCATCTTTGGCATTCAAAATCATGACGGATCCTTATGTAGGGAAGCTCACGTTCTTCCGGGTTTATTCCGGTGTTCTGGAAAGCGGATCCTATGTACAGAATTCCACAAAAGGTAAAAAAGAGCGTGTGGGTCGTATCCTGCAGATGCATGCGAATAAGCGTGAAGAAATCGAAAAGGCTTATTCCGGTGACATCGCAGCGGCGGTCGGTCTCAAGTTCACGACCACAGGGGACACCCTCTGTGACGAGGACAAGCTGATCATTCTGGAGTCCATGAACTTCCCGGATCCCGTTATCCACGTTGCTATCGAACCTAAAACCAAAGCAGGCCAGGAAAAAATGGGTCTCGCTCTTTCCAAACTGGCTGAAGAAGACCCCACATTCCGAACCTTTACGGATCAGGAAACTGGACAGGTCATTATCGGCGGGATGGGTGAGCTTCACCTTGAAATTATTGTTGATCGGATGCTCCGTGAGTTTAAAGTCGAAGCGAATATCGGCGCACCTCAGGTTGCATACCGCGAAACCATCAAAAACTCGGCTGATGTCGATATGAAATACTCCAAGCAGTCCGGTGGTCGTGGTCAGTATGGTCACGTCAAGATCCGCGTAACTCCCAACGAAGTTGGTAAGGGCTACGTATTCACCAATAAGACTGTCGGAGGCTCCATCCCGAGAGAATACGTACCAGCAGTCGATGCAGGTATCAAGGATGCGCTTCAGAGCGGCGTCTTGGCCGGCTTCCCGGTTGTTGACGTAGCGGTAGAGTTGTACGACGGTTCATACCACGAAGTCGACTCTTCTGAGATGGCCTTTAAGATCGCCGGTTCCATGGCAATCAAAGAGGGTCTTCGCAAAGCGAAATCCATCTTGTTGGAGCCATACATGAAGGTTGAAGTGACAGTTCCCGATGATTACCTCGGCGATGTCATGGGTGACCTGAACTCCAGACGGGGTCGTGTTGAAGGTATGGAAACGGTACACGGCAACCAGGTTGTCCGATCACAGGTTCCATTGTCCGAAATGTTCGGATACTCCACAGACCTGCGTTCCAAGACTCAAGGCCGCGGAACTTATGCTATGGAAGTAAGCCACTATGAAGAAGTACCGGCTTCTATCGCTGAAAAAGTAATCAAATAACAACTTCCTTCAGGAGGAACGAATTCAATGGCAAAGCAAAAATTTGAACGGAATAAGCCCCACGTAAACATCGGGACAATCGGTCACGTAGACCACGGTAAAACAACTTTGACAGCAGCAATTACGAAGGTCCTGTTTGAGAAATACAAACTGGGCGCCATCGTAGACTTCGACAACATCGATAAGGCACCGGAAGAAAGAGAGCGGGGGATCACAATCTCCACAGCTCACGTAGAGTACGAAACACCTAATCGTCACTACGCTCACGTAGACTGCCCAGGCCACGCCGACTATGTTAAGAACATGATCACCGGCGCAGCACAAATGGACGGCGCTATCCTCGTCGTATCCGCAGCAGACGGTCCTATGCCCCAGACTCGCGAGCATATCCTGCTTGCTCGTCAGGTAGGCGTTCCTTACATCGTTGTATTCCTGAACAAATGCGACATGGTTGATGATGATGAGCTGTTGGAACTGGTAGAAATGGAAGTTCGCGAACTTCTTGACCTCTACAAATTCCCCGGCGATGATACGCCAATCATCCGTGGCTCCGCACTGAAGGCTCTTGAAGATCCTACAGGCGCTTGGGCTCAAAAGATCGTAGAAATGTTCGAGACCGTAGATGTCTACGTACCAGAGCCAAAGCGAGAGGTTGATAAGCCTTTCCTGATGCCTATCGAGGACGTGTTCTCCATCACTGGTCGTGGTACAGTCGCAACTGGCCGTATCGAGCGTGGTGTTGTCCATGTACAGGACGAAGTTGAAATCATCGGCCTGAAAGACGAGAAGCGTAAAGTTGTTGTAACGGGCGTAGAGATGTTCAAGAAACTGCTCGACGAAGGTCGTGCAGGGGACAACATCGGCGCACTGCTCCGAGGCGTACAGCGTGCGGATATCGAGCGTGGACAGGTTCTGGCTGCCATCAACAGCATCCAACCCCACACAAAATTCAAAGCACAGGTATACGTACTGAAGAAAGAAGAAGGCGGTCGTCACACACCATTCTTTAATGGCTACCGACCACAGTTCTTCTTCCGAACAACAGACATCACCGGTTCCATCAAATTGCCAGACGGCGTAGAAATGTGCATGCCTGGGGATAACATCGAGATGGAAATCGAACTGATTGCACCAATCGCTATCGAAGGCGGTCTGAACTTCTCCATCCGTGAGGGTGGCAGAACAGTAGGCGCTGGCGCAGTAGCTTCCATTATCGCATAAGACTTTAAATGACAAGCAAGGGATCGGATAACCGGTCCCTTGCTTTATTTTAAAAATATTTCTAAAAACTATTTACATTTTATCGTTTCTCTCATATACTAATTAAGCATGTTTGTGTCTGCGATGATGCAGGAAGTTACCCTTGCCGGAGGGAGAATTTCTGCTGAGAACAGTCTGCTCACGAAGCAGGCGACGGGAGAGTGCTCGTTCACACTGGGACTGTGAACGCCCGGCAATGTGTGCGCTATCCCCGTCGTATGTAGACCAACGTACGATGAAAAAAGGAGGAAATTTTATGACGAACAAACCTGGTCAAAAAATCCGTATCCGATTGAAATCTTACGATCATAAGGTGCTGGACAGTTCAGCTGCCAAGATCGTAGATACCGCAAAGCGTACAGGCGCTGAAGTATCTGGTCCTGTCCCCTTGCCCACACGGAAAGAAATCATCACCATCCTTCGCGCAGTCCACAAGTACAAGGATTCCCGCGAGCAGTTCGAAATGAGAACGCACAAGCGCCTCATCGACATCCTCAACCCCACACCGAAGACGGTTGACGCTCTGATGCGTCTTGACCTGCCGGCTGGCGTGGATATTGAGATCAAGCTTTAAGCAGTATTCAAAGCGAAACTAAGAAACGGGTTTAAATAGAGTTAGACCCATGGCTTAGGATGATTACATTTATGTAGTAATCCGCTGTAAGAACATTGGGAGGTGTCCAAATGAAAGGCATTATCGGCAAAAAAGTTGGTATGACGCAAGTGTTCAGCGAAGACGGCAACATGGTCCCAGTTACCGTCATCGAAGCAGGCCCCATCTATGTCACTCAGATCAAGACAACTGAGACAGACGGGTACAACGCCATCCAGGTAGCATTTGGCGATGCAAGAGAAAAAACATTCAACAAACCCTTGAAAGGGCATTTCGCCAAATCCGGCGTGGCCCCCAAGAAAACACTGTTGGAGTTCCACGTGGAAGATCCTTCAGTTTTCGCACTGGGTCAGGCAATCACTGCAGATCTTTTTGAAACAGGACAGACAGTTGATGTGTCCGGTACTTCAAAAGGAAAAGGTACACAGGGTCCTATCCGTCGTTGGAATCAGAGTTGTGGACCTAAGTCTCACGGTTCGAAATACAAACGGGGTGTCGGTTCACTGGGTGCCAACAGTACTCCCGCTCGCGTTCTGAAGGGTCAGACTATGGCGGGCCGTATGGGCAATGAAAAAGTCACCGTTCAAAACCTTGAACTGGTCCGTGTTGATGCAGAGCGCAACCTGCTGCTGATCAAGGGCGCCGTTCCAGGACCCAAGGGTGGATTTGTCACTGTTCAACATGCCGTCAAGGCTAGCAAATAGGAATAGATCAGGGAAGGAGGAAGCAACATGCCAAAAGTTGATATCATCAACGTATCCGGCCAAGTGGTTGGAGAATTAGAGTTGAATGAACATATCTTCGGCGTGGAAGTCAACAAAGTTGTACTCCACGAAGTCGTTAAGAACTACCTGGCGAATCAGCGCCAGGGTACACAATCCGCCAAAACCCGTGCAGAAGTACGTGGCGGCGGCAGAAAGCCCTTCCGACAAAAGGGTACAGGTAATGCCCGTCAGGGTACGATCCGTGCACCACATTTCGTCGGCGGCGGCGTCGCTTTCGCACCGAAGCCAAGAGATTACAGCTACAAGCTTCCTAAGCAAGTGAAGCGTGTCGCTATGATGTCCGCGCTGAGTTCGAAAGCTGCAAACAATGAACTCATTGTTCTGGACGAGTTGCAAATGGACTCAAACAAAACAAAAGAGATGATTAAAATCCTTGCTAACATCAAGGCTGCTAAAAAAGCCATGTTTGTACTGCCGGAAGTGAATAAGAACGTTGTTCTTTCCGCACGTAACCTGAAAGGGATCCGAACAGAACTGGTGAGCACAATGAACGTTTACCAAATTCTGAACCACTCCTCACTGGTTACAACCAAACAGGCAATTGAAAAAATCCAGGAGGTGTATGCGTAATGATGAAAACTGCTTACGACATCATCCTTCGGCCTGTAATCTCTGAAGAGTCAATGGATCAGGCGACCAACAAGAAATACACTTTCGAAGTGGAACGCAAATCCAACAAAACAGAGATCAAAAAAGCTGTTGAGAAGGTTTTCGGTGTTAAAGTCAGTGGCGTTAACACCTCCATTGTCAAGGGTAAAGAAAAGCGACAAGGCCGTTCCGTGGGTATGACTTCCGAATGGAAAAAAGCAATCGTAACCCTGACGCCCGATAGTAAAGAAATTCAGTTTTTCGAAGGCGTATAGGCCTAAGTTACGGTTAAGGAGGGAATACGATGGGCATCAAAAGTTTTAAGCCAACGTCTCCGGGCGTTCGTCATCAAACCGTTTCTACGTTTGAAGAGATCACGAAGAAACATCCAGAAAAGGCCCTTATAGAAGTGCTGAAAAAGCACTCTGGCCGCAACAACACTGGTCGGATCACCGTTCGCCATAAAGGCGGCGGAACTAAAGTCCAATATCGAATCATCGATTTCAAGCGGACCAAGGACGATGTGCCTGCAAAAGTAGCTGCCATCGAATACGATCCTAACAGATCAGCTAACATCGCACTCTTGCACTACGCAGATGGCGAAAAAAGCTACATCCTGGCTCCGAATAAATTGCAAGTCGGCGATGTTGTGGTTTCCGGACCAACCTCAGATATCAAAGTGGGCAATGCACTGCCCCTTAAGAATATCCCAGTTGGTACGATCATCCACAACGTTGAGCTGAAATCCGGTAAAGGTGGCCAAATGGTTCGTGCGGCCGGCAACTCTGCACAGCTGATGGCTAAAGAAGGAGATTACGCTCAGGTTCGGATTCCATCCGGCGAAGTTCGTATGGTCCGCATCGAATGTCGTGCGACTATCGGACAGGTAGGAAACCTCGATCATGAAAACATCACCATCGGTAAAGCTGGTCGTAAGCGGCATATGGGCATTCGTCCTACCGTCCGTGGTTCTGTAATGAACCCCTGCGATCACCCTCACGGCGGCGGCGAAGGTCGAGCTCCAATCGGACGTCCAGCTCCGGTTACTCCTTGGGGTAAACCAACACTGGGCTACAAAACACGGAAGAAAAACAAGCCTTCCGATAAGTACGTCGTTCGTTCCAGACATAAGAAATAATTACCAGGCCAGAGGACACGGATTCTGGTATCCGTGGCTCTGTCCTGCTATGTGAGAGGAGGAACATGCATGAGCCGTTCCCTGAAAAAAGGACCGTTCATCCATCAAGGATTGCTTCGTAAAATCGAAGAAATGAACACTGCCGGTGAAAAAAAGGTCGTTAAGACCTGGTCCCGTGCTTCTACGATTTTCCCGCAAATGGTGGGACACACCCTTGCAGTCCACGATGGCAAAAAACACGTACCGGTCTATGTCACAGAAGACATGATCGGCCACAAATTGGGCGAATTCGCTCCGACTCGCACCTTTAAAGGGCATGCGGGCGACAAATCGTCCAAGAAGTAGTTAATGATCGTATTAAGGAGGTTCCCATATGGAAGCTAGAGCGATTGCCAAGTACATCCGGGTTTCCCCACGAAAAATGAAACCGATTGCGGATTTGATACGCGGCAAAAACGTAAAAGAGGCACTGGCTATTCTGAAGTACACGCCCCGCAAAGGCGCCCGTATTTTCTTGAAAGTTATGAATTCAGCCGTAGCCAATGCTGAAAACAATCACGAAATGGCACTCGACAATCTGTATGTTTCTCAGATATATGCTAACCAAGGTCCAGTTATGAAGCGATTCAAGGCTGGTTCAATGGGTCGGGCCAACCCCATCAAACACCGCACATCCCACGTAGGTGTTGCTGTTGCGGAGAAGAAATAAGGAGGGTAACCGGAATGGGTCAAAAAGTTAGCCCCCATGGGCTTCGGGTCGGTATTATAAAAGACTGGGATTCCAGATGGTATGCCAGCAAGAAAGAATTCGCAAACCTGTTGAAGGAAGACTATGATATCCGGAAGTACATCAAAAAAGAACTGTACTCTTCCGGGATTTCACGGGTTTACATCGACCGTGCAGCGAATAACCGCGTACACGTCAACATCTTCACCGGCAAGCCGGGGATGATCGTTGGTAAGGGCGGAGAAAACATCAAGACGCTTCGAGAGACACTGGAGAAGATGACAAAGAAAACCATCCAACTGGATATCTCCGAAGTTGCTAATCTGGATGTTGACTCCCAACTGGTTTCAGAAAACATCGCACTTTCTCTGGAAAGACGGGTATCCTTCCGTCGTGCAATGAAGCAGGCTATCGGCCGCTCCATGCGTTCCGGCGCAAAGGGGATTAAAGTTATGGTGTCTGGCCGTCTTGGCGGTGCTGAAATTGCTCGTACTGAGCATTACAGCGAAGGCAACGTGCCTTTGTCAACGCTTCGTGCGGACATCGATTACGGTTTTGCTGAAGCCAATACGACTTACGGCAAGATCGGCGTCAAAGTTTGGATTTACAAAGGCGAAGTTCTTCCAAGCATTTCAAACGAAACCCGTTTGATCCGCAAAGAGAGCAGAAAACCTGGGGAAAAGCGACCCATGATGGGTGGCGGCGGCCAAAACCGTGGTCCCAAGAAGCCAAGAAGAAATCCGCGTAGTAACAACGCTGCTGATAAGAACTGATTTGTATCAGGATGAAATTGGAAGGAGGCTAACTCACGATGTTGATGCCTAAGCGAGTGAAGCGTCGTCGCGTACACCGAGGAAGAATGACCGGTACCGCGCAAAAAGGGAATACAGTGACATACGGTGATTTCGGCCTGGTTGCACTTGAGCCATGCTGGATCACATCCAACCAGATTGAAGCTGCCCGTATCGCCATGAACCGTAAAATCAAGCGTGGCGGTCAGGTTTGGATTAAAATTTTCCCACATAAGCCGATTACGAAGAAGCCTGCTGAAACCCGCATGGGTGCCGGTAAAGGTTCTCCGGAGTACTGGGTAGCGGTAGTGAAGCCCGGTCGCGTAATGTTCGAGATGGCAGGCGTTCCTGAAGAACTTGCCAAAGAGGCAATGCGACTGGCTGCCATGAAATTGCCGATCAAGTGTAAAGTGGTTTCCCGTGAGGAATCCATGAAGGATGGTGACGCTCATGAAACCGAATAAGGTGAGAGAACTGAGCTCTAACGAGCTGTCTGTCAAGCTGAACGATCTGAAGGCTGAACTTTTCAACCTGAGATTCCAGCTGGCTACCGGACAACTTGACAACCCTCTGAAAATCCAGGGTGTTAAGAAAGATATTGCGCGCGTCAAGACGATCATCCGGGAGCGCGAACTGAAGGCGTAGCCTTTAACAAAGGAGGATCCTCTGTATGGATATGGAACGAGGCAGAAGAAAAGTACGCGTTGGTCGCGTAGTCAGCGACAAAATGGATAAAACCATCGTTGTTGCTGTAGAGGATTTCGTAAGCCACCCGCTTTACAGCAAACGCGTAAAACGGACGAAGAAATTCAAGGCTCACGATGAAGAAAACACATGTGGCATTGGCGATAAAGTACGCATTATGGAAACCAGACCCATCAGCAAGGATAAGTGCTGGAGACTGGTGGAGATTGTTGAAAAAGCCAAATAGCACTGGAAGGAGGGACTTCACATGATTCAACAGGAAACGCGATTGACTGTTGCTGATAACTCCGGAGCTAAGGAATTGCTCTGTATCCGTGTATTGGGCGGCTCCAAGCGTAAGTACGGCAACATAGGAGATGTTATTGTTTGTGCAGTCAAGAACGCAACACCCGGCGGTGTTGTCAAAAAAGGCGACGTCGTTAAAGCAGTAATTGTACGTTCAGTACATGGCGTACGCCGAAACGATGGCAGTATTGTAAAATTCGATGAGAACGCTGCTGTTATCATCAAGGATGACCTGAGCCCCGTCGGAACCCGGATCTTTGGCCCAGTTGCCAGAGAACTGCGAGACAAGAAGTTTATGAAAATTGTCTCTTTGGCTCCCGAAGTGCTTTAGGTTACGGAGGTGCACAAATGACTATCAAAAAAGGTGACTCAGTCGTTATCATTGCAGGCAAAGATAAGGGCAAGTCAGGAAAAGTAATCGAGTCAATCCCTTCTAAGGATCGTGTAATCGTAGAAGGCATCAATATGCAGGCTAAGCACAAGAAGCAGACAGCAAAGGTCCAGCAGGCTGGAATCATCCACATGCCAGGTCCTATCCACGTATCAAACGTGATGCTGTTTGATTCCAAGGCAAAATCCGGTACGCGTATCCGGTTTGAGGAACGTAACGGTAAGAAAGTCCGCGTTTCCGTCAAATCGGGCAACGTAATCGAATAAGCCCAGTTCGTTGAAAGGAGGACCATTCAGTGACCAGACTTAAAGCGAAGTATCAAAGCGAAATCGCAAAAGCCATGATGGAGAAATTCAATTATAAGAACGTCATGGAAATCCCGAAAATTGAGAAGGTTGTTATCAATACCGGGGTTGGCGATGTTAAAGATAACTCAAAATCAATCAATATGGTAGTGGACGAAATGGCATTGATCACAGGCCAAAAGCCTGTGGTTACAAAAGCCAAGAAATCCGTAGCCAACTTCAAAGTCCGACAAGGCATGGCAGTCGGTATGAAGGTAACGCTTCGTGGCAGCCAAATGTATGAGTTCCTAGACAGACTCATCTCAGTTGCGCTCCCCCGCGTTCGTGACTTCAAGGGTGTTAACCCCAACTCATTCGATGGCCGTGGTAACTACACCATGGGTGTCCGTGAGCAATTGATTTTCCCCGAAATCAACTACGATAAAGTTGAGAATGTTCGTGGGATGGATATCACATTCGTCACGACTGCCAAAACAGATGAAGAGGCTCGTGAGCTGCTCCGGCTGTTTGGGATGCCGTACAGCAAATAGTAAGGAGGGTGCTATAAGTGGCAAAACTTGCGCTTAAGATCAAACAAGCTCGAAAACAGAAGTTTTCGACCCGTGAATACAACCGATGCCGCATCTGCGGTCGACCCCACGCTTATCTCAGAAAGTTCGGCGTATGCCGTATCTGCTTCCGAGAGCTGGCTTACCTCGGACAAATTCCGGGCGTTAAGAAAGCCAGTTGGTAGAATCCTGAAGGGAGGTATTATCCATGACTATGACGGATCCGATTGCAGATATGCTGACGCGCATCCGCAACGCAAATATGGTGCGACATGCTAACGTTGAAGTTCCCGCTTCCAACATGAAGAAGACGATTGCTCAAATCCTTTCGGATGAGGGCTTCATCAAAGGGTACGAAGTAACAGAAGACGAAAAGCAGGGCACTATCAAAATCACAATGAAATATGACGAAAATAAAGACCGTGTAATCACAGGCCTGAAGCGGATTTCCAAGCCCGGCCTCCGTGTTTACGCAAAGCGAAACGAAGTTCCCCGAGTACTCGGCGGACTTGGAATTGCAATCATTTCAACATCCAGAGGCATTATGTCCGACAAGCAAGCCCGAAAAGAAGGCCTTGGCGGCGAAGTGATTTGCTACGTCTGGTAAGCATTTAACACGTAGGAGGCTGATTCCATGTCACGTATTGGCAGACTGCCGGTAGCGATCCCCCAGGGCGTCACAATCACTATCAGTGATGATAATCTTGTGACCGTAAAAGGGCCCTTGGGCACGCTTTCGGAGAAAATTCAAAAAGATATGCAGATTTCTATCGAAGGGGACGTCCTGAGCGTCAATCGTCCCACAGAACAGAAACTCCATAGATCCCTTCACGGCCTGAGCCGCTCACTGATCAATAATATGGTCGTTGGCGTAACTGAAGGCTATGTGAAAAAGCTGAGCATCGTCGGCGTTGGTTACAAAGCCACGAAGCAAGGCAACAAGTTGGATATGGCCCTGGGTTATTCTCACCCAGTCATCCTGGAAGATCCAGCTGGTATTACAACAGAAGTACCCACGCAAACGGAGATCCTTGTAAAAGGGATCGAGAAAGCGCTGGTTGGGAATTACGCTGCCAAGATTCGCGCCCTGAGACCTCCCGAGCCTTACAAAGGCAAAGGGATCCGATACGCTAACGAAAACGTACGGCGCAAAGAAGGCAAAACAGGTAAGAAATAGATAAGGGGTGACGATTCATGATTACGAAGGTCAATAAGAACCAGAAGCGTCAGGTCCGTCAGGTCCGTGTACGTAAAAAAGTCTCCGGCACTCCTGAACGTCCAAGATTGAACGTTTATAGAAGCCTGAACAACATCTTCGCTCAAATCATCGATGACGTGAACAAAGTGACACTTGCTTCTGCCTCTACTCTGGACAAGGATATCAAATCCGAGCTACAGGGCACTGGCAACAAAGCAGCAGCCCGCCTGGTGGGTCAAGTCGTTGCAAAGCGTGCGATTGAAAAGGGTGTTGATGCAGTAGTCTTTGACCGTGCCGGTTACCTGTACCATGGTCGGGTCAAAGAACTGGGTGAAGGCGCCCGGGAAGCTGGGCTGAAATTCTAGCGAAAGGGAGGTTCCACCATGAAAGGTCCAAGAATTGATGGATCCAAGCTCGAACTTAAAGAGCAAGTGATTCACATAAACCGTGTTACTAAAGTAGTAAAGGGTGGTCGAAACTTCCGGTTCAGTGCCCTGGTTGTCGTCGGTGACGAAGACGGTCATGTCGGTATTGGCAAGGGTAAAGCCCAGGAAGTTCCGGAAGCTATCCGGAAAGCGATTGAAAGCGCGAAGAAGCACATGATCACGGTTCCCCGTGTAGGAACAACCATTCCTCACGAAATCCGTGGTCGCTTTGGAGCTGGTACAGTTCTGATCATGCCTGCTAAAGAGGGTACCGGTGTTATCGCCGGCGGTCCTGTTCGTGCGGTACTGGAACTGGCAGGCATCAAGGACGTTCGTGCTAAATCTCTTGGCAGCAACAATTCACGGAACATGGTCAATGCAACTATCGAAGGGCTTACAAGCCTGAAAACAGTAGAAAGCGTTGCCAAAGCCCGTGGAAAATCCATCAAGGAAATTCTTAAATAGGAGGCGGGACCATGGCAAAATCGCTCAGAATCAAATTGGTTAAGAGCACCATCGGTGCACTGCCCAAACATAAGAAAACTGTGGAGGCTCTTGGCCTTCGCAAAATCAGCCAGGTTGTTGAAAAACAGGATAATCCCCAAATGCGCGGGATGATCTTTCAGGTCAAGCACCTGCTGGCAGTTGAAGAAATTTAAGGAGGTGCGGCCATGAAACTGCATGAACTCAAACCTGCTGTGGGTTCCACAAAGGCTCCCAAGCGTGTTGGCCGCGGTACCGGTTCTGGTCTTGGTACAACAGCCGGCCGTGGTAATAACGGTCAGAACTCCCGTTCAGGCGGCGGCGTACGCCCCGGTTTTGAAGGCGGCCAGATGCCGCTGTTCAGACGAATCCCGAAACGTGGTTTCAATAACACCATGTTCGCGAAAGTCTGGGCTACCCTGAACATCGAGTCTCTGAATGCGTTTGCTCCAAACACCATCATCACACCAGAAATGCTTCTGGAGTGTGGCATGGTTAGAAAATTGAATGATGGTCTTAAGATTCTCGGCGATGGTGAACTTACCGTTGCTCTCACAGTACGTGCTCACAAATTCACTCAGTCTGCACTGAAGAAAATTGAAGCGGCTGGAGGAAAGGCAGAGGTGATCTAATTGCTGGCAACGCTTGCAAATGCATGGAAAATCCCAGAACTGCGTAAGAGAATCATCTACACCCTCATGATGTTCCTGGTCTTCAGACTAGGGTCGTCCATCCCGGTGCCGGGTATCAACAACGCACTTCTGGACCAATTGTTCCAGAACGACGCAGGTTTCCTGAGCTTCTTCAACCTCATGTCTGGGGGCTCATTCAAGCGATTCACCATCTTTGCCTTGGGGATTGCTCCCTACATTACCGCCTCGATCATCATGAACCTTCTCCAGATTGCTCTGCCTTATTTTGAGAATCTGGCGAAGGAGGGGGATGCAGGACGGAAGAAGATGGTTCAGTACACCCGCTATGGCACAGTTGTACTTTCACTGATTCAAGCAATTGGGATTACCCTCGGGTTGTTCAAACCGGCGTTCACGAACTTCGGTCTGGTCAGCGCAAGTGTTGCAGTGATTGTATTGACTGCAGGTACTGCATTTCTGATGTATCTGGGCGAAAAGATCACCGAAAACGGTATCGGAAATGGAATTTCACTGTTCATCTTCGCCGGCATTCTTTCGGGTGTGCCTGTGGCGGTAGGGACGATGATCCAACAGATGAAGGAAGGCACGCTCAACGTTGTCAGTGTCATCATCTTCTGTGTTCTGGCCGTTCTGATTATTGCAGGCGTAGTCTTCATGACGCAAGGTTCACGAAAAATACCGGTACAGTATGCAAAACGGCAGGTTGGCCGGAAGATGTACGGAGGTCACTCCACGCATATTCCCCTGAAAGTGAACATGGCCGGTGTAATTCCAGTCATTTTCGCAATCTCTCTCCTGATGTTCCCGCAGACCATCGCACAATTTTGGCCACAATCAGGCTTTTATGCTTTCATGAATCAGTGGTTCAATAATGATGATATTTTGTGGAATCTTCTGTATGCGCTGCTGATCATCGGTTTCACGTACTTTTATACATCCGTTACCTTCAATCCCGCCGAAGTGGCAGAGAACATGAAGAAAAACGGCGGATTCATACCTGGGATCCGGCCAGGAAAACCAACCAGCGATTATCTGATCAAGGTATTGAACAGACTGACACTGGCTGGAGCATCATTCCTGGCGTTGATTGCAGTTTTGCCAAACGCGATTCTGGCCATCCCGGCTTTCTCAGGGTTGCAGATGAGTTTTGGCGGAACCTCACTGCTTATTGCAGTCGGGGTTTCCATGGACACCATGAAACAGATTGAAGCTCAAATGGTAATGCGACATTACCAAGGCTTCTTGAAGTAGCGGGTGGTGGCTATGAGACTGATTCTTCTTGGCCCTCCAGGGGCTGGAAAAGGCACGCAGGCAGTGAGCATCGCCCAAAAGTATGGGATTCCCCATATCTCCACAGGTGATATCTTTCGGAAGCATTTGAAAGAAGGCACTGCTCTGGGGCTTAAAGCCAAAGAATACATGAACCAAGGATTACTGGTACCTGATAGTCTGGTTGTTGAGCTGGTTGAATCCAGACTGACTGAAGCTGATGCTGCCGGAGGATTTCTTCTGGATGGGTTCCCACGAACCGTGGTTCAGGCAGAAGCTTTGGATGCAGTTTTGGAGAAAATGGCCACACAACTGGATCGGGTTATCAATATCGAAGTTGATCCGGGCCTTCTGGTAGAACGAGCTGTTGGCAGAAGACTCTGCCGACGCTGCAATGCCACATGGCACATCCGGTTTAATCCTACCAAGCAAGAAGGCGTTTGTGATGCCTGCAATGGCGAACTGTTCCAACGTGAAGATGACACTGAAGAGACTGTGACAAAGCGGATTCAGGTATACCTGGACGAAACATCACCTCTGATTGCCTACTACACTGGAAAGAATAAGCTGTCCAATATCACAGGCGAGCAAGGAATCGAAAAGGTGTTTGAGGATATCGTGCATGCCCTTGAGGTATAAGTATGATTATTCTTAAATCCAAGCATGAAATTGAATTGATGCGTGACGCTGGGAGAATTGTGGCCTTGGCCCATTCTATGATCAGGGAGAACATTGCTCCTGGCATCACGACTCTGGATTTAGATACCCTGGCGGAAGAAATCATCCGAAAACAGGGAGCCACACCAGCATTTAAAGGGTACGGCGGATTTCCGGCCAGCATCTGCGCTTCAATTAATGAAGAAGTAGTGCATGGGATTCCAGGGAAACGTCGTCTTGAAGCAGGTGACATCATCAGTATTGATATTGGCGCCTTTTATGGCGGCTATTGTGCTGATTCTGCCAAGACACATCCTGTCGGAGACGTAGACGAAGAATCCTTACGCTTAATTGACATCACGCGTCTGAGTTTCTACGAAGGGCTGAAGGTCTGTAAGCCGGGTTACCGGCTGTCGGATATCGGCAATACCATTCAGACTTTTGTTGAAACCAATGGCTACAGTGTTGTTAGAGATCTTGTGGGCCATGGTATCGGTACTGATATGCATGAAGATCCTCAGGTACCCAACTTTGGGTCGCCCGGAAAGGGTCCCCGCCTTCAGGTGGGCATGGTGTTGGCGATTGAGCCCATGGTCAATCAGGGAACCTGGCATGTTGAAACATTGCTGGACAACTGGACAGTGGTGACTCTGGATGGTAAACGTTCTGCTCACTATGAGCACACGGTGGCCATCACAGATGAGGGTCCTGAAATCCTTACCAGACTCGGATGAGGAGGACGGATATGTTATTGACCACAGATATTTCCCCCGGACAATTGGTTCGATCCAAGGCCGGGCGGGATAAAGACCGGCTGTTCATAATCATCGGGATAATCGATGACCAATATGTTACAATAGTAGACGGAGACCTGCGTCGGGTGGAAAAGCCCAAGCGCAAGAAAATCCGGCACCTGTCAAAAATCAACCAAGTCAGCGAAACGCTCCAGAAAGCAATTTCAGAAGGTGAGCTGACAAACCCGTTGGTAAGACGTGAGATCGAGAGGTTGGGGGTTAACACCCCCTCGCAATTGGGAGGAGTTAGCGTTAATGGCTAAAAGCGATGCGATAGAAGTAAAAGGAACCGTCCTGGAGAATCTGCCAAACGCAACGTTTAAAGTGCGGTTGGAGAATAACCATGTAGTTCTGGCTCATATCTCAGGCAAACTCCGGATGAACTTCATCCGAATTCTGCCGGGGGACAAAGTGACTATTGAATTGTCTCCCTATGACCTGACTCGCGGCAGAATAACCTGGCGCGGTAAGTGAGAAGGAGGGAATACCTATGAAAGTCAGACCATCCGTGAAGCAAATGTGTGAAAAGTGCAAGATTATCAAGCGCCATGGCAAAGTCATGGTAATCTGTGAAAATCCCAAGCACAAACAAAGACAAGGCTAGTGTGTCTAACTCCCGATGATAGAGAACGGCTGCCAGGGAATTCCCTGATCTCTCCGTCGCGGGTTGCCATAATAAACTGGAATTAGTGAACTCAGCAGGAGGTGTTATTGCATGGCACGTATCGCAGGTGTTGACCTTCCGCGCGATAAGCGGGTAGTTATCGGACTCACCTATATCTACGGAATTGGGCGGACAGCGTCTTCCCAGATTCTCACGAAAGCTGCTATCAGCGAAGAGACACGAATTAAGGACCTCACAGAAGAAGAGGTCAGCAAACTGAGACAGATCATTGAATCTGATCATACAGTTGAAGGGGATCTCCGTCGTGAGATTGCCATGAATATCAAGCGGTTGAAAGAAATTGGTTGCTTCCGTGGCATCCGTCATCGTAAGAATCTGCCCGTCCGCGGTCAGAGAACGAAGACAAACGCCCGTACCCGTAAAGGTCCCAAGCGGCTTGCGGCCAAGAAGAAGAAGTAAGGGGGAGGGTAGAGGATGGTAGCTAAAAAAGCACAAACAACTCGCCGCCGACGCAAAGAGAAAAAGAACGTCGAGCGGGGACAAGCTCATATTCAATCCACATTCAACAATACAATTGTTACGCTGACGGATCTGGAAGGCAACGCACTTGCGTGGTCCAGCTCTGGTAGCCTTGGCTTCAAAGGGTCAAGAAAATCAACACCCTTTGCGGCCCAAATGGCTGCGGAAGCTGCAGCCAAATCCGCTATGGAACATGGTCTTCGTTCCATTCAGGTATTTGTAAAAGGCCCAGGTGCCGGCCGCGAAGCCGCTATCCGATCTCTTCAGGCTGCAGGCCTGGAAATCAGCATGATTACAGATGTCACGCCGATTCCGCATAACGGCTGCAGACCGCCGAAGCGTCGACGCGTATAGAACGGGAGGTGTCAAGAGACTATGGCAAGATATACAGGACCGGCTTGCAGACTGTGCCGTCGTGAAGGACAGAAAATGTTCCTGAAAGGCGATCGCTGCTATACCGAAAAATGTGCACTTACAAAACGGCCCCAACCACCGGGCCAACATGGTGCTGCTCGCAAAGGCAAGGTTTCCAACTATGGGACACAACTGCGCGAGAAACAAAAGGTTAAGCGTTACTACGGACTTTTGGAGACACAATTCCGTTTGCTTTATAACCGCGCTGAAAAAATGCACGGAATCACCGGTGAAAACATGCTGCAACTTCTGGAAATGCGACTGGACAACACGGCTTTCCGTCTTGGTTTCGGCGAATCCAGAAAAGAAGCGCGCCAACTGGTAACTCATGGTCATTTTACCATCAACGGTAAAAAGGCTGATATCCCCTCCATGATGGTACGTGTTGGTGATGTGATAGCTGTTAAGGAAAGCAGCCGTTCCAGCGTGAAATTCAAGGAAATGCTTGAAAACACGACAACGGTTCCGAAATGGCTTGAGCGCAAGGCTGACGGTTTCGATGGCAAAGTGATCGCGGCTCCTCACAGAGACGATATCGACCTGCCGATTGAAGAGCATTTGATCGTCGAGCTTTACTCCAGATAGTCCTGAGGCCTGTCGCTTAACAGGATTAAACCCTCAAGACACATACCGCAAAAGAGGGAGGGTTAACAGAGTGATAGAGATCGAAAAACCTGTCATCGAATGCGTTAGCATGAATGATGACCGCACGTACGGGAAGTTCGTCGTGGAGCCCCTGGAGCGGGGATATGCAACGACCCTGGGTAACAGCTTACGACGCATACTGCTTTCTTCGCTTCCAGGTACTGCTGTCAAATGGGTCAAAATTGAAAACGTGCTTCATGAGTTTTCAACTATTCCCGGTGTCAGGGAAGATGTCGTTGAGATTCTCCTCAACCTGAAGGCTCTTTCTGCCAAAATATATTCAGATGACGATATGAAGATTCTGCGCATTGATGCAGATGAAGCGGGCGTCATTACCGCTGCAAATATCAAAACGGATGCAGATGTCGAGATTCTCAATGAGGATCTGGTCATCTGTACCTTGGATGAGAATTCATCCCTCAGTATGGAGATTTGTCTGGCCCGGGGCAGAGGTTATGTGCCTGCCGAGCTGAACAAGGAACCAGGGATGCCAATCGGTGTGATTCCGGTGGATTCCATCTATACACCTGTGCGTAAGGTGAACTTTGCAGTAGAAAAAACCCGTGTCGGTCAGGAAGCCGATTATGACCGTCTGGTTCTGGAAATCTGGACAGACGGGACCATCGATCCTGATGAAGCAGCCTCCCTGGGTGCGAAGATCCTGAGCGAACACCTTAACCTTTTCATCAACATGACGGACAGCATCAACAGTGTTGAAATCATGGTGGAAAAGGAAGAGGACAAGAAAGAGAAAGTTCTGGAGATGACTATCGAAGAACTGGATCTTTCCGTCCGCTCATACAACTGCCTCAAGCGGGCAGGGATCAACACCGTGGAAGAACTGACGAAACGCACGGAAGATGACATGATGAAAGTAAGAAATCTGGGTAAAAAATCCCTTGAAGAAGTCAAGCATAAATTGGCGGAACTGGATTTAACCCTGAAGCCTTCTGAAGAATAAACGGAAGCAAAGGAGGGAATATAAGTGGCTCAACAACGCAGACTGGGTCGCCCGACTGCGCACCGCAATCTGATGCTGCGCAATCAGGTGACAAGCTTTTTTAAATACGGAAAGATCACTACAACTGTGACCCGTGCAAAAGAGACTCAAAAAATGGCTGAAAAGATGATTTCACTCGCGAAGCGAGGGGATCTTCACGCCCGCAGACAAGCTATGGCTTACATGCTGGATGAAACCGTTGTTAAGAATCTTTTCGACGAAGTAGCTCCACGATTCAAAGAGCGAAACGGCGGTTACACACGAATCATCAAGACAGCTCCCCGACAAGGCGATGCAGTCCTGATGGCAATTATCGAACTGCTTTAATCAGATAAAAACGGGCTGACTCCCAAACGAGTCAGCCCGTTTTGCTGTTTACGACTGTAAACCTTGTAATTCAGGGACATAGGGGTATAATTAATAAAGTAGTACACCCTGAACTGTGGAGTTGAATATGATTACTGCTGAACATCTGAGTTATGCATACAGTATTCCGGAACATGAGCCTGTCCTGGCTCTTCAGGACCTGGATTTGAAAATAGAACGCGGAGAATTTGTTGCCGTCATTGGCCACAATGGATCGGGAAAATCGACCTTTGCCAAACTGGCAAACGCGATTTATCAGCCCACGAAAGGCCAAATCTGCATTTATGGCATGGATACCCGTGATGAAAATCGCTTATGGGAAATAAGGCGGACTGCAGGCCTCGTCTTCCAAAACCCAGATAATCAGATAGTCGCCACGATTGTAGAAGAAGATGTGGCTTTCGGACCCGAGAATCTGGGCGTTCACCCGGAGGAAATCTTAAAGCGGGTGGAAGACGCCTTGAAAGCCGTGGGGATGACGGAGCACCGTTTCAAACCGCCACACTTGCTTTCTGGCGGACAGAAACAACGGGTTGCTATTGCTGGGATCCTGGCAATGAAACCCCTTTGCATCATATTGGATGAACCGACTGCGATGCTGGATCCGCGAGGCCGCCGTGAAGTGATGGAAACCCTTCATTATCTGAACAGAAGCGAAAACATAACGATTGTTTTGATCACACACTTCATGGAAGAAGCTGTCCGAGCGGACCGCGTCGTTGTCATGGATGGTGGGAAAAAATTGTTGGACGGGTCTCCCGCCCAAGTTTTCGGCAACGTGGAGCAGCTTCAGAACGTGGGGCTGGATGTGCCTCAAGTCACACTGCTGGCCCATCAGCTGCGGGAGTCCGGGATAGACCTTTCTCCGGATATCCTAACCGTGGAAGAGATGGTGGAGGCGTTATGTCTATTGAAATAAAGAATCTGACCCATATATATGATCAGGGGAGCCCCTACCAGACCGCCGCGCTTGATCAGGTGTCTCTGAAAATTGCGGAGGGGGAAATCCTGGGACTTATCGGCCATACTGGTTCGGGGAAGTCAACCCTGATTCAGCACATGAATGGTCTTTTGAAAGCCACCAGTGGTTCGATCCTTATTGATGGCGAGGATATAACCATCAAAGGAACCCGCTTGGATGCCGTTCGAAAAAAAGTCGGACTGGTTTTCCAGTATCCAGAGTATCAGCTGTTTGAAGAGACCATCGCCAAAGATGTGGCATTCGGGCCGGCTCAGCAGGGCCTTTCCGCTCAGGAAGTAATCATCCGGGTTCAGGATGCCATGAATACCGTGGGTCTGGATTATGAGAAATTCAAGGATCGCTCCCCTTTTGAACTCAGCGGTGGGCAGCGTAGACGCGCAGCAATTGCCGGCATCCTGGCCATGGACCCCAAATATCTGATTCTTGACGAACCCACAGCAGGCTTGGATCCAAAGGGCCGGGAAGATGTCCTGGGTCAGATCCTGGCACTGCATCAGCAGAAGGGCATAGCGGTTATCCTGGTCTCTCACAGCATGGAAGACATCGCCAAACTGGTAGACCGGATTGTCGTGATGCACCAAGGCAAAATCAGTCTCAGCGGACCGCCAGCAGAAGTCTTCAAGCATGCGGAAGCACTGAAAGCAATAGGATTAGGCGTCCCTCAGGTCACTGAGATGGCAGCGGCCCTTAAGGACAGAGGAATCGACCTGGGCGAAGGCGTCTATACGGTAGAAGAGGCTCACCGAAGGATCCTAAGGGTTCTGAAGGGGGGCGCCGCATGTTAAGAGACATCACCATCGGCCAGTACTTTCCGACAGAATCACCGGTACATCTGTTGGATCCCCGGTTGAAACTCATTGGGACCATTTGGTTCGTAACATTGCTCTTCAGTGCCAGCCACTTTTGGGGAATGATTTTCAGCACGCTTCTATTGGTCATCATTGTAATCCTGTCAAAGGTCCCTTTTGGCTATATGCTTCGGGGACTGCGGCCTGTCATGCTGATTATTGTTTTTTCAGCGCTGATAAACCTGTTTTTTACGGCGGGGGTTCCTGTCGTTAATCTCGGCTGGGTTCAGATTAGCTGGGAAGGCATCCTGATGGCGGTTAAAATGTCTGCCAGGCTGGCTCTGCTTATACTGGGCAGCTCACTGCTTACCTTTACGACAACCCCGCTATCGTTGACAGATGGGGTAGAAAAATTGCTCCAGCCATTCAAGCGATTGGGGCTTCCCGCCCATGAACTGGCCATGATGATGACGATTGCCCTGCGATTCATCCCCACACTGCTGGAGGAAACGGATAAGATCATGAAGGCCCAGATGGCAAGGGGGGCTCGCCTGGATAGCGGAAATCTTATCGAACGGGCCCGGAATCTGGTGCCCATTTTGGTGCCCCTCTTCGTTGGCGCGTTCCGTCGTGCTGATGAGTTGGCCATGGCCATGGAAGCCCGCTGTTACCGGGGTGGGGAAAACCGCACGCGGCTCAAGACACTAAAATTCACCAGGAGAGATTTATGGGCGACACTATTCATTCTGGTCAGCACCTTGATAGTCATATCAAGCCAGTGGCTGCCGGTACCCCTGTAACCTACAGGATGACGGTCAGTTATGATGGGAAGGACTTTGCCGGCTGGCAGGTTCAGCCCCGGCAGCGCACCGTTCAGGGAAGTATTGAAGACGCGCTGTCTAAACTTATGAAGCAACCCGTCAGTATTCACGGTAGCGGACGCACGGATGCCGGTGTCCATGCGCTGGGTCAGGTATTCCATTTCAATGCCGTCACGACGATTCCCCCTGAACGGATGACGAAGGCGGTGAACACATACCTCCCGAAAGATATTGCCATCGTGGATGCTGCCCTGGCAGAACCGGACTTCCATGCACGTTTTGATGCGCACGAAAAGACTTACCAGTATCGGATCCTGAACACCAGGACCCGGAGCCCGCTGCGCCACCACTACACCTGGCATGTTACTGAACCCCTGGATATCGATGCGATGGAGTCGGCGCTGAATGTCCTCATAGGCACCCACGATTTTGCCGGTTTCGCAGCCAGCGGTGGCTCACAAAAAACCACGGTCCGTTCCTTAAGCCGTGCTGTGGTTTGGAAGCACGATGATGAAATACGGCTTGAATTCACCGCAGATGGCTTTTTATATCACATGGTACGCAATCTTGCGGGGACACTGATGGAAATCGGCACAGGGCACAGGGAAGCCTCTGGGATGTCAAAAATCCTACAGGCGCGGGACAGAAGTGCTGCCGGGATAACTGCTCCTCCCCAAGGCCTCTATCTTATGAGCGTAAAATATTAAATCAGCTATTGACTATAAGCCCATGTCGTATTAAAATATATATGTTCTGTGTAAAAGAACCAGCCCCGGTTGATATACACG
>CAYRIO010000020.1:0-63400 GCA_964424355.1 uncultured Peptostreptococcaceae bacterium
TGTAAAGCTCTAATAAAGCGATACAAACTAAACGGAAGGTTAACCCCTTCCGTTTTCTGTTTTTTTGATTTGAAATGAGACGAGGCACTGCATAAGCAGTGCCTCGTCTTTCATGCATCATATGTTAGGACATCTTCAATTCATCCGCAGTCAGCTCCCGATACTCTCCGGGCTCCAGATCCGGATCCAGTTTCAGGTTCCCCATGTTCAAGCGCTTGAGATAGACCACTTCATTCCCGACAAAATGCATCATCCGCTTCACCTGATGGAACCGGCCTTCATAGATCGTCAGCAGCACTTCATTCAAACCCTCTCCCAAACGCTCTACCTGCGCAGGAGACGTGACGAATCCCTCTTCCAGAGGAATCCCCTGCTCCAGCTGTTTGATGGCTTCTGTGGACAGTGGAAGCTCCAATTTGACCTGGTAGGTCTTTCCCACTTTCTTCTTAGGTGCCAAGAGCCGATGCGCCAGGTCGCCATCATTGGTGAGGAGCAGCAACCCCTCAGTATCCTTATCCAACCGGCCGACAGGAAACAGTGCCATACCGCTGAAAGGCGGCTCTAGAAGGTCCAAAACCGTTTGGTCCCGATTGTCCTCCGTGGCGCTGATCACCCCTGCCGGCTTATTAAGCATCAGGCAAACGGTAGCCTTATAATTGATAGGAAGCCCTACCCAGGTGACCTGATCCTTGTCCGTATCGATCTGAACACCCGGATCCCTGGCAACCTGTCCGTTTACGGAAGCGAACCGTTTCTTCACGCCCAGCTTGATTTCACTTCGGGTGCCATATCCCATATTGGACAGCAATCTATCCAGTCTTAACTTCGCCATATTTCATCTCCTTAATCCTGTCTGCGCCAAGCGGCGGGATAATGGTTCTTCAAAAAACCGCTGACACCCTTGCCCCACCCCAGGGGATATCCGCTGACGGTAATCAGCACCCAGCCCTTGGGGGCATCCAGATGCAGTGTTTCTCCTTTAATGAACCGAATGACATCGGGGTCTTCCGGCCCGAAATCAAGACACTGGCTGAACGCCTCCGCTGTTAGCCCCATTGCCAGAGCTTGCGAGGGCTCGAACCTGCCTTTTTTGATATCACCCAGGTACCACCCCTCCCGCAAGACCCTCAGCCCAGAAAAATCAAAGGGGTGATTGGGAACCAGCAGCAGCTTGTCCCCCACCTGTCGGTAAATCCCCTCCGCTTTCCAGAGCGGCAGGTATTGTGCTATGAATTCGCCGAATTCAGGCGGAGGCTCAGGAGAACACGCTTGAACCGGCTTTTGTCTTGGTTCAGCGGCTTCCTTCTTCAGCCGGGCCGCAAAATGACCTTCTCCCGCCACAAGGTGCGGCCATAACCGATAGAGAGAGGCCGCAGGATCACCGTTGGGGCTGGGAAACCCCAGGACTGCCCCAGGAAGAGCCGCGGAGTCCTGCTGAAATTCCGGGTGTTCTTCTAAGAAGCCGTAGATTGTCTCTTCATTTTCACGCCGATTGAACGTACAGGTCGAATACACCAGCCGCCCGCCGGGAGCCAGCAGCGTGCTTGCCGTTTCCAGCAACGGCATCTGCAGGGCATGATAGGTCTCTTCCTTGGATGAATCCCATACTTTAACGGCACCGTCAGATTTTCTGAACATCCCTTCCCCAGAACAGGGGGCATCCACAAGAACCCGGTCCATCCTGCCAGCAAAGCGCGGAATCAATTTGGAGGGATCCTCACACAAAATCATAGCATTCTTAATACCGCTGATCTCTACATTATGCAGCAACGCCTTAGCCCGGGTCGCACTGATATCGTTGGTGATCACCAGTCCCGTGTTTTGGAGCCTGGCGGCTATCTGACAGGTTTTCCCCCCAGGGGCGGCACAGGTATCCAGTACGGTTTCCCCTGGCTGTGGGTCCAGCAGGACCACGGGAGACATGGCCGATGGCTCTTGGATGTAATAGAGGCCCGCATGATAATAGGGATGCTTTGTGAGACGGTCGGATTCCTCGTAATAGAACCCCTCCGGCACCCAAGGAATCGGGCGCAGCATGAAGTCAGTCAACGCCATGAACCGTTCCACAGATATCTTCAGGGTATTGATTCTCAGGCCGAAAAAGGGGCGCTGATCCATGCTTTCTCTGAACGCCGGATATTCCTCTTTCAATAGTTCAGCCATGCGTTCTTCAAAAATACCGGGCAATTTCATGGCTTAAACCTCTCTTTTGTGAACTATTTCAATTTTCACGTTTAAATTTGTATGAATTGCGTATGAATAAGATGGTGTGAACAGTGGTGATGTGCGGTTACTTGTTCTATAATAACATATAGGGTTTGGAACTGTCATATCACAATAACATGACTATAGGAGGAAACAGAATGCCATTAGTAACAACAACCGAAATGTTCCGCAAAGCTTATGAGGGCGGTTATGCCGTCGGCGCTTTCAACGTGAACAACATGGAAATCATCCAAGGGATTGTCGAAGCTGCACAAGAGGTGAATTCCCCTCTCATTCTTCAGGTATCAGCCGGCGCCCGTAAATATGCCAGTTCTGTATACCTCCGTAAACTCATCGAAGCAGCTGTTGAGACCAGCGGTCTGGACATCGCCCTTCATCTGGATCACGGTGATAGCTTTGAACTCTGTAAACAGTGTATCGATGACGGCTTCACTTCCGTTATGATCGATGCTTCCCATCACTCTTTTGAAGAAAACATCGCCATCACGAAGCAGGTCGTTGATTACGCTCACGCACGGGGTGTTGTTGTCGAAGCTGAGCTGGGCCGTTTAGCCGGTGTTGAAGATGCCGTAAATGTCAGCGCTGCCGACGCAAGCTACACAAATCCTGAGCAGGCGGTTGAATTCGTTAAGCGTACAGGAGTTGATTCCCTTGCAATCGCTATCGGAACTTCCCATGGCGCCTACAAATTCAAGGGCGAGCCAAATCTGGATTTCGAGCGTCTGAAGAAAATCACAGAATTGCTCCCCAACTATCCTCTGGTGCTTCACGGTGCCTCCACAGTGCTTCCTGAATTCGTCGCCCGATGCAACCAATACGGCGGCGACATTCCCGGCGCTCAGGGCGTTCCTGAGCACATGCTTCGTGAAGCGGCAAAATACGGGGTTTGCAAAATCAATATCGATACAGACCTCCGTTTGGCTATGACCGCTGAAATCCGACGGATTTTCGTTGAAAGTCCTGGCGAGTTCGATCCACGCAAATACCTGGGCCCAGCTCGAAGTGCCATCAAAGAAATGGTTAAACACAAAATCGTAGACGTTTTGGGTTGCAACCAAAAGTAAATACCTGACACAAAAGCAGGCGCGAGAAACTCAAGCGTCTGCTTTTTTTTGATCAAAACTGAAGGAGCGGCCATCCTTACTCCCTACTCAGTTTGCTGATTTTCAGGAAGATTGCCTGACAGGCGGTGAGTTCTTTTCTGAGGCGCTCCTTTTCCAGCCGCACCTCGTGCATCAGCCCCTCATTCACCTTCAAATGTGTCTGTACCTGATCCAGCTCCGCCAGTTTCTCTTCCAACTTACCGCGATACACATCCATCGCCCTGCCCAATGTCTCTATTTCGTGGGGTTCAAGTGTCTTTTTTACCCGATCCATAGCATCCCTCTCCATTGATGATCTATCTGTAGTCTAACTGAGAACCCCTGTCCCTGTCCAGCCTTGCGGGCATCTCAACAATAAAAAACAAACCTCAGAGTTGAGGTCTGTCTAAGTGTCTTCCTTCATTGGACGCCGATTTCCACGAGTCCCTCAGCAACATACCCTTTGATCCAGAGGAGCACTTCCACTTCATCCAAAGGCACCTCACCCAAAGCCTCCCGCAGTTCACGGGTATCCATCGCAAAGATCCGGTCATTCAAGCTATGCTTGTACAACAAATCCCCCTGCGGGTTCGCCATGACCATGGCCATGATGGTATCCGCCATATTTCCCAGGGGAACCCGATCAATGTGACTCCGCTTGAAAAGCGCCTGAAGCGTTGTTCCGGCTCCTGGTTCCGATTCCAGATTGAACGTGCCGTCGCACTGCTCCGCATTGGCTTTGAACATGGGAATCCCCAGCCCAACTTTCCGCGTTGTCCGCGAGGTATAAAAGGGATCCACCACTTTTAAAGCCGTATCGGCATCCATACCACAGCCATTATCCCGGATGATAATCCTCAGGGCATCCTGTTGGGTATTTTCTTCTACGATGATTTCAATCAGGTTGGCCCCGGCGGACACGGAGTTCTGACCGATGTCCAAAATATGAAGCGAGAGTTCTTTCATATCTCAATGCCTCCAAGGACTTTAAATATAGCCGGGATTCCCAAGCTTTCAACCTCCAACCAGTGATCAGCTTCGGCAATATCACCCAGGGTATGCGCATCCGAATTATAAAGAATCTTAAGCGAAGATGCCACCCCTTTGGGGATTTCAGTACAGGCTCTTGACAGTTCCACCCATGGGAAATCCGGTTCTGCCGGCAGGAATCCCAAAGTGTATAGGATACTGTTGGCTTTCCTGTCCAAATGGCAGGGAATCACGATGCCCCCCCGACGTCGGACCAGCTTCACCGCTTCCTCCATGCTGATATCAATGGAACTGAGGAGACTCCAGGGGTATTCTCCGACAACATCATCCTGGGCATCATACAGATACTGATGCCCGAACCGTTCCGGTTTATTGGGAATCCGCAGCCGCAAGGGATCGATCCGGTCTTCGAAAACCTGGGCATCATCCAGGCTGTTGAAGAGACATAGCAGGTGGACTTCCTCCCGCGTTTGAAGCTCCATCCCCGGAATTACCAGGATACCGGCTTCTTTGCCCGCTTCAAGAAACGGCCGCAGATTCCCTATGCTGTTATGATCGGTGACAGCAACTGCATTCAAACCCTTGATCACTGCCATATTCACGATATTGCTGGGTGACATTTCATCCTCTGCGCAAGGCGAAAGGCCTGTATGGATGTGAAAATCATAAAAGCATTTCATTATCTAAGGCCTGCTTCATAGCATCGGGCAAAAATTCCAAAGGCATCTGTGTCCGCGGCCAGAACGGCTACCGATTGATCACGGGCTTTTACCAACGTTGCCTCTTCCATTTCGATGCCTTCCGGGACAATGACACAGGCCATATCCAGAAGAGCAGCAACGGCAACCACATTCAGATGGGTCTGCAC
Source organism: uncultured Peptostreptococcaceae bacterium (assembly GCA_964424355.1). Classification (GTDB taxonomy): domain Bacteria; phylum Bacillota; class Clostridia; order Peptostreptococcales; family Acidaminobacteraceae; genus CAZEHS01. The sequence continues at coordinate 5,167 of CAYRIO010000020.1, forward strand.
CGTAATCCATGCATCCCCCTCACACCCATTGGCCATCACCCAGCTCAAAAGGTCACAGCATTTGATTCCGGTAACTTCGCGGTCCCCGCTCTCAGGAGCAACCAGCACGGTGAACCCAGGTTGTTTCATCAGATCATTTAGTTTCATAAGATCCCCCCGGTTTATAGTTTCTGACCACACAGCTCTCTAACGTTGCATTGCCTTGCACGATATCTTCCGCTAATGCCCGGCAGGTTGGAGAACCACAAGCCCCGCAATCTATCTGCGGGAGGTACCGGGCGAGTTCTTCTATCTTCGACATTTTCTCCATGGCTTTTCTAAAATCACCATCAAGCTGCATGACCTGCCGCGGCTCAATATCCTTGTTAAATTCAATTCCTGCTGAATCATAAATGGCTGCCAGGTATTCCAGAGGAAGTCTTGTCTCCGCCCGCCCTAATTTTGTGATTCGACTCTTGGCAATGAATGCGTTTTCGACATTCAGGGGCCCACCGACGCAGCCTGTTACACAGGCATATCCTTCAAAAAAATCGATTCCGGGCAGTTTTCCCAGCTCTATCTTGTCCAGAATCTTGATAACTTCTTGAATACCGTCCACCCCAAGGTAGTTATCCAGCCGAAGCGCATAGCTTTGCCCGGAAACACGGCCCCAGCCGATACCGTAACCGGATCCCCTGCGCAAATCCTTCTGCTCCGATACTTCCTCAATGGCTTTCAGCAGCTTGGCGAAGATCTTATTGATGGCAATAACCCCATCAATGGCGCTTTTTTCGATGCCGATGGGGGTTTGAACACTGGTGATCTTCGCTGGACATTGACTGATGAAAAATACCCCTATTTCTTCTGAGGAAAGTCCGGTTTCTTCCATCGCCTTTGCACGCGCAAGCCTTCCGGCCACTTCCATCGGAGACTCCACCGGCATGATGTTATCGATCAAAGAAGGGTATCGAATCTGAATCAGCCTGATGATTGCAGGACAGTATGTGGAGATCATCGGGCGGTGTTCATGATGGGTCTGCAGGTACTCCGCCTGCTTAGCCGTCGCACAATCCGCCGCAAATGCGGAATCGTAAACATCATCAAATCCCAATTTCAAAAATCCATTCAGGATTCTGTTCGGATCGTATTCCAGAGGAAACTGACCATAAATGGATATGGAGGGAATCGCGATCGTGTACTTATAGGGCTTCAAACTCTCCAGATCTTCTGTCAGAGCACCTTTTGCATGATACGGACAAACCTTGATACACTCACCGCAATCTGTACAGCGGTCGTTAATAATCCGAGCTTTCCCGTCGATGACCCGTATCGCTTGCGTTGGACAGCGATCCAGACAATTGGTACACCCGCAGCATAAGGCTTGATCCAGAATTACGGAATGCCAATAGTGATGCATTGATTGCCTCCGCTACATATTTAGAATCATTTTCACATACGTGAATTCATTGACCTTTGACTCGATGTAAAAAATATCACAACATTTTTTCATATTAGGAAGACCCATGCCGGCGCCGAAACCCAATTCCCGGACAGCACTGGAAGCGGTTGAATATCCTGTTTTCATTGCCAGGTCGATATCGGCAATGCCTGGCCCCCTGTCCTTGGCGATGATTTCAATTTTATCATCATAAATATGCACCAGGATTTGTCCTCCCAGTGAGTGGATTGCGATATTTATTTCTGCTTCATAGGTGCAGATGGCGACCCTGCGAATCAATCCATTATCAATTGCCAATTGCCGCAGCACTTTCTTGATATTGCTGGAGGCCTCTCCTGCACTGGAGAAATCTTCTGCAGACACCTCATATTCCAGTTTCATCCCTATCGTATCACTCATATTTCCCCTTAGACGTTTACAGCGCCAAGCCCATTTTGATAAAGGATGCCGGAGGCTGCAAAGAGTGTGTGCCTGGTCGATATTATTACTATATCATTTTCACATGCCAATTCAACGACTTCCTGGCATGGTACTTTTCCCCTTACAAAGGCAATGACTTTCACGTCCAGCATTTCAGCAGTCCGGATGACCTGAGCGTTATTCAGTCCCGTCAGCAAAATGGTTTCCCCTTCGACATAGGCAAGAACATCACTCATAAGATCTGAACTGAATCCAAACTTGATAGTCTGATCAAGTTTATCATTACCTGCTATGACTTGTCCATCAATCAACCTGATAATCTCACTGAGTAGCATAAATGCCTCCCGACCCTCGTATAGTTAAACAATTCACAATTTATGCTCTCATTATAACATGTCCAATTTTTTTTATAAAGAAATTTCAGAGTTTACCGCAAGGAAGGAATAGGAGCAACACGCATATTTTGTTAAATGATTAACTATATGATTTGATCAATAAAAAATCAACCCGCCGGTTTATGCCAGCGGGCTGATTCAATTGACGCTTATTAGCCTTTGGTAATTGCTTTGAATGAACATTTCTCCATGCAGGCGCCACATTTCACACACTTGCTCTGGTCAATCACATGGACCGACTTTCGCTCGCCGCTGATGCAGTTAACCGGACAGACCTTTGTGCAGACCGTACAGCCAACACACTTATCCGTGATCGTGTAACTCAGAAGGTTTTTACAAACCCCAGCCGGGCAACGTTTTTCGTCGACATGGGCATCGTACTCATGACGGAAGTATTTCAGTGTTGAAAGAACCGGATTGGGCGCCGTTTGGCCAAGGCCGCACAGAGCACTCTCCTTGATGGCATAAGCAAGGCTTTCCAGCTTATCCAAATCAGCCTTGGTGCCATGGCCCTCAGTGATTTTATCTAGGATCTCCAGCATACGCTTCGTACCTTCACGGCAAGGTGTACATTTGCCACAGGATTCATCCACGGTGAAATCCAGGAAGAACCGGGCAATATCCACCATGCAGTTATCCTCATCCATGACGATCATCCCGCCGGAGCCCATCATGGAGCCCAAAGCAATCAGGTTATCGTAATCGATGGGGGTATCCAGGTGCGCTTCAGTGATACAGCCGCCGGAAGGACCGCCGGTTTGAACTGCCTTGAACTTACGGCCGTTGGGAATACCACCGCCGATATCGAAGATAACTTCCCGGAGAGTCGTCCCCATCGGGATTTCCAAAAGTCCGGTGTTATTGATCTTCCCGCCCAGAGCGAATACTTTTGTACCCTTGGACTTTTCAGTCCCAATGCTGGCAAACCATTCAGCACCATTGAGGATGATTTGTGGAATGTTGGCGTAGGTTTCTACGTTGTTCAGAAGGGTTGGTTTTTTCCAGATCCCCTTGATTGCTGGGAATGGAGGACGGGGTCTTGGCATGCCGCGCTCGCCTTCAATGGAAGCGATCAGGGCAGTTTCTTCGCCGCATACGAATGCGCCTGCACCCAATCGGATTTCCAAGTCGAAAGCAAAATCGGTGCCGAAGATATTCGTGCCGAGAAGGCCCATCTCTTTAGCCTGGACGATGGCGATTTCCAAACGGCTGACTGCGATAGGATACTCTGCACGGACATAAACATATCCTTTGTCAGCACCAACAGCATAAGCAGCAATAGCCATTGCTTCGATGATTGCATGAGGATCTCCTTCCAGTACGGAACGGTCCATAAAGGCACCTGGATCTCCTTCATCAGCGTTACATGCTACATATTTCTGATCATCCTGTGCGTTGGCTGTGAACTGCCATTTGAGTCCGGTGGGGAATCCACCGCCTCCACGGCCACGAAGTCCGGATTTCAGGACTGTATCGATAACCTGCTCCCGGCTCATTTCCAACAGGGCCTTGCCCAGGGCACGGTAGCCGTCAAATGCAATGTATTCTTCCACACGCTCAGGGTTAATGATACCGCAGTTACGCAGAGCCACACGCTGCTGCTTCTTGTAGAAGTCAACATCGTTGATGGAAGTGGCAATCCCACTGGGAGTGCTCTCGGATTTATAAGTCAAATCCGTAACGATCCGGCCCTTGAGCAGATGCTCTTCGGTAATCCGGGCAACATCGTCAGCTGTGATCCGGCTGTAAAAAGTTCCTTCCGGATAAACTACAGCAATCGGGCCAGCCTCACACAAACCGAAACAACCGGTTCTAACCATCTTCACTTCGCCGTGAAGATTATGCTTTTTAAGTTCTTCATTGAATTTCGCTTCGATATCCAGTGATCCTGAAGACGTACACCCGGTGCCGCCGCAGATCAGTACATGAGCTCTTGAAAGTTCCATACGTGCTCGACGCCTCCTTCTCTACTTGGATTGGGCACCAATCGTGTACTCAGTCACGATGTTGCCGTTGACGATATGCTCGCTGATGACACGCTTTGCTTTTGCCTCAGTCATTTCTACATAGGTCACTTTTTCCTGACCTTCACAGTATACTTCGAAGATCGGTTCCAGACGGCATACGCCGATGCAACCGGTCTGTGTCACTTCGATATCGTTCAGATGGCGTTTCTCAACTTCTTCCAAAAGAGCTTTCATGACCGGACGGGCTCCAGCGCTGATACCGCATGTTGCCATGCCGACAACGATTCGTGTGCCTTTACGGTCTTTTCGAATGCTCACTTTCTTTAGGGCTTCTTCTCTGATTTTTGCCAATTCTTCAAGAGATTTCATAATGAGCCTCCTTATCAGGATAGCTGCCAGCTAAAAACTGCAAGGGAACTGGTAGTCATTAGCTGTCAGCCATGGATTAGTATTTTGCCAAGATCGTTGGAACTTCTTTATCTGTGATCCGCCCATATACATCTTCGTTGACCGTGATAACGGGAGCCAAACCGCATGCGCCGATACATCGGGTTGCCTGAAGGCTGTACTTTCCGTCCTTTGAAGTTGTGCCGACTTTCAGATCAAGCTCTGAGCTGATTTTGTCCATGATAGCCTGTGCACCGCGTACGTAGCAGGCTGTGCCGAGACACACGCCGACAAGGTACTCGCCCATGGGCTCCAGGGTGAACTGGCTGTAAAATGTGACAACCCCGTAGATTTCAGCCAGCGGGATGTTCAGTTTTTCACTGATTACTTGCTGTACTTCTAAAGGAAGGGCACCAAAAATCTTTTGACCTTCTTGAAGCACCGGCATCAATGCGCCGGGACGGTCTTTATTTTCAGCAATGTACTGATCCAATTTGTCAAAGTTTTCCTGTGTCAGGATATTCTTCGCCATTTTTTTGCCTCCTTCTTCGCAAAGCGTTCTTACGCCTCTTGGATTCCCACCCGAGGGGGATTATTTGAGGATCCGGGGCTCCGGCAGGAGCCCCGATCCGCTGCTTCATTATTTGTTTACAGGATATTTCTCACGCTTGTGGTAGTGCGTATGCAGCAGCTCATGGGATTTATGGCCCAGGGGCTTGCCCAGGTAATCCTCATACAGCTTAGCGACTTGGGAGTTCTTATGGGATTTCCGCTCAGGCATGACGCGATCTTCCTCATAAAGAGCCTTGGCACGTTCCTTGCGAAGATCCATGCTCATTTTGATCTGAGCGGAAACCAGGGGCTGTCCGCCACCGGTAACGCAGCCACCGTCGCAGCCCATGACTTCAATGAAGTGATAGTCAGCTTCGCCAGCCTTGATCATATCCAGCAGTTTCTTGGCATTGCCGGTGCTATGGGCGATAGCCACTTTAACAGCCAGATCGCCGATTTGAACGGTTGCTTCCTTGACGCCTTCAACACCACGAACCGCTTGATACTCTATTTCGCTCATATCGCCGCCTGTCAGGATGTCGGCCACTGTACGGAGAGCCGCTTCCATAACGCCGCCGGTAGCGCCGAAGATAACGCCGGCACCGGTGTATTCACCAACCAGCGCGGGATCAAAGGCTTCATCCGGAAGGCGGTTGAAGTCGATACGGGCCTGCTTGATCAGCTTGCCCAGCTCGCGGGTTGTGAGAACTGCGTCAACATCACGGTTGCCGTTGACTTCCATCTCAGGACGCGCCGCTTCAGATTTTTTGGATACGCAGGGCATGATGGAAACAACGAACATTTTCTTAGGATCGATGCCCATTTTTTCTGCGTAGTATGATTTAAGGATAGCACCCATCATCTGGTGCGGTGACTTACAGGATGACAGGTTTTCCAAGAATTCAGGGTAATAGAACTCACAGAATCTGATCCAACCGGGTGAACAGGAAGTGATCATTGGCAGTTTTCCACCGTTTTGAACGCGGTGAAGCAACTCGCTGCCCTCTTCCATGATGGTTAGATCCGCTGCAAAGTTCGTGTCGAAAACATTGTCAAATCCGATGCGGCGAAGTGCGGATACCATTTTCCCAGTGACACGGGTACCGATGGGCAAACCGAATTCTTCACCAAGTGCTGCACGGACAGCCGGAGCCGTCTGAGCAATCACGTAGACATCTGGATCTTCAAGCGCTGCCCAAACACGGTCTACATCACTTTTTTCAGTGAGAGCGCCTACCGGACATACGGTGATACATTGTCCACAATAGATACAGGGTACATCTTTCATGCTTTTTTCAAAAGCGGGGCCTACTGTTGTGTGGAACCCACGGTTTGTGAATTCCAGGATCCCGACCTGTTGGGTCTTCTTACATACGTTGACGCAACGTCCGCAAAGGATACATTTGCTGGAGTCCCGTACAATGGAGGGTGAAAGATCGTCCAGATGTGGCTCGCGCATTGCCCCTGCGAAAGATACATCTTTGATTCCCAGTTCCTCTGAAAGCGTTTGCAGCTCACAGTTGGTGTTGCGGAAGCAGGACAGACACTCACGGTTGTGGTTGGCCAAAATCAGCTCCACGGTTGTCTTGACGGAATCTCTTACCTTCTTGGTGTTTGTTTTAACCACCATGCCATCCCTAACCGGAAGAACGCAGGAAGCCTGAAGTGCACGGGCTCCTTCTACTTCAACCATACACACCCGGCAGGCACCTACTTCATTGGTGTCTTTCAGGTAGCAAAGGGTGGGGATGTTGATGCCGGCTTGCCGGGCTGCTTCGAGTACCGTTACATTACTCGGAACCTCAGTCTGAACGCCGTTGATCGTTACCTTTACCTTTTCCAATGTGCTACACCTCTCCTTTTAGAATCTTGTTTTTGATGGCTAATCTTAACAAGCTTACATCTTCTGTAATCCGCTTGGATATGGAAATTGAGGCCTGTCATCCGTCAGAAAATACAGAATATTGTATTTTGTTAAAAAATTAACCATCAAATATCTCTTGCCCTCATAACCCCCCTGATTATATCATCTCGCTAAATAAAATCAAAAATTTTTTTTTCATGGACGGATAAGATTTACAGTGGGGATTTTCTCATCAAATCCCCCTGCTTCGCCTCTAATATGTGAAAAGTCCGGTTCCTGTGAATCCAGGGACCGGACTTTTCTGAATATTTTTTTTTATTTTCAGCTGCTGCAAGTATGAAGTTTTTACTTTACTTGGGCAATCTTGGCTTTTGCAACGTGTCTACCGCTCTTATAAACATACCAGTAAATCCCTGCCACCAGGATTCCCCCACCGACGATATTTCCCAAAGTGACCGGCAGTTCGTTTTGAACGAAGAAATTATACCAGTTCAAATGATCGAGTTTCTCTGGAGTTACACCATAATCCGCGGCGGCGGCAACCCATTTCGGATTTGATTTCGCCAGAATTCCAGCCGGGATATAATACATGTTTGCCACACAGTGCTCAAAACCGGATGTGATGAAGAGCCAGATCGGGAAAAAGATTGCGAGCAATTTTCCGGTGACATCCTTTGCAGCGAAGGACATCCAGACAGCAAGACACACCAACCAGTTACACATGATTCCCAGGTAAAAGGCCGACATGAAGGGAAGACTGGTTTTATAGGCGGCAATTTTAATGGTCATGGCGCCCAGTACGTTGTCGCCACTATTGAAAAGACCGGATTGTACCATCATATACGCTAAAAATACAGAACCCACCAGGTTGCCAATCCATACCAGCGTCCAGTTGGTCAGCATCTGTGAGAGCTTCACACGGCCTTCCAGAACGGCTGCCAAAATAAGGGTCTGCCCGGTGAACATCTCGCCCCCCGCCACGATGACCAGCATCAGGCCCGTTCCAAAAATCGACCCGGCCAGGGCTTTTCCCAAGCCATAGGTCTCCGGATTGGCGAAGAGGTTGAAGGCTGCCATATTGGAACCCTCCGATGCAAACGCAATAAACGCGCCGGCCAAGATGGCCAGTATGAATTCCTTGACGTAGGGGGTTGAGACTTTCTTTTGCCCGACGCCGATGGCGACATCGACAATTTCCGGCGGCATGTAATAATTCTTGTTTTCCATGAAGCTCCTCCAAAATTCTAAAATTAATCCATCATAATCCGATTTTCACCGGCATAGATATTGCACCGACTGCCTCTGAGAAAACCCACCAACGTTATGTCCAGCCTCTGAGCCTGTCGGACCGCCAGATCGGTTGGCGCTGAACGGGAGACTACAACACTCAGCCCGACCCGTGCTGATTTCAATAGGATTTCTGATGAAACCCGCCCGCTGGTCAGCAGGATCTTGTCCGCCAGAGGCAGACCGGTCATCAAGGCTTCACCGACCAGCTTATCCAGCGCATTATGCCGACCGATATCCTCTTGAAGCAAAAGAATGCCTTCATGGGAACAGATTGCACAGCTATGGACGCCGCCCGTGGCTTTGAAGACTGGGGATGCACCGTTGAAATCGGTCATCAGCCCCGCCAACGTGGAGAATCTTATCTGTAAATCACTATCAGCGGGCTTCAGGGTAAGGGTATCCAGTGCCTGATAAAATGTAACACCCTTGGCACAGCCTGAGGTTTGAGCGCGTTTCCCATGCAGCTGCTGGGACAGCGGGTTCAAATCCTTCAGCGTGATCCAGCCATGACCTTTTTCCAAATCAAGGGTCAGTGCCGTCAGATCCTCGCGGCTTTTGATCAGCCCCTCGCTTTTAAGGAAACCATAGACCAGGTAATCCAAAGAATCCGGTGAACACATGAGGGTAAGCCATTCCTCTCCATTCAGATACAGGGTGAGAGGATATTCTACAGCCACTGAGTCCTCCGTATAGATTTCTTGATCATGTGCCAGCCGCTTGATTGGGATTTGTCTGATCACCGAGTCCGCCTCCTTCTGCCTGCTTTTGAAAGCGTTCCCAGTCCTCAGGGGTGTTGATGTTGTCGAACATTACCCAATCAGCGCTGTAGCGAAGAGCGACCTCTTCAGGGACATACAGGGTTTGGGAACACGCCAGGAGCGCAGCCATTTTTCGGCGGTCCGATTTCAGCAGCGCCTCGATCCGCGGTGCCAATCCCCTGACATACAATGCGTTCATGGGCTCCAGCATGGTTCCCAACCGTGTCACCACAGCTTCTGCTTCCGGATGCGTCCGCTGAAATTCCAGGAGATAGCGGATGTACGGTACGCTGATCCAGGGCATGTCGCAAGCCGTGAGATAGCAGACCTCGAAGCTGGCGGCAGCAAGACCCGCATGGAGACCGCCCAAGGGCCCTTGTCCGATCAGGGAGTCACTGACAACCCGGCAGGACCGGCCGGCATGAAATTCCGGCGTGTTGCTGACTACAATCAACTCCTGAAAAACCGGCGCCAGAAGTTTCAGCAGCATATCAATCAGATATTCTTCACCGAACTTCAACTGCTGTTTGTCAAACCCCAGCCGGGAGGATTGCCCCCCTGCCAGAATGATTGCAGTTCCTGGGTATTGCGATTGTGCCATGGGGACCTCCCCTTTGGATGTAAAATCCTTCATGCTTTGCGTGTAATCGCAGGAGGTAAGAAAAGCATAGCGATGCAGCGTCAAAACAGCGTCTATTGTTTGGGCAGATCTTAGATTTTCTTTATTGTCACTGCACAGACCTTCAGTTCCGAAACATTGGATATCGGATCCAATGCGCTGTTTGTCAGGAGATTGGCCGCCCCTTCCGCAAAATGAAAGGGCATGAATACCGTATTGCCGCTGATTGTTTTGGTCACTTTGGCTGGAACGTCTATGGCGCCACGACGGGAGGTTACCCGCACCAGGTCACCGCTAAGAACAGCGAGGCGTTGAGCCGTCTCTGGGGAAATTTCAATGTAGCTGCCACCGGACAGTTGATTCAACCCAGCCACACGTCCCGTCATACTGCGGGTGTGGTAGTGGTACAGCACCCGTCCGGTCGTGAGGACATAGGGATAGGCTTCATCCGCTATCTCCAAGGGACCTGTATGATCCACAGGCACAAAGACGCCTTTCCCTCTGGCAAATTGGCCCTGATGGAGGGTTGCCGTGCCAGGATGCTCTGCCGTCGGGCAGGGCCAATGAACCCCTTCTTTTTCCAGACGGGAATAGCTGATCCCGGCATAAGAAGGGGTCAGGGAGGCGATCTCCTGCATCACCGACTCCGGGCTTTCTATCTTTTGCGGATACCCGATCCGGTTCATCAGCTCCTGGAACACCTCAAGATCACTTCGTGCTTCACCGGGGGCTTTCACCGCCTGACGGACGCGCTGGACTCTCCGCTCCGTATTGCTGAAGGTACCATCCTTTTCGGCAAAACAGCACACCGGCAGGACCACATCGGCTTTGACCGCTGTTTCTGTCAGGAAGATATCCTGAACAACCAGGAAATCCAAAGCTTCCAGGGCATGGGCCACATGGGTGGTATCCGGATCGGAAACCATGGGATTCTCACCCATGATATAGAGCATCCGTATACTGCCATCCAGAGCGCCGTCCATCAGCTTGGGAACCGTCCTCCCCAATTGATCGGAAAGAGCTTCCACCCCCCAGGCCTGCCTGAACTTTTCCTGAACTTTCGGATCCGTGACTTTCTGGTACCCGGTGTATACGTCCGGGAGTGCCCCGACGTCACAGGCACCCTGCACGTTGTTCTGGCCTCTCAGGGGATTTACACCGGCATTTTCAATGCCGATATTGCCGCACAGTAAGGCCAGGTTCGAAATAGCCATGACGTTGTGCGTCCCCGTTGCATGCTGCGTAATCCCCATGGTGTAATAAATTCCAGCCTTTTCGACCCCTGCGTAGAGTCGGGCCGCAGCAATGATATCCTCCGGTGTTACGCCGCAAATCTCGGCGCTGACCTCCGGTGGATATTTTTCTACCAGGGCTTTCACCGTTTCAAAGCCCTCTGTCCGATCAGCGATGTATGCTTTCGCGTACAGTTCTTCTTTGATGATGACATGGGCCATGGCATTGAGCAGGGCAATGTTGGTGCCTGGGTTGATCTGAAGGAATACATCGGCATGCTTGGCCAGAGGAATCCTGCGGGGATCCGCAACGATGATCTTCGCGCCCCGCTGCTTCGCCTGGATCATCTTGGAGCCGATGATCGGATGGTTTTCCGTGGTGTTGGAACCGATTACAAAGATAACCTGAGCCCCGAGGATTTCATCGATCCCGTTGGTCATGGCACCGCTGCCAAGAGTCGTCGCAAGACCTGCGACGGTTGGAGCGTGTCAGAGGCGGGCGCAGTGATCGATGTTATTGGTGCCGATGACAGCCCTGAAAAGCTTTTGCATCATGTAGTTCTCTTCATTGGTGCAGCGGGCGGAAGCCAAAGCACCCAGGCTATCCGGGCCATACGCCTTCCGGGTCGCTGTCATCTTATCCGCAACCAGCGTCAGGGCTTCATCCCAGGAAGCCTCCTGAAGAACGCCTTCTTTACGGATCAGCGGTGTTTTCAGACGATCCGGACTGTTGATAAAACGGTATCCGAACTTGCCTTTCACGCACAGGGTCCCATCGTTCGCCCCCTTTGGGGCCGGATCGACCCGTACGACTTCATTATCCTTCACCACCAGGTTCATCTGACAACCGACACCGCAATAGGAGCAGGTGGTCCTCACCGTTTTCTCCACTTCCCAGGTCCGGAATTTTTTCTGGGATTTCTCCAGAAGAGCCCCCGTTGGACATACGGATACACAGTTCCCACAGGAGACACAGTCCGAATGCGTCATCCCCTGATCAAAGGGATGGGCAACCGCTGTGTGGTAGCCCCGTTTTGTAAAATCAATGGCGCCGACTCCTACAAGCTGATCACAGACGCCTACACATTTACCGCAGAGGATGCATTTACTGGGATCGTAATTGTAAAAGGGGTTTGAATCATCGATTTTCTTGATGAATCGCTTGGCATAGCCCCCTTCATTGGCACCGACTCCATACTCATAGCAATAATCCTGGAGTTTGCATGCCCCTGCTTTTTCACAGGTCAGACAGTCATTATCGTGGTTGCCCCACAACAGCTCTAAATTGTTTCTGCGGGCATTAAGGACTTTTTCCGTATGGGTTTTCACGACCATGCCGTCTACGGCCGGGGTTGTGCAGGAAACCAACAGCGTTCTTGCACCCTCCACCTCAACCACACATAGGCGGCAGCCGCCATATGCCTCCATCCGTTTGTCATGACAGAGGGTGGGGATTTTGATTCCTGCGGCTTGGCAGGCCGCCAGCAGAGTTCCGCCAGAGGGCGCTGATACGGACACGCCGTTGATGGTTAACCTGATTGTATTCACGCTGATGCCCTCCTTTGGACTGTTCTTGTCTGTTATGCCGATAAGCGGGTTATGCACAGTCTAACACAGTGACCTTTTGCGCTGTCATAGCAATTCTCTACAGAATTCACCCCAGCGCTGCAAGGATCCCTTCACTCTCCAGACTGATAGCTGTCCTGCAGCCGTTTATCCAGCTCTTCTGCCGCATTGAAACCCATTTCCCGCATCCGGTGGTTCCGGGCTGCCGCCTCCAGGATGACCGCCAGGTTCCGACCGGGTTTCACCGGAATGCTGATCCGTGGAATCTGAACACCCAGGATATCGATCATCTCCTGTTCAATACCCAGACGGTCGTACTCACTGTCGGGCTTCCAATCGTCCAGTTGAACGACAAAATCGATGACCTTGCGATCCCTGACTGAACCGATTCCGTAAAGCTGCGCAATATCCAGGATGCCGATTCCGCGAATTTCCATGAAGTTCTTGATGAGCTCCGGTGCCCGGCCTTCCAATGTACTCTCGTTGATCTTGTAAATTTCAATGGCGTCATCCGCTACGAACCGATGGCCCCGCTTTACCAGCTCCAAAGCGGTTTCAGATTTCCCGATGCCGCTCTTCCCGAAAATAAGGACACCGACGCCGTTGAGGTCTACCAGAACACCATGCATGACAATCCGCGGGGCCAGTTCCTCATCCAAGAAATTAATGATCCGGTTAATGAGGGTGCTGGTGGTAAGTTCTGAGACATAAATGGGCCGTTTGTAGCGCTGTGCCGCCTCCAGCAGTTCCGGAAATGGCTCCAGGTTCCGTGAAAACAGCAGACAAGGAAAATTGTAGGCCATGAACCGATTGGCGATCCACTCCCGGTGGCCCTTTGAAAGGGTTTGGAAATACTGGTACTCCACCCACCCGATGATTTGAATGCGCTCCGCTGGGAATGATTCGAAAAAACCCGCCATCTGGAGTCCGATCCGGTTCACATCACTGATGGTGATGACCTCCTGGTGGTACTCTCCACTGGTAATTTCCTTAAGCTTCATGGCTTCTGCAAGCCGTTGTACCGATACACTGAGACTGTTCATAGGTTATTCTCCTTTGTCTATTCATTCGGCCTTTTAATCATCCGGAAGTAGTCGTACACTTTTTTTGCCGCTGCCAGGTTCATTCCGGGAACTTGGGCCAGGGCATCCACCGATGCGGCCCGAATCGCCTCCATATTCTTAAAATGAGCCAGCAGAGCGTTTCGCCGGGTTGCACCGATGCCGGAAATCTCATCCAGTCCGGACCGGGTGGCTGCCTGCCCCCTCAAATTCCGATGGTAGAGAATGGCGAACCGGTGAACCTCTTCCTGAATCCCTGCCACAAAGCGGTAGAGATCATCTCGCCCCAGTCCCCTCATCGTCCCCTGGAAATAAATTTCCCGGGTGCGGTGATGATCATCCTTCACCATCCCGGCAACCGGAATGTTCTCCAGTTTCAGGGCCTTCATCACATCCTGAACCGCATGGACCTGTCCCTTGCCGCCGTCGATGAGCAACAGATCCGGAAAACGGCTGAAGCTCCCCTGTTCTCCTGATTCCATCGGTTCCTGTTCCTTCAGCCCGCGCTGGAATCTGCGGAACAGGACCTCCTGCATGCTTCCCACATCATTGGGACCTTCGATGGTACGGATCTTGAAGCGCCGGTAGTCGCTGTTCTTTTTCCGACCGTTCTCATAGACCACCATGGAACCCACCGCATGGAGACCGGTGAGGTTGGATATGTCATACGCTTCAATCCGATAGGGCGGACTGGGCAGCGCCAATAAATCCTGGAGCTGACGGATATGCCTTTTTCCGGCTTCATCGTCCCGGACCAGCTTTTCTTCAAATTTCTCCAGATATTCCCTTGCGTTGGTTCCCACCAGTTCCACCAGCTTCTTCTTTTCGCCCCGTTCCGGAACCCCTAATCGGATTTTGGAACCCTTCAGGCCACGGAGCCAGGATTCCAGCAGATCGTGATCCTCCACGGGTTCCGGTATCAGGATTTCGCCGGGAATAAGGGCCGTGCCGGAGTAAAACTGTTGGATGAAGGTTCCTAAAAGCTCTCCCGGCAGGATATCCGCTGACTCTTCAATGAGGTACTGCTCCCGGCCGATCAGCTGGCCGCTTCGGATGAAGAAAATCATCACGCAGGTTCGGGTATCCGCCTGGGCATAGTGGATCACATCCTGGTCACCCTCCGATGCCGACACCATTTTCTGACGTTCTTTCAGGGACATCAGAGCCTGGATGTTATCCCTGATTTCTGCTGCCCGCTCAAAATCTGTGGCATCGGCCGCTGTCAGCATCTGCTTTTCCAGATTTTTCACCAGTTCTTCAGTTTTCCCGCTAAGGAATCGGAGGATTCCATCCACATGGGTTCTGTAGGCCTCCCGGTTCACATCACCCTTGCAGGGACCAAGGCATTGATGGATATGATAGTTCAGGCAGGGTCTTTCAGCGATACGCCGCATATCCCGATTGCACTTTCGGATAGGAAACAGTTTCTGGATGATTTCAATAGTACGGTTCACTGTATCTGCGCTGGTATAGGGTCCGAAGTAGCGGGCTTTGTCCTTCAGCACCTGCCGGGTTTTCATGACCCGGGGGAAGTCCTCCTGAACCGTCACTTTAATGTAGGGATAGGCCTTGTCGTCCTTAAGAAGGACATTGAACCGGGGCTTGTGCCGCTTGATCAGGTTCGACTCCAGGATCAGGGCCTCCATCTCCGTATCGGTCAGGATGTATTCGAATTCCCGGACGTTGGTCACCATGGTCTGAATGCGGAGAGGGTGCTTGCCGAAGTTTTGGAAGTAGGAAGAAACCCTCTTCTTTAGGGACTTGGACTTACCTATATAAAGGATCTGCCCCTCAGCATCCTTCATGATATAGATTCCCGGGTGATCCGGGACGGTTTTCAACTGTTCTTTGATATCAAACATAGGCCACCTCGTATGAAACTATTCTACCATAGCTCCTTGGGAAGGCAATCTGCTTTGCTGTTTAAAAAAGAGCTGGAATAGTCCTTGACTTATTCCTACAGTTTCGATAAGATTTTAACAAGTATAATTTCTTGAATTCCGATTGCTCCGGCTTTTAGTATTCGAGATCAAAAAACAAACAGACCTCACCTGATGAAAAAGACCTGTGTCTGATTCGAAAGGCAAGCGGCCATTGAGACTGAACTGTTTTCATCTATTACGAGACAGTCAGATTTCTTATGATACCGAACTGCCTTTCACTGTCCAGCTCTGGATAGACCGAATGGGAGTTTTTTATTTTTCTGCGAAAGGCGGACCTATGATCTATAAGTTGATTGATGCCCTGTATGAGCAAGGTGACCTTCCTGAAACCGATCTGCTGTACATTCTCGACCATATTGAAAGTACAAGCTACGACTATCTCCGTGAAAAAGCGGATACGAAAAGAAAACACCATTATGATGATCGCGTCTTCATGCGGGGGCTCATTGAATTCACCAATTTCTGTGCCCAGGACTGTTCTTATTGCGGTATCCGAGCCTCCAACGCGAAAGCAGACCGCTACCGGCTGACACAGGAAGAAATCCTCTCATGCTGTTCCGAGGGGTACCGTTTAGGCTACCGCACTTTTGTAATGCAGGGCGGCGAAGACCCTTGGTTCAACGACGATAAACTCTGTGCGGTGATTGAAGAGGTCAAAAGGCAGTTTCCAGATACGGCCATCACCATTTCCGTTGGTGAGAGATCCCGTGAAAGCTACCAGCGGATCTATGATGCCGGGGCGGACAGATACCTGCTCCGACACGAAACAGCCTCCAAGAAACTCTATGAAAGCCTCCACCCCGGCATGAGCTTCGAAAACCGGATGAACTGCCTGCAGATCTTGAAGGAAATTGGATTCCAGGTGGGTGCCGGATTCATGGTCGGATTGCCAGGCCAGACCAACGCGGATTTGGTGATGGATTTGAAATTTCTGCACACCTTCAAACCCCATATGATCGGTATCGGCCCCTTTATCCCCCACTCCGATACCCCATTGGGCGACAGCGACGGCGGTACGGTTGAAAAAACACTGGTGATGGTGGCCTTGACCCGATTGATGGTTCCAGGCGCATTGATGCCCGCCACCACCGCCATGGGAACCCTGGACTCTTTGGGACGGGAAAAAGCCATCAAGGCTGGCGCCAACGTGGTCATGCCCAACCTTTCTCCCACCGATGTCAGAACCAAATATGAGATCTACGAAAACAAGATCTGCACTGGGGATGAAGCAGCCCACTGCAGGGGCTGCATCGAAAGACGGATTCAAAGTGCCGGCTACACCGTTGATATGTCCAGAGGGGATCACCACGAACATAAGTGAAGCTCTCAGCGGGAAGCTTGCATCATGTAGATCGACTCAGACAAAAAATCGAATGTGGAGGATCCAACATGGAATCGAATATCCCCCCTGTGGCAAACACCGAAAAATTTGATTTGAACACGACCCCCAGCGCCAACCGGACCCATATCGCCCTTTACGGCAATCGGAATGCCGGGAAGTCCTCTTTGCTCAACGCCATTGTGGGCCAGGAAATTGCCATTGTCTCTGAGGTGAAGGGCACCACGACGGACCCTGTTTCGAAAGCCATGGAGCTCCTTCCCTTTGGGCCCGTTGTCCTCATTGATACTGCTGGTCTGGACGACGACAGTATCTTGGGAATGCTGCGGGTGGATAAAACCAAGAAAATCCTTCAGCGAACCGATTTTGCGCTGCTCATCCATGCCATTGACGATTTTGACGAAGGGGTTCACGCTGAAATCCTATCCCATTTCAGGAAATTTCGGATCCCACACCTCTTGGTTTTCAACAAGACTGACCTTGTGGATGACGCGTCTGTCAGTGCACTGAAAAAGCTGCATCCTGAAGCTGTTTTCGTTTCAGCAATGGATATGGAAAGCATCCATCACCTGAAAAGCGCCCTGATCAAACGGCTGGAAACCGCTGAACAGGATCCCCCCATCATTGGTGATTTCGTCCCCTATGGCGGCACGGTGGTCATGGTCGTCCCCATTGATTCCGAGGCACCCAAGGGCCGGATCATCCTCCCCCAGGTCCAGTTGATCCGGGATTGTCTGGATCATGGCATCAAGGCCCATGTGGTTCGGGATACGGAGTTGGAAGAAACGCTGACAGAATTGAAGCGGGTGGATCTGGTGGTTACAGATTCCCAGGCTTTTGAGCGGGTGAGCCAGATGGTTCCCGCCCATATCCCCCTCACCTCCTTTTCCATTGTCTTCGCCCGCTACAAGGGAGATTTGAAGGTATTCATCGATGGCATCCAGGCCATCCGGAACCTGAAAGACGGTGCCCGTATCCTCATTTCCGAAAGCTGCACCCATAACCACAGCCATGAGGATATCGGCCGGGTGAAGATTCCGATGCTGCTGAATAAAAAGGAAGGAAAATCATTTGATTTTGTTTTTCAAATGGGCCACGATTTCCCAGATGATCTTGCTGCCTATGACCTGATCATCCACTGCGGCTCTTGCATGCTGAACAAGAAGACGATGCTGACCCGCATTCAGCTGGCTCAGGAAGCCGGTGTTCCCATCACCAACTACGGGGTCGCGCTGGCTTATATCACAGATATTTTGGAGCGCACCACGCAGATCGAGGGACTTTGAGAAGCCGCCTTATCTTGACGCTTTTCATGGGCTGTGATAGAATCCTAACTGTTAAGAGGGAGTAGTTTTAAATGTATGGTCAACAGACTGTTGCGAAAGCATCTGGCCATGCAACCCCCCGGGTGAACGAGACTTTTAACATGATACGCAACCCGTGTCATGTTAAGGGTCTTTTTTGTTGCCTGAATATCTGATAGGAGGATTTTGAATGGATCACGGAGTATTGGCATTTCTGATTTCTGCCGGAGCTGTTACCCTTGCCGAGATGGGAGACAAAACGCAGCTGCTGGCCATGGCCTTCGCCACCCGGTTCAAGGCTTCGAAGGTCTTGACTGGGGTGTTTATCGCCACCATCCTCAACCATGCCTGTGCAGTGGCAGTTGGGAATCTGCTGGGCAGGAACGCAGGCTTTGATGTGTGGGTTCAGATTCTTGCTTCCCTTTCCTTCATCCTCTTCGGTCTGTGGACTATCCATGGTGATAAGCTGGAAGGTGAAGAAAAACGCACCACGCGATTCGGGGCCGTCGGTACCGTCGCCATTGCCTTCTTCATTGCGGAGCTGGGGGATAAGACACAGCTGGCTACCATTGCCCTGGCAGCGAAATTCCCGATTTCACCCCTGGCTGTCCTGATGGGGAGCACTACCGGGATGATGATCGCCGATGCCATCGGGATCATTGTCGGCGTCGTGATGTGCAGACGCATTCCGGAAAAAACCGTGAAACTGGTGTCTGCAGGACTCTTCATTTTCTTTGGAATTCTGGGTACCTATCAGGTCACCGATCTGATGCTGGATCTGAATCATGGCCTTGTAGCCGGCATCATGATCACCCTCACAGCAGTGTCCCTGGCAGCGGCCCGTTTTCTGTATATCCGCAACAAAGCGGAGCTCGAGGAAGATCACAATCCAGTGGTGGAAGCTTATTGTCACGTAAGAGAACTGGAAGAATAGCTCAGAATAAAAGGAGACCTCCGTTGAATCCAACAGAGGTCTCCTTTTATTCTACTATAACGGTTCTGGAATTATCATGCCAAGCAACCTTTTTCCCGAAAGCCTCATAGATGAATCGCACCGGTACATACGTTCTTCCCTCGCTGATTTTTGCCTCCGTATCCATCGGGATCAACGCCCCGTTGACGGTCAGCTCCCGCTGGCCGATGCTGCAGTTGAGGAGAATCCCATTCCATTTCGCTGTGATAACCTGAGTCTTTCCATCATACTCCACTGTGGCACCGATTGCCTCCAGGCATTTTCGTAGCGGAACCATGACCCGATTCTGCTCGTCCACATAGGGTTCTCCTTCTGCCGAATCCTCTTGAAATACCAAAGGTGTACCTGAAACAACCAGATGGGCCGTCCGCGCGAGCGCCTCGGGGGTGCGCGCATAGGACGTCACCGTTTCGTCGATGGCGGTAATCAGACTGCTGCCATCCATCGTATCCTCATTGATATCGAATATCATCACGCCGCCAGCTTTTAAGAGAGCCAGTCGGGCTTTTTCCTGAATCGTGGCGATACCGTTGTAATACACTGGAATTTTACCCCAGCTGCCCACAACGATCTCAGCTTTGTCCCTATATGCGTTGTCCTTGTTGTCGCGAACCAGATCCCGGTACTGAACCCATCCGGGAGCGCCGTAGAAGGGAACCCCGATGATGATTTTTTCCCTAGGAACACCCCGTGCGGCCCAATAGCGGATGGAGGTGTCGGTAAACCATAGGGGGCTGTGCCCCGGTCCGGTCGGATCGGCGTCATAGGCCATGACATTGATCGTGTCAAAGTATGTCAGGCATGTATCCGTTACAAATGAAGATGTCAGGGGTGCACCGGTATCTGACCATGCCCCGTTCAGGGCTGCACTGAGGGTGAACCCCTCGGCGGTCAGCGCGGTCTTGAGTTCCCGTACCAGGGCTTCATAGGGTTCCGGCTTTGTAGGGAACTCCCAATCCAGATCCAGTCCATCCAAGTCATAGGCCTTTAAAAAGTCGACGATATTTTTTGCAAATATCTTCCGGGTTTTTGCATCCCCGGCCACCTTTTCAAAATTGCCCTGCAAGGGCACATTTTGATAGGACCACCCACCCACGGCAATGGACACCTTCGTCCCCTTTGCATGGGCAGCAGCCACCAGCGCTTTCAGCTTCTCCGGTTTTTCAATCCCAATCAGACTGCCGTCACTGCCGGGAATCAGGAAGGCATAAATCACATCTGTCAGTTTATCGTACTGAATGGCTTCCACAGGGTCATTAAAGAGCTCGGAACAATACCCCACCACCTTGAATGAATCCTGAGGATCCGGTTCTGCAAAAACAGGCGCACCGCCACTCAGCAGCAGGCAGAAAATCATCAGGCACGTCAGTGCTTTCTTCAATTGCATTATTGTAATCCCTCCCTTATTTTCCTCTTTTTATTTTCTCATATAAAATCGGTCCTATCAAATATGCCGGTGTTTTTTACGGGTTCATTACAAATTGAATCCCGTATCACATCAAGCGGATTCTAAGACAGTCTGTCTGCAAATTGGAATGTTTAAATTCTCTGAAAGTGGGTATTTTCATACCAATAAACTTTTAGGAGGCATTCTTATGAAACACCGGATTGATATGGAACCCGAACAAACTCAAAGTCACCAGCATCCGCAAAAAAAAGAGGCCCCTCCCAAAATGGCGGCCCCAAAAGCAAAGGTTTCAAAAGTATCTGCCAAAGCCCACAGAAAAACTTCACCAAAATAATCAGCAAGAGGCTGTCCCATGGGACAGCCTCTTTTCATTCTAATCAATACACCGTAAAGACCCCGCTTATTTTCCCATCCTGAACCTGTGCAAGGGCGATGGTGTAGGCATAATCCCCTTTATTCCCCTGGAACACATAACCAAACTCATTCTTTGTATCTGTAAACTCTCCGAAATCTTTCATTTTTTCCGCGTAGAAGGTGTGGGCATCTTCCATAGTCATGCCGGTTTCGAACATCACTGTAAAGGTCTTGCCATCACTGCCCTTGTTCACCTCTTTTACTGCTGTATCCGCAAGCATCAGTGCCATCGCTTCTTTCGGAAAATCACCGGGAAGCCCTGCAATTGCAACAGCGGCTTCTGAGGATTCCGGTTCTGCGGAGGCTGTTTCAGTTTTGGCCGGGCCGGAGCATCCGGTGACAATCATCAGCAGTATTGCCACCGCCAGCAGATGCATCATGCTTTTTTTGAATTTCATAAGAATCCCCCTGTCTTTTTCATACACTGCTTTCCACAGCGCTTCTAGTTATTCTATCAAACTTTACCATATATGACCATGTTAAATATGCAGCCGCTCATAGTAATCCTGGATTTCAGTTTCCTGAAACCCTATCCGTTTATACAATCTGTAAGCCGCTTCATTTTCACTGCTGACATCCAGTCTTACCCTCAGATTCCGACGCCTTAGCATCCGGAGAAGCTGTACCAGAAAGTCTGCCCCGTACCCTTTCCCCTGCTCCTGCGGTTTGATGGCAAGCCCATTGATCATGGCAGACTGATCCCGGACCAACAGGGATACGGTCCCTACCATGCGGTTTTCAAAATAGGCGGCATACTGCTCCCGCTCTTTGGATTTTAAGCCATTTGTGATCATGGAGCGGTTAACATCCAAGGGTTCTTCAAAGGCACCCGCACTGATTTGCGCCATGTCATCCAGCTCTCCGTACCCCGCTCTCAGAATGTGTAGCCGTGGCTTCATCTCATCAATCACGCCGTGCTCCGGGAATGCCATCCCATATTCCGTCTGAACCCGAGGATACCCCTTTCTCGTCATAACCGCCTGCCCGGATTCTGACTTGCGGTCCAAAGCAAACAGCAGGCGTTTGATGTGACGGGCTTCAACCGTTTTCACCGCTTCAGCCGCCAAGCTGTTGAAAATTCCCCGTCCACGGTAATCCGGGTGGGTACAGCCCGTGAATTCCGCCTCAGAATCCAAGGGACCGAAGACCGACAGCACACCAACCAGCAAATCCCCTTCGTATGCCAGGAACCAGTTGTTCATATCCTGATGGTAGTTCAACGTCTTATCCATTTGAAGGCTTACCGGAACCGGGTCCACCCCATTGCAGTGTTCCAGCAATCCCGCCAGCTCGTATTTCTCATCCTCTGATAATCGGACACATGCTTTTATCACAAAATGATCTCCTTCTCACCCAATTAGTCATATCTATATGATAACATAGGTTTGTTCTGACACTGGCACTTCGTATCCCCTTTGTCGGATGGATCTTAATTTTGGGAGGCATCATGAAAATACGCTTGTACGAACTAAGTTCCGGTCTGCTGCTCTGTCTAGCCGTTGCCCTGCCGGCCTGGTATCTGGGTCGACTCTACCCCCTCATCGGCGGACCGGTATTCGGTATCCTTGGCGGCATGGCTCTGGCCTTTTGGAATCGCCCGGCATCCGCAAATCCCGGCATCCGATTCACCTCAAAAAAAATCCTGCAGCTTTCCATCATCCTGCTGGGATTCGATATGAACCTGCTGCAAGTCGTTAAGACGGGCGGACAATCTCTGGCTGTCATGGTATTCACCCTCAGTGCGGCCTTCATCACCGCCTGGGCCGTTGGAAAAGCCCTGAAGCTCCATGAGCATACCACCATCCTGATCGGCGTAGGCACTGCCATCTGCGGCGGTTCTGCCATTGCTGCCACGGCACCGGTCATCCAGGCAAAAGATCAGGATGTGGCATATGCCATCTCCACTATTTTTCTGTTCAACATCGCCGCGGTCTTCCTTTTTCCCTTCACCGGACATTTGCTCCACCTGAGTGATACCGGGTTCGGCATGTGGGCCGGCACCGCTATCAACGACACCTCTTCAGTCGTTGCAGCCGCGTATTCATACAGCGTCCCGGCTGGAAACATGGCCACGGTCGTTAAACTGACCCGTACCCTGATGATCATTCCCATCACTCTGGTGCTGGCCTTGATGACCTCACGCGGCAAAACCGTGGGTAGCAGCCGACCGAATCTCATGAAAATCTTTCCATGGTTCGTGGCAGGCTTCCTGCTGGCTTCTCTGGTGCGCACTTATGGCATCATCCCCGCAACCGGATGCACTCTTTTAGGACAGGCTGGCCGCTTTTGCATCATTCTAGCCATGGCTGCCATCGGACTGAACACACACCTCCGAGAACTGGTGAGAAACGGTATGAAGCCGATTGCTCTGGGTATGGCCTGCTGGGCAGCGGTGGCACTGACCTCCCTCCTGGTGCAAAAGACCTTGGGGATTTGGTAGCAGAAACAATCAGAGAGGCGCCCCGTTGAACCATGAGGCGCCTCTCTTTTCCTTGTCCTGACTATTCGTCTATAGCATTTTGAGAATCCTGATATCCTTACCGGCAATTTTCCCAGCCAACCGCTCCCCTTTTTCAGCCATGTAGGGGGTCTCTGAATGTACTTTCAGATCTGCCTCTGTTGCCCAGGTTTCAACGAAGGTCAGACGATGCGGTGCATCAGCCTGCTGAAAGAGGACATACTCCATACAGCCGGGTTCTTTCAGGGTAACGACTACACCCTCTTTCTGAATGGCGATGACTTCCTCCAGATATTCTGGTACGACCTCGATGTGTGCGATGACTTTAACCATGGAATGCCTCCTTGTATGCTGGGGTTTGTTCACTTCAAGATTTTCTTAAGGAACTGCCCTGTGTAGCTCTTTTTATTTTTCGCCACGGCTTCCGGTGTCCCCTCAGCAACAACGGTCCCCCCTTCGTCGCCCCCTTCTGGGCCCAGATCGATCAGGTGATCCGCTGACTTGATGACCTCGAGGTTGTGCTCAATGACTACCACCGTGTTTCCCCCTTCCACCAATCGGAGAAGGACATCCACCAGGGTGTGGACATCGGCGATATGAAGTCCAGTGGTGGGCTCGTCCAGAATGTACAGGGTTTTCCCCGTACTCCGTTTGGATAGCTCCGTGGCCAGCTTGATGCGCTGGGCTTCACCACCGGAAAGCTGGGTACTTGGCTGACCCAACCGAATATATCCCAGACCCACATCGTTGAGGGTCTTGATTTTACGAACGATGTTGGGCAGATTGGCAAAGAACTCCGTGGCTTCCTCCACGGTCATATCCAGTACCTCGGAGATGTTCTTCCCTTTATATTTCACCTCGAGGGTTTCCCGGTTATACCGTTTCCCCTTGCAGACATCACACTGCACATACACATCCGGCAGGAAGTGCATCTCGATTTTCAGGATACCGTCCCCCTTGCAGGCTTCACAGCGGCCGCCCTTCACGTTGAAACTGAACCGCCCCTTGCTGTAACCCCGGACTTTCGCCTCCTGGACCGTGGAAAAAAGATCACGGATCGGATCGAATACCCCGGTGTAGGTTGCCGGATTGGACCGTGGGGTCCGGCCTATGGCGCTCTGGTCGATATCGATGACTTTGTCGATAAGCTCCAGACCTTCGATGCTGTCGTGCTTTCCTGGGCGATCCTTGGCCCGGTGAATCTTGGATGCCGCCGCTTTATGAAGGATGTGATTGACCAAGGTGCTCTTCCCTGAACCGGAAACCCCGGTAACACAGGTGAATATCCCCAGGGGAAACGCCACGTTGATTCCCTTCAGATTATTCTGAGCCGCACCTCGGATGGTAATGCTTTTTCCGGTGGAAACCCGCCGCTGCTCCGGTACCGCGATTTCCTTTGCACCGCTGAGATACTGACCGGTCAGGGATTCCGGCGAATCCAGAATGTCCTGGAAAGTCCCCTGGGCGATAATATGGCCCCCGTGCTCCCCTGCTCCCGGACCCATGTCGATGATATGATCCGCCGTACGGATCGTGTCGTCATCATGCTCCACAACAATCAGGGTATTGCCCATATCTGTCAGGTTCCTCAAGGTTTTTAGCAGTTTTTCGTTGTCTTTCTGATGCAGACCGATACTGGGCTCATCCAGGATATACAGCACCCCCACCAGACCTGAACCGATCTGTGTTGCCAGACGGATCCGTTGGGATTCCCCGCCGGACAGGGTTCCCGAAGCCCGGGAAAGCGTCAGATACGTGAGTCCCACATTGACCAGGAACTCCAACCGGGCGTTGATTTCTTTGACAATCTGCTCTGCAATGGTGGTTCGTGTAAGATCCTGCTTCAAATTTTTGAAGAAAACGACTGCTTCCTTCACCGATAAATCCGTAAAATCCGAGATATTCATGCCACCCACTGTCACCGCCAGCGTTGTCGGCTTCAGCCGTTTGCCATGGCAGCTTTCGCAGGGGGTGAGGCTCATGGATTCTTCGATTTTCTCCCGCATATAGTCTGACTGGGTGTCCATATAGCGGCGCTCCAGATTGGTGATCACCCCTTCAAAGGGCGCCTTGTAATTCCGGGTTCCCCCATATTTACTCTCGAAGGTGAATGCTACGTCCTTTTTCCCGGTTCCGTACAGCAAAGCCTTGATCAGCTCAGGGGAAAACTCTTTAATGGGGACATCGATTTTCTGCCCATAAGCACGGACAACCGCTTCCACCATCTGCTGATAGTAGGTTCCTTCCACACTGTTGGCGTAAGGGGCTACTGCCCCCTGCTCTATCGACAGATCCCTGTTGGGGAGCACCAGGTCCGGGTCCACCTTTTGCAGGAATCCAATGCCTTTGCAGGATTCGCAAGCACCATAAGGACTGTTGAAAGAGAACATGCGGGGTTCCATCTCGTCAATTCCCACCCCATGCTCCGGACAAGCGAACTTGGTGTTGAAGGTTAGATCCTCTCCCGCCAGCACATGGACCAGAACCAACCCTTCGGTCAGGTGTAAGGCCGTTTCGATGGAATCCGTCAGGCGTTTTTCCACACCGGCGCGAATAACCAGGCGGTCGATGACCACCTCGATGGTGTGCTTATGGGTTTTCTCCAGATCGATATCTTCTGACAGCTCCCGGAGCTCCCCATTGATTCGAACCCGGACAAAACCCTCTTTTCGGAGACGCTCCAGTTCTTTCTTGTGCTCACCCTTCTTCCCCCGAATGATGGGGGCATGGATCTGGATCTTCGTGCTTTCCGGCAGCTCCATCACGCGGTCAACAATCTGATCGATGCTCTGTTGGCTGATTTCAAGACCGCACACCGGGCAGTGAGGAATCCCGACCCGGGCGTACAGCAGTCGCAGGTAATCGTATATCTCCGTAACCGTCCCCACCGTGGACCGCGGATTGCGACTGGTGGTCTTCTGATCGATGGAGATTGCAGGGGAAAGCCCCTCAATGGATTCCACATCGGGCTTCTCGATTTGGCCCAGGAATTGGCGGGCATATGCCGAAAGACTCTCCACGTAGCGACGGCGCCCTTCGGCATAGATGGTATCGAAGGCCAGGGATGATTTGCCTGAGCCGCTGAGCCCGGTGATGACCACCAGCTCGTTCCGGGGTATCCGGACATTGATGTTCTTAAGATTGTGTTCCTTTGCACCTTTTATTTCTATATATTCCTTCATGATTACCTCATTTCCTCCGGCAGCAGTTTCGCCAGGGTCTTCATCCGGTCTCTCAGCTCCGCGGCCCGCTCGAACTGCAGGTGTTTTGCCGCCTCTATCATATCAAATTCAAGCTGGCTGAGGGTCGCTTTCAGTGATTCTATCGTATCGAAGGAACGGAGATCCGCCAGGTAGGATTCTTCCTCATCCGCCGCTTTTGTGGCTTCAATGACGCCGCGGATTCCCTTGATGATCGTTTTCGGCTCAATGCCGTTCTCCAGATTGTACTGCCGCTGTACCTCCCGGCGTCGATCTGTTTCTGCGATGGCCTTCTGCATGGAGGGGGTGATCTTGTCGGCGTACATGATGACAAGGCCTTCCGTATTCCGGGCGGCCCGGCCGATGGTCTGTATCAGAGCCGTCTCTGAGCGCAGGAAACCCTCTTTATCCGCATCCAGAATGGCTACCAAAGACACCTCAGGCAGGTCCAGACCTTCCCGAAGCAGGTTGATTCCTACCAGCACATCAAATTCACCAATACGCAAATCCCGGAGAATCCGCATCCGTTCCAAGGTCTCCACCTCGGAATGCATCCAGCGGACCTTGATATTGACTTCTTTCAGATAATTGGTCAGATCCTCCGCCATTTTCTTGGTCAGAGTCGTCACCAATACCCGGTGGCCTTTGGCGGTACGCTGATTGATTTCCCCAACCAAGTCGTCGATTTGTCCTGTAACCGGCCTGAGGCTGATTTGGGGATCCAGAAGCCCTGTAGGGCGGATGATCTGCTCCACTACCTCGGGGCAATGCTCTTTCTCGTAGGGTCCCGGGGTAGCGCTCACATAAATCGCCTGTTTCACCAGGGTCTCAAACTCTGGGAAATTCAGGGGGCGGTTGTCCATGGCAGAGGGCAGCCGAAAACCATAGCTCACCAGGGTTTCCTTACGAGAACGGTCGCCGCCGTACATCCCCCGGATCTGCGGCAGGGATACATGGGATTCATCCACCACCACCAGGAAATCGTCCGGAAAGAAATCTATCAGCGTGAAGGGGCGACTCCCAGGGGGGCGTCCGCTGAGGATCCGGGCATAGTTTTCAATACCGTTACAAAACCCCACTTCCCGGAGCATTTCGATATCGTAGCGGGTCCGCTGCTCAATCCGCTGAGCCTCAACGAATTTCCCCTGGTCCAGGAAAAACTTCACCTGTTCCTGCATCTCCGTTTCAATGGTCCCGACGGATTTCTCGATCAGATCCTTATTCGTCACATAGTGGGTGTTGGGGAAAAGAAACACATGGTCCCGCTTGCCCAGCACTTCACCGGTCAACACATCAATTTCTGTCAGCCGTTCGATCTCGTCGCCGAACAACTCGATGCGGATAGCCCGTTCAGAGGTCGAGGCCGGAAAAACCTCCACAACATCCCCTCGTACCCGGAAGGTTCCCCGGGTAAAGCTGATATCGTTGCGCCCGTATTGAATGCCAACCAGCTTTTGCAAAATCTCTTCCCGGCTCATGGTCATGCCGGGGCGCAGGGAAAGACTCAAATCCCGGTAAAGTTCCGGATCCCCCAAGCCATAGATACAGGATACGCTGGCAACAATCAGGACATCCCGCCGTTCAAAAAGTGCCGCGGTAGCGCTGTGGCGCAGCTTGTCAATCTCCTCATTGATGGCGGAGTCCTTTTCAATGTACGTATCAGAGGAAGGCACATAGGCTTCCGGCTGGTAATAATCATAGTAGCTGACAAAATACTCAACGGCGTTATCGGGGAAAAATTCCTTGAACTCACTGCAAAGCTGAGCCGCCAGGGTCTTATTATGAGCGATGACCAGGGTTGGACGCTGCACCTGCTCCACCAGGTTGGCAATGGTGAAGGTTTTACCTGAACCCGTTACGCCCAGGAGCGTCTGATGTCGTTTCCCTTCTAACAGGCCGCTTTTCAGTTTTTCAATGGCTTGGGGTTGATCCCCGGTAGGTTTGAATTCCGAGCGAATCTTGAATTCTGCCATCATGCACCTCCTTGCAAACATATGTTCGTATAAATTATATCTGTCTCATTGATACCCGTCAATAGATATGGACAATCAAAGTCGCTTCTTAGACGATTTATTGCCGCTTTCATTGTACGCTGAAATAGACATGAAATTTCGCCCAACCGTAAAATATCGGAGGATTTATGAACATAGATGGCTATTATCCGTCGGATGCCTCGTTCTGGGAAGGCCGCACCGACAGCAAGACTGATTTTGACGCATTCCGCTGGCATCAATGGGTTCAGTTGATTGACCTCCGCAATGAAGGCTTCCAGCTGCCGCCCGATTCCCTGGGCATCGTGTTCATCGGCTTCTGCTGCGATGAAGGGGTTCGGCTTAACCGCGGCCGTGCGGGCGCTGCCAATGGTCCCCGCAGTATCCGGAAAGAGCTGGCCAATCTCCCCTGCTGGTTCACCCAGGATGTCAGACTGTACGACGCCGGCGATATCACCTGTGAGGAAGGCACCCTGGACGCCACGCAGACCTCCCTTGCCGCTGCCGTAACCCGAGCCTTGGATCTAGGCCTGTTCCCCATCGTCCTGGGGGGCGGCCATGAGATCGCTTTGGGCCATTATAACGGCATCCGCAACCACCTCCTGCAGAAATCCCCCCGCCCCGATATCGGCATCATCAATTTCGATGCCCATTTGGATCTGCGGCCCTCCGACGGCGGCGGCACCTCCGGCACCATGTTCAATCAGATTGCCGAAATCTGCCGAGAAACCCAGTTGAAATATTCTTACCTCTGCATCGGTGCTCAAAAATACGCCAATACCGTGGCCCTCTTCAAAACCGCTGACGCGCTTCAGGCAGAGTATATCCTTTCAAAGGATTTGTCTGAGGATATTCCTTGGACAGCCCTTGAAAGTATTGAGGACCATGTAAAACTCAACGATTCCCTCTACGTCACCATCTGCGCCGATGTGTTCTCCTCTGCCTACGCCCCCGGTGTCAGCGCCACCCAGCCCCTGGGCCTGGAACCGGAACTGGTCCTGAAGCTGCTGAAGCTGATCTTCCGGTCCGGCAAGGTCATTGGCTTTGACATCGCCGAGGTGGCGCCGCGATTCGATCAGGACAACACCACCTCCAACCTCGCGAAGGTGCTGATTTTTTCCGTAGTGAATGCATTGGCGCAGCTCAGGCAGATGAATAGATAAAGAAAGCAGGCACCGATTCGATCCGGTCCCTGCTTTTTCATTTCCCCTCATATCATTGCGCTTGCCATTCCCTGTCCAGCATCCCATAAAGCTTCATGGAAACCGGCTTCCCTTCAATCAGCGCACTTTCCCGAAGCGTGCCTTCATGAACAAAGCCCAGGGCCTCATAAAGACCGATAGCCCGGCTGTTCTCCTCTACCACATCCAGCCACAGCTTGCGTGCCTTCAGTTCGGAAAACACCTTATGCATCACCGCTTCCATGGCACTGCGGCCGTAGCCCTGCCCCTTGGGCCCGATAACGATCCGCATCAGCTCCACAACGCCGAAGGCATTCTTCAACCCCTTCATGATGCAGTAGCCCACCATTTCACCCGCTTCATTCTCCAGTACCCAGTGACCGGTATCCGGCTCCTGAAAGGTTTCCCGGTGCTGCTCAGCAGTCCACTGATACACCCAGGAACGGCTTTCCAGCGCGGATTCCATCGCCTTCACCTGGGGGATGTCCTTTTCTGTCGTCAACCTAATTCTCATGCTGTCACCCCTCCGCCATGCCTACTTATCCGATAACCGTCAGCTCCTTGGAAACCTTGTTCAACACTTCGCACCCTTCCGCGGTCACCAGCACCAGGTCCTCTATCCGCACCCCAAGATTGCCTGTCAGATAGATACCGGGTTCAATGGAAAAGATCATTCCCGGTTCCAAAACCGCTTCATTCACGCTGGAAACATCACCGAAATCGTGAACCTCCAGGCCGATGGAATGACCGGTCCGGTGGGTAAAGTATTGCCCATACCCTGCCGCCTCAATCACACTACGGGCGGCGGCATCGATATCACAGAAACGAACCCCGGGCCGAACTGCGGCAATCGCACTCAGGTTGGCCTTCAGAACCAGATTGTACACCTTCTCCGCCTCCGGGGTCACTGATTTATAAAAAACCGTCCGAGTCATATCCGAGCAGTAATTATCATAGGTGCAGCCGATATCCAGAATGACACTGTCACCGGGTTTAATTGTGCTGTCATTACAGGTATGATGCGGGTTTGCACAGTTCGCGCCATAGCAAATGATGGGGTCGAATGAAAATCCGCTGCCCATTTCAGTGTAGATCTCCTGAAGCTCCTTAATCATCTGGACTTCCGTTTTCTCCTGCGGAATCCGGGTCTGAAGGATCTGCATGGCTTCATCATTCAGCCGTGAAGCCTCACGCATTTTATTCCTTTCGTCGGCATCCTTCAGCATCCGAACGCCGTCAACCGCTAAAGAACCATTCCGATAAGAGGCTTCAGGCATCAATTCCTGCAAACGAAGCAGGAATCGGGCCGGCCAGGCCTTATCGATCCCAATGGTCCGTCCCGCAGCCGCAGTCATTTCTGCCCCCAGGATTCCCACCGGTTCATCCGTATCGCTGTACCACCTAAGCTCCAGCCCTTCTGGAGCCTCCACGGGAAACAGTCGGTTGATAAAGAGCAAGGTGCGCTTTTCTTCCAGCAACAGGGCGTACAGCCGCTCACCGGGGTGAATCATCAGCCCGGTCAGATAGTAAATCGATACCGGATCACTGATGATGAGACTGTCATAACCTGATTCCGCCATCCGTTTCTTTGCCTTTTCCAATCGCTCGGTATGCATGGGCGCCTCCGTTTTTCTGATTTGGGTACTTCACTCCGTATATTTTGATTCTACAAAACTTATCTTCTATAATCAAGGGATAATTACAGTGAGAGTGTAATTATCCCTCCTATAAAAAACTTTTTAAGGAATAATATTGCATTCAAAATAACTTCATGCTATTCTATACACACGAACACGCGTTCTATTCCGTTAACGATAAAGGAGACGCTCATGGCCGAAATCAAGTACGAAATCACTCAGGAATTAGGAATACTCTCTGTGTCTGCAAAAGGATGGCGAAAGGAATTGAATCTGGTCAGCTGGAATGATCGCTCACCTAAATATGATCTCCGGGAGTGGTCCCCGGATCATAAGCTGATGGGCAAAGGTATCACCCTCTCCGCAGAAGAGTTCAGTGAACTCAGTAAATTGATTCTCCAGATGCAGTGACCGCCACACAGGCGTTCATTAAACGACCCCGCCATTAACTGGCGGGGTCGTCATTCCTTCATCGCGGTGTTTTTCGTTCAACCCGTTTGATTAGCCTTTCCAAGCGGTTGGGCAGGCCCGGCTGATGAGGTTTCTTACCCGGCAGGGAGTAATGTCGGTTCCTCGAATCCAGAACGACAGCTTCCGGTGCAGGGATTTCGCCTTCGGATGTCGGCTCCTGGTTCTCCGGCTGTTCAGAAATCAGCTCCTCAACATCATCAGGCTCCAATTCCTCAGAAAAAGTTTCAGTGATATCTTCAGGAACATCCCGATCGCTATCCAATTCATTCACAAGACGTACCTGCTTCTTACCAGGGGATTTTTCTTTAACCTTCAGGATCCGGTCTACGCGGAAGGTAAACTCTTCTCCCTTAAGGTAGCAAAATGCCTTGAGGAGCCAATAGGAATCCGACTCCCACAGTTCCAATGGAATGATTGTTCTCCGGGTGATTTCCGTTGATCCGGGGCTGCAGTAGCGAATTCTGAGATTTCGATTTTTCAACAGCGCCTGTTTGATTCGCTTCAAATGCTTTTTCTGATTCTTTTCTGACTGCACCATCCATTCCAAATCTGAATGCCACTTGTGGAGAGTGTCCCACTCTGGATTTTCTTCCACTTCTTGAATCACAGTCTTGATTTCCTGAAGGATTGGTCCCAGGGTTTCACGGAGACGTTCCTCTTCGTCATAGGTCCGAGCTAATATCTGGTTCAATCGTATCAGATCCCGCACTTTCAGGGTCACTGGAATGTCCATATCCAGCACTGGCGTTTGCTCATCAAGAGTTAGTTTCATAGCGCCTCCGCCTCAGGGTGGGTATACCTTCTACCCTTTCAATGCCGTGATGATTTCTTCAATGATCGGGCCCGCTTCATCATAAAGTGCCTGACAGGTCCCCACCATCTTGTGTCCGCCGCCGCCGTACTTCAGCATCAGGTTACCGATATCCACATTGCAGGTTCGGTTTAGCACACTGTAACCGCAGGCTATTGATACATTCTGCTTCAACTTCCCGTCAACGATCCAAACCGAAACGTTCTGTTCCGGGTACAGGCTGTAAACCATGAACCGGTTTCCGGTATAAATCGTTGATACATCCCTCAGGTCCGTGATAATGACATTCCCATCAATCTGCGTATGCCGCTGAACCATTTCCGTAAAGTGGCGGGTCTGATCGTAATACATATCCACCCGTTCCTTCACATCTGAAATCGCCAGGATCTCTTCTATTTTCATATTTCTGCAGTGATTGATCAGCTGTTCCATCAGCTGATAGTTGCTGATTCTGAAATCCCGGAAGCGGCCAAGACCCGTCCGTGGATCGGAGATGAAGCCCAGTAGGATCCACCCTTGAGGATTGAGGATTTCATCCTGTGTCAGGTTTCCAGAATCCACTTTATCGACTGCTTCGATCATATCCTTATAGTGTGTAAACCGTTCATCGCCGCCATAGTATTCATAGATGATCCGCGCAGCGGACGGAGCCAGACGGCTTTCGCCCCTAACGTCCTGGGACCAGCCCAATCGGTTTTCTTCAGAGCTATGGTGATCGAACCACATGCCGCAACCGGGGACAAAGGGCACATTTGCCAAAACATCGTTTTCAGTGGGCTCGAACAGACCGTCCTGCAAATCCTTTGGATGAACAAATACCCATGAGTCTATAATACCGGCCTCTTTCAGAAGCATGCCGCAAATCAGACCATCAAAATCGGAACGGGTTACCAAACGCATAGAACACCATCCTCCTCTTATCGATTTCGGTTATCTGTTAAATAATTCTACACTGCACGGGCAATCCCTTCCTTGTGCGAAGGATTTTATTTGTCATAGCCTTTCACTCCATGCAGCATGGCGAATTCCTGATCCACTTGGATATAAACCTGGTACTCACTGCCCATGGATTCCACCTTCCCCTTCAGCATCTCAACGATGGCTTCAGAGGCCTCTGGACTGAAATGCGTGGGGATGACCAGATCAAATATCACCTTCTTGCACTCTGAGAAATGGACGATTCGAAAATCATGAAGATCAAGCCCTGCATCCAGGTCCATCAGAATCTTTTCAACTGCGGACCTTATCGCGATGGCTTCCTGGTCATCACAGTCTACAGGATCCATATGAACCACCAGATCTATTCCCATCCCTCTGCCGATTTCTTTTTCAATGGCATCAATCAACTCGTGGGCGTCAATCATCCCCAGAGACACCGGAACCTCCACATGCATGGAAACCACCGTCCTGCCATGGCCGTAATTGTGGACAATGATATCATGGTGACCCAAAACCCCCTCATAAGAAGAGACCCGGGTCCGAAGCTCTTCAACGAAGCCTTCCTCCGGCGCTTCTCCCAACAAAGGACTCAAGGTCTGCATCACAAGGTTCCAGCCGTTCCAAATGATCAGTAGGGCTACAATAAGGCCCACTGCTCCATCAAAGGCAAAAGGAATATAAGGACCTGCAACCAGGGCTACCACGACAATGCCTGTCGTTGCAACATCACCCAGGCTGTCCAAGGCGGTCGCTTCCATGACTTTACTGCCGATTGTTTTCCCAATCCTTCGATAAAAAAATGCCAGCCATACCTTTATAACGATTGTGATGGATAGGATCAGCACCGTAATCCCATCATAGGACAGCGCTACCGGATTCATCATCCGCTCCACAGCACTCCGTGCGAACTGAACACCAACCCCCATGACCAGTACCGAAACAACCAAAGCCGTAATATATTCACTGCGTCCATGGCCAAAGGGATGCTCCCGATCTGCCGGCTTCGTTGAAGACCAGAACCCGATGAGGGTCATGACCGATGATGCACAGTCCGTAAGATTGTTGAACGCGTCTGCCATAATAGCGATACTATGGGTCGTGAACCCCATGGACAGCTTCACGATGAAGAGGACCAGATTGGCCCCGACCCCTGTCCCGCCGGCCAAATACCCGTAATTCTGCCGTACATCAGGATTCTGGGTATTATGAAAGTCCCTTACAAACAAGCGGATCATCAATGTGGTCATCAGGAACCTCCCTTCTGTCATCATGGTCCTAGTATACCCGCCAAGACCTCTTGCAAACAGAGCAATCTTCGGAAAAGCATAAAACCGCCAGACATGGCGGTTTTATCGGATCATAATTCACAGTATTTTAATGGCCTGACTATTCCTTTTTCTTCTTGCCCAGATAACTTTCCTGAATGCTTGGGTCTTTGATCAGATCTGCCGCAGGCCCCTGATTGACGATGGTCCCCTGCTCCAGTACATAGGCCATATCGGCGATGGAAAGTGCCTTGAAGGCATTCTGTTCCACCAACAGGATGGTCTTTCCCATCTTCTTGATGTCGATGATGATCTCGAAAATGGTTTTGACCAGCAAAGGTGCCAGCCCCAGGGAAGGCTCATCCAGCATGATGATGTCCGGATTCGCCATCAGGCCGCGCCCCATGGCCAGCATCTGCTGCTCGCCGCCGGACAGTGTGCCCGCCATCTGACTGATCCGTTCTTTAAGCCGCGGGAACAATTCATAGATGTTTTCAAGATCAATGGCAATCTGTTGTTTGTCATTTCGAAGGTAGGCCCCCATCATCAGGTTATCCTTCACCGTCAGGTTGGCAAAAATCAGCCGGCCTTCCGGAACCTGCACAATGCCGTTCTGGACCACCTTGTTGATGACTTTGGGAACATCTTTCCCTTCATACCGGATTGTTCCGGAGGATGTTTTAACAACAGAGGAAATGGCATTGAGCAGCGTCGATTTTCCGGCACCATTCGAGCCGATGATTGAAACGATTTGGCCT
This sequence comes from uncultured Peptostreptococcaceae bacterium, assembly GCA_964424355.1. Taxonomy (GTDB): domain Bacteria; phylum Bacillota; class Clostridia; order Peptostreptococcales; family Acidaminobacteraceae; genus CAZEHS01. The sequence continues at coordinate 40,808 of CAYRIO010000020.1, forward strand.
TTGGTCACATCGATATTTACGCCTCTGAGGGCGTGGATTCCACCATAATGGACATTGAGGTCACGAATCTCAAGCACTGATCTCAACCTCCTCTCCTAAGTAAGCTTCAATAACCTTGGGATTGGACTGAATGGCTGCCGCATCTCCCTCTGCCAGGGTTTTCCCAAAGTTAAGCACCATGATATGGTCACAAAGGTTCATGATCAGATCCATATGATGCTCGATGATCAGGACTGACAGGTTGAAGCGCTGCCGCACATAGCGGATCAGCTCCATCAGTTTAATTGTTTCCTCTTCATTCATCCCGGCTGCCGGTTCATCAAGGAGCAACAGCTTGGGCTTCAGGGCCAGCGCCCGGGCGATTTCCAGGCGCCGCTGCAGGCCGTAGGGCAGATTTCCTGCCACCATGTCCCGCCGCTCCGTCAGGCCCAGGATTTCCATGAGCTCTTCCGTTTCATCCCGCAGCAGCTTCTCGCCGTCCTTGAACCGCTTGTTGCGGAGGATGGCATCAAAGAAGCCATAGTCCGAGGTGTACTGGCAGGCGGTCAGGATATTGTCATAGGCCGTCAGGGTTTTGAACAGCCGGATATTCTGGAAGGTCCGGGTCACCCCTGTTGCAGCGATCTTGTATGGCTCCAGGTTATGAATCGGTTTCCCTTCAAAAAGGATTTCTCCCTCGGTAACCTTATAGACCCCCGTGATCAGGTTGAACATCGTGGTTTTGCCCGCACCGTTGGGGCCAATCAAACCAAAGATATGGTCCTTTTGAAGGGTCAGAGACACATCTCCCACTGCTGTCAGACCACCGAACTGCTTGGTGACGTTTTTAAGTTGAAGCAGACTCATTACGCCACCTCCTTCTTATCTGTTTTTTTGTTCTTTCGCTTGGACCACCAGGCTTTAATTTGTTTGGGGGTCAGCTCGAAGCCGCCCATCATCCCCTGTGGACGGGCGATCATGATGAAGATGACTGCGGCTCCGTAAATGACATATCGCCAAGCATCCAGGCTGAGCAGCACCTGTGGAAGCGCTGTGAGGATGATGGTCCCCAGGATACTGCCGGAGATACTGCCCATACCGCCGAATATGACCATGATGGTGAATTCTGTCGACTTGATCATCTGGAACATTTTGGGCTGGATAAAGGACATATAGTGGGCGAACAAGCCCCCTGCAACCCCTGCATAGATGGCGCTGATCATCAGGGAGATCATTTTGTATTTAAAAACGTTGATGCCAATGATTTGGCTGGCCAGTTCTTCCTCACGGATGGCCTTGAAGTTGCGGCCATGACGGGACCAAATGATATTCGCCAAGATGATGACAGCGATCAGGTCAATGATCCACACATTGACTGCAGTGGTGTAGGAAGGAATCTCCGACCATCCCCGGGCGCCGCCGAATGCCTGCATGTTGTCCATAATCAGTCGAATGGACTCTCCGAACCCCATGGTCGCAATGATGAAATAATCGCCTTTGAGATTGAGGGTGATCTTACCGATAATCAGGCTGATCCCCCCGGTGATGATTCCCGCCAGCAGCAGGGAAACGTAAAAATTGATGCCCATCTTCATGGAGAACCAAACTGTCAAATACGCACCGATGCACATGAAGCCTGCATGGCCGAACGAAAAGATGCCTGTAAAGCCCGTCAGCAAGGATAACCCCAAAACTACCAGGAGGTTGATCCCGACCAGGGCAATCATTCCATTGATATAATCCATGGTCTCCTCCTATGCTTTGTCTTCGTTGTTCTTCCCCATAAGACCAGCGGGGCGGACAACGAGAATGAAAATCAGCAGGCCAAAGGCAATCAGATCCCGGTACTGGGAAGACCAGTACGCCGAGGTCATCGTTTCAATGATGCCAAGCAGCACTGCACCCAGAACGGCTCCCGGCAGACTGCCGAGACCGCCGAATACCGCTGCGATGAAGGCTTTCATGGTGATATTCCCCATCTGCGGGAACACTGTGTACTTCATGCCAAACAAAATGCCTGCGATACCGGCCAGGGCGCCCCCGATAATGAAGATAATGAAGATGACTTTCTCGGTATTGACACCCATCAGGGCGCTGGCCCGATCGCTATAGGATGTGGCCCGGATTGCCAGGCCTGTTTTTGTCTTTTCAATGAAAAAGACCAATAATGCCAGGGTTACAGTGGAAATCAGGAACATCATGAGATCCAGGCGACCTACCATCAGTCCGCCGAACTCAAAGGGTTTGGATCCCAAGACATTGGGAAAGGTTCTAAAGTTCGGACCCACCAGAGCCAGAACGATATTTTCAAGGAAAATGGAGGCCCCCATAGCGGAAATGATGTAGTACAAGAAGGGCGCTTTGCGCTTTCGAAGCGGTGCGTATGCGGCCTTTTCTACGAGAACCGCAACGAGACCGGCCCCAACTGCTGCAATGATGAAGGCGACTGGAAACGGCACCCCCACCAGGGTCATGGCGTAGAAGCCCATATAAGAGCCGATCATGATGACGCCCCCATGGGCAAAGTTACTGAAATTCATGATGCTGTATACCAGCGAATAGCCGACCGCCATCAGTGCGTAGACGCTGCCGATGGAAAGTCCGTTAATCACCTGCTGCAAAAAAGTAACCATGTATGCAGGTCCCCCCTTATGAATATTTTAGCGAAAAAAGTACCAGTGCCGGTATGTCAGTGTCAGCCCACAAGCCTTCTTGCCAATCTGGCAACCTGCTCTGCTGACACTGACACCGATCACTGGCATATTGATTCTCCCGGAGGAGACATCACTTACTTAGGTGCGTACTTTTGTTGGAATTTGTATGCTTTGCCTTCGATCTTGATGATGGCAGCTTCTTTCCCGTCAGGATTGTGTGTTGCGGGATCGATTTTGATTTTGCCTGTAATCCCTTGAACATCTGTGGATTCCAGAGCAGTTGCAATAGCTTTTGAGTCTCCGGATCCAGCTTTCAGAACTGCAGCTTCCAATACTTTGAAAGCATCATAAGCCAGGTAACCGTTCAGCTCTACATTGGAGTTGTATTTTGCTTTGTAAGCGGCTTTGAAGTCTGCGACTGCAGGATCATCGAAGTCGAGGTGGTTGATTACGTAACTTCCTTCAAGGGCATCCCCTGCCATTTCAAGAAGCTGTTCAGAAATCCAACCGTCGCCGCCCATCAAAGGTGCGGTGATACCGAGTTCACGGGCTTGGTTAGCGCTGAGAGCCACTTCTTTAAAGAAGTAAGGCATGAAGATGACATCGGGTTTCGATTCTTTGATTTTGCTCAGCTGGGCACGGAAATCCAGATCTCCGGATTTGAATGCTTCCTTAGCAACAATCGTGCCGCCCTTAGCAGCGAACTCTTTCTCAAAGAACTCTGTAAGACCTTGGGAATACTCATCAGATACATCATACAGGATTGCTGCGTTCTTAGCCTTCATGACTTCAGCCGCATAACCGCCGGCTACAGCACCCTGGTATGGGTCGATGAAACAGACTCGGAAGTTGAAGGGTTTAACTTTCCCGTCTTCCCCAACAGTAACCTTGGGGTTTGTAGCAACGGTTGCAATATCAGCAATGGAACCTTCTGCAAGGATCTGAGAAATTGCGATGGCTTGGCCACTTGCATTCGGCCCGATGATGGCGGAAACCTTGTCTTGGGATACCAGACGCTTCGTTACATTCACCGCTTCAGTGGCATCGCCCTTCGTGTCATAACCGATGACTTCGATCTGCTTGCCCATCCAACCGCCAGCTTTGTTCACATCTTCAGCCATCATTTTAACCGTGTTCAGTTCGCATGTGCCCCAAACAGCCTGATCGCCTGTCAGTGAGCCGATCCAACCTACTTTGATCGTTTCGCCTGCGGGTGCTGCGGCCGGTGCTTCAGCTGCCGGTGCTTCAGCTTTGGGTGCACAACCAGTGAGACTTCCAACTACAAGGGCGCCTACCATCAGAAAGCTTAACCATTTCTTCATGCTTAAATCCCCCTTTTGCATTTTTTGTTCAAGCCTCAGCAATGTGCTTAGCCACCCTCATCATAGAAGGGGTGCTTCAAAATGCTTCAAAAGGATTCAATTCTTCATAAAAAAAATTTAATAATCTGACTATTCATGCAGACAAAAGAAATCCCGATCAAATGATCGGGATTTCTTTTCTGGTGCGAGAGAAGGGACTCGAACCCTAACGTCCGTTAGAACACACGGGCCTGAACCGTGCCTGTCTGCCAATTCCAGCACTCTCGCAAATCTATAAGCCAGCTCCGTGGAGCGTGGTTTCACATGGTGCGGATGGAGGGATTTGAACCCTCACGAGAATTTCCCGCCACCCCCTCAAGATGGTGCGTCTGCCGATTCCGCCACATCCGCATATGGCATTTCTATCACCTTATAACCCTTGAAATCACTTTGTTAGAAGTGTTTTTTCAAGTCCGTTGTTTTGGCGACAAGTTTATTATACGGGCTGGGGCTCAGGATGTCAACGCTGTTTTATTCTTTTTTATCATGTTTTTATATCCGAACCCTTTCAAACACTTACGGCAGCTCTTTTCCATACAATTCCTGGTAGCTGGTGAACTGCTTCAATACCCGTTCGACATAGGCTTCTGTTTCAGGAAACGGAATGGTTACAAGGGTTTTACCATCATTGCAGAGGGCCGGATCCTGAAGCCACTTGGCCACATTTCCGCTGCCGCCGTTATAGGCCGCCAATGCGATTCTTTTGTTGCCGTCATATTGATTCAGGAGTCGGGCCAGATACCAACAGCCTATTCGAATGTTGGGTTCCGGTTCAAACAACTGCTCCGTTGTGAAATCCAGAATGCCTATTTTTTCAGCGCCCCAGAGAGCAGTATCATCCAATAGCTGCATCAGGCCCTTTGCACCCTTGGGCGATTCGGCCTTGGGATCGAATTTGCTTTCTACGTTGATGACCGCCGCTACCAGCAGAGGGTCCAGCTGGTATTCAGCGGCATACTGCCGTATCGTTTCTTCATATGTGAAAGGATGCGTGATCTTTAGCCAGGCACCCCGGCCCTGCACCCCTGCCAGCACTGTGATTAAAACCAGAATCAGGGCCACCATTCGTCGGTGCTTTCTGCTTCTGCTAGACTTACTTCTCATGTTTTCACCTGTTCATCCCACAATTTTTTTATCCGATCCCGCAGGACCTCTATTGAGCCGTTGTTATCAATGCAGATATCTGCCGCTTTCATTTTCTCCTCAAGCGGAAGCTGAGCCCGGATGATTTTTTCAGCATCGGCCCGGCACATGGATTCTCGTTGGAGGAGCCGCTCAATCTGTGTTTCTGGCCGCACGCATACCAGCCAGGTCTCGTCTACCAGGACTCTCAGATTCAACTCAATCAATAGGGCGGCATCCAGTATGAGAATCGCATTCCTGCCTGATTCCTGCTGAATATGGGCACGGATGGCCGCAATGATCCGGGGATGGGTGATCCGGTTGAGTTTCTGAAGGGCTTCCGGATCGTTAAATACGATTCGGGACAGTTCTCCCCGCTTCAAGGTCCCGTCCGCATTAAGTAGACCCTTGCCAAAAGCCATGACAATCTCCGCAAGTGCTTCACTGCCCGGGTGAACGATCTCCCTGGCGATCCTGTCGGCATCGATTATATGAGCTCCCAACTCCTTGAGCAGATTGGAAACCGTACTTTTCCCGGAGGCTATCCCCCCTGTGAGGCCGATGATTTTCACATGCTCACCCTTATTCTCAGAAGCAGCGCTTCATTTTGTGTCATACCAGGTTTTCCCGATCTTCAAGTCCACTCGCAAGGGCACGGATAGCACTACAGCCTCTTCCATGGCCTCACGCAGAAGAACTTCAACCTGCTCTTTTTCCGCTGCCGGCGCATCGATGATCAGTTCATCATGAACCTGAAGAATCAATCGGCTGGTCAGCTTATGTTCCTTCAACTCACGGTATACCCGGACCATGGCCAGTTTGATGATGTCCGCAGCGGTTCCCTGAATAGGTGTGTTCATGGCCGTCCGTTCACCGAAGGACCGGAGATTGAAGTTGGATGCGTTGATTTCGGGGATAAACCGGCGTCGGTTGAACAGCGTCTGGACATAGCCGGTTTCCCTGCAATGGGCGATGGTGGCGTCCATGAAGGTCTTGACGCCGGCATATTGGGTGAAGTACTGTTCAATATATTGCTGGGCCATTTTCCGGGTGATCCCCAGGTTCACAGCCAGTCCAAAATCACTCATTCCGTACACTATTCCGAAGTTCACTTCCTTGGAACGGCTTCGTTCCACGGAGGTCACCTGATCCAACGGGATGCCAAAGACCTTGGCCGCCGTGGCCGTATGGATATCCAGATTATCTACAAACGCCTGGACCATACCGGGATCCTGGGACATGTGCGCCAGCACCCGCAGTTCGATCTGGGAATAGTCGGCATCCACCAGCACATGATCTGCCTCCCGCGGAATGAACACACGGCGGATCCGCCGCCCCTCTTCAATACGCATGGGAATATTCTGGAGATTCGGCTCAGTGCTGCTGAGGCGTCCAGTGATGGCGATGGTCTGGTTCAGGCTGGAATGAATCCGGCCCGTATCGGGATTGATCACGGCAAAAAGCCCTTCAACGTAGGTGGATTTCAACTTGCTGTATGTGCGGAACTCCAAAATCTTTTCAACGATCGTGTGTTCAAACCGCAGCTTGTCCAGAACATCCTGCCCGGTACTGTAGCCTGTTTTCGTTTTTTTACCGGTTGGGAGGTTGAGTTTTTCAAACAGGATGACACCTAATTGCTTTGGAGAATTGATATTGAACTTTTCCCCCGCATCCGCATAAATGGATTCCGTCAGGGCGGCCAGCTTGCCCTCCAGTTCATCACCAATCACCCGCAGCGCCTGTTGATCCACGGCAAAGCCTTCGTATTCCATATCCGCCAGAACCGCCACCAAAGGCATTTCCATCTCATTGAAGAGAGGAAGCAGCTCCGCCTTCAGCAGGACTTCCTGCATGACGGGGATCAATTCCTGCAAGGCTTCCATCAGGGCCGGGCCGATATCAAGCACGGCTTGTGGGATATTTTCGCCCAGCAAACTTTCTTGGTATGAACGCCCCTTAAGTAATCCATAGTCTTTCAAAGGTCTTTCCAAGTATTCCAATGTTAGCACATCAGGGTCCTGATTCTTTTGCTGAGGCTCTAGAAGATATGCCGCAAGCATCGTGTCAAACACTGGGTGATCCAAGTAAATATCGTAATTCCTTAATATTAATATGTCTTTTTTAACGTTATGGCCCATGACCGCAACTTCGCGATTTTCCAGCAGCTCTTTTAGGGTTTGCTTTGTCAGTAGCAGCATTTGTTCCGGAATAACTACGGTTTGTTCCCCTGGCAGAATTGCCAGTAAGTAATTACAGCGATTACGCCGCACATTAAGATCTTGGCCCAGCACATTCATGATCACTTTTTTTGCAAGCAGCGCCCTAACACACCAAGCTTCCACCTCCACTTCAGATGTAAGTACCTGGCATGTAGACTGGGTTTCTGGGGTTGATTCGGTTTGCAGCTTCGACAGCATCGTCGTCAGCCCGTATTTCCTGTAAAAGCCCAGGAGGGAGGTATTATCCGGATCGCCGGGTTTCAGCTCATCCAGATCCAATTCCAGAGGCACGTGGGTCTCGATGGTCGCCAACCGTTTGCTCATGACGGCACTTTCCATATTGTTTTGGATCAATTCCCGAATCCGCAGCGGTTCAATGGCCCCTGTATCCTCCAAGAGCGCTTCCAGTGTCTTGAATTTCTGAAGCAGCTTACTGGCTGTGACCTTGCCGATGCCGGGAACGCCGGGGATATTATCCGATACATCTCCTGTCAACCCTTTATGGTCCGGCACTTGCTCCGGGGCAATCCCATATTCCTCAAGAACGTCAGCACTGCCATACAGGCGGTTCCCTTTGGTTCCGTGGTATATGATCTGAGTCCGTTCAGTCGCAAGCTGCAGGGCATCCTTGTCACCGGTAGCCACGAATACAGCGGCCCCATGAGCATCCCCGATCCGAGCCACTGTCCCAATCAGGTCGTCTGCTTCAAAGCCTTCCCATTCAAGGCGGTGAATCCCCATGTAATCCAGCAGCTCCTTGATGATGGGCATCTGAATACGTAGATCGTCCGGCATCCCTTTGCGGGTTCCCTTATAGGCCGAATACGATTGATGCCTGAAGGTTGGGGCCTTCATATCGAAGGCGACGGTGATATGTGTCGGTGTGTAGTCGTTCAGGAGTTTCTGAAACATCTGTAAAAAACCATACAGCGCATTGGTCGGGGTGCCTTCTTTATTGGTCAGCCCCGGAACAGCAAAAAAAGCCCGGTTGATCAGGCTGTTCCCATCTATAATCAATATTCGGTCCATACCGGAATCACCTCTGTGGGAAGAATACTATCCTTATCATTTTATCAGAAAAGCAGGGCAAGGGATAGGTGGCACAAAAAAGCATCGACCTTCAGGTGGCCGATGCTTTTTTGTAACTGGCAAGCTGCTTTTAGGCAGCTTAATAGCCGTATTCTACAGTAACCTGGGCTTTGATTTCCATTTCTCCCGGTTGAATCGGCGTTGCGGAGGCACTGTCCATCTCTTTCGCCATGGCGGCGGCGTAGACAACAGGACCTTCATACTGAGGCACCTCTGTTACACGCCAGGGTTTATCAGGTTTTGCGCCGAAGGTGCCCATGATCCCCGCTGCTTTTGACTGGGCCTGACTCATTGCCGCCTGCAGAGCTTGCTGGTAAAACGCATTCTTATCCTTCACCGTGAAGCGGACGCCATCGGACACATTGCCGCCGGCAGCCACACAGAGATCGATCAGAGTGCCTGTTTGATCCAGTTGCGTAATCGTCACTTCAACCCGATTGCTCACGTGGTAGGTTTCAATCTGCTCTGTCTGTGCTTTGTTGTAATCAACGCCTTTCCACATGGAATAGCTGGTGGTCTTGATATCCTTATCCGCAAGGCCTTTTCCTTTCAGGGCTTTGATCACCCTGTCCATTGCAGCCTTGTTCAGCTCTTGGGCTTTCTTCGCATCCTTGTCGCTGGTTTCGACACCCACGGAGAGATAGCCGATATCGGGCTTCACGGTAATAGCCCCATCTCCGGTCACAGTAACGATGTTGCCCCGAGGCGCCGTATCCGCATATACATGGCCAATGCCATTTGCCAAGCCCACACCCGTTAACAGCACACATGCTAAGCCGATTCCAATCAGTGATTTCTTGCTTAAAAAGTTTTTCATATTCATTTCCTCCTGATCCATCCTAATTTTTTTACGGGGAACCATAGCCCCAACAATACGATACTGCCAATCACCAGCCAGGGCAGTGCCGAAACCAGCCAGATAGCCAGATTCTCCGCGCCGGCGATGACACCGTTCACGGAAGCGATAAACGCTTCACGGATTCGGGTCATCAGAGAGGTATCCAAACCGGACACCTGTGTTTCAAGACTTCTTACTTCTGTGATGTTGATGGTCACGCGGGACAGATCGACCAGTGCATCCCACTGCTGCAGGGTGCCTTTCAGTTGGTTGATTTCGCCTCGAACCCTGGAAAGCTCCGCTTCCACAGCCATGACATCGGAAACCGTCTTGGCGGTTCCCATGATTTCCCGGAGTTTCGCCTCCCGGACTTCCAGATTCACGGTTTGATTATAGGTATCCCGGTATTGATTGGAGATATCTTCGGCAGCTAAGCTTTTCATCGAAATCTTGCCATAGGTCTCTAAATTTTTGAAGAAATCATCGAACTGACCTGCGGGAATCCTCAATGTGATGCTGCCGGTTTTCATCGCTTTTTCCTGAGCCAGCGGAATCGGCTGATCTCCAGTGTAAAGGTTCTCAACATAGCCGCCCATCTGGTTCGCATAGGCAGTCAGAGCGTCCACGGTTTTGTCGTATGACAGCGTGTTGAGGTTAGCCGAGCCGGAGCGGATCACCTTGCGTTCCTGCACACTCCCTGACGTTTCATTTGGGGCAGGACTCGGCGATTCCAGGGCTGCGCCCTCTGAGCTCCCTGCATAAAACACCGTGGATTCAGGGCTCTGAGGCGCAACAGGTGCTGCCTCAGGGGTCGCAGATTGCTGCATCTTCATCCGTGCATCGGGAGCCGGTGCCGCCTGATCCATCATGACTGCAGGCGCTTCCGTAGCCACGAAGTTTTCCATCGGGGCTACACCCTTTCCGAGATGCAGAGAATTCAGCGACACCATGCCGATCACCAAAACTGCAGCCGTAGCGCTGTATGCCTTGAAATGTTTTTTGAGATGCAGAACCGGTTGCCATGCTTTCTTATCTTCCGGTTTTTCTTGGGTGACCGTGATCAGTTTTTCGTGCAGTTCTTCTTTGAATCCTTCCGGCAGTTCCTCCATGGGCAAACCCCTGAGGAGCTCCATCAGATTGCTCATTTCAACCCACTCCCTGTGGCACTCCGGGCATGCTGCCAGATGGGCTTCCACCTCCAGCCGTTCCTCCGGGGAGAGCATGTTATCAAGGTAATCCTGGATCTTCGCTGTGTCAAATGAACAGGTCATAGGCTCCCTCCTTCCGATACCGGCTTTAGAGACAGGCTTTCCTTCAACAGGAGCCGCCCACGGTTGATGCGGGATTTCACGGTGCCTACCGGGCAGCCCAGCAGTGTTCCGATATCCTCATAGGAATATCCCTGAACATCGCGGAGAACCACCGCGGTGCGGTTTTGCTCCGGCAATGCCCGTATTGCCTGATTGATTGTCTGCCGGGTGGTGAGATTCTCAAGAACCACTTCCGGCGCAAAGGTCTCATCAGCCAGCTCAATGGCTTCAAAACCTGATTCCGTTTGTCTGCCCTGTTCCAGGGAGACGAGATTGCCGCGGCGCTTGCGCAGCTCGTCCTTGCACGTATTAACCAGTATTCGGTAGAGCCATGTTGAAAAGCCTGAATCCCCACGGAATGATTGAATAGACCTGAAGGCCTTGATCAACGCTTCCTGCGTGGCATCCTTGGCGTCCTCTTCATGATGCATCATGCGGAGGGCCACATTGTAAGCGGTTTTCTCGTACCGCTCAATCAGCTTCTCAAAGCTCTCGACATCCCCTTCCCGACTCCTGGCCAGCCAGAGTTTTTCCGAGTCAGTCACGGTTCCACTCCTTTCATCGGGTGATATCCATTAGACGCACCCCTGGTTATTTTTGTTCCACTATTTTTCAAAAAAGATTCCAGACGATAAAAACCACCGAAGGGAATCTCAGGCAGTATCTATGAACATGATACCAAACCTGAAGAGCTTTTCGGTGGTTTCAGTAAATTCAGTCCCTGCTTTCTCCTTACAGCACCAGATAGTGTGCCTTCGCATAGCAGGTGATCAGCTGTGAATCCACGCTTTCCAATATATCCTCAGCCTCTCCCCAGAATGTCATCTCTTCTTCAACTTCCAGCTTTTCCTCACTGGCGCCATGGCGGGATAAATCCACTGCGTAAAGAAAGCAGCTTGTATCGGTATAACGATCTGTTGCGCACACCCCCAGGCATTTCAGTTCATTGGGTGAAATCTGATAACCGGATTCCTGACTCAGGGTTTCAATGAGCAACGCTTCCAATGTGTCTTGTTCACCTATCACACCGATTCCACAGACATCCGTATGATTGTCCCAGCATGGGATCAGCTCTCTTCTCAGTAGATACTGCACCGCGCCCATCCGCTTCCTGTAAGGAAGCAAAACCGCCATCATGCCGCCTAACTGGCTGGCGTATACATAGGGGCCTTTGGGGGTAGATACTTCTTTCAATACCACTGCGCCTTTGGTTTTCATCGAGTCGGACATAGAGTTCCCTCCCTGGTTCGTATACCCTATTTATAACCGGATTTCCGTCCGCCAAACAAAAATCCCCTGAATGAATTCAAGGGAGGATCTGTACGGCTTTATCCGGATGGTACGGATGAATGTGGGATTCTACCACCTTGTGGTTCTTGTCCAGAATCACGGTAGCATGGTGCATGAAACGGTTCCGCATGAAATAGCGGATATCGGTTGCCCGAAGGATGACCCTGTCCGGATGATGCTCGGTATCGATATGCAGATTGGGAGAAAAGGCATTGAAGTAATCCCCGGCTTTTGTTTGGTTAAACAGTTTTACAAATTCCGGCTGCACCCGCAGCTTCCTGCGCATGGTGTTCTTTCCGGTAATCTGATTGAATTTCCCTACAATCTGGTGACTGCGGGCGGTTATGATGTAATCCCACTGATAAAAGGACAGCAGGGAAGGCAGCACATCGATCCGTTCCACCGTGTAGCCATGGGCATAAATGCCCTGCAGAGCTTTATGGGCTTCCCGGCGCATATAGTACCGGAAACACAGGTACAAAGTGAAAAGAGCGGGAATCACCAGATGGGTTGTAAGGCCCTGGTGAGGTACAAGGATCAGATACCCCGCCATCAGGCTGACCACAGGATCATACAGCGTAAGCAGGCTGGCCTTCCGCTTTTTCATAAACAGCATGGCGCCATAGGAATTCAGGATATCAAAAAAGGTGTGGGAAAGGCCACCGATAAATGTCCAGAAAAGCACTTGAAGGACAGGCATTTGTGGAAAAATCAGCACCAGCCCGCCTGTAACCAGAAGGGACAATAGCGCCAGGGCGGGTACTGAGTGGGTGATGCCCCGGTGATGCTTGAGATAAACCATATCATTGGAAAACACGCGAATCACTGCATCTATATCAGGAATCATGGCGCCGATCGAACAGCCCAAGGCGATGGGATTGGTCAGGGAAACCGGGTTCCCTGAGAAAGCCGACAGGGCTAAGCCGATGGCGCCGTGGGTTATGGGGTCCATGGCTCCTCCGTTTAATCAGGATATTCAAGTTATGTTAACCATTATATCACGATTACCGCATGAAAAAGGACCCTTTCTGAAAAAGTAAGGGTCCTGAATGGATGATGCTTTTCTTAATACCGGATTGAATCTCCCACGTGGAGGTTCCTAAGAATACCACCAACCGGTGCTTCCATCACGGAATGAGCGCCTTTGTGGATTTCTCCGATCCGCCAGGGCTTGAGGTTCCATTGCAGAGCGATGACCACGCCGTTACGGTCCAGATAGGCGATATCCAGGGGGATCTTCATGAAGGCCATGTGGATGGCGTTGCAGGGAGTCAGGATGAGGCAATAATCAGGGGGGAGAGATTTTTTACCCATGAGGCCGCGGAATCGGGACAGGAATGAGTCTGCCAAAAATACCTTCCCCGCTTGAACGGATCCATTCACCCTCATTATGCTTTCCTTACATCCCATAAAGCTACCTCCTAACGTTTGATGAACATTTCATAAATATTGATTGCCGCCGGGCCGAGCAGGATGATGAAAATGGTCGGAAAGATAAACAGTACCAATGGAATGAGGATTTTTACCGGCGCTTTCATAGATTTTTCGCGGGCTCTGAACCGCCTTTTCTCCCGCATTTGTACTGACTGGATTCTAAGAACATTCCCGATTCCGACCCCAAGTTCATCCGCCTGAATCATGGCACCAACCCAAGTGGTTAAATCCGGAACATCACATCGTTCAGACAAGGCCTTCAAGGCTTCACGCCGAATCTTTCCCATCCGCATTTCCTTCAGTGTAATCCCAAGTTCCGCGGACAGTTCGTTCACGGTCTTCTGAATCACTTTTTCTAAGGCGCCATCAAAGGAAAGGCCTGCCTCAACACTGACGGTGATGATATCCAGAACATCCGGCAATTGCCTTTCAATGGCTTCTTTTTTGCTTCTTGTCTTCCGAAGCAAATAGAGGGTCATCAGTACCTGAACAAACATCATCGGCGCCACCGTCAAGGCTGCAGCAGTCTGAAAATCGGAAGTATAGCGCAGCGCCAGCACCCCGATGGAGACAGGCAGCACTCCGCCCATGACCAGCCGCATCGCAATCCACTGCTGATAGGCACGCGGGTGATTCCAGCCAATGACACGCAATCTCAACTCGGTTTGATCCCGGAGTGTACGGGGGCTGATCCGGTCAATTACGGCATACAGTTTATCTAAAATCGGTTTGATAATTCGTTCATTTAGAGAAGCAGTTTCCTCAAGGCTCTCCATCGCAACGCCAGAATCCCTTGAGATCCTGTCGATTCTCTTTTTTAGGCGTTGACGCCTCGCCATTGTCATCTGGAAGATCATATAGAAGAGGAACCACAAAGAACCCGCCAAAAGTATGAGTGCAGTCATCAGGGCCCCTCCTTACACCTCAATTTTAATAATCCGGCCGATTAACCAAAATCCAATCAGTTCACTGAAAACACCGTACCCTATCATCACTTTCCCAAGAGGGGTCGTAAATAAGGGATCCATATAGGATGGGTTCGATAAAAAAAGAAACAGCCCCAGAGCAATAGGCAAACCGCCGACAATGATCCCAGATAACTTCCCCTGGGCTGTCAGTGCCCTGATTTCATTTTTGATTCGAACCCGTTCACGGATGGTCGAGGCGATGTTGTCCAAAATCTCAGATAGATTTCCGCCGATTTCCTTCTGGATCAGGATGGCAGTGACCAGCAACTCCATGTCATCAGACTGAACACGAACCAGCAGATTAGCGAGGGAAGTTTCCGTAGATAGACCCATACTCATTTCTTTCAGCAGTTTCGTAAATTCTCTGGCGATCGGATCCGGCATTTCCCGGGCAACGGAATTGACCGCTTGAAGAAAACTGAAACCCGCCCTCAGTGAGTTCGCCAATATGGTTAGGGCATCCCCCAGCTGTTCCCCAAACAGTTTGTTCCGCTTGGCCTTTTGCAGTTTGACATACACCATCGGTATGAGCCATACCAGGACCAGCGTTGCAAAGGCACCGAACAGGCTTCTGAAAACCGGGTACAGGAGCAATGACAAGCCCAATGCAAAGAGGGCGCGCATCATGTTGAACTCGTAGCCCGTCAAAGGGATGTCTGCACGAATCAGTTCAATGCGCGTTTTTTCCATGTATCTTTTCCCGAGACCCATTTTCTCGGCACCGGATCCCAAAACCCCAATCCAACTCTTTTTCTCCAAACGAATTTCTTCCTTGGCCGGAACCGTATCAAGCATCCATGTTTCAAGTCGGTCCAGAGGATTCTTGCGTGGTTTTACAAAGCCGATCAGACCCCACAGACTTATAAAAACTGTCACAAAAATCATGAGAATCAGTATCATATCCATGGAGTCCCCCCCTTATGTGAATAGTGACATAGGAATATCAAATCCTTTACTTTTCAGGGTCTCAACGAACTTTGGCTTCACGCCGGTAAAAACGAACTGACCTGTTACTTTCCCCCGCTGATCCAGTCCGGTCTGCTCAAAGCGGAAAACATCCTGGAGGATGATGATATCCCCCTCCATACCGTGAACCTCAGTGATGTGCGTGATTTTACGAGAACCATCCTGAAGGCGGGACTGCTGAATGATGATATCCAGAGCCGAAGAAATCTGGTCCCGTATGGCCTTGACGGGCAGCTGCATGCCGCTCATGAGCACCATGGTTTCCAAGCGGGAAAGCATATCTCGGGGTGTGTTAGCATGCCCGGTGGTCAATGACCCGTCGTGTCCGGTATTCATAGCCTGGAGCATATCCAGTGCTTCTCCTGAGCGAACCTCACCGACAATGATCCGGTCCGGACGCATACGAAGAGAGTTCCTGACTAAATCACGGATAGAGACCTCACCCTTCCCTTCGATGTTCGCCGGCCGGGTTTCCAAGCGAACGACGTGCTCCTGAAACAGTTTCAGTTCGGCGGCATCCTCAATGGTGACAATCCTATCGTGATTGGGAATAAACGACGAAAGCACATTCAGCGTTGTGGTCTTTCCACTGCCTGTCCCTCCGGATACAACAACATTCAAGCGCCCCTCGATACAATAGCGGATCACCTCTGCCATATTAGCCGTCAAGGAACCGAACCGAACCAAGTCTTCAACTTTGAACGGATTATCCGAGAATTTCCGAATGGTGATGACGGGTCCGTTCAACGCCAAAGGCGGTATAATTGCATTTACCCGTGAACCGTTTGGAAGTCTGGCGTCCACCATGGGTGAGCTTTCATCAATCCGTCGACCGAGGGGAGAAACAATCTTTTTGATAACATGAAGTACATGATTGTCGTCCTTGAAATGAGCCTCCGTACGTGTCAGGCGGCCGCCCCGCTCCACATAGATATAATCAGGCCCGTTTACCATGACCTCACTGACTTCGGGGTCATTCAGCAGGGTCGTGATCGGACCAAATCCCACGATTTCATCCATCAGCTCTGTAAAGATCCGCTCTTTCTGAGATACGGATAGATTCAAGGCGTCCTTCCCCAAATGCTTCAAGATCAGAGCTTCAATTTCGCCGCGATAATTCTGAAAGTCGTTGCTCAGCTCCTCCAGATCCACATCCAGGTCTGAAATAACCTGATTCTGCACCCGGGTTTTGAGCTCGACCAAAGGATCTTCAATCTTCTTTTTTCCCGGTGTCTGGTATCGCTCCGGTTCCTGCACGCCTTCAAGCCTTTTTCTCAGAGACATCTTTTAAGCCTCCCCTACAGAGCATCCCATCCCTTGACCATCGCTTCTAAAGCTTTGTAGAATTTGGTAGCACGATATTTCTTATCCGTCGCCATCGGAATACCTTGATTGATTGAATCCACCATCAGGCGCTCTTCCTCAGGCAGATAGGCAACCGGTTTATATCCCAGAACCTTCTCTACATCTGAGGGTGAAATGCCCGTGGTCTTCTCAA
Organism: uncultured Peptostreptococcaceae bacterium; assembly: GCA_964424355.1. GTDB lineage: Bacteria > Bacillota > Clostridia > Peptostreptococcales > Acidaminobacteraceae > CAZEHS01. The sequence continues at coordinate 57,536 of CAYRIO010000020.1, forward strand.
AGCGATTAATGATCAAGGACACCTTCTCCATATGATGGAGAGAATGGATAACATCCAGGCCCAATCGCGTATTTTTAAGCGACAGCAAGTCCAGTGTCGAAACCCAAAATATCCTATCTGAAAAATCCAGAACGCCTAGATTGATTTCACTGAAATTCACTGCGGTATCCACGATGATATTTTTATACATTTTTCTCAATGTATTTAAAACCGTTTGAACCTGCTGCTCCGTGATATACTCCGCCATTTCCGGTTTTTTAGGAGCCATCAGTACATCTACGCCATCGATATTCTGGAGATACCCTTTCAGGAGCTCTGGGTCACTGAGAACATTATCATCCGCCGCATCCGAAAGTGTACGGACTGGGCTCAGGTTCCCAAGGATCCCAATATCTCCGAATTGAAGATCCAAATCCACCAGGACGGTTTTTCCTTCTCCGGACCTCACAAGCGTCAACGCCGAGTTTAGAGCAAGAACCGATTTCCCCACGCCCCCCTTACTGCTGAAAAACGTAATGACGCGAGATTTCCCCTCCATGTTCAGCTGATCCTGGCTGGCTTGGTAGGCCTGGCGCCTGTCCTTCTCCAGTCCGAACGCACTCTTAATCGTTTCTTCCATCACTTCCATATTGAATGGCTTAATCAGATACTCACGGGCGCCCGATATCATCGCCTTGCGCAGATACTCCGTTTCACCCTGAACAGACATGATGACGACAAGCAGCGTCGGGTACAGCTTGGAAATTCTTTCTGTCGTCTCCAACCCGTTAAGTCCCGGCATGTTGATGTCCATCAGAACCACATCTGGCAGGCCATTCTTCAGCATTTCCAAAACTTCAAGCCCGGATCGGGCTTCTCCAACCAGGTCCAGGCTGTCAGTCAGGGATATCATCTGCATGACCAATTCTCGGGTATCATCACTATCATCCGCTACCAATACTCGGATTTTCTCTGTCATCGGGTTCACCTGCCCTCAACGGGGATTTTCAGCTCCTCACCAGGTCTGATAAGGGTATTGCTGAGCCCATTCATCTTCATGATTTCATCGTAATAGCCAGCATCTCCGCTAAAGAAGTCCTTACTGATGGTATACAGCGTATCACCATATTTCACAGTATAGAGGGTATAGGAATCCTCACCAGGAGAAGGCGCTTGGGCAGGCTGAGGTTTTGAGATGACTGGGGCTACGCTCTGTTCAGCCGGTGTTGCAGGCTGAGCGGGTTCAATCGTTGACGAAGAGGTTGCAGGCGCAATGGCCGGGGTGCTGTTCAATCGGTTCAGATCCGTTTCCTGCTCATACTCAGGATTCATGGTCCTCATCTTAAGATTTTCATCCAGCATCAATTCTTCCCACATGACCCCATAGCTTGCATAACGGCTCGCATCCCCTACAGGGCGGAGTGCCAGCTTCAGCATGCCTGTTTCTTCAGCCAAAATCAGCTTTTCTATATCCCGGACTGTTACTGAGAGTGTTACAGCATACAACTCAGGGGTGGATTCCGGTGCCTTTGCATTCTTATCCGTTTCCTTTCGAATTCCGAGAACGTCAACCTCCTGAAGGAGTAAACGAGCAATATCCGGTCGGAAACCAGAAACCTCTGTCTCACCCTTTTCCTTTAAATAGACAAAAATATCGACTGCATCCCCCGGCTTGACCAGATCTGCCACCGCTGCATACTGCGTAACGGTAATTGAAAAAGCCCGGAAGCCCGGTTGCAGCTTCATGGGGACCAGCTCTGCACCGGCTTCGTAGAGCCTTTCTTTGGGGAACGCTTCCCCTTGTATGATGGTATCCTTGGTGAACTTGCCGATGATGTCTTCAGACTTGTTCAGAAATCCGGGCTTAACCTCCGATACTTTGACCTGCTTCTCCTCCAGCATTTTTTGGGTGATCTGTATCCCTGCCTGGATTGTTTCCCGGGCTACCCAGAGCGGGGCGGTATCCACCTTCTCCGTTTTCGCGCCGCTCTGACTCTGCAGCCAGTACCAGGCCGCACCGGCCGTCAGCACTGCCAGCAACAATGAAAACAGAAGCAGCAGTGTGGATTTGTTTTTCATGGGCTTACCCCCCTTTTAGTGACAGACCTATCTCACCAAGCGAACTCCATACACGCCATAATTCGCGGCCGAGATGTCGATATCGCCATTTGTTGTGAATTGAACGAATCTGCCGACAATTTCAGCATTCCCCGCACGATTTTCAATTCTATCAATGAAAAATTCAGCGAAACCCATCACCCGTACCTGATCCCTGCCGTTGACATCCCAATTCTCCACGACCGGAACCGTCCAATTCCGCGGTGAATTCGGCTCAAAATCATTATAGGTTGCGAATTCATCCAGATTAATGACGTCCCGCACCGTTGATACCGAAGAAGCCATATTCCCAGGTTCTGTGTCAATGATATCCCCCACGGCAATCCGCCCCGGATAACCATGTTCCAGATAGTCCCTGAATATAGCCGCCCCCCTGTCGCCGCCGAAGGAAACCGCATTGTAGTTGCCCGCTGTCGCATCGCCAGCACCTTCCTTCAGCGTTACTTCCTGCCCGAATACGAGAGGTTGGTTCACAACCGCCAGCGGGCGGATGCCGCCATACACAGAACTTGCCGTACCGACAATGACCGTGGCATCAGCAGAAATTGCCGTTGTATTAATTCCTAATACCCTGGCAAATATATTTTCAACCACTTGGGCCCCAAGAAGGTGCATCTTCTGGTTTCCCTCCGAAAGGGTGACCGTGACATGGGATGGATCGGTTCCATTTGCTTCAAGGTATTGATCGACCACGAGCAGAGCTCGATCCGGATGTGCCGGAAGCTCTGTCGCCCCGGCAAGCGCAGCCGCATCCAAGCTGTTTGAGAGATCAATCCTCTTGGCCATATTCATACCCACATCGATTACCAGGGCCGCAGCACCCAAAATCACAGTCAGCACCAGGGCAAACAGAACCTGCACAACGCCATGGTTATTATTCAGATAGGACATGACAGCACCCCCTCATTCCACCCGCATGGTTGTTTCTGCACTGATATTCAGGGGATCCCCGACGACATTCCCAATCAGCGGCGTAATCATATCAATACTATAATTAATGCGCACCGTCACCATGGTCCCTCTGGGTCGGGATCCACTCGGTGTTACAAGAACCACAATCCGCGCGGGATTCAGGCCGGCGGACACGGCATCAATCCGTTCCTCCACCTGCAGGGTCGTTCCTCCGAGAGCCGCATCCCGAGCGCCTTCCCGAGATGCATGGGTAATAGACATCCATGCACTGAATATTCGTCCGAACTCCAGAATACCCAACAGGATGAGCAGCAGAATCGGCAGTATGAGAGCGAATTCTACAATCGTCTGCCCTTTAACATTCCGTCCCGGTGCTAAATGCCGCATAAAATCATCTCCTGACGGAAAAAAGACCTTGCTCTGCAAGGTCTTTTTAATGATCTGTTTACTGTGCAGTGCTGGGGTTGTTCAGCACGTTACTGATGGATGTGAATATGCTGGTGAGACCGCCTCGCATAGCAACCAGCACGCCGATCAGCAGGACCGCAATAAGGGCAATAATCAAAGCGTACTCAACCATCCCTTGCCCTTCATCATTTTTCAGGTACGGAGCGAAATAATAATCCACGTAAGTTCTCAGCATGTCGTACATAAGGTCATCCTCCTTGTGTCGGTTCAGAACCTTTTGGATTCTGAGTATCATCTGTCATGTCCCTATTATACTGCCGTTATCTGTCGCTGTATAAAGCACAAAGTCCCGATTTAGCAGGACCATCGTCCCCAGGTTTCGGGACTAAAGTCCCTGCCTATTTCCGGAAAGTTTCAATACCCCACTTTAAAGCCGAGAGTGTTGCCTGTACCCGATCATTGACTTCCAGCTTTCGAAATATCACCGTTGTTTGATTTTTGATGGTCTTCTCGCTCAAGAAAAGTCGGTCTCCTATTTCCCTGTTGCTGTGACCGCTGGCGAGGTGCTGAAGAATTTCAAGTTCTCTGTCCGTTAAGGTTCCCAATGGATTTTGCCGGGCCTCCACCTCTTTTCGTGACCGAAAATCAGTTACCAACAATTTCACAAGACGCTGATCGATAAAGGTTTCACCACTGTTCACTTCTCGAACGGCTTTAATCAGCTCGGTGATATCCGTATCCTTCAACAGATAGCCATCCGCGCCAATCTTGACCGCCTCCATTAAGGTTTCGCGATCACCCGCTACCGTCAGGATGATTATCTTCTGCAGTGATCCTGTTTCCCGAATTTTTCGCAAAACCTGTATCCCTGATAACCCGGGCATATTTACATCCATGATTACAACATCCGGTTTCAATGTTTTCACAGATGCTTCCGCCTCGTTCCCATTTACAGCTTCTCCAACAATAACCATGTCGTCCTGGTATTCTAATACCCTCTTTAGGCCTTCTCTAATCAGATTATGGTCATCCGCTATGAGAATCCGTATTGGCGTGGAAATCATCCCGCATCACCTCTCTGCTGACTGGAAGTCTAATTTGTGTGTGTGTCCCTGATTCCGGCTTACTCTGGATTATGATCTCCCCGTGAAGTTGCTTGACCCGTTCAAGCTGTCCCAAAAGACCGTAGTGATTCCCTTCATCACGACACCGTTCCAACGTTTCCTCCACATTAAATCCGATGCCATCATCCCAAACATCCAGTTGAAGATATTTAGTCCCAAAATTAATCTCCACCACCACTTTCTTGGCTTTTGAATGTTTCTTTGTGTTGTTCGTAATTTCCTGCACCAGTCGAAACAGTGCCAATTGAATTAGCTTTTCAACATCATCCTCTTTATTGGTCGTCTGAAAATCCGACTGAATGCCGGTTTCATCCGAAAATTCCGCCAAAAATCGCCTCAAGGTTGGGACTAATCCCAAATCGTCCAATGACATCGGCCTCAAATCATAGATGATCTTGCGGATATCCTTCAACGTATTGCGAACCGTATCCTTCAGCCCTTCCATTTCCTGCAGGCCCAGTTCCACATCCCGTTTCATAAGGGTCTTGCATATTTCCGCCTTCAATACGATATTGGCTATGGATTGGGCAGGCCCGTCGTGAATATCCCGGGAAATCCGTTTCCGTTCTTCCTCTTGGGCTTCCAGGACCTTGATTCCCCAGTAAATGCTTTCATCTGAATCATTCCCCGAAATATCCGTGATGCCTCCAGCGAGGTACTGCATCGCAACGCCCACCTGATTGATAAGCCGCTCAGCCGATTCCAGAACGGATTTCGCTTTGCGGAGCTGGTGTTCCAATTGCGTGCGCTGTTCCCGAAGGTTTTTTTCCTCCATCTGTTTCATGGAATGCTTCAGCCGGATTTCACTAGCCTTCTCGTAGGCCTGCTTAATATCCACTTCTGTGAAGTTTTTAAAATCCTTACTGACCGTAGCCAGTCGCAGCCGGGCTGCTTTATCCATGGATTCCATGTAATCAGCTTCCTGAATGACAGTCTGGATCTTAAGAGAAATAGCCTTCAGCGCATTCTTCACCCGCTCGACCTCGTCCCGGGCACCCTCAACGATGCTGAAAATTTCAATTTTGCTGTTCTCAATCATCTTGACCGTCTTATCCACAATTCGTTTTATTTCATTGGTATCTACCAGGGCAGCTGCCATCGATAATCGCCTTCTTTCCCTACCTGGTTTTGTATACTATTCATTTATACCCTTCCCGTAAGCATTTCAAATATTTTTTTGATTCGAATCAGGCTTGAACTCATTTGGAATCTGTGTTATTATTCTATTTGTCCCACACACGCGGGCGTGTTGGAATGGCAGACGAGGCGGACTCAAAATCCGTTGGTGAGAACCGTGTGGGTTCGAGTCCCACCGCCCGCACCA
>CAYRIO010000021.1:0-61163 GCA_964424355.1 uncultured Peptostreptococcaceae bacterium
GACTCAAAATCCGTTGGTGAGAACCGTGTGGGTTCGAGTCCCACCGCCCGCACCACAAACAACCTCAATCCTTTACGGATTGAGGTTGTTCTTTTTGGTATTCAACAGGGGTGAGTTCTCCCTGAATTCCACGGTTCAAATCTGAAGGGCCTGGCACAGCTGTGACGGAGATCATGGAACCGAATCTTACGCAGGTCGTTGTTACTAAGAACAAGTGGAAAATGCTGAGTTATATAGTGGGGGGCAATTCTAACACCCATGGCATCAACATAGAGTACCCAGTATAGGTCGTTACCTCAATCCGGCTTTTCATCAGCCCATGAATAGTATAAAAATGGTCTCCGTTTGACTTAGCCCAATTACCATAACGCTAAAATGAGATGTAGATTGATCAGATACTATTTTAGTGCCTTCTGGTTATCGTTTCATTAATCTCTGTGCACAATCTCTACGGGTCCATGTCATTAGTTGAAAGGCTAATGACATGGACCTTCTTTCGTTTCAAGAATTTTGAAAGTCAAGTACTGCGTTGAGTGCTTCTGCGATCCTATTCAATCCTTCTTTTAAAACGGATCGCGGACAAGCCAGATTTAGACGGATGTATCCATCGGAATTGGAGACGAACAGATCGCCCCCCTCCAGCAGAACACCCGCATTGTTGGCAAAAAACAAGCAATAGTCCACATCCGCCGGAAGATACGCTCCAATATTTACCCACGCAAGGTAAGTAGCCTCCGAAACGCGAAATACACTTTTAGGAAGAGATTTGCTCAGGAAATCCCGCGTGTAATCGAAGTTGTCGTCCAGGTACGTTTTGAGCTGTGTCAGCCATTCGTGCCCCGATGTATACGCCGCCTGTGCCGCAACGACACTGAGCGGATTCTCGAAGCTGAAGTGGCGCAGCTTCCAGACTTCCCGCAATTCATCGTTTGGAATTACAATATTAGAAATCATCAGGCCCGCCATGTTGAAGGTTTTGCTGGGAGCCATGCAGGTGATGATCCGGTCACTTTCCGGAAAAATCTTTGCAAGAGGCGTATGCGTCAGACCACTGCGAAGCAAATCGCAGTGAATCTCATCTGATATGATCCATAGGTCATTCTGCAGGCAGATTTCTCCAAAATGCTTCAATTCTTCCGGAGTCCATACCCGGCCAGTGGGATTGTGTGGATTGCAAAAGATACACAGCTTCACTTTTTCATCTTTTGCCAAATGCTCGAATTCATCATAATTAATCCTATAATGTCCACCGTCATCGGCAATCAGATCCGAGGTCACCAGCTGAATGTTGTTATAATCCGCAGCGTGTTTGAAATAGCCATACGACGGAGTGAAAATGATAACCTTTTCATCCGGCTTGCAAATATGTTCAATTAATTCATAAAGCGCCGGAATGATCCCATTGGAGGTCACTAATGTTTTCGGATTAAACCGCCATCCATAATGCTGGTCTGTCCAGTTCAAAAATGCTTCTCCATACGCGGAATCGAAAACCATCGTGTATCCGAAAATCTTTCGTTCGAGACGTTCCTGCATGGCTTTGATAATCTCCGGTGGAGTCGCAAATTCCATGTCCGCAACCCACATCCGTACAAACTCTTCATCCTTGAACGGAAACTGTTTCGTTGAATCCTTAAAAATATAGTCCCTGAAACCGTCTGTATTTAGTGCATTCGTGTTCTTTCGGTCGATGATTTCATCAAAGTTATAGTTCATAATTATGGCCTCCTTGTTTATCTCATTTTTTATAGTATTACATAGTACATTTTGCATATCAAACCGATAAAAACTATTGATTTGATACATTTTTTTTAAATGTTTCGTCTTAATCAACTTTCATATGGTTTTATGGTATTTTATTATTGTATACACAACTTTTCTTCCAAATTCATCTCAAAATATCTTTAAACGAAACTTTCATCGGTGACATTTGAAAATGCAGGTTTCCAAGGAGGTTCTATGACAAATAATATTAATATTGAGGTTGGGAAGAAAATTCGCAGTTTCAGGAAAAACAGACACCTCTCAGCTCAGCAGTTGGGTAATGTTATCGGTAAGAGTAAAGCAACACTTTCAAAATACGAAAACGGGACAATTTCAATTGATTTGGTTACTCTTTACCAAATTGCAGAGGCTCTTAATATCCAGGTCGAACAGTTACTATATTCACCTAAAGATCAGAGACGTGCTTCTTCGTCAGATATCAGCGCCTCGTTCTTCGCCCACTCAACCCGTTTCTATTCTTACTATTTTGACGGGCGCAGTAATCGCATTGTCCGGTGCGTCATTGACCTGTTTCTGGACGATTCTCCGAAACTTATAAAAACCATCATGTACATGAACGTTGAAAATATCGAATCCTGCAACGACTGTGAAAACACATATGTTGGTTATACGGAGCATTTTGATACATTGACTTCCATGAAATTGCAAAACCAGGCAACCCCCTTAGAAAACATCTATATTAACATTCTCGCCTCATTCCAAGAAGCAAACAAAAAATGGGGACTCATGGCCGGCGTCTCTTTTCGTCCATTCGTACCCATCGCTTTAAAAATGCTTTTCTCAAAAGAACCCATACCTATAACACCAGAATTTGTGCGTGAATTGAAAATCTCTAAAGACGATATCCGTATGATGAAAGTATTCAACATGTTCACAGTTTCATAAGAAAATCAAAGGAATTCTCACCTTTGAAATTGACTCATATTACTTGCGATTTCGATGATCCAGTCTTCCTGACCACCGACAGCTTTTCGACGTCCGCACTCCAGCAGTACTTCCCGCACATCCACGTTGAAACGTGCTGCTGCACGCTTTGCATGAAGCATAAAACTTGAATAACATCCGGCATATCCGCAGATCAAAGCATCCGCATCCAGGTTTGTTTTAAGACCTTTTAGGGCAAGAACCGATTGCAGCACTTTCGTGCTGGCATCAATAGTCAAGAAAAGATCTGCATTATGCTGGTATCCCATTTTGTTCAGTGCAGCTACCAAGGTTTCCGTAGGTGTGTTTCCAGCGCCGGCCCCCAGGCCAGACAGAGAACCGTCGACATACGTAGCGCCGGCCTCAATAGCAGCCAGAGAATTCCCGATTGCAAGTCCTAAGTTGTTGTGGGAATGATGCCCCACCGGGATACTGACGCTATTTTTGACAGCGGATATTTTTTCCTTCACCTCAATCGGGAGCATCGCGCCTGCTGAATCTGTGCAGTATACAACGTCCGCCCCATAAGACTCCATTTTCTTGGCTTCTTCAACGATTTGTTCCACGGTGCAAAAATGTGCCATCATCAGAAAACCAATCGTCAAGAGTCCCATCTTTTTCGCTTCCTTGATGTGCTGAGCCGAAACGTCCGCTTCCGTGCAGTGCGTGGCGATCCGGATGACTTGAATCCCGGCTTCGTGGGCGATTTTCATATCTTCAACCGTTGCTATCCCAGGAATCATCAGGGAGGCAAGCTTTGCGTTTTTTATGACTGATGCAGCAGCCCGAATCAGCTCAATATCGGTGTGAGCACCAAATCCATAGTTGATTGTCGAACCTGTCAAACCATCGCCATGTCCGACTTCGATAATATCAATCCCGGCAGCATCGAGAGCAGAGGCTACTGTTTTAACATCGTCCGGTGTGAATTTATGGGAAACTGTATGGCTGCCATCCCGCAAAGTCGTATCCACAAGGTTCAGTTTAATCATTTTTCAGCACCTCCAAGTTCCTTATTTGCCTTCATTTCAGCCATATATACCGCGGCAGAAGTAATGATGTCCAAATTACCGGAGTACACGGGCAGATAATCACCAAGCCCTTCAACCTGAATCATTGTCGTCACGATATCATCCTCAATAATCGGTTCTAAGAGAAAGCGATAGCCTGGAACGTATGCTTTGAGTTGTTCAACGCAAGCCTGTACTGCCTTTTGGATGGCGTTGATATCCGGGTTTTTTACTTTTGTGAAGATCGTATTTTTCATCAGGATTGGCGGTTCGGCCGGATTGATGACAATAATGACCTTTGCGCTGTCTGCGCCGCCAATCTGCTCAAGGGCCTTTCGCGTTGTAACAGTAAATTCATCAATATTTGCACGGGTTCCCGGTCCCGCACTTTTACTGCTGATGGAAGAAACGATCTCTGCATATGTCACATCGGCTACTGCATTGATGGCAGCTACAATAGGAACCGTAGCTTGTCCTGCGCAGGTTACCAGATTAAGATTTGCTTCCGCAAGCATTTCATCCGTCAGGTTAACAATCGGAACACAATAGGGACCGACTGCCGCAGGAGTCAGATCCAGGGTGAAATAACCCGCTGCTTTCAACCTTGGGGCAACAGCCATATGTGCAGCGGCACTGGTTGCATCAAATACAATATCCAAATTCGGATGATTGTCGATCATATAATCCACCCCTTCAGCAGAGGTGTCCGCGCCGTATGTCCGTGCAATCTGAAGACCTTCTGACTCCTTGATATTGACCACACAGGTTAACTCAAGATATGGACTGCGGGAAATCTTCATCATCAGATCAACGCCGATATTTCCCGGACCAATGATGCCAACTTTCAACTTTCTCAATTTACTTACCTCCATATTCACTTGATATCAGGTTGCTTAAGATGTTATGCCATCAAAGCTTTGAACTGATTAGCTTGCCCAATCGCTCAACGCCAATTCGAATTATATCCGGTGGATTTGCACCAAAGCTTAAACGCATACAGTTGCTTCCTTTTCCATTTCCTTCAACAAAATAGCTGTCACCAGCCACAAACGCTACATTTACTTCTGGATTCGCCATCGCTTCTACAAGCAGTTCCTTTGTGTTGATCATTTCAGGAAGCTCCACCCATGTGAACAATCCACCATCCGGATAGGTTCGTTTTGTCCCGCTCGGGAAATACTTATCGATGGATTCAATCATCGCGTCCCTTCGAAGCCGATGGATATCACAAAGCAGCTTATGGTGCTCCAAATACAGACCGCGTTTGAAGAACTCTGCGCAAATAATCTGGGGAAGCATCGAAGTATGGGAATTGGTCGCACTTTTGGCATCGATCAGTTTATCCATGATCACTTTGTTTGCCACGACATACCCGACTCTCAGCCCTGGAGATAAAATCTTCGATAGACTATTGGCTAGAACCGTATGTCCAGTCTTGTCGAAAACCTTGATAGGCGGGAGTTCCTCGCCGCTGTACCGGATGTCCCGATAAGGATCATCTTCTAAAATCACAACGTCATATCTGCTTCCGAGTTCCGCGATTTTTTCTCTGCGTTCCCTCGACAGGGTGCGACCCGATGGATTTTGAAACGTTGGAATTACATAGATCATTTTAGGAGTATGCATTTTAATCTTCGCTTCCAAATCATCCGTGCACATACCCTCTTCGTCCATATCGACGGGAATGCAGTTGGCTTCGAACATTTCAAATGTTTCCACAGCGTGGATAAATGTGGGGGACTCTACCAAAATCACGTCTCCAGGGCTGATAAACAGTTGGCACAGCAGGTACAGACCTTCCAGCCCCCCGGAAGTAATCATCATGTTGTCGGGGTCCGTATAAACGCCCTTCGGATTCAACAGCTCCAGCGCTATCGATTCTCGAAGATACTTAAGACCCAAGACCGGCCCATATGAAAGAGCCTCTACACCGCGCTTGTCCAACTGCATGATTTCATTTGTAATTTCACGTATTTGATCAATCGGAAGACACTCTTTAGCAATGGCACCGCCACCGAATGAAATTACATCACCGCTGACCATTGATTTAAATATGCTCTTGATAACTGCGGCTGAGTTTTCCATCGTCTTCATCCGATTTGCAAACTGCAACATATTCACTACCTCCTATTTTGCGTTTAACAAGTTCTGCTCGGTCTTAAAAAAAGGCACCTTTTGATTGCTCGCAGAAGTGCATTTCGACACATGTCCGTTCAATACAAACACACTGGCCAAGTGTGTTTGTGAAGACTAAATATCCCTGCATTCGAATGCTTAACCTCTATACTATAGCGCGGTTTTTAGGTGTCAAACATCGTGCAAATCCTCTCGTAACTGAGCTTTTTTGTTTCTCAACGCATGCAGATTTCAAGATTAATAGCGTTTTTGTTTTTTTGTTCAAATAGCCTGTTTTTATCATATAATTTAGTTGTAAACCTTTATGACGCCCATGCTGAAGTTCGTGTACCTATGCCCAATTAGAAAGGTGCGATGCCCTATGGATCTTGATAACTTTCGAAAAAGAGTGGAGAACGCTGAAGAATCCAGCGAGCTGATCAGTGATATCGCGTTCACATACCTCTTTGACAAAATTATTGCTTTTGAATACAGCCCTGGGAGCAATATTAATGAATCCATTCTAGCCGAGGAGTTGGGAATCAGCCGAACACCTATCCAAAAAGCAATTGAAAAGCTTGTCAGTATGAATTTAATCAGTAAGGTCTCACAGAAAAAAGCAGTCATCATGCCTGTAAGCTATGAGGACTGCAAGTCAATCTGTGATTTTAGAATTATTATTGAAGGAGAGGCTGCACGGCTAGCTGCAAAATATGCAACCCCAACGGATTTCATGTATCTCAAGGACAATCTAGCGAGTATGCGGCAGAAATTTGCCAAGTGTGAATATCCGATTTTTGAAGATCAACTCTTTCACGAAAAAATTATACTAATGAGTAAAAACCCATACATCATCCGAGCATACGACTCGTACAAATATAAAGTCCTCAGATATCGAACCTTCCTAAAACACGCATTATTTGCATCTTCTCCTGAAACCATGTCTTACGTGAACAGTTCACACACGGGAATCTATAACGCGATTAAAAATCGGTTATCTTCCGTTGCTCGTGACGAAATGATTTACGACCTTCAGAACATGAATGATGTTTTGCATATACTGAAATGATTTTCAATATGTGTCTGGTCCCTATTCAATGGTATTCGGTAAAATCAAAGGGGCCGTGCCATTCGTTGAAAAACTGATGGCACGGCCCCTTGTTCTTTTTTTGATGTGGGTGGACTCTCCCTAAAGTTACCCCCATTAATCAGGGGCATCATGAAAATGTTCAGTCCTCTGATTCTTAAATGTCACCCTGATTAATCCGCACAATCAGATCCTCCACCTTTTGTCGGATCAACTCCCGAGTTATACGAAATTCTTCAATCGGACCACCGGAAGGATCATCCAACCCCCAATCCTCTTGGTGACTGTTGGGGATAAAGGGGCAAATCACATTGCAGCCCATGGTGATGAGAATATCCAATTCACCAGGGATGTCTGTCAGCAGTTTGGGTTTGTGCCCAACCATGCTGACACCGGCCTCCTCCATCACTTGAACCGCAAGGGGCTTAACCTCCGGATAGTTCTCAGTACCCGCTGAGTATGCTTCCAGAACGCCCATGCCCAGATGCTTCGCCCAGCCTTCGGCCATTTGCGACCGACAGGAATTGTGAACACACACGAATGCTACTTTCTTCATAGTGTCTTCGCCCCTTCCTCAGGGAACCAGTGCCGCGTATTGTTGCACATGCTGCAAACGGTGAGCATGACCGGAACCTCCACCAGAACACCGACAACCGTTGCCAATGTCGCACCGGAGGTCAACCCGAAGAGTGTGATCGCCACTGCTACAGCCAGCTCGAAAAAATTACTGGCTCCAATCAACGCCCCAGGGGCGGCGACATTATAAGGCACCTTGAATTTCAGCGCAAGCCAGTATACAAGACCCGCATTGAAGTAAACCTGAATCAGAATCGGAATCGCTATCAGGACGATGTTGAAATAATTGCTGGTGATCTTTTCCCCCTGAAATGCAAAGATAATGACCAACGTTGCGAGAAGCGCCAGGATCGTAACCGGCTTCAGAGCCTCCAGGAACTTGTGTTCAAACCACTCAGCACCCTTGTGCTTCAACAAGGTGTTCCGGGACAGGACCCCGGCCACCAGGGGAATGACAATATACAGGAAAACCGAGTAAAAGAGAACGTCTGTCGGCACCGTGATATTTGAAACCCCCAAGAGCAGCATCACGATGGGTGCAAACGCCACCAGCATGATCAGATCATTGATGGCGACCTGTACCAGGGTGTACGCCGGATCCCCATCGGTAAGGTAGCTCCAGACGAATACCATGGCCGTACAGGGGGCCGCAGCCAGGATAATGGTTCCGGCGATGTACTCGTTGGCCAATTCCATTCCAATCATCGGATAGAACAAGTGCTTGAAAAACAGCCAGCCCAGAAACGCCATGCTGAACGGCTTCACCAGCCAGTTCACAAACAGCACAATCAGGATGCCTTTGGGCTTCTTCCCCACATTCATGATCGACGAAAAATCGATCTTCATCATCATGGGGTATACCATCAACCAGATTAGGACGGCAATCGGCAGGTTGACATGGCTGATTTCCAGCTTGCTGAGGGCATTGAATGCATCGGGGAACAATTTCCCCAGAACGATGCCCACCACAATGCAAAGCGCAACCCATACAGTCAGATACTTCTCAAAAATACTCATATTCTTGACCTTTTGATTTTTCATAAAGTTTTGCTCCATTTAGGATTATTTTTTGCCTGATTATTCAACACTGGCGACACACGGATTAATTCCGGATCAAATTCTACATGGCCTTACTCATTTTTCTGCTTTTTCATGGCAGTCTTTTCACTGCACGCGTTTTGTTTTGGCACATCCTTGCACAGGCACACCTCAGTGTCTGCGATCAAATGGCTGAAATAGCTGATTAATGCCTGTGATTTTTCTTTATTCAGGCTGTAGTAGCTCCACAGCCCCTCTTTCCTGCATGTTACCAATCCGCTTTCCATCAGGGACTTCATATGATGGGAAAGGGTCGGTTGCGTGAATTCAAAAAATGCTTGAATGTCGCAGGCACAGCGTTCACCGCAGGAGAGAATCTCAAGGATTTTCAATCTGCTTGGGTCAGAAAGCACTTTGAAGATTTTAGCATTCACTTCATATGGATTCGTCTGAAACACCCCCTTTTACATAGTCAACCGTCTATATAATAAGAATAGACAAACATCTATGTATTGTCAATATACAGAGATGTTTATTGCCTCCAATGGGGCTGTCTCAAAAGTCTTTTGAAAAAAGTGTGGAGGATTGCAATTACTACATCGTTTTTAAAAGAGAGATCACCACGCTTTGCCATCATTAGGCAGGATGCCCAAATCTTTGAGTTGGTGCATTTCGCTAATGCCTCTTGAGGCCGAAGACAAACTTAAAAAAAATCACAAAGGGCTGTCTCTAATAGGAATTGTATTCCTGTTTTGAGACAGCCCTATCTGTTTATTTTCTTTTAAACTTCTGGACCGATACCGATCCATCCACAAACATTCTGTAAAATGAGCTGCAATTTCTACAGCATCTGTTTTGCAGAGGTGGGTGTCACTTCCAGCACCCGTGTCAGAAATGAGAATTTTTCTTTCATCATATCGTACTCTGCACCGCTCTCTACAAATTTCGCTGTCCCTTCGACCACAAAACCAGTCCCTTGATAGTCGTTATATCCCACGACCTCTTTGCTGCCGAGCGCGATCTTCACTTTATGGTTCTGGTCCGTATTTTTTTCGGTTTTTCGCATCGCATAGGCTGGGATCAAGAGACGCCCGTCCGGAGTTACGATCACAAATGAATTCCACGTATTCACGATATGCGGCTCCTCAGTTCCCCAAGAAACAATGGACACAACCCCTTCATTCTTCAATACGTCAAAAAATTTCTCAGTCAACATAACATTACCTCCATTGATTTGTACACTGCGTACCATTCCGGTATGTAGATATTGCGGATACGCGTTGTCTGCATTAATAATACATGGACAGATTCATAAAGTCAATCTATAATAAATATATCGTGGATATATATTATCCGTAATATGCAATTTTGTCACAGATGCCCTCTCTAGGGCTTGCTGATTGGAGGCAGAACATATGCAGTTCTCAGTAGGCGTCGAATATGCAATTCATTGTTTGTTGCACATGACCGTTTCACCACAGGGAAAATCCGTTACCATCAAAGACCTGGCAACGTTTCAAGGGGTTTCAGAAACATATTTGTCCAAAATCTACACCAAGCTCAGGAAGGCGGGTGTTGTAAAATCCGTACCCGGTGCAAAAGGGGGATATGAATTGGCCCGTTCCCCTGAGGCTATCAGTTTTCTGGATATCGTGGAGGCTGTGGAGGGAACCAGCCCGATTTTTCAGTGTGCTGAAATCAGGCGGCAGGAAATCCTGCTGGATAAGCAGAATCTGCCTGACAGCTATACCAAATGCCCCTGTTTGATCAAGGTTGTCATGATAGAGGCGGAAGATCAGATGAAGCAGTACCTAAAAAACAAGACCTTAGGCTGGCTTCGTGAACAAGTGGATCTCAAGGTTCCGGCTGAGCACGGGCAGGCAACAATCGACTGGTTCAAAAAACAACTTTGAATACTGACCCTTCAGAAGCAAAAGAGAAATCCCAGACCAGGATACGGTTTGGGATTTCTCTTTTGTGCTTAATTTATTTTTGATCAAAGTCAACTTCAGCCTGTTTTTTAGGCTTCACGGATTGATCTTTTGATTGATGTCCTTAACCTGTTCTTTCAAAATCGCCTCCGCCGCTGTCAGAATCTGATAGATTTGCGGATAGGTGACGCTGTAAATCACCCGTGTGCCTTCTCTGCGACTTTCCAATATCCCGCTCTGGCGCAGCACCGACAGATGCTGTGATGTGTTGGACTGCTCCGATTCCAGCTGGGGCAGAATATCACAGACACACAGAGGACCGGCCTCCAGGAGGCGGAGTATCTGGATACGGGTGGGATGAGCCACCGCTTTGAAGAAATTGCTCATGAGCTGATTGAAGTACTCCATAAATGAACCGCTCCTTTTGCATTAGCATAATCTAATATTAGAATACTATCTCCTATGGACACTGTCAAGTTTCGCGCGCACTTTAAAAGCCATGAATCCAGGCAGGCTGGACTTCATGGCTTTCGGACTTTTTCTATCCATCAGAACTTGGCTCTGATCTCCTGGTACTTCTTCCCGCCCAGTTGATAGAGAGCCTCTTCCTCCGGTGTTTTAACGACAAGCTTCGGTACCGGGGCCGGTCTATCGCCCACCATATGGACCATGGTGAAAAATGCAGAGAGAGAGGCATCCGGACGGTCGGACGCATGCACGTCCTCCACGAAAATGCGGGTCATGATCTGCATGGAGGAGGTTCCGACATAGGTGAGCTGCGCGACACAGGTAACGATGTCACCAATGTGCACCGGCTTATGAAAAACAATCTCATCGACCCGGGCCGTTACGACATCCCCCTTGGCATGTTTGAATGCCGCGATGCCCGCCACGTTGTCCATGATTTTCATCAATTCCCCACCATGTACATGGCCCATGGGATTGCTGTGTTGTGGTTCCATGATCAGGCAGGTTTCTACCCTTGAAAATGAGATATTGCTGTCCATTTCTAGCCTCCGGTCATGTTGATAGGACACAGGACATCCAGTGGTCCTTGGAATCCAGCATTCTTGCAGGCGTTTATTGATCTCCCTTTGCACTATCCCTGGCTGCCACAAACGCCCGGATACAGCGGTCGATATCCTCCGGTGTAGTGCGATAGGAACAGACGCTGAGGCGGATAACCGGGTTCCCCTGCCACTGACTGCCGCCGCACCACAGTTCCCCGGAATCCTGCACGGCCTTCAGCGTGGCCAATGTAAGCGCCGGTGTTCCCACTGAAACCAGCACTTGATTGAAACAGACCTCGTTCAAGATCTGGAAACCTTCCTTGGAAAGGGCTTCTGCAAAATAGACAGCCTTTTGATGCAGGTCTTCAATCAGCTCGGATACCCCGGTACGACCCATGGATTTCAGCGTGGCCCAAAGCTCCACAATCCGTGCGCGGCGGGACATTTCCGGTGTATAGAGCATACCGTCCCGTTGGGGGCTGTAAACGATGTACGATCCCGCCATGGACAGGGCCCCTGTCAGGGCGTCCCGATCCCGGCACAGGATGATGCCGTTGTCATAGGGGGCATTCAAGGTCTTGTGGGCATCCACTGACCAGGAATCTGCTTTATCGAACCCGGCTGTCAGGTGCTTTAAAGGCTCTGATCCCGCCGCCCACAGGCCGAAGGCCCCATCGATATGCACCCAGGCACCCGCAGCCCTGGCTTTTTCACACAGACCGCCAAAGGGATCGAAGGCTCCGGAATTCACATTGCCCGCCTGTAATATCAACAGTGTCCGGGAATCCAACTCGGGTGCCAGATCCTCACGGATCCTGCCCTGTTCATCCATGGGCACCTTGATGACCCGTTCACTGCCCAAGCCCAAGATCGAAAGGGCTTTATAGATGGTGCTGTGAGCCCCTTCGCTCAAAACCACCTTGATTTCGGGGGCACCGAAAAGTCCTTTTTCCGCCACGTTGTACCCCTGCTCTTTGAGCAGATGGTTTCTGCCCGCTGCCAGGCCGCACAGCGTGGCCGTAGAGGAACCGCCGACAAAGCCCGCAGCGGTGCCTTGCGGAAGCCCCAGCAGACTCACGAGCCACTGCTCGCACACCTCTTCGAGGCGGGAGGCGATGGGGGAAATCACATACATGGCGGTGTTCTGATCCCAGACGTCCGCCAGCCATTTTGCCGCCAAGCCCGCAGGCGCAATGCCGCCGTTGACGAATCCGAAATATCGGCCCCCTGTCTGTGCGACCGTGGCAGGAGATCCCTTCTCATGGAGCAGCTTCAGCAGGGCATAGGGATCCCCTGGCAACTCCGGAAAAGGCTCGTCAAAAGCCTCCAGGCCTGCGATTGCTTCTGGAACGGGAAATACCGGCCGCTCCTGAACCGTGTCCATGTAGTCCAGGGCATAACCATGCACCTGCTCCAGCAAGGCCCTGTCCAGAGCCTGTTCCCGGAAACGGTCACTGAGGGTGTCACCCTTCACTGTCATCTTCGTCATAAAAGCAGCCTCCTTCAGATCGTCTATGCGGTGTATCCGTTATTCAGCGGTCTTCCTCTTTTATCGGTCCACTCACAACCGCAGGCGGATGTGCTTTGCCTTTCAGCACAGAAAACAGCAGGGGCAAGAATGAAATCACGACGATGGAAACCATCACCAGCTTATAATTGTCTTGCACCACACGGAGGTTTCCAAAGAAATACCCACCGCCGACAAGAAGCAGTGTCCATAAAAGAGCGCCGATCAGATTGCTTGCATGGAAGCGTGTGATATTCATCCGGCCTGCGCCGGCGACAAAGGGCACGAAGGTCCGGATCACCGGCATGAACCGTGACAGAACCACCGCTTGGGGGCCATGCTTCTTGATGAATGCCCGGGCGCTTGTGATGTGTTCCTGCCGGATGAACCGATTCCGCTTCCCTTTGAACAGCATGGGCCCTATCCATCCCCCGATTTGGTAATTCACCGTATTGCCCAGGACGGCAGCCAAAAATATGACGACGCTCAGGGTCCGTATGTCCATGATCCCATTTGCAGCCAGTGTTCCGGCTACGAAGAGCAGGGAATCCCCCGGCAGGAACGGCGTAACAACCAGACCCGTTTCACAAAAGATAATAAGAAAGAGAATCGCGTAAACAATCCCCCCATAGTTCTCTGCAATAAACCGCAAGTGGTCATCAAAATGCATGACCCATTCAAAAATCACAAGCAACTCACTCATCCGCTCCAAACCTCCTGATAGTTTCGGAACCATTATATCACTCCTGTTCTGGAAAAGTCCCCTCTGATATCCCTGGAAACCAATGAAATTTCCAGGGAATCAAGAAAGGACAGCCCCAGACCGTAATGGTCTTGAGACTGCCCTTTCAATAAAGTAAAACAGGGGGGGCATCATCAGGTGAGGCGTTGTTCCCGCTTCTATTTTACAGCAGGGTATTCCGTACACAGCAGGCGGTAGGGGGCTTCATCCTCTTCAATAGTCGGAAAGCGGCCCAGTTCTTCATAGAAGCGATTATCCGTGTTGTCATCGTTGCACATCGACACTTCACCCAGCAAAACCGTCCCCGTTCCCGGCTGAACGATGAAATCGTGATAGTAGTAAGGATAGAGGGAGAGGCTTTCTCCCGGTTTCAGCACGATTTCTGAACCGGCGGGCACCATGTATCTGCGGCCGTCCTGATTGATTTCCACATCGGTATCCCCCAACTGATCATCCTTGGTGGCGTTGTAGAGATGAAAAATCAGGTTGCCGCCGCCGCGATTGATGATGTCTTCCATTTTGTTCCAATGGAAGTGCATCGGGGAAAGCTGGCCTTCTTCGATCATGATCAGCTTTTCCGCATAGGCCTTGGTGTATTTGGGGTTTTTCGTATTCCCGTTCCGCAGGGTGATCAGGGCGATCCCCATCTTATCATACTCACCCATGCCGTAATCGGTTACGTCCCAACCCAGCATGTTGTCACGAATTTCATCGTATTCATGGCCCTTTTGTGTCCATTCTTCAGGCGTGAAGCTCAGGAAGGGGGGCAATGCGAATTGATGGTCCGCAATGAGTTTTTCCATTTTCTTGATGATCTGATTGATGTGTGACCGTTTCATGTTATTTCTCCTTTTTATGTGATTGGATCAGCTGTTCTGTGCGTTATTGAAGGGATGGAGAGACTATCAAAGGCGTTTTCCAAATGGTGCGCATCATTGGAACTCCCCGTCTAAATACTGTTCAATCTGCGCCTTGGTTGGCAGGGAGGCAATGGCCCCCTTGCTCTGCACACAGATCCAACCCGCTACGTTGCCGTAGGCCATGGCCTTCAGGATCCGCTCCGGTGTCAGCTGTCCCTTTGCGGTAACCCCCTGTGCCAGAAGACTTGATAAAAAGCCTCCCCAGAAGGCGTCCCCGGCACCGGTCGCATCCACTGCATCGGCTTTGCGGCCCGGAATCTCCAGGACACTATCCTGAAAGAAACACTTAGCCCCTTTGGCCCCCAGGGTTTCGACCACCAGGGAAATGCCATGGACGCGCATGGTTTCAGCCATCCGGCCTTCGCCGCCCAGCATGTCCACTTCTTCCTCCGAAATCTTCAGCAGATCGATATGGTCCAGCACTTTATAGATCCTGTCGGCAGCAGCTGACTGGTCGTCATCCCACAGCAGGTTCCGGTAATTCACATCGAAGGATACCAGCTTTCCTTTTTCCCGGGCCATCTGAAGAGCATATTCCGTGGCTTCCGCAGCCGGCGATTTCGACAGGGAACAGGATCCGGCGTGAACAATGGTGCTCTGTTCGATCGCATCACTTTTGATGTCCGCCACGGAGAGGAGCATGTCCGCACCGGGCTTCCGGGCAAAGGTGAAGAAGCGCTCGCCGTCAGCATGCAGTGTCACGAAGGCCATCGTGGTCACCGCTTCCGAGGTCAGTTCCTTGCACAGGGACTCTACGCCGTTCTCTTCTAAGGTTTCCACCAGAAAACGGCCGAAATCGTCGTCGCCCATTTTTCCGACAAAACCGGATTGATACCCGTTTTTCGCAACGGCGATGGCCACATTGGCCGGAGCCCCGCCGGCATTTCGAATATAACTGTTCGGCTCACTGCCCGGCAGAAAATCGATTAACATTTCTCCAATACAAAGCACATCCATGATTGAGTCCTCCTGATTACAGTTGATGCTTCAATTTCGGCATATACAGGTGAGCAGTACAGCAAGGATCTGCAGGATTGCGCGAGCCACATACTGCCATATAGACGCTGACATCTTGAAGCCTTGTTCCCTGTCAGTGATTTAATATACTGACTTTACTTTTAACAGGATTCTATCACTCCGCTTTAGTACAGTCAATATACCATGAAACCGTTTTTTATACTTTGAACATCATCTGCGAATCCGGCTCTGTTTTTCCCATCAGATCGATGATGAGACCGTCCAGAAAAAAGAAAGCACATCGCGTACTTTTACGATGTGCTTTCTTCGTTTTGGAATGCATTGAATATCAGCTCGCCTTTAAAAACCTGATTGATCACATTGCAGGCTGCCCCCACCAGTTGGGCGTCTTCCATGAAATAGGGCTTTCTGACCTTCACATGGATTTCGTCGGAATTGAACTTCAGCCGGTTCACTTCCCGTTCCAGCAGCGCCATATACCGATCCGCCAAGAACACCGCTTCGTGGCCCATGAGGATTAGATCCGGGTTCAGCATGTTCACATAGTTGGTCAGGGCTGCGGCGATTTTCTTCATCATGTCGCTGAATATCTTATCCACCGCAGGGTCTTGATCCCGCAGGCAGTATTCATTGAATGAGAGATGCTCTCCGGTGGCGCTGCGCAACAGGTCCAAAACCACCGATGTGGCTGCGTACATTTCAAGACAGCCCCGATTCCCGCAGACACAGGTCTTTCCCTTATAGTCGATACTGACATGGCCGATCTCCGGTGCAAGCCCCCGTTGATTGCAGTAGAGTTTTCCATCCAGGATAATGCCGCTTCCAATCCCCCGGGAGATCCCCAGCAACAGAAAATCGTTGAATTCCTTCCCATTGCCGTATAGCTTCTCAGCCAGAGCCCCACTCTGGTTATCATGGTCCATGAACACCGGCACATTGTAGCGGTTCTCCAAAAGGGCCACCACACTGATATTCTTGATCCCGAAAAAGTGGAAGGGCTCCAGAATCAGCCCCTGCTTCAGATCGACCGGACCGATGGACGCCACCCCGATTCCCAGGATGTCGGATTCGCCAGCCACCATGGTATCCACCAGATCATAGATGATCTCCACCAGCATCTCCTCATTGATCCGCTCCAGATAGATGCATTTCTTTTTCAGGATGTTCAGGTGAAAATCGCACAGGATCGCCTCGCAGCGGTCACGAAAAATAAGAACACCAATGGTCTTCGGTGCCTTAGGGGATATCCTCAGGTTGATGGAATTTCTGCCTACCTGATCATTCTGCTCGGTTTCACATTCAACAACCAAATCCTGTTCAATCAGCTCGGACACGATATTTGAAACCGCCATCTTGGTGAGGCCGGTATGTCTGGACAATTCAACGCGAAACCGGCATTGGCCGGTTGCTATCAGCTTCAGGATCAATCCCCGGTTATATTGCTTAAAAGTTTGCTTATTGCCGCCCTTTTCTTTTCTCAACGGATCATTCTCCCAATGGTATATTCGTATTACTATTATATGCATCCACAAAATTTATGTCAAACAACCCCTTGCACCCCTGCACACGGAGCCAATAGATTTGGTATAATCAAAAGAGAAAATTCCGGAATTCCCCAGTGTCAGAGGATTTTTCACTCTGACAACTTTTCTCATAGGGAGGCTTTATGAGTCCACAAGATGATCAACCCTTGGTACAGGACAGCGATACCCGGCGTTATGAAAAGGAAATCCACGCCATGGTTCCAGAATTGAACCGCCCCTTCAAGCTTGAAAATGCCGAACTGACCAACTCCATCCTCAAGACCACCTTTGAGGAATTCCTCATCCTGTATGGGGTTGAAGCCCGCTTCCGCCAAGGGTATGCCGAATCCGAAACCCGCGTGAACATACCAAACCTGTTCGTAAAAGTAATCACCGACAGGCTCTCCAAGAACCATTATCTTCAAACACTGCATAAGGCCGATTCCGTTGAAGTGCTCCGGACAGGCTTCAACAGCCCCCTTTACCAACGCACCTACGGTGATGCCGTTGACTTTTCACTGTTCTTCAACCAAGGATTGCTGGATCGTGAGGGACTCAAAAAATCCTCCGGCTATGGCCTGACCTCTTTGAAAGCCTCCTACCAGACCGTCTGGCTGTCTAAACTGGAGTACATTCTGAACAATACCGCTCAGCTTTTCACCGATGCCTTCGATCTGAAGCCGGGAGAAATCATCGAAACCATCGTCCGGGTTCGCCCATCGATCATCGAGCTGTATAACTGGTTCGATTTTCAGGGGACGGTGCCCAAGCTGCTAGTGGATGACAGCACCAAGCCCTATGACGTTCGGGAAGCCATGCGTGCCAGCCTGATCCTGATGTTCCTCACCCTGTGCGATGTGGACGTCGTTGTCCTGAATGACTCCCATACCGCCACGTTTGAAAACTATATTCAGGAAACATGCTATAACTGCTTCTATCCGGAGCCGGTTTCAAAAACAGAGCAGTCGGCCCAGAAAATTGAAGCCGCCCAGTTCCCCTTGATTGCCGTGGGCCTTATCGGACTCATCCTTCTTTTCATTGTGTACAAACTCTTCTTCTAACTACACGGGCAACAGAAAAAGGAACCCCGCACATCCAACTGGGTTCCTTTTAAGTTATGTGAAATGATATTGACGGATAAAGGCTTCCTGAACCAATGCTTTGACAGTCGCCATATCCGTTTTTAATCCGGTTATGCGCTCCAGGGATGTCACCCCCCTGTCTGCAAGGCCGCAGGGGACTATTGCCTGATAATGGCTGAGATCCGGTTGAACGTTGAATGCAAAGCCGTGCATCGTTACCCCGCGCTTCACAGCCAGGCCCAATGCCACGATTTTTTCCCGGCCAATCCATACCCCGGCATTGCATGGGTCCCGATGGGCCTCAATCCCCCAAGAATCCTCCAGCAGACGGATGAAGACTTCCTCCAGATTATTTACAAAGATCCGGATACTGCCGCCATGGCGATTTTTCAAATCAAAGATCGGATAACCCACCAGCTGGCCTGGCCCGTGGTAGGTCACATCACCGCCCCGATTTGTCTGATGAAGGGCAATCCCTTTTTCCTTGAGCTGTTCCGGAAGCATCAGCACGTTCCCTTCCAGCGAATTTCGGCCCAGAGTGATCACTGGGGGGTGCTCCACCAGGATCAGGGTATCCGCCGCTTCACCGGACTGAACTTTTCCAACCGTCTCCAGCTGAATTCCAAAAGCCCGCTCATAGTCACACATCCCCAGATCCAGAACATTCATACGCATGCCGCAACCTCCTGTAAACAGACCGATAACAACCCCTCGGCATAATTTCTTCTGCTTCAATCATACATGAATCACCCTTGTTTGAAAATTCTTTTGCGCATCTCAGAGGTTCTTGGCTGTGCAAATTTGGTATAATAGGCGATAGGATTATTTGAAGGAGCGACTTTATGACATTCATCAAGGATTATCTCCAGAGGAACTGGCTGAATTACCTGCTTTTCTTTAGCCTGCTTCTCTGTTCATTGCAACTGGCTCGTTTCACAGCGGATTTCGCCATCATTCTCAAGGTTCTCCCCTTCCTCCTTCTGATCCTGGGATTGATCCTCTCGGTGCTTTTCAACAAATCCAAGCTGTTTTTCACATTGATCCTGATGGCTGCAGCTTTGCTGGTCCTCTATACCCGTCAGACAGAAAACCGTTTTTTCGATTTGCTTTTCTTCTGCACAGGACTTCTCATCCCCCTGAACACCCTCTTCTTTGCCAACACCCAGGAAAAGGGGATCTTCAGTCCTACCGGGAAGGCTAAGATGACCCTGTTAGGTTTCCAAGCCATTCTGGTGATGTACTGTCTCCTTTTCCAGGAGGCCTGGCTGGCAGTCCTCAAATCCTATGCCCTCTTCCCGCCGGAAATCCAGCGCAATCTTGCGCCCGACGATCTGGTGACCATCCTTTTCGTCCTGTGCCTGGTGATCTTCATCCTCCGGGACTTCTTCAAGCGGGATTCTAACCAAAGCGTGCAGTTTTTTTCCCTGTCCACCCTATTCATGGCCTTCCTTAAACCCAATGACGTGCTCTGGTACAGCCTCTTCCTCTCCGGCAGTGGCCTGTATCACCTGCTGACCCTTCTGAAAAAATCCTATACCATGGCCTATCTGGATGACCTTACCGGCATTCCCGGACGCAGGGCCCTGAACGAGGATTTGCAAAAGCTATCCGGCCTTTTCACCCTGGCCATGGTGGACATCGACCATTTCAAACAGTTCAACGATAAATTCGGCCACGATGTGGGGGATGAAGCCCTGCGCCACGTGGCTCGGTCCATGAAACGCGCACTTCGCGGGGGGCGCATCTACCGTTTCGGCGGCGAGGAATTCACCGTGATCTACCCCGCCCGGGATACCGCCCACGCCTTGATCAACCTAGAGGAAATCCGCCGAAAGGTGGAAACGGAACCCCTGAACAGCCACACCCGTTCCGGCAAATCTGTTAAAACCCAGAAGCTGCCGCTGACGATCAGTCTGGGTCTTGCCGAAAGCAGTGTGGATTCAAGACCTTCAGAGGTTTTGAAGCTTGCAGATCAGGCCCTTTACAGAGCGAAGGAGAAGGGGCGGAATCAGGTAAGCCGCTAATTTGGCTGAAAGGGTTTAAACTTGAGAAAGCAGGGTATCAATGAGACAGGTGTTTGAGAGGATTCACAGAGAGGGGATGCCCATGCACAAGGATCAGCCTAGGATTGTCACAATCGAACTCCATTCTCATTCCTACTGGGAAGCACTTTTCAAATCCAACGCCATATTGACCCTGGAAGATGTCATCCATGTTTATCAGACAATCAAGAGTAACCCTGTAGCCCACCCGATCCTCATGGATTGGAGTCTGATTCAGGGCATTGAGTTTGAAGCGTTGGAGTATATTGCCCGGAACCAGGCTGATGATCGCCCCTTGGCAATTGTTTCTGAAACCGGTTCCATCGGCGAAAAATACGCTCATTTGATCAACCAGCTCTGCGAGCAGAGCGCCATGTGTCTTCTCTTCTCGACGATGCATGAAGCACGGCACTGGCTTGTCCAGTCTTTGCAGAAAGAGGCATGACCTTGATGGTCATGCCTCTTTCTCTTTCAACGCCCGTGCTTCACATGTGCAACCCCAGGCAATACGACTTTAAACATGTTGATCTTCCGGAGGTTGATAAAACGTACCGGGCCTTGGCTCTTCAGTACCCCTTTGATTCGGGCCAATCCCATGCCGTATTTATTGAACCGTTTTTTTTCGTCCAGGATCATCAACTGGTGATAGAGCCAATTGTTGCGCCTGTATGGATTGTTCTCCCGGGTGAGGTTGTCCAGGGGCTCCTTGCCATGAATACAGCCCGGATTCGATATTTCAATCCGCTTGCGCCCCAGATAGACCAGGATTTCCCGTGAATGGTCAAAGTAGTCCCGGTGCACAATGGCATTGGCCAGAGCCTCTTCAATGGCCTCAATCGGATACCCGCTTTCTCCGATGGCCCGTATGATGATCTCCATGGATCGGTCCAACAGCTCCACGACCGTCCCTTTCACCCAATATTCCTCCCGATCTGCCGTGATCCAGTTCACGATCCGCAGAGAAGCATGGGGCATATAGCGCTGAAGGTCCGAGCAAAACAGCAGCATCGCGCCAACCGTAGGGCTGTACATCTCCTCATCCCGATCATAATACAGCAGGCCCAGATTACAATATTCCCGCATATCCTGAGATTCCGAAATCGGATAATTGGTGCGCTTCAGATACGCAGTCACCCGCCCCCAGTCCAGAACCGTGTGGTCTACGTTGTACAGGGGAATCTGCTCATTATGGATGATCCCCCCCTGCTGCAGCATGGCGGCGATTTCATCCCGCCGGGCAAAATCGGTTGTTGAACCCCGACGGATGTAGAAGGCGCCTGTTTGGTACATTTGGTGGGGCTTCTTGTTGCTGTAGAATATCGTGATGACCCCCACCCATTTATCTTTTATTTCAACGGTTTCATACCGGATGCTCAGTGGGGGCTCACAGCGGTTGCTGACAATCTGCTGGATTCGTTCCTCGCTATAGCTCTCCACATCAATACCGATGACGCTCCGCGAACGGTCCTCTATGCCGATCAAAATGTGGCCGCGGCCGCCCTGGCTGTTGGCAATCGCCAACACATCCTTTGCCAGCTCTTTTTTTCCGGACTCCGTGGTCAGATCCAGCTGTGCTTTGAAATCCAGCTTCGGCCCTTCATTTCTTTTCAGGAGCGTCAATAGCTTCTGGCTGTCCATCCGAAATCCACCTCCCCGACAACTTGATTCTTCCTCCTGTTATTATTAGCCATCCGAAGCCGAATTCCTGCCAGGCACAACTATTACGTTTCTCTATATGGGTATTCGAATTTCTAATAATACACTTGTCCCATGTAAACCTGCATGATATCATACAGGTATTATGTATGCCACTGGAGGAATTCCCATGGACTTTCGTCATCTTGAAAGCTTTGCCGCGGTTGCAAAAGCCCGCAGTTTTTCAAAGGCTGCCGATCTGCTTTTTCTGACACAGCCCACCATCAGCAATCACGTGAATCACCTGGAAGGGGAGATGAACACCCTTCTGATCAACCGGAACAACAAACGGATCAATCTCACCCCCGCGGGAGAGCTCTTGCTCCGCCATGTGCTGATCATCCTCAACGAACGGGACCAGGCCCTTTTCGAACTGGAGCAGTATAAAGGGGAAATCACCGGCACACTGGATATCGCCTCCAGCTCCACCCCGGAACGGTATCTGCTGACGGATCTGCTCTGTTCCTTTTCGGCACGGTATCCCAATGTGCGGTTCAACCTGATGCGACTGGATTCACGTCAGGTGCTGGACAAATTGCTTTCCGGCGAAATCGATTTCGGCATCGTGGGAACTCAGAACGATTCAAAGAATCAGTTGATCTTCACTGAAATCGGGCAGGACGAAGTGGTCCTCATCGGGCCTTCAGAAGGGATTCTGAGCCGTATCAAGGAACTGACTGCGGCAGATCTTACCAAGCACCGCCTGATTCTTCGGGAATCCGGCTCAGGTACGCGTAGCACCGTTGAAAGCAATCTGCTGGAACTGGGTATCCAACCCGATCAGCTTCAGCTGGCCGCGACCATGGAAAATACGGAAACCATCAAGGATGCCGTCGCCAAGGGAATGGGGCTGGCCTTCGTCTCCGCCCGGGCCGCCGAGCAGGATATCGCCGAGGGACGCCTGCGGCAGATCCCCATCTCAGACCTCACCATCCGCCGCAGCTTCTATTTCGTCTATCACAAACACATGCTGCTCTCCCCCCTTTCGGAAAAATTCCGGGAATTCATTCTGGAATCCTTCGGATGAAGCGCCCATAACAAAACCGCCTCTGCAAAGTTAAAACTGCAGGGGCGGTTTTATTGTGGGGAGTATGTTTTAGCCGGTGATCTGTGTAATGTCAGAGTTGCTTACGAAATGCGGCGCGAATCCGCACCCACCGCAATATCTTCCTGCGCTCTTTCAAATGCGGATTTTTCGGTCCAGTAGGGTGTCTCAAGTCCGATATCACGCACTGATACGAACCCCTCCTTGCCGCCTGTCAGGTCATAATGCTTCAGTGCTCTATAGACATACTTCCCACCAATCATGATGATGGGCACGTTTGCATAGACAACGAGGATGTTCATCAGGTCTGCCAAATACCAGATGTTTCCTAATTGAAGATCCGCAAGAACCGTTAATACACCGAATGGAACGAAGAACAGCGCTCCAACTGCACGAATTCCAAAAATGAACTTGGGATCTCTTGAAATCATATTGGCACTGATTTCAGCAAATACAATCATCCCGATCAGGGTTGTAAACGCGAACAGAGCATAGCATAAGGCCAGCAGCACTTGAACGGTTCCATCGAACGCCACTCCAGGGGCCAGGTGTGTCGCCGATGTCATGAATACGGCAAGCTTATCTGATTTGATATCGTCCCATACAACACCGGAAGGTGATGTCCAAAGTTGTGCCATGACTGCTATGAATCCGGCCATCGAGCAGATGATCATCGTATCAAAAAAAACACCCATGGATTGAACGAGTCCCTGTTCGACAGGGTGTCTGTTATTCGCTGCAGAAGCCGCCATTGTAATTGTACCCTGCCCGGCCTCATTGGCCATCAGGCCTCTTTTGATACCCTGTTGCAGCGCAACACCGAAAGCCCCCCCGAATACGGCCTCCGGCGCAAAGGCACCACCGATAACCGCTTGAAAGAAATATGGAATCAACTGATAGTTCATGATGATCAACAGCAGAACAATGCCGCAATACAATACCGCCATGAATGGCACACAAAGGTCTGTAAATTTTATAACGCGCTTCATCCCGCCTAAAACAAGAGAAGCAATCGCAATTATTAGAAATATGCCAATGGCGTAATAAACGCTGGATGTTCTTTCAAATGTCGTCCCCGCCAGAGTGCTGGCCGCAGAACCCAAGGCTGTGAATAGATGGAATGTTTGACTGGGTACATTCAAGAGGGCATAGATGATAAATAGTACTGAAAGTGAAATGCCCACCCACTTCTTATTTCCCAATATCTTCATCCCATAAAAAGGCAACCCGCCAACGAATTCCTCATTCTTCTTTTCCTTAAACAATTGAGCAAGTGTGGCTTCGATAAAACCTGTTGCCATGCCGAAACCGGCCGCAACCCACATCCAGAACAAGGCACCAGGACCGCCTACTGAAACGGCCCCTGTAACACCCATGATATTACCAGGGCCCGCACGCATCGCCGAGCTCAGCATGAAAGCTGCAAATGGACTGATTCCGGTGGCTGTAGCCTTCCTGTCAGCAACAATTCTAATACTTTCAGAAAACCGTCTGATTTGAACCGCTCCGGTTTTTGATGTGAAGTAAATCCCGCTGCCAATCAACAGGAGGATGGAGAAAGAAAAATTTCCCAAGACCGGGATGTTCGCATATGACTCGAAGTTTTTTGGGAAATCCCATAAAAAATCTGAGATAGGGACGATGAACTGGAAAAATGCGTTAATCGTTTCGAAAATCTCTTTCATCAGATTGCCTCCTTTGACTGTGTATGACAGCTTTCAATCACGCCGACAGCAGGAACGAAGTCTAAGCCAAGATCGTTGCGGACCAGATCCTCATAGGTTTCTCCTCTGACAACCATCTGCGGAACACCATCCCGAATCATGAAAACAGGCGGTTTCCGAAGGCGGTTATAATTGCTGGCCATGGAATAATTGTAGGCACCTGTACTGAGGATTGCCAGGATATCACCCCCGCTCACATCCGGCAGAATGGCGTCCCGTATCAGTAAATCCCCGGATTCGCAGCACTTACCTGCAATTGTAACCGTTTGGGTTTCAGCCGCGTTCAGGCAATTGGCCACAACCCCCTGATATTCAGCTTGATAGAGAGCCGGACGGGGATTGTCCGCCATGCCGCCATCCACACTGATATATTTACGTACACCGAAAATTTCCTTTTGGGTTCCGATCGTATACAAGGTGATCCCATTTTCACCGACAATCCAGCGGCCGGGTTCAATCAGAATCATCGGCCTTTTCAAGCGGTGCCGCTCACAATAGCTGTCTACACCCCGGACCATGAGATCGAGGGTTTCAATAATATTGAAAGGTCGGTCCTCATCCGTATAGCGAATTCCGAATCCACCTCCCATATTGAGCTCCTGACAAAAAACACCTGCTGTCAGGCTGATTTCGTTGACCAGATCCATCATCACAGTCACGGCATCCAGATAGGCCTGCTGCGTGAATATCTGAGAACCGATGTGACAGTGTATTCCTTTGAATTCCAAATGCGGATGACCTAGAACGGTTTTTACTGATTCCATGGCATATCCCCCATCTATGGGGAAGCCGAATTTACAATCAAGAACCCCAGTTTGCAGATATGCATGGGTATGTGCATCGATTCCCGGGGAAATTCGAAGCAGGACCGGTGCTGTCTTTCCCATGCCACCGGCAATCCGATCAATCAGTGCCATCTCCCAGTAGCTATCCACCACAAATCTGCCAATTCCTGCCTGAAGAGCCATTTCTATTTCTTCCTCTGATTTGTTGTTTCCATGAAAATACACCTTATCCATGGGAATTCCGGCCTTGATTGCAGTATGGAGTTCGCCTCCGGATACCACATCGATCCCCAGTCCCTCTTCTTTAACGATCTGGTACATGGCCAGGGTACTGAATGCCTTACTGGCATACAGCGCCTGGGTTTTCGGGTGACGTTCCATGAACTGTTCCTTCAGCAATCTGCAGTTAGAACGGATACCATCCTCGTTCATTGCATAAAGCGGTGTTCCAACCGACCTGGCCAGCAGGACGACGTCACATCCGTTGAACTCCAGATTTCCCATGCCATTGACCTGTAGGGCAGAGGTGCCGGGCAGGCTGTTCTTGTGCAATATTTCCATCGGCATAAACCCATCCCTTTCCAATTAGTGTGTTCTTATTAAAGATTTGGACTTTGTTTCTCTTTGACTGGTAGAGTCTCCCATAAAATGATTCTTTCTTTACCGTCAGTCAATCCTCCTTGTCTCTTTATCTGACAACCGCTATTCTTTAGCTTCATATCCTAATATTGCAAAACTCATGCCAACCCTGCATCTCTTGTGATGGCGCTATTCTTCCGATATATGCCGCCCCGTATTCCGGATTCCCGGAAAAATAATTCAAATCCGTACCAGAATTACCCCATTGAAAAAGTCGCAAAAGCGCTGATAGTTCAAAGCCTACTTTCATGGCCCCCCCTAAATCGCATTTGTCCGGATTCTCGGACTCGTTTCCGGATTTCCGGACTGTCCTCAACGCAACTGATAGCGCTTTAGTTTCTCGTAAAAAACTGTTTTTCGAACCCCTAACATCTCCATGGCTCTTCGGTTGTTTCCCTTCGTCCGCTCTAGCGCCACACCGATCACCGCCCGTTCCGCATGTTCAACAGCCTGCGTCAATGTCTGAACCTGATCATAGCCGCCCTTCACCGGATAATCCAACCGTATTCCCAAGTGTTCCGCCTGAATCAGCGTGTGGTCAGAAATATTGATTGCCCGCTCCAGAACATTCTCCATTTCCCGCACATTCCCTGGCCAATCGTATTGATAGATCCACCGCTTCGCTTCCTGACTCAGATTTTTTTCCGGCACACCTGCCCGTGAACAGATGGCAGGAATCATGGATGCCATCAATCCTGTAAGATCCTCCATACGTTCCCTGAGGGGCGGAATGCGGATAGGCAGCACATTGATACGATAGTAAAGGTCGCTTCGGAACTGCCCCTTCAGCGTGATGGACTCAAGATCCTGATTGGTCGCGCAAATGATCCGGGTATCCACAGTGATCGGCTTTGTTCCCCCGACCCGCATAAAACGACGATCCTGAATAACATGCAAGAGTTTAACCTGAAAGGGCATGGGGATTTCCCCGATCTCATCCAGAAAAATAGTGCCCTGATCAGCTAACTCGAACATTCCGGGCTTGCCTTCCGTCTTCGCCCCTGTGAAGGAGCCTCCTTCATACCCGAAAAGTTCACTCTCCAAAAGCCCTGAGGGAATTGAAGCACAGTTCACATATACGAAGGGCTTGCTTCCTCGACGGCTTTCCTGATGAATGCACTCCGCGAAAAGCCCCTTGCCTGTTCCGCTCTCTCCCAGCAGGAGCACGTGTGATTCTGAAAGCGCAGCTTTTCGCGCCATCCGCCGGACTTTTATAGTTGCAGAGCTGACACCGATGATCCGTGAAAATTGGCCGCCGCCATTCTCAGATGCTTCTCGCTCCTCCAAATCGGCCAGAGCTGAATCCCGCTGCTTCATTAGAGAATCCAGTTCAGTAATGTCCTCCACCTGCAGAATGGCCTGTTGATTCCAGACGGATAGAGAACATCGGGTCATCCTGCCATTGATCTCCTTAATTTCCTTTTGATAACCTCCGGTCCCCTGCGCTGCCGCAAAACAGAAACTGACGATATCCGAATTCGAGTCTTCCGGATGGATATCGAATATATGTCTCCCAATTAGATTTTCTTCAAGCCGCTCTCTTCCTTTCGCCTGGTAGGGCTGTCCATTCAGAAGCCTTTTCAGGTCTTCACGCCGGTATGTATACCCTCTCGCCTGAAAAAATTTCAGGATATGCGTATCGCCATCCAGAGCCACCATATGACCAATAGACCACACATATGGCATTTTGAAGCTGATATGCCCAACCGTGATATCCACTTGCCGGTGTATGAAATCCATTCTGATATGCACGGAGCTGCCCTTCAACCGCAAATGCTGCTCATAAACCTCTTTCTTTCTTGAAACCGAGATGACTGTGCCCGTACCCGCCTTACCACCAAGATATCCATAGGCAACAAATGCATCGCCATACTCCAATGAGCACTTCTCAATCCCAATGCGCTCTAAATCCAGGGCGGTGAGGCTCCCGTCATCTTCACCAAGACCCGTGCTCGCAATGATTATCAAATCATTATCCTTCAAGCAGCCAGCCGGATGCGCATGCTCCGCTTCCAGAATCAATCCAAAAATTTCCTGAGCTTTGCGATTGTACGCAGAAATCATTCCAGAATGATCCACTGCAATGATCCCATCACCAATCATATCCAGAATATGTTCGTATAGCTCCATCCGGTTAGAATCTTTCAGCTCCATGGCAGTCTCCTCAACTATGGGATTTCAAACAAAAATAAAAAGACCTGAATCCGATTATAGCGATTTCAGGTCTTATCTACCGATGTGTGGATGGGTTGTCATCCCAACAGGCAAACAAAAGTGTGATGAAATTAGAGTCATTCTAACAGTATTTCAATCCGCTGTCCATATACTGATCAAATAAGGTTCATGTGTTTGTTATGCGGACCGTTTGTGGTATCATTTTCTAGTCGCACTAATTCCTTTATAAAGGAGGCTTCATCATGTTTGAAGAATCTGTGGTCTACGTTGTGGGTCATGGCCGTGTCGCTTCAGATAATCCGATTACAGAACACTTCGGCGTTTTCTTCCTGGCATTCCTTGTGGATTCCAAAACCGACTTGATCGTGGAGGTAGGAGGCTCATTCATGTTGCCCGAAACACGCGATTTTATAAAATGTCTCTTTATCGGTAAAGCCTTTGATGTATATCGGCCAGAAATCGCTGAAATGGTAACGAACCGTTATTGGGCCAGCTCTCAAAAGGCCATCATCGTCGCCTATAAAGATGCCCTGAACAAGTACCTGATGGAAAAGAAACGCTTATGCACATAACCTATAGAACATCCTGAAAGAAACGCAGGGCATTCTTTCCGGCAAACTTCTCAATCACCCGGTTGGATAAACCGGCTTCTCTCATGGCTTTATCCAGCAGGTGTACATCCTGAACACCATCCACCTCAAAAGCACCCTCCATGCCGTCAAAATCAGAACCGAAGGCGAGTACCTCTTCTCCACCCACCCGATAGACATGCATGAGATGGCGCATCCACTTCTCTACGGTCATCTCCATACTGCCGTCCAGGAAGGTGGGCATCAGGATCAGACCGATAATTCCCCCGGAATCCGCAATCCTTTTAATCTGTTGATCCGTCAGGTTCCTTGAATGGCTGAATACCTCTCTGGCCCCTGAATGGGAAGCCATGAAGGGCTTCTTTGAAATATCCGCCACATCGTCGAATCCCTTATCTGAAAGATGGGATACGTCCAGGGCGATTCCCAGATGCCCCATTTTCTCAGCCATTTTTTTCCCGAAAGCGGTCAGTCCTTTATCCGAATCCTTGAATTCATGGTTGGGGAATCCCAAGCTGTTTGGAAAATTCCAGGTCAGCGTAACCGCCCGGACACCTTTGTCATACAGCAGGTCCAAGGCTTCCTCAGACTCACCGATGACGCCGCCCTCTTCGACGCTGAACACCACATTCAGCTTGTCTGTCTTCAAGTCTGCCGCATTTCTGATCAGGCTGATTGATTTTTCCATTCCCGCGGTTTCCCGTCTCAAATCCTCCAGAAGCGTCAGACAGCTCTCCAGAGGATCTTTGGTCAGGGACAGTTCAACAAATGCCGCAAACACCTGAAGGCTATAATGGTTCCCAAACAACCGGTCCAGATCTATCTGGCCGGTGTTTTTTTTAAGATCGCCTTTCAGGCCTCCATACCGGAGGCGGTGAATCGTGTCGCAGTGCAGATCAGCAAAGGGCATGGGGCCACCTATACGCTTTCGATAAAGGCTTTATAGCCCTGGTACGTCATGTAGAGATCCGCTTTGCTGGTGATTTCCCAGGGGCCGTGCATGCTGAGGACCGCTACGCCGCAGTCCAGCACATCCACACCCCGGTTCGCCAGGATGTAGGCAATGGTGCCGCCGCCCCCTTGATCCACCTTCCCCAGTTCTCCCACCTGCCACTGGACATGGTTCTCATCGAATACCCGGCGGACAGTGGCCATGAATTCGGCGTTGGCGTCGCTGCATCCCCCTTTTCCCCGGGAGCCGGAGTATTTCATCAGCACCACCCCATGGCCCAGCATCGGGGTATTGCGCTTGTCGTAAACATCGGGATAGTTTGGGTCGTACGCTGCAGTAACATCGGCAGAAAGCATCTGAGAGCGCATCAGGGATCGTTTTACAGCCAGGTCCACGTTCGGTTCCTTCTCCAGCGCCATCAGCTCTGACAGGATGTATTCGAAA
Source organism: uncultured Peptostreptococcaceae bacterium (assembly GCA_964424355.1). Lineage (GTDB taxonomy): Bacteria > Bacillota > Clostridia > Peptostreptococcales > Acidaminobacteraceae > CAZEHS01. Next base: position 30,320 of record CAYRIO010000021.1, read on the forward strand.
TAGTCGGATTCCGATCCCGTGTTCCCCATGCTGCCTACTTCTTCCTTATCCATGAACATCCCCACTTGGGCGTGCGCAGGGATCCCAGAATTCAAAATGGCTTTCAGTGCCGCATAAGAACACACCCTGTCATCCTGTCCGTAGGCAGCTATCATTGAACGGTCCAGTCCTGCTTCCCGGGCTTTTCCAGCGGGTACGACCTCAATCTCCGCAGAGGTGAAGTCCGCTTCCGTGATGCCGTACTGTGCGTGGAGCAGAGCCAGCAGCTGTGCTTTGACAGGTTCCTTGTCATAGTCCCCGGGAATGCTTCCGAAGATCACGTTCAGCCCTTCGCCGGTAAGTCCTTCACCCAATTTTTTCTCGTTCTGGTCCTTGGCCAGGTGAGGCAGCAGATCACTGATCATGAAAACAGGATCCCCTTCGGCTTCACCAATGGAGATGTTGATGGTTTCGCCGGATTTCAGGCAAATCACCCCATGCAAGGCCAGGGGCATGGATACCCACTGGTATTTCCGAATGCCGCCGTAATAATGGGTTTTCAGCAGCCCCATCCCCCCGTCCTCGTACAAAGGAAAGGGCTTCAGGTCCAGGCGGGGCGAATCGATATGGGCTCCCAGGATCCGCAGACCCTCTGTGAGCTTTTTTCGTCCCCCCTTGATCAGGATCACGGATTTATCCCGATTCACCGCATAGATCCCCTGACCGGGTTCCAGCGGCCTATTTTGTCTCAGGAACGCTTCAAATGCTGTATAGCCTGCGGCCTCGGCTTGCCGGCAGATTTCCCGGGCTGATTCCCGCTCTGTCTTGCCCGTATCAAGAAAAGAACGGTATTCCGTTGAAAAATCATGGATAGCCTCTGGTTGCTTGGCATTCTCCCAAACATTGCTGAAGCGGTGGGCATGGGCACTGACTTTCTCAATTTTCTTCGGCATGGTTTTACCTTCCTTTATTGATCTGATAAGGACAGTGTATAACTAAAATCTCCAGATAAATCTTAATTTTACTTAACAATCCGGCACAAAAAAACTCCGCTTTCACGGAGTTTACAGGCTAGATTTCTTTAATGCTGTGTTTGAAAGCAAATATGGCGGCTTGGGTCCGATCTGAAACGTTGATTTTCTTGAACAGGTTGGACACATGATTCTTGACGGTCTTTTCGCTTATGTACAGCAAATCTGCAATTTCCTTGTTGTTAAGCCCCTCGGCAATAAGAGCGATAACCTCGATTTCCCGACGGGTGAGTTTATCCTTTTCAGGATCCGGCCCTGCTTCCATCTTGATCAGGTTCTCAGCGGACTCATCTGCCATGGACGGATGGATATAGCTGTAGCCTTCATGAACACTGCGAATCGCTGTCATGAGGCTGTCGGTCCCCGTATCCTTCAGGACATATCCAGAAGCGCCCAGACTCAGGGTTTCCAGCAGATACTCCCGATCGCTGTGGATTGTCAGCATGATCACCTTCACAGGCAGCCCCAGCTCCTTCAGGCGCCGTAGGGTTTGAATACCGTTAAGCCCCTTCATGTTGATATCCAGAAGCATCACGTCCGGCTGCAGTTCCTGAGCCATTTTAATGGCGGTTTCACCATCTCCTGCCACGCCCGCAACGGCTATATCCTTTTCAATCTCTAATATTTTCCGAAGTCCCTGCCGTATCAATTCATGATCGTCCACGATAATCACACTGATTTTTGACTGCATTTTAATCCTCCTCATCCGACTGGGGAATACTCACATGAATCGTTGTTCCTTTTCCCAGTGCAGAGTCCAGCACCAGATTGCCCTTTAAAAGATCGACCCTTTCACGCATACTGTATAATCCATATCCGCGATCCGGATCCTGATTTTCTGTGAGGACAGAGGTATCAAAACCAGTTCCGTTATCTGTAATATGTAGCTCGATTTCCTCATTCCTCAGCGAAATACGGATCTGAGCCTGATCGGCACGGGAATGCTTGCGGATGTTGGTGAGGGATTCCTGAACAATTCTGAACAACGTCACTTCTATCAGCTGTTTCATGGGTTTTATGCGGACTTGTTCCGATTTGAACCCCACACGGATCCCGGTTTCTTTCTCAAAATCCCGAATCAATTTCTCCAGCGTTGGTGCGAGCCCTAGATCTGCCAATGACATAGGGAGTAAATCGTAGATTATTTTACGGATATCCCGGAGTGATTCCCGGACCGTTTCTTTCAGCCCCTGAAGTTCCAGCTTGGTGCCTGCAACATCATCATCAATTATTTTCTCACAGTATTCCGCTTTCAGAACCACATTGGCCATGACCTGAGCCGGCCCATCGTGAATATCACGGGATACTCTTTTTCTCTCTGCTTCCTGGGCTTCAATGATTCTGAGTCCCATATCCTGCTTTTGTTTCATATCTTCAAACTGCTCAGTAAATCCAGTCCGAAGCAGGTTGATGGCCATACTGACTTTAGCAGTCAGTGACTCAGCCTTTTTCATCACTTCAATGGAATCCTTCAGGCGGATTTCCAAGCGGGTCCGCTCCTTGAAAAGGTCCTTTTCCTCCTGCCTCTTCAAAGAAAGCTTCACCTGAAGGTCTTTTGCATAGTCATAGGCCTTCTTGATATCCGCTTCCGAGAAATCATTGAAATTCTTGCTGACATTCAACAGCCTGATGCGGCTTAGTTTTTCCTTCAGCTCAAGATCATCTACTGCCTTGATGACCAATTGAGCTTGAATGCTGATATCCGAAAGCTCCTGCTCCAAACTCTTGCAATCCGAAGCTGCTTTTTCTGAAATATCAAAGATCTCCCGCTTGCCATCTTCAATGGCTTGAGCGGTTTTTTCAACCACTTCATTCAATTGTTTGATATTAACGTAGGTATTCACAGAAGGCTCCCAAAGTTCATAATACATTGATTATATCCATTTTTTTCATTTATTGCATCAAATGCTTTGAATGATTGCGTCAAGGATGGGATGAGACTATTTTACAGGATTAAAACCGCTACAAAAAGCACAGATTATCCCAGTTTTGCTTTAAATTTTTCAACCGTCTGCGCGGTGAAGGAAAAAGAACCCTGCGGAAGCAGGGTTCAGGCAATTTCATTGACGGCTTTCTGTTCTTCTTCACTCAGGATTTTTTCCAGATTGAGCAGGATTACAATCTGATCATTCACCTTGCCAACTCCTGAGATGTACTGACGATCCGCACCCTTGATGATATCAGGGGCTTCTTCAATATCCGCGTCGTCAATCTTAATGACTTGAGACGCTTCATCCACAACGAATCCGATGTCTTTTCCTTTGATGTTGTTGATAATGATCCGGGTGTCGGAGTCTGCTTTCTTTTCAGCGATATTGAAGCGCTTCTTCAAATTCACGATGGGAATGATATCCCCCCTCAGGTTGATGATGCCATCAATGAACACTGGGGCATTCGGCACTTTGGTTACTTCGCGAAATTCGCTGATACCGCCGACATTCAGGATATCTACTGCATATTTCTCATCACCGAGTCGGAAAATTACAAATTGATTCTCTGCCATGGGGGGATCCCTCCCTTATTTTTTAACTACTTTGACTGAATCCAGTTGTTGACGGAAGTGTTCTCGGAATGCCGCCAGGTAATCTTTGCGCAGAACCTGCTGTTCCTCACGTTCCTGGGAGGTCAGTCCCTCCGATTTCGATTTCCGGGCCAGCTCATTGATCCGCGCCAGTTTTTCCTTACCTAACATGCTCCCACATCCTCCTTCTCAGAACTATCTGTATTATACCACAGGACTCCGAGGTTGAAACAGAGCACCTTTTGGAATCCTTTTTCACTTTTGTGTACTCTCCTATTGACGGGGCGCGCTCCGATTAACATAATGATGATAACAGGACAAATTCCAGGAGGAAACCCCTATGAAAGTAATCGGTCTCATTGGCGGAATGAGTTGGGAATCATCTGCGGTGTACTATCAGTTGATCAACCGCAGGGTTCAGGATCTTCTGGGTGGTGTCCACAACGCCAAAATCATCCTCTACTCTTTGGATTTTGGCGAAATCGAAGCGTTGCAACGGGTTGGGAATTGGAAAGAAATGGGCAAAATTTTAGGGGACGTTGCGGAGACCATGGAGAAAGCCGGGGCCGAGGTCCTCGTCCTATGCACCAATACCATGCACAAGCTGGCGCCCATCATCGAATCCCGTATTGAAATTCCCTTCATTCATATTGCCGATGTCACAGGGGCAGCCATCGAGGCTCAAGGCATGAAAACCGTCGCACTCTTAGGAACCCAGTTCACCATGGAACAGAAATTCTACAGTGGGCGCCTGAAGACCCGGTATGACCTGAATGTCATCACCCCCCCGCTGAAAGACCGCAAGGAAATTCACCGGATCATTTATGATGAATTGGTAAAAGGTATGATCCTGGAGGAAAGCAGAAAATCGTACCTTCAGATCATTCAGCGATTGGTGGATAAAGGGGCCGAGGGGATTATTCTGGGATGTACGGAGATTCCGTTGCTGATCCGGCAGGAAGACTGTGCCATTCCCGTATTCAATACCACTGCGCTCCATGCAGAAGCAGTTGCCATGGAGGCTATGAAATAAACCCGAAATTAAAAAAAGCCTGAGGGATAACTTCCCTCAGGCTTTTTTGTGTCTACAGAATCTATTGCAAGGAACCCGTTGCCTTTTCTACCGCTTCAACAATGCTGTGATCCTTGACCAGGGCATACACGGAATTGATGTCGTGGTACATGACACGGTCCTCAACCAAACGGGGAACACTGTTTCTGATCAGCTTGTAAGCCTCCTTGGTGCCGACACCCAGCTTCGCCGGCTCTTTGAAGTCTACCCCCTGCGCCCCTGAAAGGAGCTCGATTGCCAGGACATTCCGGACATTGTCCAGGATCTCCCGTGCTTTGCGGGCAGCAATCGTACCCATGGATACATGATCTTCCTGGTTGGCAGAGGACGGGATGGAGTCAACACTGGCAGGGTGAGCCAGTACCTTATTCTCTGAAACCAAAGCAGCTGCTGCGTACTGTGCAATCATGAATCCGCTGTGCAGACCGCCCTTTTCCGTCAGGAATGCAGGCAGGCCGCTGAGCTGCGGGTTGACCAGACGCTCGGTACGGCGCTCGGAAACATTGGCGATCTCAGCCAAAGCGATTCCAAGGAAATCAAATGCCAGAGCCATGGGCTGTCCATGGAAGTTGCCGCCGGAGAACACGACTTTATCGTCTGCGAATACAATGGGATTATCCGTTACTGCGTTTATTTCGATTTCAACCTTCTGGATGCAGTAGTTGAGCGCATCCTTGCTGGCACCGTGGATCTGCGGTGTGCAGCGGAGGCTGTAGGCATCCTGGACACGGATTTCGCCCTGACGGGTTGTCAGGCCGCTGTCTGCCAGGATTCTCAGCAGGTTTGCAGCCGTTGCGATTTGGCCGGGATGGGGCCGAACCATATGGAGTCGGGGATCGAATGCATCCGTGATACCGTTCAGTGCTTCAGCCGTGAGCGCACAGGCAATATCGGCAAGCTTCATGATCTGCATGGCGTCATAAACTGCCAAAGTACCAACAGAGGTCATGACTTGGGTGCCGTTGATCAGGCCCAGACCTTCTTTAGATGTCAAGACAACCAGGGGGATGCCCGCTTTTTCCATGGCTTCACGGCCAGTCATGCGAACGCCTTGGTATTCCGCTTCCCCTTCGCCGATCATAACCAGCACCATGTGAGAAAGGGGTGCAAGGTCTCCGCTGGCGCCCAGGGAACCTTTTTCAGGCACGATGGGTGAAACGCCTTTGTTGATCATATCAATCATCGCTTGCACCGTGCTCAAACGGACACCACTGTAGCCTTGAGCAATATTGTTAACCCGCAGCAGCATGATCCCTGTCACAACTTCTTTTTCAAAGGGATTGCCCACGCCGCAAGCATGGGAAATGATCAGGTTGCGCTGAAGTTCTTCTGTATCTTCTTTAGAAATAGCTACGTCGCTGAATTTACCAAAGCCTGTGGTGATCCCATAGATGGTTTTCTTGTTGTCTACCAACTCATCAACCAGAGCCCGGCTTTTGTTGATCCGCTCCACAGCATCCTGGGTCAGCTCTACCTTGTAACCTTTGCGAGCAACATTTACCACGTCTAGAATTTCAAGCGCCTTCGAACCGATTTTTACAACTGACATGTGAGTACCCCTCTCTTTTTGTGGACCAAAAGCCTGTTATTTCCCATCCGAACAAGCGAGTCCGATCCAGTCCTTTTACCGTCATTATAGCATAGGAAAACGTTTATATAGCTTTATCTCAGTGAAGCAAATCCCTGCTGACTTTAAAAAAACAACCGCACCCTGAATGCCAGGATGCGGTTGTTGAGTGACGGCTATTTCTTATGGTTTCCAGGCTGCTGTTTCTTATTCCCGGAAGGGCGCTTCGGTTTCACACCGGTGATCGGACCTTTACGCGGTGCTTTTCCTGACACGCTGGCTCCGGTTTTCGCAGCAGCGGATGCGTTTCTTCGCCCACCCGTTTCACTTGGCTTTTCGGCTCTCGCCGATTTATTGCCCGCAGAACGCGGATCCGGTTTTCCGGCAGGCGCCTTCTTGTTCCTTACCGCCACGCCGGTTTTTCCTGGTTTCCGGGTTCCTGTCCCCCGATCACCTGCACCCCGCTCACCCTTCGGCGGCGGTGCCAAGCATAAGGGACCAAAACCGATCAGGTCGGTCCGCCCCGCCTTCTCCAAGGCAGCACGCACCAGATCCTGGTTCTTGGGGTTCCTGAATTGGAGCAGAGCTCGCTGCATCCGTTTCTCTTCAAATTCTTTAGGTACATACACGGGTTTCATGGTCCGAGGATCCAGCCCGGTATGATACATACAGGTTGAGAGCGTTCCCGGTGTGGGGTAAAAATCCTGAACCTGTTCGGGCTGATACCCCATATCCCGCAGATACTCCGCCAGTTCGATGGCACTCTTTAGCGTACTGCCCGGATGCGAGCTCATCAGGTATGGAACCAGGTATTGTTCCTTGCCGACGGCCTTACTCATGGCAAAGTACTTTTCAGAGAACTGACGGTACAGCTTCCCGCAGGGCTTGCCCATACTATGGAGCACCGGATCTGATATGTGCTCCGGCGCCACCTTCAGCTGCCCGCTGACATGGTGGGTCACCAGCTCCTTCATGAATTCATCGGAGGGATCCGCCATCAGATAGTCATAACGGATACCAGAGCGGATGAATACCTTCTTAACCTTGGGCACGGCCCGCAGTTTTCGGAGCAAGGCTGTATAATCCTTGTGATCGATTTTCAGATGGGGGCACGGCTTGGGCCACAGACACTGCCGATCCTTGCAGGTTCCTACTTTCAACTGCTTGGCACAGGATGGAAAACGGAAGTTAGCTGTCGGCCCGCCGACATCGTGGATATAGCCTTTGAAATTGGGTTGACCTGTCAGGATTTCCGCTTCTTGCAGCAGGGAATCGTGGCTTCTTGCCTGAATGATCCGTCCCTGATGGAAGGTCAGGGCACAAAAGGAACACGCGCCGAAACATCCCCGCTCGCTGACGAGACTGTGCTGGACCTCTTCGATGGCAGGAACACCGCCGGCTTGGTCATAGTCTGGATGCCAGGTGCGGGCATACGGCAGGGCATAGACAGCGTCCATTTCCTCTGTGGTCAGGGGCATCGCCGGAGGATTCTGCACCAGCCATCTGTCCTTGTGCTTCTGAATCAGGGTTTTTCCCCGAATGGGGTCCTGTTCATCGTATTGGCTTTTGAAAGCCTTCGCATAGGCGTCTGTATCCTGGGCAACCTTTTCGTAATCCGGAATCCGGATGCCGTTCTTGAGGACATCATCATCCTGGGTCACATAGCAGGTTCCCTGCAGATGATGCAGGTAACGGATGTCCAGACCTGCGCTCAGGAAATCTGCCATCTCAACAATCTGGCGTTCCGACATGCCATAGATCAGAAGATCCGCTTCGGAATCCACCAGCATGGAACGGCGAACACTGTTACTCCAATAATCATAATGGGCGAAACGGCGAAGGCTTGCCTCCACGCCGCCGATGATGATCGGGGTTTTTTTATAGGCCTCCCGCAGCCGATTCACATAGGCCAGGGTTGCACGGTCCGGGCGCAGTCCCATCTTCCCGCCAGGGCTGTACGCATCTTCCTGACGGTGTTTCTTTGTGACTGTATAGTGGTTCACCATGGAATCCAGATTTCCCGCACCGACTAAAAAGCCGAGCTTCGGACGGCCCAGCTTTTTAAAATCCTCAGTGGAATGCCAATCCGGCTGAGCGATGACGCCCACACGGTAACCGGCGTGCTCCAGGACTCTGGAGACGATGGCCGTCCCGAAGCTGGGGTGATCCACGTAGGCGTCCCCTGAAATAACAATAAAGTCCAGCTGATCCCAGCCGCGTTCCTGCATGTCCTGCTTGTTTACCGGTAAAAATTTCTGTCTGTCCACTGCTCCACCTTTTCTTTCCAGATTAACGGCTGCTCTCCCTGAATACGATGCCATGAGGGAGGCGCACATGTTTCTCTTCAATTTCCTGACCATCAATTTTCTTGATGATCATACGGATTGCTATCGCACCGATATCATAGATCGGATGCTGTATCGTTGTCAGTTTAGGCCGATAGAGGGTCGCCAGGGTCGTGTCATAAAAACCCGTGACAGACACCTGCTCCGGCACCTTGATGCCATTATCCACCAGGCAGTTGATTGCGCCAATGGCCATGTCATCCGTTGTTGTAATGATCGCCGTTGGCATTTTTCCCGCCTTCAGCACTTCTTCTACAGCTATATAGGCATCATCCGCCTGGAAATAACCGTTCTTCACCATGTTTTCATCGTAGGAGAGGCTGCTGTCTTCAAGTGCTTTCTTGAACCCTTCCATCTGTTCCGTTCCAAAGACGTCTTCCGTCTCGCCGTTGCGAATCAGCATGAAATCCTTATGGCCCCGCTTTGCCATCTCGCTAGTCATCTCATAAACCGCTTTATAATGATCGATCGCCACAGAAAAAATCCGGTCATTGCCCGTTGAACGGTTAACCAGTACCACGGGAAGGTTGCATCGTTCAAAGAATGATTGATGCGCTTCATCCCATTTGAATGACAGGAAGACCATCCCTTCCACCTGTTTGGATTCCAACAGCTTCAGATACCGGAGTTCCTGCTGGACATCGCCATACGTATTACACAGGATCACTTCATAATCATAGGTCTTAGCGATTTCTTCAAAGGCGTTGAGCAGCTCGCCGGTGTAGTAGTTCGCGATATCCGGCACGATGATGCCGATCAGCCGGCTTTTTTTCATGACAAGACTCCGTGCCACCGGATTCGGGACATATCCCGTTTCCTCGATGATGTCAAACACACGCTTCTTGATTTCGTCGCTCACCGGCTTTGAATCGTTAATGACCCGCGACACTGTTGATATGGACACATTCGCCATTCTGGCAACATCTTTGATATTCACCGTCATAATTTCACCTCTCCGCTTTATTGAGTATAACAGATATGACACCACTCAGGGTGTTTACATAATTGAACACGTTGAAATCAAATTCATGGTGGGAAATTGGAACCGCCAGGATCAGGACCCCGCTAACGCTGCCATCTTCAATCATCGGAACCGTGATGTATGAAAACCAGTCCGGCACCCCCTGATCGTCAGCCTGGCGGCGAATATCCGTCCAATCAACAAAATAACTGCCATATCCTCTGTCAATTGTTCCGGATATCAGACCCTCTGCAATCGGAGCTCGGCGATCCAGCCCGTCAACCCCCACTGTCCGGGTGAATTTTTCCCGGGTGGACCCATCCTTTAAGGATATGAGAGAAGCACTTTGTGCCTCACATATATCCACCAAGAGACTGAGAATCTCGTAGATTTTTGCCTCCCGACCGATTGGGCGGTTGATCAGACTCATGATATCCACCATGGCCTGCACCTTTCGTGAGTCCGTAGAGATATTGCCCTCCAGAATCCCTGCCAGTTTATCAAACCGCTGCTTTAAGACGCCGATATTGGAGGTCCACACCGTTGTCCGGTTACGCCCCATATGTTTAGATTCATAGAGTGCCTGATCCGCTTTTTCGATCAGTTCTTCCTCTACAACCCCATGAGCGGGAAAACTCGCGGCTCCAAAGCTCATGGTCAAGGATGCCTGATCCCCTAAAATATGTGCCGTTTCAATGCTTCGCCTGATTTTTTCACATACTTTGTAGGCATCGATATCACCGGTTTCCGGCAGAACCAGGATGAATTCCTCACCCCCATAGCGTCCCACCAAATCCCCTTTCCGAATATTTGTACGGATGATCCGGCCGATCTCACGAAGGACCTCATCCCCCTTCTGGTGGCCGTACACATCGTTGACGTTCTTGAAATGATCGATATCCGCCATGATGATCGCCATTTCCTGATTGGTGGCCTTGCTCCGCTCGAATTCTTCCGTCAGTTTACGTTCGATGTGTTTCCGCAAAAACACGGAGGTCATCTTATCAATGACCGATGTGCGTTTGAGATGGTAATTCTCCACCAGGAGACACAGGCTGCGCATCATGATGCGGCAGTTCTGAAAGCTTGTTTCCGTAAAGTTGTTGAAGGATTTATCCGATTGAAGATAGATGTACCCGATTACGTTCCCGGGCTTATCCCGACCTTCGTTCCGCCTTCTGCTCGTAGACGTGGATTCTGCTGACATTTGCCTGACCGGAATCACCATCAGCGCTTCAGAAACCTGCCTGTTCGGATTGGCAATCTTGAAATCCGCTCGATTTTTAATGAGAATCCCATCCGAATCGAACTCCAGCATGACGGAGAATCGGCTGACATCGGGAATCACGCTGTCCGGATCCGTTGAAATAACGTCTTCATGCGTTTCAAAATCCCGGCTGAAGAAAAAGAATCCCCGATCTGCAAAGGTAATCTGCACCATGTATTTCATCGTCAGCAGGATATTCTGATATTCGTCCCGCCCATAATGCTGAATAAGGTTTTCAACGTTTTTAAACCGAATGTCATATTTTTTTTCGTAGAGTTTATAGACAGAATTCAGGAAGCGCTGGTTTGAAAGGATCCGCTCTTCGTTCTTTACCTCAAAAAAATCCTGAAGGGCCGTGGGGAGGATCAACTCCTGGGTCGGATCACCTTTAGATGAAAGAATGCGATTGACCAAGGACTGAAGCTGCCGATACAGTGTCGCTTTCATCTCGTCTTTCAAAACAAAGGATTCCCGATACTTTTCCGGCACCCTGAGGGCCATCATCCGAAGGGCATCCATCGCCGAATAGTAATGGACCAGGGCTTGGTAGGACTCTTTGTTCAAATCGTATTGCCTGCCAGCGGCTTGATAGATCAGCCAGCGCTCAGAGGGATAATCCTTGATGGCCGGGGCGGATAGCAAGCCTTCGTAAAAGGCGGTGCGGTTGTCCTCCAGAATTCCTCCCAGCAAGGCCCTGCGGAGGCTTAGCCGCGGCGTATCGAACACTTCAATCAGATCCCCATCCACCTGCAGCAGGTGGTGCACATTGATCCGCTTCGAGTCATTCATGAATTCAAGGCCCAGATCCAGGATGACTTCCCGGATCAGCCGGATTTCCAGCGGATTGGTCGTCGCTTTAATCAATGCCCCCAGGTGATTCGTGAGATCACCTGGATCTTTATTGCTGCGGTTCAAATGATCGATTTTCAGTTTCAGAAGTTTAAACTCGAACTCCATGTTTTCGGGAATATGAATGCCATCCGCGTAGGCCCGCTCGTACCACTGCAACGCACCGTCATAGTGGCGCATATCCAAGGCATATCGGATATGGCACAAGAAATAGAGGGCGATGTTGAGAGCGTGCCCCTTGCGGTTCAGGAATTCATAATCCAGTTTCGATAAGTAGCGGTACGCTTCGTCATACTGACAGCAGCTGAGATAAGTTATACAGAGATTGGAATAGATGTAGAACAGCATGTCGTTATGCTGTGCTTCTTCAGAAAGGCGACATGCCCGGTGGAGGTATTCCAGAGCGCTCTCATGATCATCTTCCTTCATATAGGTTTCGCTTAGATTGGAATAAAGCATATCCAATCCCCAAACCGTATTTGCCCGCTCACTGATGGCGATCGCCTTGTTGAAATATTCCCGACTTTTCTCCAGATCTCCCAGAGAATCGAAGTTCAAAATCCCCAGATTATTCAGCGGACGTGTACGCTCCATAGGGTTTCCGCTTTTTTCCAAAATACGATCACTTTCGAGCAGAACCATGAACGCATCACTGGTCCGCCCTGTATAAATATCGCAGATCCCTTTTTCATTGAGCATCCGCCCATAATAGTATGTCAGTTCCTGCTGCCGCGTAAAAGTCAGGTAGGGGGTAATGACTGTTCGCATTTCCTCGAATCTGCCAAAGACCAACAGCACCCGCGATTTTACCAAAACCGCTTCAATCTCCCCTTGCAGATATCCCCCATCCTTGCACTGTGAAATGATATCCGATAGTTCCTCCTCGATCGCAGTCATCTCTTTCATCGTAACCCTGATGCCGCAGGAGCGGATCCGGGCATCCATTTCCGTCTCAAACTGCCCGAACTGCCGCGCGTAGTTCCTCGCGTCCTGAAACAGCTGCAACGCCTTCTCTGAATCATTGATGCGCAGATAAACATCACCCAGCTTGATCATCAAAACCGCCAGAGAGGTTTCGGCCTTCAGATCACTCAACAGTCTCAGGGCCAAAGAGTAGAACTCCAGGGCTTGTCGATTGTGGTTCATCCCCTCCAGCTGCTGCGCTAGATTTTGAGCATGGGTGGCGGCCTTCTCAAGCTGACCGCTATTTGTCAGGTGATAAATCAGAGATTCAGAGAACACTTCACTTCCCTGCGTATTGAGACTTTCCAGGTAGTCTGCAGCAATTCCATGGAGCCTGCTGATCTCCCCCGGAGACAGCAGTGCCTGTATTTTTTTTCTCAGCCGCTTGTTAAGAAAATCGTATGTGTAGCCCCAGTCACCCAACTTGCGGTTCAAGACACGGCCGTCAACCAGTTTTCTGAGGGCAGAATCCACACTGGCACGTTCCAAATCAACCATTTGGCTGAGAACGCCTCCCGGCGCCGGTGCGTCGAATATAGAAACGCATTCCATGATCTTCAGGCTGTGGGGTTCAAAAGAATCCAGTGAATACTCCGCCGGTTCATCCATCACCAACGAAAGTTCCATTTCCTTCATGTGATCGGTAGGGTCTGACCAAGTCCGGTCCCCACGAATGATCAGGTATTCAAACATAAACAGCGTTTTTAGCGCCTCTTCAATCAATCGGGGATTGCCGGAGGCATCCCCCATGATCCTGGCCGCCAACGCAATTGGTCGATGTCCGATGCCTTGGATGTATTGAATATATTCTGCCGTTTCTGTAAGACCGAACTTGTTCAGCGGAATGGTCTCACAGTAACCCGAGCGGATACAGCTGGAAATTGCCGGATAGTAAGGCGTCGATTCATCCCGAAGTGTACTGATAAAGAGGAGGGGCAGCTTATGCCGGCTCCGTATCAGATACTCCAAAATCGAAAAATCCTGGGGCCCCATATTCTGCATACCGTCAAGGAACACAATCAGGGGGTTCCCTTGCACGTATTCCACAATAAAATTATAGATCCGATTATTGAGCCGCATCAGCTCCGGCTCAGCGTCCAACCCTTCAGAAGGCAGAACCTTCCAGGTGTCTCCGATTTCAGGAATGATTTTGACGATCTCGCTGCCATACTTTTTAATCAGTTCCGGGCTCAGATTCACATCCGATATAATTTCACGCAGGAGCGTCTTGAAAACAAATTGGTCTTCGGTCTCACCACTTGTGATGGTTATCTTGCAGCAATTGATCCGCTTCATGTAGGTATGGAACCAAACTTCCTGCAGCAGCCTTGTTTTTCCAATCCCGGGTTCTCCCTGAATCAGTATCTGCCGAACATCTGACCGCAGCTCGATCCGTTGCTGGATCATGCCGAGAATCCCTGCGAGTTCCCTTTCACGCCCGACCAGAGGTGTTGTAAACAGAAGCTTTTCATAATACTCCCGGTCAATGAAATCAAAGGAAACCGGAAAAACGGTCTTCAGGACATCAACGAATTCCATAATCGTAGAAAAGCGTTCATTGGCATTCTTCACGGTCATGATTTCAACCAGTCTGTAAATGTCCTGGTCCTCAGTGTGATCCTGAACGCTTTCGAAGGCACAGCTCTGAAAGGGAATCCCCTGATAGAGGTAAAAAACCAGAACCCCAAGGGAATAGATATCTGATGTGGGATTGGAATCATTGTCCCTGATGATTTCGGGTGGCAGAAACTGCTCTACCTCATCGGAAAAAGCCCCCAGTTGTTCACGGTAGTGAAGCGTTGTGGGGAGGTCCGTTAATTTGATCTGGATCCCCTCCGCCGTGCGAAGGATCGCCAGGGTATTGAAATTCAGATATTTATAGGCGTGCCCGCGGAAATGGATATAATTCAAGACATAGCAAACCTGCCGGATCACGTCGAGAATCTCGGTCCTGTCTAAAGTCAGGTAAGAGACCATCTGTTCCGCCGGCACGTACTCTGTCGTATAGAAGTATTGGAGAGAAGGGTGGAGCCGGTTATTCATTTTCCGGATGACATCCAGCTCATAGGCCTGTGCCAAATTCGGGTGGACAAAGGTTCCCAGCTGAATATACCGGTAAATCAGGTTCTGAACATACTCACTGCCGGTTGCATCCAAAGAAAGAATCCGCAGTTTTATCTTTTGCGCATCCTTCAGCAGGTCTTCGGCGATCCACGTAACACCCAGCAGATCGGAGGCCATTCTCTCTATCAACCGGTACCTACCATTGAGTATATCCAAAAGCACCTCCAGCATTCCCACCCATGGTGAAACACTCATTTCATAATGGGTATGATTCTCTATTATATATAACTTTAACCCAGAGTACAACAGCGCCCACTATTGATTTTAGTCTGTTGAGAGGGTTTTTACATGGTTTTAACGCACACTGCCCCACTTAACAAAATTATGTAACTACTTGATTTTGCCGTTATTTTGTGTTATTGTGAACAGCACAGAGTAATTTCCAGAAATTCCACACCACTGAAAAAGACATCACGCTGTCTAAACTATCGAGGTATTGGATGGATATGCTGAAGATTTCCCGTCAGATTCTAAATAAATGGAAGAACGTTCATTATTCCGTAATGATCATCCCAAATGCCGGCGGCTCCGTGAAACAAGTCCGAATACAGGCTCTCTGTATTTTTGCAGCCTTGTTTCTTGTGATTTCCGCAGGCTTTTTCTTTCTCACCTCTTCCCTGGTCCTGATTAAAACAAACTTTACCATGGTTCGCCTCAATTCTGATATTTCAGAAAAGGTCACGACGCAAAACGATGCCCTCGATAAACTGCGCCAAACCAATGCCCAGCTTCAGAAAGAGAATCAGAAGCTTACAAAATCGACGGCACTTTCCACTGAATATTTCAACCGCAGGGTCGATGAAGTCAATCTGCTGAAAAAACAGGTCGATTCCCTCCTGGTTCTCTTTAACAAACAAAACCAAGCTGACATCCGGGTCACTACCAGTCGGGGCAGTCCGAGAATGAAGATGGAAGCCATCATCCCAGCGATCACCCAGGCATCCTCCGTTGAAGATGTTGAGGAAATGGATCAGATCACACAACAGATCCAGAAGGATATCGATACATACACCAAGCTTCTGACCCAAGTCCAGGCCGAAGTGAATGCGCAGGATTGCAAGCCGGATCTGCGGCCTGTAAACGGCAAGATCACGTCCCGATTCGGCTATCGGGATGACCCCTTCAACCGCGGTGTCAAGCCCCACGAGGGAATTGACATCGACAATGCCACCGGAACCCCCATCAAGGCTGCCGGCGCAGGGGTTGTCACGTTTTCTGCATACACCAGCGATTATGGGAATATGATCATCATCTCCCACGGCCTGGGTTATCAAACGATTTACGCCCACCTGTCAAGCAGCAAGGTCAAAGCAGGCAGCAAGGTCACCAAGGGGCAGGTCATCGGGGCGATGGGCTCCACCGGACGGAGCACCGGCTCGCATCTCCACTTTGAAATTCACCACGATGGCGCCCGTATGGACCCTGAGGATATTCTGAAATAGCAATATTCCCCCGCAGAGGGGTTAAAAGGAGCATGAACATGTTGAATCTGAAAAAGGCTGATACGAATAAACCCTCCATGCGAACGCTTGAATTTGATGTGATCATCGGCAAGAACTCTACTTTTGAAGGAACGCTGCGCAGCGGTGGCTCCATCCGGATTGACGGTAAAACCAACGGTGACGTCCATGCGGACGGCGAGGTCATCATTGGCCAGGATGCCGTCTGCGTCGGAAATATCGCTTCCTGCAACATTGAAATTTCCGGCCACGTGACAGGCAACATCACCTCCGGCGGTTCCATGAAGATCTATGAGAGCGGACTCCTGAAGGGCGATATCGAGGTTACCAGCTTTGTTATCGACGAAGGCGGTGTATTTGAAGGCCTTTGCCACATCAATACCCACAAGGCCATGACAGGAAATCAGAAAGAGCAGGAAGCCGGCCAGCAGCACAACACCGGTAAGAAATCAGATATCAAGATGGTGAAATAACGTATCAATTTCCCGTCAATCATCAAAAAAGTTCCTATCCTCTTGTAATTCAATAAGAGATAGGAACTTTTTTATTGGTAAGATTGGTACAACCTTGTCACACGTTCCTGATTCAACCCAATTAAAAGATACTGGTTTCCCCAAGAACCTGTTCATCGTCCTTCAACTGCAGTGGCATGATTGACACGACAATATGCTTGTGCTTCATCAATTGCCGTTCAATATAGGCCAACGTGTTGTTGTGCAGATAGCGATGCCACCATTTGCGCACAATGAATTGCGGGAGGATCACGGTGGTCATATCCCCTGGCATATGATCATAATCGGCGGATTCAATATATTTCAGCAGAGGCTCCACCACTTTCCTATAGGGGGAATATTTGATGACCAGGGTGATGCCGGTGTTCATCTGATCATATTTTTCCCGCAGTTTTTTTCCGGCCTCATCATCGATGACAACACTGAAGGCCGTGACATTTTCTGAAACTGTCAGGGCATACCGCAGGGCACGGAGGCTGGCTTTGTTGATGCTCTCGATGGGAACGATGACGTGGTTGCTGTAGCCGCTCCTGGATTCTTCAAATGCGTCCAATTCCTCAGAACTTACTTTCAGCTGCATCACAACCGCTGCATAGTGCCGCTTCACTTTCAACATAACGAACACCAGGATCGGAATCAAGATGACGACCACCCAAGCCCCTTCATGGAATTTGGTGAAGGCGATGATCACAACGACAATGGAGGTAACAAAGGCCCCGGTACCGTTCACAATGGCTTTAGGAAGCCAGTTCCCCTCTTTCAGGCGGATCCATTTCATCAACATGCCCCCCTGGGACAAGGTAAAGGAGATGAAAACGCCAATAGCATAGAGTCCGATCAGGGAGGTGACTTTTGCGTTGAACAGTATCAGCAGGATGATTGCAAGAACCGACAGGGAAACGATGCCGTTATCAAAGCTCAGCCGATCTCCCCGTTTGTTGAGCTGACGCGGGGCATAGCCCTCTGAGGCCATGACAGAAATCAGCATGGGATACCCGGAATAGGCGGTATTGGCCGCCATGACCAGGATGATGAAGGTGGTGACCGTCAGGTAATAGAACATGAAGCCGCGGCCGAAGACTTCCTCGGCAATCAGCACCAGCATGGCTCTTTCGCCGGGGACTACGTGATACATGTTAGCCAGAACCGAGGTCCCACCGAAGAGGGCAAAAATAATGAGGGCCAGGAGAAGCAGCACTTTCTTGGCATATTTCGTAGAGGGGGCTTTGAAGTTTGGAACGGCATTGCTGACCGCCTCAACCCCGGTAAGCGCTGTGCAGCCGCTGGAAAACGCCTTCAGCATGAGGATCAGGGTGATTGGCTCTCCTACGGAGCGGATGGTTGGCTCCGGGGGCACATAACCGGTTTTCACCTTCACAAAGCCCACCACAATCATGGAAAGGATTGCGACGATGAACGCATAGGCCGGCACACCGAAGATCACCGAGGATTCACGAATTCCCCGCAGGTTCCCAATCATGAGGAGCAGCACCAGGATGATGCAGATCAGCACGGCATAGGGCCTCATGACATCAAAGGCAGAGGTGAGCTGTTCTACCCCGGAGGCGATACTGACCGCCACTGTCAGAACATAATCCACTGACAGGGCGGCACCGGCGGCGACCCCTGCAATGACACCCAGATTCTCCTTGGCCACGATGTATGCGCCGCCGCCATTGGGATAGCATTCAATGGTTTGGCGGTATGAAAGGGTCAGCAGGGCCAGGAGTCCGATAATGCACCAGGAAAGAACGGTCAGCTGCTGATAGGCCAAGACGCCTACCAGGGGAATCAGAACCAGCAGGATTTCCTGCCCGGCATAAGCTACGGAGGAGATTGCATCACTGGACAGGATCGGGAGTCCCCAAAGGACGCCCAGCTTCTCATCTCCGATGGCTTCATTTTTCAATGGCTTTCCAACTAAAAAACGCTTGATCTGTTTCTTAAACATGAATTTCACCCTATTTCCTTTGTATTTGACTCACGACAATGATGCTTCACGCCGCTCTCCCTTTCCACCAGAAACCCGCGACTGCCAGCATGACAATTGTCATCAGGAATGACGTCAGGGTTTTTCCTTTGGGGATTGCATTTTCCGTGGCAATACCTGTCTTTATGATCTTCAGCGAATTGACATGCACATCCATATCTCCGCCATGCTCCGGACAGGCGCGATGGAAGACCCCTTGTATTTCGGCCGTATCTCCTTCAAATCGGCTGTTTCCTAAGATTTTCACTTCGGCGGCAGCTTTTGCAGGCAACCAATATCCCAAGGCCCCGGTGGTGTCCGATCCGTTAATCCAGGAATAATCGCCGCGGTTCATAACATCACCGATCATTTCCACCGTCATCCGAACCGCCACCCCATCCAGTGTTTTCCCATCTCTGATCAGCTCTGACACCGTGACGACACGAAGTTCCTCAGCAGCGCAGGGCATCCAGAAGCCGATGCTCAGAACGACCATCAGGATAAAACATGCTTTTTCCATGCCCGCACCGCCCCTCCAGCCACAAATCCGACCAATGTCAACACCGATATGAATTCCAGACGCCCCAGGTACATGGCGGAGATGTACATGATCTTCAACCCTGAAGGCATCCCCGCAGCTGTTACACCAATGGATAATCCGACATTCCCCGTGACTGACGCTGCCTCAAACGCCGAATTCAGCATCGGATAGCCATACCACGCCCCCAGGGCAGTTGTGATGGCGAAGAGAATCAGATAGAGGATTGCAATCAGGAAGGCGGACTTCGCCACGGCATCGTCAAGGATCTGGTCCTTCAGATGATGAAATTTATAGACGATGACCCGTCTGTCTGAGGACAGCATCTTCAGGACCTCTGCGATGACCGCCTTGAACATGATCCCCATGCGGAGCCCTTTGATCCCGCCAGCTGTCGAGCAGGCCGACCCGCCAATCAGCATGGCGATTGTCATGATCAGAATACCGAATCCTCCCCACTCCAAGGCGAGCTGTTGGGGGACGACGGTTGAAAACCCAGTCGTCGTATGGGCCGAAAGGAACTGATAGGCACACTTTCTGAACAGCGCCACCGCGCCGGTGTATACGCCGGTTTTTGACAGCCAGGCCACGCACAGTGCCAATCCGACAAAGCTGGTGATCATGAAGCTTTGGGCTTCTATATTCTTCACGATTTCACCACGGTTGCCAATCCACACCTGGTAATGAAGACCGAAATTCAAAGAGCCCAGGATAAAGATCACAAGCGTCACAATCTCGTACATGAAACTATGGTAGTACAGGATATTCTGGGACATCGGGCCGAATCCTCCCGTGCTCCAGGCTGCACAGTTGATGAAGAAACCATGGAAGAGTGCTGGCAGCGGTGCCAAACCGATCCCTGCTCCGACAATCCAAAGGGCCGCTGTCCCCACCAGCAGATAAATCATGCTGATCTCCCAAATAATCCGTGCCGTTCCAGCTGCATTGGGGACCAGCTCCACATCCTTGGCTTCCCCAACGTACACCTTGTATGCGCCACCCGTTTCATGAAACAGGAAGGTCAGTGCCAGAACCACCATCCCCTGCCCGCCGACAAAGGTCAGCAGGTGGCGCCACATGTTCACGCCCAGGGGCAAATGGTTCATATCCTGGACAAGTGAGACCCCCGTCGTGGTGAATCCGCTCATGACATCGAAGCAAGCATCCAGCATGGACAGGTAGTGCCCACTGAGCCTGTAGGGCACGGCGCACAGCACCATCAGGACGAACCATGAGAGCGAAGCGATAATCAGGCCATGCCGCCACTGGAACGGAATTTGATGTCTGATTTTCCTGCCGACCATGATCATCAGGAATCCGGTGATCAGAGCGATATCCAAACTGATGAGAAAATCCAGTGCTGTCTCCCATTCCCGCATCACGGCAGAGACCAACAGCGGAATCGTCATCAGGATCGCTGTCCCAATGATCACATACCCCGTGTAATAACTGACGAGCAGGACATCCTTGAATCCATGGCTTGTCTTCATGGGAATATCACCCCAATCAGCCAGCAGATGATAAAGAGCACGGTGATGTAGCCCATGATGGCGGGGATTTCCACCAGCAAGCCCTTGATGATCTGAATCCGCTTAATGGCCATGACGCCCCCCCTCGAAGAGAACCTGCTCCACGTCAGCCTTCAGCTGCACATTTGCAACCATCAGCAGTTTGTCCCCCTTGGCCAGCTTTTCACCGACCATGGGTGTGACGACTCTGTCGCCCCGTATCAGAGAAACAATCTGGCAGCCCTCCGGGAGCGGGATTGATCCGATATCATGATCCACCCACACGTTTTTTTCTCCCACAGACGCCTCCGCCAAAACAATCCCGCCGCCGTCGATGGCCTGGACGATATTGACCTCACGTTCCTCCAGTTCCCACTGGATCAGATTGGCGATGACCTCCGTGCTGCAGACGGTCCTGTCCACTCCCAGCTCCGTGAAAAGGCGGTTGTTTTTCGGATTATTGATCCGTGCAATTGTTTTAGGCACCCCGAACTGCAGCTTGGCAATCTGGCAGATCACCAGATTCTCCTCGTCACGCCCCGTAACGGCAATGACCATATCAGCGGCATCAACATCCGCATCCATCAGGACATCCGGATCCGTTCCGTCGCCGCAGAGGATTACGGCATCCATTTCCTCCGCAATCCGGTTACACACATCCTGGTCTCTTTCTATCAGGGAAACCTCGGATTTTCCCACCTTCAGGGTCTTAAGGATAAACCGGCCGACCTTACCGCCCCCAACAATGATGGCCCGCATCAGACCACCTCCCCGGTCACCGCTTCGATCAGTCTTTGTTTATCCGTCGCAGTCACCATGCAAATCAGCCGGTCACCGTGAAGAATCTTATCCTCCTGTTGCGCAAGATGGGTCTTGTTGCCCCTTACAATTCCAGGAATACGACAATTGAACTTCTCTTCATACCATCCAATCCCCCGATTGGCATGGCTTGCAGATATGATCTCCACGAGGACATATTCCGGGTCAAGGCTCGTGATGAGCGTCGCCCCGTATTCGAGGATCCGGGATCTGACAAGATAAGCCCCGGACAGGGTCGGGCAGATGGTTTCGATTGCCAGCTTCCGATAGATGAATTCTTTCTGGGGATCATTAATCCGCGCAATGACCCTTGGGACCTTGAAAATATCCCGAGCAACCTGGGCACTGGCAATATTGAGATTATCATCCGGTGTCATCGCCAGGAATACACCTGCATACTCGATTCCTGCCAGGCGCAAAACCTCCATGTCGTATTCAACCCCGGTGATCCGATTGCCGTTAAACCCGCTCCCCAGAGCGTTCAGCCTGCCTGAATCCCTGTCGATTACCGCAATATCGTGGCCTTCGTTAGCCAGTTCCTTGGCCAGGGTGCCGCCCATCCGTCCGCTACCGGTTATGATGATATACATAGGAACACCTTCTCAGTCTCTAATGGTCTTACAAGCTGATGCCCTTGATGGTGTAATTGAAATCCGTAAGGCGCTGCAAATTCTGGTCAGCCGGCTTATACGTCGGATCCAGGGCACATGCAGCCCGATAGTGCTTCCCTGCGGTGACGAAATCCCCTTTGAATTCGGCAATCACGCCGAATAGATTCTGGGGCTCAGCAGCTTCCTCTTTTTCAGAAGCTGCTCTTTTTAGATAGTGCTCCGCTTTATCAAAATTTTTGTCCAGGATGCATTTCTTGGCATATTCCAAAAAATCATCATAGGTTGCCAGCGTGTTCTCGGCCAGTGCTTTCCGAGCCATAACCTGCCGGACGACACTACGGATTTCTTCCGGTGTAAAGGGTTTGCTGATAAAGTCCAGCGCCCCCAGTTTCATGGCTTCCACTGCGTTTTCCACGGTCCCATAGGCTGTCATCATGATGACACTGGTCTGAATTCCAGCCTGCCGGATTTTTTCAAGGGTCTGCATCCCTGTGATGCCGGGCATCCGGATATCCAGCAGCGTCAGATCATAAGGGTGCGCTAAAAGCTTCTTAAGTCCCTCTTCTCCATTTTCTGCCTGATCCGTTACAACGTTTTCTCCACTCAGACATTGTTCCAGGGTAAATCGAATGTTCTTCTCATCGTCGATGATTAGTATTCTAAAGGCCATTGTCCTCACTCCTTTTCAAATTCCGCCGTCTCGGTGGATTCCAGCTGTCACAGTTTTAATGAGAAGGTAAAAACACTTCCCTTGCCGGGCTCACTCCTGGCATGGATCTCACCGCCATGGGCAACAACGATCTGTTTACTGATGGCCAATCCTAGCCCGACACTGCCCATTGCCCCACTTTCATTGGGAAACTGTACGTATTTTTCAAAGACGTGCCCCAACTGATCCGGCTGGATTCCTGATCCATTATCCGATACGGATATGACCATCATCTCCTCTTCAACATGGGCTGAAATACCGATCTCCCCCCGCCTATCACTTGGCGTATAGCGCAGCGCATTCCCAATCAGATTAGAAACAACCCAAATGATTTTGTTGAAATCCGCCCTGAAGGATGGGAGATTCTCATCGACCTCCACAAGGAGCTGAACCCCTTTTTCCTGAGCCGGTTTCACAAAAGGCTTCATAGCCACTTCAAGAATCTCTTGAATCCTGCAGCGTTTGAAATCCACTTCCATGATTCCGGCTTCTATTTTCGATAAATCCAACAATTCTGTCACCAAATCACTCAAGCGATGGCAATCTTCTTGAATTGATTCCACCAAAGCTCTCTGCTTTGGATTTGACTCCCCGGTGGTTCCGTCCAGCAGCAGCCCCACTGCCATAGTAATGGATGTCAACGGCGTTCTAAATTCATGGGACACCATTGCCACAAAATCAGATTTCAGTTGATCGATTTCCTTCAGATGGGTAATATCCTGCAGCAACGTGATCACGCCGACCTCACCATGTTCCTGATCCCCGATGGTATTGAACGTAACCCGAAAGTGCAGCATATGCTCTTGATTTTTCACTGATATATCCAGGGGCTCTCTTTTTTCAGTTTCTCCATTCCGTGTACTCTGGATTGCACTGAAAATATCCTCCCGCCTAACGATTTCCAAGAAGTGACGGTGCAGCGCATCCTGCTCTGTGACACCCAAGGCCTTCTCCGCAGCCGGATTCATCAGTAAAATCTTGTTATCCCAATCCGTCAGGATAACACCGTCGTTGATCCCCTCTACAATGGCCTCTGCCTTTTGCTTCTCCTGCATGATTTTTTTGAGGTTCATCTGATTGTAAGCGCTGAGTTGTTCAGCCATAACGTTGTATTCCCCTGCCATTATCGCAATTTCGTCATCTCCGACGACGGGAATCTGGTGGCTGTAGTCCCCCTCACTGATCCGTTTCATCTTATGGATCAGATTGTTAATAGGCACGATGATTCCGTTACTGATAACAATGGCGATGATCAATCCCGCCAGAATGGTTACACCTGCGATAATCACCGTTGACAGGGATGCCTGAGTTGCCATGTGCTCCGCTTCATTCCTTCGGTTCAGTATCCCCTGCTGATTCAGTTCTATTAGTTCCCGGACAGTGGATTTGCACCGATCCAGTATGGGAATCATTTCTCTGTAATAGTATGTGGTGGCATCCGCACGATTCAATTGAAGAATGGCTGTGAACTTGAACTGGTAGCCGGCATACTCCGTATTCAGCGTCTTAAGCAGTTCCTTTTCGCCAGGCTCCGTGATGTTGTCTTCCGCCCGCGCAAGGTTTTTTAAAAATGCCCGCTCATTCTCTCGATAAGCGGCCACCGCCCCTTCATTCTTATTCAAGAACATATAGGAGAGGACGGCGGAATCCTGACGCTCCAGGGATGCCACCATCTCCTGACCCACCTCGATACTCTGATAATTGGATTGTATGATGTTTTCAATGGAATTCTTCAATCCCTGAAAGTTCAATATAGCCCAGATACTGTTTCCAGCCAGAATAAGAAGCAGCAGGATGACCATGGCAAGTATGCGTGTTCTGATAGTCATTCGCACGGAGAATCCCTCCATTAGATACAGCTCACAATCATTCCTCAACCATCCGATATCCTACCCCCACTTCCGTAAGGATATATCTCGGCTGGGTCGGGTCCGCTTCGATCTTGCGTCTGATGTTTGCCATAAACACCCGCAGGGACTGCATCTCACTGCCGGAATTGGGTCCCCAGATTTCTTTCAGGATGAAATTGTGGGTCAAGACCTTACCGGCATACTTCGACATCAGTTCCACCAGCCGGTATTCGATTGGGGTCAGATGCACCTCCTCCGTATCCAGGGTGACAATCCTTTTTGAAAAACGGATACATAATCCACCGACCGAAAATTCATCGGCACTCGGGTCCAATGAGTCTCCCCGATTCCGGTGACGCAGTGCTACGCGCACTCGGGCCAAGAGCTCTGCAATACTGAAGGGCTTAGTCAGATAATCATCCGCGCCGTAATCCAAAGCCTCAACCTTCTCTCTTTCCTGTCCCCTGGCGGATACGACAATAATTGGGATCAAAGACCAGGTACGAATGCTTCGGATCACCTCTAGGCCATCTATATCCGGCAGACCCAGATCCAGGATGATGACCTCCGGATTTCTTGTGGCTGTGAATTCAAGCGCATCACGACCATTATCCGTTTCAAGGGTACGGTATTCTTGAGCCGCCAGGGAAACACTGATGAAATTCCTGATAGGACGATCATCTTCAACTATCAGGATCAGCGGTTTATCACTCATAAAAAACCTCCTTAAAATCATTGGCTGGAATGCTGAATCTGAATACCGCGCCACCACCCAGGCGATTATTGGCTAAAATCTCGCCCTGATGCGCATGAACGATGGATTGACAGATGGCAAGACCCAACCCACTTCCTCTGCGCGCTTCAGAACGCGCATTGCTTCCTGTGTAAAAAAGATCGAACAGGTGCGGCATATCCGCATCATCTATCCCATTACCGTTGTCTGCAACCTCAAACCAGATCCATTGACCTATCTGTTCAACGCTCACTTGAATTTCAGATCCTGCCGGCGTGTATTTTATGCCATTATCCATGAGATTGATCAAGGCCTGCTCGATGAGGTTCCCGTCCATCGGAATCATGATGAGGTCCTTCGGCATTTTGACCGTAATCCTGTGATTTCCAGATCGTTTGCGCACTTGGGCAACCGATTCTGCGACCACCTCTTCCACGGCCTCCAGACGTTTTCCAACATCCGGCTTTCCCGCTTCAAGACGGGTCATGCTGAGCAGGTTTTCAACCAGTCTGATCAGCCACTGAGCATCTTCGCTCATCCCCTCAAGCAATTTTATCTTGGTGCTGTCATCCAGGTAAGAATAGTTATCAAGGATGGTGTTAGTCGCTCCTGCAATGCCCGTCAAAGGTGTCCGCAGATCATGGGAAATCGACCGGAGCAGGGTGTTTCTGAGACGTTCCCGCTCAATTTCCATTTTGGAGCTTTGCTCCGCTTCCAATACCTTCTCTCGCTCCACCGCCAGGGCTACTTGGGCCGCAACAGCCTCCAGAAGTGTCACTTGCTCCGCATCCATCTGCGTACCTTCAGGGCACGCAATGGCTATGACTCCCAGAATACGGCTCTGACCAATTACCGGAACATAGCAGCCGGAATGGCTTGCTACCGCTGCAAGTCCATGGCCCATAGTTGCTCCTGTCCTGAAAATGCGTTCAGCGGTTTCATCCGCCTCTTGGCTGTGATCCTGACTCGTATCTTCTCCTGTCCGTATTCTGATCAACTTGCCTTTATCCTCTGGAAAGTACAGGTGCACAGGAAAACCAAACAGATTTTCCAACTGCATGATGACGAGAGGATAGATTTCATACACCCCTTGGGTTTTCAGCATGCTCTGACTTATCTGATAGAGCATGTTCGTTCGATTCTCCCGCAAAGATGATAGCTCGGCCTGCTGTTTTACACGGGCAGTCAGGGTACTCGTCATCAGCGCAACAATGAGCATGATGGTAAAAGTGACGATGTACTGGGGATCATGGACCCATAGTGAAAATCGGGGTGCAGTGAAAAAAAAATTGACTGAAAGCACACCGATCACAGATGCAAATATGCCATAAAAATATCCAATTGTTTGAGAGGCTACCACAAGGACTCCCAAAAGGTTCATCAGGATAATGGTAGATTCTGAAAAACCAATCCGGTCGAATATCAAAGATATCAGCGTTGAGGCAGTCATAATAGCCAGTGTCCTCGCACTATTTGGGACTATCACCGCAGAGTAGTTTTTGATTTTTTCAGCAAGCTCTGCTTTCATTACGAATCCTCCTAATTCATTTTTGCACATTTCTCATTAAGACGGGGTAAAGGTCTACAACGAGGACATAAAGATACCATTAAGATACCCCCCTTTCTCATGATTCAACAGCCCTTTTTTATTTTCTCCAATCATTTGGACACCGCAGCAAGAGGCCAAAAAAAGAAATAGACCGCTGCATTTGCAACGGCCTCTTAGTTTTTGAGATTGACCATCATATAACCCCGGAGTTCTTCAAGCCAAGCCACCGGGGGCCGGCCAATCTTCTCGAGCCCTGGCCCCGCACAGGATTTCAGAAATTCATTCTTCTCCCGCTCGGTATGCTGACTCTTCAAAAAACAGTTGATCACCAGAATCCAATGGGTAATCTCCTCATTGCCCTGAGTCAACTGGTGCTTCAAATGCTCGGGCAAGTGTTCATGACCTTCATGAAAAAGATCTTCAATCAAAACCTTTAACTCTTCTGTCCAGAAAAATTTTTCCAACCGACGTCACTCTCCATCGCCGCACACGGCATAAACTCGGTAGGGTTTATACCATGTTTTTCTGACTTCAAACAATTAGTTTTCTGTTTTTTGAACTTTATTTATTCATAATTCCGAATGGATCCGTGAACCTCAACGGTAGCTTCATCCACCAACTGATTCGCCTTATCGACGAATACGATTTTGGGGGCAAAGGCACGGGCTTCACTTTCTTCCATCCAGCCATAGGCGATAATGATCACGGTATCCCCCGGCTGCACCAGTCGGGCAGCTGCACCATTCAGACAAATCACGCCGCTGCCTGCCGGACCTTCAATCGTATAGGTTTCCAGGCGCTCCCCATTGTGGTTGTTCACGATTTGGACCCGCTCTCCCGGGAGTATCCCCGACGCATCCAACAGTTTTTTGTCGATGGTGATGCTGCCCACGTAATTCAGGTTTGCTTCGGTTACTGTCGCCCGGTGAATCTTGCTTTTGTACATATTAACCAGCATGGGGAACCTCCAAAACCAGGTTATCGATCAACCGTGTTTTACCAATCCTCACCGCCAGAGCGATGAGCACTGACCCTTCCAGGATTTCAACCGGACTCATCGTCTGCGCATTGACGATTTCAACATAATCCACCGTGGCCGAGGGGGCCGTTGCAATCGTCCCGCGAATGAGACGCCCTAAGACCGTGGCATTCCTCACCCCGTTCTTCACAGCATCTTCAGCGTTTTTCAAGGAGTGGTTCAGGACAAGGGCCTCTTGGCGCTCTGTCATAGTGAGGTACGTATTCCGTGAACTCATGGCCAATCCGTCGGACTCCCGAACAATGGGGCAGGAAATAATGTCAACCGGCAGGTTCAGATCCTTTACCACGCGGCGGATCACTGCCACCTGCTGAGCATCCTTCTGTCCGAAATACGCCTTATCCGGCTGCACCAGATTGAACAGTTTTACAACAACGGTGGCTACCCCTCTGAAATGTCCGGGGCGGGATGCCCCACACAATCCTGAAGTCAGAGAGCTGCCCACTTCAATAAAGGTTTCGTACCCTTCCGGGTATAAGGTTTCAACCGATGGGCAGAATGCCACATCCACACCGACTCCCGCCATCAGAGCTTTATCCTTTTCGGGATTCCGGGGGTAGGCGTCAAAGTCCTCATTCGGACCGAATTGAGTGGGATTGACGAAAATACTG
The DNA here is from genome assembly GCA_964424355.1 of uncultured Peptostreptococcaceae bacterium. Taxonomy (GTDB): domain Bacteria; phylum Bacillota; class Clostridia; order Peptostreptococcales; family Acidaminobacteraceae; genus CAZEHS01. Next base: position 58,907 of record CAYRIO010000021.1, read on the forward strand.
GTCACTACCAGCTCGTTTTCCTGACGTGCCTGATTCATCAGGGCCAGATGCCCCGCGTGAAGAAAGCCCATTGTGGGAATGAATCCGATGGACTTGCCGTTTTTCCTGGCTTCTGCGACGATTCGCCGCAGGTCTGTCACTTCCGTAATTATCTGCATGGTTCTGCTCCTTTGGGCAATGAGATCAATAAAGCTTCTCAAGGATGGTCTCATCCATTGAAAAGGTATGTTCTGCCTCCGGGAAAGCGCCAGATCGCACATCTGCCGCGTATCGGCTCAAGGCGTCCACGGTCGCATCTCCCAGCTCAGCGTAACGTTTTACAAACTTTGGGGTGAATCCCCGGTTGAGCCCTAAGATATCCTGAAAGACCAGCACTTGGCCATCACAGCCGGCCCCTGCGCCAATGCCGATCGTTGGGATCGTCAGTTTTTCTGATATCAGCCGCGCTAAAGCCGCTGGTATGCACTCCAGAACAATGCCGAAAACGCCCAGTTCCTGAAGCAGCAAGGCCTCTTCAAGCAATTCCCTGGCAGCGGATTCACCCTTTCCCTGAACCTTGAACCCGCCAAAGCGATGGACGGATTGAGGCGTGAGGCCCAAGTGACCGAGGACCGGAATCTGGGCTTGCAGAATGGCTTTAATCTGAGGGGCCACACTTTTTCCGCCCTCCAGTTTAACCCCATGGGCCCCGGCTTCTTGGATGAATCGCCCGGCATTCCTGACGGCTTCTTCCGTACTGATATGGTAAGAAAGGAAAGGCATATCCGCAATGACCATGGATTTTCCCGCCCCCCTGCTGACCGCCTGGGTATGATGCAGCATATCCGCCATCGTCACCTGCAGAGTATGCTCATACCCCAGAATCACCATTCCGAGGGAATCTCCCACCAGAATCACATCCATACCGGCTTCATCCACCAGCATGGCCGAGGTATAATCATAGGCCGTCATCATGGCAATCCGTTGGCCTTTGGCTTTCAATTCGCTGAAGTCCGTAGCTGTCATCCGCTTCTTCATTCCGTGCATCCCCCTTTCAGGATTTGTTCCATTATCTGCGCTTTTTCGTCCGTCACGGTTCCGCTTTCCCGGGCAATGGCCAGGGCTTCCAAACCCAACCCTTTGATCAAAGGCGCGCGTTGCTCCCATCCTGCTGTCCGAAGACTCTCCAGATGCTTCCGCACGGTTCCTGCGTCTCCCCGGGAGACCGGCCCCGTCAGGCTGTGGAGCGCACCGGATTGCTGGTAATTATTCAACGTGGTCTCCATCAACGGCAGCAGGGCCGTTGAGGCTATCTCTTTTGAAATGCCGGATTCAATCAGGGCCTCCTCCGCCAAGTGGTAGAGGGTCATCACATAGTTCGATGCCAGACAGGCCCCCAGGTGGTACAAGGCCTTTTTACCGGGAATAATCCATGCCAGAGTATTCCCGCAGGCGCTCAGCCATTCTTCCAGGGGTTCCCGAAAGCTTTCATCCGCCTCCATCATGAGTGTTGCCCGCTTCAGATCCCTGCGGCCGCTCTCCCTGTCCGGCACAGTCTGCAAGGGGTGGAGAGTGAACCCTTTTGCCCCCTGGCGGATCATCGGTTCCAGCACTTCCAATGAAAGGCTTCCGCTCAGATGAAATACCCATTTCCCCGTCAGCACGTTTCCGGTATCCGCTAATGCGGCGCCTACCGTGGCAATGCTGTCATCCGCAACCGCCAGCATCAGGGCATCCGCCGCCATGACCAACTCTGCTAAATCCCCGTACTGACGCACGCCCAGATAGGTACAGGCATCCTGCGATTTGCCGGGATCTCTGCCCCATAATCCGCACACCGGATACCCGTGGTCCTTGAAATACGCGCCCATGGCCTGAGCCATTCTACCGTAACCAATCAGCCCGATTTTCATAAACCCTCCAAAAACAACAAAAAATCCTTCTGTGCAACACAAAAAGATTCCGAAAACCTCATTCATTGAGGTCGATTATCATTATGGCAGTCACTGTCCTTCAGAATCAGCGCCGCATGACCGGAAAATTTGCACAGGTAAGGCTCCATAGGATGCCTTCCAATTTCATTGTAGCAAGAGTATCATGATTCTGCAAGCCTTACAGTATTGTCAACAGACATTATGACCAGATACTAATACCACGTTGACACGTGGTATTCGAAACGATATACTAATTAAAGAAATATCAATATTCACAGCCTTTTTTACTCATATAGCCACTGGCTTAAAAGGAGTCGACTCAATGAAACTGCCCCCACTAAAAA
>CAYRIO010000022.1:0-60336 GCA_964424355.1 uncultured Peptostreptococcaceae bacterium
CCATCATATCCTGATGCTGCTTGATCTTGAACTCCATATTGTGGGCGTTCCCGGCGGAAATGCACATGCTCATGGGGGCGGCATCCGTCATCATATGGGGCTGTGCTGTGAAGGACGGCAGGAAGACATCCACCAATGCCTGCTCCGGAATCGCTACTTTTTCGTAGGTATGGGTCAGTACGAAGCCATCCAGATTGATCATCACCGGGGCCATCACTTCAGGGTCTTCTGCCAGCATGAACCCCTGGATCACCATGTCCAGGGCCTCCTGGGCATTTTCGGCGAAGAGCTGGATCCACCCGGCATTCAGTACGTACATGACATCCATCTGGTCCCCGTAGATATTCCAGGGGGTGGCCATGGCCCGGTTGGCGTTCATCATCACGATGGGCAGCCGGGAGCCGGAGGCGTAGGGCAGGCATTCCGCCATGTAGAGCAGCCCCTGGGAGGAGGTGGCGGTAAAGGTCCGCGCCCCCACGGCGCTGGCTCCGATGGAGCAGGCCATGGCGCTGTGTTCAGATTCAACATGCATGTAGATGCAGTCCATATGACCGTCCTGCACGAACTCCGCTATTTTTTCCACGGCGATGGTCTGAGGCGTGATGGGGTAGGCCGCCACGACGCCGGGCCGGGAAAGCCGTACCCCCCAGGCAACCGCCTCGTTGCCGTTCAAGAATTCATACCGGCTCATTCCCCTGCCTCCTTCGCCATGGTGATGGCTTTCACTTTGCACTCGTAGGCACACACGCCGCACCCCTTGCAAAAATCGTAATCGATGCTGAAGTTCTTGGCGCCTTCCCGATGGATGGCACCGTCCGGGCAGACCAGATAGCACCGGTAGCAATCCACACATTTTTCCTGAGCGATGACGGGCCGGTTCACCCGCCACCCGGCGTTCTTTTCGGTAATATGGAAGGCCGGGCAGCTGGCCCCCATGGGCACATCGGAGAGGGCGCCAAAGGCCGGCACCGGAGACATTTTAAAGTTTTTCATGAAGGAACTCCTCTCCGGCTTCACAGGCCGCATGGAACAGCGCGATATTCTTCTGGGCCAGGGTCGGCTTCATGCTGGCAGTAATGGCCTGAATACAGGCTTCCCGGCTGACCATGGCAGGGTTTAGGGCTGAGAACAAACCCAGCATGGCGGTATTGGTGATGGGCCTGCCCAGAATCTCCTGGGCCAGGGCTGTGGCATCAATGGCGCAGATTCTGGGATCGTCAAAGGATTTGGCCGAATTGATCAGGATTCGGGCGTTTTCTTTCAGATCCGTCAGATACCGATCCTGCCAAAGGGTTTCGTCCAGAAAGATAATGGCATCACAGCGTTCAATTTCACTCCGATCATGGACAGGGGTATCGGCTATCCGGTTGAACCCCAGCACCGGGGCGCCGCGCCGTTCCGGCCCGAAGGATGGGAAGGCTTGAGAAAAACGATCGTCATACAGGGCGGCAGCTGCGCCCAGGAGCTTTGCACCGGTAAAGCTGCCTTGCCCGCCTCTGCCGTGCCAGCGTATTTCGTACATAGGGGCCTCCTTTTGATATGTTTCTGATATATCAGTTATATATCAATGATACCGCCGCTCCGGGCCGCCGTCAACAGGAAAACATTTTCCCGAACCATCAAAATAAAGAGAAGGTTCAGATGCAGGCGTCAGCCCGTTTCTAAACCTTCTCTTTGCAGGATCACTTTACAGCCACGGTTCTTATTATTCCATTGAAGCCTTCAGCATTTCCGGGCCCAAGTGGTTCCCATCGCAAAACGGGGCGTTCTTGGTCTTGTTGCACCGACACAGGCAGTAGCGCTCTGGATTGTAAGGCTCCGTTGCCGCTTCGTCACGGATCAGGATGCCCCCCTGGACATTGAAGGGGCCGTTTTCAATGATAACGATTTTTGGCGGGCGTTTGCGGCAGACCGTGGTGTCCTTTGCCACGGAATAACTCAGGGCCCCCGATGGGCACCGATGGATGATATCGATGATCTCCTGAACGGTCGCACCGTCCGGGTTGATCCAGGGCTTTTTTCCGCGGTCGAAAACGGACGGCAGCTTCATGTAGCAGACCCCCGCATGGGAACAGACCCGGAGGCTGAAATGGATGGTGATGTCTTTTCCGGGGTAATCCTTGGCCCGATGGCGCCCCTTGATCGGCCGTTTGCGGACTGCAAAGCTGATATTTTCATGGCTGCCGTCGCAGAAGGGCTGCTTTTGAGATTCCCCACAGCGGCATAGCAGCATCACCCGCCGAACCGGCACCTTCTCTCCCTTCAGATAGGTCATCTCGGCTACATCCACCGCGGTGTAGGGACCGCTATCGGAAAAAACAATTTCGGGCTCTTTAGGGTCCATGGTTCCTCCTCCTATGGGCATATTCAACGTAATCGGCTCGTTGCCAGGGGCACATAGGTCAGCTTCCCATCAACCTGTGTGCTTTGAAACAGAACCACCTGTTCAACCCGGTCCTGGAGCCCTTTCACCGACCAGTGGGCTGGCAGCGCCTCAAAGCCCTCTGTGTAGCGTACACCTCTGGCCAGGGTGAGATGTGGGCTGTACGCGCGGTTTTCCGGCTCAAATTCAGTCTGGACCATCAGGGCCTCCACTTCCTGCTGCAGGGCAAGAAGCGGGGGCGGCAGTACCATTCCCAGCCAAAGCACATCGCCCCCTCTTTTATGGAAGGCCCCCAGTTCGGTGAACTGCAGGTCAAAGGGGGCCGTCATCCACCGGGCATCGGCCATCAGCCGGATGAGAGCCTCTGCTTTTTCCTCAGAGACCTCTCCCAGGAATTTAAGGGTGATATGGTAGGTTTCCCAATTGGACAGCTTCCCTTTCAAAAAGTAGGGGTGAATTCCGGCAACCCCCTGCCTGATTTGACGGCGCACCCTCTCAGTGCAAGGAATCCCGATGAACAGACGCACTGGCGACCTCCATATGCTCATATTTCTCGCGAACCGCTTCCACCGTCGCAATGTTTTCAAAAAACAAATCCACTAAGACCGGATCGAATTTCCGCCCCCGCTCGTCCCGGATACATTGAAGGATTTCCGCCATCCCCCAGGGTTCCTTGTAAACACGGCGGGTTCCCAGGGCATCGAAAACGTCCACCAGGGCGACAATTCGACTGCATATATCGATTTCATCCCCTTTCAGGCCGTCCGGATAGCCGCTTCCATCAAAATTCTCATGATGCTCTCTGGCTATCGTAGCTGCCATCCGAAGCAAAGACCGCTTCGACCGGTGCAGAATCTCATAGCCCAGGATGCTGTGGGTCTTCATGACGGCGAATTCATCCTCTGTCAGGGAACCGGGTTTATTGAGGATGGTATCGTTGATGGCCAGTTTACCCAGATCGTGCATGGAGGCAGCGAGACGCAGCAGGGACACCTTTTCCTCATCCAGTCCATAGCGGGCTCCCAGGATTGCAGAAATTTCTCCGACCCGCCGCACATGGAACCCGGTCTCCAGGGATCGGGATTCCGCGATTTCTCCCAGAGCATAAATCAGTTCCTTTTGGGTTGCATCAATTTCCATATTCAGACCCTTGATGGTGGCGATGGCACTGTAGGACCGCAGAGCGGTAATTAGAACCGTCCGCAGGCTGAGTGCGGTCAGATCTGTTTTTTCCCGATAATCGTTGATGTCATACTCCAGGGTGACACTCTCTTCCGGAGCCTGCCCCGAGTGTCCGGTGCGCAGGATGATCCTGACCATATCGTTCTTGAGTTCTTCCCGGATGCTCCGCACCAGATTGAGCCCGGCGCCTTCATCCTCCATCACCACATCCAAAAACACCACAGCAATCTCCGGATGGGCAGCGAGAATAGCTTTCCCCTCCGCCGCGGAATAGGCGCTGATGAATTCGACCCCTCTTGAATCGTAGGTGAGTCGTTTCAGTGCCAGAATGGTCACATCGTGTACATCCTTCTCGTCGTCCACTATCAGTATTTTCCAATTATCCCCTGCGGATCCGGAGGCTTTTCTCCGGACTTCCCAAGCCCCCGCTGGATCTTCCATGCCCAAGTTATCATCATATGTTTTCATGGTTCGCCTCCCCTACCCATAGGCGGATGTGAAAAGCCGTGCCCTTTCGGGGGTGGCTTTCACATTGGATGGTTCCTTGAAATTGGTTCTTGATGATGTTGTAGACCACGAACAATCCCAGGCCCGTACCGCCAACGCCGCGCCGGGTGGTGTAGAAGGGGTCGAATATCCGGGGCAGTATATGGGGCTCGATACCTCTGCCATCGTCGGAATAGCATATAGACAGCCAATCCTCTTCCTTTGATACCGCAATCGTCATGACGCCGGAATCTTCGGGCAGATAGGCATGGGTCACCGAGTTCATGAGGAGATTGGTGATGATCTGGGCAAAGGCGCCCGGATAACCATCGATCTCAAGGGCTTCATCACACTGGATTGTCACCTGATGGCGATTGCGTCGGAGATTGGGGCTCATGCTGAGGATGATTTCGTCCAGATAGCGGTGCACATTGAATTTGCGTTTCAATTCGCTGGACTGGTCCACCGATACCTGCTTGAAGCTTTTGATCAATTTGCTGGCCCGAACCAGGTTTTTCAGGAGAATCTCCGTGGCTTCACCCAGGTCTTCCAGATAATCGTTCAGCTTTTGGCTATCCGGGACCCCCACCTTGCATGCAGTGGTGAATTGCTCCGTTATCTCCTGCAGGTGGGAGGCGGCAGTGACCCCTACCCCTACAGGGGTATTGATTTCGTGAGCGATTCCGGCTACCAGATTTCCCAGTGCCGCCATTTTTTCGGATTGGATGAGATATCCCTGCATGGTTTTCAGCTCTTCTATCGCGGCTTTCAGTCCGTCTTCCGCCCGATGACGTTCGTCTATTTCAATCTGCATCCGTTCGTTGGTATCCTGAAGCTCTTCGTTGATGGCCAGCATTTCCTCATTCATTGCTGTCAGCTCATCATTTGCTGAAGACAGCTCCTGGGTGCGGTCAGCCACCTTCTGCTCCAGATTCCGGTTAGCCTCACGCAGGGCCTGCTCTGCTTCGATGCGCTTGGTGATATCGATGCCAATGCCGGTGATATAGGGCTTGTGATCGATTTCCACGCCCACTGCGGTAAGATACAGGGGAATCGTGGTTCCGTCCTTTCTGCGCAGGTTGGCCTCAGCATCTGCAAAGCCCCCCGCCAAGGCCTTCTGAGCCTCTTTGAGGATAAGGGCCTGTGCCTCCGGATCCCCTGGGTACCAGTCCAAAAGAGTCATCCTGCTCAGCTCTTCCACATTATAGCCGGTCTCACGCTCATGGGCTTTATTCCAGCGTATCAGGCGTCCCTCGGCATCATACAGGTATAGAAGCCCTGGGACACTTTCCATGACGGCATCCAGGAACACCTGCTCCTGCCGGAGGGCGGCCTCTGCCTGGGCTCGCTCTGTGATGTCCAGCGCCGCCCCGATAATCCCGGTAACACGCCCCGCGGCATCAGAGACTGGAACCATCCGGTTATCCAGCCGCAGATCCCCCACGGAATGTTCAAAGAACACGACTTCCCCAGACAACGCCCGGCGGATGGCATCCAGAATATCCGGATAGTCCCGGTAGATATCAAAGGCCGACATCCCCACCACTTCACCGGGGCGCAGACCCAGCTTGCCCAGTCCCAGCCCTTCTGAAATCGTGAACATGCCATTTTCATCCAGTGCATAGATGATGACCGGCGTATTTGCCACCACCGTCTGAAAGCGTTCACTGCTTTTCCGATGGGCTTCCTCAGCCATTTTCCGTCTATGGGTTTCTTCTTGAAGCCGCTCAGAGAGCAGCTGACTATCTTGAATCATCTGGCCTTGCCGCATTTCAGTCATCCCGCTTCCTCCGTATATTCCCACTGATCACGCAAGCCTCAGCATTATCCAAAATATACTTACTGATACCCAGAATCTTGAGCAGCACACACTTCTTTCAAGCATTGTTCACGGAGTGGGGCAGATAAAAACCCAGATGCGCTGCTAGGCGCCTCCGGGTTTTGTATTTCAGGGGTTCAGTTCACTGATTTTCTTAAGCAGGAACCCGGCGTGCCTGAAATGCAGGGCAAGCTGTTGAATCTCATCCCTGCTCAGGACATCCAAGCGTCTGAAAAAAATTTCATTCATGTTCCGCATGGATTCCTCAACGAGCTGGGTCCCCTTGGCCGTCAGCATTAAATGGATGACCCGCTTATCTGTTTGGTCCTTGACCTTGATCAGATACATCTGTTCATGGAGCTTGCGCACATCGCGGCTGGCATTCGATGCGGAAATAGAAAGCCGGGTACTCAGTTCTGCGAGGTTAAGGCTCCCGAGCAGATGGATTTCATGAAGCATCTTGTACTGCAATGGGCTTAGCCCTGACCTGTTGTTCTCTGGAATCAAATCCAGCACTTCCTTCTGGAAGGATTTTCCGAAATCGATGATCGAATCCATCAACCCCTGCTTTTCAAGATTCTCCATTCCAAACCTCCAAATCCTCTGGTCTGCGCATGGTCTTATTCCAACGTGAGAGGCTTGATGATTTCAACCTTGGCAGGATCCATATCGCTGCGAATCACCAGGATTTCAATCCGACGGTTTTGGGATCGTCCTTCCTCCGTCTCATTACTGGCCGCAGGCATATATTCACCATAAGCCTGGATCGACAGTTTTTCAGGTTGAAGCTTCCCGGAATCCACCATGAAGTTCATCACATTGATGGCCCGGATGGCGCTCAGATCCCAATTGGATCGGAATTCTCTTGTATTGATCGGGTGATCGTCCGTATGGCCGGAAATCCGAATAGCATTTTCCTGGGTGCTCAGCATATTAGATATTTCCAACAGGAGCGGCTTGACGCCCTCTAGAACCGTGGCCTGACCCGACTGGAAAAGAACGACATCCTGAATCGATATGTTGAGTCCTTCCGGCCGCAGGGTGACAATGACCTGATCGGAAAAACCGCTGTTGGCGATTTTTTGCTCAAGGCTCGACTGCATCCCGGCCATGGCATCGGCTTTGGGCTGCGGCCCTTGTGCCGGCGGCATGCTCTGAGGCATGATACTGGTGCCGTCTTTCTCCATCAGCCCTGCCCCACCGGAAAAAATGACCTTGAATTGCGCACTCAGCGCCTCCATTTTTTTCTGGTCGACCTGGCTCATCGCAAACATGACAATGAACAGCGCCAGCAGCAGCGTCAGCAGGTCTGCATAGGGGAGCAACCAGCTTTCATCAACATGCTCTTCATGATGGACTTTCTTATGCTTTTTCATGTTTCATTTCTCCCGCACTACTTTTTCTCAACTGGGGCCTCCAATGACTTCCGCTCGATCGGCTCCAGCATGCTGGCCAGTTTCATTTCAATACTCTTTGGGCTTTCTCCCGCCTGAATGGAAAGGACCCCTTCCGTGATGATCCGCATGGACCGCAGCTCCTCCGCGGATTTCCGCTTGAGACGGGATGCAAAGGGATGGAAGATGACGTACCCGAAAAAAATACCATAGAGAGTGGCTACAAAGGCCGCCGCGATCATATGCCCCAGTTTTTCGGTATCGTTCAGATTTCCAAGGGCGCCGATCAGACCGACAACCGCACCCAATACTCCCAGGGTCGGCGCGGCGGATCCGGCCGTTGTAAAGATTGAGGCTCCAGCCCGATGACGATCCTCCATGCTCTCGATTTCTGAAGACATGACCTCGCGGACATATTCCGGCTCAATACCATCCACAATCATCCCAAGCCCCCGTCTGACAAAGGGGCTGCCATCGCTTTTCAGCTGATCCTCCAGAGAGAGCAGCCCTTCTTTTCGCGCAATTTGAGCCAATGAGGATATCTGTTTGATGGTTTCGCAGGGATCGCCATGGGCATTTTCGCGGAAAAGCGCCCCGACGATCCGTGGGGCATTTAAAAAATCTTTTTTGGGATAAGAGTTCATAACGGCGGCGAATGTCCCGACCATGATGATGATCATAGCCGCAGGATTCAGGAGAACCGCTACATTTGCGCCCTTAACAATCATTCCGACAACAACCGCCAGCAATCCTGTAATCATTCCGATAATCAAGAAAATATCCATGTTTTCCTCCAAGTTGTCATGAAACGAAATACCCGGCAGCATCCGCGCTGAATTGTGAAGTGACTGCACAGGCAGATCTTTGGGCCGCATCAGAAATCACTGTTATTATAGCACAATATAGTTATCTGACGATAACTATATTGTGCCTTTTTCTCCTCTGCCAATCCGGAGATTTCTTTATATCGGTCGGCTGTGTCTACTTTCGGTATCAACCCTTCAGATACTTGTTCAGGATGTATGTGAGCTCCAGAACGTTCACCGGTTTGGTCAGGTAATCATCCATGCCGCTTGCAATGCACCGCTCCCAATCCCCGCCAATCGCTTGTGCTGTCAGCGCCACAATCGGCACGGGAACCGCCTGGATTTTTCGTATTTCCCGAGTCGCCGTAAAGCCATCCATGCGGGGCATGTTAATGTCCATGAAGATCAGATCATAGGGAGACTCCGCTGCTTTGAGAACCGCTATTTCGCCATCACAGGCGAGAGTCACCTGGTATCCCATCTTTTCCAGAAGCCGGCGTTCCAGTTTTTGGCTGATCTCATCGTCTTCGACCAGGAGGATATGTTTGCTTGAGCTGGCCCCGGCCAGCGCAGAGCGGCTTTCCGCCCCCGGCTTGTCGTCGAACGCCATGTCATCCAGGGGTGAAAATTTCGCCGAAAACTTGAAGGTACTGCCTTTCCCCAAGGTACTCTCGACACCTATTTCCCCCTGCATCATCGTCACCAGGTCTTTGGAAATCGCCAATCCTAGCCCTGTGCCGCCATAATTCCGGGTATGGGAGCTCTCCGCCTGATAAAAGCCCTGAAAGAGGTTCTCAACTTCGGCTTCGGCAATGCCGATGCCTGTATCGGTCACCCTGAATCCCATCTCGAAATCAGTCTCCGACACGTGGTGCAGCTCCGCTCCAATAACGATTTCACCGCTGTGGGTGAATTTCACGGCGTTCCCCACCAGGTTTGAGAGCACCTGCTTCAACCGGACCGGATCTCCCATCATGGCTTCAGGTATCCTGTCATCAACCACAATATCCAGGTTCAGCTTCTTTTGCTGGGCGCTGATTGAGAAGAGGTCCGCCACCTCTGACACGGTTTTTCGGATCTCGAAGGGCTGGCATTTCAGGGACATTTTCCCCGCTCCGATCTTCGAGTAATCCAGAATGTCATTCACAACCCGCAGCAACGACTGGGTAGAGGTTTTGATTGTGGTGAGGTAGTCCTGCTGTTCCATATCAAAGGGCGTCATCAGGGCCAGGTCCGTGAATCCCATGATGCCATTCATCGGGGTCCTGATTTCATGGCTCATGTTTGCCAGGAACTGCGCCTGGGTCAGGTTGGCCGCTTCTGCCGCTTCCTTTGCCTTCAGAATTTCATCATGGGCGGATTTTTGCTCCGTCAGATCCATGATCTGAACGATGTATCCCGTTGTGACGCCCTCTTGAATCAGGGGCGTTATGCACCAGCTAAAAACCCGATGCCCCCGATTCCGGGTTTTGTAGCCCGCCTGAGAAAAATCGAAATCAGATTCAAACCGAACGGATTCCTGATTCCGGACGCGGGCTTTCACCTCCGCATCCAGATTGGGGTTGCTGAAAAGGTTCTGCCCCGCTATATCCCTGGGATCCTCGACCCCGAACATTTTGAAGCAGGCCTCATTGACTCGGATCAGGGCACCCTTATGATCATAAAGCTCTATCGCTGAAGGAGACTGCTGGAACGTGGCACTATAAAGCTTCTCGCTGGCTAACAGCGCCTTTGTCCGTTCCTCGACACGGCTTTCCAGCTCCTGGTTAAGTTCCCTCACCAAGGCTTCGGACCGCTCCCGCTCGGTTACCTCTTCCTCCAGGATGGCATTCAATTCTTCCAATTCACAGTTCAGTTCCTCCAGATCTCGGGCGCGCTCCGCGACCTTTCCCTGCAAACTGCTGTTCATCTCCCGGAGCTGAGCTTCTGCCAGGGCACGCAGCCCCATTTCAACAGACAGCCGCTGTGTCCGGTAAGCATATTTTGACAGCAGTTGAGCATTGATGAACAGGAAATCACAAATTTCCTTGAACCGCTCTCGGCTCATCCGGGTGACCTTTTGAAGTTCTGCGCGGTATCGTTCCTTATCGGCACCGATCTGATCCGCATAGGCTAGGAGTGTCTCTTCGGAGGTATCCTCCGTCACGATCTGCCCAACCAGCCAATTGGCAACATGGCGTCCATCCACCATGATACTGGCTCCGCCATCCATCAGGCCGCTGCTCAGGCACGGCTGCATACTCGAGCCCTCTGGGTTGGAACGTCCGAGTTTCGCGTCAGATATCCGGCAATTAGCCAGACCTTTTGCCGTCTTCCGGATCACATCATTGCACAGGGAACAGAAGTTGCTGGGCACCGTGAGAGGGGTTCCTGCCGGGTCCGTGATAACGGAAGCAACACCCGTTGCCGCAGAGAACGCGTCCTGGAGCTTTTGAATTTCACTCAGATCAAATAAATCTGTGAAGGCGAGACTTTCCTGTGATCCATACCCGTTTCCGTTGATCATATCAGTATGCTCCTGTCGTGAATTCTTTTCCGTTACGGACTCTCACGCTGTGGTTCCAGTGAATCCCGCTGCCTATGTATACCCTGGGCAAAGACACATAATCGCTTTATCTCCTGGTATCTCCCCTAAAACAAAAAATCCCTGAAAGCGTGAATTGCTCTCAGGGACCGTGTATTTAGCCGCTTATGCCCGTGGGAGGGATCAGAGCATATCAGACAACGACTGCATCGTTTCGGTTTTCTGAGCCCTGACCTTCACAACCCGTTTCTCTTCAACCTCTTCAACCATGAAGAGCCACCCACGGAAGGCAACCTCCGGCCGTTCATCCTTCTGGGGAATCCTGCCCAACTGCCCGATCATGAATCCACCGATGGTATCAAACTCTTCAATGGGAAGATCCACGCGCAGGGTATCTTTAACGACATCCAGGGTGACCGAACCCTTGATGATGAAAACATTCTCGCCCAGCTCATCGATGTCCCGTTCCTCTTCGTCATCCTCGTCAAAAATATTCCCAACAATTTCTTCTATCAGATCCTCCAGGGTTACAATTCCTTCCGTCCCCCCATATTCGTCAAAAATCACCGCCAGATGGGTCTTCTCCCGCTGGAGCTCCTTCAACAGGATGTCGATCCGCTTGGATGTGGGCACAAAATAGGGTCGTCTGATCAAATGCGTCAAATCAAAGCTTTCGGTATTGCCATCCAACGTGATGTATTCCAAAACATCCTTAGCATGAAGGATGCCCACGATATTATCCACCGTATCCTCGTAAACCGGAATCCTGGAATATTTTTCACGATTGATGAAATCTGTCACTTCACTGAGGGTTGCCTCTGCCGGAAGTGCCAGGATATCCGTCCGATGGGTCATCACATCGGTTACGGTCTTGTTGTTGAACTCGAAAATATTGTTGATCATCCGCTTCTCCGCTTCGTGGATGGTTCCTTTTTCTTCGCCGACATCCACCATCATGCGGATTTCCTCTTCGGTTACCGCCTGATTCTCTTCATCGGGGTTCACACCCAGGAGCCGGACAAAAAAATTCGTGGAGAACGTCAGGAACCGGACAAAGGGGGAAGTGACCACCGACAGAAAGTGAAGCGGGTTGGCCACAATCATTGAAATCGCCTCTGCCCGTTTCATCGCCAAGCGCTTGGGTACCAGTTCCCCAAACACCAGGGTGAAATAGGATAGGATCACGGTGATCGCAATCAGAGAGAAGGTATTCAGCCAGGCGTCCGGAACCGGCAGGCCGTATTGCTTGATGAAATTGACCAGTTCACCGGAAAAGCTTTCCGCCGCAAAGGCACTGGCAAGAAAGCCCGCAAGGGTGATGCCGATCTGTATGGTCGCCAGGAACCGGCTGGGCTCGTCCAGCAGTCCCTTCAAAATCTTCGCCTTCTTGTTTCCGGCTTCAGCCATCAGCCGGACTTTATTGTCATTCAGGGAAATCAGCGCAATTTCAGATGCGGCAAAAAAAGCATTCAGCAGCATCAGGAACAGCAACAACAAAATTCTGGTCAGCAATTCTTTATCCTCCATTTGATATATACACAAATCATACCAAAGATTAGGTCTCTTTATTGCATTTTTTTGCCCGCAGGCCATAAATACATGCTTACAGCCGGGTTTTCAAAGATCCGGCCGATTCTGGAGTCGATTTGATGCAATAGATTCAGGGGAGCCGCTCCATAAAATCTCCACATTCTTCCGTTATGATGAATCCATAGCAAGCTCCCAACAGCGCCTTTCTTCCCTTAATCATACACAATTTTGGTGTAGACCCTGCATCTCCTCCCCCTTGGTGCAGACTAGCATGATCGTTAAAGAGGAGTTCCGGACCTTGAATCCGGGACTCCTTTTTAATTGTCTTCGTCTGTGTCCCGCATCATTCCGAAAGATGGCTTTTCACTACATCTTCCCCGAAGCGCAGTCGCATATACTTCAAAATCAGTTCTTCGGCTTTTTCCAGTTCAAGGGCCCCGGTATCAATGACCAGGTTGTAGTGACGCAGGTCATACTGACTGTGCCCGGTGAACTTCCGAATATAACTTTCCCGCGAGGCATCTGTCCTTTGAATCAGCTTCAGGGCATCGTTCCTGGTCACGCCGCACACCTGTTGAACCCGCTCAAGCCGGTAGGCTTCATCGGCATGCACGAAAACACTCACATGGTTCGGCTCCTCTTTCAGCACAAAATTGGCACCCCGCCCCACGACGACGATCGGCTGCCTTGCAGCGGCATCCCGCAGGATTTCCGATTCGCTTTTATGTATAGCCTCATCACTGGGCACATGCTCCGCCGGAGAAAAGGTGTAGTCGCCGTACTGGCATGCGTAGAGGACCGATTTCCAGAAGGAAGCGGTCTTTTCATCGAACTCTGCAACCTCTTCATAGGCCACGCCCAGTTTTTTCGCCGCCGCCATTACAATCTCACGGTCCAGGTAAAGATAGCCCAACCGTTTGGCAAGACTGCTGCCGATGATGCCGCCGCCGCTTCCGAATTGGCGGGAGATGGAGATGGAGATGGGGGATGTCTTGGCCAAATGGATCACTCTCCTATCTGTAGATTCACTGTTGATTTCGACAAACGGCTGGCTCAGGCTCAACGTTTCTTGGGCTTTGTCATATAAAAAAACAGCATCAGAACCGCTGCGATGAGCGCCATGGCTGACCCATAGAAGAAAGGCGCCCGATTATCCACCGTATCGTAAAGCCACCCGGCGATCAGACTGGCGGGGAGAAGGGTCATGCCAACGATGCTGTTGTACAGGCCCAGGCCGGTCCCCCGCTTATCATGATCCACCAGATCTGACACCAAAGCCTTCTGAACCCCGTCAGTCGTTGCGCTGTATAGCCCATACAGGGCAAAGAGCATCACGATCCCGCCGACACTGGTGGCCCGGCCGAAGCCGTAATAGATGGCCGCATAGAGCAGATATCCAAAAATAATCAGCCGCTCCCTGCCGATCCGATCCGACAGGATGCCGGCGGGTACGGCAAACACCACGGACACCCCGTTGAAGAGCATGTAGACCAGCGGAATGAACGCCGCGCCGACCCCCACATCGCTGGCCTTGACCAACAGCAGGGCATCGGTGGAGTTCCCCAGGGTGAAGATGAAGATGATCCCCAGGAAAATCAAAAATCGCCCTGAGAAATCCCTATGGGTGATTCGCTGCCGGAGGTGCGGCCCTTCTGCCTTTACATCCCTGACAAAGGCCACCAAGGCTGCGAGGCCGATCAGCCCCGGAATAGCGGCCAACAGGAACACCATCCGGTAATTTCCCGGAAACAGCAACAGGACGCCTGAAGCCAATAAAGGGCCCAAGATGGCGCCGCTGTTGTCCATGGCTTTATGGAATCCGAAGCTCCGCCCCCGGGAACCCACCTCCGAGGAGGCCGCAATCAGACTGTCCCGGGGAGCGGTTCGGATCCCCTTGCCAATCCGCTCCGTGAACCGGATCAAGAGGACCTGGAGGGGCGTTACCGTCAGGGCAAACAGCGGAGACAGCAGGGCCGTGAAACCGTAGCCTGCAATCATGAAGGGCTTGTTCTTGCGAATCCGATCACTCCACCACCCCGAAACGGCCTTCACCAGGGAGGCCGTGCTTTCCGCAATCCCTTCGATCAAAGAGAGTTCTGTCTTGGTCGCCCCCAGGCTCAGCAGATACAGGGGCATGATGGCGTAAATCATTTTGGTGGTCGTATCCGTAAAAAAGCTGGTGATGCCGACAAAGAAGATATTCCGTTCAATGCCGAAGACTTTCCCGCGCATTGGCTTTTCACCGTTCACCCGCATCCCCCCTTCTAGAATCAATCGATTGAAGTGCCGTCGAAGACGCCTTCGCTTTGTATCATACCCCATAACACCGTGAAGGTACCAGAAAAGCAGGTGCCGAAACTGATGTGGCATTTGTTTCACTCGGCATGTTTAAATCCATGGGTTTTGGGTATTAGATAAACGTAATATACTAATGTGTTTACCTTCAACATTCTCCCCTTCTGCTCAAGCCATCGGGAGGTGCACCATGGGAATATCCCTCAGCTTCGTTACCCTTATACAGGGCGGATTCGGTAATTTGGCGGCCTATCTGGCGGCCCATGTTCTCTTATGCCTGCTGCCGGCCTTCTTTATCGCCGGCGCCATGACCGCCCTCATCCCCAAGGAATCCATCACCCGGTTTCTCGGGAGAAGCAGCCCGAAGTACATCTCCTATCCCGCAGCAATCGCATCCGGCTCCCTACTGGCGGTCTGCTCCTGTACGATTGTGCCGCTGTTTGCCGGAATCTACAAAAAAGGCGCAGGGATCGGCCCCGCAATGACGTTCCTGTTTTTTGCCCCGGCGGCGAATATCCTCGCCTTGATCTACACCGGGGGAGTGATTGGCGTGGACCTGGCCTCCGCCAGATTTTTTCTTTCCCTGGTTTTCGGCGTCAGCATCGGCCTGATTATGGCGATTCTTTTCCGGCAGGATGATATTGCCCACGCCGAAGCATCCGATACTTTGTTTTCAGGCAGAGGCGCCATGAATCGATCGGCTCTCCTGCTCCTGGGGGTCCTGCTGGCCCTGCTCCTCACCGGCACACTTAAAATCGGCCTGCTTACGGATACGTACGCCACCGTCACACTGCCCATCCCGGGTATGGATCATTTCCAGGGGTGGCTTCACGGACTCATCCCCTTTGATCCCGCCAAGGGTGAGGAAGGCGTTACCGCCCAGGGAGCGATCCTGATCGGGCTCTTGGCTGTCATCGGCGTCACCGCACGCAAGGGCCTTGAAGACATCCTAGAGGGCTTCAACCCTTGGGCCACCCTTTCCTTAACCCTTGTCGTTGCAACGCTGTTGATAGCCGCCACCGGCATGGTGCCCCAGGCAGACGGACTGGATATCCTCCTCAGCGGCAAGTTCTTCGGCGTTTCCATGGCGCTTGCCGTCATCCTCTGGCTGCTCAAATCCCGGTTTGATGCCGATGAAGTGTCCAGCTTCCTCTGGGAGACTTGGAAATTTGTAAAACAGATCTTTCCGCTCTTGATCCTTGGGGTCTTTACGGTGGGGATCATCCGACAGCTGCTGAGGCCTGAGTGGATTGAGGCCATCGCCGGAGAAAACACCCTGCTCGGAAATCTTGCCGGTGTATTTTTCGGCATCTTCATGTACTTCCCAACCCTGGTGGAGGTTCCGATCGCCAGTATGTTCCTGCACCTGGGCATGCATCGAGGCCCGCTGCTGGCGTATCTCATGGCCGATCCCGAGTTGAGCCTGCAAAGCATCCTGATTACGGCAGCAATCATCGGGCGGATGAGGACCTTTGCCTACGTGAGTCTGGTTGCGCTTTTCAGTACCCTTGCCGGATTGATTTACGGCTTCTGGATTGATGGGACGAATATCGTTCTGATCATCCTCTATCTGATGGTTGCGCTTTTGGTCCTGTCCATCACGCTTTGGAAGTTGAACCGGCGGATCGCAAGATCCTCTTGAACACAAAACAGCAAAGGAGAGAGCCAACATGCTGACGATTAAAATTCTCGGTCCCGGCTGTGCCAACTGCAAGAAATTGGATCAAATCGTGCGCAAAGCCCTGGAGGACATGGGCCGAGATGCCGAGATCCTCAAGGTCACAGACTACAAGGACATCATGGCCTTCGATATCCTCTCGACCCCCGGCTTGGTCATCAACGGAAAAGTGGTGGCAAGCGGCCGCATTCCTTCCCCCGCGGAGGTTCACGGGTGGCTGGAGGAAGCCCCCTCAGATTGATGGAATTCTATGCAAAGGACCGTCGCGTGATGCTGCCGACGGTCCTCATTTTTTAGGTTCTATTCAAGGCTTCAGGTAGTGGGTTTTCAGTTCATGAACCGAAGGGACTTTGCCTTCAAACTTCACAACGCCGTTCACCACCAGGGCCGGAAGCTGCAGGACCCCGAAGGCTGCAATTTCTTTATACTCCGAAATCTTCTTGAATTCCAGATCCTCTCCCATCTGCTCCAGGGCTTTGAGGAGGTTCCGTTCCAGATCCACGCATTCTTTGCAGTGAGTGCCCAGCACGATGACTTTCAGCATGTTCCATTTCCCCCTTGCCCTACAGACGGTCCCCTTAAGAGCGCCGTTCTCATGGCCCTCAGATCCTACTGCGCATCCTTCAATACCTGCAGCACTTCATTGTACGCAGGCACCCGACCCATGATCTTCACTTTTTCATCCACCACCAGGGCCGGCGTTTTCATGACACCGTATCCCACAATCTCCTTCAACCCTTCCACCTTTGATATCTCCGGTGAAATCCCCAGCTCCTTCGCAGCATCCGCCGCCATTTCGTATAGCCGTTTGCAGTTGTTGCAGCCCGATCCCAAAATCTTAATGACCATGATTGTCTTCCTCCTGAATGAGTGAGTGTGTGCCTTACATGAATAGAAATGCCACCGCATTGAAAGTATAGCCGATGATGATGATGCCCGTTGCCACGATGCCGATGAAAATGAACAGCAGCTTCCTTTTCACCACCTGGCTCAGCATGATCATGGAGGGCAGGGACAGGGCCGTGACCGCCATCATGAAGGAAAGGACCGTGCCAATGCCCACCCCTTTGCCGAACAAGGCCTCCGCGATGGGCAGGGTGCCGAAGATATCACCGTACATCGGGATACCCACCGCTGTGGCCATCAGTACCGCGAAGGGGTTGTTCTCTCCCGCCACCGCTTCAATGATGTTCTGAGGAATCCAGTTATGGATCAGGGCGCCGATTCCGACCCCCAACAGGATATAGGGCCAAACCCGCCGGACGATTTCCCGGACCTGGTCCTTTCCGAAAAGAATCCGCTGGCTGACCGTGAGATTCTCCAGCTCGATATCCACATTGCCCGCCTCACGGACGAAACCCTGGACCTGATCCTCCAAGCCCAGCTTATCGATGACGGTCCCGCCGATCACCGCCAAGACCAATCCCACCCCCAGATACGCCAGGGCGATCTTGAATCCGAAGAAGGACATCAGAATCAGGAATGAGGCGAGATCCACCAGGGGGGAGGAGATCAGGAAAGAAAAAGTAACCCCCAGCGGCAGACCTGCCGCTGTGAACCCGATGAAAATCGGGATGCTGGAGCAACTTCAGAAGGGGGTGATGGTTCCCAGCAGGGCTCCCAGGATATTGCCCCGGATTCCCTTGATTCCCCCCAGGAGTTTTTTTGTCCGCTCCGGCGGAAAGAAGCTCTGGATGTAGGAGATGCCGAAAATCAGCACCGTCAGCAGGATGAAGATCTTGATGGTATCGTAGATGAAGAAGTGCAGGCTTCCGCCGACCTGCTGGGTGATGGGCAGCTTGAAGACTTCTTCCACCAGCCACTTGACCCCATCGGAAAGCCATGTCATTTTAAGCAGGGCATTGTTGATCCAGTTGAACATTGTCTCTCCTTCTCATTGCTATTTCTTCTGAATCCCGTCAAAAAACAGCTTCAGATTCTCAGGCATGATATAAATCCCCTGCCCCGCCGTTTCTGCGGGTGCTTCACCGTAAACCGCCTTCAGGATCGCATTCACCAGCATGGCTTTAGGCGGCTCTGGATATTCAGCCCCCTCATGCACCCAGACCCGGCAATCCACACTGTCACCGCAAAGATCGCCGCATTCCGTGCAGGCGGATTCTTTCAGCTCCAAAGCAATATCCTTGCCATTGATGCGGATTGTCGGTGAACTGATGAACCTGTATTTTTCCGCCAGGGCTTTCGTTACGATATTCACACTGTTCAAAATCACCTCATACCCCGCCGCGGTCAAGACCCCCGACACCTCTTCAATGGCCTGAATCAGATTGTTTTCGGTTCCTTGGCAGCGCTCGCACACGCTTAGGTCCAAATAGAGAAAGTCAATTTGCAGTTGCTTCGTTGCCGGGCTGCTCCCGCAACAGCCGGTGCCACATCCGCAGGATTCTTGTGTCCCCATGTCCATATCCCCTTTCACGTATTAGATATTTCTAATATTAGAATACTACGTTGCTACTTTGTTGTCAAGATTGATGCACTTCCCCGCACTTTCCCGATGCAGCACACTGCATTCCACCGCTTTCAAAAAAAACACGTCCTGGCACGGTAACTTTTTACCCGCATCAGGACGAATCTATCGAACATAAGCTGCTTGAAGCTATGGAGGACCCCCGCCTGATAACTACGCATGCTCCCTTTGTAATGTCTTCTCCCTGCCAACAACAGCCTCCTCATATCTTGAAATCTTGTATTCCAAACGCTCCAGGGTGCTATTCATATCCACTATGCGCAAAAGAAGCTGCCTGCGCTGCTCAACCAACAGTTCCTTGCGTGTTTCAATGGTTTCATCGCCCTGCTGAAACAGCGCCACGTATTCAATGAGTATTTCAATTGGAAGGCCTGCATGGCGCATGCATTTGATGAATTCAACCCATCGGCAGTCCTCCTCCGTATAATCCCGGATGCCGCTTTGCTTTCGGTTCACATTTGGAAGGAGCCCGATGCGTTCATAATAACGAAGCGTATCCTGCGAAAGATCAAATTTATTGCTCACCTCTTTAATGGTCACAATTAATCACCTCCTGATATCACCATTCTACAACCTGGAGCCCACTCCAGGTCAATGTTTTTATGCTCTCCATTAATCGAAAGGGACGGTTTGGTCAATCGAAAGGGACGGTTCTTTTTGTCTTTCATTTGAAGTATGTCTCCCGTATTTCATGGGCAATAGACTCCAAATGATTGGACGTATGGGAAATTGAATAGCCCATTAAATAGGGTGATACCACATATCTCGGCATCGCTTTACAAATAATAGCTCCCTGCCATTGGTAGAAAAACAGATTGTAGCTACTGCTTCTTCCTAAAAGATATTTCACGATTTTAGGAATGGCTTCGGCCATGAATACATCGTCTCGTGGTGTCGTGATGATATTGATCTCCGTGGCGCTGGCATTCGGGAATGTCGATATGTTGATTCTACTTTTTCCTCTTGCGTAGATTTCAATCCCTTCAAACGTAGCATCAGAGATCTCACTTCTGTAATCGATGTTCTTAAGTCCAACAATCTGAAAATGCGCGTGAGCAACGGTTCCCCCAGATAATGGGCCATGATTCTTGAAAAACACAGCGGATTCGTATCTCCCAGACTGTTCCATCGCCAGCCAATGATCAATGCCAAATGTCAGGAGTTTCTTCATGTAGGACGCTGGATAGGTTGTCAGATCCTCCGAGCAGGTATCGGTTTCAATCAGCACGGTCTGGTAGGCGTCGCCCAGCATCTGAAATTTATTCTCCAGCAGGACAATCGGGCCAGCTTCATCGATGATGCCCGTGAGCTCTTCGCGAACGCAGAAGGGGCATTGTGTCCGTTCCTTTGTGTAAGATGCTTTTTCCAGCGCGATATTCAGCTGAAAACAAAGATGGTTCTTGTGTGTCATCGGCTCACCCTCACATGGTTCTGCAGTTCCTTTTGAATGGTTTTATTTTGGCTTTAGAAATCATTTCTGCTCCTCGCCTGGCTAACCCTGCTATAGGATACCCCGAGCAAAACTGCAGCTTTCCGATAGGATAACCGGCTTTTCTCCAACAGTTCGGCTATCAATTTATCCAGTGCCGCCGGATGGTTCAGGTATTCTGGCTGATCGGTCAGCCCATGGGAGCGGCTAAAAACCGCAATGATTTCCTGTGCCCGTTCCAGTCGGTGGCGTTCCAGGTCTTCCTTGATCTCTAGGTACTCTTCGTCATCCTGCTGGTTGTGAAACCCCCGAAACTTCTCCTTGTCACCCTCAAAATATCCCAACACCCTCTCTCGCAGCTCGCCACTCAAGATCGGCGAAGCCTCCATGTAGCCGCCATAGCTGCTCCAGGGGTAATCTCCGGCATCGCGCACCAGTCCGGCCTTGAGGGGATTGTTGTGAACATAACGAATGACGGCCAGGAGATGTGTATCATCCCGGATGGGTTCGCTCTTGAAACGGTCCTGAAAGACGTGACCGATTCGTCCCTCTTGCGTGTTGAACCCCATGGCGAAACGGATATTGATCCGTTTGATGGCCTGAGCCAGCTCGGTGACGCTGCCCCTCAGGACCATATGAACGTGGTTGTCCATCAGGCACCAGCCGGCAACCTGAACCACTCCAACCTGGGATTCGTTGGCCAGATACTCCATAAACCGGTGTTTCTGAGCTGCCCGCTTAAATATGTATTCACGATTGTTCCCACGCATCATGATGTGATAATACGCTGTTTCGCTTTCTAACCGCGCTTGTCGTGCCATGGCCGCACCTCCGCATTTTCAGTTTAGCAAAAGCGGGAGGGTAAATCAATTAGAACCGTCCCCGTTGATTTTGTGAAGCACGGGTTTGAGGGCTGTAATTTTGTCCCCTGGAATAAACTTACCACCTCAATGAATAAAGTTCTGCCCCCCCTCGTGCGCGGGGACAGGTTAAAAAATAACTATCAATCACATACTCGGACCACAATTTTCCCTCTTACTTCGTTGCTTTCCATCAATCGGTGGGCATTCGCAATCTCTTCAAGCGTAAACACCTGAGTGATTACGGGTCTGATTTGATAGCGATGGATATGCTCCAACATACTGTTGATTTTCTCCTGGGTCGGATAGTTGCTGAAAAAGGAACTCAGATACACGCCGTTTGGGATTTCCTTGATTGGGTCGAATCCGTCCAGCGTTGTCTCATGGCCTAAAATCCCCGTATCACAAACGATGCCGTGATAGGCGAGCATGCCCAGTGATTCTTTCAGGGTAGCAGGTCCAATGAGCTCCAAAATCTTTGAAACCCCATTCTTAAACAGCGCATGGACCTGTTGAGTGACAGTCCCATCCTCAACCAGAACATAATCCGCTCCGACACGCCTGAGAAAATCCTGTTTCTCACGGTCCCTTGTCGTTGCAAGAACTGTGCAGCCGATACTTTTCCCCAATTGAATGGCGGCTACTCCCAGAGCACTGCTTCCTGCCCGGATCAGCAGTGAGTCCGACGGACCCAGCTGTAAACAATCAAAGAGGGAGCCATAGGCTGTGAAAAACGTCTCGGGAAATGCCGCCAGTTCCGGACAGCTCAGCTCACAGTCCACAGCGAATACCTGTTTTGTCGGAGCCAGTACATACTCCGCGTAGCTGCCATCAAAGCTGCGGCCCATTCCCCCCATCAGGGCGATTACCTTCTGTCCTGCTCTGTAATGGCTGTCCGATGCCTCTACAATTTCGCCGGCACACTCAATGCCTGGGATACGGGGTAACTGAATGGTGGGCATATCCGCTTCAACGCTGCGCAGGATCAACTCGGATCGATTCAATCCGAATGCTTTTACCTTGATTAGAACCCAACCTGATTTTACCGCCGGTATTTCAACATGGCTTATATGGAGTTCTTCAGCCCTGCATGTTTTTGTCAGCACAACTGCTTTCATGACATCACACGTCCTTCCAGCACTGCGGATCTGCAGCAAAATAGTTCCCGGTATACCCATATGCGACCGCTGGGCATCCCCGGCAAAAGCGCAGCAATTCACATTTCGAGCATTTCTCAAGCTTGCGGTGATCCCGGTAGCAGCCCATATTCCTCCCTGTGAAAATGCCATACAGCCTGTCTTTGAACACGTTTCCCACCTTGCTGTCAAAGCGTCGGCAGGCATACACATCACCACTGGGCAGGATGGTCAGATGATTACGGGTGCAGTTGCAGCCGTCGTAGAGAGTGTCTGTTTCAAGCCCCCCCGGGGGTGTGAACAAACCTTTTTCGTGGAGGAACAAGGTCCACAAATGATCCTTTAAATTGAATACGGTGCCCAGATCCTTATACAATTCGAATCTATTCCAACACACTTCAAGAAGGTCCCGGTATTCATGAGGCGTCATGTGTGTGTGTTTATCAAAGCTCGTGGGACAGTATCGCGCGAATGCGAATACATCCACCTGATTTTCCACAACCAGATTGATGATTTCCGGAACTTCATGGCTGTTTGTATTTGAAACCGTTGTCATGATCACTGAGCGGATCCCCGCCTTGCGTATACAACGGATTTTTTCAATGGTCGTATCGAAGGAACCCGGTTTGCGAATGGCATCGTGGGTATCCCGCAATCCATCAATGGACAGTTGATACCGCTCACAACCGAAGGACTTCAGTCGCTCACAGACCTCATCGTTCAGGTGGAACGGATTCCCCAAAATAGTGAAGGGTATTTCACGTTTTTTTAGAAGCCCAAGCAATGTCCAAAAATCCTTGTGTAAAATCGGATCGCCTCCGGTGATATAAAAATAGGGATGCCGGTTCATTTCGCGGCACATATCCTCACAATTTTTTAACACAGTCTTCATCTGATCCAGAGACATCTCCTTTGTCTGAATCAGGTTATCCTCGGCGAATATGTAACAATGCTGGCATCTTTGGTCACAGGTATCAGTTATATGCCATTGAAAAGCAAAATAGTGTTCCATGTGTTACCCCCCTGTTTATTCATGTATCCTCTCATTGGCATAAAACCACCCTTGAAACTAAAAGCCCCGGCTCAGTGTGCTGCACCAAGCCGGGACTGTCTTTCAACACGCCTATTTGTCATCGCCGGCACCGCATGCAGACGGTTTCGGCTGTGGCTTTTCGTCTCCACCGCCACCGCATGAAGAACCACAGGCGCTTGAGCCCATGGAGACCGTATTCACTCCCAAATAGCTTTGAGCACTTCGTTTTGCAATGTACTTATTCATATCGTCACCCCCTTAATTCGTGTAGGCTTGCTTCAAACTGCCTCTGGGTATAGAATAGTGGTGTTAGAGCGTATTGTGAAGTAGGCACCTTTTTATAACCTAGTATTACTTTTGATACTATTGGAGGCCCCATCGTGTTGACGAAAGCAGAGCTCCCCCCATGTCCGGTGGCAACCACCGTTGGATTGATAGGAAACAAATGGAAATTATTGATTCTTAGGAATCTTCTCGCAGGTACCTGCCGTTTTAATGAATTACGAAAAACCATTCCCGGCATCAGTCAAAAGGTATTGACGGATAATCTTCGTGCAATGGAGTCCGATGGCATTCTGATTCGTACGGTCTACGCCGAGGTGCCACCCCGTGTTGAATACGCATTGAGTGAACTGGGTGAATCCATCCGCCCTATTTTAAAGGCGATGGAGTGCTGGGGGCAGGGTTATCAGAAACTGGTCCATGAGGAATAACCATTCTCCTCTCACGAACAATTCTGCATTGAATAGAAAGAGCCGGGCAGCGCAATTCATTTAGAATTGCACTGCCCGGCTCTTTTATTTTGTGAATGATCCTTCTGTCGTTACTTCTCAAATAATGATAATACTTGCTCCAAATCCGATTTTTCTTTCGCTTTGCCACGGGAGTCAACGATTTCCAACACATTTCCGAGCAGATAGTGCCAATAAACGTCACCATACATTTCAGGATCTCCCTGCTTGAATTCACCAGCCTGTATCCCTTTTTCAAAAAGTGGTCCAAAATAGTTACGGCCAAAATCTTGATAGAGGGGGTTTTTATCTGCATATTCCGGATCATCCATTTCCCCTTTAACAAAGACCGTTACATATACTTGCAAAGGCGGAATATAACCGGTTTCATCCAGCTCACTTAATAAGAATCGCCTTCCAAATTCCTGGATAGCTTTTTTGGGGCTTGAGATCAGATTTATTTCATCGAGACATTCGCCTAACTTATCTTCATATGAAAACAACAGCTCCGCTTTACTTTTAAAATAGTGATAAATCAACCCTTTGCTAATGTTCGCAGCCAGCGCGATATCTGCCATGGATGTATTCTTATAACCATTTTTATAAAACAATCCGAGAGCGACAGATAAAATCTGTTCACGCCGCTGCTGCTCCAATTCTAATTTCCTGATTGGGGTGATGGACAATTTGCGCCCTCTCTTTCGAAGCAAGATGATATCCGACGAATTATAGCATGTCCGTAAAATAATTGTCAAGTATCCTGAAAACCTTGAGTTTTAATTCTTGACTTATTGGTCATTGACCGCTAGGTCAATGCGTGTTATTGTTATTTTGCAATCAAACTTTCTATGAACAGGGAGGAAGAATACGTATGTTTGATCATCTTTTTAGCCCTATGACTGTTAGAGGGAAAACAATCAAGAACCGCTGTACAGTTCCTGCGATGGTAACAGATTTCTGCAACGAAGATGGCACTGCAACTGAACGCTATATCGCCTATCACGAAGAAAAAGCTAAAGGCGGGTGGGGCTTGATCATCACTGAAGACTATCATGTAGATCCGCTTGGCCATGGGTTCAAAGCAACAGCAGGTCTTTGGAATGATGATCAGATTGCAAGCCACAGTGAATTGCCGAAGCGCGTTCATCGATACGGCGCAACCATTCTGGCACAGATCTATCACTGTGGCAGACAGACAAACTCAGGGGCAATCAATGGTTTGCCCCGTTCTTCATCTGCAATCATGTGCCCATTCGGAGATGAGATTCCAGTTCCGTTCACAACCGATGAAGTAAAAGAAATGGTCGGGAAGTATGGTGATACCGCTTTACGGGCAAAAAAATGCGGCTTTGACGGCGTCGAGATCCATGGGGCCCATGGGTACCTCATCACTCAGTTCTTTTCACCGTATTCCAATAAGCGCATCGATGAGTACGGCGGTAACTTCTGGAACAGGACCCGGTTTGCCCGTGAGATTATTCATGATATCCGCCAAAAATGTGGAGAAGATTTCATCATTGACATGCGGATTTCCGCGGATGAATTCGTTGAAGGCGGTCTGACCATCGAAGACAACAAAGCAATCGCCCGGATGATGGAAGAAGCTGGCCTTGATATGATCCATGTATCCGTTGGGAATTACCTTTCCGTTGATTTGAATGTAGCAAGCTCTCACAGCAGTCATGGGTGGTTTACGGATTGGGCGAAGGATATTAAGGATGTCGTTAAGATTCCTGTTATCACCGTATCCAGAATAAATGATCCGTTCCTGGCTGACAGTATTCTGGCATCCGGCAAAGCGGACTTTGTTGCAATGGGCAGAGCTTCCCTTGCTGATCCCGGAATGCCCGAAAAAGCTCAGG
Source organism: uncultured Peptostreptococcaceae bacterium (assembly GCA_964424355.1). Classification (GTDB taxonomy): domain Bacteria; phylum Bacillota; class Clostridia; order Peptostreptococcales; family Acidaminobacteraceae; genus CAZEHS01. The sequence continues at coordinate 25,637 of CAYRIO010000022.1, forward strand.
CTGGGCGTTTTGAGGATATCCGACGCTGCATCGCATGCAATGACGGCTGCATCGGTACATTGTTCACCGATAATCCGATCCGATGCGTACTGAATCCTGAAATCGGTCTTGAACATGAGGGTGGGATTCAGCCTTCCGAAACCAAGAAAAAGGTCGCCATTGTCGGTGCTGGCCCCGCAGGCCTGTATGCAGCCATCGCAGCGGCAAAAGCCGGGCATTCTGTAACGGTGTATGAAAAGTCCGATCATGCTGGCGGGCAGTTCTACTTTGCTGCGTTCCCGCCGTGCAAAGGAGAAATCACCGATTTCATCGTCTGGCAGATTGCTCAATGTAAAAAACTGGGCGTTGAAATTCTGTACAATACGGAAGCGACTGCCGAAATGATTACAAAAGCCACACCGGATTCCGTCATTCTCGCAACCGGATCCACTCCAGTATTCCCCCCCATCCCCGGTTTGAAAGAAAGCGCTGCAGCGGTGTTCGCAAAAGATATTCTCGGTGGAAAAGTGAAGCCCGGCAATCGCTGCGTTGTCATCGGAGGCGGGCAGGTCGGGGGAGAAACAGCTCACTTCCTCGCACAAATGTTGAAGAACGTAACCATCCTGGAGATGAAGGATGCCATCGCAAATGATGCACCACTGGCCGTCAACTGGCATCTGAAAAAATCACTGACTGAACGAAATGTTGAAATGCTTACAAATGCTACGGTCAGCAGCGTTACTGAAAATGGCGTGGTCATCACAGACCAAACAGGTTGTAACCGTGAGATCTTAGCGGATACCATCGTCATCGCAGCGGGGTATGTTGCATACAATCCCCTGGCAGACGCATTGCAAAATTTCGGATTTTCAGTGCAGGTCGTTGGCGATGCCAATCAGGCACGAAATGTGCTTCATGCTACAACCGAAGGCTATCAAGCGGGAAAATTGGCTTGATTGGGGAGGGTCATCAAGGGTGATCCGTGTACCCGTGATACTTTAGAAACTATAAAGGGTGGTATTTAAAAATGAACAATCATGTTTCCTGGGTCTTTGAATTATCGGTGACCGAAGGTCAATTATCGAATCTGAAAAGCTTGATGAAAGAACTGGTTGCCGCGACAAAAGACAGTGAGCCGGGGACCCTGTGCTATGAGTGGTCCCTCAATCCTGAAAATGACTTATGCCACATCTACGAACGGTATGTAGATTCCCCGGCCGCAAAAGCACATTTGGGGACCTTTCTCGACAAATATGCGGCGCGTTTGATGGAAACAGGCACGCCTACCCGCTTCGATGTCTATGGCGCACCCAGTGACGAAGTCGTGAACGTGCTCAACGGCTTAGGGGCGAAATACATGTCACCGATAGGCGGTTTTGCCCGAATCTAGCTTCACGCAACCGATATCAGGCTTCTCACTTTAAAAACTGTTAATTGTTGGGGCATTTCTGTGAGAGGTTTCCTAGAGTGAGAGAGCAAATAGAGTTCACTTACGCCTGAATCCAAGTTAAAAACTTGTTTGCAGGCGTTTTTTTCTTTTAAAGACATCTGTTCTGGACAAAAAAGAACCCCACACGCTGGAATAGCGCTGTTGGGGCTCTGAGTTAAGGATTTTATTTTGTTGAAATTACTCCACCGTCACCGATTTGGCCAGATTCCGGGGCTTATCCACGTCGTTCCCCTTGGCAACGGATACATAGTATGCCAGCTGCTGCATGGGCACGATGCTGGTGATGGGGGCCAGGCAGTCCAGGGTCCGGGGAATCCAGATGACTTCGTCGGCAACCTGGGCGATGTCTTCGTGGCCTTCCATGGCGACGGCCAGGACATGGGCGCCCCGGGCCTTCACTTCCTTGATGTTGGAGAGCATCTTCTCAAAGAGGTGCTCCTGGGTGGCCAGGGCCACCACCAGGGTCCCCTCCTGGATCAGGGCGATGGTGCCATGCTTCAGTTCCCCGGCAGCAATGGCGAAGGAATTGATGTAGGAGATTTCCTTCAGCTTCAGGGACGCTTCGAAGGCGCTGTCCACATCCACGCCGCGGCCCATGAAGAACACGCTTTCGTTGTTGAACTGGTAATCGGCGATGCGCTGGATCTTGGTTTCCCCATCCAGAACGGTCTGGATCTGCGCCGGCATGTCGTGGAGGGCATTCAGCACTTCACGGTAGCCTGCTTCGTCCAGGGTCCCCAGGGTGCGGCCCATGTAGAGCGCCAGCAGGTAGAAGGCGGTGAGCTGGGTGGTGTAGGCCTTGGTGGAGGCTACGCCGATTTCCGGCCCGGCCCAGGTGTAGAACACATCGTCGGAATCCCGGGCAACGGAGGAACCCACCACGTTGCAGACGGAAAGGACACGGGCGCCCCGGCGCTTGGCTTCCCGCAGGGACTGCAGGGTATCCAGGGTTTCGCCGGACTGGGTGACGGCGATGAACAGGGTCTTATCATCAATGAAGGGATCCCGGTAACGGAATTCTGAGGCGATGTCCACTTCCACAGGGATCCTTGCGAATTTCTGAATGGCGTACCGGCCCACCAGGGCGGCATGGTAAGCGGTGCCGCAGGCAACGATGTAGATGCGGTTGAAGTTTTCAAGGTCTGCTTTTGTGAGGCTGATTCCCTCCAGGACGATGTTCCCGTCCTTATCCAACCGTCGGCTGATGGTATCCAGAACCCCTTTGGGCTGCTCATGGATCTCCTTCAGGGTGAAGTGCTCATACCCTTCCTTTTCGGCGGAAGCCATGTCCCAGGTGACCTTGTAGATATCCCGTTTCACTTCCTGCCGGAGGGCGTCGAAAATGGTCACCTTCCCGGCAGTCAGCAGGACAAATTCATCGTTTTCAATGAGGTATACATCCCGGGTATACTTCAGGAGGGCGGGGATATCCGAGGCCAGGAAATTTTCTCCCTGACCAAGCCCCACCACCAGGGGGCTGTCTTTCCGGACAGCCACAATCTTATCGGGCTCCGACTGACAGATAGCGGCAATGGCATAGGCCCCTTCCATGCGGTCCACGGCCTTGTAAACCGCATCCATCAGATCCCCGTCATAATAGTAGTCGATCAGATGGGCGATGATCTCGGTGTCGGTTTCTGAGCGGAAGCTGTCATAGCCTGCTTCCTGGAGCCATTCCTTCAGCTTCATGTAATTCTCGATAATCCCATTATGAATGATGGCGATATTGCCGGATTGGTTGGTGTGGGGATGGGCGTTCCGGTCACTGGGAGCCCCGTGGGTGGCCCAACGGGTATGGCCGATGCCGATGGAGCCGTTGAGGTTCTCAGAAGCGATGAAGTTTTCCAGATTGGCCAGACGGCCTTCGCATTTCCGAACGACGATTTCCCCTTCATTGAAAACGGCGATGCCGGAGGAATCATACCCCCGGTATTCCAGTTTTGAAAGCCCTTCAATAAGCACCGGTACTGCCTGATTGCTGCCGATATAGCCTACTACTCCACACATATGTGTATCCTCCTGGTTTGTTCTGGTCAGTGTCGGGCCTTAAGCCCGGTTGATGTTCTTTATCACGTCATTCTTCTTGGCATTTTTATTTTTCACCCAAAAAAAGCAAAACGACACCATTACAGTGTCTGGTGTCCGCATATGGGCACAGCTGTACATCTTGCCTGGCTGATGGCTTCTGTGCCGGAGATTGCTGTCCGGTTTTATTCCATCGTTCTCGGTGCCTGGCACACCGCGGGGTATCCGCCGAAATTTTCGATAAACCCCGCCCTCGTCACCCCAATGGGGTCTGGCGCTTCAATTCAGTTGTCTGGGGATCCATTCTGTCCCTCCCTTCTGGTTTTTTTTACACAGCTCCTCCTTTCTTCAAAATGTCACTGCAAGTATACCATAATGGCCCAATTATGCAAGCAGAAGAAACCCCAGTTTTGTCCCTGTCAGGAAGATGACAGGGACGAACCGGCAGTCTCTTTACCGGTGTTTTTCCTGCGCTGGTTGAAGATCAGCGCCAACACAATCGTTCCATAGGCAGCAAAGCTTCGGAAATATTCTCCGATGGCTGCATTGTTGAACAGGTTCTGACCTGCCAGGGGCGATACGATGAACAGGGTATGGAAAAGCACCAGACCCAGCAGGGCATGACGTACCCCGGCCTTTTGCAGGGAAGCCCCCCCAGCCAGCAGGGCCGCACAGGAAAAGATATCGATGTTCAGGTGACCTGTATAGACGTTGATATTCCCCATTTCCAGGATGAACATCAGATGGCCGGTTCCAGCCAGCATGGTGGAGATCATAATCGCCTGCCGGCGGGTCCGGTCCACATCGATACCCAACAGCCGGGCCGTCTGGAGCCCTTCCCCCAGCGCCCGGAAGCGCCTGCCTAACCGCGTATGGCGAATATAGCTGACGATCAGGGCCACCAGGCCGATGATCAGGAAGATCACTAAGGGGCTCTGGAGAAAAATCCGCTTATAAGGCAGGATATCCACCATATTCCGCAGTCCGATCCCCCGGGATAGTAGCATACCGGGGCTGCGGGGATGGATCAGGGTGCCGAAACCCACCAGGAACAGCAGCTGATATAGGTTGGTTCCGACCAAACCCACCACGATGCCGGTGATCATCTCCCGCCCCTTGGCGCGGTTGAGCAGGCGGCCGATGACATCTCCCAAAAGGGCCGATAGGGCCAGAGTGAGGACCAGAGCCAGCAGAATCCCGTGTAAACCTGCCACGCCCCAATCCGTCACTAGGATCATGACCAGCTGAGACACCATGGCCCCGATGATGATGGCAAAGTTGAGCCCCATGCCGGCCATGATCGGAATCAGCAGGGACAGGATGGTGACGGCATTCCTGACAATCCGGGAATACAGCTCACCGGTGAGAAATCCGAAGCTGAATCCCGCCGCAAAAAATCCCAGAATGCAGATAATGACGAAGCCCAAAGTCAGGGCATACCGGTGGAGGAAGGCCTTAAGCCGGTTCATGCTGGACCTCCCCGTTCTCGTAGAGGATGGCGAAGAGGATGACACCGTTGGTGATGATCATCCGCAGCAGCTCTGCCAGCTCTGGGATCAGCAGGGCATTGGCTACCGGAACCGACATGAGATATGCCATCTGGTAGAGGAATGCCCCCATCACCGCATGGCTGACCCGGGCATGCCGAAGCGCCGCGCCGCCGATGAGCAAGGCGGATATTGCCGGGAAGGTCATGATGGTGGCTCCATCATACAGCTGGATGAAGCCATAACTCTGGGTATACACGCACATGCCGATGGCGGCGATCACCGTGGATAACACGACCGCCTGAATCCGGGTGCCGTTTTCATCCACCCCGGACAGCTTGGCAAAGCCGGGATTCATCGCCAGGGCCTGCATGGACCGCCCGATCAGGGTGCGATTCAGCAGGGTAAGGCCCAGGGCCAGGACGCTGTAAAAGGCCAGCAATCCCAAAGGCAACATCAGGGGACCCAGATGCACCACCCAGCTGCCATCCAGTATCTGAAAAAAATAGCCGCTGAGGCTGATTTTGGGCCGAAGACCGGCGCCGCCGATGGGATAGAGCATCTGCCGGTTCGTAAAAGGCGCCAGGGTCCAGAAGATGTTCATCAGGGGAACGAAGGCGAATCCGGTGAACACGCCGGCAATCTCCTCTCGCCCCTTCAAGCGGTTGAGAAGCATCCCATAGACCGCTCCGAATGCGACCGCGACCACCACGGAGAACCCCAGCGCTGCCAGCCAACCGGCTGTGCCCTGAAGCTTCAACTGAAAGGACAGGCACAGCCCGATGAGACCGGCGCTGAGCCCCACCGGCATCCCGAAATTAATGCCAACCCCACAGTTGATCATGGGGAGCAGAGAAAGGACCAGGATGCCGTTCATGGCGAATTTGACCAGGGCTTCGTTGAAAAGCCCCACAAAGGAAAGCCCGGCAACGGCACAGCCTGCCAGCAGGAGCAGGTTGTAGCCTCCGATGATGCAGGTGGGGAGAGCGATCCGCAGTCTGTTCATGATGATTCCCTCCCTTTTCCGGCCATGGCTCGGAGCAGCTCAATCCGATCGGTATCCGACGGAAAGATGCCAGCCACTTCGCCCGCGTAAAACACAACGATCCGGTCGCACACCCGGCGCAGCTCATCCAACTCACCGGAAGCGATCACGATTGCGGTTCCATACTCCCGGTTCATCATCAGGAGCTGCTCCAGAATCACTTCCTTGGCATAGATGTCCATGCCCCGGGTGGGTTCCCCCACGAAAAGCAGGTCCGGCTTCAGCATCAGCGCCCGGGCAATACAGACCTTCTGCTGATTCCCGCCGCTCAGCTGCCCAACCGGCTGATCCGGACCCGTACACCGGATTCCCAAGCCGTGGATCAACGCCTCCGTGTCCCTTCGGGATGCTTTGCGATTCAACACCGACAACCCGTTGACCAGAAACCTGTGCAGAAAACTCCCCAGACAGTGTCGGGCTGCAAAAACCATATTCTCCTCCACGGTTCCCGCCAACAGAAGCCCCAGCTCCTTCCGTTCATCCGGCAGAAAGAAGAGCCCCCTTCGGATCAGGGCACCCGCATTTTCCGGAGATACCCTCTCCCCCTTGAATCGAATGTGCCCCGTCCAGGGAAGCAGGTTCATCAGTCCGTAGGGGAGCAGATTGTGTCCATGTCCTGCAAGTCCTGTGAAGCCCAGGACCTCCCCTGGGTAGATATCCAGCGAGAGCTTGACGCCGGGGCGTTCATCATCCCGGCAGTTCACTTCTTGGAGAGAGAGAATGGGTTCTTTCTTGTTTCCTTTCTCCGGAGCCACGCGCAGGGCAGAAATCACTGCCTCGCCCACCATGTCCCGTGCCAACACTTCCAGTGAGATGTCACTGTTTTGGTAGTGGGCCGCCGTTTTCCCATCCCGGAACACGGTCACCCGGTCACAGACTTTTCTCAGCTCCTCCAGCCGGTGGGATACGAAGATGATCGCCACACCTTCGGCCTTCAATTCCAGCAGCACCCCCATCAGCCGTTCCGCCTCCCCCGCTCCCAGACAGGCGGTGGGCTCGTCCAGAATCAAAACCTTCAGGGGCCGTCCGATTTCCCGGGCAATTTCAACGAACTGCTTCAAATTCACCGGCAGGTTCCCCGCACGCCGCCGGACATCCATCGCGATACCCATCCGTTCCAGGGCCGTTTCTGCATCCTGCCGGGTGCTTTTTTCATCAATCAGCGCTAGAGAAGATCCCAACAGCTTTTCGGTCAGCGGCACGCTGGCCTCATGCCCCAGACGCACGTTCGACGCCACATCCAGATCCCCGATCAGGGAAAGTTCCTGATGCACCATCCCGATGCCATGCCGGGCGCTGTCCAGCGGGATGCGGAACCGGGCCGGTGAACCCGCCACCCGTAGTTCTCCAGAAAATCCACCGGTCTCCTCAATGACACTGTTTCCATTCAATATGTTGAGCAGGGTGCTTTTACCGGAACCGTTGGCGCCGCACAGTCCATGGATTTCGCCGGCATACAGATCAAAATTCACCGCATCCAGAGCCAGGGTGTCACCAAATTTTTTTGTGATGCCTACTGCCTGCAGAACTGGGTCCATGGATGCCTCTCCTTGATATGCCGTTGAAACGTGATGCATGTCTTCGCGAGAAGCATAGCGACGCGGCGATCTCTCCCATCGACCCTGTTCTTTGTAAACTCCTCGGAGCAAGAACAGTTCAAGGGAGAGATCGCCGCGTCATTTCAATCCTCGCGAAGTCACACTTGTAAACGCGATCTCTTCACATCACACGTGATTTATTCTTAGTAGAAAATTGATTCCATGACCATCATGTAGTAGTTCTTTGACTCCGGTTTCATGGGTGCGAAATCCACACCGACATTGAATGTCTCTTTCCCGAAGGAATCCAGGAATTCTTTGGTCAGAACGTCTTCAGGTTTCTTGTTATTGTCGATCATATCTTTCGCCAGTTCCACCGCATACTCCGGCAGGAAGATGGTGACTGGGATCGGCCAGCCAGCCAGGCGGCCTGTCATGCCAGCCGCTTTCGCTTTTTCACGGATCATGCCGTTGATCTTTTCATAATTCCCGGCATCCTCTGGGGCGATCTCCAGGTTCATGACCGTGGGGAACGCTTGTGTAGGCGTAGGGCAGCACTGCTCGGCCACAATGAACTTCAGCTTCAGGGCTTCATCAATGATGACATCATACATCGGACAGTTGGACCCGAAAATATTGGTGTCAGGACCATACTTTTCAATCTGACGGGGGATATCCTCTCGCAGGAACTGCTGCATCGGGCCCACACCATCCCCTGTCTGAGGATCCGGCGTCACCACTTCAACAAAGGTGATGCCCAGCTTCTCGCAGGTGAGCTTCATCATGTCCTTGCGCTTGGAAATGGCTTCTTTTGCCAAATGGGTCGGGAAAGAGTAGTGGATGAAGGTTTTGGCGCCCATTTTCTGCGCTTTCTCAACAATCGTCACACCCCGGCGTGCCCAATCGGTATCCAGGTTGATATCCACATATTTTGCCATCATATCGGGATCGTCCCAGATAGGGGCTGTGATCGTGATGATTTCAGGCCGCTTCTCTTCAACCTTCTGAATGGCTGGAAGGAGACCGGATTGACCGGAAACCACAATGATGGCCTTCATTTCGGGATCATCTGAAAGGCTGACGATCTGGCTGATAGCCGTCTCGATTTCCGTGCTGAAGTTTTCCGGCAAGGTGATGTGCTTCACGATGTCCGGGTACTTCTTCGCCATGTTGTCGGCCGCCCGGAACTCATCCTCACTGGTGGACAGCGTCGGTGTCACAATGCCGATCTTGTACGCCGCTTTTGCCGGTTCCGGTGTCGGAGCAGGCGCTGCCGGTGCCGCCGCCTTCGCGGAACAGCCTGCTGAAAGGACCATGATCCCCGCCAGCATCAATGCTAAAATCTTTCTCATGTTGTAAATCCCCCTTAAGATATTAACTCAAGAAAAGCCTCCACCCGCAGGCGAATCTGACCCAGATCGCTTTCGCTGTAATCGGTTTCAATCTGAAGGTAGGGCTTTCCGTGATGTTCCCGCACATGCTCTTTGATTTGAAACGCTTCAATGTTATAGGTGTGGCATCCCTGCCAGACCAGCTCCACTACCCCATCAATCTGGTACGCATCGATGATGTCGCTGAGGATGGTCAGACGCTTGGGGTTCGGGCTCATGCAGGGACAGGCGGTGTTCAGGTAATAGACCCCCATGGCGTGCCAGGGATCTCCCTGATGCGCAACTCGGTCACCCACCGTTTTCAGCCCGCCGCAGCTCTCCATGGCAACGACGATGGCCCCGCTGTCTTCCAAGGTGTTCAGCAGTTTTCGATTCGTTACCGGGCAGCCCGTCAGAAGGATTCTGGGCTTATTAGCAACTTCAGACTGCCACTCCGGCGTCTTGCCCCGCTCCAGGATTTCCTGCCGGGCCTGCGCCATTTCCGTCAGCCGATCCTCCAAATTCACCTCAAAACCGCCCCCACCGGTGATGGCTAAAATTTCCCGACCTGTCACCTGTGGCAGATCACCCCGATTGAGTTCATAGATCGAGAGTGTCATCGCCCTGCAACGGTTATACAGATCAATCTGCTCCCAAAGGCTTTCCGCCGTGATCCGGTTCCCGGTTCCCTGCTCGATAAAGGCTTGGATGCGGTGGAGTTCACCGATCCAGTAGTTCAGGCTCTCTTCTGTGTCATAAGTCTGCGGCAGCTGCAAGAGGTGCAGGGGTCTGATCCGATTCATCAATTCAAACATTTTCTTCTTGCCGTCGCAGGTAGCGTCCGCCACCAGAAAATCCGTCGCATTGAAATAGGCGCACCCCTCTGTCAGGGCAAATCCATAGCTGGCCTTGATCAGGGGACACAGGTTTCTGGGAAGGTGCTCCTCCGCCTTGGCGATGGGTTTCTCCGCGCCTGCGCAGAGGGAGACCGGAATCGCCCCCGCAGCTGCAATGAGTTCGTGAGGGGTAAAAGCACAGTAGATTCCCACAACCTTCCGTCCTGATTCTTTTGCTGAAATGCCTTCCAGATAAACCTTCTCATCAATTTCATCCATATAGCTGTTGTCATATTTCCGCATGTTTTCCTCACTTCTTCCCTGCATGGGTGTGCCTAAAAAAACAGCATCATGGCAAACCAATCAACACCCAGTAATTTAGTCAGATTTCAAAAAACACTTACACGATTCACGTTTCCAACCGATATCAATTATCATTAGCGCCCTATGTATGAATATAAGCTTAAGTGTTTACCCTCGCATAGAATACCGAAAGACTTAGTCAAAATCAAATCACAATTCCGAATAGTGCGGCCCTTACTATCAAAAAATAGAATAGCAGCGCATCGCGCTGCTATTCTTGAGTATGCCTTTTGTGTTCTTTTAATCATTCCTCCAACTTCAGATCCATCTCCCGCTCCATCCCCGTGCAGCCGGAACGGATGAATTCCACCACGCCGTAGGGTCTGAGCAGCTCCAGGAATCCCATGATCTTCTTATCGTCTCCGGTCAGCTCCACGGTCAGGGTTTTGGGGGCCACTTCCACGATCTTGGCCCGGAAGATCGTAACGATCTCCAGGATTTCCGAGCGCTTGTGAGGCTCCGCTTTCACCTTGATCAGCACCAGCTCCCGAAGCACGGCGTTCTCCATGCCCAGCTCCGTAATCTTGATGGTGTCGATCAGTTTGTTCAATTGCTTTTTGATCTGCTCCAGGATGGCGTCATCCCCATTGACGATGATGGTCATTCGGGAAACATCCGGATTCTCTGTCATCCCAACGGAAAGGGATTCGATATTGTAGCCCCGGCGGCTGAAGAGACCGGCAATGCGGCTCAGGACACCGGAATGGTTTTCAACCAGTAAGGAAAGAATTTGTCTTTTCATGGGGGCCTCCTATAGTGTCGCCGCTTCGGGATCGATCATGCATTCCAACAGGTAGGGAACATTGCTGCTCAGGGCTTCTGAAAGCGCCTGGGGAAGGTCTTCTTCCCGCTCCACCCGCTTGCTCTGCATGCCGAAGGCCTTAGCGATCTGCACAAAATCGGGGCTGTTTTCGAAGTACACGCCGAATTGCCGTCCCCGCCCATAGGTATTGTCCTGCAGCTCACGGACCATTCCCAACCGGCGGTTGTTCAACAGCAGGACGGTCACAGCATGACCGGATTCCGCGATGGTGCCCAGTTCTCCCAACAGCATCAGGAGCCCGCCATCTCCAGTCACTGCAACCACCTGATTTTCAGGACATGCCAGCTTGGCGCCGAGGGATGCCGATACGCCATAACCCATGGTGCCCAGACCCCCGGAGGTCATGAAGCGCCGTTTGCCGCTCACTTGAAAATGCCGGGCGGTCCAGATTTGGTTCTGCCCCACATCCGCTACCAGGATGGCATCCTCCGCCATCATCTCAGACAGCAGACCGATGGCGTAGCCCGGGTGCACATAGTTCTCCCGATCCGCTTTTGAAAGGCGCACCGGCTCCTTATAGGTTGCAATTTCCTTCATCCACTCATCCGTGTCCAGCCGCTCAGCGCACTCTTCCAGCTTGCTCAGGATATTCTTGGCATCTCCCACCACCGGAATCTGATGGTTGACGATCTTGCCGATTTCAGCGGGGTCGATGTCCACATGGATGATATCCGCCTTGGCACACAAGGCGGCAAAATTGCGGGCAGCCCGATCTGACAGCCTGGCCCCGATGACCATGATGACGTCGGCGCGACTCAATATCTTCGTGGTGTATTCGTGGCCATGGGTCCCTACGAGTCCCGCAAAATAGGGAGAGTCCATGGGGAATGCCCCCATCCCCATCAGGGTGTTCACAACGGGGATCCCTGCTTTTTCAGCATAGCCCTTCAATTCTGCTTCTGCATTGGATCGCAGCACGCCTCCGCCGGCAAAGATAACTGGCCGCTTGGCGCTCTTGATCCGCTGCATGATCCGTTTCATCTGGCCTGCGTGACCGTTTGTTGTGGGTTTATAGCCTGGAATATCAACCTTTCCAGGGTAATCAAACGTGATGTGCTCCTGCTGCACATCTACGGGGATATCAATGAGTACGGGGCCCGGCCGACCGGTGGAAGCGATGAAAAAGGCTTCACTGAGGATCCGGGGCAGATCTTCCGCCCGTTTTAAAAGGTAGTTGTGTTTCGTGAAGGGCTCCGTGGCGCCGGTGATATCGGCCTCCTGAAAGACATCCTTCCCGATGAAATCCGATTTGACCTGACCGGTGATGATCACCATGGGGATGGAATCCATGTACGCCGTGGCAATACCGGTGATCAGGTTGGTGGCGCCGGGGCCGGAAGTGGACAGGCAGACGCCGGTGCGGTTAGATGCCCGGGCATAGCCGCTGGCCATATGGGCCGCCGACTGCTCGTTCCGAACCAGTACATGCTTGACCGACGAGGTGCGCAGGGCTTCATACACCGGCAGGATCGCTCCCCCGGGATACCCGAAAACCGTGGTGACCCCTTCCCTTTCCAAGCATTTTACAATTGCTTCTGAAACTTTCATTTGAAACAGCTCCTTTATCGGCCGATGTTCGCGGCCTTTTTTCCACGCTCAGGGCATTGTAAGTCCGGCGGGTATTAAAAATGATTCTACCAGAGCCGGAATATGATGTCAAAATATTTCGACAATTTAACTTAAATCGATTGATCCTGTTGACTGCTTCCATTGTTTTAGGGATATGATTCCCACAGCAGCCACGGCTCCACAAAAACGCCGCGCTTATCCGTGAATAAGCGCGGCGTGAAAATCACTCTCCCCTGATGGATTGCCCCTTTGATTATTGGGGTACCGGTTGAAAGCTATCCAGATCCTCATATTTCCCATTTTTTATAATCCCCAAATAATAAGGGCGGATGACATCCCCATAGGGGTCGATGGAAAATGTATCCACCAACCCATCAAAATCCTTAATTTTAAGCAACGCTTCCTTCAATCCGGTTGCTTCACCCTTGGTTTCAGTTAAGGCATTCTCCAGGGTCAGCATGGTTTCGTACCCCAAAACCCCTGAAAACGAAGGTTCTTTACCAAAACGCTCCTTGAATTGGCTTTTGAACGCCAAATACCTGGGCTCTTGGCTTTGCAGTGTGAACGACTGCTCCAAGACCATGTTTTCTACCGCGCTGCCCCCGTTTTTTATAAGCACATCCGTCTGAGCCCATGCGGAGCTAAACAGCGGAACCTCCCAGCCCAGAACCCTGGCTCGCTGAGCAAACAGGGCGGTATCTGTATCCGATGCTATGATCATAAACCCTTTGGCGCCTTTGTCCTTGGCGGATTTTACCAAGCTGTCGAAGTCCGTTTCACCCTTTGAGGAATCAAACGTTACCTCTGAAACGATAACGCCTCCCAATTGGGTATACTTGCCTGAGAACACCGTCCAATAGTTGCCTGCATATGCCTTGTTGGCGGTATCGTAAACAACGGCCAGTTCTGTAACCTTGGCATTATTATGAACATACGTTGCCAAACCCTCGGCCCGGTTAATCAGAGATTGAATGATCCGAATAAAATAGTCATCCTTCCCCGCCAGGTCCGCTGAGGAGGTTGTCGGGCTCATTAAAACAATCTTGGCCTTCTCTGTCACGGGTAATGCCGCGATCGTCAATGCACTGGTGGCATGGCCGATAATGCAGACCACTCCTTGCGCGACCAGCTCCGTGTCACTGGCTATGGCCCCTTCCGGGGTGCCAAGATCATCCTTAACGATCACCTCGACGGTCCGCCCTGCAACACCGCCCCTTGCATTGATTTCATCTACCGCCATCAGCACGCCGTTCCGTTGCTGCACTCCCAGCTCTGCCTGCTTCCCCGTGAGCTGCGCCGAAAAGCCAATTTTAACCGGCGCCGTATTTCCGCATCCCGTTGTGAACACCAGTGCTGTAACCAACCCCATAAGCATCGCCTTTTTCATCCCGCAATCCCTCCTTTTCTCTGACGTATTCATCCCTTCCGGTTTTATTAAGCCAGCGCATAAGGGAAAACGATTAGAAATTCTGTTCCTTCACCCAGTGTGCTCTTGAATGAAATTGCACCTCCGAACGTTTGTGTGACAAGATTGTAGACAATGTACAGCCCTAGACCGGTCCCCCCTTGTGTTCGTTTGGTTGTGAAAAACGGCATGAAGATACTCTCTGCTATTTCGGGTTCGATCCCCATACCATTGTCCGAATACCTTAGTACAATCCCCTCCGGCCCAGGTTCAATATCAATTTTCACGATGCCTTCCCGAACATCGATAAAACCATGGGCAAAGGAATTCATAAGCAAGTTGGTGATGATTTGTGAATATGCTCCCGGATAGCCCTGCATCTCCAATTTTTCAGGGCAGTTCACCAGAACCTTATGGGGGGTGTTCTTCCATTTCGGCTTCATACTGACCAGAATATCATCTGTGAAATGCTTCACGTTGAAGGGACTCAAAATATCTGAGCTTTGGTTCACTGCAACGTTCTTAAAGCTGCCAATCAGCTCCGCTGCTCGGATGAGGTTTCTATATACCATTCCAGATGACTCCTGTGCCGTTCCAATAAACGCCTCAAATTCCTGTTTCCTCAGCTTTCCCTGATAAAAAAGCATGTTCATCTCATTTATCTCTTTATCCAGATAAGATGCAGCGGTGATCCCAATGCCGATTGGGGTGTTGATTTCGTGAGCAATCCCCGCAACCAGCTCGCCCAGCGCCGCCATTTTTTCCTGCATGATCATTTGCCTTTGGGTGTTTTTAAGTTCATCCAACGCACGGGTCAATTGAGTGTTTGCAAGAGCCAGTTGTTCTTCAGCCAATGTCCGTTCCTTAATTTCCTCGTTCAGTGTTTCGTTCGTATGATTAAGCTCCTGATTGATAACTGCCAATTCCTGGTTGATTGCACCAAGCTCGCCATTGAGGACCTCCAGCTCCTGGGTCCGCTCAAAAACCCGGGCTTCCAGCTGCTCATTGATTTCAATCAGTGACAGCTCAGATCTTTTTTGTTCCGTGATGTCTCTCCCCTCAGAGATCAGCATGGTTACTGCTCCTGATTCATTGATGAACGGTTTTATGGACAGGTCCACATACCGTTCCACACCTTCTTTGGTGGGACAAACAACTTCCATCCGGATACTGCGGCCTTCTGCCGCATGGACACAGGCCTCACGGATAGCGCTTACCCTCATTTCAGTAGAACGCCAGCAGGGAAGATCCCCAAAAAAAGCCCCCTTTAATTCCTTTTCACCATATCCCCCCATTTCAATCCCCGTGTTGTTGAATTCCAGGATTCGTCCGTCCAGATCCAGCAACCCGATAAACTGGAACGTTTGGTTGAAGATCGCCTGAAACCGCAGTTCGGTTTCTGAAGCTGCCGCCTCCGCCTTTTGGCGAAACGCACTTTCCGTTGTTGCCTGATGGAATAACGGCGTCACCAGTTTTCCTGTTAAAATGGCCGTTAAGGTTTTAAAAAGCCCTATCAATAGTGAGATCACCACACCGCTGGCAAACAGCAACCCTACCGCATAGGGAAGAAACACTGTTTTCAGGGGCACCTGGTTCACCACAATCCAATTCTTTTGAGAAATCCGCTGTGTACTGCCAAGATATAAAACACCTTGATCCCAATAGATTTTCGAGATATCTTCAAATTTGCCATACTTAAAAATCGCTTTATTCGACCAGCTGGTTTGCTCTTTCACCAGCCGCCCCTCAGGATGCCCTAAGAGCGTACCAATCTCGTCCATAATGAATACGGTTCCCTGAGGCAGCAGACTCTTTTGCTTTTGAATCTCCCCTTGTAGGATACTGAGGTTCAGTTCTCCTACCATATACCCCCCGATGGGGAGTGCCTTAATCATTAGAATGGCAGGATCACCGGTCCGCAGGGACAGAAACGGCCTGGACAGTATCAACCGGTCCGAACCCTTCGCCTCATCCAGCTCGGGCACATTGGACAAATCTAAACCGACCAGCTGAAGGTTGCCGGGCGCCACAAATTCAATTTTTCTGTCGGAGTCCAGATAATACAGGGTTTCAAAATAACCATACGCTCTCCACGCCTCGTCCAGAATGGTCTCCAGGTTTCCTTCAGGATTTTCCGCCGCCATCCCGGATACCGCTTCCAGCATCCGTTCACCGTTTCCGATATAGCGTTCAACCGATTGTGCAATTGAAAGGGCACCTTGTTTTTGCAAATTTTCAATGCTCTTTAATCCCATATATCCAACCACACCCGTAACCAGTACCGAAAGAGCCAGTACTGGGATCACCAGGCGGAACGATATGATTTCGAATAATTTTTTCTTGATCCGCTGCAGATTATCTAAACCCAGGTCTTCCATCGCGGCACCCCTGATGGCTCTGAATAGCGCCAGAATTTTGATGCTGTTTTCAGTATTTACCCCAGGTCCCGCTACCATAATCATGGAATTCTCTCTGCAAAACCCGCTTCATGGCTTGCCCCGCTTCTCAAACAAGGAATTTGCACCTCCTTGTGGCGCGTTCGCCTTCAAGCGGCCCCTTAAAATGCATTGATAGAGTGCCCATCCCAGGTATTCGGTTTTCGAATACCTGGGAGCGCATCCATTAGTATACGCTATTAGAGTTCTCCTTAGGGTAGGAATATAATAATGACATATGAAAATACGACACCATACCCCTAAGGAGACGGACCATGTACAACTTACCCGCACAGTTCGAAGAATTCGCAGATGCACGGAAACAAGGGTTCCTGACTGTTAAACAGTGGAAGGAAGATGGCAAGAACGTCGTCGGTACCTACTGTACCTTTACCCCCGTGGAGTTGATCATGGCAACCGGCGCAATCCAGGTTGGCCTCTGCGGCACCAGTGAGGAGCCCATCGCCGAAGCGGAAAAAGTGCTGCCCCGCAACCTGTGTCCCCTGATCAAATCCAGCTACGGCTTCGCCATCACCGATAAATGTCCATACTTCTATTTCGCAGACCTGATTGTTGGTGAAACCACCTGCGATGGCAAGAAAAAGATGTATGAGTATATGAGCGAGCTCAAGGATATGCATGTGATGCAGCTGCCGCAGAAGAAAACCGGCGATGCCGCCAAGGCCCTGTGGAAAAGCGAGATGTTCGCTCTTAAGGACAAACTGGAGCAAAAGTTCAACGTGGAGATCACCGATGAAAAGCTTCGGGAAGTCATCAAACTGAAAAACCTTGAACGTCAGGCCATCAAGAATTTCTGCGAGCTCAGCGCCCTGACGCCTCCCGCCATCACCGGCGTTCAGATGCAAAAGGTGTTGGAAGGCGCCATGTTCAAGTTCAACAAGACCACCTTCGTCGAAGAACTGAATCAGATGACGGCCGATCTGAAAGCCGAATGGACGAAGAACAACAGCCACGCTGTATCCCCTGATGCCAAACGGGTCCTGATCACCGGATGTCCCATCGGCGGCGCCTCTGCAAAAGTCGTGTCGATCATCGAAGAATCCGGTGGCGTCGTGGTCAGCTTTGAGAACTGCATGGGCCTGAAAGCCAACTGGGAGCTGGTTGATGAGTCCAAGGATCCCATGGAAGCCCTTTCTGAAAAATACCTGAACATCCCCTGTTCCGTGATGATGAAGAACACCGGGCGCCTGGATATCCTGGAGGATATGATCGCCCTGACCAAAGCGGACGGCGTGGTGGATGTGGTGCTGACTGCCTGCCACACCTACAACATTGAAACCGGAAAGATCAAAGACTTTGTCAATAACCAAAAGAACATCCCCTACATGACCTTGGAAACCGACTACTCCCAAGCCGATATCGGCCAACTGAAGACCCGTCTCGGCGCCTTTGTGGAGATGCTGTAGGAACCACTCAAATCCAAGAATCGCACGACACCATAAGAAAACCGCTGGATTCACATTATCGTGAGCCCAGCGGTTTATTGTTGTTCAACCTATTTGAAGGACAGGCATTTCCGGCGAAATTTCTCCCCAGGCGATCACTGCGGCCCCCACAGCGCCGATGTATTGGGCCGATTCCGGCCGGTACAAGGGTTTCCCAATCCGTCGTTCCAGGGAATGGCACACTGCCAGGGATTGGGATACGCCCCCGGTGAAGGCCACCTCGCCGTCGATACGCACCCGTCCCAGCAGGGATGCTACCCGCTCCGTGATGGATTCCACAATCCCAGCGGCAATCCCCGGCTTATCAATCCCCTTGGCCAAAAGCGAAACAATCTCGCTTTCCGCAAAAACCGTACACATGCTGGTGATCTTCTGGGGGATTGCCCCCGCCGCCAAAGCGTCCAGATGGCTGATATCCTCGCCCAGGTGGTGCAGGGTATTTTGGAGGAACCGCCCGGTTCCCGCAGCACATTTATCGTTCATCATGAATTCCCGCACAGAACCCTGAGCGTCCAGTGAAATGACCTTGGAATCCTGACCGCCGATATCGATCAGGGCCCGAATCTCTGGGTTCAAGGTGTGGATCCCCCGCCCATGACAGGTGATTTCCGTCACCAGCTTGTGGGCAAAATCCATGGTGATCCGACCATAACCGGTTCCCACCACACACGCTACGGTCTTCAGCCCGTTTCTCTGAAACAGGGTATCCAAAGCTTCCCGAGCACTGTCCCGGGGGCTCCAGCCGGTAGGAATCAATATCCTGTCCAGGATGGTCTGACCGTTATACAGCACCCCTTTTGTCGCAACGGAGCCGGAATCGATGCCAATGGTCAGCATTACAGACGCTCCTCAATCAAGCTCACCAGCTCACTGGCATAGTTTTTCAACTGCTCCTGATCCTTGCCTTCCAGCATCACCCGTACCAGGGGCTCCGTTCCGGAGGGTCGGATCAGCACACGGCCTTCACCGTGCATGGCTGCCTCAATCTCCTGAATGCGGCCGAAAATCACCGGATCCTCCAGGTAGCTGTTCTTATTGCCGTTCTTTATCTTGGCGTTCAACAGGATCTGCGGGTATTGGTTCATGACATTGGCCAGCTCCGATAGGGGCTTCCCTGTCTTCTTGATGATGGTTGCCAATTGAAGGGCCGAAAGGATTCCGTCTCCCGTGGTGTTGTGGTTGAGGAAGATGAGGTGCCCGCTCTGTTCGCCGCCCAGAGAATAGCCGTCCCGCAGCATGGCTTCCAGAACGTACCGGTCCCCTACCTTGGTGGGGAAGGTCTTGATGCCATTCTCCTTTGCCGCGCGATCCAAGCCGATGTTGCTCATCACGGTGGTGACAATGGTGTCGCCCTTCAGGGTCCCAGCCCGCTGCATATCAATCCCGCAGATGACCATCATGCGGTCCCCGTCAATAATCCGGCCATTTTCATCCGCAGCGATCAAGCGATCCGCATCGCCGTCGAAAGCGAGACCCAAATGGGCCCCTACTTCCTGGGTCAGCCGGGCCACTTTATCCGGATGGGTGGATCCGCAGTCGTTGTTGATATTGAGTCCGTCGGGGTGATTATTGGTGACCGTCACCTCCGCTCCCAATTCCCGAAACAGACTGGGCGCAATCTCAAACGCAGACCCATTGGCACAGTCCATGGCAATTTTCAAGCCGGTGAGATCCCCTTCAATGGTCGTTTTCAGAAATTCGCTGTAGATCCGGTTTCCCTCCCGATGCTTTTCACAGCGGCCAACTTCAGTGCCGCCGGGAATTACCGGAAGATCCTTCCCGTTGAGGATAAAATCCTCAATCTGATTCTCAACCGCATCGGAAAGCTTCAGCCCCTTGCTGTTGAAGAATTTAATGCCGTTGTCCCGAGCAGGATTGTGGGAGGCCGAAATCATGACCCCCGCATCGGCTCCGTAATGACGGGTCAGGTACGCCACCGCTGGGGTCGTTGTGACGCCCAGACAGATGGCATCACAGCCGGCAGAAAGAATCCCCGCGACAAGTGCATGCTCCAGCATGTCCCCGGATATCCGGGTATCCATACCGATGAGGATCCGAGCCTTGTGGGTCCCTTCCGTCAGGACATGGGCCCCGAAACGCCCCAGTTGATAAGCCAGTATCGGTGTCAGTTCCCGGTTTGCAACGCCCCGTACACCGTCAGTTCCAAACAATTGTCCCATAAGTCCTCCAGAGTGTATGTTCATAAGATCCCTTTGCGTTTCCTGTAAGTGCGTATCACATCAGTGCCAATCCATTTTATCACAATAAAAAAAGCCCTGCAAATTTCCGCAGGGCCAGGATGACTGCTGCTTCACCCCTCGGTTTCCAATACCGCCTTCGGCTTTTTCAAGAACTCCCACCGCGTCTCTGCCGTGACGATTGCCAACAGGATCAAGACACAGCCCAGGATCATTTTAAGGGTCAAGGACTCTCCCAGGAGCCACACGGACAACAGCGTGCCAAAAACCGATTCCAGGCAGAGGATTAGAGCCGCATGGGTGGCAGTGGTGTATTTCTGGGCAACGTTCTGAATCGTGAACGCGATGAAGGAGCTGGCAATTCCCATGTAGATGATGCCGCCCCAACCAGACCCCGTCATGTTCGGCACAGGCCAGGGCTCACCGGAGCCTGCCGCAAAGATAAAGGAAAACACCGTTGTGAAGGCCATTTGAATCGTCGCCAGGACAATAGGATCCTGATCCTTTGCAAAGTGTCCGATGGAGACGATATGCCCGGCAAAAAGAACGGCGCAAAGAAGCGTGAGGCTGTCCCCCAACCCAAGGGATAAACTCCCCTGCAAGGTAAGAAGGGCGATTCCTGCCAAGGCAATGAATGTGGCGAGGAACGCGAACCCATCCGGTTTTTTACGGTATAATGCCCAGGCGAGAAAGGGAACGATCACCACATTTGTTCCCGTCAGAAAAGCCTGCTTGCTGACAGTGGTGTAGAGCAGCCCGATGGTCTGTGCCGCAAAAGCGCTGAACATGAAAAAACCGATAACGGAACCTGCAATGAGGTCTTGCTTCGTTGCCGTGATCAGTCGTTTCCAGAAAAATACTCCCAGCAGCAGGGTTCCGATGGCGAAGCGGAAAGCCATCAGATAATAGGGGGTCACTTCAACCAGGGTGGTCTTTGTCGCTACAAAACCGCTTCCCCAGATCAGGGCAACCAGTAGTAGGGAGGCATCTGCCAGATACATGGTTCGTTTGCTCATGGAACGCTCCTGAATTCAGTCATACCTCCATCATAGGAAGCGTGCTTCAGGATTATTCACATCTGTTCACTTTAATTCCAAAAAATACTGCCGCAAGAATCTGCGGCAGTATTTTACGGTTTCTTTATGGATGGCTCTTCAGCTTCTGACAGAAGCGGCGCCACGACGCAGAGCGTCTTCATTCATGGGTATCAGGTGAGCCTTTGAGGAGCCGAACACTTTTTTCAGTGCTTCAACAATGGATTCGATGGCAACAGGATAGGATGCCAGTTCCAGGTAAGCTCCGAGGATTACCATATTGGCAGCTTTGACATTCCCCAGATCCCCGGCGATTTCGTTGGCCGGCACGTAGAATGCCTTCACATCCTGGCGGCTGACTTTTTTGGGAATCAGGGAGCTGTTCACAATCACGATGCCATTGGGAGCCACGTTCTCTTCAAACTTATCCAAGGAAGGCAGGTTCATCAGGATTGCAGCAGTCGCATCATTGGTGATAACGGGAGAGCCGATCGGTCCTTCGGAAATCATTACATTACAATTGGCCGTTCCGCCCCGCATTTCGGGACCATAGGAGGGCAGCCAGGAAACCTGTTTGTTTTCCAGCATGCCTGCATAGGTGAGAAGCTGGCCCATGGACATAACCCCCTGTCCACCGAAGCCTGCACAGATTACTTTTTCATTCAGCATGAACTCTTCCTCCTATTCCGGTTTCCTGAAATTCCCCATCGGATAATAGGGGATCATATTGTCCTGCAGCCATTTAAGGGAATCCACCGGTGTCATCCCCCAGTTGGTAGGACACGTGGAAAGCACTTCAACAATGCCAAAGCCCTTCCCCTCGATTTGAACCTGGAACGCCTTCTTGATAGCAGCCTTGGCTTTCCGTACATTGCCTGGGGTATCCACAGAAACCCGCTCTACGAATACGGCGCTAGTGATCGTCGCCATCATTTCGGAAACCCGCAGGGGGAAACCGGAATGCTCGGAGGTCCGTCCATAGGGAGCCGTAGTGGCCTTTTGGCCGATCAGGGTGGTAGGAGCCATTTGGCCGCCGGTCATGCCGTAGATAGCGTTGTTGACGAAGATCGTGGTGATTTTTTCGCCCCGGTGCGCGGCGTGGACGATTTCAGCGGTTCCGATGGAGGCCAGGTCGCCGTCTCCCTGATACGTGAAGACCACCTTGTCCGGGTGAACCCGCTTGATGCCGGTTGCAACCGCCGGTGCCCGACCGTGACCAGCTTCCTGCATGTCACAATTGAAGTATTCATAAGCCAGTACAGAACAGCCTACCGGTGCCACACCAATTGTTTCTCCCAATACACCGAGTTCTTCCAGCACTTCTGCCGTAATCCGGTGAATGATCCCGTGGGTACATCCCGGGCAGTAGTGGAACGTTTTATCGGTGAGTCCCTTTGTTTTTTCGAATACGACTGCCATTATTTCGCACCTCCCAGCATCTGCTTCACTTTGTCTACAATGGCTTCCGGCGTAGGAATCATCCCACCGGAACGGCCGTAGAATTCAACCGGCAGCTGACATTTCACGGCAAGCTGTACATCACCTACCATTTGACCCATTGACATTTCAACCGTCAACAGTGATTTCACCGTTGAAGGAAGGCCCTCAAAGGCTTTTACCGGGAACGGCCACAGTGTCATGGGACGGATCAGGCCGGCGTTGATCCCGGCAGCTTTCAGATCCGCAATAGCATTCTTCACAATCCGGGAAGTCGTGCCATAAGCAACCAGAACCACTTCGGCATTCTCCATATTGTAAAGCTCATAGCGGGCTTCCTTATCCTTCATTTCCTGATATTTCGCTTGCAGCTTGATGTTGTGATTCTCCAGATCCTGAGGATCCAGCGCCAGGGAATTGATAATGTTCGGCTTTCTCTTCCCCTCGGTCCCTACGGTTGCCCATGTTTTTTCCTTCAATGCACGTCCGCTGGCAATCTCAGTGAATTCGATGGGCTCCATCATCTGACCGATCATCCCGTCGCCCATGACCATGACAGGGTTGCGGTAGTAATCCGCCGCATCAAATGCTTCCTGTACCATATCGACCATTTCCTGAATGTTGGCGGGCGCATACACCAGAAGGTTATAGTCGCCATTGCCGCCGCCCCGAGTCGCCTGGTTGTAGTCCGACTGAGCGGGCTGAATGCCGCCAAGACCAGGGCCGCCACGGGAAATATTGACGATAACGCAGGGCAGTTCAGCCCCTGCGATATAGGTGATCCCTTCCTGCTTCAAGGCCATGCCGCAGGAGGATGAGGATGTCATACATCGGGCTCCGGCACCCGCCGCGCCGTAAATCATGTTGATGGCCGCTACCTCAGATTCTGCTTGGACGAATACGCCGCCCACCTTGGGCATTTCCTTGGCCATATACTCCGGAATTTCGTTTTGTGGTGTGATGGGATATCCGAAAAAGTGACGGCATCCAGCTTTGATTGCAGCCGCGCCGATCGCTTCGTTCCCTTTCATCAATATCTTCGCCATTATCTCTCCCCCTTGTCCTTAAACCATTTCTCGCTCAATGGTCAGAACATTGTCCGGACACATTGTGGCGCAGTTTGCACAACCGATACATTTATCCATATCTGAGATCGTAACGGGATGATATCCCTTGGAATTGATCCTGCTCGTGTCGTAGGTGACGATATTCACAGGGCACGCTATCCCACACAAACCACAACCCTTGCATTTGTTTTCATCAATGATGACTTTCCCTTTTGCTTTTGCCACGATTTTACCTCCTTAGTTTGTTCGCTGTGCTTCCTACCGTTTTTGAAGACTGCAGTGCTGAACTGCTCTTGAAGACAAAAGTGCCAAGCTGCGCTTGTAAGGCTATTCGGATTCCGCTTTGCTTCATCCTCTGAAGCCCATGCAAGCTGCGCTTGCGATCTGCGAGGGTCCTCGCAGATCTGGTTGTATGCCGGCCCTTGGCTGGCATACAACCATGGGCTACATCCAGGCTTCCCGCATGTACATCTTCAGGGGGAACACTTCCCCCATCAGTGATTTGGGCAAATCCTGAGCAACCTCTTCCAGTGCGCTGATATATCGTACAGGAATCCTGGATGCAGCAGACACTTGTTCAACCAACTCCTGACCGTAGAGCACATCACTGACTGTGGTCTCCCGCAGCAGGTGGGTGTTGTTGATCAGTCCGGTTACCGGAGCCCCTACGGTGGCTTCAATGGAACGGATATGCCGCAGCGCCCCGTCCAGATCCACTGTATCCTCCCGGTAGCGGTTCAGGACACAGAACATGTCGTAAGCCCCGGCTTTGAAATAATCATGGAACTGAGCAATCACGAGGCCGCCGACCGCATTCCCGCCTACGTCCATCACCAGGCTGTAGGAAGGATCCTGCAGCGGTGACAGCACATCGGCAGAAACCATGGGTAAGTCGAGGTTGGCATGGTGGCCGCGGCTTCCGGATATCACCCGGATTCCCAGGGCCTCCATCATCTCAGCCTTCTCCCGGCTCCGGAAATAGGGATTCACAATATCCATATCCGCCAAAGCCGTCTTATGCCCTGCTGCCACCAGCTTCATCGCGTAGTTTACAGAAAACTCCGTTTTTCCGCTGCCGTAGTGACCAATAATGATGCGAATCCGTTTATCGTTCAGCATGGTACTCCTTTATGCGTAAATCTGCGCTTCTTCTTCCTTTTTCAAAACCCGAAGACCGCCTAGAGCCAGTGCGGACATTTCGTCCTCTCCCGGATACACGATTACATTCCCCAGGAATGAGATGTGCTCTTTGATCCAGCCGATGAACGTCTTATCGTAGGCCAATCCGCCGGTCAGGATAATCGCATCCACTTTCCCCTTGAGCACGGTGGCGCAGGCGCCGATTTCCTTGGAAACCTGGTAGGCCATAGCCTTGTAAATCAGCTCGGCTTCCTGATTCCCGTCCTGGATCATCTGGGTCACTTCCCGGCCATCATTGGTGTTCAGGTAAGCCACCAGGCCACCCTGACCCTTGATTTTCTTTTTGAGGTCCCCATGGGAAATCTTCCCGCTGAAGCAGAGCTTTGCCAAATCGCCTACGGGCAGACCGCCGGACCGCTCCGGTGAGAAAGGACCTTCGCCGTCCAAAGCATTATTGACATCCACAACCCACCCTTTTTCGTGGGCGCCAACTGAAATACCGCCTCCCATATGGGCGACAATGAAGTTGCAGTCATGGTAGTCCCGAACCATCTCATCGGCGGCGCGTCTTGCAACCGCCTTCTGGTTCAGCGCATGGAAGATGCTGATGCGAGGAATCTCAGGCATTCCGGAAACCCGGGCCACCGGTGCCATTTCATCCACCACCACCGGATCCACGATGAATGCCGGGATATTCAGTTTGCTGGCGATCTCATGGGCGATAACTCCCCCCAGATTGCTGGCATGCTCCCCGAGGACCCCCACCTTCAGATCCTCAATCATTGCATCGTTCACGGCATACGTGCCGCCCTTCATGGGCTTCAAAAGCCCCCCACGGCCCACGACCGCGCTCAGCTTCGTGAGGTTAATCCCCTTTTCGTTCAGGGTATCCAGAATCACGTTCATGCGGAAATCGTACTGCTCGAAGATGTGGGTGTACTTGTTGATCTCTTCCGTTGGATGCCGGAGGGTCTCCTCCATCACCTGCTTATCGTTGTCAAAAATCGCAATTTTTGTAGAGGTTGAACCTGGGTTAATCGCTAAGATCCGAAATGCTTCCATTCACAATCTCCTCTCAAAATAATAGCATCATATACCTTTCTAGCCCTTTGCCGCCATCAGAACGCCCAGCGCGATGGAATTCAGCTTCGCATCCTCGCTGTCAGCCCGGGAGGTCAGTACCACCGGTGCCTTTGCCCCAACGATCACACCGGCGCTTCGGGCATCTGTCAGGAAGCCCAATGTCTTATACAGCACGTTGCCCGCCTCAATGGTCGGGCACAGCAGGATATCGGCATCTCCAGCTACAGGATGAGTGATTTTCTTCAGCTTGGCAGCCTCCAGGGAAACCGCGTTATCAAGAGCCAAGGGACCGCCGACCAGACAGCCGGTGATTTCTCCCCGTTCGTTCATCGCCTGCAGTTCTGCTGCATCTACAGTCGCCGGCATCTTTGGCTCCACCTTTTCTTTGGCGCAGATGACTGCCACCTTGGGGGTATCGATGTCCAGCGCTTTTGCAACAATCACAGCATTCTCAATGAT
Source organism: uncultured Peptostreptococcaceae bacterium (assembly GCA_964424355.1). Classification (GTDB taxonomy): domain Bacteria; phylum Bacillota; class Clostridia; order Peptostreptococcales; family Acidaminobacteraceae; genus CAZEHS01. Next base: position 51,846 of record CAYRIO010000022.1, read on the forward strand.
TTGCTTCTTGGTGTTCAGATCCGGCGCAATGTTCATCGCCGCATCGGTTATCAGCAACAGTTTATGATAGTGCGTGTTCACATCGAAAACAGCCACATGGGACAGGGCATTCCCAGTCCGCAGACCGATTTCCTTATCCAGGACCGCCTTTAGGATGATAGCGGTATCCACCAGCCCCTTCATGACCATATGAGCCTTTCCAGTGGACACCAGCTCCACAGCCTTGCGGGAAGCCTCGGTTAAATCCGGGATATCGATACATGTGTAGGCGTTCAGGTCAATGCCATTGGCCTCTGCGATGCTTTTGATTTTTTCCAGATCCCCCACCAGTACCGCATTGACGATTCCGTTCTGCCTGGCGTTTTCCACTGCCAGCAGGGCATCCTCGTCCTGGGCGCAAGCGACTGCCACGATCTTAGGTCCTCTCACTTTAGCCATTTCCAGAACTTCGTTCAGTGTTTTTATCATACCTGGCACCTCTCCTTATCAGGAAAACGTTATTCTTCACCTGTATTATTATGCAAGCGCCATGCCAAAAAGTTTGCATCCCTACAATTCTTTTGCAACTCTTGCAACACCGGCTCTTCAGGAATGACGCGGCAACGTCCCCCTGGTGGTGTGTGCAATTTGTTGCATGCAATTTTTAGCAAAAGGGGCAGAGCGTGCAATTCATTGCATACCCCACCCCTTGACGGCCCAATCATCTTTCTCTTTATTTTACTTCATTTTCGTAAATTTTGGCGTCTTCCTGTCCAGACATCACACGCAGTACCCCTTCGTTGAGTGCCCACATTTCGTCTTCTCCAGGTTTCAGGATCACCGGTGCGATGAAGGCCACCCTTTCACTGATGTAGTCTGTCAGGTATTTGGAATAAGCCACGCCTCCGGTCAGGATAATCGCATTGACGTCTCCTTTCAGCACCGTTGCCATGGCGCCGATTTCCTTGGCGATCTGATAGCCCATGGCCTCGAAGACCAGTTTGGCATGGACGTCTCCAGATTCAATCATTTTCAGCACTTCCCGGGCATCGTTGGTCCCCAGATAAGCCACCAGGCCGCCCTTACCGCGTATTTTCTGCTTGATCTCATCCGCTGTATATTTCCCTGAAAAACAGAGTTTGGCCAAATCACCGACAGGAAGGCTTCCGGTACGCTCCGGCGAGAAGGGTCCCATTTCATTGGCGTTATTCGCATCCACCATCTTGCCCTTTTTCAGGGGGACAATCGAGATGCCGCCACCCAGATGGGCTACCACCAGGTTCATCTCCTCCATCGGCCGGCCCAGGTCCTTCGCGGCATTGAAGGCCACAGCTCTGACATTCAGGGCATGCGCCAGGGACTTGCGCTGGATTTCGGGCATTCCGGAAATCCGGGCGATATCCTCAAATTCGTCTACAGCCACAGGGTCCACGATATACGCTGGAATTCCCGCCATCATCGCAATTCCATGGGCAATCAGCCCTCCCAGATTGGAAGCGTGATCCCCCTGAACGCCGATGCGCAGGTCCTCCATCATGGGCTCCGTCACCACATAGGTTCCGGAAGGCATGGATTTCAGCAGGCCCCCGCGGCCCACCACTGCCAGAAGTTGATCCGGGTGATACCCTTCGGAGGCCATCCAGGCCGCAATCATATCCCGACGGTATTCATACTGGTCCGTGATGCTTTTGAATTCCGCCAACTCAGCTGAAGAATGATCCAGATTTTTTTGCAAAACATTTTCAGCGCCTTTGAACAGCGCAACCTTTGTCGATGTGGAGCCTGGATTAATTGCCAAAACGTATTCGCGCATACTGTGCCTCCTGATGGCTGGTCCTCAAAGTCGAACCGCTTGTATCTTCCATTATAGATAAGACACGCCCACGTGTCTACACAGATATTTTAACACGTACAATATTTTAGCAATCCCCCGGCACAAGAAGGCCATAGCGCTCCAACTTGTAATACAAGGTTCGGATTGAAATGCCCAGGGCCTTTGCACAATCTGTCTTGCTGCCATGCATGGCCTGAAGCACCTGCATCAGGTACTGCTTCTCGAAGGCCTCCGTTTTCTCCTTGAGAGGTTCAACCCCGCTGAACTCCATCGATTCTTTGGGCTTCAGCGGAATCGACTTCAACACGCTGGCCCCGTCAAACCCCTGCAAATGGTTGATATCCATCAATTTTTCGTTGATCCGCATATTGATCATCCCACGGCCCAGGTAATTCTCCAGCTCCCGGATGTTTCCCGGCCAGTCATATTGCCTGATCCGCTCCAATGCCCCACTGCTGATGGCAGTGACACTGCGCCCGTATTCCTGATTGAACCGCGCTATCAAATGATCCACGAGAGCCGGCAGATCTGAGCGCCGTTCCCTCAGCGGCGGAATTTCAATAGGAATCACATTCAAGCGATAGTAAAGATCCTTACGGAATTGCCCCGCCTCAACCGCCCGCTCCAAGTCCAGATTCGTGGCGGAAATGACCCGGACGTCCACCGGAATGGCTTTGGTCCCGCCAACCCTGACAATCTCCTTTTCCTGAAGGACCCGTAGCAATTTCACCTGGGTATTGAGATTGATTTCGCCAATCTCGTCCAGAAAAATCGTGCCCCCGGATGCCCGTTCGAAGAACCCCACCTTCCCTCCCTTGCTTGCGCCGGTAAAGGCCCCTTCGTCATAGCCGAACAGTTCGCTCTCCAAAAGGTTTTCGCTGATGGCTGCACAGTTAACCCGGATGAACTGGGCATTGCGCCGGTTACTGGCGTTGTGAATGGCATGGGCAAACAGCTCTTTTCCCGTCCCACTCTCTCCACGCAAGATAACCGTTGCAGGCGTTGCCGCAGCCACCTCCGCCTTGCTGATCGCTTCCTCGATCAAAGGATCTGTCCCGATGATATCTGCGAAGGTGTATTTTGCTTCCAGATTCCGAATGATCTGTTTGGCCTGATCCAATTCACTGCTGAGGCGCTTGATCTCTGATATATCGCGGATCACCGCTACACTGCCGCGCAGCTCTCCGTTCACCAGAAAAGGCGCCGCGCTGGCCACAACTTCTCTTTTGAATTTCCCGCTGCGCATCACAATGCCATCCACAGGCTTCTGGGTTTCCAACACCTTCCGATGAGCACTGGCTCCGCCGCTTCCCTCATCAATGTCCACCGAAAAATCTTTTCCGATGACTTCCGTGGAGGACAAACCCGTCAACCGAGTATAGGCCGGGTTAATCAACACGTGAATGCCATTCTGGTTAACCACGGAAATAGCATCCTGGGTGGCATTGAAAACAGCTTCCAGCATGCCGCGGATTTCCTTGAGGTTTGTGATCTCCTCCGCTAAAATAACCATCTCACTGATATCCCTGAAAATCGCCACGGCCCCCAGGACAAAACCGTTCTCATCCACCAGCGGCATCCGGGACGTGATAATTTCAACATCACCCAGATGCTGCCGTTGGTTCAGCTCCGCTTGCCCGCTTGCCAGGACGGCGGGCAGTCTTGTGGAGGTAATCACCTGCTCGATTGGTTTGCCGATGACATTCCCTGCAATCTGCTTGGTCAACTTTTCAGCCGCCTGGTTGAAAAGCGTAATCCGCCCCTGCGTGTCTACCGCAATCATCGCATCATGGGTCGCATTGATGATCAGCTTTATTTCCTTATCCATAGGTTCCTCGCTTGAATCCGACTTCATATGAATAATTATACTAAACCTGCACAAGATGTGCAAATAATTGCAAAAGCCGCTGAGGCAATCTCTCCTCAACGGCTTGTTTATCCTTCACTATTCGATTCTCATTGACTCACGATATCAACTTCCACACGGCCCGGATCGATCTGAAGGCTGCTGTATATCGCACCGACATCATAGATCATATTCGCATTCACACGGCTCGGAGCCTGATTTGCCAGATCTACCCGCAACTTGATATCGTCCTTTTTCACCGCATCCACCAGGCTTTCAATCCCCTTAATGCGTATCTTGAGGGGGCCCGGCAGTTTCCCGGCGGTCCCCGCTGCTACATTGATGAATTGCACTTCTTCCGGGTTATACGTCAGCTCCCGTGTCTTGACCGCTTCGATGCGGACCAGGGCTTTCAGCGGTCCCTTCAAATCCGGAGCAACAATCCCTGCCGGCAAATCCAGTTCCACGTTAACCGTATCCGTCTGCGTGATGGTATTGAGATTGATGGGTTTGGTCTTCAGGAACGTGAATTCTTTCAGGAGCTCTTCTGTCCCTTTGAGTGAGATTGTGCTGGGATTGACCTGAACATCCACCAGTTCAAACCCATCCATGACTTTTCCAGTCAGCGTTGGATTCACCGCCAGATTTTTCACCTGAAAAAGACTCAGCGTTGCTTTCACGGATTTTACCGTTGCCGTGACCCCTTCCACTGCTTTTCCTGCGCTGTTCACCGGATGAATAGGGATCTGGGCCTCTGTCATTGCCGTAATACTGGCAGAATCCACTTCGCCCTGTAGGCGCGTCACCTTCTTCACCAAGGATTCCGGTCCCCTAACGAGGATCATCGGCGGGTCTGGAACAGCCGCTTCCGTCAAGAACCCAGCCTTCGCCTCGCCTTTAAAGGAAATTGCAACAGGCTTCAGTTCCTCCGAAAGCTTATCCAGAGTCACATCCACCGAACGCTTTGAAAGTGCTGTGACCGCGATGTTTTCAAAATTCACCGATCTGTCGATAGGCACTGTGTGCTCGCCCTGCTCCAGGGTGCTGATGTCAATCGTCAGGCGGATATCACTCCGCTCGATATTGTTCACATCCGTCCGTCGCCCTTTCACCGTCACGTCAATCTCCGGCAAACTACTGTCCAAAAGCACCAGATTCTGAGCTTCAAGCCGTTCTACACCGATGACGGTAATGTCAACGTTCTTGATCACCTTCAGCATCTCTGGGTTTTCCACATCCATGACATAAACCCACAGAAGCACCGCAAACAGCAGAGAAGCCAGTTTCGGAGCTGCATTCCGGGTTACAGGATTTTTTTGCAGCCTCTCACTTAGGCGATTCATCATGTTTGCCCCTCCAAAAATTTAGCAGAGACGCATTTTTCTGCTCTTTAATCAATTCGCTGCGGAGCAGCTTCTCCAGGGTTCTGCTGTCCAAATGCCGGTGAAGCTTGCCTTCCCGTGCCATGGAGATCGTCCCCGTTTCCTCAGAAACAATCAGCACGAAGGCATCCGTATTTTCAACCAGTCCCAAAGCCGCCCGGTGTCTAGTTCCCAGTTCTTTACTGATAAAATTGTTATCTGAAAGCGGCAGAATACATCCAGCCGCCTCAATGCGTCCTTTCCGGATAATCATGGCGCCATCATGCAGGGGAGAATTCGGGAAAAACACATTCTGCACCAGTTCTGCGGTTATCCGGCTGTCTAATCGGGTCCCCGTCGCAGCGATATCCAGCAGCGGTGCCTCCTGCTCCAGAACAATCAGCGCCCCGGTCTGCGATTTCGAAAGTGCAGTGACCGCATCCATCAGCTCATGGATATGGTCTTCTACATCTTCATCCATGAATTCGCTGAAGGATTGCTTGAGGAACTTGCTGCGCCCCAGATATTCCAGTGCCTTCCGCAGTTCCGGCTGAAAGACAATCAGCAGCGCTACCGCACCAATGGTCACCGTGTTCTTCAGCAAAAAATGAATAACCACCAAATTCGCCCATTCACTGAATTTCAGGGCGATCAGGAGGATAATGATTCCCTTGATCAATTGTTCCGCTCTGGTCTCTTTAACCAGCATCAGCACCTTATAAATCACCACCGATACAATCAGTATATCGATGATGTTGTTTATGCCGATGTCCTGCTCAATATTCAAACTGGAAAGAATTTCTACTATTTTGTCCACAGTCAGCACCTCTAGGTAGATTCAATTCCAGTATACACTAAATCCAAATCCGGGAGACAGGAACTCTGAACAAATCAAGAGTTTTTTTAATGTCACAGCTCTCAACGGAAACGTGCTACACTGTAACACGAGGAGGTTTTCATGATCACAATACAAGATAAACGAGCCGTGCCCATTCTGGCTACCATCAGCTGTCTGCTATGGGGCAGTGCCTTTCCCATCCTGAAGATCAGCAACAAATTACTGGGGCTGGTGGATAAACCCGTCACCTACCAGATTCTCTTTGCAGGTTATCGTTTCTTCCTTGCCGGACTCATGACCTTGGCTTTCGCGAAAGTCACTGGCTTGGATCTGCGCATCCAGAGAAAAGACTGGCCCATGCTCCTGAAGATCGGATTCATCCAAACCACCATCCAGTATCTCTGTTTCTACTTCGGATTGTTCAACACCACCGGCATCAACGGGTCGATCATCGTTTCCACCGGCACGTTCTTCGCCATCATCCTGGCACATTTCCACTACAAGAACGACTCCCTGACCGTCAAGAAATGGCTGGGTCTCATCATTGGGTTCGGCGGCGTTCTCCTGGCCAATGTCAAAGGGAACACCGCGTTATCGTTCAATTGGCTGGGAGATGGCCTGATTATGTTCTCATCGTTTCTCGGTGCCTACTCCCTGATTCTCGCCAAGGAATCCAGCCGGCACATGGATCCCATCGTTGTTTCAGGCTATCAGATGACCTTGGGTTCCATTGTTCTCATTCTTGCCGGGGGGGGACTTTCTGGTTTTGATTCGATTCACTTTACCTGGATTTCCGGCACCCTGCTGTTTTATCTCTCATTCCTGTCTGCCGCCGCTTTTGCCATCTGGTATGTCTTGCTGAAACACCATCCTGTCAGCCAGATTTCCATCAACAAATTCCAGATACCGGTTTGGGGGGTCCTCCTCTCAGCCCTGCTCCTGCCTGAAGAAACCCTGCGTCCCATCCTTTTACTGGCACTGGCCGCAGTCATCATCGGAATCTTCATCGTTCACGGAGACGAAGAATAGAAGAGAGCCCTCTCAAAATGATTTGAATATCATTCTGAAGGACTCTCTTTTTATGCACGATTCTTCTATTGACTATCGGCGTCTGCCTCTGCTGTGAAAACTCCGTGGTGCGGATTTCAAGGCCGAAGCCTTCTTCTTCGCATCAGCGCTTTCCGCTTCAGCGGTAATCGCTAAGGGATAGGGATGATCCGTAACAACCGGTATCGACTTTCCAATAAGCTTTTGAATATCCTTCAGAAACGGCTTCTCTTCAACATCACAAAACGAAATCGCTACGCCGCCAAAACCTGCCCGGCCCGTCCGCCCTATCCTGTGGACATAAGTCTCCGGTATATTGGGCAGATCATAGTTGATGACATGGGACAGCTCATCCACATCAATCCCCCGGGCCGCAATGTCTGTGGCAACCAGAACCCGTGTCTTTTTCGCCTTGAAATTATTCAGGGCAAGCTGCCGTGCTACCTGCGATTTATTCCCGTGGATCGCCTGGGCTGAAACGCCCCCCTTGGCAAGATCCTTGATAATCTTATCTGCCCCGTGCTTCGTCCGTGAAAATACCAGTGCTGATATGATCCCCTTATCCTTCAGCAAGTGAAACAACAGAGATTTCTTATCTTTTTTTCCTACGAAATAGATGGATTGTTCAATGATATCCACTGTCGACGAAATAGGTGTAACCGCAACTTTAACCGGATCTGTCAAAATCGAATCCACCAACTTCGCTATTTCTGATGGCATCGTAGCAGAAAATAACATCGTCTGCCTGTTTCCGGGAAGATGCTTGATGATTCGCTTCACATCCGCCACCAGTCCCATGTCCAGCATGCGGTCCGCCTCATCCAGCACAAAGCATTTCACATGCTGCAGATGTATATGCTTCTGATTCACCAGATCAATCAACCGACCCGGCGTAGCAACCAGGATATCCACCCCTTGCCGCAGTGCATCGGTCTGAGGCTTCTGTGATACGCCGCCAAAAATCACCAGGTTTTTAAGGCCCGTATGCTTCCCATAAGCAGTAAAACTCTCCCCAATTTGAACCGCCAGTTCCCGTGTGGGGGTAAGTATCAATGCTTTTATTTTTCGCGCTTCCCGTGAATTACTCCGCTCTTCCGCAAGAAGTTGCAGAATCGGGATCGCGAACGCGGCAGTTTTCCCTGTCCCTGTCTGAGCACAGCCAATCAGATCCCTTCCTTCCAGAAGAGGAGGGATTGCTTGTTTCTGTATATCCGTTGGTGTTGTGTACCCTTCATTCCTCAACGCCTCACGGATCGGTGAAATGAGGTTCAATTTTTCAAATAACATATTTTCTCCTTTTTTATCAACAAAGCCCTCTGCGGGCAAAGCACAATCGCAAAAATGTAACGCCCTGAAATCAAAGATTCCAGGGCGTTTGTTTGGTTGCGGAGGCAGGATTCGAACCTACGGCCTTCGGGTTATGAGCCCGACGAGCTGCCAACTGCTCCACTCCGCGATATCTGTTAAAAACCAACCTTGGAAATCGTCTTAAAAATAAGATGAGCCGGAGCTTAACGCTCGGCTCATCTTATCTAACCCGGCAACGACCTACTCTCCCGGGACCCTGCGGTCCAAGTACCCTTGGC
>CAYRIO010000023.1:0-59956 GCA_964424355.1 uncultured Peptostreptococcaceae bacterium
GATGAACAATGGATAAAAGTCAGGCCAGAGTGACCATGGTCAACGGACCGGTAGTAAAAGCCAGCGGAATGCGGGATTTTGCTATGCGCGAGATGGTTATGGTAGGGAGTAGAAAGCTTATCGGCGAAATCATCGGCCTGAACGGGGATATCGGGACGATGCAGGTCTATGAAGAAACAGAAGGCCTTTGTATTAACGAGCCAGTTATCCCCACAGACCAGCCAATGTCCGTTAAATTGGGCCCAGGTCTCATGAGTAACATCTTCGACGGGATTGAACGACCCCTGCAGCGTATTGACGACTTTTCACCCGGATTCATTGCAGAAGGTATCGGACTGATCTCCATCGATACAGAAGAAGAGTGGCGGGTAGATTTCACAGTGAATGTGGGCGATGTTCTGAAGTCGGGGGCATTCTTCGGCGAAGTTCAGGAGACATCACTGATCAAGCACCGGGTTATGATTCCTCCAAATGTTGAAGGAACCGTTACCTGGGTCAAGCCCTCCGGTCGCTATAACATCGAAGAAGAAGTACTGGGCCTGCGCCTCAAGGACGGCAAGGAGATCGGTGTCAGAATGGCTCAGGAATGGCCAGTACGGCAGCCGCGACCTGTTCGGGAGCGTTTGATCCTGAGCAAGCCCCTCGTAACCGGACAACGGGTACTGGATATCTTCTTCCCCCTTGCAAAAGGCGGAACAGCTGCGATCCCAGGCGGATTCGGAACTGGAAAGACCATGACCCAGCATCAGCTGGCCAAGTGGTCTGACGCGGATATCATCGTATACATCGGTTGCGGTGAGCGGGGCAATGAGATGACGGACGTTCTTGAAGAATTCCCGAAGCTGATTGACCCGAAATCCAACAAGCCTCTGATGGAACGGACAATCCTGATCGCCAACACCTCCAACATGCCGGTAGCTGCCCGTGAAGCCAGTATCTACACTGGGATCACGATTGCTGAATACTACCGGGATATGGGATATGATGTTGCCATCATGGCCGACTCCACCAGCCGTTGGGCCGAGGCCCTTCGAGAAATCTCCGGTCGTCTTGAGGAGATGCCTGCTGAGGATGGATACCCTGCGTATCTGCCTTCCCGTCTGGCTGAATTCTATGAGCGTGCCGGAAACATCATCACCCTTGAAGGCACCGAAGCTTCAGTAACAATCATCGGCGCCGTATCACCGGCCGGTGGTGACTTCTCCGAGGCGGTTACCGAGAATACGAAGCGTTTTGTAAATGCTTTCCTGGGTCTGGATAAGAAACTGGCCTATGCCCGTCACTATCCCGCCATCAACTGGCTGTTCAGCTACAGCGGCTACGTCAAAACACTGACCCCCTGGTACCGTGAGAATGTCAGCGAGGACATCATCGAGCTGCGGGCTGAAATGCTGAAGCTGCTCCATGAGGAAAACCGACTGATGGATATCGTGCAGCTAGTTGGCGAAGACGTTCTTCCTGATGATCAGCGGCTGATTCTTGAAATCGCCAAGGTCATCCGAGTCGGCTTCCTGCAGCAAAGCGCCTTCCATGAAGTGGATACCTTTGTTCCGCTGCCAAAGCAGTACCTGATGCTCCAACTGATCAAGTATCTCCATGACCGGGCTCAGGTCGCTATCGGAGAAGGGATCCCCATCTCCAAGGTGCGAAATGAAGAACTGTTCAGCAAGATAACCAAGATGAAATTCACAATCCCCAATGACGACTTGCGCGGCATCGGCAGACTGATGAAGGAAATCGACACGTACTACACGGAACTCAGCGCAGAATACAAGGCGTAAAGGTTTGAGCGGCAAGCGGACGAATGCATTATGCGCGTCATCAAATAAACAATATTGGAGGAAAATATCATGAAATTCATTCTCTTTATGACAGTTGCAATGGTTATCGGAACAATCGGAGCTGGGATCATCTGTTTGAAGCAAGGAAAAGGAACAGGCGTTAAAGGCATGAAGAAAGTATTGGGTCTGAACCTGTCTGCAGTAGCGATGCTGGTCCTGGGCGCTTTTGCAATGATGGTTCCCGATGTGGTTCTGGCAGCTGAAGGCGCAGCACCCCTGAGCGAGGCTTCCTCACTGGGTCTTATCGCAGCAGCGCTTTCCACTGGTCTGGCTTGTATCGGCGCTGGATTCGCAGTAGGTCCTGTTGGCGCATCCGCTCTTGGCGCAGTTGTTGAAGATCCAAAATCTCTTGGTAAATCACTGATCTTCATCGGTTTGGCAGAGGGGATTGTAATCTACGGTCTGATTATTTCCATCATGATCCTGCAACAAGTATAGGCTACGGATATGCGATCGGTACTGATCAGCCAAAACCCGGATATGCTCACAGGGATGCGCCTCACAGGAATTGCAGGATGCCTGGTGACTAACCGGGAGGAATTTCTTGGACGCCTGAGAGAATACCTGTCGGATTCCCACATCGGCATCATCATACTGACACGGGATGTCATGTCTCTGGCAGAAGCAGAAGTTATGGAATTCAAACTTCAAAGCAAGGAAAAATTGATTGTCGAGATCCCCGATTTCGGGAGTGTCATGGAGGACCGGATGAGCAAACACATCCGGGAATCCATCGGCATCAAAATCGACTGACCCTGACGGGAGTGAAACTATGCGTAAAGAATATCTGAGCTTAGATCGTGTCGAAGGACCTCTGATTGTCCTTTCAGGAGTCGAAGGTGCTTTCTATGGCGAAATTGTAGAGATTGAGAGCGCGGATGGCAGTAAGCGTACTGGAAAGATCATCCGGATTGAAGGGGATACCATCATTGCCCAGGTTTTCGAAGGAACTTCCGGACTGACAACGTCCAGCACCTCCGTTCGCCTGACTGGGAAACCCTTTGAAATCAAAGTATCAAAAGAACTGATGGGCCGAACATTCAACGGTATCGGCCGCGCCATCGATGGCGGCGGACCGGTGTTCAGCAACCTGAACAGAAACATCAACGGTCGACCGATCAACCCGATCGCCCGGAAATATCCACGAAGCTTTATCCAAACGGGTGTATCCTCCATCGATACCCTGATTACCCTGATCCGGGGACAAAAGCTCCCGATTTTCTCGGGTAACGGTCTGCCGCACAACGAACTGGCAGCTCAGATCGTTCGTCAGGCTCAGCTTGGCGAAGGTTCCACTGAAGAGTTCGCTGTTGTATTCGCTGCTATCGGCGTTAAGAACGACGACGCTGCTTTCTTCCGAAGAAGTTTTGAAGAGGCCGGCGCCCTTGACCGGGTTGTATTCTTCCTGAACCTTGCCAATGACCCTGTCAGCGAGCGGATCAGCACACCCCGTTGTGCCCTGACCGCTGCGGAATACCTGGCATTTGAAGAAGGCATCAACGTTCTGGTCGTCATGACCGACATCACCAGCTACTGTGAAGCCCTCCGTGAGCTCTCATCAGCCCGTGAAGAGGTACCGTCCCGTAAGGGTTACCCAGGTTACCTGTACTCCGACCTGGCCTCCCTCTACGAGCGTGCCGGTCAGATGAAGGGCCAGACTGGCTCCATCACGTTCCTGCCGATCCTGACCATGCCTAACGATGACATTTCCCACCCGATTCCTGACCTTACCGGTTACATCACCGAAGGACAAATTGTTTTGGGTCGTGAACTGCATCAGGACGGCGTGTTCCCACCGGTGGCCATTCTTCCCTCCCTGTCCCGTCTGATGAAGGACGGTATCGGTAAAGGTTACACCCGGGAAGACCATGCAGACGTCGCCAACCAACTCTTCGCCTGCTACTCGAAGGTTCAGGACGTCCGCGCCCTGGCCCAGATCATCGGGGAGAGCGACCTTTCGGATGCAGATAAGCTTTACCTGAATTTCGGAAGAGCTTTCGAGGCCCAGTTCCTGGGTCAAGGCGACAATGTTAACCGTTCCATCAATGAATCCATAGAGCTGGGTTGGGATCTGCTGGCGATGATGCCACGGATTGAACTTGCCCGGATCGATGACCGGTTCCTGGATGAGCATTACAGTAAACGCGTTAAAGCATAACGATTAGCGCGAAACGGGCAGGAGGAGAATATGTACCAATCAGTTGCCCCAACTAAATCCAGTCTGCTTCGGGCCAAAGCTATCCTGGCGTTTTCCGTGAAGGGCTTTGAACTTTTGGATAAGAAGCGGAACGTGCTGATTCAGGAGCTGATGTCCCTCACCGGCCGTGCCAAATCCATCCAGGGAAGGATCTCTGTACTGGTCATTGAAGCGTATCAGGCATTGCAATTCGCAGAGGTGACTCTTGGGAGCAGTGCAGTTGGTGAAATTTCCATTTCGGTTCCGGAAGAGAAGGCTTACAAGATTCTTCTCCGAAGCGTTATGGGCGTTGAAATACCAACCGTTTCATACGATGAAGAAGAGCTGGAAGCCTATTTCGGTTTCTTCAGAACAAATCCAGCACTGGACTTGGCAGTTGCACGATACCGGGAATTGAAATACCTGATTTACGAACTGGCTGAAATTGATACCTCAGTTTACAAGCTGGTTTTCGAAATCAAGAAAACTCAGAAGCGGGCTAATGCGCTGGATAAGATTCAAATCCCTAAATACCGCGAGATTGTAAAATTCATTTCCGACGTCCTTGAGGAGAAAGAGCGTGAAGACTTCTTCCGACTGAAGAAAGTGAAAGCAAAGAAGCGGATGCAGGCGTAAGGTAATCTACATTTTCAAACAATCAGATGAAGGAGAGGACGTCGCTGATGCGGCTTCACATAGGCAGAATTGTCCTTGTGAGCCGCAGTCAGCTTCGGCCCCTCCTTTTTATTGAGCTGTCTTTGAACAAAAAAATCACCGGGCTGTGTGAATTTTCCTGTACTTTTTTGCAACCAGCAGGGATAATCAAAGTTGAGAACATGGAATCATGGCGTTTACTTTTCACCCACCCAAACCCATGAGAGGAAGTGTACCATGCAAAAATTAATCATTACAGCCGCCCTGACGGGGGCCGAGGTAACAAAAGAGCAACAACCCAACCTGCCTGTCACGCCGGATGAAATCGCCCAAGCGGCTTATGAATGTTGGGAAGCAGGAGCATCCATCGTTCATGTTCATGCGCGGGATGCCGAAGGCAATCCGACGCAGGATTATGCGGTTTACAAGGAAATTAAAGAAAAGATCGAAGCACGGTGTAACATTATCGTCCAACCATCTACAGGGGGCGCGGTATGGCATACTGCAGAGCAACGTCTCCAACCCGTTGAGTTGAAACCAGAAATGGCAACCCTCAGTGCAGGCACCTGTAATTTTGGGCCCGATGTCTTTATGAACACTGAAGAGACCATGGAACTATTTGCTGCGAAAATGCAGGAAATGGGTGTGAAACCTGAAATTGAAGTGTTTGAACGGGGGATGATCGCTAATGCGCTTGCCCTCGTGAAGAAGGGGTTACTGTCGCAGCCGATTCACTTCGACTTTGTGTTGGGCGTGCCCGGTGCTTGCCCAGGGACACCGGAAGACCTGATGCATATGATCCGATGTATTCCGGAAAACAGCACCTGGACAGTGGCGGGAATTGGCCGAACGGAAACACCATTGGCAACCATGGCTATTGTACTGGGCGGAAATGTCCGTGTCGGTTTTGAAGACAACGTATGGTACAGCAAGGGTGTCTTGGCTAAAACCAATGCGGAACTGGTGGAGCGAATCGTGCGGATCGCCAAGGAAATTGGCCGTGAAGTGGCTACGCCGGATGAAGCCCGAGGAATATTGGGACTTGCAAAGTAAGATCATCGAACCAGCCGAAAGGCTGGTTTTGTTGTTGGCTCACGGTTTCGTGAATGCGTGGATATGTTGGGAATATATAACTGAATGATTGCGTGGGGGATAAAAACATGGTTCAATAGTAAGGAGGCATGATCGGGATGCGGTGGTAGCCCTTGGGGCCCGCGGCGCTCATACAGAATAGAAAGTGGGGATGGATCAATGTTCAAGAGAAAACTGGCAACTGCACTTGTGTTCCTTATGCTGGTGGGTCAATTCAATATGGGGCGTGCTCTAGCAGATATAGAGCCGAGCACTGTTGTCACATCTGTGGAAGAACCGACGAATATAATTCCTGAGCCGGTTCCGGTAATCGAACCGGTAGTCGAAGAAACAAAAGCCCCAATAACTTCAGAACCAGATGCGATTGGGACGATTGAACCTGAACCAGAGTCTGTAACAGAGTCGCCTGCAGCGCAGGCGGTTACTCCAGAGGTAAGCGCAGCAGCAGTAGGGATGGAGTATTCAGCGGTTGTAGATGATCAGGAGATAGATCTGGAGGATCCCCTGGTCAGTGAGAAGTATTTTGTGGTGCAGTATGCGGATGGGACCTTTGAAACGCGAAAAGTTGAACAGCCACAAACCCAAGGGGTTATGGCCATGAGTCTGGATTCGGTTGAAATAGAATCTGCAATGCAGGTTTTTGAGCAAAAAAGTGATGTGGAGATGGTGGAGCCCCTGATTATCCGCCACGCTCTCGACAGCGTGGCGACAGATTTCCCTAATGACCCTGAATGGGATTCACAGTGGGGAATTTTTGCAATCCGTGCGAATGATTTGTACGGTTGGAATTACACGTCGAATTTAAACACAGTGACTGTTGCAGTGCTTGATTCAGGCATGGACATGGATCACCCGGATTTGGCGGGCAATCTGGCGTCGGTAAGCTTAGACGACAATACGATCGTTCACGGCAAGGATTTTGTAGACAATGATTATATCCCTGAGGATGGATTCTGGCACGGCACCCACGTGGCAGGGACCGTAGCCGCCATTGTAAACAACGGGATTGGCGTGGCAGGGGTTGCTGGCGGAGTGAAAATTCTACCGGTGAGAGTCTTGAACAATTTAGGGAATGGTACGACAACGGATGTTATTGCAGGCATTAACTGGGCAGTTGACCATGGTGCCGATATCATCAATATGAGCTTCGGATCATCAACCCTATCCGATCTGGAGCAGCAGGCCATCGATGCTGCCTATGCTAAAGGGGTGGTCTTTGTGGGGGCCACCGGAAATGATAGCAACAATTGGGGCAGTGGCGCTGCGGATCTGTATTCATCTGGATCTGATGTGGACACACAACCAGTTTTTTATCCTGCGGCCTGTAATCATGTCATAGGCGTTGGCGCTGTGGGGGTCTATGGCGGGGAAACCTTGGTTTCGGATTTTTCAAACGCAGATATAACTCATTCGGGGAAAGTAGATGTGGTTGCTCCGGGGGAAGCGATTCAGAGCACATATCTTAACGGAGAATATAAAACCAGGTCAGGAACATCCATGGCAAGCCCCCATGTGGCGGGGTTGGCAGCGCTGATTATGGCAGAAAATCCAACACTTTCACCGGCCGGCGTGGAGACTGCCATTAAAGATTCAGCCCACATGGTGACGACCGGAACCAGCTATGGCAGCAATCCGGATTATTATGGCGCCGGATTAATCGATGCCTATGCTGCAATCATGGCATTGGGTACGAATACGACCCTTCTCAACAATCTGGAGATCAGTGCCGGAAGCATCGGTTTTTCCCCGGCCACAGCCTCATATGCACTGACTGTGGATCCCCAGACTTCAACGATCGGGATACGGCCAACTGCGAATAATGTCTATCAGGCGGTTACAGTGAACGGAACACTTTACAGCGGAACCGCTTTCCAAACGGTTGCACTCAATGAGGGGAGCAATACCATCACGGTGTCGGTGAAGGCCAAGGATGGGGTGACCGTAGGTACCTATACACTGGAGGTCACCCGTCCCTATTATACCGAGATGAGCGGTGGTGCTCAAACGGTGTCTCTATCAGGGAAAACGGCTGCAGATGTTGTGGTTTTGGATATCCCGGAGGCGGTAATCAATCCTGTGGTCACCACTGTCCCTGTGCTGTCCGGCAGTGTCCTTACAGCCACCCTGCCAGCTCTTACAGCCACACGGACAGAGGGCGGTGCAACCGTGGCCCAGATAAGCATCCCCGGGGGTGCTTTGGTATCTGCGCCGGCCTCTTCGGCTTGGAATGGTTCAATCTCACTGCCAGTCATCAAGGAAACGGCCACCGTCAGTCCTGACAGCGGCAGCGTTAATAAAGTCATTGAGATGGGTTTCCCCGGAAACACCCTTACATTCAGCCAAGCCGTCCGGATTTTGATTCCGGATATGGCGGGCAAACGTGTGGGCTATGTCAGCGGAGGCATTTTTCACGAAATCACCACCGGTGTCGCATCGGACTCCCAGGCCTCGGGGAATGCCCTGCCAGATGGTGGTGATGGTAAAATCAATGTCGGTGATGATCTGGTTGTCTGGACCAAGCACTTTACGGAATTTGTTGTGTATACACCACCTTCAAGCGGCGGTGGTGGCGGTGGCGGAGGCGGCGGAAGCAGCAGCGGCGCGGAAGTCGATGTCGAGCTGAGTGCTGCGTGTGTGATGGCAGTGGACACCATCACAGTAACCTTTGAACCGGATACCTATTCCTCAGTGTTTCAAGCGAAAATGCATTCAGTCAAGTATGGCAGTAGCCCCTTTAAAGCCAATCAGAGACTTTTGGATAAGGTATATCTCTTGACAAAAAATATCCCTCAAGAAATAGACAAGCCGATGAGTATCTTATTTACCACGAAGGCCAAGGATGTGAATTCAGGCCAAGAACGGCTTGCGATTTTCTACCTGGATCCTCAGACGAATCAGTGGCTGGAACTGCCTGGTGTCAAAGTGGACCTGACAAAGGGTACCGTTGAAGGAACCACCAAAATATTCACTGAATATGCGGTGCTGGCGGTGCAGAAGGATGGGCCGGTGCCAGTCGTCACGCCAGTTGTCCCAAGCGTGCCCGCTGCTCCGGCGGTTCAACCGACAGGCTTTACCGATCTGACTGGCCACTGGGCCCTTGAAAAGGTGAATGCGTTAGTTGCGAAAAAGGCCATTGCGGGTTATCCGGATGGCGCCTTCCGACCGGATGCACCGATTACCCGCGGTGAATTCATTGCAGTGCTGGTGAAGGCTCAGGGCATGCTGGGCACCAAGGACCTGCCCTTTTCAGACCTTGAAGGGCACTGGGCACAGGATGTGATCCGGGTTGGATACGCCAATGGTATAGCCACCGGATTTGCGGACGGCCTGTTCCATCCGGATGAACCCATTACCCGAGAACAGATGGCAGTCATGGTGGATCGGACCCTCCGGTACATCGCGGATTCTTCCCAACCGACAGTGACGGATCAGGGGGACATATCCCCTTGGGCAGCGGGGGCCATCCAACGGATGATGACCTTCAAGATTATGGGCGGTTATCCGGACGGCACCTTCAAGCCGCAGGCCTTGGCAACCCGGGCAGAAGCCGTTACAGTAATCCTCAAGACCATTACAAACTGATAGACGCAAGAAAACCAGCCGCGAGGCTGGTTTTTATTTACCATGGTGCGATGTCGATGGTGGGGTACTTTTCCTCAAAATAGGAGCGGGACATATTGAAATGGGCATCTGCCGCTTCTGTCAGAGGGGCCCCATCCTTCATTCTCTGAATGGCGGCAACGGGGTCCGATTCTACCCACTGCCCGTTCATCTGCATCTCGACCCAGTAATGGACGGCGCCGTCGGTACCGGAGACCACCCGGGCGGATATTTCGGTAGCTCGCAGGAGGGCCGCATAAAGGATGGCAATTTCCTGTTCAGACCCGGTGGTTTTCAAATAAATTTCCGAGGCGGGGGCGGGTTCCTTTTGGGAGTTCGTAAGGCTGATGGTTTCTGCCACCCAGTTGAAGAGCTGCTTTGCCTTCATGTAGTCGCCATAGGTTTTGTAGGTAAGCAGGTTGCTCTGACTGGTGATATAATCACTCGACGAATCGATTGTGGTACTGGGAATCATCCAACGGGTTTCCTGAGGACTTGTATTGACAACGCTGACCTGGAAAATCCGGTCCTGCGGTCGTGCTTCATCTTTAGAGGCGTACACCGTAAGGTCGTGTTTCCCCAATCCGAACGGCGTATAGACGGCTGCAGAAAAAGACTTATCCTTGATCGGGATTTTTTGGGTCAAGGTTTCTTCTCCACGAGTCGTGGCCACGTAGAGCCATTTCACCCCGCGTTCTGAAAGGGTTCCGGATAGCTGGAGCTGTCCTCGGACCTCTATGTTGCTGTAGAGGACCCCTTTCAGGGCAACGCCATCGTCGAAAAAGGCCGGAGCTTCAATGTAATGCTCCCGTTGTACGTCCACCACCATATCGCCAAAGCGCAGGGAACGTGCAATTCCTGTAAGCTGCCGCATCACTGCCTGTTGGTCAATGGCAGAGTTGACCCACCCCTGAAAAACATAGGCGGTCTGGTCCCGCTTGAAGAGGTAGAGGATCATTTGACCAGTGGTATTGTCTTTATCATAGCGATACATGGCGGTGAGGCCTTCGAGTCCATTGACCTGAAGTGGGGCAACCCTGTCCCGGTGCGGTTTAACACCAGTTTCCGTGCCGGTTTCCTCGGCAATCTGCGCCAGAAGCTCTGAGTCGGTCAGTTTTTCAAGGGGGCGGGTCAGGAAGGTGATTTGGTAATCGTCAAAGTCGGATTTCTCGCCAAAGCGGTAGGGGGAACCGGGGAGGCGACTCCAGGATTTTGGAACAGAAAACTGGAGATCGAACTCTTTAACGGCGATGGGGACATAATATTCGCCATCCACCAGTTGGGGATTCTCCTGATTATCCTGATGATTGATGGCGATCACACCATCTTTCGGATAAGAGATATCTAAGTTAAAGGAATCAAAAATGATGCTGGCGGAGACGTACAGGGTCCCTTTGATTAAAAGCGGCGCCTGAGTTTTTGAAAGGGTTTTGCCATTACGCGAAAGCGTCAAGGATTCCGTATTTATTTTGAGGAACCGGTTGTCATGGTAAGCGGTCACGGTATCTTTCTTGGGGTAGCTTTGGATGGGGATATTCAAGAGTGTCAGGGATTCAACAAACGGAAGATAGAGTTTTCCGTCTTTCATGACCGGCCCGGGTTCAGGGGTGAAGGGCTTGTCGCCCAGCAAGAGGGTGGGGGCCTGGGTGGAGTCCTGTAACAGATCAGCCTCAGGAGCGGACTCGTCGCTGATCAAACTGCAGCCGGGGAAGGCGAGGATCATCAGGAGAATCAGCAGGCAGCAGTAATAACGGGTTGTGTTCATAAATGCCTCCATGTAAAACTGTAACTATTCCTATCATACCTCTTGCAGCGAGGGCTTTCAAGGGATGCATCAAGGGATGAAAAAATCATTGCCCCTCACCTTGAACCATGATACAATATAGAGGTTCATCGAGGATGCAAAACCATCCAATCACGATACAGCAACGAAAGAGGTGAAATCATGAAAAGCGGAATCCACCCAAAATATGAGGCGGTAACTGTAAAATGTGCCTGCGGAAACACATTTGAGACAAAATCAACGAAGGATGAAATTCGAGTTGAGATTTGTTCCGAATGCCACCCGTTCTTCACGGGTACTCAAAAAGTCGTAGAACGCGGCGGACGTGCAGACAAGTTCAAAACGAAATACGGCATGAAGTAGGTAGGGGTGGATTAGAAGGAATTCTAATCCATTTTTTTAATTCCGGATTCGGAGGGACGAGCGATGTCAAAGCTCTATTTTCGTTATGGCGCAATGAACAGCGGAAAATCCACTGCGTTGATGCAGGTTGCTTATAACTATGAAGAACGCGGTATGCGTGTGTTGATCATCAAGCCGGTCACAGATACGAAGGGGGGACAGCATGTCGTCTCCCGTTTGGGCGTTGCCCGGCAGGTAGATCTCAGTATCGACAACCAGATGGATCTGTATGAGCTGATTCTTGATTGGCAGCAGGTTCAAGGCAAGCTCCACTGTGTCCTGGTGGATGAGGTGCAGTTTCTGCAAAGCAAGCAGATCGACCAATTGTTCGAATTGGCGGTGGTGAAGAACATCCCCGTGATCTGCTACGGCCTCCGGACCGATTTTAAGATGCAGGGATTTGAGGGAAGCACCCGATTGTTGTTGCTTGCCCATAGTCTTGAAGAATTAAAGACCATCTGCAGTTGCGGAAAAAAAGCATTGCTGAACGGCCGGAAAGTGAACGGAAAATTTGTTTTCGAGGGTCACCAGATCGCGATAGACCAGGTGGATCATGTGGAATACCAGTCGTTGTGCCCGGAATGCTATTTTCGGGAGATGGGCGTTGAGAGTTAATGGAGGATACCATGAGTGAGAAAAAATACTGCTCCGTTGGGGGGCAGGCTGTCATAGAAGGTGTCATGATGCGTGGGGTTGACACGATCTCCGTAGCGGTTAGGAAATCGGATGGAGAAATCGTAATAAAAACAGACCCGCTGAACGCTGTGGCTCGGATGGCTTGGACCAAACTCCCTGTTTTTCGGGGGATTTTCGGCTTCTTTGATTCGTTGATTATTGGCATGAAGGCGCTGATGTTTTCTGCAGAGTTTTTTGATGACGGCAGCGGCATAGAGTCTCAGAGTAAATTTGACCTCTGGGTGGAAAAGACATTCGGCGATAAGGCGGATCAGATCCTGATCTGGTTCTCGGTGTTCGTTTCCATTGGTTTTGTCATTCTGTTCTTCATGGTGTTGCCGGTATTCGTAATTGGCAGCCTGAGGCCGTGGATCCACAACGGCATGGCGCTCAGCGGTCTGGAGGGCATCATGAAGCTGTCTCTTTTTGCGGGCTACATTCTGCTGATTTCCCGGATGAAAGAGATTCGCCGGGTATTTGAATACCATGGAGCCGAACACAAAGTGATTCATTGCTTTGAAAGCGGAAAGGAACTGACGGTGGAAAACGCCCGGACGTTTACGACCCTGCACCCCCGTTGCGGGACCAGCTTCATGCTGATTGTCATGGTTGTCAGCATACTGATTTTCAGCTTGATCAGCTGGGATTCTGTGTGGGTCCGCGTTGCATGGAAATTAGTGCTTTTGCCCCTGGTGGCAGGTCTTTCCTATGAACTCCTGAAATGGTCCAGCCGAAAAGAAACCACCTTGACCCGGATCATCAAGGCACCGGGGATGGCGATGCAGAAGCTGACAACCCGGGAACCTGATGACAAACAGCTGGAGGTGGCTTTGGCCGCCATGATCGCCGTCGTTTCCGAAAAGGAGCGGGGAGCCTGTTTTGAGGATTAAGGAGGCCCTGCGGGAGGGAGCCACACGTCTTTCCGGAGCGACCCCTACGCCGAACCTGGACGCGGAGCTGGTACTCTGCTGGCTCTACGATTGGGACCGGATCCAGATCATTCTGAAATCGGATATGGAGATGCAGGAGGATGACGCCATCCGCTACTCGGAGCTGATTGATCAGCGCCGGGACGGGAAACCGGTTCAATACATTGTGCGGAAGCAGGAATTCATGGGACTTCCTTTCTATGTGGACGAACGGGTCCTGATTCCCCGAGGGGATACGGAAGTTCTTGTGGAGGCGGTCATTGAGCGTGTCAAAACAGTCAGCGCCCCCAGGATACTGGATGTCTGTACGGGGAGCGGCGCCATTGCAGCCAGTCTGGCGCATTTTCTTGAAACTGCTGAAGTGGTTGGAACTGACGTCTCGGAAGATGCACTGGATGTTGCGCGGACGAATGGGCGAAACCTTCGGGTTTCACCGCGGGTGAGCTGGATTCATGGGAATCTGTATGAGGCTTTGGGAGATGACACCACGGCCTTCGACGTGATTGTCAGCAACCCCCCCTACATTGCAACGGCAGTTATTGAAGGTCTTGAACCCAACGTGAGGGACTATGAACCCAAGGGAGCGCTGGATGGCGGGGTCGAGGGTACGGATTTCTATCCTGTGCTGATCGCCGGCAGTGTGTGCCGATTGAAACCTTTGGGGATCCTGGCGCTGGAAATTGGTTGGGATCAGGGGCCGTCCGTCATGGATATGATTCGGAGGAACGGTCATTTCCAGGAGCCGGAACTTATCAAGGATCTTGGGGGGCATGACCGCGTCATTCTGGCACGGAAGAAGCCAGAACTTCCTTGAATTTCCGCTTCTATTCTGATAAAGTAGAAATGATGTAGAGAAATTTGAAGAAACGTCGAAAGCAACAACGCAAAATTGCAGCAAGTGAAACTGAGGTGCACTATGTTTGACAAACTTGAATTCATTGAAGATAAATATGAAGATCTGAGTGCCAAGATAGCGGATCCGGAAATCATCGGAGAACAGTCGCTTTGGCAACGCTATATGCGGGAGCATGCGGAAATCACCCCCATTGTCCATGCCTATCGCAAGTACAAAGAGGCCAAGAAGGGCTATGAAGAGGCAAAGGATATCCTCAACACCGAAAATGATGAGGAACTCCGTGAAATGGCCAAGATGGAGTTGAATGAGCTGGAAGGGCAGATCGAGGAGCTTGCGGTCGAGCTTAAAAAGCTTCTCATCCCGAAGGATCCGAATGACGAGAAGAATGTCATTGTGGAAATTAGGGCCGGTACCGGCGGCGATGAAGCGGGGCTGTTTGCAGCTGAGTTGACCCGCCAGTATATCCGTTATGCGGACAGGCACCGCTACAAGGTGGAGATGATGTCTACCAACGAAAGCGGTGTGGGCGGCATCCGGGAAGCCATTTTCATGATCAAAGGCAAAGGCGCCTATTCCCGGCTGAAATACGAAAGTGGCATTCACCGGGTTCAGCGGATTCCGGCGACGGAGTCCAGTGGGCGGATCCACACCTCAACGGCTACAGTGGCTGTGCTGCCGGAAGCTGAAGATGTGGAGCTTAACCTCAATTTGAACGATCTGCGGATTGACGTGTTCCGTTCCTCCGGGAACGGCGGACAGAGCGTTAATACGACGGACTCTGCAGTGCGTGTCACACATTTGCCGACGGGTATGGTTGTTTCCTGTCAGGATGGGAAATCGCAGCTTTCCAATAAAGAAAAGGCGATTCAGGTTCTCAAGGCGCGACTGTATGAGAAGATGCTCTCTGAACAACAAGCTGAAATAGCTGAGGAACGAAAGAGCCAGGTTGGCAGCGGGGACCGAAGCGGTAAGATCCGCACCTACAACTTTCCCCAAAGCCGAGTTACGGACCACCGGGTGCCCATTACGGTGTATAACCTGGATGCATTCATGGATGGCGAAATTGATGAGATCGTTGACTCCCTCATCACCATGTATCAGGCCGAACAACTCCAGAAACTGGACTAAACTTCCGTGGCGCCCAGCCCACGGAAGTTTTTTTCCGAGACAGCCACGGCTCCGTGGCTATAAAAGGAACCCTTATGGAAACCCTTATTTATGAAATAAAAAGTGAAGACGACCCTTGTCTGGCGAATGCGGCGCGGATTTTGAGAGAAGGCGGGACCGTTATTTTCCCCACGGAAACGGTTTATGGCTTGGGGGCAAATGCCCTTTCTGCGGAAGCAGTCAGACGGATCTATGTGGCGAAGGGAAGGCCCTCCGACAATCCGATCATCATCCACATTGCACAGTGGGCTCAGATTTATGATGTGACCTCCTCTGTTTCAGCTGAGGCTGAAAAATTGGCTGCAGCCTTCTGGCCCGGCCCTTTGACGCTGATACTTCCCAAGAACGACACGGTTCCGGATACGGTCACCGGGGGATTGAACACAGTGGCGGTCCGCTTGCCAGAGCATCCGATCGCCCGGAAACTGATTACATTATCAGGAGTTCCGGTGGCGGCGCCCAGTGCGAACCTTTCCGGAAAACCCAGCCCTACCAGTGCGGCCCATGTGCTTCAGGATATGGCGGGTCGGGTGGACTGTATCCTCTGTGGCGGTGATTCTTCCGGCGGAGTGGAATCCACTGTTGTGGATCTCACCGTATCGCCTGCGGTAATCCTTCGGCCGGGTGGGGTTACGTTGGAGCAGCTGATGCAGGTGGTTCCGGATATTCGATTGGATCCTGCATTGACGGATCATCGGGAAGAACTGGTTCCGAAATCCCCAGGGATGAAATATGCCCATTATGCGCCGAACGCGCCCATGACCGTCTTTGTCGGGCCGCCGGAAAATGTAGCCGAGCGGCTGCTGGCGGAAGCGCGGAAAGCGATGGCAGAGGGCTTGCGGGTGGTTGTGTTAGCCACATCAGAAAAGGGTAGCAGTTACCGGGATGCCGGAATCCTGTTTTTTGATTTGGGTTCCAGCGAGAAGCCAGCGGAGGCTGCCAAGCTTCTCTTTCAACGGCTTCGGGAATGCAACGGCCTCGAAGCGGAACTGATTTTGGCTGAAGGCGTTCCCGAAGAGGGGATTGGCCGGGCGGTTATGAACCGCATGCGTAAAGCTGCGGGGAATCATGTGGTGAAGGTCTGATACAGGAGGTCATCCATGCGGATTCTGATTGTGTGTAGCGGCAATACCTGTCGCAGCCCTATGGCTGAAGTGATTCTGCGAGCGGAACTGGACCGGGCAGGCATCTCCGGCATCGAGATCCAGTCGGCAGGCATCGTTTCAACCGGCGGAGAAGCCATGAGTCCTTACAGCTCTGAAGTGCTTGCTGAATGCGGTTATGACCGATCCTTGGACTTTCGTTCATCTGCCATCGATCATTTGCCAGTGGGCGAATTTGACTGGATCCTATGCATGACCAGAAGCCATGCAACGGTTATGACCCATCGGTTTTCGGGAATCGAAACTAAAACGCGAACCCTGGCGCTGACAGAAGAGGGGAGACCCTATGATATCAGTGACCCCTTTGGCGGCACCCTGGAAAGCTATCAAAAGACTTTTGAAGAAATACATGATGCGGTGATGAAACTGGTGGTAGAATTAAAAAGGATCAATGAAAACGAAAACACGCTTAAATAAATAGAATTGAAGGGAGACTGCATGATGAAAATCGGTTTGGGAAGCGATCACGGCGGATTCGAATTGAAAAAGGAAATTGCAGAGCATCTGCTGAAAAAAGGGATCGAATGCAAGGATTTCGGCACCTACACAAAGGATTCCTGTGACTATCCGGAGTATGGCTATAAGGTTGCCAAGGCCGTAACCGCTGGCGAGTGCGATCTTGGAATCCTTGTTTGCGGCACAGGCATCGGAATTTCCCTGGCGGCTAATAAGGTTGAAGGAATCCGCTGCGCAGTGGTTTCAGATACCTTCAGCGCCGAAATGTCCAGAGCTCACAACAACGCCAACATGCTGGCCCTGGGTGAGCGAGTGGTCGGCAAGGGACTGGCTCTCAAGATTGTTGACACCTGGCTGGAAACCGAGTTCGAAGGCGGCCGGCACCAGCTTCGCGTAGATAAGATCATGGCGATTGAAGGCAAATAGGCACCTATAACCCCCATAAGGAGACTGACTATGAAAAACGTATTCGTAATGAACCACCCCTTGATCCAGCACAAACTGACATTGATTCGGGATAAGAACACCGGCTCCAAAGATTTCCGCGAGTTGGTTGAAGAAGTTGCCATGCTCATGTGCTATGAAGTGACCCGGAATATGTCTTTAGAAGAAGTGGAGATTGAAACACCGATCTGCACAATGAAGACCAAGGTTTTGGCTGGCCGTAAAGTGGGACTGGTTCCGATTCTCAGGGCGGGCCTCGGCATGGTGGATGGATTCTTGAACCTGCTGCCTGCGGCTAAGGTCGGGCATATCGGCCTGTATCGTGATCCGGAGACCCTGAAGCCGGTTGAGTACTACTGCAAGCTTCCCACCGATGTACAGGAGCGGGAACTCATCATCCTGGATCCCATGTTGGCAACCGGCGGTTCTGCCAATGCGGCCATCCAATTCCTCAAGGATCGGGGCGCCAACAACATCAAGCTGGTATGTTTGATCTCCTGTCCAGAAGGCGTGAAAGCCGTTAATGAAGCCCATTCCGATGTTGAAATCTATGTCGGTGCGGTGGACGAGATGCTCAATGACCATGCCTACATTGTTCCGGGCCTTGGCGATGCCGGCGACAGATTATTTGGAACGAAATAGACACCATGCGTGGCGATAAGACGAATTACTACCTGGATATTGCAGAGACGGTTTCCAAAAGGGGAACCTGTCTGCGCAGGAATTTTGGCGCCATCATCGTGAAGAATGACGAAATCATTGCCACGGGCTATACCGGCTCCCCCAGGGGCCGGGCAAACTGTATCGATGTGGGCAACTGTGTCCGTGAAACCCTGGGAATTCCCAGGGGGACCATGTACGAACGTTGCCGCTCGGTCCATGCGGAAGCAAACGCCATCATCAGCGCATCCCGCAAAGACATGATCGGAGCCACCCTTTACCTGGTGGGAACCGAGAAGCAAGGAGGCGGCTACGTGACAAATGCCAATTCCTGTGCCATGTGCAAGCGGTTCGTCATCAATGCGGGCATTGAAACGGTGGTCATCCGCGATACGCAAAGCGATCACCGGTCGATTCTTGTCCAGGAATGGGTGGACCACGATGAAACCCTGGGGATCTATGAAGGCTATTGACAGGAGGAATGATCTTGTTTGACTATATACTGCCGATGATTCTTGCGGCGACTATCTCACTGCTGGCAACACCCATGGCCAGGAAACTGGCTTATCGGATCGGTGCTGTCGATGTGCCAAAGGATAATCGGCGTGTGCACAAAGAACCGATTCCCAGAATGGGGGGCCTCGCAATCTATGTGGCGACCATCGCCACCTTCCTTTTTTTCTGTGACTTCTCATTTCAGAAGACATCGGCGATCCTGATCGGTTCTGCAATGATTGTGATCATGGGAATCTATGATGATGTCAAAGCGCTTCCGGCAAAACTGAAGCTGCTGATTCAGATTGCGGCGGCATTCGTTCTGATTTTCTCCGGTTTTCAGATCAATTTCTTTACCAACTGGCTCCAGCCGGATCAGTTGGTTTATCTCAGTTGGCTCAGCATCCCGGTGACCCTGGTCTGGATCGTTGGAATCACCAATACCGTGAATCTGATTGACGGTCTGGATGGCCTGGCAACGGGTGTCAGCATCACAGCGGCTCTAGCCCTGGCGTATGTGGCCCATGCCAACGGGTTTCAACAGGCGGCAACCCTGACGATGATCATCGCGGGGGCTTGCCTCGGATTCCTGCCCCATAACTTCAATCCGGCAAAAATTTTCATGGGAGATACCGGATCCCTGTTTCTGGGCTACATGCTGGCAGTCATCTCAATTTTGGGGAGCCTGAAGAGCGCCACCGCTCTGATTGTGCCGATCATCGCTCTAGGTCTTCCGATCTTCGACACGACCTTTGCCATTGTACGCCGCTATCTCAGCGGCAAGCCCATCATGGAAGCGGATAAGGGACACCTGCACCACCGTCTCCTGCATATCGGCCTCAGTCAAAAAAGAGCGGTGTTGCTCCTCTATTTGAAAAGCGGGCTCTTTGGCTTGGGAGCGGTGCTGCTGGCGAATCAAAAATACCTCAATGGCTTTGCCGTGCTGTTTGCCGTAGCCATTCTGATCCTGATTCCCATCAATATGACACTGGATATCACGAAGAAAAAGACCGGTGAAGAGGATAACAAATGAAAAAACTCAAAGTCATGTCGATCTTCGGCACCCGGCCGGAAGCGATAAAAATGGCCCCCGTGGTCAAGAAGATTGAAGAATCGGAGGATATGACCTCCATTGTCTGTGTCACCGCACAGCACCGGGAAATGCTGGATCAGGTACTCTCCCTGTTTGCCATTACGCCGGATTATGACCTCAACATCATGAAAAGCGGTCAGACCTTGTCTGAAATCACGAGCCGCGCCCTGATGGGCATTGAAAAGGTGCTGCTTCAGGCGAAGCCGGATCTTGTTCTGGTTCACGGCGATACCACCACCACATTCACCGGATCCCTGGCGGCCTTTTACCACCAGATTCCGGTGGGTCACGTTGAAGCGGGCCTCAGAAGCGGAAATAAATACTCCCCCTATCCGGAGGAGATGAACCGAACCCTGACAGGCCGCTTGGCCGAACTTCATTTCGCTCCGACACGAGGCAACCAAACGAACCTGCTGCAGGAAGGGATCCAACCGGATAAAATCTGGATCACCGGCAACACCGTCATCGATGCGCTTAAAATGGTAGTGCGGGAAGATTATCAATTCAACGTGCCGGCGCTGAATCAAATCGATTTCAAGAACAAGCGCACCCTGTTGCTTACGGCCCATCGGCGGGAAAACCTGGGCAAGCCCATGGCCGATATTTTCCAGGCAATCCTGAAGGTTCACCAGCATAATCCCGAGGTGGAGGTTATTTTTCCGGTCCACATGAACCCCAAGGTTCGGGACCTGGCCAATGAATATTTTGCGGGACAATCTTTTATCCATATGATTGAACCCTTGGACTATGAGCCCTTTGCAAATCTTCAGGCCAAAGTTGATCTCATCCTGACGGATTCGGGCGGCATCCAGGAAGAGGCACCGGCCCTTGGCAAACCGGTGCTGGTCCTGCGCACTGAAACCGAGCGGCCGGAAGCGGTGGCGGCGGGAACGGTAGGCATGGCAGGGGTCGATACAGAGACCATCTTCGCCATGACCCATGAGCTGCTCAACAATCCGGACGCCTACGGAAAAATGGCCAATGCCGTTAACCCTTACGGAGACGGGCGGGCAGCCGAACGGACACGGGACGCGATCCGCGAACACTTCAACAAGTAGATGAGAACATCCCTTCGACGCATCGGGGGATGTTTTCCTATAAGTAGAACTCTGCCGTTAATTGTGATATCATAATTCTGATTGCTATGGTATAATACTTGACGCATGATAAAACCTTTGCCGATTGTTGGGCGCTGGAGGAGCAACTTGTCTAAATTCCTAGTAGAAAAAAGTGGTCCCATCAGAGGGAGCATAAAAGTCAGTGGCGCAAAAAACGCTGTCCTGCCCATTATGGCAGGGGCGATACTCTCTCCGGAAACTTGCATTCTGGAGGATATACCGAATCTGAGTGATGTCCAGGTCATGAGTGAAGTCATTGAAGCGTTAGGCTCCCGGGTTACCCGGATGCCGGACGGCATCATGGAGATCTACACACCGGAAATCACCACCTGTGAAGCACCCTATGAACTGGTCAACAAAATGCGGGCTTCGTTCTATGTCATGGGGCCCCTGCTGGCCCGTTATGGCCGTGCCCGTGTGCCGATGCCCGGTGGCTGTGCCATTGGGTCCAGACCGATAGATCTTCACCTGAAGGGCTTTGCTGCCCTGGGTGCACGGATCGAATTGGGTCATGGCTATGTCGAAGCGGTGGCCGAGCGATTGGTCGGCGCCACGATTTACCTGGATTTCCCCAGCGTGGGCGCTACCGAGAACATTATGATGGCTGCCACCATGGCTGAAGGGATCACCTTGATTGAGAATGCTGCTGAAGAGCCGGAGATCATCGACCTGGCAAACTTTTTGAACAAAATGGGCGCGGATATCAAGGGCGCCGGAACCGATACCCTGCGAATCAAGGGGGTCAAATCCTTCAAAGGCTGCCGACATGCAGTGATTCCCGATCGGATCGAATCAGGCACGTACATGATCGCTGCCGCTATCACTGGCGGCGACCTGGTTGTGAACAATGTGGTATCCAGCCATTTGAAACCGCTGATCGCCAAGCTTCGTGAATCGGGCGCCATCATCCATGAGATGGAAGACTCCATCCGGGTCATCGGAATCGAGTCACCCAAGCCAGTTGATATCACCACCTTGCCGTATCCGGGTTTTCCTACGGATCTGCAGGCCCAGTTCATGGCGCTGTTAGCGACTGCCAATGGGTCGAGCACCGTTATCGAAACGGTTTTTGAAAATCGCTTCATGCACGTTTCAGAGCTGAACCGCATGGGTGCCCACATCAAGATTGAAGGCCACGGCGCTGTGCTTCAGGGGAATCCGAATCTCCAGGGGGCTCAGGTGAACGCCACAGACCTTCGGGCCGGTGCGGCACTGATCCTGGCGGGGATGGCCGCTGAGGGCATTACAGAAATCCACGATATCCACCACATTGAGCGGGGATATGATAATATTGAAGAAAAACTCCGAGGAGTCGGGGTCAAGATTCGAAAAGTCGCGAAGTAACTGGGAAATGAACCCTTGAAATAAGAATGGATGGTGACACTATGTTTGATTTTGGGGCTGAAATCGGGATTGACCTCGGTACGGCCAGCGTACTCGTATATATTAAGGGTAAAGGCATCGTTTTGCAGGAGCCTTCTGTTGTTGCAATCGACAGAAATACCGATCGGGTACTTGCGGTGGGTCATGAAGCTCATAGAATGCTGGGGAGAACCCCCGGAAATATCGTAGCGATCCGTCCGCTTCGGGATGGGGTCATTTCAGACTACGAGGTTACTGAGCGGATGCTCCGTTATTTCATCAACAAAACCTGTGGACGCAAACGGTTTTTCAAGCCGAAAATCATTGTGTGTGTGCCCAGCGGGGTGACGGAGGTTGAAAAACGGGCGGTCATCGATGCGACTGTGGAAGCTGGCGGCGGCAAGACCTTCCTGATTGAAGAGCCCATCGCGGCGGCTATCGGTGCGGGTCTGGACATCACCAAGCCGGATGGCAGCATGGTCATTGATATCGGCGGCGGCACCTCGGATATTGCGGTGATTTCCCTGGGGGGCATCGTCGTCAGCCGGTCCATCAAGGTGGCCGGTGACAAGTTCGACGAGGCCATCATCAAGTACATGCGCCGGGCCCACAACCTGCTTATCGGGGAGCGGACGGCAGAGGAACTGAAGATAGAGATCGGCACAGCGTATCCCCGGGCCAAGGCCGTCAAGATGGACTGCCGGGGCCGGGATCTGATCACGGGTCTCCCCAAGAACATCAACGTATCCTCCGAAGAGATGGAAGAGGCCCTCAGAGAGCCGGTTCTGGCCATCTGTGATGCGGTTCATTCCGTGCTGGAAAAAACACCGCCGGAGCTGGCCTCCGACATCAGTTCCCGGGGAATCATCATGACCGGCGGCGGTGCCCTGCTCTTCGGCCTCAACAAGCTGATTGAAAAGAAGACCGGCATTCCCACCTATATTGCGGAGGACGCTATTTCCTGCGTTGCCAAAGGCACTGGGATGTCCCTGGAGCACCTGGATGTTCTGGAAAAAAGCATGATGACCAGCTCAAGAAAACAGCGATAATCACTTAATTTCACATAATCCTAAAGAAAGATCTCCCACCGGCCGATATTATATCCAGAACGCCTTTGGGAGGTTTTTTTATATGTTCAGAGGATTTTATACTGCAGGGTCCGCCCTGTTGACTAATACCAACAAACTGGATGTTGTCAGCAATAATATTGCCAACGTCAACACCACGGGTTACAAAAAGGATCTGGTTGTCTATGAATCTTTTGAGGACGCTCTGGTATCCAAGGTGAACGGTTCTTTTCCCACCGATGGCTTCCAGCCTTTTAAGAAAGCCACCGTTACGGAAAAGAATGGTGCCTTCAATGTGCAGGCAGACGGCGGATATTTCCGGGTTCAGTCGCCGGTAGGAATCAGCTACAGCAAGGACGTGAATTTCGCAAAGGGTGAGGATGGCCTTCTGAGAACCTACAGCCTCTCAGAGGGCGGCACCCCGGATACATCGTACGGTTCTCCGATCATCGGTCTGAACGGGACCATCAAGGTCGGCTCCGGGACACTTGCGGTGGATGAAAGCGGTAACATCACAGAGGATGGCAAGGTGCTGGATAAGCTGGTGTACCAACCCGCCCCACAGGTAATCGGGACCATGAACGCCGGCATCAAAATGGAAAGGCTCGAAACGGACTTCACGCAGGGAACGCTGCAAGCCACAAGCAACCAGTTGGATTTTGCCTTTAAAGGCCAGGGGTTCTTTACCGTGGAAACTCCGGATGGGATCCGGTACACGCGGGATGGCAGCTTCAAGATCAATGCGGAGAAAGCGCTGGTTACGGCGGAAGGGTATCCGGTTATCGGCACGGAAGGCCCCATCGTCATCGATGGCACGGTTGTGGCAGCGAATGAATCCGGAGAAATCCTGGTGGACGGTGAACTGGTCAATAAATTTAAAATCGCAGCATTTGAAAATAGCCGGGATTTAAGAAAAACCGGAGAAGGTCTATATACGTTTGCGGAGAAAACGGAGCCGGTAGATGCCGAGTTTGAGGGGACGGTCGTTCAAGGCCACCTTGAAAACGCCAATGTGGATCCCGTGAAGGAAATGGTAGAGATGATGACCCTCTTCCGAGGCTATGAATCGAGTCAACGGATGGTCAGAGCGTATGATGAGTCTATCGGAAAAGCGGTCAACGAAGTCGGGAAAGTATAAGGAGGCAACACCATGAGAGCACTCTATTCCGCAGCATCAGGGATGCAGTCCCAGCAACTTTATATTGATACCATCTCCAACAACCTGGCCAACGTCAACACTACCGGGTACAAGCTCCAACGGATTGAATTCAAGGATCTTCTTTACGAGAAACTCCGCCCCAATGATTTCAGCAACGGTGTCGGGCGGCCCGTCAATCTGGAGGTCGGACACGGGGTGACCCCATCGGCAATCGTCCGGAACTTCGGGCAGGGCAGCATGGAGCAGACCAATAATGATTTGGACGTAGCAATCACTGGTGAGGGCTTCTTTGCGGTTCGCGATGAAAATGACAAGCAGTTCTATACGAAGAACGGTGCATTCAAACTCAGCGTTGAAGGTGAAAACACGAAGTTGGTCAATGCGGATGGCAAATATCTGCAGGGCGACGGCGGCGATATCGATTTGGGCGCCAATGTTAAAAGTGTCGTTATCGATAAGAATGGGCTCGTGAGCGTCACCCGTGGGGATGTGGAGACACCGGAAGAAATAGACACCCTGCGAATTGTGCGATTCCCTAACTCAGCAGGACTGGAAAGCATGGGGGACAACCTCTACAAGGCGTCTTCGGCATCCGGTGAACCGGTGGAAAATACCGATGGCACCAATGGGGAGCTTTCACAGGGATTTTTGGAGACGTCCAATGTTCAGGTCGTTGATGAAATGATTAAACTCATTACGGCTCAGCGTGCGTATGAAATCAACTCCAAAACCATCCAAACAGCAGATTCGATGCTGGAAATGGCAAACAATCTGAAACGTTAATAACTAAGAGGGCGTACATATGAACATATCGGATGTTGGGCAGGTACAAACGTCTGCGGCAGCAACACAGGCAAAAGAAAAAGTCCAGATGGGGGCCTTTGAGGCGGCGTTGAAGAATGCCGCTGAAAGTGGCGATAAGACGGCCCTGAAAAAAGCCTGTCAGGATTTTGAATCCATTTTCGTTCAGATGGTCTTTAAAAATATGCGCAGCACGGTTCCGGAGGATTCACTTCTGGAAAAATCCCAAGCGGAGTCTATTTTTGAAGGCATGCTGGATGAAGAGTTCTCCAAGAAGGTTGCCGGTGCCGGCGGTATGGGGATTGCGGACATGCTGTTCAAGCAGCTGGATCAAAAATACGGGCAAAAGGATGAGAAAGCCGAAACCCCGAGTTTGGACCTGAAGGGATAAATCAACCGCATAATAGCATTGGAACGAGTCGGAAGGATGTGAGAATGTCTTTCCGGCTCTTTTTGTGAAAAACCGTCAATCGGTCATCCTATGGTATAATAAATGAAGACTTTCACTAAGGAGAATACCGATGCTGTCAACCAAAGAAATCATGGAAATCATCCCCCATCGCTACCCGTTTCTGCTGGTAGACCAGATTTTAGAATTAGAACCGGGGAAGCGGGCCGTAGGGATCAAGAATGTTACGGCCAATGAACCGCAATTCACCGGACACTTTCCGGGAAACCCCATATTCCCAGGCGTATTGCAGGTGGAGGCACTGGCCCAGGTAGGGGCGGTTGCCATGCTCTCGCTTCCTGAAAACAAGAACAAACTGGCACTTTTTGCCGGCATTGATGACGTGCGGTTCAAGCGGCCGGTGGTGCCGGGGGATACCTTGCGGCTGGAAGTGGAAATCCTCACCCTGCGGCGGGGAATTGGAAAAGGCAATGCCACAGCCTATATCGGCGAGCAGATTGTGTGTAGCGGCGTTCTGACATTTGCCCTGGCGGACCAGTAAATCATGATGGGTCTCGTTCTTGAGGGCGGGGGTTCCAAAGGCGCTTATCAGATGGGCGCCTGGGAGGCTTTCAGATACCTGGACCTTGCATTTGATGCAGTGACGGGAACCTCGGTCGGCGCTCTGAATGGTGCACTGTATGTTCAGGGAGATTACGAGCAGGCCTATGACATGTGGTACAATCTTCGCCCGGAGCAGGTGATCCATGGAGACCCGAGAGCCATCGACAAGCTGGCCGCGCTGGAAATCGGCATGGAGGATATCCAGTCCATTGCCCGGTACGCGGCATCGGTATTCACCGCAGGAGGCTTGGACATCTCGCCGCTGAAGGCGCTGATGGGATCTCTCCTGAGCGAATCAAGAATCCGCGCGTCTCAGGTCGATTTTGGCATCGTTACGGTTTCTCTCACGGATTTCAAGCCCGTGGAGCTGTTCATAGCAGATATTCCCGAAGGGCAATTGGCAGAATACCTGCTTGCCAGTGCGAACCTGCCGGTTTTTAAACTGAACCGGCTGGAAGGGAAGCTCTACATCGATGGCGGATTTTACGATAATCTTCCCATCAACCTGATTACTCGGAAGGGGATCCGACAGATTGTCGCTGTAGAACTGCGGTCCTTAGGGATTCGGCAGCCTGTGAAGCGGGACGACCTGAACATCACCTGGATCACCCCCTCGGAAGATATTGGTCATTTGCTGGATTTCAATCCGGATAAGATTCGAAGAAACATGAAATTGGGCTATTACGACACCCTGCGGGCATTTAAGAGCTACGGCGGCACAACCTATTACCTGGAGGGAGATGCAGATGCCGGGTGGGGGCTTGGGCAGCTCTTGAAACTATCCCCGACGGATTTGGAACCCGTCCGGAGCTGGATGGGTTCGGAGGAGATGGAGCCTCAGCGATTCCTGTTTGAAGTATTGCTGCCCATGCTGGGGGTTCTTCTGGAAGCGCCCATATCGGCGAGCTATGATACCCTCATGCTCAGATATTATGAAGCCATGGCAAAATTGAACAACGTGGATCGGCTTCAGATCCTCAAGACCGCTGATTTTATCGGATTGGTGGAAGAAGCGGTTTCTAAGGCGGATCATCCGGTGCCGGGCTCCTTTGTGGAATCGGTCGCCCGGCATTTAAGGCAGAATCCGATGTATCTGAAAACGCGTAGAGATGAATTCCTTCCCTGGGTATTCCAGCATTTCATTCAGGGGTTTAAAAACCATTAAGGAGCAACACGATGACGAAACGAAAACATCTTACGGTGATACAGGGGGGGAAGAGCATGGCGGACAGTGGCACGCCTCAGTTCAGCTGTGCCTATGCCACCAATACCCGGCTGATGGGAGTCGTCGCTGTGAAGGCTCTGGAGCTGACGCCCACGGGAGACCGGGTCACGCATTTTTTTCATCTGGACTTTGAGGAGTTTGGGATCGATGCCTACGAACGGGTTGAATCCTCTGAACCGGAGCCGTTGGAGCGTATGACCCGTAAAATGACGGGAGGGCTTGGCGGCGAGTTGGTAGAGGTGACGCCTGAGGAACTTGCTTGGCTGGTCCGAGATGCTTACGCCGTCAATCTCCGTCAGTCGGAAGCGCTGCCCGAGGGGATGCAGGAGCTGTTTTCTTTCCTGAAAGCGGAAACTGCATTAGAAAGCTGGGAGATCCACAATCTCTGGCTGAAAATCACCCCTGAACTGGCAACGGATATCGAGCTGATCAACTACTACCTGATGCGTGTCTGGGCCGGAGATACCTCCGGTGCGGGATTCCTGTCCCGGAGCGGGGCGGTGATCCCAAGCCTCGGTCAGCCGCCGGGGATTATGGTGCGCAACCGGATTCAGACCCTGCGCGAATCTGGAGGCGTTCGATACTATCAATCAGAAGCCTTATCGGACAATGAGAAGGAATATCGGATTGCCGCTTGTGAAATCGGTGTATTCGAAGAGGTCGGGCAGCGGCGGATCTTTTCAATGGCGGTTCAAAGCACCTTTAAGATATCTGAAGTAGAAGCAGCTTTCATGCTCCGCCGGAAAGAACACCTGGCGGTGTACAAGATCCTGGATCTTGACCGGGTGCGTATTTTCTTTGATTTGTATAAACCCGACGCCATGATCACCCTCTACGAGGAAGGATTGCTGTATACCTATTTCAAGCCCCACAACAAGCACGTCCGTGATGAGGAATATTACCTGAATGAGGATGTCCAATGCTATTATTATCTCTCAGAGGAACATCATCTGATCGTCTGTGCCCTGGACGAAAAATATCTCAGACAGGCGCAGCTGGAACTGGAGCTGCAGGAAATGACTGCGCTGCTGGAATTTGAAAACGACTATACTTCTGAAAATCCGATCCTATACGATTTTATCAGCAGTGAGTATCTGGATTTCCAGGAATTCTGGGATGATTATCATGGGGTGTAATGCAGGAAGACCCATTGGGGTATCCAGAATTGGAGAAAATGAATGGTTGCGTTGAATCAAGTGTTTACCCTGTTTTTATTGATAGTGGTAGGCTATGTCGTTAAAAAGCGGAATATTGTCACTGAACAGATCCACCGTGAAATTTCAGGGCTGGTGCTGAATGTCTGTCTGCCTGCTCTGATCATCAACGCCATGAACTTCAAGTTCGCGCCGGAGGTTTTGGTTAAAAGCGGGCAGCTGGTGATAGCGGCCTTCGTGATTTACAGTGGGACAATCCTGCTCTCTTACCCCCTTACGCGTTTGATCGGCGCAGCCGGAAATCGCCGGGACGTTTTCCAATATGTCCTGGTCTTTTCCAACTGCGGGTATATGGGCTACCCGGTTATCAATGCCATCATGGGGGAACAGGGGGTGTTTTACACAGCGATCTACAACCTGGCATTCACCGTGCTGGTATGGACCTTCGGCGTTCATCTGATGACACGCAATCCGGGAGAGGGGAGCGAAGGGGAAACCGCAGGCACCTGGCGGGATCAACTGAAGCGGCTGGTGAACCCGAACCTCATCGCTCTGGCTATCGGTTTTAGCCTGTTCATTTTCTCAATTCAACTGCCAGCTGCTGTTTCCAGCACCATCAAGATGGTCGGTGAAACAACCACCCCGCTTTCGATGATGTTTATCGGCTTCATCCTGGCAGATGTCAGCATCCGAGAAACCGTCAGCGATCTCCAGGTGTATCTGGTTTCGGGAATGCGGTTGTTGCTGCTTCCACTCCTGGTGTGGGGAGGATTCAAGCTGTTCGGCATCACCGGGGATCTGGTCACGGTGGCCGTTATCAGCACGGCCATGCCGGCGGCGGCGAACACGGCCATTCTGGCCGCTGTATATGATAACGATTACCAGCTGGGATCGAAGGCGATCTTTGTTTCAACGCTGCTGTCCGTGGCAACACTGCCCCTGGTGATCCTATTGGTGGGCCGGTGAGTTTGACAACGTGATCGGAGGCCTCTTGCACAAAGAAAAAGGCTGTGTTATAATTCAACTTGGAAACTGAATAGCAACAATCTACCTTATAAAGAGCGACAGAGGGATTAGGCCCGATGATGTCCAGCAACCGGTTTGAAAGAATACGGTGCTAAGTCCTACAGATTTAATTCTGAAAGATGAGGTGTCTTTTAAAAAATAAAACCTCTTCTTTTTGAAGAGGTTTTTCTGTTTCTTGAATTCCAAACAATTTCTAAGAGGAGGACAATTATGAAAAAGAGACTTTTTACATCAGAATCGGTTACAGAGGGTCACCCCGATAAAATGTGTGACCAAATTTCAGATGCCATCATGGATGCCATCCTGGAGAAGGATGCCCATGCCCGCGTTGCCTGCGAAACTACCGTAACAACGGGACTGGTACTGGTTGTTGGAGAAATCACAACATCCTGCTATGTGGATATCCCCAAGGTGGTCCGGGAGACCGTGAAAGAAATCGGTTATACCCGTGCGAAATACGGCTTTGATGCCCAGACCTGCGCGGTCATGACCGCTATTGACGAACAGTCTGCCGATATCGCACTGGGTGTCGATGAGGCCCTGGAACACAAGGAAAAGAGCCACGATGCCATTGATGCCATCGGTGCCGGGGACCAAGGCATGATGTTCGGTTTCGCCTGCAATGAAACCCCGGAGCTGATGCCGATGCCGATTTCCCTGGCACACAAGCTGGCGCGCCAACTGTCACAGGTCCGCAAAGACGAAACCCTGTACTACCTGCGTCCTGATGGCAAAACCCAGGTCACCGTGGAGTATCAGGATGACAAGCCGGTTCGGGTGGACGCCATCGTCATTTCCACACAGCACGCTCCCGAAGTGGCCCATGAGCAGATTGAGCGGGATCTGAAAGAATTCGTCATCAAGCCCATCATTCCGAAGGAACTGTTGGACGAAAACACCAAGTATTTCATCAACCCAACCGGACGTTTTGTTATTGGCGGTCCCCAAGGGGATTCCGGTCTCACAGGCCGAAAAATCATCGTTGACACCTACGGCGGTTACTCCCGTCACGGCGGCGGCGCGTTCTCCGGAAAGGATCCCACAAAAGTGGACCGATCCGCAGCCTACGCAGCCCGCTATGTGGCCAAGAACATCGTTGCGGCAGGTCTGGCAGACAAGTGCGAAATCGAAGTGGCCTATGCCATCGGGGTCGCCCATCCCGTATCTCTGTTGGTTGAAACCTTCGGAACCGCAAAGATTTCGGAAGAGCGGATTGAAGAATTGGTAGCCAAGCATTTTGACATGCGTCCGGCCGCCATTATCCGGGATCTGGATCTTCGACGCCCCATCTTCAAGCAGACGGCTGCCTACGGCCACTTTGGCCGAACGGATCTGGACCTCCCTTGGGAGAAGACAGACAAGGCGGACATTCTTAGAAAAGAAGCAGGATTGTAATACAAAGCCGCAGCCACCTACTTATGGGGGTTGCGGCTTTTGCATGATGCATTCAGGCCTGGGGAGAATCTTTCATGATATAATAGACCCATCTCTCAAAAGCAGGTGCCGCAGATGGCTGAAACACGAACGGGAATCCTTACGGATTATCTTTATTATAATGATGATAACGGCTATGCGGTTTTCCTGCTGGAAAGCGAATCCGGTTTTGAAACCGTCGTGGGGCATATTCCCAGACTGCCGGAAGGGGAAAACCTTAAAATCTGGGGAACCTTCGCCCATCATTCGAAATATGGTCAGCAGCTTAAGATGGAAGGCTATGAGGTTCTGATGCCTACCGGTGCTCACCAGATCATCGCTTACCTCTCCTCCGGTCTGATTGAAGGGATCGGTCATCAGATGGCCACCCGGATGGTGGAAGCCTTTGGGGAGGATATTTTCGATGTCATGGACTACACCCCGGAAAAACTTCTCAGCGTCTCGGGAATCGGCGAAAAAAAACTGACGAAGCTGATGGAGTCCTGGTCTGAACAGCGCAGGAACCGCAAGGTCATGATGGAGCTTCAAAAGCTGCAGATCACAACCCTGGCAGCCATGAAAATATACAAGACCTTCGGGGACACAGCCCTGGAAACGGTCAGAGAGAACCCTTATCAATTGGCGGAGCTGATTCAGGGTATTGGGTTCCGGCAAGCAGACCGGATCGCAGAGATGCTGGGAATTGGCAGGGATTCTCCCTTCAGACTCCGAAGCGGCATCCACCATGTACTGATCCGCCAGGCTGGGGAAGGGCATACCTGCTATCCCCAGGATAAGCTCCTGGCTGAAGCGGCGGACACCCTGGGCATCACGGAAGGGGAGTTGGAGGCACCGCTGGTGGACATGATCCTCGATGGCACCATCCATATAGAAAGGACTCCGGCAACAAATCAGGTCTATCTAACTCCCCTGTACGCGGCGGAGGCCGGAATCGTCCGGCGACTGGCGGCACTGATGGCAGATCATGAACCCCTTCCTCTGATGGACCGGGAGCGGATCATTGCAGAGATTGAAGGCCGCATGGGTCTGGAGCTGGCTCCGGAACAGATTGCGGCCATCCACCTGACCTTGGATGAGCCCATTGTACTTATTACA
This sequence comes from uncultured Peptostreptococcaceae bacterium, assembly GCA_964424355.1. Classification (GTDB taxonomy): domain Bacteria; phylum Bacillota; class Clostridia; order Peptostreptococcales; family Acidaminobacteraceae; genus CAZEHS01. Next base: position 31,940 of record CAYRIO010000023.1, read on the forward strand.
GGAGGCCCCGGAACCGGAAAGACAACCTTGGTCCGCTTCATCATCGAGCTGTTGGAACGGTCGGCTCACCGGGTTGCCCTGGCCGCCCCGACAGGCCGTGCCGCAAAACGCATGAGCCAGACCACTGACCGAGAGGCAAAAACCCTGCACCGCCTCCTGGAATACATTCCCCCCGCATTGGCCGGAGACGAGGGCGGCTTTCAACGGGATGAAAGCAACCCGTTGGACATTGACGTACTTATCGTGGATGAAATGTCCATGGTGGACGTATTGCTGATGTACAGTCTCTTGAAGGCCATGCCCCCCGGCGGCCGGATGATCCTGGTAGGGGATGCGGACCAACTGCATTCGGTGGGGTCTGGAAACGTGCTCCGGGATCTGTTGGAATCGGAGGTGATTCCCACCTGCCGCCTTACGGATATCTTCAGGCAGGCGCGGGAAAGCGCCATTGTCCTCAATGCCCACCGGATCAACAGGGGGGAGGCCCCCTTGGTGAATGAACGGGACAAGGACTTCTTCTTCATCGAAGGGAAAGATTCAGCGGCTGTTCAGGCCACCGTCATCGACCTGGTCTCCCGGCGCCTGCCGGAATATTACAATCTGGATCCCTTTGCGGATATCCAGGTCCTGACCCCCATGAAACAATCCCCGGTTGGAGTCGAAGCACTCAATGAAAAACTCCAGAGCGTTCTCAATCCTCCCGGACTCAGCAAACAGGAAAAACAAATCGGCAACCGGATCTTCCGCGAGGGGGACAAGGTCATGCAGATCAAGAACAATTATACCCAGGGCTGGATCGCTCAGACCAGTGGGCTGGAAGGGGAAGGGGTTTTTAACGGCGATATCGGCATCATCTTGCAGATCAATCGCCTGGAGCAGGCCTTTCATGTGCTGTTCGACGGGGAGCGGCTGGCGATCTACGATTTCATGCAGTCTGATGAATTGATGCATGCCTACGCCATTACGGTACATAAGAGCCAGGGCAGCGAATTTCCCGCAGTGGTCATGCCCATTACCGGACAAACCCCCATCTTGATGACCCGGAACCTTCTTTATACCGCGGTTACCCGGGCCCGGAAACTGGTGGTCCTCACCGGAGACCGTTACTGGCTGATGCGGATGATCGGTAACAATGCCAGTATGATCAGATATTCGGGGTTGAAGGACCGGCTGATCACCATGGCGGAGTGGCACCAGTAAGATTGCCGGGAGGAAACGCTTATGTGGGACAGATACAGTGAGCCTTTGACCGCTAAAGTTCTTGGGTTTTCCACCGCTTTTCTCAACCTTTTTTTCCCCCGCCATGTGAAATGCGGTCTGTGCGATATCGAATTGGGTGAGGATTTTACATGGAATCTTTGTCCGACATGTGTCAGTGGCCTTTCTCCTATCGGCTCTTACGGCTGCAAGGGATGTGGTCGTTTTGTGGGCGCGTTTGCGCTGCACGGTCTGTGTCCTCACTGCCTGAGCGAGGTCAGGTGGTTCGCCGGCGGCGGATCCCTTTATGGCTACAACGACAGCGCTCAGTCCTTCGTTCATGGGCTCAAGTATCATCAGAAACCCTGGCTGGCCCATAGCATGGCGGAGCAGATGCACCCCATGGTCCGGGCGCTTTGTGACACCTATGACATCCAGTGTCTGGTGCCTGTGCCCATTCACGCAACCCGGCTTCGGGAACGCGGCTATAATCAGGCTCAGCTCTTGGCCGAAGAGCTCTCCAAGCTTACCGGCATACCGGAGGTCACTCCCCATTTAGTGCGAACCCGGTTCACTGAACCGCAGAATAAATTGACCCTGCCGGAACGGATTGAGAACGTGAAGGGCGCGTTTTCACTGAATGCCGACTGCGGCGAGGGAAAGGTCCCGGAGCGGATACTCCTGATTGACGATGTACTCACCACCGGGAATACCCTGAACGCCTGTGCGCACACCTTAAGGATCGGCGGTGCTGTGCAGGTGACGGTTGCAACCTATGCATCTGTCGCCGGATGATGCTGGATAGAGCGCTCTTAAAATGCTATAATAAGGGAAAGTGTAATGAATGTCATTTGATACGATAACTGGAGGTTTTCCCATGGCGGTAAGAAATTGCAGCAGATGCGGTCGTATGTATCAATCGGAGGGGCTGAGCAAGCTCTGTGCCCGGTGTATGGATACTGATGAAGAGGATTTTAAAATAGTACGGGAGTATGTCTATGATAACCCCAGCTGTACAATTTCAGCGGCGGCAGAAGACACAGGCATCAGCGAGGAAAAAATCCTCAAATTCCTGCGGCAAGGCAAGCTGATCCTAAAGGATGAAATGTCCATGGTTCTTGACTGTGAGCGATGCGGTAAACCCATCAAGTCCGGTCGGTACTGTGATTCCTGCAACAAGGACATGTCCCGGGATCTTCGCGGTGCCGCCAGCAAAACCGCTGAAAGCATTCAACAACAGACGGCGGCCACAACCGGAGGCATGTATTCAAGGGCATCAGAAAGAAAGAAATAAGGGGTGTGTACCTGAAAAAAGCTTGAGCTCGGATCCCTCTCATTCCTGGAATGAGAATTGAAATTCGCATAAAAAACAAAACAGCCTTAAACTTCCGCCCCCTGGTGGCCGATATAAGTAATAAGAAATCGGTTATCAGGGGGTGTACTTATGAAGGTGTTCAATATTCCACAGGTGAACCAGGTTTTAAAGACCTACCAGAAGCAAGTGGAGAAAGCAGAGAAAACAGAAGCTGCTGCAATGGTTCGTGACAAAATTGAAATTTCTGATGAAGCCCGTGATTTTCAGACCGCGATGAAGGCTTTTAAAGAGTTGCCGGATGTTCGTCAGGATAAGATCGACGCGCTGAAAGGCCAGGTTGATTCAGGGCAATACAAGCCCTCTGCAGAAGCGGTCGTAGATAAGATCATGGAAATGATCAAGAAGGGATAGTGTGATCCCATGTCTCAATTGACAGAGCAACTCGCCAGGATACTGGAACGGGAACAGGCTATCTACAATGAAGTCTTGGAACTGGCGGAAAAAAAGAAGAAAATCATCATTGATGGAAAACTGAGAGAATTGGATGAGATCACCCGGCGGGAGACAGAAATCGTCGGGATTCTTATCAAGCTTGAAAATCTCAGATCCCAGACATCAGAGCAGCTGGCTGCGGAGAAAGGCATCCGGGAACTGGTTTCCGTACGGGACCTGCTACCCCTGCTGGACCCCAAGGACCAGCTTTATATTTCGGCGCTGCAGGCTCAGCTGAAAGGAACCATCACGGCCCTGCAGAATGTCAATGAACTCAATGGCAAACTCCTGAAACAGTCCTTGGAGCTGGTGGATTTCAACCTGAACCTGATCTCCAGCATTGGAAACGTCTCCAGCGGTTATACTGCTGAAGCCTCCGAAAAGGGAGAACCCAGGAGAACCAATCTGTTTGATGCAAAAATATAGAAAGGCGGTGACCTCGTGAGTTCAACGTTTACAGGTTTCAATATATCTAAAAGTGGACTTTTTGTCAGTCAGCGGGCCATGAACGTGACCGCCCACAATATAGCGAATGCCAATACCGAAGGGTATGCCCGTCAGCGGCTGGATATGACAGCCAGCAGACCGGAAAGCCTGCCAGGCGGACAAGGAAGTCTGGGTACAGGTGTTGACAGCAATGCAGTCATTCAGATTCGGGATGATTTTTTGGACGTGAAGTTCAGAGATGAGACCACGGTCAGTGGAGAATGGACCCAAAAGCAAGATGTTCTTAAAAATATTGAAGCGTTATTGAACGAGCCCTCCGATTCTGGAATTGGTACCGTTCTAGACCAATTTTACAGTGCACTGCAGGAGCTCAACAAAAACCCGGAAAGTCTCACGACCCGGGCGCTTGTAAGGCAGCGCGGCATTGCGTTCGCTAAAACGATGAACCAAATGTCGGATTCGCTCACCAAATTACAAAGCGATTTGGATTTCGAGTTGAAGTCTGTCACAGATGAAATCAACGGCTATGCCCGACAAATCGCTACCCTGAACAAAACCATCTACACCCAGGAACTGGATGGCGCCAAGGCGAACGATCTCCGTGATCAGCGCAATACGTTGCTGGATAAGCTCTCCAGCCTGACAAACGTCGATTCTTATGAAGATGAGAAAGGTCGTTTCTTTGTAAACGTATCAGGGAACCCCCTGGTTGCCCACTATGAATATGATCAGATGAAATTGGTTGAACGGACAACCAAAACCAACCCTGATGACGCCTTGAAGTTGAATGATGTTGTCTGGGAGAGTGGCTCTACCTTTACTTGTTCCAGCGGCAAGCTCAGAGGGCTTTTAGACATGCGGGACAATCTCAGCGGAGACGATAAAGGGGTCCCCTATTATGTGGATAAGCTCAACGAATTCACCGATACTCTGGCCTCGGAGCTGAACCGTATCCAGTCCGGTGGGTTTGGCCTGAAGGGTTCCACGGGGATTGATTTTTTCACTGTGGATGGGATGTCAACGAAGGATTATGAAGACGCTCTGATTAATACAGGGCTTACGATGGGCCTCGTGAGTGGACCCGCCTTGGATGTGACCAAGGATGTCACCGCAGGCACAAGCCCCACAAAAACGGAAGAAGAAAATCAGGTGATCATCCTGAAGAATATCGGGAAGATCCTGGAGAACAACCCGGCGTATGCCAATAAGGCCATCAAGTACATCAGCACCGGACAGTACCTTCTCACGGATCGGATGAAGGCCGCAAATATCACCATCAGTAAGGATATTGAAGAAGACCTTTCCGATATAGCGGCTTCCGACACCTTGGCGGGCATCCCGGGAGATGGTGCAAACGCACTGGATCTCGCCTCGTCCCGCAGCAATGTGAACCTCTACAAATGGGGAAGTCCGGACGATTTTGTTAAATCCCTGATATCCAACATGGCGGTGGATACACAGAGCGCTACCCGGGCGGTAGAAAACCAGCAAGCTCTGATTGAGCAGGTTGAAACCAAGCGACAAAGCATCATGGGGGTATCACTGGACGAAGAGATGTCGGAAATGGTCAAATTCCAACACACGTATAACGCCAGCGCCCGTATGATCACCACTATCGACGGCATGCTGGATACTTTGATCAACAACATGGGTCTGGTCGGCAGGTAGGATGATGGTACTGTTTATTAAAGAGGATGTGTCCGCATGAGAATAACGAACAATATGATGGTGAGCACGCTTCTGAGCAACCTCACCCGAAGTATGAACAAAATGAGCAGGTATCAGGATCAGGAGGCAACCGGCAAGAGCATCATCAATGCATCGGATGATCCCATCGGTACATCTAAAATCTTGAAGTACAAATCTGATATTGCAGCACTGAACCAGTATGAAAAGAATACGGGGGATTCCCTGTCGTGGCTGGAAGTTACAGAAAGTTCAATTGCTGACACCGGAGATGTCCTTCAACGGATGCGGGAGCTGGCTGTTCAGGCTGCTAACGGCACAAACACCGTGGAGGAGACCTCGAAGATCGCTGTCGAAATCAAGCAGTTGAAGGGGCAGCTCATTACAAATGGAAATTTCAGTTACGCGGGCCGGTATGCCTTTTCCGGCTACCAAACGGATATACCGCTATTCAATGAGGATGGCACATATCGGATCGACGTGACACAACGGGATCTTGATAATAAACCGAAGCTGGAATATCAGGTAAGTATTGCTCAAAACATGGATGTCACCACCCACGGGTTGGATGTTTTCGGTGCCATATTGAATCCGCCGGATCTGCTTGAGACCAATCTGCCCAATGGCTCAGCTACGGGTACAGCCGCTGCGAAAAGTTATTTGATGGGTGCGTTTGATCTAACCCAAGACTATACGGCGGTTAATCTGGATATCACAGTGGGCATCGTTAACTATGACGTGGATGCCTCCACCTTGGTTGGAACCGTTGCCGATCCGCTGACGCAGAACGAAGTACTGGATCATTACAACAATGCAGTGAATGGACTGGGCGACAAGCTGTCTGCCGTTGCGGATGTGTTTTTCGATGCATCCGGAAAACTCGTCATCAAAGCAAAGGCCTTTGGCCCGGTTGCCCTGGTTCAGGGTTCTGCTCTGTTTACGACAGACTTTACAGGCAACAATGTTACAGAAGCCACCATCAACTCAGCGGTGACGATGTTGGATGCGGATGCCGCCACCAACGAAGCGCTTCTGAAGACCGGCGTATTCTATTTAACGATAGATGGCGAGCGGAAGCGGATAGCGATTGATACGACAGTTCCCCCAGGGAATGCCCCATTCACCACGGTTGCAAATTGGGTCGGTGCACTCCAGGTATCTGTGGATCAGGCCTTTGGTGCCGGCAAGGTTCAAGTAAACGGTTCCTCCGCAACGCCCATCTCTTTTGCAACGCTGAACACCACAGAAGGGAAAACCCCTGTGATTGAAGCGGAGTACATTCAGGCCACTGAAAGCGAACTGATTCACGATGTCAATGAATTCATTGACGGCCTGGAGACCAACAATCTGACAAAAATCAATGCATTTCTAACGCAGGTGGATCCTCACCTGAACAGGGTTCTCTCATTGCGCGCGGATATTGGAGCCCGGGTCAACCGGATGGAGTTGGTGGTTAACCGCATCGCAGAAAATACCACCAGTTACACCAAAATGCTTTCGGATGTTCAGGATGTTGATATGGCAGGTGTGATCATGTTTTTGAAAAATGCCGAGAACGTCTACAAAGCCGCTTTAGGCACGGGTAGCAAAGTTATACAGCCAAGTCTGATCGATTTTCTAACGTAGCAGCGATTTTGAGTAATCAACCAGGGGGCGGTTTCCGTGCTTACTCTCCAAGTGAATCATACATGGCCCCAATTGGGAGTCAATCATACTCCGGGGAAGTTTGAAATTCAAAACCCGGGGTATACATTGAATATGTCCGTGACTCAGCCTCAAATCAGGGTCGAGAGCACACTTCCCAAGGTGACAATCGATCAAAGTCAGTGTTTTGCTGAGGCGGGCCTTAAAGGGAATGTAGATTTAATGGCTGAAATGGTAAGCTACTCTAAAAGCGCCATGCTGAGCAGCATCGGAAGGATCGTAGATCAGGGGAATCAGTTGGCAAACATACCCAACGCTTCGGGTGCGATAGCAGACCAAGCCTATTACAATGCATTTGAACAGTTTGAAAAGGAATTCGCTATGGGAACGATTCCAAGATCACGGCCGAAGATCAACGTGATTGAGGGACAAGTGGATATCCAGGTTACCAAAGGGCAAGTAACAAATAATACCGTACCGCAGAAAACCGATATTCAATACCGTCATGGTGCCATAGAAGTTTATTTGAAGCAGCGACCCAGCATTGAAACACGGTTTGTCGACTTAAAAGGGTGAATGAAATCTGATTTATTCAGTGTATAATGGGGTGTGGCATCGTGTAGATGCAAGACTGTAGTGAGTTGCTCAAACTATAACTGGAGGATCTGCTGTGATTGTAAAAACAGACTATTTAGGTGACGTAGAAGTGGATGAGTCGGAAATTTACACTTTTGATGAAGGAATGTATGGATTTCCTGATAGCAGCCGGTATGTATTCATTGGTGCGATCACGGCGGAATTTCCGTTCCTGTGGATGCAATCTTTGGACGAAGCGCATGCCAGATTTGTTGTAACCAACCCGTTTGCATTTAAAGAAAGCTATGACTTCGAGCTCAGTAAAAAAAATCTGGAGGAGCTTGACGTTCAGGGTGCAGATGATTTGATTTTCTATACGACCATTGTAATCCCTGAAGACCTTCAGAAAACGACCACCAACCTTAAATCCCCAATTGTGTTGAATGTCAGGAACCATAAAGGTCGCCAGATTATTCTTTCGGAAGAGTATCCATACAAACACCCCATTTTCGAAAGAGAGGTCTAATATGCTGATTCTCTCCAGAAAACTGGATGAAAGCATCATTATTGATGGCAATATTGAAATTAAAATTGTCAGCATTGATGAAAACCGTGTGCGTGTAGGGATCAATGCTCCCGCCAATGTTGAAGTGCACCGGAAAGAAGTGTTCGAAAAAATCAGAGAAGAAAACATGCAGGCTGCCAGCACGGCAAAAGGGCTTGAATCATTAAGAGCGATTAATAAAAATGAGTAGCAGACAAAAATATTTGTCTGCTTTTGTTTATTTTTGGATTATCCGGGTAAATTAGTAGTGGAAGATGCATCTGCAGGGAACATCACAGCGTCATGGACAAAACTTTAAAAAACGGAGGTGTATGCATTGCTTATCAACACAACAAATTTTGGAGAAATCGCTGTAGAGCCCAGTCAAGTCATTCGATTTTCAGAAGGACTCCCGGGGTTTGAGGAAGAGAAGGAGTTTGTTCTCCTCAACAATTACGATACGGAAGACCCCGTCCCCTTCATGTGGCTCCAAGCAACAAAAAATCCGGATTTGGCCCTGGTTGTTGCCATCCCATTCTTTTTAAAACCGGACTATGAAGTGGAGATACCGGAAGATGTGGTGGCATCTCTGGGGATTACTGATCCAAGCGATGTGGGGATCTACTCCGTTGTGAAAATCCAGGGTAAAGTGGAGGATATGACCGTCAATCTGATGAGCCCCATCGTCATCAATGCAAAAAACCATCGGGGATCCCAGGTGATTCAGGACCATACATCATGGCGGGTCGATGAAAAGGTGAAGCCTATTTAAGCAATGTTCACATATTTTTTTGCTCTAAATATGTGATTTTGCAGTAAACAGAGGGAAATGCGTGGGGAAATACAAAATAATATTGTAAATCCCCCTAAAGTATCTTTCATTACGTCCGATATTTACTGTAGAGGCATCTGAATCAGGAGCGGCCGATCCAGGTTCAAACAGTCTTTGCAAGGATGCAGAAGAACACACAACTCAAGGAGGAACGAATTATGAGAATTAATAACAACTTAATGGCAATGAACACACACCGTCAATTGGGTGTCAACACGGAGAATAGCTCAAAATCCATCGAGAAACTGTCTTCAGGTCTTAGAATCAACCGTGCTGGTGATGATGCTGCTGGCCTGTCCATCTCAGAAAAAATGCGTGGACAGATCCGAGGTCTGAACCAAGCTTCAAGAAATGCTCAAGATGGTATTTCCTTGATTCAAACGGCTGAGGGTGCTCTTGATGAGACACACTCCATTCTCCAAAGAATGCGCGAACTGGCAGTACAAGGTGCCAATGATACCTTGGTAGCTGGTGATCGTACGGCTATCAAAACAGAGCTTGATGAGCTGTCAAGTGAAATCAAGCGTATTTCAGACAATACTGCATTCAATACTCAGAAATTGCTGGGAGGCGCTTTCACAGGCAAAAAATTCCACATCGGTGCTGATGCTGACCAAGTATTGGACGTTAAGATTGGAAATATGTCAGCTGCTTCATTGGGCGTTACTGCAGCTTCAATTAAGGTTGATGCTTCAACTACTGCAAGCAAGACAGTTACTCAGATTCAGGCTGCAATTGTTAAGGTTTCTACGCAACGGTCAACTCTGGGTGCATGGCAGAACCGTCTGGAGCACACTATCAAGAACCTTGATAACTCTTCAGAGAACCTGCAAGCTTCCGAGTCAAGGATTCGAGATGTAGACATGGCCAAAGAGATGATGAATTACACGAAGAACAACATCTTGACGCAAGCTGCTCAAGCAATGCTTGCACAAGCGAACCAAGCACCTCAGGGTGTCCTTCAGCTTCTGAGATAGTCAAAAGTTGTCTAAAAGAGGGTCAGAGAGTTTTCTCTCTGACCTTCTTTTTATTTATATATTGCCAAAGGATTATCATATGATAGCTTGTGGCAAGGTAATTGGTATAAACAACGTAAATTTAAATAGGAAACCCGGCAATCTTATAAATGCGTGTCTTTATAAGATGCTACAATAGAAATGGTAACACCTAGGAAGCAAGGTTTTTTAGCTCACCAGAGCCACGAAACAACTGGGGATATGAAAATATGGATTTATCAGTTGATTATTGAATTGGATTCGATTGTAAATACTAACTGAGGTGTTGTATGAGATTAAGCGTTGTCATGATGGTTAAGGATGAAGAAGAAAATTTAGACCGATGCTTGAGCAGCATCCAGAATATCATGAAGCAGATTGATTCGGAGCTGATTATTGTGGACACCGGTTCTAAAGACAAAACCGTCGAGATTGCGAAAAGGTATACGGAAAAAGTCTATCACCATCCTTGGAATAATAACTTTTCTGAAATGCGAAATATCAGCATCGGTTTTGCAACCGGCGAATGGTTGTTTATTTTGGATGCCGATGAAGAGGTAAATGATGATCGCGGGATTATTGGATTTCTAAAATCAAAAACGGAATCGAAAAAATTCAATACGCTCTGTATCGCCCTTCGCAATTTCACGTTTAAAGGGAATGAGAATGCATACTCAGATATATTGTCTGCACGGTTTTTTAGGAATGATGGCACGTTTCATTACGAAAGTGCCGTGCATAACATCCCGATTTTTAAAGAGCCTGTCGGCAGTGTGGAGGGGATTATCTACCATTATGGCTATGCCAGTGATGACCCTGTGGTTATGGAAAAAAAATTCTTGCGAACGGTCACCTTACTGAATGAAGTATTGGAAAAAGATCCTAATAACATTTACTACCGCTATCAATTTTCAGTTTCTTTAGCGATGTATCAAAATTGGGATGAAGCAGAAGTTGAAGCAATGAAAGCGTTTCGGTTGATTGCAGAGCGATCGGATAGTGAGAAGGATGCGTATTTTTATCTGTACGGTCATTTGATGATGCTTTATAAGCATCTTGAAAAATATGAAGAAATCATCCGTTTAGCGAACGAAGCCGTTCGCATTCGTGAAAATGACATGGATGTGAATTTTTTCGTGGCAGATGCCTTTATTTCACTGGGGAGCAGAACGGAAGCAATTCCGTATCTCAGTAAATATCTAGAGCTTGTCCGAAAATATGAAAATCAAGATTTGCACATGAGGCTGGATATAAAAATAGAGACCATAGCCTTCAAGCTGAAGGGTATGTATAATTTGATGTTCATTTGCTTTGAGAATAGAGACTACCAGAAGGTCTTGGAAATCTACACGGCCTATCTGGATTTTGTCATTCAGGATAACTTGAATGCAAAGTTACTGACGTTGGTTGTCAGGGCAGCAGTTGCGCAGAATTCTATGGAATATCTTGCAACGCTCTATCGGGGTGCAGCCAGCGAGTTCGCCGTGTTGATAGAACAACAGGTGGAGAGGGAAGCTCTCTACCTTGATGAGACAGAGAGGAAACGGATCATCAAGGTCTTTAAAAATATCAAAAACGATTACGGCCGGATCAACCGGATCAGAAACCTGTTTTTGGAAGAACGGTGTGATTTGGACGCTGTTCAGGCGCAACTGAGTACACTGGAAAATCCTCCTAAAACCTATTATGCGGATGTCGTTTTTGAGTACTATTACCGACGGGAAAATATAATAGGATTCATGAACTGGGTGCGTTCAAACCGTCTATGTGATTCGATAGAAATGATAGATCATATCCATCATATGCGCAGTCACTTTGAAGATTGGCTTTTAGAGTATCTTGCAGAGCGCAAAACAAATGATTTGGAAACCCTGACTTTTAGAAATACAGCAGTGAAGTACCTCTTGAAATCATATGTGTACGAAGGCAGGCAATCTTTGGCAGCAGAACTATTTGACTTGTATGTCCGTGAAAAAAGTGATCAGCTGAGACACATTTATCGGATTGGCGTGGTCGAAGATGAAAGCAAGTGGGCTGAAATCGAAGATGATGGGAATCGAATGGTGCTGTACATGGAGAGGGCGATGCAATTGGCCCCCTATGAAGCATTTGGATATATGAGAAGAGCTCTTCCTCTAGCAAAGGATTTGAAGCCCTACGTTGTAGATAAAATCCAGCAAATCAAGGATGCTATAGAGCGGTAATGTAATTCTGGGCAGAGACGCGGAGGCACATGATCCATGATCAGATTAAGCATTTGCATGATTGTTAAAAATGAGGAAGAAAATCTTAAAAGATGTTTAGACAGCTTAGCGGAAATCCGCAGTCAAATACTCTCCGAGCTAATCATAGTGGATACGGGATCAACCGATAGAACTGTTGAAATAGCCAAAGGATTTACCCCCCACGTCTACTTTCGAGAATGGAATTTCAACTTTGCGGAGATGCGGAATGTCAGTATCAGCTATGCAACCGGCGAGTGGATTCTGATTATCGATGCGGATGAAGTGATTGCGGACCCGAAGGGGATCATTGATGTCTTTTCAGAGTCTCACCGGCTCAAGACTGTCAATACCCTGGTTCTTAAAGTTAAGGATTATACAAAAGCCTCAGATGAGACCTCTTATTATGAATATATTGCACCGAGAGTTTTTAGAAACGATGGGCAGTTTCATTTTGAAGGCAGCATTCATAACCAACCGATGATGCAGGAACCGGTTCTTCGGATTCCAGAGACGGTTCTGAAACATTTTGGCTATGACAGTGATAATGAAGCATTGATCGCGGCCAAAGTTGAAAGAACAACGACGATGCTCAAGAAGGAACTTGATAAAAACCCGGACGATATTTACTATTTGTTTCAGCTCTCTACAGTTTACCGCATGGGCGGAATGTATGCAGAGGCACTTAAGGCAATCGAAAAGGCATTTGAGCTTGTAACCCGAGCGGGGTATAAGCCTGAAAACCTGTACGTGGTTAAACAGTACGTCTTGTCACTAAAGGATCTCGAGGAGAATGCCCGCGTGGCAGCGTTGCAGGATACCCTGAAAACCGTGATTGATCAAGATATGGACTTATCTTTCTATTTTGCGGATACGATGATGAAAACCAATGATCCCGTTCAGGCAAAAAAGCACTATCTGCGCTATTTGGAATTGCTGACGGAATATAGACAAGGTAAAGAGACGCGCCTCGATTTGATGGACTCGGTTCAGAGCAGCAACCTGGATGAAGAAGCATTTGCCGCCCTGGCAGATATCGCTTTTGCTCAAAAGCGTTACGATGAGGCCTGTGAGTATTTCAAGAAGCTTTCCCAAGGGCAGTACGATGAGAAACGGGCGGGCTGTTTTGTAAGAAGCCTGATATTCAGCGATCAGCGCCAACTTTTCAATCAGTTTGTTTCCAACCTGAGATCATGGGACCGCTCACACCTCAATGCATCGGTGATTTCGGCCGTTGAGGAGGTCAGCCTGGATTTGGGGCTGGCGGATGTGAATGTTTGGACAAATGGCGCGAAGGGGTTGAGTATTCCCTATGAGATTTTGATACTGGCAAGAGAAGCCACATCAAAGGGCGGAAAGTTGGACCCAAAAGAAATGCTTAAGTTCTTTGCGGATTCTTTTACTGGCACAGAACCGTTTTACGCAGATTTTTTGTATTTCGCCCTGCTGAGCGGGCAAAGCCCATTGGGATCCTTGGGGAAATATACGAATTCAGAAATCGGAAAACTCACAGGCTATTTGAACAGAAAATACACAGATTTCAAAGTATACGCAATGGAAATGCTGGAATCGAACCACGATTTCTCCACCTTAAGGGCAAAAGCATGTATTGAGATGACTCTCTTAACGGATAGTCAGATCGATGAGGATGTTGAAACGGCAATAGGAATCGACCTGATTCTCAATAAAGTGGAATGGCTGTACGGCACCTATAAAAGCGAAGTTCTGGAAAAAAAAGCCATGTGTATGACCGGGACGGATCGGACTTTTGCTGAAATCAACCGATGTTTTTTGGGTAAACTTGAGGCGCAGGAACTGAATGAAAACCTTAAGAACACTTTGGGCGCCATTGGATCCATCCTGGCCCGGATCGTGGAAAGTTCCTGGGAGGAAATCCGGGCGGCGCTGGGAACCATAAGAGACAACGCGGCAAGGATAACGGAGCGCCAACCGGCTGTTTCGATACAGGATGAATTCTCCGAACTGAATCGGTTGATGAAGAAGCAAATCGACCAATTGGAGGGCAGCGGGGATTATCCGGCATGTATAGCCATCATCGATGAATATTTGAAGATTGTTCCGGGGGATTTAGAAATGTTAGCTCGGAAATCAGAACTGGTGTTGAAGAGACTGGGTCTCAGCAACTGAATGCGAGGAACCGACAATCGGGTTAACCTGTAAACACATCCACTGCCAAGGGAGAGAGACTGATTTGACCTATATTGATGTGATCCATCAAAATATTGAGCGCCTGATGCTTGAAAAATACTATGCAGAGGCAGCAGATTTGTTGAACAACCTCAAGTCCGCTGATATGGAGACCATTGAATTTCAAATTTTGGATATTGAGATTCAGGGTCAGCGGGAAGAAAAAGAGGGTTTGAACACGTGGCTTCTGGAAAATCTGGATATGTGGTGTTTGAGATCCAAGGCGTTCAGTAGTGTGCTGCATTTTGCGAAAGAAAACGGATATGATGAACTTTTTCTCAAGGCGTATTGTTTCTCATATATCCTGAATAGGTCTAAAAGCCTGGCTGCTTATGATGACTACATCGCTGAAAAATGGATTTATACGAAAGCGTGTGAGCTTCAGGTTTTTCAAGGAACGATGAATATTGCAAACCAAATGACGATACTGACGGAATCTGTAAGGGCGAAAGGGGTTCATATCAGCAGTTACTCCCTGGAACCCAAGAACTATTTAGGATACAGCGTCGATTACCATTACGATTTCACCAGCTGTGCGGATGATGAGGAGTGTATTAAGGAAATTATTAAGATGGTTTCAGAGGTGATTTACAAATACAATGTGTTCCATTTCCATTTTGGCATATCCATGCTGCAAAACCATGTTGACCTATACCTGATCAAGAAATTCAACAAAAAAATCATCATGCAGCATTGGGGCTCTGATGTGAGGCGGATTGAATTGGCCCAAGAGGTCACCCCCTTCGCCGTTGCAAAAGCAAGCAGCTCCGAAATCTTAGCAAGCTTGGATAAGTTAAAGGACTACGTGGATCTGTGTATCGTTGCGGACATGGAACTGTTCAACTATGTAAAGAGCACCTATTCAAATATCAAAGTCATCCCAATAGCGATCAATTTAAAAACGGTGACCTGTAAATCCCCCAAAGCCAAGATGCAGAGCAATGAATTTGTAATTGTTCATGCGCCCACTTCTCAGGAATTCAAGGGGACGGAATACGTCAATCGGGCCGTGAAGAACCTGATTAGAAAAGGATACAATATCAATTATAAATTAGTGGAAGGTGTTTCTAACGAGCGGGCACTTGAAATCTATTGCACGGCGGATCTTGTTGTGGATCAGTTGCGTGCGGGTCAATTTGGATTTCTGGCAATTGAAAATATGGTTTTGGAGAACCCGGTCATAGCGTATATCAGCGACTATATGAAGCCCTATCAGGCGGCGGAGCTTCCCATTATTTCAGCGGACCCGAACAGCATTGAATCCTGTTTGGAATACTGGATCAATCACAGAGAAGAACTGAGGGCAATTGGGGTCAATGGGAAAAAATACGTTGAGAAATATCATGATATTGATGTGATTTCGCAGGCGTATATTGAAGTCTATAAAAATATATTTGAGGGGTAAATACAGATGAAAAACAAGAGGATTCTATTGACTGGCGGCGCAGGCTTTATTGGGACAAAAATCGCGGAACGGTATGTTAACGACAACAAAATATTTCTGTACGATTCGTTTCGACGGGACTCGCTGGTATATTCGGATAAACTGAAGCACGAAAATGTAACGATCATTCATGGGGATGTGCTGGATGCCAATCAATTAAAGACGGTCATGAATGACATCAAGCCAACGCACATTATTCATCTGGCAGCCATTGCGGGAATCGACACCGTCATCAATCATCCGGTCGACACGCTGAAAGTCAATGTTATAGGGACGTACAATGTTTTAGAGGCGGCGAAGGAACATGCCGATACGATTGAGCGATTTGTAGATATCTCAACTTCGGAGGTTTTTGGTTCATATGCATTTAAAGCGGAAGAGAGCTCAAATACAAATCTTGCGCCGGTGGGTGAAGCACGCTGGACGTACTCAATCAGCAAACTGATTGGGGAACATTTTGTTCATGCTTATTACAAAGAATATGGTTTGCAGACAGTATCCATCCGTCCGTTCAATATTTACGGGCCAGGCCAAGTGGGCGAAGGCGCTGTGCATCAATTTGTAACCAGAGCCATTCGAAATGAAGGGATCAATATTCATGGCGATGGTGACCAAATCAGGTCGTGGTGCTATATCGATGATTTTGTGAATGCCTTGTGCACATGCTTGGAAAATAGCGGAGCGGTAGGAAATACATTCAACATTGGCAATCCAAGAGCGACACTCACCATCTCCATGCTGGCGAAGCTGATTGTGAGCATTGCAGAATCACAATCAACGATTCAATATGTTCCTAAGCATTATGCGGACGTTGAATTGCGGATACCAAGTATCGAAAAAGCGAAAGAACGTCTGGGGTATGACCCTCAGGTTGAATTAGACGAAGGATTGGCGCGAACCATTGCCTGGTATAGAGGTCTGATGAACCAATGAGAAAGCGGATTGCCATTTCTGGGGTGACGGGCTTTGTAGGACGCAGTTTTGCTCAATATTTGATGAGCCGTGATCATGAGGTGCTGCCGCTAAGCAGGCGCCTGGATAAAGGGCACGCTTATTTTGATATGAATGCGCCACAGGCGGACTTATCGTATCTGGCAGATTGCGATGTTGTCGTTCATTGCGCGGCAGTAATAGATCAAGGGAACCTCAGTGATCTGGAAATGATCCGGATCAATGCAGAGGGGACCAGAATCCTCTTTGAAAATGCCAGGCGCTTTGGCGTGAAAAAGTTCATTAACATGTCATCCGGCGCCGTATATGGGGACGGCTATGATGTTCCAATCAATGAGAGTATGGTTTGCAACCCCCAAAGTGCTTACGGGAAAGGGAAATTGCTGGCGGAGGACCATTGCCATGAGGGCGGCGGGATGTTGATTTCGCATCTGAGACTCTTTTTTCCTTTTGGGGCAGGTCAGGAAAACCGCTTGGTTCCCAATCTAGCTTATCGGATCAAGAATGGCTTGCCGATTTCTTTGAATCAATTTGGAAAGCCTGAAATCAACCCGATTCATATTGATTCCTTGCTGGAATATTTAATGTGGTTTGTTGAACAGGATCATTCAGGTGTTTTCAATGTTGCTGGCAATGAGGTGGTATCCATTGAACAGTTAGCAAGAATGATGAACGAACTCCTCGGGAACGCACCAGAATACATCAATTTGTTATTTACCGAAAAACAGTCATCAAATATGATAGCTGACGTGAGTAAGCTCCGAAGTGAAACATCAATAGACAGAATGGCATCATTATGCGAGGGCTTAAAGAAAACACTTTTCAAGTGACAGTGGGGGGATTATGGTACATGTTGTCTTAATCATGCCTAATGTATCAAGCGAAGTCGAATTGAATGTTCGGAAAGATCCGCCCATGGGTATACTCTACATTGCAGCGGTACTCAAAGATCATGGATACAAAGTGACTGTCATCGATGCATTTGCCGAAAACCTGACGATTGCTGAAACTGTAGAACGTGCAAATGCTGTTGGGCCAGATGCTGTCGGTATCAGCTGCAACTATTCTCCGCTACACAATGTAACCATTGATCTGGCAGCAGCATTCAGAAAAGTAAACACCCATGCCGTGATATTTACCGGTGGAAATCACGCAACGGCCACTGCAGAATATCTGCTGAACTCGGCTGCGGGAAATATCGACGCAGTGTGTTTGGGGCAAGGTGAACGGAGCGTACTGAACTTCCTTGAGAAGGTTGCTGAAAAGAAGAAGTTCAACGAAATCGATGGGATAGCGTATCTTGATCAGCACATATATCATGAAAATCCCCGGATGCCACTCGTTAAGCATTTGGATGATGTCCCCTTTCCTGCGTATGACTTGGTGGATATGAAGCTGTATGATCGCTACAATATCATTGCGGCCAGAGGATGTCCCTACCAATGCACCTATTGTGCGTCCAATATCATCGTCACAAAGGTAAGCTATCGAAGCGCAAAAAACATCATTGATGAAGTTGAACTTTTAATGACCCAATATGGCGATAAACTATTTTGGTTTTCAGACGATACTTTTACTGCCAACATCAAGTTTTCAAATCAACTGATGGATGAAATTGAGTTTCGGGGAATCAAGTTCCGCTGGTCGTGCCTAACCCGGGTCAACAACACGTCGGAAGACTTATTGAAAAGGATGAAACGCAACGGGTGTGAGTATATATCCTATGGTGTCGAGAGTGGTAATGTAGAGATCCTTTCGAAAATGAACAAGCATATCACCCTTGATGAAATTAAAAGCACCATCATGATGACGAAGTCAGTTGGGCTAAAGGTCTATGCTTTCTTCCTGATCGGATACCCTGGTGAGACGCGGAAATCGGTTGAAGATTCTTTTGAACTGATTCGGGAAATCAAGCCGGATGGGGTGAGCTATGCGGTGGTAATCCCACTTCCGGGCACTCCCATGTGGAGAGAACTGGACCGGATGGGACTCATTCATTTGAACACGATCAAATGGGATTTCCTGTTTGCAAAAACCGGAAAATCGTCTGAGACGGAACGCTATTCGGCAGAAATCGCATCGACTTGGTGCCAGATGACTGCGGATGAGATCATTGAATTATACGAGCAAGGGAATAACCTGAGCTATTGAACCGGATATTTTTGCAAAGTTGAAGAGATTATAGCAGAGATTGGAGAAAATATGATACCTGTCATCAGTATTGATAAGCAGACTCTTGAGATTAAGCATCTCATCCAAAGCGAAATTATTTCTGTCTTGGATTCAAATCAATTCATTCTCGGCGGGCAAGTGAGGAAATTTGAAGGTGCCATTGCGGAATATCTCAAGGTCTCTCATGCCATTGGTGTTGCCAATGGTACGGATGCCCTTGTTTTGAGCCTGGATGCACTCGGAATCGGTCCTGGGGACGAAGTGATTACCACACCGTTCACCTTTTTTGCATCTGCGGAGGCAATTTGCCGAGTGGGCGCAACCCCGGTGTTCGTAGATGTGTTAGAGGACACTTACAATATTGACCCCTTTCAAATTGAGGCGGCAATCACTTCAAAAACCAAAGCGCTATTGGTGGTGCATATATTCGGGAACCCGGTTGCGTGTGAAGACCTTGTTGCGATTGCCCGAAAGCACAACCTGTACATTGTTGAGGATGCATGCCAAGCGATTGGCGCTTCATATGAGGGGCACATGATTGGATCCATCGGCGACATCGCCTGCTTTTCGTTTTTTCCGACGAAAAATTTAGGTGCTTTTGGTGATGGCGGCATGATTACGACCAATAATGAACAATTGGCTGAGCGGATAAGAATGCTTCGCTTTCACGGGCAACGGGTAAAATATCAGAACGAGATCTTGGGGTACAATTCACGGTTGGATGAAATACAGGCGGCGATTTTGAATGTGAAATTCCAATACCTTGAATCGTGGAACGCCAGAAGGTGTGCATTGGCGGATCGGTACAATCAGGCGTTTAGAAATGTTCCCGGACTGTGTATCCCCGTGGAGACGGAACATGCACATTCGGTCTATCACCTCTATAGTCTGATGGTGGATGAAAGAGACCGACTGGCCCACTTTCTATCGGAGAAGGGAGTCGGATCAAGTATATACTATGCCATCCCACTCCACTTGCAGAAGGCGCTGCAATTCTTGGGGTATAAAAGTGGTGATTTTCCGGCCAGCGAGCGGTTGTCTGCCCGGGCGTTGGCGTTGCCCATGTATCCTGAATTGAGTGATCAGGAGCAAGACGAAGTGATCAAGGCGGTTTTATCATTCTACAGATAATGCAGACGCAGTATCGCGTCTGGGGAGGGATCCACAGTGTATACGACCTTATTGGATAGAATCGAAAATAAAACAGCGGTGATCGGTGTTGTGGGGCTGGGATATGTCGGGCTGCCCTTGGCCGTAGAAAAAGCGTTGGCAGGCTACAAGGTCATCGGGTTCGATATTCAGGAAAGCCGCTGTGAACTCGTTAACAATGGGACGAACTATATCGGAGATGTCGTGGATGAAGATCTCAGCCGGATTGTAAAAGAGGGCAGGATCTCCGCCACATCGGACTATTCCCAGATCGCATTGGTCGATGCTGTAATGATCTGTGTCCCGACGCCCCTGGATAAGCACCAGCAACCCGATATTTCTTACGTGGAGTCGTCATCCAATGAAATCGCAAAATACATGAAAGAGAACACCCTGGTTGTTCTGGAAAGCACAACGTATCCTGGAACCACACGGGAAGTGCTGGCACCTATTTTTGAAGCCTGTGGGTATGAGCTGGGGGAGACGTTCTTTCTGGCATTCTCTCCTGAGCGGGTTGATCCAGGGAACAAGTTTTACAATACCAAGAATACGCCCAAAGTAGTGGGGGGGATGACGGATCGGTGCGGTCAGTTGGCAGCAACCCTTTACCGGCAGGTCCTCAAAGGGGAAATTCATCAAGTGAGTTGCCCCGAAGTAGCGGAGATGGAAAAGATACTGGAAAACACATACCGAAATGTGAATATAGCGCTTGCAAACGAGATGGCGATCCTGTGTGAGAAGATGAACATCAATATTTGGGAAGTCATCGATGCCGCGAAGACAAAGCCCTATGGTTTCCAGGCTTTTTATCCAGGACCGGGGCTGGGAGGCCATTGCATTCCAATCGACCCCTTCTATTTGACGTGGAAGGCCAAGGAGTTTGATTTTCATACGAAACTCATTGAATCTGCAGCGCAGGTCAATGAGTATATGCCGGAATATACGGTCACGCGGATGATGCGGCTCCTCAATCGAGAAAAGATAGCCATGAACGGCGCCCGGATCTTATTGGTCGGGGTGGCGTATAAGCAAGATATTGATGATTTGCGGGAATCGCCTGTCTTGAAAATGATTGATCACCTGAATAGTGAGGGTGCAACCATCGTTTATCACGATCGATATATCCCGGCTTTTTCTCATAACGATCGTCAATACCAATCGGAAGAACTGACAGAAGAACTCATCAAGTCGGCAGATTTGGTTGCGATCACGACGAAGCATAGTTATTTGGATTATCAGTGGATTGTGAATCTTTCAAAGCTGCTTTTTGATACGAAAAACGGCACTGAACATGTGGAGCATAACAGGGAGAAGATCAATCTTCTATAACACCAGCCAGATGGGCTCAGAACAGGGGATACAGGCATGCACGATTCGAGAATCAGAGTTGCGCTTATCGGCTGCGGGCGGATTGCGTATAAGCATATTGAAGCATTGAGTGCACTTTGCCAGGGCTATCAGTTGGTAGGTGTGTGTGATGTCGTTGAGGAAAGAGCTGTTTCCAAAGCGAAGGCTTACCAAGAGGCGGTTTCAGCAGCAACGCACACACCGATGGACATCCCTGAAATTTACACGGATTACAGCCGAATGCTTGAAGAACTGGATTTTGATCTGGGCGTTGTCGCGACAGAGAGCGGCCTTCACTACACCCATGTAATGGACTTGTTAAGAGCGGATAGGAACGTGCTGGTTGAAAAACCCATTGCGTTATCCACGGCCCATGCGGAAGAAATGATTGAACTGGCAACCGGCAAAGGTCTGATTCTTGGTGTTTGCCACCAAAACAGATTCAATCCGCCGATCCAGATGTTGAGACAGGCCGTTGAAGAGGGCCGTTTTGGCAAGGTCGTCAATGGCACGGCCAGGATTCTGTGGACACGGGATATGGGCTATTACGAGCAAGCGCCTTGGCGGGGAACCGCGCGCATGGATGGCGGAACCTTAATGAACCAGTGCATCCACAATATCGATCTGCTGATTTGGA
Organism: uncultured Peptostreptococcaceae bacterium; assembly: GCA_964424355.1. GTDB lineage: Bacteria > Bacillota > Clostridia > Peptostreptococcales > Acidaminobacteraceae > CAZEHS01. The sequence continues at coordinate 53,798 of CAYRIO010000023.1, forward strand.
TGATGGATTCTCCTATTGAAACGGTGTATGCACAAACTGGTACTTTTTTGAGAAACATCGAGATGGAAGACTTCGGGGCGCTCATCATCCGGTTTGAGAGCGGGGCGATCGGAATCGTGGAGGGCAGCGCCTGTGTCTACCCCAAGAACTTAGAAGAAACCCTCAGCCTGTTTGGCGAATCCGGTACAGCGGTGATCGGCGGACTCGCGGTGAATGAAATACAGACATGGCAATTCAAAGAATCCTCTGGGGCGGATCAAGAGACGAGTCATACCCGGGAAGCGATCGATAATGTCTATGGCAACGGACATTTGCGATTGTATGAGAACCTTCGCGGGGCGCTGTCAGGGAAAGGCTCTCTGCTGATTGATGGCTGTGCCGGCGCGCAGGCGATGAAGGTTGTTTTAGCGGCCTATCAATCCCAGGCAGAAGGCAGGGCTATAAATTTCAAGACGTTGAACTATGCAACCGTTGATGCATTGAGGGGGAAGACCCATGAATAGCATTCATCCAAGTGCTCAGATATCAGAGGCGGTTTCAATGGGTGAGTTTGTTGTGATTTCAGAGGATGTGAAGATTGGGAGCGGTTCAATTATCGGGCATCACGTTGTCATCCATAGCGGGAGTGTCATCGGCTCCCACGTGCGGGTGGATGACCATGCGGTCATTGGCAAACAGCCCATGAAAGCCCTCACGTCAGCGACGAGCAGCGGAGAAAAACAAGAGCCTTGCCAAATTGGTGATGGGTGCCTGATTGGAACCCATGCGATCGTTTATGCTAACTGCATTTTAGGGGCTCACTGCCTCGTGGCCGATTATGCATCGATACGTGAGAATGTACGGATTGGAGAAAAGAACATCATCGGCAGGAACGCCGCTATAGAGAATCACTGTGTTGTCGGCAATCGCTGCAAAATTGAGACAAATGCCTATATCACCGCCTATTCAACCTTGGAAGATGATGTCTTCGTTGCGCCGGGGGTCGTTACATCGAACGATAATTATGTTGGCAGGGATCCGGAGCGCTTTAATCATTTCAAAGGGGTTGTATTGAAAAACGGCTCCAGACTGGGGGCGCAGACCACGGTCCTGCCAGGTAAAATCATTGGCGAGGAAGCCTTGGTGGCGGCCGGGAGCGTTGTGACAAAAGACCTTCAGCCCCGGAAAGTCTATATGGGAAGTCCGGCAAAAATCATCAGAGATGTGGACGCCAAACAGCTGCTGTGAAGTAATTATCCAGAAAAGGGGATTTGCCCAATATGAATCAAAAGAAAATCGATATTCTCATACCCAATTATCTATCCGATTTCAAATGCATCGGTTCAGCGTGTGAAGATACGTGTTGCAAAGGGTGGCGTGTAGATATTGATAAAGAAACATTTCAACGATACAAGAAGTCCAACCAGATAGTTCTTAAACCCATGTTTAACCGCTATATAAAAAGGAACCGCCGTAGCGAAAATGACAGCGCTTATGGGAAGATTGTCATGGGAGTAGGACAGCGGTGCCCTTTTTTGGATGAAAAGGGCCTTTGCCAGATTCAGTTGAATCTGGGTGAAGACTATTTGTCGAAGACCTGCTGGTCCTATCCGAGGGTCCACAATCTCATCGATAATCAGGCGGAACGATGTGCGTTTTTATCTTGTCCTGAGGTGGTCAGGAAGGTCATCGGAAAACCGGAGGGAATTTCGTTCGAAAAAATGAATATAACCTATTCGCCCAAGGATGGCGTTGTTGGGAGACTGATCACGCAGGATGTGGGTGGCCCGCGGGATCTTAAAATGTTTTTTTGGGATATCCGGATCATGAGCCTCTCTATTTTGCAAAACCGCACATATCCCTTGGACCAAAGGATGGTCCTGTTGGGGATGTTTCTTCAAAACCTCAATGATCTGGTCAGCAACAAGGAGGTCAGTCAATGTAAAAATCTTATAGCTGCATTTGATGAGATGCTCAACAACAGGGAGTTCGATTCTGAGCTCAGCGCCATCAAGTTTGACCCGGAAACACAAATCAATGTGGTGCTGATTTTGATGAAAATCAAAAGAAACATCGGCATCTCGGGTGAGCGGTACCGGCGATGTTTTGATGAAACGGTAACCGGACTTGCCGTGGATCACGATGTGGTGGATGTGAGCAAACTGGACTGCACTCTTTTCACAGAATTCTTTAATGAAAACGAATACATGCTTGAAAACTATGTGGTGAATGAATTTTTCAGAGAAGTGATGCCATTTGGAAGATTTGAAACGGTTTGGGAGGCCTATATCTATTTGTGTGTGATGTTCAGCATGGTAAAAATACACTTGCTGGGCATTGGTTTGCATCAAAACCGGATAGATGAGGAGCTGGTTGTTGAGGTCATTCAGTCCTTATCAAAGGAAGTGGGGCATAACCCGGTGCTGTTTAAGCAGTTTATCGATTTGCTTAAAGAGAGTGGTTTCCATACCTTGCAGTATATGGCCTTGCTTACGAAATACCCACCCAAAAACTAGAACTCCGTTTCAGGAGCCACCGTGATAGAAAGTTTGTTTTGTGTGAATGTCCTTCGCTAAAGATTATCCTTTTTTTGCCGATAACCTTTAATAATGAAAACAAGGAGGTTTTTCTATGAAGATCGGGTCAGCAAATGGTGGTGCTTCCCAAGATTATGTTGCTATGCGCGGGGCGGACGGAGCCGAATCTGCGCAAGTATCAAAGGGGATTTCAAAGACAGTGGACGCGTCAGAAGTGAAAGTCGAGTCTGCTAAAAAAGAGGAAGATCCAAATCAGCAATCCGCATTCAGTGAAGAGTGGATGAAGAAGTCCGTAGAACAGGCAAACAAATCGCTGGTCCCCCACAACCGCTTAATTGAAAGAGCGGTTCACACTGTGACCCATACGGTGATGTACACCATTAAGGATACGGTGACCAATGAAGTGATTGCAGAGTATCCGCCCAAGAAGATCCAGGACATGGTGGCGAAGATGTGGGAGCTGGCAGGTCTGTTTGTGGATGAGAAGGCATAAAGCGGAAAGCCATCGGGAAATAGGAACAATTCACGTGGATAATTGACGGTAAGCCACGGATTCCACGAATGGTACGGACCGTTGGTCGGTCCGTGATATCCGTGACATCCGTGGCATGGATACTTTGAACAAGAGGGAAAGGCGGTGTACAAATGAGTACAGTTAATCGTGTAAATGGACTGGTTTCAGGTTTTGATACGGAAACCTTGGTAAAAAGCCTGATGAAGCTTGAAAGGACAAAAACCGATAAGGTGTTTAGGGATAAACAATCCGTTACTTGGCAAAAGGATGCATACAAAGAGATGATGAGCCTGTTCCGCGGATTTCAGAGCGATTTTTTAGATGTTCTGAAACCGGGAAGCAATCTGCGTTCAGCGACAGCGTTCAGTGCTTTCACTGCTGGGGCGAAAATCAGTGGCACCGATACTTCAAAAGTATCAGTCACGACATCGAGCAGTTCAACGCAGGGAACCATCACGATCAATCAAATCACCCAACTGGCCACCAAAGATACCTGGCAATCCAGTGGTGATGTAAAAGCTTTAGAGGGAACTGCTGTGGATGTTGCAGCACTGAATGCCGAGATTGCCGGGGGAAACAACACCATTAAAGTAACGGTGGATGGGGTGACCAAGAGCATCGACCTGGCTGGGGGCTATGACGCGCTTTTGGCTTCTCCCACAGATGTGGTTGCGGATCTGCAAAGCAAACTGAACACAGCGTTTGGGAATGGGAAGATTGCTGTTTCAGTATCCGCAGGGAAGTTGTCGATGGACTCCACAGGGAGTTCGGTCACTGTATCAACGGAAGACGCCAATGTTCTAGGCAAATTGGGCTTTACTTCAGGTGACAGTAACGTGCTGAGTACCGCTACCACCCTGGCGTCCGCTTTTGGGGTTGCTGATGGGAATGGTACCCTTGAGTTTTCCATTAATGGTGTTAGCAGCACGACGATGGGAATCACCGCAGCCGACTCCATCCAGACGATGATGCAAAAAATAAACGTAAGCAGCGCCGGTGTCACCATGAGTTACAGTACCCTGACCAATGGTTTCTCCATGAAGGCGAATTCAGAAGGCGTTGCCAACAACATCACCCTGACGGACACCAATGGATTTTTTTCCAACAAACTGAAACTTTCGACTGCCAGCGGGCGAACACAGGGGCAAGATGCCATGCTTACAGTCAACGGCGTTGCAACTACTCGTTCGACGAATAATGTTGTGGTGGATGGAACCACCATTCAGCTCAAAGAAACCAGTGCTGTTGCAATTGACATTACGATCAATGCGAACACGGCACCGACGAAAGATAACATTGTAAAATTTGTGAATCGCTACAATGAACTGATCGAAAAAGTAAACAGTAAAATCAGCGAGGCAAAAGACAGAGATTATACACCACTGACGGATGATGAAAAGGCTGATATGAGTGAGAGCGAGATTACGCAGTGGGAGACCAAAGCGAAAACCGGTTTGCTGAGAGGAGACAGCATGCTTTCCGGCATGATGACCCAACTGCGGCAGGTGTTCAATGATTCGGTTTCAGGATCAGGAATCACGCTAAAAGAGATGGGAATCACCACCTCGTCGGCTTATACCGATCGCGGAAAACTAATTATTGATGAAACGAAACTGGACGCTGCACTGGCGAGTAAATCAAAAGAAATCACAGCGTTTTTCACCACCGAATCCTCCTTTAAATATGGCGATTCGGCAAATAGTGGAACGCGGTATGCTGAAAATGGATTGGCTGCAAGGGTCAATGACATCCTCAACAACAATATCCGAACCAGCCGTGATGCCAATGGTATGAAGGGCTTCCTGGTTGAAAAAGCAGGCTATGAGAAAGCCACTTCCGACACCAGCAGTGATCTTGCAAAGAAAATCACCGCGCTGAACACCCGGTATGCGACGCTTTTGGAGAAAATGAATGATATGGAGGACCGTTATTACGCAAAATTCACGGCGATGGAGTCTGCGCTCTCAACAATGAATGCGCAATCCACCAGTTTGACCAGCATGTTCAGCAGTTCCTCATGAAACCGGTAGAAGCGTGGTTGGATCAGTATTCACAGATTTCAAAACAGCTCCTGACTGTTCTGGCCGAGTCCTCAGGCGTGTACAGTGATGACAAGCTGGTCGCTGTTGAAGCTGCAATAGCACTGCGACGCGAGTTGTTGACGGAGCTGGCAGGGCTGGAAATCGGGAAATCAGCTGCGGAGCGATATGCACCGCAGCTGGAGATGATAAAGGCCATGGAATCAGAAATTGAAGTGAATATAAGAACGATGATGTCGGAATTGGACGCGCAAAGGCTCGCGGTGCATGAACAGCGCAGTGAGCTGGACCGTCTGAAGCGTGCAAATCGGTCTTATGCAGGCACGGTACAATCGACGGAAGGTTATTTCATCGACAAGAAGAAATAGCTCAAGGGATGCGATGATCCTGCCGATAAATGTTTCAGACAGATATGAAGGAGTTGAAGCCATGGCTATGCAGAATATGTACAATTATAAGAAACCCGCCAACTATCATAATCAGATTAAGGATCTCAAGAATGAGCCCGTAGCAGTGGTTCGCCAGCAGACTCCTAAAGACACCGGAAACGGATACATGGAGCAAAAAATCATGCATGCCAAGCCGGAAGAGCTGACCTTGATGCTGTATGATGGTATTGTGAAATTCCTTAAACAAGCGAAGCTGTTCATGGAACAGCGGGACATTGAAAAGACTTCCAATGCGTTGATACGAGCTCAGGACATCATTGATGAACTCAATATCACCCTGAATATGGATTATGAGGTGAGCCAAAACCTTCGGTCGTTGTATGTATTCATGAACACCCAGCTGGCTGAAGCGAATGCAAAAAAGGATAAGGGGATCATCGACGGCGTGCTGAACCTGGTGACAGAGCTACGAGATACCTGGAAAGAAGCGATGGGCCTCGCAAAGACGCCAGAAAAGCAACTGGCGGAATAAAATTAAAGACCTGGAAAGGTCTTTTTTTTTATCTTGTTGTTTGGTTGGTGTTAATTCGGGGTAAAATTGCAATAACAAAACCCGCAGGTTCCATTACGGAAGTTGCGAAAGGAGTTGGACCTATGAAAGTTATCGTCAGCGGAAAAAACATGGCAGTCACAGATTCACT
>CAYRIO010000024.1:0-50133 GCA_964424355.1 uncultured Peptostreptococcaceae bacterium
GGTTTCGAGAACCGGCCGCCCCATAGCTTCATATGATGTCCTTTTCCTTTGCGCTATTTTTTAATTCCATCATAGCACGAATTTTTAGAGGCAGTGAGAACAGATTGATGAATCCTTCCGCATCGTACTGATTGTAAACATCGTCCTGCCCGAAGGTAACGAATTCTTCACTGTACATGGAGAACGGAGACTGGGAGCCTGCGTTATGAATCTGGCCCTTGTAGAGCTTCAGCTTCACATCCCCAGTGACAACCTGTTGGGTGGATTCAACAAACGCATCCAAAGCGATTTTCAGCGGCGTGAACCAAAGACCGTCGTAAACCAGCTCCGAATACTTCTTGGCGATGCCGGATTTGAAGCTCATGGTTGCACGGTCATGGACCAGTTTTTCAAGGATCGCATGGGATTTGTAAAGGATGGTGCCGCCTGGTGTTTCATATACCCCACGGGACTTCATCCCAACCAATCGATTTTCAACGATATCGATAACGCCGATGCCATTGGCGCCGCCAATCTTATTCAGCTTCAGCAGCAGATCCAGGGGGCCCATCTTTACGCCGTCAACGGCAACGGGAACGCCTTTATCATAGCTAATGGTTACATAAGTCGGTGAATCCGGAGCATCTTCAGGCTTGACAGTCATCTGGTAGATGTTGGGGTCATGCTCGTTCCAGGGGTTCTCCAGATTGCCGCCTTCGTGGCTAAGGTGCCACACGTTCCCGTCACGGCTGTAGATATCCTTCTTGGTTACAGGGATGGGGATACCGTGCTTGTTTGCAAAATCGATGCAATCTTCACGGGATTTCAGATCCCAAGTACGCCAAGGAGCGATGATCTTCAAGGAAGGGTTCATGGCTTTGATGGTGCATTCAAAACGAACCTGGTCGTTGCCTTTGCCGGTACAACCGTGGGCGATCGCCACAGCGCCTTCTTTCTCAGCCACTTCCACCAGTTTCTTAGCGATCAGGGGGCGTGCAATGGCTGTTCCCAGCAGGTAATCATCTTCATAGACAGCCCCAGCCTTCAGGGTTGTGAATGCATAATCCTTCACGAATTCTTCTTTGACATCCATGACATACGCTTTGATGGCGCCGGTCTCCAGAGCCTTCTTTTTTACTGCTACGAAATCATCCTTCTGGCCGACATCGACACACACTGCGATAACATCGTAGCTGTATTCGATTTCCAACCATTTAAGAATGACAGAGGTATCAAGACCTCCGGAATATGCCAACACCACTTTTTCTTTGTTCATAACTATTCCCTCCTTCGCATATATATAACCTGTTATAAATGATTATAGCAGGTCGCTAGGAGATTGCAAGCATATTTATAGTTTTTTTTTCATAATGTTCCGCTTTTGTTTTCAGGCTAATTTTCAGTCAATTTACTGTTAGCAAGCCTTTGATGTGTTTTGTTTTGTGTACAAAATTATTAACCCGCAAACATAAATGCATATATATACATTATATCCGCATAATCAATGTATAATCCCCGTTTTTTTCATAAATATAACATCCGGTCTACCTGCAGTTATCATTGCAATAAAAGAATCCTGCGAAGGGAATGCTCTCTGCCAGGGGATCCATCATAGAAGTTCGATTCCTCTAGTACACGCCAGAGTATTTCAATCAGACTCCCCAGATGGTACACTGTCTACATGCCAACACATCCAACCAACCATAAAGGAGCACCCCATGATTAAAAAAGCAGAAATGATCATACATAAAATAGGCCCCGGGCTGATTAAATACCAGACCCTCATGGACCGTTTTCATCAGGTGGACGTTTCAGCCGATGCGGAATTCCAGAGGCTGTTCAACGGATTCTACCGGGTTCGCCAGCGGGATGAGCGATTTTATCAGACCTATTATCAGTTCATGGAAAAACACAAGAAGCACGGAACCACCTTTGAAAAGACCTTGAAGCATCTGCATACGGAACTGAACCGGATTGAGGCTTCTTTTTCCAGCAAGCTCCTGGCCACTCTGAATCCCGACATGCCTATCTGGGATGAATTCGTTCTGGAGAAGTTGGCGCTGAAGAAGCCTGGACAAACCGGCAAGAACCGATTTGAGGACACGATCCTCCTCTACACCCAGATTCACAATTGGTATCGGGATTATGTAAAATCCCCTGCTGGAAAAGAAATCATCCGGCTCTTTGATGAAACCTACCCGGGTGCAGGGATCTCAGACGTGAAGAAAGTGGATTTTGTACTCTGTCAAATTCGGGAATGAGAACAAAAAAGCAAGGACCTCCTTTATTGGAAGTCCTTGCTTTTTATTGAAAATCAATCGGTTACTATATTTGAGTATTCCACGTTACTACTGAATGGGTGCGACATCCTGAGTAGGCGCCGCTTCTGGTATCGGTTCAGGAACCGTTACAGCTTCGGGTGTTCCCTGGATGTCCTCCAAGGAGGTGTTATCCTGAGCGTTGGGATCTTCCAAAAAGTCTGCAGGAATCTCGTTGTTATCTGGCAATACTGGATCTGTAAGAGTTGCCGGATCAATTGCTGGTTCTTCTGTGACATCGGTATCCGTATCGGTGGTTGTTGTTGCTTTCTTTGTATCTTTTTTTGTTTTATCAGAAGGCGCTTCGTCCTTGGCCTCAACAACGGTTTTTTTGCTATCCTTGATGACGGTTGAGGGATCCACGACCTGCTCCAGTTTGGTCAGTGTGCCGTCTACCAGGGGCTCTTCGCCGTTGCGGTTATAAATGGCCAGCATAACTGCCTCGGTTGCCTTTGGGTAATGAAGGAAATAACTTGCCCCGCTGATGGTCTTCGCTTCCCCAGGAATCTGGTACGAACGGGTTTTTTTCATGTCAACGCCAATCATAGAGGTGCCTACTTTGAGCATTTCACCTACCGGCATATCGGTCTTCACATATTTGAATGCTGTTGGAACGATGAAGGGAAGCTTCAGTCCCAGAGCTTTCTTAATAGCGGTTTTCACAAAGGTCTGTTGCCGGGCGATACGGCCCAGATCCCCTTCGGCACCGCCGGAACCGTCATTGTTCTTGCGCCATCTCAGAAACTGGATGGCCTCTTCACCATCAAGCACCTGTTTTCCGGCTGGAAGATCAATATGGAGCGGTGGTTTGCAGTAGGGGTCATCATATTTCATCCGTCGGGGGATTTCAACCTCTACCCCACCCAGGATATCTACGACTTCTTTCACGGCATCGTAATCAACGGAAACATAGTAATCAACGGGAACACCCAAGACTTTGGAAACTTCTCGCGTTGTACCCGTGGGACCACCTTGGGCTCCTTTGAGGCCGACAACGGCATTGAGCTTCATGGCGCTTCTTCCAGGCATTTGATAGTACGTGTCCCGGGGCACAGAAACAATATCAACCAGCTTGGTGTCCGGATCGTAACTCACCATCATCATGGTGTCTGACCTGCCACCATCGGTGCCCATCATCAGAACATTGACCCGATTGCTCTTTTCTGCCATTTTGTCGAGGCTCAGCCGATCTTCCGCTGTGATCTCTGCACTTTTTGATCCGAACATGGATGAAAAGAGATCATCTTTTTTATCTCCAGAAGCAATCTGGGCTTTAGTTGGCTTCATTAGGAAAAAAAGTGTGGCTCCAATAATCAGCGCAAAGCACAAGAATGCCACAGCAAATACTTTTAGATAAAAACGCATGCGTTACCCCTCTCCGGTGGATCATCGTGATATTTTGACTCGTGCTTATAATTTTAACACACTCTGAACCGCTAAAATATGAAAATAACATTAAATGTAACCTTAAATCATTGAATCTTAATGTGGGTATTCATTTTGCATGCCAGGAAATAGTTCCCTAAAGCGATGGCCGCACCGACCATGAACACAACCTCATAGCCCATGGCGTTCCAAAGCAAGCCCCCCAGCCATGGTATGACCATGGAAACCGCATGATCGATGCTGACGCCCATTGACAGGGTTGCGGAAATATCCTCCTGGGGCAGTGCATTGCGCTTGACCCATGTCGTTCTTGCCATGGTGGCAGCTAACAGCACTTGATCCCCTACAAAACAACCGGCGGTGATCATCAATGCCATGCCGGCAATACCGCTGAAGGTTTCTAGCCAGACAGCATAAGCATAGCCCAGGCACACCACGATCAAAAGCAGAGACTCCGCCTGAATGATGAATCGCTCTCCCTTCTTATCGATGAGAGTGCCCACCCAAGGCTTGAAAAACACACCGATTGCAGCCACGACAAAGCTGATGATGGCAAAGGTACTGACCCCCTGTCGGAATATCTGGATCAGGACCCAGGGACCAAAGGTGATGAAAATCTGTTTTCGGGCGCCAAAAACCACACTGAGTGCATAATAGAGTGTGTATCGCCTTTCGAAGCGGAATTCCCGCTTTTTCTTCGGCCCCTTATGAGATGTCATTTTCAGGATGATAAGCGCTGCTGCCAGATATGACAGGGCACCTATTCCGAAGGCAAAAGGGAAGTTCACATCGAAAGTCCTGATTGCCAGATAGACAATCAGGCTGGTTCCCAGATAGGCTGCCGTGTTGATCCCATTGACCCGCCCCAGCACCGTCCCCATGTTCTCCGATTCTGCCAGATGCATGGCAATGCTGTTGGATACAGGCATCCACAAGTGCTGCCCCATGCTGTACAAGGTCATCCAAACCAGCAGGGATCCATAGGAATCCGTCCAAAAACCCAGACCCAGCATGCCGAATGCAGCCAGACCGCTGGCTACAGATGCGATTCTCACATCGCCCAGCAGCATCAACGCACCCACCATGAAGACCACCATGAAGCCCGGCAGCTCCCGCGGAAATTCAAGCGCCGAACGCTGGATCACGTCCAGCCGCATCACATCACTCAAGAAATTGTTGAATATCGCCGAATCTATACTTTGGCTGACCCCGATCAGTGCACTGGCAATCAGGAACAGGGTCATTTCTCTCTTTTTCATAGACTATCCATCCTTTGAAGTTTTTCGCCGTACTCATTGTAAACCATTATTCATCCTAATGGCGCTTTATTGGAAATAATTCATCAACTCTTTATATCCGAGTAACTTTATCAGAATTTTTCCGAATGGATATTGACACTGTTTTTAAATCATGTTAGGATTCATTAAAACCTAATAGCAATGACTCTTATCAAGAGTGGCGGAGGGACAGGCCCGATGAAGCCCGGCAACCAGCGAAAGCATGGTGCTAATTCCTGCAGTACATCACATGTGCTGGAAGATGAGGGAGGACTCTGATGTGTACCCAGACCTCTTTCGTCGAAAGAGGTCTTTTCTATTGGGCAAAAACTCTAAAGGAGAATAACCCATGAGCAATCAGAATCTTCGTTTTGAAACCCTTCAGATCCACGCAGGCCAGGAACCCGACCCTACCACCGGATCCCGGGCGGTTCCCATCTATCAGACCAGTTCCTATGTGTTCAAGGATGTGGAGCATGCGGCCAACCTTTTTTCCCTGAAAGAACCGGGGAACATCTACACCCGGATCATGAACCCCACCACCGATGTTCTGGAAAAACGGATTGCTGCCCTAGAGGGCGGTGTAGGTGCCCTGGCTGTGGCCTCTGGTTCAGCAGCGGTCACTTACGCCATCCAGAACATCGCCGAAGTGGGCGATGAGATCATTTCCGCCAGCACCCTCTACGGCGGTACCTATAACCTGTTCAAGGTGACCCTGCCACGCATGGGCATCACCACCCGCTTTGTGAATCCCGACAATCTGGAGGAGTTCCGGGCGGCCATCAACGAAAAGACCAAGGCAATCTATGTGGAGACCATCGGCAATCCCGGTACGAACCTCATCGACTTCGATGCCCTCTCCGCCATCGCCCACGAAAACGGCCTGCCCCTGATTGTGGACAACACCTTCGCCACCCCTTACCTGTTCAGACCCTTTGAGCACGGTGCGGATATCATCGTCCATTCCGCTACGAAATTCATCGGGGGCCACGGCACGTCCATCGGGGGTCTGATTGTGGATTCCGGAAAATTCGACTGGGCCGCATCCGGCCGTTTCAAAGGCCTGACTGAACCGGACCCCAGCTACAACGGCATCCGCTATGCCAGTGATGTGGGCGCTGCCGCCTTCATTGTAAAGGCTCGGGTTCAGCTGCTCCGGGATACCGGCGCCTGCATCAGCCCCTTCAATGCGTTCCTGCTTCTTCAAGGTCTTGAAACCCTTTCACTCCGGGTAGAACGCCACGTATCCAATGCCCAGCGCATCGCTGACTATCTGGAAAACCACCCTGCGGTAGGTTGGGTTAAATACCCCAGCCTTGCCAGCAGTCCTTACAATGCTTTAGCAAAACGGGATTTCCCCAAAGGCACTGGCTCCATTTTCACCTTTGGCATCAAGGGAGGCCTCGAAGCCGGTAAGAAGTTCATCGACAGCCTGGAGATTTTCTCTCTGCTGGCCAATGTGGCCGATGCCAAATCCCTGGTGATTCACCCTGCCAGCACCACCCACGCCCAGCTTAGCCCTGAAGCGCAGGTTGCCGCCGGTGTCAGCGCCGATCTGATCCGAATCTCCATCGGGATAGAAAATGCGGATGACCTGATTGACGATCTAGAACAAGCCCTGATTAAAAGTCAGAAGTAGAGGAGGTTTCCCATGCCCGTAATCATTCCCAACGACCTGCCAGCGGCAGGGATACTCGCCTCTGAGAATATCTTCACCATGACTGAAGCCCGTGCCGCCCATCAGGATATCCGCCCCTTGCGGATTGCGATCCTGAACCTGATGCCCACCAAGGAAACCACAGAGACGCAGCTTTTGCGGGTTCTGGGCAACACTCCCCTTCAAACGGAGGTGGTCCTGGTACGGCTGGAAAGTCATGATCCTAAGAATACGGCCTCTGAATATCTGGACCGGTTCTATGTGCCTTTCTCGGAGATAGAGCACCAGAAGTTTGACGGAATCATCATCACCGGTGCTCCGGTTGAAGCCCTTCCTTTTGAAGAAGTGGGCTATTGGCCGGAGCTGGTGAGGATCCTGGACTGGTGCCGGCACCATGGCTTTTGTACCCTGCATATCTGCTGGGGCGCCCAGGCCGCCCTCTACCACCACTATGACATTCAGAAGCTGGGGCTGGCGGATAAATGCTTCGGCGTCTTCCCGAACAGGGCTACGGTTAAGAACTGCAGCCTGCTGAGGGGATTCGACGATGAGTTCCACATCCCCCACTCCCGGCACACAACGGTCCTGCGGGAAGATATCCAGCAGGTTTCCCAGCTTGAGATCGTTGCTGAAAGCGATGAAGCCGGTGTTTCTTTGATTGTTTCCAAGGATGGCCGGGAAATTTTCGCTACCGGGCATTCGGAGTATGACCCCCTAACCCTGGCAGCGGAGTATTTTCGAGATGTGGATAAGGGACTCTCCATTGCTGTCCCTGCCAACTACTTCCCTGATGACGATCCCCAAAAGGCACCACTGGTCCGCTGGCGGAGTCACGCCCATTTGCTTTTCTCCAACTGGTTGAACTACTATGTATACCAGGAGACGCCTTTCGATCTGGATTCCTCCGAATTATAAAAATTTGAAAAAGAGCAGTGATCCCATTTTGACGGAATCACTGCTCTTTCGTTATGTCTTTTCTGATTAATTGGCACTCTCCGTGATCAGGCGGTCAAAAACCTCACCCAACTGCTGTAAAAGATTTTTACTGTTCGGGTTCAGCAGAGTGGCTTCATCAATGATATCAGCCCATAAGGCCTTCAGCTCCACACCGGAATCTTCCGAGGGGGTATCCTTCTGAAAAGCCTTCATATCCGCAAGGGCATGAGCGAGGCTCGCAGTCTTTAAATATGTCATCATGCAGTCCAGCAGTTCTGCGGTCATCGTTGTGATTTTTTCGGGTTTTTCAGTGCCTAGCCCCGTGTAATAAGATTTTGCAGCACTTTTAGCCACAACGCTCTCGACGATTGACGGAATCGATGCGTTAAGTTCAGCAATTTTGTCCATTAGCGTGCCCCCTTATGGGTTACTTGATTTCATCCTCAATGATTTTTCGGTATTCTTTCAGTTCGAAATCAATGAAGGCATCAATCATCGTCCGGTATACCGATTCAACGATGGTCGGATCCACGCCGAATTCAGCAGCAAGGGTCCGAACATTGTTAATGACCACGCGAATACGCTGAGGCTCACGGATAACCGCCTCGTCGTTCTTGAAAATTGCCGCCTGCTCAACAAACTGACCACGCTCTGCAATCAGCTTCACAATTTCTCTGTCAATGCGATCGATATTGACACGAACTTCCTTCAAGTCTTTACAGTAATGCATGCATCTCACCTCAGCGTATGAATCACAAGAACTATGAATAAGAGATATAATAATTCATAATAAACCATCTTAGCGCATAAGTCCATGGATACTGTAACAGGAATGCCAGCTCAGACTATGCACAGATCACAGCGCTGCTTTTATGTACCTCTCACCATTTTTCGTAGTGAAGCATGCTTTCCAAAGGTTTCCGGGGTCTCGCCTGGGGATTTTCATCCGCATAGCCCACCGGTATGATTGCCTGCACGTACTTATCCGCCGGGACATTCAGCAGTTCCGCAATTTCACACGGTTCAAACCAAGCGATCCAACAGGTTCCCAGACCTTGGTTTGTCGCTTCCAGCACCAGATGTTCGATGCCGATGGAGGTATCCCGGATCAGCTTCTTGAATTCTAACAAGGGGCTTTCATCATCCAGAGATACGGCTTCCCCTTCCTTGATCCGACAGCGGATATCCGCGATACAGACGATGTGAATCGGGGCATCAGCCATCCAGAGCTGATTATGGGAGGTTTCTGCCAGCTTTCGGCGCATCTCAAGGGATTTGACAACGATAAAATGCCAAGGCTGCGTATTATTACCGGATGGCGCCAGGCGAGCCGCCTCCAGAATTTCTGTCAGCTTTTCATCTTCAACCGGACGGCTGGAGAATTTCCGGATGCTTCTGCGATTCATAATGGCTTCTATCATAGGTCTGCTCCTTTCGTTCCAATGGTTTCTCATTTTTTTCTGTATACCCGATATACTCCATTATAATACAAAAATCAGATTCCCTTGATGGGATCTGATTTTTTTCATGATTGTTACAGCCTTTTTCTTACAAACCTGATGCCCGCTATAACAGCAATACCGCTCAGCGAGAGAAGTGTAAACGCCATGGCGCCGATGAAGCCGAAATCAAACACTAGAAACGCCTTGGTTCCCGGAATCAGAGCCCACCCGGCCCAAAATCCGCTGGTTGTCGCAAGGGCTAAGTAACGCCTCATTCCCTGACATTCTTCACATTGAATGATCCGAATCAGCCGATACAAAGCAAAAGAAAGGATCAACAGGCTAATTCCGGTTAAAAGGGTTATGAAAGCGGGCTGCAGCAGCCCCCTCTCAAATTGTCGGTTCATGAAAACAAGATACCGCATCATCCCCATTTTCTTATGGCCGAAATGTTCCATCATATAAAGGATACCGCACAGCACTACCAGCGGCGCTGCCCCCGCCCACCATTTCCGTAAGGATGGCATTATTTCTTTGGCTCTCCGATTTCAACAGGGTTCTTAGGATCAGCACTCCATTCATACCATCCGTTGGCGTACATTGAGAAGTGCTCAAGGCCCATGGTTTCAGCGAACACCTCAACTTCTGCCGCACGCCAGCCGCTGCCGCAGAAAAAGCTCAGGTTCTTATCCGGTGTAATGCCCTGTGCCGCCCACATGGCCAGAATTTCATCCGCATTGCGCATGGTGTTGTCAACATTCCGGTACATTTCCAGATGGTTAGGATCGGATCCCGCCTGGCCCCAAACCGCTCCCGCTGGGCGGCCTTTGAACTGAAGGTCACTGTAGCCAGTGATTTTGCCAATATGCTCATCCCAGCTTCGAATATCTACCAAGATGCTCTTCGCTTCATCAGCCAAAATTGTTTTGGCACCATCAATACCGATGATGTAGCCTTTATTCTGAGGCTCATTGGCGCCGAAATCCGCAACCGCTACTTTAGGATGGGATGTTTTATCCACTTCATATCCAGCTTGTACCCATGAAGCGAATCCGCCGTTGAGGACACGGACATCTTTAACACCGAGATATTTAAGGATAGCAGCCACGCGATAGGAAGCCATCGGGTCGGCGCCTTCCAGAATCACTGTGCTGTCCAGGGTGATGCCATTGTTCTTTGCAAATGTGATCAGCTCTGCATCTGAGTTGAGACTCCAAAGAGGCGGCTTTTCTTCTTCATCGGTATTGATATGGACCGATCCGGGAATATGACCATTGACATAGGATGTAGTCTCGTCACCCCAACTGACTTCAAAAATCTTGTACGTTCCACCTTTGAAGGTTTCAGGATTCTTGCCGTCCATCACATCCTTGATCCACTGAGCAGGCACGATGTTCTGGTAGTTTGCATAGCTGACCAGTTGCAGGCTGCTGTCATTTGTCCATTCTTTCACATCATACAGATTCAGCTTGCTGTAGCCTTTTTCTTTCAAGAACTCCGCGACTTTTTTCGCGTCTGAACCATTGGCATCATAAAGCACAATGTTCTTTTCGGTTGTTATCCCTTTTGTCTTGAGGGCCTCCTCCAAACGGGATGAAGCCGTATCGTCCTTCACATTCAGCCAGAGCGCCGAAAAATCCGTGGCTCCTTTGATATGCCCCCCGCGTTGAGCGCCGTCCAGCTTCCAGCCATTGAACGCATCCGTCTGACGGGTATCCACAACCACCCAGTCCGGTTTGTCCAGGCTGGACTTCACTTCATCTGTCGTGAGGACCTTGAATGCTTCTTGAACAGATTCCGGTGCTGGCGCGGCAGGTTTGGCGGGGGCAGCGCACCCGGCAAAGATCAGCGTCAGAATCATCACTGCACTGAGCATGAGTGAAACAGATTTCTTTTTCATTATTAATCCTCCACAATTATGTAATCGTTGCAAATACATTGTACCATCCTATTTGATAATTCATTATCAAATATCCGAATAGCACAAAGCACCGGTATTAAATTTCACAATCCTTCACCATCTGAAAAGCGGTGTTAGAAACAATACCACTTGGAATACTTTCTCTAGCTCCTTCGGTGGATCCATGGAATAAAAAACAGACAGAAGAGCGTGCTCTTCTGTCTGAGGGTCTTAAATAGCTGTTGTTTGATCCTATGATGCGCTTTCCACCTGAGCCATGCCGATTTCCAGGGCTTTCAGGTTCAGTTCCACAAACTTCTCTTTGACGGTTTCCTGGATCACGTTCTTCCAGTCCACTTCTTTGTCCAGACCCATGGCCTTGATCAGGGCGCCGACGATGATGACGTTCATGACCTTGATATTGCCCAGCTGATTCGCCAGATCATCGGCCTTGAACACCGTGGTGTTTACCTTTTCGCTGATGGCTTCGATGATGCCCTCAGGATACTCTGCAGTCCCTGCCAGGATCGGAGCGGAAGGAATGTGGTAATCGTTGATGACCACACGGCCTTCCGGTTTGATGTATTCCAGCCATTTTCCGGTTTCCATGGTTTCGAAGGAAACCAGGATGTCTGCCTGCCCCAAGCCAATGATGGGGGAATAGACCTTCTTGCCGTAACGGACCTGAGTGGTAACACTGCCGCCACGCTGGGCCATACCATGTACTTCAGACATCTTGACATCATAACCGGCACTCATGAGGCCGATGGCCAGGATCTTGCTGGCCAGGATGATTCCTTGACCGCCGACACCTGCCAGTAGAATATTCTTCACATCGCTCATGTTAGTTACCTGCTTTCTCAATGGCGTGGAATGGGCAAGCCTGAAGGCACACTTCACACCCAACGCACATATGTTTATCGATTTTAGCCTTTTTAGTCGTTTTATCGAAGCTGATGGCGGGACAGCCTGTTTTCGTGCAAACACGGCAACCTTTGCAGGCATCCTCGATGACATGGCACCGACTGTGCTCCAAACCGAATTCTTCGATATCCTGTGGTGAGAATTTTTTCAGGACGCAGGGCCATCTGGTGATGATCACGCTTGGACCATCATAGGCGAAGGCTGCATCCAGAGC
Source organism: uncultured Peptostreptococcaceae bacterium (assembly GCA_964424355.1). Lineage (GTDB taxonomy): Bacteria > Bacillota > Clostridia > Peptostreptococcales > Acidaminobacteraceae > CAZEHS01. The sequence continues at coordinate 12,034 of CAYRIO010000024.1, forward strand.
TTTGCTGACATCGTCCAATTTCAAGGGATTCACGTTCAGGATATGCTCGATGCCAACGGCTTTCACCAAAGCATTGAGGTCTACTTCCTTGGTCCGCTCTCCCATCAGGGTGTAGCCCGTTCCTGGGTTTTCCTGGTGGCCGGTCATGCCGGTGGTGCGGTTGTCCAGAATCACGCTGACGGTGTTGCCTTTGTTGAAGGCCACGCCGATGAGGCTGTTGATGCCGGTATGCAGGAAGGTGGAATCCCCGATGACCGTCACGACCTTCTTATCGACATTGTTCTTTTTGAAGGCTTGCTTCGCGCCGTGGCCCATGCTGATGGACGCGCCCATGGCGATAACGGAGTCCGTTGTGTTCAGCGGCTCAGCGGCACCCAGAGTGTAACAGCCGATATCGCCGGTAACGATGACGTCCTTCTTCTTGGACAGGCTGTAGAAGAATCCACGGTGGGGGCAGCCCGCACAGAGTGTGGGCGGACGGCCAACTTTTTTAGCATCGTCGATGCTGATCAGTTCTTTCTCTTCGCCCAGCAACGCTTTTGCGATGATGTCCGGATTGAGTTCGCCGGTGCGGGGGATCTTCTCTTTGCCGATGCATGGAATGCCGGCGGCTTTCATCTGCTCTTCAATGAAGGGCTCCAGTTCTTCAATCACGTAGAGGGTATCCACTTGATCTGCGAATTCCTGAATCTTCCGCATAGGCAGCGGATAGGTGAAGCCCATTTTCAGGTAGGATACGGTGTCGCCGAAAACATCCTTGGCATATTGGTAAGCAACGCCGGAGGTGATGATGCCGATCTTGCGGTCATTCCACTCAATGCGGTTCAGTTCCGTTTCGTTGCTGAACTCTTCCATTCGAAGGAGTTTTTCTTCAAGGACCGGATGATTCATTTTGGCATTGCCGGGGTTGGCAATGAACTTATTGGCTTTCTTTACGTAGTCGATCATCTTGAACTCGGTCCGTTCGCCCAGCTCAACGATGCTCTTGGAATGGCATACGCGGGTGGTCATGCGGAACAGGACAGGCACATCGAAACGCTCGCTGATTTCGAAGGCTGCCTGGAGGTAGTCCTTAGACTCCTGGGAGTCACTGGGCTCGATACAGGCTACCTTAGCGAATTTCGCATAGTAGCGGTTATCCTGCTCGTTCTGGGAGCTGTGACAGCCCGGGTCATCTGCTGAAACCAGCACCAGGCCGCCGGTGATTCCGGTGTAGGCGATGGTGAAAAGAGGGTCTGCCGCAACGTTGACGCCGACATGCTTCATGGCGCAAAGCGCTCTGGCTCCTGCCATGGATGCACCGATAACGTTTTCCAGAGCAACCTTCTCGTTGGGAGCCCATTCGGATTGCATGGCGCCGGGATAAAGCGCAGTATTTTCAAGAATCTCCGTGCTGGGGGTGCCGGGATAAGCAGCAGCATAGGTTACGCCTGCTTCAAATGCACCACGGGCAACGGCTTCGTTGCCTGTCATCAATACCTTTTTCAAGTTTCGCACCTCTTCTTTGTATATGATGGTTGTTAACGACCTATTTCTTCGCTGCAATCAGACTGCCTAAAGCGATACTGTAAAGCTTCGCTTCATGGCTGTCGGCTCTGGAAACCAGGACCACAGGTACCTTGGCGCCCATGATGATCCCGGCGGAGTCCGCCTTGGCCATATAGGTCATGCTCTTGCCGATACCGTTCCCCATCTCGATGGTAGGAACCAGCAGGACATCGGCATCTCCAGCGACTTCACCTTTGAACTTCTTCACCTCGCAGGCTTCCTTGGAGATGGCCAGATCGAAGGCCAAAGGCCCCTGGACCACGACATCCGGTCCGAAATCACCCGCTTCGCCCATTTTCTGCAGAGCGTCCGCATCCACGGTGGCCTGCATTTTGGGTTCAACCTTTTCTTTAGCAGCCAGACAGGCCACCTTTACCCGCTCAATGCCCACGGCCTTTGCTACGGCTGCCGCGTTTTTGATGATTTTCGCCTTTTCTTCCAATGTAGGCGCGATATTCATACCGCCGTCTGTCAGGAAAAGCAGTTTATGATAATTGGGGGTTCCGTAAACCATGACATGGGACAGCTGACTGTCGGTTCTGAGGCCGATTTCCTTATCAAGAACCGCTTTCAATAAAATCGCCGTATCGATGAGACCCTTCATGAGAAAATCCGCTTTTCCGGAGCTCACCATTCTGACAGCGGTTCGGGCTGATTCCACCAGATCCGGTGCTTCTACCAGTTCGAAGGCAGAGATGTCCAAATTGTTCTCCAAAGCCAGTTCCTTGATTTTTGCCGTGTCTCCGATAAGAATGGGCTCTATGATCCCTTCTTGGGCCGCATTGCATACGGCAATCAGCACATCGTCGTCCTGAGCCGCGGCAACAGCCAGCCGTGCCTTTTTCTGAGCCTTGGCAGCTTCCATCAATTCCATAAAATTCTTAATCATCGTCTCACTCCCTGTTGGGCATTAAAATTATTTGATTACACTTCCAAAAAAATTTGAATCCCACCCTTAGTTTACCTGAAGGGTGGGATGATTTCAACAAATATTTGAAGCTTGCAACAAATTAATTAAGTTGTTCTGCAATCGGCTCCCTGAGCCGTTTATCCTGCCTTACTTTATCCAACCAGGCCTTAAAGATTGTATCTTCCGGGGCCTTTTGAACGGCTTCAATGAAGAATTTTTCGGCTAGGTCAAGATTGCCCTTCTCCTTTTGAACAATGCCCATGTTGCAAAGCATTTCTGCGCTTTCGGGATTCATGCTGATTCCCTTGCCCAGGTGCTCTTCGGCATCCTGATAGCGCAGCAGCATCAGATAGCAGATTCCAATCTCATTGTGTGTCTCCGGGTGAGCCGGATGGAGCTCCACGACCCGAAGAAAGTAGGAAATGGCATCCTGATACCGCTCCAACCCTTTATAAGCCAGCCCGATGAAAAAGAACAGATTCCACCATTCCGGATATTTTTCTTCCAAGGAACACAGCAGTTCTAAAGCCTCTTGGTCGTAGCCTTTCAGAACCGCGTTATAGCCTTCCTCATAAATCCGTTTATCTTCCAATTGAATCAGCAGGGTGCGTATCTCCATTTCCTGATCCTCGGTAAGCTCCAGGGTCAGGGCCCGTTGCCAGCACTCTGCGGCACGGATGTAGGATTTTTTGTTGGCATACAGGAAACCCATCTGATAATGAGCCGCCGCCAGTTCCGGATCAAGCTCTATCAGGGTTTCAAAAACCTCCAGCGCTTCATCGGAAAGGGCGGTTTCAAGGCGCGTATTCTCGTGTTTTTCCGCCAGGTCCGCCAGGGAGCGGCCATAATTGTAAAGCGCATCCTCATTCTCAGGGTCCAACTGAACGGCAGCTCTGAAAAGCAGCATCGCCTCATCGAAGGATTCCTCCGAGGCGGCCTGCATCCCCTTCGTCAGGATCACTTCCAACATATCCGGCTGGTAAGCCTTCAAAGCGTTCAGGTACGTCAGTCGATGCGGTGTTTCTGAGTCAATGCCAAGAATCCGGATCATCCCCTCCACCAGGGTGACGGATGAGAAATGCTCCAGGTTGTGATCCTTGATATCCCCCACCATTTCGTGGAGCTGCACCGGCAGCGGGGTCCCCGCGGGAAAATCAAAACCATTCCAGCCCAGCTTCACATCGGGCTTCAATTCTATGAAAATCAATTCGTCTGCTCGTTTGCGCAGCAGGGGGTTCAGTCTCTTAAGCATGATAACCTCTTATATCAGGACCTTGTGGAACATCAGATCGTCCACATAGGTTTTCTGGTTTTCGTCGTAATGGTGCATCAGAACCGTCCCGGCAAAGCAAAAGCCACAGCTGAGAACCATGTTGATGGACGGGAGATTGTTGGAATAGATTTCAGCTCGGACAATTTTAACGCCCTGCTTCTTCAATTCCTGAGTGCAGTAATTGGTCAGATCCTGGGCCAGGTTGATCCCACGGAAGTTGTAATCGACAGCCACGGTGATATTCGCCACATGATCCTGGTGGCCCTTCCCTCTTCGTGCCCGTATGACTGCCAGAATCACATCGTCATCCGCAGCTACGTACACAAAGGTATTGGGGTTGGACAACCATTCCATGATCTGGTCATGGGTGGCCACTTCGGTGAAGGATACCTCTGCCATTTCTTCGCTGAGTTTGGCAAACAGGGATAAAACCTTGGGAATGTCCTTTTCCTGAAGTTCGCGGATTGAATTGCTCATGGGGTATTCTCCTCTCTGGGTAAGTGTCTTTTAAAGCTCTGGATTATTCACAGACCGACTGATGTTCTTGTCAATGATCTTGGCCTTGTAGAACTCGAAGTAATCATACTCTTCCAGCCTCAGAAAACGGATTTCCCGTTTCGACGCCCGGATATGAAGCTCTGAAATATAATCATTGGACACCTTGCAGCCATCACAGGCCACAATGACTTCCCGACTGCTGGCCTTCACAACCTTGAAATCGATCTCGGTTTCAAGGGGAACCACCATGCTGGTCTTTAAGGGGCGATTGATGCTGTTGTCGTTGGGATTGAGGGGCGTCAGCTGATAGACCGGCAGCTCCGAATGGGTTGCCACGCCGCCTGCCCAGATGGCGTAGCCCGTAGCGCCTATGGGTGTTGAGATGATGAACCCATCCCCTGTGAAGTAGTTGAAGGGTTTCCCGTTGATGAAAATCTTAACCTCCATCAGTCTGGGCTCCAAATGCTTGATCAGGATTTCGTTGAAGGCATAGCTCTCAACCTGGTCCCCCATGACGGTTTTACAGATCACCTTCAAGAGCGGATAGCTCTGAATGTGATAAGCCTTTTCCTCCAGCGCGTCCAGCAGTCCGTCCATATTGTCCGGGCGGACGTGGGGCAGGAATCCCAGGCTGCCGGTGTTGATGCCGATGAAGGGCGCCCGCTTGCAACGGTGGTCGCGAACAGCGCTGAGCATGGTCCCATCGCCGCCGATGGCGACGATCACATCCGGATCCTCATCGACTGCCAGAAAGCCTCTCTCTGCCATCAGGGCCAGGAGCTTCGCTTTGACCGCCATACTTTCTCGCTTGTAATTATGATGAATCAACAATCTTCTCATGGAGGCTCCTTAGTGCATATTCCGGCGGAACTGCCGTTTGCGCCGACTTGATTTGCTGAGGGTGTCGAACAGGAATCCCCGATAGACCATGACAAACGGCAGTACCACCGCCTGAACCAGTATGCCCGGCAGGGTTCCCAGCCCCGGGAGCAGCATGCCCCCGAAAAAACCGCCGCCAAATGCCAGAAGCATCATCGGAAACAGCGGCACGAACCAGTCAATCCAGTTTTCCAAAATGAATTCATAGGATTTTGAAAGGGACTCCCCTTCCGAATAGTGCCGCAGATAGAGCATTTCCGGGAGCGGATTCAGGAATACAAAGGCCCCTAGATAACCGAGCATCATGATGATGAAGCCCATGCCGCCCAGTATCCCGCCGAGTATGGAGAGGGCGTAGAATGCCAGGTTGATGATCATGATCATGATCACGGTCCGGCGGAAATAGATTTGAACCCCATCCTGCAGGTCTCCTATTTTCACCTTCCGATACCGGATCACCTGCTCCAGAGCGTAGAGGTAAGCTCCCAAAATGGCCGCATCCGCTATCAGCAGGAAAAGACCCGCCAGCATGCCGAAATAGCCGGCCGCCATGGCGATCATCACGTTCACCAACAGAACCCCCACCGTGATGGGAATCAGAACAGGGCACGCTTTCAGTGCTGTGAAGGTTTTTCCGGATACCTCCGTATTCACTTCGATGATATCTTTCCATATGTTCACGGGTCATACCTCCTGATTATGCTATGTGTTATTATTCCCCTTCAATTCGAAATTTCCTGCCGGACTGTTCTGAAAAATTTCTGCAGTGTTCCATTTCTCTACAACCCTTGCAGGAGAAACCGAGATGTCAAAGCAATAAATCCTGGGCGCATTGAAGGCACATTGGTGGTCAAGATCCCAGGAGAGGGTCTCGAAGTGAAAGCGTTTCAGCAGCTGCTTGGCTGGCAGTTCCCCATAAGGCGTCCAATTTGAAACGGAGGTATCCCGCCCGTGCAGCAAATCGTGCTGCAGGGCTTTTTCCGGTTCCTGTGCTTCCAGTGCCGACCCCGAAAACGCTTTGGGCTTGTAATGAAGGATGGCATCCCAGCGTAGAGCGGCTTGAAGGGGCTCCGGTTGAACGCCGACATGTCGCGCAAAATCGTAAAGCAGGAGCCAGCCTTCATCCTGACCGATGTTCCGGTTCCAGTGGCCGGCTGCTTCCCACCAGGCATCCATGGCTGTATACAGAGAGCTGGGTCTTTCAAATGCCTCTTCAAGCAGGGGCAGGGTTTTCTCAAACCGTCCCTGCTGGTAGTAGCGGTCCAGCAGATTCTCAATCCGTTTCAGGGTACTGAGTTCCGAATAGGTGATCCATTTGGTGCTGAGTACTTCGTAAGGCGGTTCCTCCCGCCACTGGAAGCCATAGAATTCGGCCTTCCGCCGCATGCATGTCCCCTGAATCAGCTTCAGGAAACCTAGCTGCAGCATATCCGGCTTCATGGCATACACCGTGTCAAAGGATTCCAGAAACCGCTCATAGCCTTCATAAGGAAGCCCGGCAATCAAATCCAGGTGCAGATGGATGTTCCCAGGCGCTTTCAGTTGCGCTACATGGTCCCGGATCTGTTCGGTCCAGTTCGGTCGGCCACTGGCCTTCAGGGCTTCAGGACAGGTGCTCTGCACGCCGATTTCAAACTGGACCAGGTTCTCCCGGAACCCGGCACAGCGACCGATAACCTCCGGTGTGAGGATTCCGGCGGAAATTTCAAAATGAAAGCAGGTGAATCCGTTATCATTGGCCGCGATAAATTCAAGGATGGGCAGGTAATGGGCTGGGTTCACGTTGAAGGTCCGGTCTACGAACTTGACGGTCTGAATCTTTCTGGAAAGCAGCCAGGTCAAATCCTTGAACACACGGGGCAGGGAAAAGTAGCGAACGCCCTCCGTGGCAGAGGACAGGCAATAGGTGCAGCTGTATGGGCACCCCCGACTGCTCTCATAGTACACCAGCCGATGGTCAAAGGAATCTGCATCATCATAAGGGAATGGAACCGTATCCAACTCCTGAATCAGCTCGGCGGCCGGATTCACCCGGATGCCCATGTCTGTGTTCCAGGCAGTACCTGCGATACTCTGGCAGCCTGGATGCTCCAGCCCCAAGGTGAACAGATTTCGGAGAATATCCTCCCCTTCTCCCAGGATCACACCGTTGATGAAGGGATTTTTCTGCAGCAGGGTGGCCGGAGAAAAAGATACCTCGGGGCCACCCATCAGAATCGTCATCTCTGGAGACACCTTCTTGAGATTGGCTGCAATGCGCAGGATTGTCTCAACGTTCCATATATATGTAGAGAAACACACACAATCGTAGCTCCCCTGATAAATCCCGCTGAGGATTTCATCGGCCGGCTGATTGATGGTGAATTCCTTTAAATCCACTTCAATGGCTGGAATTTCACGCAGGACGCCCCGTATATAGCGGAGTGCCAGAGAAGAATGGCTGAATTTTGCATTCAGCGTTGTCAGCAGTACACGCATGTGAATTATGCCTCCACGGCGGTTTCCCGGATGAGTCTCTCATAAAGTTCAACATACTGAGGCACGATCTTATCGGCGCCGAACTGCTCCCGGGCCCAAGCCTGCCCGGCCAGGGCCATTCTCTGCTGTTTGGAAGGGTCTTTCAATATGCTGAGGGATTTTTCCACCATGCCGTCGATATCGCCTACAGGACAGATGTACCCCGTTACCCCATCAACGATCACCTCGGGAATCCCCCCTGCATCGGAGGCCACCACCGGGGTGCCGCAGGCCATGGCTTCCAAAGCGGCCAGACCGAAGCTTTCCTTTTCGGAAGGCAGCAGGAACAGATCCCCCAGGGAAAGCAGTTCCATCACTTCGGTCTGTGTCCCCAGGAATAGGACGCGGTCTTCCAGGCCAAGGCTGGTCACCTGCTCCCGGGCGCAGCAGAGATCCGGCCCCTCACCGATCAGGATCAGCTTGGATTCCACCTCCCGGCTGATGCCATAGAAGATGCTGATGATATCGGTCACCCTTTTTACAGGTCTGAAATTGCTGGTATGGATCACGATTTTCTCATGACTGAGAATGCCTAATTTACTACGGATTCCTTCTACCGACAGGCGGACGCACAGGGATTCATCAATGAAATTGTAAATCCGGATCAGTCGGTCATCCATATCGATGACTTCCAGAGCCTGCCGTCTCAAGCTTTCAGAGACCGCTGTGACCGCATCGGACTGTTTCACGCTGAAGGCGTTGATGTCTTTGAGATTGGGCTCGTCTGCCATCAGGGTGATGTCGGTGCCGTGAAGGGTTGTCACCAAGGGAATCCGGCGGCCCAGCATTTCGCGGCCCATCCAGATAGCGGTTGCGTGTGGCACTGCATAATGGGCATGGAGGATGTCCAGTCCATAGAAATCATCCACCTGTTTGATCGTGTTGGCCATGGCCATCAGATACGGCGGATGGATAAAAACCGGATAGTTTGGCACGCTCACTTCATGAAAGAAGATATTGGGGTGATAATGCCCCAGTCGGAAAGGCTTCTGGTTCGCGATAAAATGAACCACGTGGCCTCTAAGAGCCAATTGGATCCCCAGCTCTGTGGCGACGACACCGCTTCCGCCATAAGAGGGGTAGCAGCAGATACCAATGTTCAAGATGTTCTCCCTCCAGTATAGATCCTGAGATTCATTGAAAATTCCATATCAATTAAAGAGGAAAGGAGATCCCTTCCAAAGTGTGACAGGAAATACCAGGGCAGCAAGGTGCGTTCCTGTATTTTTCCCAAGGGTTTCATCATTCGGGCGAAGCTGTGATATACCACAGCTTCCTCCGCTTCAGCGGTCAGAGATTTACGGATCTGCTTCAGCATCCATTTCATCTCCCGTGCTTCCATCTCCACCGCCCGGCCGGTTAAAAGTTTCCGGGCATCGGAGCAGATGGGCAGGGAATCGATCAGCAGGCTGAATCGGTCCAGGTAATCTTCATGGTATTGGGTGATGCGGTGGCGCAGCTCTATGTCTGCCAGATCCATAATCCTGTCGGATACCCAGTTCTCAGGGGAATTCTCGTGAAGCGCCCTGATGGCGCCGGCATCGAGGAAGTCTGAATCGGGGGCCAGAGTCCAGCTCTCCCGGGGCACAATCACCGGAAGCTGGCGGCCAAAGACGGTGAACACCTCGCCCAGTTGCCCATGATAAGCGGCCTCGCTGGGACCCAGAACTGCGGCAGCTACTGGCAGCAGCCAGTCCTGAACCACGGGCCTAAGAACCACGCCGGTACTGAAATCAGCCGGATGCGTTTCAAGGCGACCCAGTAATTCCTCCAGAGTCCAGTGTTTCCGCTCATGCCGATCGCTGAAGGCCATGCCGGTTTCATCGGCGTAAAGCGGTGTACGGTCCCCGCCATCAATTAAAAACAAGCCTGTCTGCTTCTCGCCCATGGTCACTTCCGGCGTAAATCCCAGCGCTGTGACAGCCTGGGTTCCCCGCTGGAATGCCTGCTGAACCGCCAACGTATCCACCAAGGCTTTCTTTAAAAAGGGCTGCATCACCCGGCGCATTTCAACTGTGCCAGGGTCCAGCACCACCAGCCCCCAGGGAGCAAAAAGATTCAGCAGGAGCCTACCGAACCAATCTCCCAGGGTGTCGCTTTCTTTTAGGGACTGCTTCAGCAGTTGGCCCATTTCCTGCCCATGGATTCCGCCGCCAAGTTCTGCACACAGTTCTTCACAGAGCCTGAGCAGTTCATCCGTGACGGGCAAGTTCCCCACCGGGGCATTGATTTTATGGGTTCGGGATAATCGGACGCGTTTGACCCGTGAACCGTTAAAATGCCAGTTCATTGCGATCTCGGCATAATCGTGATCCTCCGTAGCCATCCAGAAAACCGGCACCACTGGCCTTCCGGTTTCCACGCTCAGGGACAGAGCTCTTTTGATGGTGGTAACGGCCTTGTACAGCGTGTATAAGGGGCCGGTGAACAGCCCGGTCTGTTGGCCTGTAACGACGACCAGACACTGCTTTTGAGACAGTGTCCGAATGTTATTCATCGTTTTTTCAGCAGCGCCCAGTCTTTGATTCAATGCCATCAGCGCATCACTGACCTGGGCGGGATCCGCCCCAGGATGGCTGTCCAGCCAAGCCACGCGGTTTTTCCAGTGTTCATCAAGACTTTGGTCATATGGATACAAGGTTTTTACCGTATCGTAATCATGATAAAGGCCTTCCATAATTCCGGCAAACCGCTTTTCTTCAATCGTCATAATATTCATAGGTTATCCTCCGCATACATCAATATTATAGCACAGGAAAACACCGTAACAGGGATTGGGTTCTGGTGAACACAATTAAAAACGGGCACTTCATTTTCTGAAGTGCCCGCGACAGATAATCAGCTATTTCAATTACATCTTTTCCGGTGCAGCCATCGTAATCAGGTACAGACCGTTTTTCAGTGTCTGTCTCACCGCATTCACCAGAGCCAGTCGCGCCTTGGATACCGCCTGATCCTCCACCAAGATGGAATGATCGTGGTAGAAACGGTTGAAAGCCTGGGCCAGATCCGTGATCAGGCGGGTGATCAGGGCGGGCTCGTATTTCCGGGCGGCATCCTGCACCACTTGGGGCAGCTGACTCATGATCCGGATCAGATCCATGGCTTCCTTGCTGTCCAGCAGGCTGTAATCCACAGCGGTGGTGTAATCAACCGTGGCCTTGCGCAGCACGCTGCAGGCACGGGCATGGGTGTATTGCACATAGGGGCCGCTCTCTCCTTCAAAGGAAAGAGTCCGTTCCCAGGAGAAGGTATAATCCTTGATGCGGTTATTGGAGAGCTCCTGGAAGATCACAGCGCCGACACCCACCTGCTTGGCAATCTCGTCCTTGTTGTCCAGATGCGGACTCTTCACTTCAATGATCTCCCGTGTCTTCTCAATGGCTTTGCCCAGAACCTCTTCCAGGAAAACCACACGGCCCTTCCGCGTGGAAAGGGAACCCTCTTCCAGGCTGACCATGCCGAATTCCACATGGACACAGTCCTCTTCCCACTGGTGACCCATCAGGGACAAAATCTTTTTCCACTGTTGGAAGTGCAGTTTTTGGGCGGCACCAACCACATAGATGTTCTTTTCGAACTGGTAGTGCTCTTTACGGTAGATGGAGGCAGCCAGATCCCGGGTGATATAGAGGGTGGATCCATCCTGCTTGGTGATCAGGGCCGGGGGCAGGCCGTATGGCTCCAGGTCTACGATTTCAGCGCCCTGGGAGTTGGTCATGACCTTTTTATCCCGCATTTCCTGCAGGACTGCGGGCATCTTATCGGAGTAGAAGCTCTCCCCTGCCAGGGAATCGAATTTAACGTCCAGCAGGTCATATACCCGGTTGAACTCCTTCAGGCTGACGTTCCGGATCCATTCCCACAGTTCGTACGCCTCGGGATCGTTGTTCTCCAGCTTGGTGAACCAGCCCCGGGCCTCTTCATCCAGAGCAGGGTTCGTCTCCGCCTCTTCATGGAATTTCACATAGATTTTCAGCAGTTCCTGGATGGGATCCGCTTCGATGGTTGCCCGGTCCCCCCAGAGTTTGTAGGCGACGATCAGCTTGCCGAACTGGGTGCCGTAATCTCCCAGATGGTTGATGCCGGTGGTGTTGTAGCCAAGAGCCTTGTAGATGCGGTACAGGGCGTTTCCGATAACGGTGGTGCGGATGTGTCCCATGTGGAAGGGCTTGGCGATGTTCGGGGAAGAGAACTCCACGATGACATTCCGGCCATTGCCCAGGGTGGAATTGCCGAAGGTATCCTGCATGCTGACCACTTCTTCGATGACCGTTTGAGCAAACAGCTTCTTGGAAAGATAGAAATTCAGATACCCGTTGAGGGCATCCACTTTCTCCAGCATCGGATGATCCTGAAGCTTCGCAGCCAGTTCCTCGGCAATCACTTTTGGCGCTTTGCGCAGCTGTTTGGCCATTTTGAAGCAGGGCAGGGAGAAATCCCCCATGTCGCTGTATTTGGGAATCTCCATCATTTCCATCAGTTCCGGGACCGAAGCGCCTTCTGCCTGTGCAGCTACCAGCTCTGCTATCTCTTTCTTGAAATCAATCATAGTCGTGCCTCCTTATGGGATTCAAATTTTCAAAAAAATAAAACTCCGTCTCTTGTTCTAAAAAGAGACGGAGATATCCGCGGTACCACTCTTATTGACACCGTTTCCAGTGCCCACTCAAAATCCGATAATGGCGGACTGCCATCCAGCTTACTGTTTTCAGCCAGAATCTCAGGGATGCGTTTCAAACCGTTACTCCGACAGGCTTCCACCTTCCCTGTCTCGCTGAATTCCGTAAACGGACCTACTTTTCCCCTCATCGATGCATCATTATTCTTTTGAAGTACTATACCATAGGATGGGCCAAGGTTCAAGATGTTACATCCGCTAAACGGTCAGCAGCGCCTCATATAGCCCATAATTCTCAGCATCATAGCAGACAAACCACACCGTATCGACAGCCTGGGTGGTATTCAGGAATCTCCTCACGGTCTCTACTGCTATTTTTGCAGCCAAAGCCTTTGGAAAGTGATACACCCCGGTGCTGATATTGGGGAAGGCAATGGTCCGGATGCCGTTCTCTACTGCCAGCTTCAGGCTGTTCAGATAACAATTGGCCAGCAGGGCTTCTTCAGCGTGATGGCCGCCGTTCCAAACCGGCCCTACCGTGTGGATCACGTATCTCACCGGCAGGTTGCCGCCGCTGGTGATGACAGCTTCACCCGGGTCACAGCCGCCCTGCCTGCTGCGGATGGCCATGCATTCCGCCAGAATCTGAGGACCGCCGGCCCGGTGGATGGCCCCATCCACGCCGCCTCCACCCAGCAAGCTGCTGTTGGCGGCATTCACTATCCCATCGACCGCAACCGTTGTAATATCCCCTTGAACGAGGCGGATTCTTCCCTCAGGTCCGTTGATCGTCATAGAGCTCCTCCTGCTTTTCTCCAGTGATTGCGCCTTACTTTGAGGCAGTCGTCAGATTCTCAGGGAATTTCTTGATTGTGGCGGACTTGGTGAGTTCATCCATCATTTTCGCATACACATCATCCCGCTTGGTGGTCAGCAGCTTGGTGCGAATGGATTCCTTGACCTCTGCCAGGGTTTCCTGCTTGACGCCGGCGCTTTTGATGATATGGAATCCGAACTCGGTTTCAACGGGGTCGCTGACATCACCGGACTTCATGGCAAAAGCCGCTTTTGAAAAAGGCTCGACCATATCGCCATAGGCGAAGCTCCCCATATTACCGCCGTTTTCCTTCACGCTGGGATCCGTTGACACGGCTTTGGCCACGGTGGCGAAATCTTCCCCGGCGTCAATGCGGGCTTTCACCGCTTTGGCCTCATCCAGGGTCTTGAGCAGGATATGGCTGGCGCTTGCCTTTTCAAATTCAGCTTGATTGGCTTTGAAATACGCTTCTATCTCCTGATCGGTGACCGTGGTCTTCTCGTTGATCTTCTCCTGCAGCTTGCTGGACAGAATCTGTTTCTTCATGCTGTCGTTGAAGGATTCCAGGGTCATTTTCTGAGCTGTCAGGAATTCATTGAATTTCTCCTCTGTCCCAAAATATGTTTTCGCATCGTCCAGCTGCTTTTTCACCTCCGCATCAGAAACGGAAAGGCCCATTTCCTTTGCTTTTTTGGCTTCAAGCCGGAATCCGATCTCCACATCCAGAATCTTTTCTTTAGCCACATCAATGAATTTGCGCCCACCGGTGTCCTGATTCCAGACATCTGCTCCGAATTGCTGCTCATATTGCATTTTAAAGGAGTCAAAGGTGCTGTCGAATTCAGTTTTTGTGATGTTTTCTCCGTTCACTGTTGCAACAAGCTTTTCCTCGCTGCATCCTGTGAAGACTGCCATGCCTAATACCACCGCCAGGATCAGTCCCAGCACTTTTTGATTCCGCTTCATCGTTTAAAATCTCCTTCTCCAGGTCCATTACCGGACGCTTTATTTACTCCTATCATTGTAGCACACCCCACTGCCCAACGCACAATTAAAGGGCTGTCGATTGGGTGACAGCCCTTCTCTTCAATCAATTTACCGGTGCTTTAAAAATGTATCCTCATAATATTCTTTAAAGGCCACTTTCAATTCGGCCTCTGTATTCATGACAATGGGTCCTTGCCACGCAATCGGCTCTTTCAAAGGTTCCCCGCCTATCAGCAGGAAGCGCATCCCGGAATTTCCCGCCGTCACCTGGACGGTATCGCCTTTTTCCAGGGAAACCAGGGATGGACTGAGGCCGTTCATATCCTGCCCCTCTCCCAAAATCCCCTCCCCTCTGAAAATACAGGCCAACACTGTATAGGACTCCGGCACAGTCAATTCAAAGCCCGCGCCTGGATTCAAAGAAACATCATAGTAGAAAGGCGCCATGACCAGATCATGCACTGGACCGGACACCCCTTGATAAGTCCCGGCAATCACTTTCACTTCCGAATGATCCGTCGCAACAACAGGAATTGCCTGTGCTTTGATGTCCCTGTATTTGGGCATGCACATCTTTTCTGTTCTGGGCAGATTCACCCACAGCTGGAATCCCCGCATGGGGGCATTGTCCGCCTCAGGCATTTCCTGATGGATGATCCCGCTGCCGGCTGTCATCCACTGCACATCGCCCCGGGTGATGACACCGCTGTTTCCCAGGCTGTCCTCGTGGCGAACGGCCCCTTCCAGCATATACGTGACCGTTTCAATCCCCCGATGGGGGTGCCAGGGGAAACCGCTGATATAATCCTCCTGCCGATCCGACCCGAAATAATCCAGCATCAGGAATGGGTCAAGCCACTCTTTTTCATGGTATCCCGCCATGCGCCGCAGGCGCACTCCGGCCCCTTCTGTCACCTGATTGCCATTTGAAGTATGGCCTATTTTCCGGATTGTTTTCATTTTACCCTCCCATTTATGAAATAACACGCCGCTTCTGCTCCAACAGGAAGCAGATCCTGCACTGCTTTTACATACCCTAAATTTGATTGGATACACAAAAGGCAGCCAAAATTCGGCTGCCAGATCACACTTTGTGTATTAAATGAACGCCGGTGCTGCAGTGTCTTTGAGGAACCGCTCCAACTCTTCCTCTGAGTAAAGGGTCAGACCAGCCTCTTTTAAGACCCTTGCCGTAAGCCCCTGCCCCGGCACCTTTAGATTCTTGAAGGTGCCGTCATAGATCCGGTTCACACCACAGGAGGGACTGCCCTCCTTCAAGACGGCACAGGTGGCGCCCAGCAGTGTCGCCAGCGCCAGGGATTCTGCCGCACCCTTGGTGAATGCACCGGTCACATCCGCACCGGTATTCGCCTGAACACGCACAGGGGTTTCTGAAACAATCTCCGAGGGGGGCCGTGGGGTTGTCAGTCCTCCCAGCTGTTCCGGACAAACCGGCACCCATTCATGGTTTTTCAGCGCTTCCACCCATTTTTTCTGCACCTTGTTCCCGCCGTCGTAGCGGCAGCCGATTCCTAACAAACACGCACTGACCAGTATCTTCATTTCAGCTCCACAACGGTAACCCCGTTGCCTCCTTCATAGTATCCGCCGTCCCGCATGGATTTCACATGGGGGTGTCTGCGCATGTAGTCCTGTATCCCACGGCGGAGAGTTCCCGTCCCTTTGCCGTGAATGATATGGACCATCTCACGTTTTGAAAGGTAGGCCTCATCAATGAATTTATCCACACGCATCCAGGCCTCATCCAGATCCAGCCCCCGGACATCCACTTCCATGCCGACCGGCTCGAGCCGTGGCCCCGCTGTCTCGGTTCCCTGATATTTTTTCTTGGCCAGTTTTTCTTCCTGAACCCGTTTCAGTTGATTCAGGGGTACCTTCATTTTCATGATCCCCAGTTGAACCAGCACCTCACCACTGTTATCGGGCAGGGTCTGCACCGTGCCGATCTGATTCAGGGACATCACCTTCACCTGCTCACCCAGCTTCAGATCCGTCAGAACCTCATCCGGGGTCAATATTTCCACTTCCTGAAGCTTTTCCTGGAGGCTGCCGTTGACTTGGCGCAGCTTGTTCCGGGCGTCTTCAATCATCTTGTTGCCACTCCGATCCAACTGGCCGGAGTATTGCCGCAGCTCTCGAATGACCGCCTCGGATTCTTCCCGGGCCGACTTGATCAGCTTCCGGGCGTCATCCCGGGCTTCATTCAGAATCTTGTCCTTCTGATCGGATAGCTTCTCGCTCCGTTCTTCCAGCCGTTTTTTCAGCTTATCGGCGTCCAGTTTCATGCGGAGCGCTTCATCCCGGTCAGCCTCGGCAATCCTGCGGCTCTCCTCGATCTGGGTCAGGACATCCTCGAACTGGATGCTGTCCCGGTTCACAAACAAACGGGCATGGTCGATGATATCTTCAGTAAGTCCTAATTTCGCGGAAATCTCAAAGGCATTGGATTTTCCCGGAATCCCGATCAGGAGCCGATAGGTGGGACTCAGGGTTTCAATGCTGAATTCTACGGAGGCATTCTCAAAACCGGGCCGTGTGAGGGCGAACTGTTTCAATTCATTGTAATGGGTGGTGGCAACGGTTCGGATTCCTTGGCTGTGAAGGGTGGAAAGGATGGCCATGGCCAGGGCTGCCCCTTCGGTGGGGTCCGTTCCGGCCCCCAGCTCGTCCAAGAGAACCAAGCTGTTGGGAGAAACATGGGCCAGGATGCCGACGATGTTCTTCATATGGGATGAAAATGTACTGAGACTCTGTTCGATGCTCTGCTCGTCCCCGATATCGGCAAAGATATCATCAAAAACAGGCAGCGTGGTCCCGAAATCCGCCGGTACATGAAGGCCGGTCTGGAACATCAGGCACAGGAGACCCAAGGTTTTGAGGGTAACGGTTTTCCCGCCGGTATTGGGGCCGGTGATCAGCAGGGTGTGGAATTCCTGCCCCAGCCAGATGTTCGTGGGAACCACATTCCGCGGGTCCAGCAACGGGTGTCTGCCGTTCCGGATCTTGATGTACCCCTTGGTATTCAGCTCCGGTTCTACGCCCTTCATGTAGATGGAAAGACGCCCCTTGGCAATCAGGGTGTCCAATTGGGCCAGAATGTTCAGATTCGTTTGGATGGCGGAGGCGTGGGCCCCCACTCTGCCGGATATTTCCGTCAGGATCCGGATGATTTCATCCCGTTCCTGGAGTTTCAGCTCCCGGAGTTCATTATTCAGTTCCACCACGGCGATAGGCTCTATGTAGAGGGTGGCGCCGCTGCCGGACTGATCATGGACCAGTCCTTTTATGGAAGACTTATGCTCTGCCTTGACGGGAACCACAAACCGGTCCTGCCGGATCGTGACCAGGGAATCCTGAAGAAATTTCTGATTATCCTGGGAATGGATGAGCTGATCCAGCTTTTTACGGATTGAAACATGTGCGTTTTCAACCGCTCTACGAATGCGCCGCAATTCTGGGGACGCATTGTCCGAAACCTCGTCTTCGCTGATGATGGCTTTTTCAATCACATCTTCTATTTCCTTTAGGGCGGTAATGCCGTTTGCAAGACTGCCCATCAGGGGGTATTTCTGTCCATCCTCATGGGAAGTGAGAATGGTTCTTTTCAGGTTCCGGGCGCTCCGGAGCGTATCCGCAACCTGCAGCAGCTGCCCTGGAACCATATACGAGCCGATAACGGCCAGCTGCAGGCCGGATCGCACATCATGGATGGGGCCCATATGGACCTGCCCCAATTGTGAAATGAGGGCAGAGGCTTCGGAAGTTTCCCGCTGCCACCCTCGGATGGTTTCCGGTACCGCCGAGGGTGCCATCTGCTCGATGATGGCTTTCCCCATCTCCGAACCTGCCAGTTCCCGCAGCCGGTGCTTGATCTTATCAAATTCAAGGAGTCTTTGGACCCGTTCATTCATGGTTGTCACCTCTTGATCATTGTTTCTTACTCAATTCCGTTTTTAAAGGCCCCAGCGGTATGCTGCTCCGATTTGAAAGCGGCATCCGTATCCCTGGGCTTTGCATAGCCTGCCAGTACGGACAGGAACCCCTGGGTGATGCGCCGCACCATCTCCGGCCGCTCTGTATCAAAGTCCAGGCGGAAGCGGCTGAATGTATTGACGGGCAGTCCACTGAACGCATCAATCAAATTGAGGACCCGGGAATTCATCACTTCAAAGAGCCCGTCCCGGCACTTGGCTGGGAACACGAATCCTTTTTCATCCTCCAGGGTGAAGCGCTGACCGCCACGTTCCAGGCAGGGACCACCGCACTGCACGGGACATAGCGGGCTTGTCATGACCACCAATTGGCCGTAAACCAGCAGTTCCGTTTCCATGAACCGGCTGAGTTCAAGCAGCTCATCCCGGGAAAGCTCCGGCGAGAGGCAAGGGCTGGCGATACCGGCATCCTTATAGAATGTCAGTGCCCAGGGGTTGGTCAGGCTCAGGGTGTGATCCCCGATCAGGGTTCCTGCGATCTCTCCCAGAGCCAGTTGCCCCAGGTTTCCGATCCGAATCGGGCCTTTCCAGTCCATATCCCGAAGGATCTTTTTTGTGCTGTCGAGATTCCTGATCCCGGTGAGGGCTGGAATCGCCGGACAGAGAGGCAGTCCGAGACTTTTTGCCAGTTCAGCAGCCTCTTTCAATGTGCTCAGATCCGTATAGTCAATCCGTTGAAGGGTCAACCCTTTCAGGATTTTCAGTTGTTCCAGGCTGTTTACCGAAACGACAACACCAGGCTTTTCAGCGGTCTTCAGCGGTAACGGCAGAACCACAGGGTGGCGTACAGGAGCAGCCAGCCGCTCGTAAACACCGGCCCGGAGGGCATCCAACTGTTGCAGGGCATCTCGCCGCAGGGTGTTCAATATTTTAACCGGTATGAAAACCTGAGGATCCACGTTGAGATCCAGGGAATCGATCATGTAAGGAGTGTCCCCTGTTTTTCGGATCTGCTCCGAAATCCGTTCGAGATCAGCCCCTTGGTTTTGGGCGGGCTCCAATACCTGTTCCGTTTTCAGAGCCACCTGCCGACCCTCAGGGTCCTGCACCCAAAATTCTGCCCGCTTCCCGATTTGAAGGTCCACTCCGGCTGACAGGATGATTTTGCGCTGATTGGATTCAGAAAACTGCTGAGCCTCTTTGCCCATATCCAGGTCCAGTGTCTTTCGGACCTCGCATCCTTCCGGCACCCAGGTATCGAAGGGAATGGCAACCCGCTGCCCGGGCCCGGCTTTCTGAACCTTTTCTTTCTCGATGAACAGCCCGTTCACCTGAGAACCGGGCTCCTCACTTCCTGCCAAAATCTTGACACCGTCGCCGGTCCGCAGGTTGCCGGATAGGGTGATGTGGAGTTGTTTCTTATAACGGTCGTAGCCGGAGGTCTTGCCGATCAGCTGTCCCATATTGCCGGGACCTTTCGTGGTGAGAGTGTTCACCGGAAACGCATTCAGGATTCTACCTGTGGTCGTTTCCCGATTGAATACCCCTTCCAGACCCGGAACCCCTTGAACCGCCGGGGAAGAGAAACCTGCTATCCTGTCCAGCTCCTGACGGTAGGCTGACACGACAGCAGAGACATAGTCGCTCTTTCGCAGCCTGCCTTCAATCTTCAGGGAGGTGATGCCGCTCTCAACCAGTTGTTCCAAATGGTCCAGTGTCATCAAATCCCGAGTGCTCAGAGGATATGCATCCTTGATCAGCTTGCCGGCGCCCTCCGATCCCTGACGCAATTTGTACTTTTTCCGGCAGGGCTGGGCGCAGCGCCCGCGGTTGCCGCTTCGGCCCCCGATCTGACTGCTCATCAAACACTGGCCTGAATAGCTGTAGCACAGGGCGCCGTGAACAAAGGCTTCAATGTCTGCGCCGGTGACCCGCACGATCTCCTGAATGTCATCAATGGCGGTTTCCCGTGCGATGACCACCCGTTTGAGTCCGGATGCCACCGCTTTTTCAACGCCGGCGGTGTCGTACAGGCTCATCTGCGTGCTGCCGTGAATCTCAAGATCCGGATAGTGCTGCCGTGTCAGGGCCACCAATCCCCAATCCTGCAGAATGACTGCATCAATCTGAAGGGCATACAAGGCACCGATCTCATCCAGCGCCTCCTGCATCTCCCGTGTCTTGATCAGGGTATTGACTGCGCCATACACCTTCACGCCACGGATATGGCAGTAATCAATGGCTTCTTTCAGGGTTTCATGGGTGAAATTTTCTGCGGATTGCCGAGCCCCGAACTTCACACCGGCCAGGTATACGGCATCAGCTCCTGCCTGTACGGCAGCTTTCAGGGTTTCCATCGATCCGGCCGGTGCCAGCAGTTCAATTTTTCTGTTTTTCATCGTCTCTCCAATCATCATAAAAGCCCCTCACCTCATAAAGAGGCAAAGGGCCCGGTTTATTCCTCGAATTGCTCAAACGTCAACTGGAAATCCTTGTTTTCCCGTCGGGCCGCAAGTTCATCTATTTCGTTCCTGGCAATATCCTTATCCGTAATCTGTTTTCTCAAATCCCGGACCGTCTGATTCGATCGTTTCAATTGCTCTTCTTTGGAATTCAGCTCATAGCTGATCATATTCATTTTTTCACGCAGGCTCTGGAGCTCCTCTTCATAAACCGAAGAATTATCCATCAGCGCTTCAAAATCCTGAACCATTTTCTCATAGTCCTTGTTGCGCTGTTCCAATTCCTCGTTCATGGATTTAATTTGCAGGTGCATCGCATCAAAATCCCCGTTTGGTGAACTTCCCCGTTTTTCCATGGTGCTTTGCTCCTCCAGGAGTTTAAAGTACTCATCGGCTACATTCAAGGATGTCAGGACTGCAATCATTGCGGTGCTCAGTTTTTTATTGCTTTTGGCGATTTCCATCATTTTCTCGTCGACATAATTGGCGACATTCTGCATATAGTCCAGGGGCTCATCGCTGATCAGCTTGTATTCCTGCCCCATGATTCGTACAGATACCCGGTTTTTTTTATGCACAGAGAGTCTCCCCTTCATCAGCATTTTGCGAACTCAAGGCGCACAGAGTAGAGACGTTGCGCTCAATTCCCATTATATCAGAAAGCCTGTCGGGTTGGGTGGAAATTAGTTTAAAAAAGGGATGGGTCATCCTGACAGAACCCGGTAATCATCAAACAAAAGGGAAAGAATGCGATTTAACGGCATTCTTTCCCTTGATTGTATCTAATTATACGATTCACATGTCTGGAACCACAGTCACATTAGCCTCTCAGCGTTGCACCGGTCAGCTCTTCCAGCTTCTGAATGATCGTGCTGTAGATCCCGCCTACTTCTTCATCCGTCAGCGTCCGGTCTGGTGCGCGGAACGTCATGCCGATGGCAACACTCTTCATGCCCTCGGGAATCTGCTTGCCTTTGTAGACATCGAAGATCGATGCTTCCGCCAACAACGGTCCACCTTCCATCTGAACAATCTCCACCAGTTCACCGGCAGTGATGTCATCCGCAACCAGGACAGCGATGTCCCGGGTGATGGCAGGATATTTGGGAAGCGGCTTGTAGATGTGATCCAAACGGGCAGCCTGAATCAGGATGTTGAAATCCAGATCGGCCAGGTAGGCCCGTTCCTTGATATCATAGTTTTCAAGAACCAGAGGATGAACCTCACCCAGGGTACCCAGCACATGGTTCCCCATGATGATAGCCGCACAGCGTCCGGAATGGAAGGTTTCATTATTGGCCTCCGTCACAAAACGGTAGCCCCTGACCCCCATTCGGTCCAGGAATTTGCAGACAATGCCCTTCAAGGTGAAAAAGTCATCCTTGCCCCCATAAAAACCGATGGCCAAGGATTTTTTCTCGATCGGCAGCTCGGTAACCGGGACTTGTTTTGGGAAAAACAAGTTTCCAATTTCAAAGAAGCCTGCTTTGGGTACATTCCGTTTGTAATTCCGTGCAAGGACCTCCATCATGTTGGAGAGCAAGGTCGTCCGCATGACGCTGTACTCTTCTCCCAGCGGGTTTATCAGGTTCACGGTGTTTCTCAAGAAGCTGTAGGGGGGAATTCTAACCAGGTCGTAGGATTTAGGGCTGATGAAGCTGTAGGTGGTGATCTCAGAAAGCCCGCTTCCTAAAAGCATGGTTTTTGAGTAGTCCTCCAGAATCTGGCCATTGGTCTTGGCGCCCCAGCTGTTGCCCATGGGCAGAGTCGTGGGAATGCGGTCGTAACCGTAGAGCCGGGCCACTTCTTCAACAAAATCTATTTCCTTGGTGATGTCCGGTCGATAGGTGGGCACTGTAATGTTCAGGGTTTCACCGTCCTGTGTCATAGTGAGACACAAACGTGAAAGAATCTTTTCAACCTCTGTTGTGCTGAAAGTGGTTCCCAGCATGCCATTGACCCGGGAGGTACGCACGTTGATGCACAGCGGTTCTGCTTTGACTGGGTAGTGATCGATGATCCCATCCACCACGGTACCGGCTTCCAGCTCCTCAATCAGCTGGCATACGCGGTTTGCCGCCATCAGCACCAGCTCCGGATCCACGCCTTTTTCGTAACGGTTGGACGCTTCGGAACGCAGCCCCAGTTTCTTGGAGGTTTCACGGATATTGGTCTTGTTGAAGTTGGCAACCTCGATGAGCAGGCGCGTGGTGTGGGGTTTTACTTCGGTTTCATCGCCGCCCATAACTCCGGCTATGGCAACGCCCCGTTCCCCATCGGCAATCACCAGCATGTTCTCTTCCAGCTTCCGTTCCACGTCATCCAGAGTCACCAGGGTTTCGCCAGGGTTCGCACGGCGCACCACGATCTTGTGTCCCTTCAACGTATCCAAATCAAAAGCATGGATAGGCTGGCCGGTTTCAAGCAGCACATAGTTGGTGATATCGACGATATTATTGATTGGGCGCATGCCCGCCTTCATGAGCCGCAGCTGCATCCACATCGGAGAATCCGCAATTTTCACATCCTTGACGATCCGCGCAGAATAACGGGGGCAAAGATCCTCAGCCAGAACCTCCACCGAGGCATAGGAATCGGCTTGATCAACGGCGTGCTGAACCACCACTTCCGGATACTTTACAGGGCGCTCAAACGTAGCGGAAGCTTCCCGAGCCATGCCGATCATCGACAGGCAGTCTGCCCGGTTCGGTGTGATTTCAAATTCAATGACATCATCACCCATCTCTGTGCAGGCAAAGATATCCGCCCCCAGTTCCAGCTTGGGATCCAGGATCCAGATGCCGTCCACCATGCTTTTGGGGATCACTTTATCTTCAAAGCCCATCTCTTCCGGTGAAACCAGCATGCCATTGGATTCAACGCCCCGGAAGTAGGTCACGCCGATGGTGCGCCCGTCCGGAAGCTTGGTTCCGTCCAAGGCAACGGGAACGACGTCCCCTTCTTTGATATTGGTCGCGCCGGTGACAATCTGCACCACCTTCGTGCCGATATCCACCTGACAGATGGAAAGCTTATCGGCATTGGTGTGCTTTTCAACTTTAACCAGTTTGCCGATGATGATGTTTTCAGCGCCTTCGGCAACCCGCTTCACTTTTTCGGTATTGGAACCGCTCATGATCAGGCGGTCCTCAAGCGTCTTGATATCGAGGCCATTCAGGTCGATATACTGCTCAAGCCATTTAACAGGTACGAACATGTGCGTCCTCCTTATTAGAACTGTTTGATGAACCGGATATCATTTTCGAAAAGATGTCGGATGTCGTCGATTTCATATTTCAGCATGGTGATGCGGTCCAGTCCCATACCGAAGGCAAATCCGGAATACTCACTGGAATCGATGCCGCATTCCTCAAGTACATTGGGATGGATCATACCGCAGCCCAGAATCTCGATCCAACCGCTGCCTTTACAGACACGGCAACCGGATCCGCCGCATTTGAAACAGGTGACATCCACCTCAGCGCTGGGTTCTGTGAATGGGAAGTAATGGGGGCGGAATTTTGTCTTCGTTGAGGATCCGAACAGCCGCTGAGCAAAGAGATTCAGCGTTCCCTTCAAATCCGCCATGGTGATGTTCTTGTCGATGACAAACCCTTCCACCTGGTGGAACATCGGGGAATGGGTCGCATCCACTTCATCGAAACGGAAGCAGCGGCCCGTGGAGATGTAGCGCATGGGCGGCTGATTCTGTTTCATTGTGCGGATCTGCATCGTGGATGTATGAGTCCGCAGCAGGATATCCTCCGCAATATAGAAGGTATCCGAGGTGCTTCTGGAGGGATGATCCTTGGGAGAGTTCAGGGCATCGAAGTTATGGAAAACCGTGTCCACCTCCGGGCCTTCCGCAATCCGGTAGCCCATACCCAGAAAGATATCCTTGATTTCATCCAGCACCAGATTCAGGGGGTGCTTATGTCCCAATTGCACTTCTTCTCCCGGCATGGTGACATCCACCCGCTCTTCCTGGAGCCGTGCATTGACTTCCTGTTCTTTCAGGGTGAGCATTGCTCCTGCCAGGCCACCTTCAATGGCTTCCCGGACATCGTTGGCTACCTTCCCCATGATTGGCCGTTCCTCAGCGGAAAGACCACCCATCATTTTCAAAATCGCAGTCAGTTCCCCTTTTTTGCCCAGGTACTTAACCCGGATCTGCTCAAGATCCGCCATGGAAGAGCAACTCTTCAGTTCACTTTCGGCTGTCACTTGCAGCGCTTTTAGCTTATCCTGCATCTGTTTCTCCCTTCTGGGTTAACATAATATAATTACGTCAACCTATCTTGTTTCATGAATGACTTTTGCCCCTATTTCCACAAAAAACAAAAACTCCGTCCAATAAGGGACGAAGTCATTTCCGCGGTACCACCCTTTTTGGCCTGAGCCTCTCACTTGCAGTTAACGAGCTTCGCCCGCTGCCTCTTACTCATATTCAGAAGCAGTGCTCCGGAGTGAATTTCACATGTTTTTCGGTGCTGCTTTCAGCCTGGGCAGCTCCTCTCTAAAAAAAACGACATGCTTATGATCTCCATCAACGCATTTACGATATGCAATTGTTGCTATTATAGCATACTTCCGTGGCGCATTTAAGAGTTTTCCTGTTTTATCATGAAAGACTCGCGATTCTCACTGACTTCCCGCCGCTGAATCTCGTAAGCCAGCATGGCTACTGCCGCCGCGGCATTGAGGGATTCCACACGACCGGTCATGGGGATATGCACGGAGTAGTCCAGCAGGGCCCGGATTCCTTTGCTGATGCCAGCGCCTTCGCTGCCGACCGTCAGAATCAGCCGATCCCCAAACGGTGTGTCATGGGACGGGGTTGAACTCTCCAGCAAAGCCCCTGCCACTTCGTAATGGGCATCTTTCAAGAGTTGAAGGTCCAGGGTGATATTGTTCGAATGGATGATGGGGATATGAAAAATGGAACCCATGGAGGCCCGGACGGATTTTTCACCGTAAGGATCCGTTGTCCCTTGGGGGATCAGCACAAAACTGAATCCCATAGCTTCTGCTGTTCGAACGATGGTTCCCAGATTGCCGGGATCCTGGATTCCGTCCAGCAGAAGCCCTTTGAATCGCCCCGCCCCTAGAAACCGGTCCAGATCTGTTTGGGGAAGCCGCATCACGCCAACCAACCCCTGGGACGTCACCGTGTCCGAAAGCTCACCGAACAGGTTTCCCAGCAGTATAAAAACAGGGATGTCATGGCTTCGGGCAAACGCCATCCACTTCACCCCTTCAGGGTCCGACACCTTTTCATTTGAAATCCAGAGTTCCAGCAAGACCTCCGGCGTATTTTGTATTTCAGATAGCAGCCGACTTCCCTCTGCCAGGAACCGGCACTGCTCCCGTCGGCCTTTTCTGCTCTTCAAAGCCAGGATCGACTTTAACCGTGGGTTC
Organism: uncultured Peptostreptococcaceae bacterium; assembly: GCA_964424355.1. Classification (GTDB taxonomy): domain Bacteria; phylum Bacillota; class Clostridia; order Peptostreptococcales; family Acidaminobacteraceae; genus CAZEHS01. Next base: position 37,917 of record CAYRIO010000024.1, read on the forward strand.
TGCCGGGATGTGATTTCAAGGGTTTCCGCCATCAAATTCGCTCCAGTTTGATTAGATCGTCGTTGTGTCCGATGAATATCAGCACATCATCAGCCAGAATCAGGGTATCGGGATCCACGGTGATGATGATGTCGTTGTCCCGTTTGATGGCCATTAGAGATACCTTGTGCTTGCTCCGTAAAGCCAATTCACTGATACCTTTATTCACCCATTTTTCCTTGGTCTTTATCTCAGCAACGCTGTAGTTCGGGGCCAGTTCCATATAATCCACAAAACTGGCTGAAACCAGATTGTTAGCGAGTCTGATTCCCATATCACGTTCCGGCAGAATGACACGATCTGCCCCGATCTTATAGAGTACTTTTGCATGGTGCTCACTTTGCGCCTTGGCAATGATCAGGGGGATCCCCAGCTCCTTCAGCATCAGGGTCACCAGGATGGAGGACTGGATGTCGTCCCCGATGGCCACGATGGCCACATCGAAATTCCGAACCCCCAAAGCCTTCAGCGCATTCTCATCCGTGGCATCCGCCTGAACCGCATGGGTTACCCGATCCGCCAGGGCATGAATATTCTCATCGATCCGATCGATAACCATGATTTCCTCGCCCAGTTCACTGAGCTTGATCGCTACACTGGCACCTAACCGTCCGGCACCGATTACAACATATTGCTTTCGCATGGAATTTTCCCCCTAACCGATATTAACCTTCTCTTCAGCGTAATGAAACAGTGTGTGCGTCCCTTCCTTGACCCCGGCCAGGGCAAGCACCAGGGTGATGGGACCGATTCTCCCGGCAAACATCGTGAGGCTCAGGAGCAGTTTCCCAAAATCGGTGAGTTCCGGCGTCAGTCCCAGGGTGAGACCCACTGTTGCAAAAGCTGAAACTGTCTCAAACAGGATGTAAAGGAACGACGCCTTCGTTTCCGAGACCGTCAACAGGAGGGAAACGGCCACGACCAGGCCCAGTCCAACCCCGGTCACTGCCAGGGCACTGTTGATAGAATCCTTGGACAGCTGTCGTCCGAACACATTGGTATCCTCTCTGCCCAGGATGATGGTCTTGATTGCCAGGAACAGCGTCGTCAGTGTGGTTGTCTTGATGCCTCCGGCGGTTGAACTGGGGGAGCCCCCAACGAACATCAGAAGAATCGTGATGAATGCCGTGGCTTGGGTCAAATTGGCCATATTCAACGAATTGAAACCTGCGGTCCGGGGTGACACCGAATGGAACATGGCGGAGAGCACTTTCCCTTGGGTTGTAAGAGGACCCATGGTTCCAGGATTGGAGTATTCGCACAGCAGAATCGTTAAGAATCCCGCCCCCAGCAAGAAACCAGTGGTTGTCAGCACCAGCTTCGAATGCAGGGTCAGCCGTTTAAAGCTGCGGGTTACGATCACATCCATGATTACCGGGAAGCTGAGGCCCCCGATGACAATCAGACCGGCAATGGTGCAGTTGATGATAATGTCATCCACAAAGGGAACGATGGAAACATAGGTTCCGCCCACGTATCCGCTGATGATATCAAATCCCGCGTTGCAAAAGGCGGAAATCGCATGGAAGACTGAAGCGAAAATACCATCCTTCCAGCCGAATTTGGGAACAAATCGTGTAGCCAGAAGAAGTACCCCGCAGAGCTCCACTATAAACGTACCCATCAGGATGGTCTTGGTCATTGACACAATGCCTGCAACGCTTCCATGACCCAGGGCCTTCTGCATCAGCAGCCTATTTTTGAGTCCGATCCGCTTCCCCATCAGGAAGAACATCAGGGTGCTCATGGCCATGATCCCCAGTCCCCCGATTTGAATCAGACAGATGATGACCACCTTGCCGAACGTTGTCCAGTAGGTTCCGGTATCCACAACAACCAGCCCTGTTACACAGACTGCTGAAGTTGCTGTAAACAGCGCATTGATGAACCCCACATATTCTCCCGTGGTCGAGGCCCAGGGGGTATTGAGCAGCAGGGCTCCTATGAGTATCACCGTCGCAAACCCCGCCGCCAGAATCTGTGCGGGCTTTAACGTCAGCATCTCTCTCAATTTCATAAACAATTCATCCATCATAATGACTCCAGTACGTTTCTATGACGTTCAGACATAGCTATTATACCACCCAGAGCATGGCTTTTAACGCGGATTTGATGACCATGACCCAATAAAAAAACTGTTCCCTGATGACAGGAAACAGCTTTGATGTTTTATACAGCTTTAGAATCAGCTTTTGCTGCCAGTTTCGCTTTGGCCAACTCACACAGTTGTGTGAAGCCTTCAGCATCGTGGATCGCCATTTCGGAAAGCATTTTGCGGTTGATGTTGACATCCGCAATCTTCAGACCGTTGATGAATTTGCTGTAAGAAAGACCATTCATACGTGTACCGGCATTGATCCGGGCAATCCAGAGTTTTCTGAAATCACGCTTTTTCAACTTCCGTCCGACGTACATGTCGCGAAGGGAGTGCATTACTGCAGGGTTAGCGGATTTGAATACCTTGCTCTTAAGACCCCAGAAACCTTTTGCCAGTTTGAGGACCTTTTTATGTTTTTTCTTGGCGTTAACTGCACCTTTAATTCTTGCCATGGGTATTAACCTCCTTCAAAAGGGATTTAGAGATACGGAACCAGACTGGCTACACGCTTCATATCGCTTGCGCTTACAACTGTTCCTTTGCGCAGGTTACGCTTGCGCTTGGAACTTTTCTTGGTCAGGATGTGGCTTTTGTAAGCCTTTGATCGAACCAGTAGACCTGTGCCGGTTTTCTTTACGCGCTTTGCAGCGGCGCGCTTAGTTTTCATTTTAGGCATGGAATTTCCTCCTACAGTTTAGTTACTTTTGGGTGCTATGATGGCAACAAGACTTCGGCCTTCCATCAAAGGCCTCCGCTCAATTACCACGTTTTCGCCCAGCATTCCGATGAATTTATCCATCACAACCCTTGCCATGTCGGTGTTGCTCAGCTCCCGGCCTCTCATCCGAAGGGCAGCTTTCACTTTATCCCCTTCTTCTAAGAACCGTTTTGCATGGCCCACTTTCGTTTCAAGGTCGTGCAGTTCGATTTTAAGGCTGAGTCGTACTTCCTTGATTGAAACCTGCTGCTGTTTCTTTTTTGCTTCTTTATCCCGTTTCTGCTGCTCATAACGGAATTTTCCGTAGTCCATGATCTTGCAGACCGGCGGCACTGCCTGAGGCGCAATTTTCACCAAATCAAGCTTTTTCTCTACGGCAATTGCAAAGGCGTCTTTCGCAGACATTACGCCTAACTGTGATCCATCTTCGTCAATCACTCGGAGTTCTTTGTCCCGAATGGCTTCATTGATCTCTGTTTTTTTAATAACCACACCTCCTTTAATCAAAACGAACTGTTTTGTCAATTTACTGATTCCACGTCCGCATATCAAAAACAAAAAAGGCGGATAAGTTATTATCCGCCTACACATGCATAAGAAACCTGCGTGACTGTGTTGACCGGGCGAACTGAACGTTGCCAGGTGAGAAGCGGATAACTTCTACTTGCGTCATCACAACAGTGATATTGTATACCACCGGGAATGGCATGTCAATAACCTGTTTATGAATTTATTGGGGCCACCGAAAAATCCGGTGGCCCCCTGTCAAATCAGTTCTTTACTTAATCGGCTGTACTTCCGCCGCGGTCCTGAAACTGAGACGGTCCATATCCTTGTCCTTCTGACGCTTCCAGGAGTGAAGAACCAGAGCCAGCGTAACGACACCGTAAGACACAAACATCCGGAAGTATTCACCGATCATGGCATTGCCAGTGACGTATTTCCCAGCCATCGGCATGACGATGAACATCAGGTGGAACAGGGCTGTACCGATAATTGCGTTGGGGATTGTAGCCTTACTAACGGTTGCACCCCCTACCAGCAGAGCCGCAGCAGCGAATAGAGCCGCTTGGTCAGCGCCGTTGTAGGTATTCAGCGTACCGATATTCTGAAGATAGATGATTTGGCCATAGCAAGCCAGAACCGTCGAGATCACGATGGACTGGATCCGTGTTTTCTCAACAGCGATTCCAGCAGTACCGGAAACATGCATATCCTGTCCAACAGCCCGCATATCCTGTCCCAGCTTGGTTTTTCGGAACCAAACAGTGAAGAGACAGATCAGTCCGATAATCAGGAAGGTACCAATCGGAAGACCGATACCGGCAATCTTGACGTAAATCAGGTTGTCAAAGCCCTTGGCCACACCCAGATTCAAAGCGTTCCGCACGCCATATCCTCTGGAAAGCAGCATGCCGGCCTTTTGGAATGGAATGATGGAGCCACAGAGGTACAGGAGGAAAAACTGGTAGATACCGGCGATGAAAAGGCCCAGCATCATGGACGTAATCATTTCCCGTCCCTTGGCGCGGTTAAGGACCGCACCCCCGAAATAACCCAGTGCGATGGCGATAGGTGTTGCGATCAGCGCAGCCAGAAGAAGTCCAGGCGCCCCTTTAATACCCCAATCCGTGATGAATACCAAACCGATTTGGCCGGCCATAGCGCCAAGTACCATACCAAAGTTGATCCCCATCCCTGCCATAACAGGAAGAAGCAGTGCCAGAACCAGGAACGAGTTCCGAACCAGACGGGTAACGAGGTTATTGATCAAGTATTCCGGCGAAAACTGGGAAAGCGGCATAGCGATGACGAGGATGATGAAAAACATGAGGGGCACGACACTGCCCGTCAGCAATCGGCTTATTTTCTGCTTATCGAAATTCATGGTCTACCTCGCTTTCCGTGTCAGTGCATACACGATCATCCCGTTGGAAATGATGATCCGGAGAATCTCAGATACGTCAATATTGATCGCACTGTTGATGACTGAAGGCGTCATTGTCAAAATGCCCTGGAACAGGAAGGTTCCGATAATTACATGCATAATTGTGGCTTTATTGACTGACGCACCACCCAAGAGAATGGCTGCTACCGATGGAAAAACGAAGGCCAGCGGTGAGTTGTACATCTGTATAAAACCAAAACTCTGTTGATAGACAACCATACCAACCGCGGCGATCATTGTGGACAGCATGACAGACACGATCCGCATCTTATCGATGCTGATACCGGAAGCTCTTGCATAATCCGGGTTGGAGCCGACAGCTGTAATCGCCGTTCCCATTTTAGTTTTAAAGAATGCCCAGACGAGAAATGCCATGAAGGCAAAGAACAAAAGCATGCCTGTGGGGACGATGAGATACTTGTTCACATCGATTTTCATGAAATCACTGAGCTGGTGGAACCAGTATTCCTGAATACTGATGGTTACACGGAGCCCTTCCCCTTTGAAACCCTGAACACTTGCAGGATTTCTGAACGGAAGAACCAGCCACATCATGTTCATGAAGAAGACGAATGAAAATCCGACATAAGTAGCAATGATCATTTCATCGCCCTTAACCCGGTTCAGCAGTTCTCCATAGATGTATCCGAAAAGAGCTGCAACAATGAGGCCGACAATCATAGCCACGCTGATACCGGCAAAGCCTACGAGGTTGAATTCAAGGCTGACAACCGCGCCGATCATACCGGCTACTAGACCTACCGGAATACCGAAGTTCAGGCCACAGCCCGATTGAATCATGGGAACCATTGAAAGTACCATGATGGAACTCATGCCAAATCGTACGATCACGTCGTTAAGAGATGTGTCTAAACGTACGCCGAAGAAGGGCGCTGCTACAAACAGCGATAGCAGAAAGAGGCCGATGATTACGCGGGGCCACCCGAATTCCTTGATGAAAGTATTTATCGCAACCATTTCTTCTCACCCTCTTCATTGATTTGATATTCGCCAGCCATCAAGAGACCGAATTCAGCGATTTCTTCATTAGGAGGCAAAATTCCGAAAATCTTACCTTCGCAGACAATGGCAATCCTGTCACAAACTGAACGGAGTTCTTCCAACTCTGATGAAATGATGACAACCGTTGTCCCGTTCTCTTCGTTATACTTCCGCAAGGCGTCCAGAACCAGTTTCTTGGCACCTACGTCGATTCCCCGTGTGGGCTCCGATACGAAGAGCAGTTTAGGCTCCATTGCGAAGGCTTTAGCCAGACAAACTTTCTGCTGGTTTCCACCGGAAAGATTCCGTGATAACTGCTTGGAGCTGGTGCAGCGGATCTCCAAGGATTCGATGTAGGCTTGTGCGCATTCCTGCATGGCCTTATCATCTCGGAATTTTATCAGACCCCCAAGATAACTCTTGAGGAATTTATTCTGTACCTGCATGGCATTGAAGGCGATGTTCCAGTCGATGGATTCATCCAGGAGCAGGCCTACACCCCGGCGATCTTCCGAAACAAAGGCAATGCCGGAGCTGAGTGCGTTAAAGGTGTTGTTCAGTTCCAGAGGCTTGTTGTCAAAGAAAAGTTCGCCACCGGAAGCAAAGAGACCCATGATGCCGTTAGGAATTCCAAGCTTTCCTTGACCGGCCAAACCACCGATTCCCAGGATTTCACCCCGACGAACTTTCAGGGATACATCCCGGATTGTTTCACCAGGCATATCGACCCACAGGTTCTTGGCTTCGAAGATGATATCATTGGGATCAACAGGCTTCGTTTCTTTTTTATGTTCACCGCCGGCCGTGCCAACATCCCGGCCAACCATCCACTCAGCGATCTGTCGGACATTAACGCCCTCAACCGGTTTCTCAACAACCACAATCCCGTCTCGGAGTACGACGATGGAATCGCAGACTGAAGTGATTTCATGGAGTCTGTGTGAAATGAAGATGATGGAAACACCCAAGTTTGCCAAACGACGCATGGACTGAAGCAGGATTTCTGCCTCTGACTCCGTCAAAACAGCGGTGGGCTCATCCAGAACAATGAGTTTAACCTCATCCCGGTCAATCTCTCGGGCAATCTCAATGAACTGTTTGTGTCCCACCGGCATTTCTGAAACCAGTGTGTCAGTGTCCAAATGAACACCCAAGGTGTCAATTGCCCGTTGAGCGTTCTTTCTTATCTCCACCATATCTACGGTTTCAAGTCGCTTACCAAGAACTTTGGAAATCACACTGCTCTTGGTTTTTTCCATGTTCAGCAGTATATTTTCAGCCACAGTAAATCCAGGAATCAGAGAAAATTCCTGATGCACCATCCCGATCCCTGCTTTTAAGGCATCCACAGGATCACTGAAGTTGATTTTTTCATCGTTTAGATAAATCGCGCCTTCATAACCACCGGTTTCTTCAATTACGCTCATGCCAAACAGGATTTTCATCAGCGTGGACTTGCCCGCGCCGTTTTCTCCTACCAGACCCAGTATCTTTCCTTTTCCCAGGGTGAAGTTTACATCCTTCAACACCCGATTTCCGTCATATTCCTTGCCAACGCGTTCTACTCGCAGTAATGCGTTTTCTGTAGACAATGAATTCACCTCTTACTATTCAAAGAATAAGTGCTTGCCGCTATGAATTGTTTCGTTTTTGACACATTTTCCTTAACTAACACATTAGGAACGGCCTTTATAGGCCGTTCCTAACATGCTATGGTTCTTAGATTTACTTGATTGTTTTGTATTTCTCGGGAACGACTTCTTTGCTGTTGCCCAGGTAACCAAGACCGAATACATAGGTATCTTGGTAAACCATGATGTGGTTTTTCTTCTCTTCGTTGGATACACGATCGAAGTAGTAAGAGCCATTCCACTCAGCGCCTGGTGTGAACTTATCGAAACAAGCCATCAGGTCTTCGAAGGAATCTTTCTTCATTGTGCCTTCAGCTACGTTCTTACCGAATTCGGTAAGCGCTTCAGTTGCAGTGTAGCCATAGGAGTAAGCCCATGTGCCCATTCTGCCCTTGCCGCCTTTTTCAATAACAGTAGCTTCAACTTTTTTCAGGATCTCAGGCCAGTTGCCAGCTTCAGCTTTCAGGTCGATCCCGAATGCTCCGGGGTAGCCCATGATTGGTGATGGCAGGTCTGGTTCTACGAAGATTGCGCCCAGCTCAGCAACACGCTTCAGAAGCGGCTCTGTTTGAGCATCGTTTGTGCAGAAGAATGCAGTGTCTTTGCCGTACTTCTCAACCCATGAAGGCATTTTTTCCAGAATGAACTGCTGAGCTCCTGGTACGCCGACATCGCTCATTGGGTCTGGAGCTGTTTCGAATACGAATTTCAGGCCCAGATCCTTACAAGCTTCTTCCATGATGTTGCGTCGAACGGAAAGCAGCTCGATGCTCATGTGTCGTGGGAAGGAGATGTGTACGAATGTTTTAGCGCCCATCTTCTTAGCTGCAAGGATCATCAGGTAGCCACGGTTGATATTGTCAGGATCGACAGCGATATCAGCAGCGCCTTCAATCATAGCAGTGTCTTCTTGTGGGGAGTTAGCCAACAGAAGAATCTCTGGGTTCTTTTCACGGATTTGTTGGAATGCTGCAACAGTACCGGGAATAGCTTGGTTTACAATGATTGCTTTCATATCGGGGTCATCAGCCAGACCAACGATTGTGGAGATGGTTGTTTCCTGCTCCTGCATGAAGTTGTCAGGATAAGTAACGTGTTTGATCATCCCGCCGCTTGCGGCATCGCCATACTGTTTAATCATTGCCTCAGCGCCACGAAGTTCATCTTCGCCTTGTGAAACCGTACCGGTAACAATACCGATATGGAGTTTTGCCGCTTCCGGTGCAGCCGGTTCAGCGGGAGTTGCGGGAGCTGCCGGTGCTGGCGCACATGCTGCCAAACCCGCCACCATCGTGAGGATCAATCCGAGTGCTAATGCTTTCTTGAACATCTGTATCCCCCTTAATCATTTTTTCGAGCAGTGCTCGTTTATAATAATATATGGACTCTATCAAGGGTTTCACCTCGATAGAAACCATCTATCATTACCACTTCTAAAAAAATTTCACGCTTATTCACATTTACAAACAAATTTCATTTGCTTGCTTCTTGTATAGAAATAAGCGATTTCAATGTCATCATACGTTCAAACCCTGCATATGTCAAACCAACCCCGTGTATATATATGCGTCGTTTGGCTATTTTAAGTATATTTATGCATAATCGGTGTTCATATCGTTAACCTGTTGAAATTACTTGATTGTACCTCATGCACTTTCGCTTATTTTCAATTCAACGTTATCTCAGCACAGATCCAGAGGCTAAAACCGTTGAAAATAAACGGTTTTTCCCTATGAGCGTACATTCGCCTCGCCCTACTCCGTATTTTCGAATAATCCTGCTTCGAATCATTAACATTCCGTAACATTTCCGCGAATCAACTATTGGCTTGTTTATACACATCCACCACCCAATGCTGCTAAATCCCTTTGCAAATCAGTGTTCTGTCAGAATCTTCAATCACGCCGTTAAAGCATGTTACATTTTGTTAATATTTCGAATTGGAACGTACACCGTTTTGATTGGCATTCAAGCAGTGAATTATCCGTATATCTCTGCATACATATCAAGGTTTTAAATTTTCTTAATAGATTAGAGCACTGTTTTCCATAAGCTTTTATATGGTTAATACAATCAACTTCAATTCATGAAAAGCTTTTCCAAATTAAAAGAAGAAGCAATCGGCCCTAAAAACCGATTGCTTCTTCTCACTAAAGTACCTATTCCAAAGGCAGCTGTTCAATCAACCGATCTTTGATCTCCTTCTGGATCTTGGTCAGAATTGTTTCAAAGGTCATGCTGCCCAACTCTCCCAAATCTCTGGAACGAACGGCCACAGTCTTATTCTCAAGCTCCTTGTCCCCCAGCACGAACATATAGGGAACCTTCTCCACCTGGGCTTCCCGAATCTTGTAGCCGATCTTTTCCTGACGACCATCCACAAAGGAACGGATGCCCAGCTTTTTCAGGGCAGAAGACAGTTCCTTTGCATATTCCACATGACGGTCGGAGATGGCGATGATCCGTACCTGCTCAGGTGCCATCCATGTGGGGAATTTACCGGCGAATTGCTCGATGAGGATTCCGATGAACCGCTCAATGCTGCCAAAGGCTACCCGGTGGATCATTACGGGCATGTGTTTCTCCCCGTCCGGGCCGATGTAGTTCAGCTCAAAACGCTGAGGCATCTGCATATCCAGCTGGATCGTGCCGCACTGCCATGTTCTTCCGATGCAGTCTTCCAAATGGAAGTCGATCTTCGGACCGTAGAAGGCGCCATCCCCGGCGTTGATCTTGTACGGAAGGCCCAGTTCATCCAGGGCTGTCTGAAGCGCGTTTTCGGCAAAAGCCCAATCTTCATCGCTGCCCATGGATTTTTCTGGTTTTGTGGAAAGCTCTACATGGTATTTGAATCCGAAGGTCTTGTAAACCTCATCGATCAGCTGGGCAACGCCTTTGATCTCCTGGCTGATCTGTTCCGGAAGCATGAAGATATGGGCGTCATCCTGCGTGAAGGCCCGAACACGCATCAGGCCATGAAGGGCACCGGAAAGTTCATGCCGATGGACCCGGCCCACCTCACCCATACGGATTGGGAATTCTCGGTAGGAATGCATGTCCTGCTTGTAAACCAACATGCTTCCCGGACAGTTCATGGGTTTAACCGCGAAATCCTCCTCATCGATCTGGAGGGCATACATGTTATCCTTGTAGTTGAACCAATGCCCTGAGGTTTCCCACAGCTTGCGGTTCAGCATGATTGGCGTCTCGATGAGCTGGTAGTCATAACGATCGTGCACTTCTTTCCAATACGTCATCAACTCACTTTTAAGAGCCATCCCATTGGGAAGGAAGAAGGGGAATCCAGGACCCTCATCCAGCAGAGCGAACAGCTTCAATTCCTTGCCCAGTTTCCGGTGGTCCCGCTTCTTGGCCTCTTCCAGCTTGTTCAGGTATTCCTCCAGCAGCTTGGCTTTGGGAAAGGATGTTCCGTAAATCCGCTGGAGCATTTTGTTTTTCTCACTGCCCCGCCAGTAAGCACCGGCGATGCTGGTCAGTTTAACCGCTTTGACAATGCCGGTAGAAAAGGCATGGTGTCCAGCACATAGGTCCACGAATTCCCCTTGTTTATAGAAAGAAATCGCCGCATCCTCCGGCAGGTCCTCAATCAGCTCCACTTTATAGCTTTCCCCTTTTTCAGCCATGAATTTGATGGCTTCTGCGCGGGGAAGTTCAAACTTTTCCAGCTGAAGATCTTCTTTAACGATTTTCTGCATTTCTTTTTCGATTTTTTCCAGATCTTCTGGTTTGAAGATGTGTTCGGAATCGAAGTCATAATAGAAGCCGTTGTCGATGGCGGGTCCGATGGCCAGCTTGGTGCCTGGGAACAGACGGAGAACCGCCTGTGCCAAAATGTGGGAGCTGGTGTGCCGGAAGCTGTCCATCCCCGGCGCATCTTCGAACTTCAGAATGCTGATGGCCGCATCTTCATTTAAAGGAATACTCAGGTCCACTACCTCGCCGTTCACTTCCCCGACAACTGATTCCTTGGCCAACCGCTCGCTGATGGATTTTGCCACCTCGTACAGGGTAATCCCCTTTTCATACTGTTTCTGTGATCCATCCTTTAAAGTCACTGTTACCTGGCTCATATTTTTCCTCCTTTTAAAATACTGGGTGATAAAACAAAAACAAAAAAACCCACGTCCTTGTAAAGGGACGTGAGATATTCACGCGGTTCCACCCTGGTTGAATTGCTTCCACTCAGTCGGCCTCTATCGGAGCCACCCGTCGGGATTTCACAAAAGCTACTGACCCGCCGCTCAGGAGGTGTTTTCACGAGATTCCGATAAAAGGCTTTCAGCCAAGGCCCTTCTCTCTCAAAACCGGGGGATCCGTTACTCGTCTCCGTCTTTGCGTAACTATTAGAATAATTGTAGCACTCCCGCACACAAACCGCAAGTCGAAAAAAGAACGGGCCTGAAAAATAGAAAACAGCCAGCTGTAACAGCTGACTGCCTTCTTAATGGAGCGGAAGACGGGATTTGAACCCGCGACCCTCGCCTTGGCAAGGCGATGCTCTACCACTGAGCCACTTCCGCATATCTGGTGCCCAAGGGCGGAATCGAACCACCGACACGTGGATTTTCAGTCCACTGCTCTACCGACTGAGCTACTTGGGCATGGTGTGAATCGGCGCTTCCTTGGTTTTTCCGGTGCCTTTACAATTCCTGACTCCCGCTTGGTGAAGCGGGAGTCAGGAATGTTCAGACATCGTCTAAAAATTTTGGTGGGAACAATAGGGATCGAACCTATGACATCCTGCTTGTAAGGCAGGCGCT
>CAYRIO010000025.1:0-49475 GCA_964424355.1 uncultured Peptostreptococcaceae bacterium
TATCTGCCATCTCGTTGATTTCCGTTTTTTCCGCTGTGCTCATCTCACCACTCCTTACATAATTTACTTTGATCTCATTCAATGCTTTGGATTTCCTCATCATAAGAATGAATTTTTCAATTTTCTGTTGGTTGCAAGTGATATGCATGCATATGGTTTATTACATACTTCCACATTATTTGTATCATTGAAATCTGTATCGGAATCATTACCAGACATTTGAGAATTCTAGCTGGTAAGATGAATGCGATTCCTTTTCCTGTAAGAAGCCATATCCATACCGTGTCCAATCCTAGATTTATAAAAACAGCTACAACAATCACAGAAATACTTATTCTCAGTACAGTTTTTGGCTTCTCATAAAGAACAACTCCATACACGATTCCACTCAAGAAAGCTGTCAGTGTAAAACCTGGGAAGAATGCGCCTCCTGAAGGAAAAAGCATCATCCCTACTAAATCAGCTAAGGCTGCAGTCGTACCTGCAAATACCGGCCCAAACATCATTGCAGAAACTGCAATAGGAAGAAATGCGAATCCAATGCGTACTATCGGTGTCTGAATAGATAAAAACCGGGTTAACACAACCTCTAGAGCAATCAGCAAACCCATGAAAACAATTTTTCTGGCATCGGTCATTATTATGTTCCTCCATAATTTCTTATACACACAGCCCCTCATTTCACGGTGTGAAACCACCGATTATGAAAATTGCTCATGGGCATTGTTGTATTGAACGGTGATAAGGTCAAAACATCTTGGTGCTTAAAGCAGCGCACAGATCGATATTAGCTCTCTTTCTGAACCGTGGATTGTTGCTCCAGTTATAGGGACGCGCGCAGGATAGATTTTTTTATCCATTATCCACCGAAAAAGCGTTAGAATTCACAAGGAGAATCCAGCTCTCAGAACAACGCTGGTAGGTTGTGTAAAGGCAACCAGCAGAAGGAATGGCATATGTTCTCAGGATCAGTAGAACCGTCAATTGGCAAATCGTGGTAAAAACCGAGTAGATATCGCAGTACGTTATTCGTTGCTGGCAATTATCTACTTCATGTTGAGAGACTGCACGGCTTACCATGGGCATGGATTCGGTTACCTTGATAAACAGTAGAAAGCCATTATGCCCGCAAAACCATTAAGAAACTGAGCTTGAAAGTCACTGTCTAGGCAGTCTATATAGCGTTTCTGCAGATCAGAGATCTAAGCTCTAGGAGTGTGTTTAGGATAAAAAGAATAAGATCCCCCTCGTCATCCCCAAATTCCATTGTCCATTTCACGGCTCATACCTGTACATCCTGAACGTATGAACTCTAATACTCCATAAGGCTTTAGCAGCTCTAAGAAGCCCATAATTTTCTTCTCCTCTCCAGTGAGCTCCACCGTCAATGTATTAGGTGCCACCTCAACAATTTTTGCGCGGAAAATCGTTACAATTTCAAGAACTTCTGCTCTCTTATGGGTTCCGCCTGCACCTTTATAAGCACCAGCTCACGGAAGACTGCATTTTCCATGCATAGTTCAGTTATTTTAACAATGTCGATAAGCTTGCTCAACTGTTTTTGAATTTGCTCAAGGATTGCATTATCCCCAGAAACAATAATTGTCATCCGGGAAACTGCTGGATTCTCGGTCATCCCAACCGAAAGGGATTCTATGTTATACCCACGACGACTGAATAGCCCGGCTGTACGACTAAGCACCCCAGGGTGATTACCGACCAATAAAGATAGTATTTGGCGTTTCATTGATTGTCTCCTAGAGGGTCGCGGCGTCAGGATCAATTATGCATTCCAGCAAATATGTGGTTTTGCTGTTCAGCGCTTCTTTTAATGCATCTGGGAGCTCATCGTCCCGCTCAATACGCTTTCCTTGCAAGCCGAACGCTTCAGCAATCTTCACAAAATTAGGACTGTTTTCAAAATCTACTCCGAACAGACGACCTTTGCCGTAGATGTTGTCCTGCAACTCCCGCACCATGCCCAGCCGCCCGTTATTTAAAAGTAATATCGTTAGAGCATGGCCTGATTCCGCTATCGTCCCAAGTTCACCCAGCAGCATCAATAGTCCACCGTCACCAGTAACTGCAATCACCTGCTTTTCAGGGCTTGCTAGCTTGGCACCCAACGCTGCTGATACTCCATAACCCATGGTTCCTAGCCCTCCAGATGTCATAAAGCGCCGATCCCCATTCACTTGATAATGTCGCGCTGCCCATATTTGGTTTTGTCCTACATCAGTAACCAGAATGGCATCCGGCTCTGCCATATCAGAAAGAAGGCTAATGGCATATTCTGGATGGATGTAATTTTCCCGATCTGCTTTAACAAACCGTAGCGGCTCCTTGCACTTTTCTATTACCTTCAGCCATTCAATGGTATCAAGCCGCTCAACAGATTCGTTCAATTTACCCAATATGTTTTTGGCATCCCCAACCACCGGAATTTGATTGTTTACAATCTTACCAATTTCCGCCGGGTCGATATCAACATGAATGATGTCAGTTTTTTCACATAATACGGAAAAATTGTGAGCTGCACGATCTGACAAACGAGCGCCGATAACCATGATCACGTCTGCCATACTCAAGATATTACGGGTATATCCATGACCATGCGTGCCAACAAGACCCGCAAAGTAAGGTGAATCCATGGAAAACCCTCCCATACCCATCAGTGTATTCACAACTGGGATTCCCGCTTTTTCAGCATAATTTTTCAGTTCGGTCTCAGCGTTGGAACATAGCACGCCTCCACCTGCAAATATAACAGGGCGTTTAGCGGTTTTCATTCGCTGCACAATTCGCTTTATTTGGCCAACATGACCAATTGTAGTGGGCTTATATCCTGGAATATTGACTTCCATAGGGTATTCAAACAAAATGTACTCCTGTTGAATATCCACAGGTATATCAATAAGTACAGGACCGGGGCGCCCAGTAGATGCAATATGAAAAGCTTCACTTAAAACCTTTGGAAGGTCTATTGCCCGTTTTAAAAGATAGTTGTGCTTGGTAAAAGGTTCTGTTGCACCAGTGATATCAGCTTCTTGGAATACATCTTTTCCTATTTGATCTGAACTCACCTGACCCGTAATAATTACCATGGGTATGGAATCCATATGCGCAGTTGCAATTCCAGTAATAAGATTTGTTGCCCCAGGACCAGAGGTCGATAAACAAACCCCTGTCTTGTGAGATGCTCTAGCGTATCCACTGGCCATATAGGGCGCGCATTGCTCATTCCTGACCAAGATATGCTTTACTGATGATGTTCTTAAGGCTTCGTAAATAGGCATTATTGCTCCACCGGGGTAACCAAAAACTGTCGTGACGCCTTCAATTTCCAAGCATTTTATAACTGCATCTGAAACTTTCATATTGAACACCTCCTTTATTCAATCGATTGTTGCAACCTTCTTGCCACGCTTGATAGCATTGTATTAGAAGACTACTTTCCGTTGCTCTCAAGCGCGGGCGAAGATGTATATTGTTTCTATAAGGCTATTGTTTTACATTGAGCATTGATGGCTTCATGACTTGGTTTGGCATTGCTGCATGCAGGCTTCCAAGGCATTTTCTGCCAGCATCAGATTGGTGGTAGGCCCCACGCCACCTGGTACCGGCGTTATTGCACTGGCTATTTCCTGGCAGGCCATCCAAGCCACATCACCGACCAGGCCCTTTTCTGTCACATTGATTCCTGCATCAATAACAATGGCTCCTGGCTTGATATGGTCCGGACCGATGAGTTCCGCTACACCTACGCCAGTCATCAGCACATCCGCCTGACGGGTGATTGCGCCCAAATCCTTTGTTCTTGAATGACAGATGGTGACTGTCATATTTTCGTTAAGCATCAGCTGTGCTACAGGTTTGCCTACAACATTGCTCCGCCCGACAACAACACCGTGAAGTCCGCTCAGTTCTATGCCCAATGTCTTCAGAAGAACCATCATTCCCTTAGGCGTACAGGGGATAAACCCACCTACACCGGCATTAAGTCGCCCGATATTCGCTGATCCTGCAGAATCAACGTCTTTTCCAGGAAGGATGGTTTCTCGAATCAGCTTTTCGTTTAGTGATTTTGGCAAGGGAAACTGGACAATAATCCCATGGACGGACTTATCAGCGTTGAGGGCTTCAACCTGACGACGGAGCGCCTCGGTTCCATGCTTAGGATCCACCAGATATTTGGTAACTCCCAGACCCAATTCAGTACATTTTTTCACTATATTATTTACATAGACCTTCGAGGAGGGATCTTCACCACAGAGCACGACTGCCAACCCAGGCTGAATCCTGGATTTCTGTTTCCACGCCTCAACTCTTCCTTTTAATTCTTCACTGTACGCGGCTGACACCGCTTTTCCGTCAATTAGAGTACCCATTTTACCACTCTCCACGATTTATATTTTAGTGTCTTTTCTCTTGTTTTAGTGATCGGCGTTATTGCGCTTTTTGTTCCATATCTTCAATCTGCCTGCTTCCATTCTTGTACACATACCAATAGACACCTGCTACCAAAATCCCACCACCGACGATATTTCCCAGTGTCACCGGCAGCTCATTCTGAATAAAAAAAGTAGTCCAGTTTAAATGATCCAGTTTTTCAGGGGTAACACCGTAGCGGGAGGCTGCTTCCACCCACGCGGGATTGGTTTTTGCCAGGATTCCGGCCGGAATGTAGTACATATTGGCCACGCAGTGCTCGAAACCCGATGTGATAAAGAGCCAGATCGGAAAGAAGATGGCGAACAGCTTCCCCACAATGTCTTTTGCCGCAAAGGACATCCACACCGCTAGGCACACCAGCCAGTTGCACATGATTCCCAAATAAAACGCCGACATGAAGGGCAAACTTGTTTTATAGGCTGCAATCTTAATTGTCATGGCTCCCAGCACGCTGTCCCCGCTGTTGAACAGGCCTGAATGCACCATCATATAAGCCAGGAATACAGATCCCACAAGGTTGCCGATCCACACCAGTGTCCAGTTCGTCAGCATGCTCGATAGCTTCACCTTGCCATCCATCACCGCTGCAAGAATGAGGGTCTGTCCGGTAAACATTTCACCCCCCGCCACAATCACCAGCATCAGGCCCGTGCCGAAAATCGAGCCTGCCAGTGCTTTACCAAGCCCGTAGGTTTCGGGATTCGCAAAGAGATTGAACGCTGCCATATTGGAGCCTTCGGACGCAAATGCGATAAACGCACCTGCCAGGATTGCCAGCATGAATTCTTTAAAATAGGGAGTTGATACTTTTTTGATCCCTGCGCCGATTGCTACATCTGCTATTTCAGGCGGCATATAATAATTCCGATTTTCCATGGGAGCCTCCATTCTTATAAGCAGCTGCGGTATACCTGACCGCAGCTCTTTGATGTTTCGATTTACAGTCCGTTAAAAAACTTTACAAAAAACGGCATCAACAGCGTGGTGATCAGCCCGGTCAGACCCATTGAAACACTGCTGATCCCTCCCTCCGTCTCGCCATAACCGAAGGCTCTGGCCGTCCCCAGTGCATGGGAAGCTGAACCCAGGCCAGTTCCCTTTGCCACCGGGTGTTCAATGCGAAGTAAGGTGTACAGAAACGACGCCGTCAGGACACCCGTGACGCCGGAGATGATCACAAAAGCCACTGTCAGTGACAGATCGCCCCCGATAACGCCGCTGATAGCTACTGCAATCGGGTTTGTCAGGGACTTGGTCAAAAGTGACAGGAACACCCGTTCATCAAAACCGAATAGCCCTGTGAAGAGCATGACAGAAAGTGCTGAAACAAAGACGCTGACCGTGATGCCCAGAATCAGCGGCACAAAAAACTTGAGAATTCTGTCTCGCTGGCGATAAAGAGGCAGGGCGAGGGAAACAGTCAATGGCCCTAAAAAAAAGCTGATGATGCTGCCCCCCGTGTTAAAGGCACTGTAGGGGATGTGACATGCTGTCAGAAACAGTCCGGTCAGTGCTGAAGCCGTAATGATGGGATTAAGCAGCTGAGATTTCCAACGTTTCTGGATGCGGCTGCAGATAGCGTACGCCAACACCGTCAAAATCAATCCAAGTAGCGGTGAAGAAAGAACTTTTGTCATCCCTTCACCCCCATCCTGCCTATCACGAACTGTACGGCCAGCGAAGCGGCGCCGATGGTGATGATGGTGCTGAGTACGGATGCTGCTGTCAGCTTGAGAATCACGGGGCCTGAAAGTCCTGTTACCGTCATCAGTCCCGTTACTACCGGTACAAAAAAGAACCCGATATTGCCCAGGAAAAAATCTGAACAGTCCTTGATCTGCTCTTCTTGAACCCATCCCAAAAGCAAAGAAATAAAAAGCAGCAGCATGCCGAGAACTGTTCCTGGGAACCAGATGAGCGGATCAAGCGCCTGGCTGGCCAGTTCGCCCATTGCCCAGAAAAGCAGAAGGACAGTCAGTTGATTGATAGGCTTCATATGCCCCCCTAAGCACCGAAGAGAGCCCGCAGGCTCCCTTCGTCGTTAGCGTTCTGCGATTTTAACACCTTGGGTTTACACTGGCTCGGATTGTTTTAAGCTTTCCCAACAATCAACTTTACCACCCGGTCATAAACACTGTCTGCCAGCCGGATGCCTGTGCTTAATGCCAGTTCGGACTCCTTCGCCATCTCCGCGACGAATTCCTGATCCTTTATAAGCTGAAGATTGATGAGGATGTTAAGGTGCCCCCCTACCAGCGCTGACCGCAGGCACTGGACACCCACCCCGATATCGCTGATGGCCAGTGAGGAGCATTTATCTGTCAGCTCGTCATGGATATGAATTCCTTCGAGTGCAGATTGTACAATTTGAAACGGCACCATGCACGCATCCTTTAAGGCATTTTCCAGCATGGCGCTTTTATGCCGGGCTTCTTCCTCAGTACCGCTCTTTAGTCTGTAAGCCTCGGAGAGCGGCAGAAAAAATTCTGCATCTTCATCGACCATTTCAATCATTCTTTTTTCAATTGCTTTTGCCCGTTTCATCAAGGCAATCACTTGCGGCTCGTAGGCTTCATACTTCTTTTTTCCTACTGTGAGGTTCCCCACCATGCCTGCCAATGCTGCCCCAACAGAACCCGCCAACGCCGCAGCGCCGCCGCCACCTGGAACAGGAGCACCGCTGGAAAGCTGCTTAACAAATTCGCTACAGGGAAATTCCATTAATTTGCTCATTTCAGTCCTCCTAGAACAGTCCTACAATCTCGCCGCTTTCAAGGATGTCGATCTTGTTGGCTGCAGGAACTTTGGGCAGACCGGGCATCCGCATGATCTCACCAGCCATGGCTACGAGGAATCCCGCACCTGCGGAAAGCTTCACTTCACGGACCGTAACTTTAAAGCCTGTTGGCCGGCCCAGTTTTTTCGCATCATCACTGAGGGAGTACTGGGTCTTAGCCATGCAAATGGGCAAATGACCGTAGCCGTCTTCGGTATGCTTTGCGATATCCTGAAGCGCTTTTGCAGTGAAGTCTACCCCGTCGGCTCCGTAAATGTCACCGGCAATCTTTTCGATTTTGGATATGGTCGGCATATCCAGTTCATACAGTGGCTTGTAGGCCGCTCTGCCGCTTTCGGCAATTTCCACGACTTTATGCGCCAGAGCAACACCACCATCTCCGCCCTTGGCCCACACTTCACTGAGGACCGCTTCGGTTCCCAGCTCTTTGCAGCGACTTTCAACGTAATTCAGTTCTGCAGCTGTATCAAGGGGGAATGCATTTATGGCAACCACCACAGGGACACCAAACTGTTGTACATTGTGGATCTGCTTTTCCAGGTTCTCAAACCCCTTGGCCAGTGCTTCCAGATTTTCTTTGTTCAGATCTTCTTTCTTCACGCCTCCGTGGTTCTTAAGGGCGCGTACCGTTGCGACAATAACGGTTACAGCTGGCTTCAAACCAGCGTAACGGCATTTGATGTTGAAGAATTTTTCTGCGCCAAGGTCTGCTCCGAAGCCTGCTTCTGTTACAACGTAGTCTGCTAGTTTCAGAGCCATGGTGGTTGCGACTACAGAGTTACAACCATGAGCGATATTAGCGAAAGGTCCACCGTGGATAAGTGCCGGAGTGTTTTCCAAGGTTTGAACCAGGTTGGGCATCAGGGCATCCTTGAGGAGCAGAGCCATAGACCCAGTGGCTTCCAATTCCCCAGCTGTAACGGGTTTCTTATCATTCGTATAAGCAACAACCATCCGGGCTAGACGCTCTTTCAGGTCATTCATGCTAGTGGCGAGGCACAGGATGGCCATGATTTCAGAAGCCACAGCAATATCGAACCCATCTTGTCGCAAAGTTCCGTCCCCTTTAGCACCCATACCCACCATTGTGTTCCGTAGAGCGCGGTCATTCATATCAATGGCTCTGCGCCACATGATGCGTTTTGGGTCTATGTTCAGTGGATTTCCCTGATAGATATGGTTGTCGATTAGGGCGGCCAACAGGTTGTTGGCAGTGGTGACCGCATGAATGTCTCCGGTGAAGTGGAGATTGATATCATCCATGGGAACGACTTGAGCATATCCGCCGCCAGCAGCTCCTCCCTTAACACCAAAACACGGCCCCAGGGAAGGTTCACGGAGTGCCGTGAAGGTTTTCTTTCCAATTTTATTCAGACCCATGGACAGGCCTACGTTGGTAGTTGTTTTCCCTTCACCTGCCGGAGTTGGATTGATAGCGGTGACCAAGATCAGTTTCCCGTCCGGTTTATCTTTTAGGCGGTCCAGTACATCTAAATGAATTTTCGCTTTATATTTCCCGTAAAGTTCAAGGTCATCCTCAGTGAGACCCAGCTTGGCCGCTACATCCTTGATTGGTTGCATCTTTGCTTCCTGTGCAATCTGTACGTCTGTCTTAAATTCTGCCATGGTATGTCCTCCCCATTGATAAGGTCAATTTCGGTTGTTTTTTAAAGTACCCCATAATCCAGCAGGATTACGGGGTACTGATCATCACATCAGCCTAATTGTCGTATTCCCAATTCTTACTTGAATTCCTTGAACATGGTTTGGAAATCCTCCAAGCTATCAGAAATATGATACACGTGCTTGTCCTCCGGGAAATTTACGGATTTGACATCGTCTACGTATTCCTTGAATGCAGTGGTCATCACTTGTGCCACATTGGCATATTTCTTTACGAACTTTGGTGTGAACGCTTCGAAAAGGCCTAGCATATCGCCGCAGATAATCAATTGACCATCGCAAGGAGAGCCGGCACCGATTGAATAGACAGGAATCGTCAAAAGTCCAGTGATGAATTCAGTCAGTTCCGGCGGTACGGCTTCCAGAAGCAAAAAGCGTGCACCGGCACCCTGAATTGCAATCGCATCTTCAATAAGCGCCTTAGCACTTACAACGTCGCGGCCCTGGGCTTTGAAACCGCCTTGTTGACCAGAGCTCTGCGGAGTAAGGCCAATGTGACCACAGACGAGAATTCCAGCATCAGCAATAGCTTTGATCTTGCTAAGCACACGCTTGCCGCCTTCGAGCTTAATTGCGTCCATATCCGCTTCTTTAAGGAATCGGCATGCGTTCCGCACGGCATCCTCATCAGAAGTCTGATATGAACCAAAAGGCATGTCGCCTACGATGAATGTGTTCGGGGCACCACGTCGTACAGACTGACAGTGTGAAATGCAATCCGCCATTGTCACTGGGACAGTTCCTTGATACCCCATAACAACCATGCCCAGAGAATCTCCGACAAGGATCATGTCCAAGCCGGCTGCTTCCGCAAAAGATGCCATTGGGAAATCATATGCGGTAATCCATGCTGCTTTTTCACCTTTTTTCTTCATTGCCTGCAAATCAAGAATTGTTTTTCGCTTTGCCATGTCGCCCTCCTATTGTGCGTTATTATCGTACGTCGTGCATTATTATCGCACATAGAGCATAGCATATTCTTTCCACACTTTTCAATCCCCTACACAAAAAATATCATTTTAGGGTTTTCCGAAAACACATATAAATGTAACCCTTCTATTGCAATAGGATAGTACATTGCTTGTGCACATTCACCTCATCATTACATCAGTTGATTTTCGAACTTACCTATGATATTATAGTGCCGTATCGTAGTACGTCGTGCTGTATTATCGCACTTTGCAGCGAGGATATCAATATTGTTCTATAAAGGAGTCTCATATGGAGAAATTTCAGATTGCTCAACGAATGCAGAATCTCAGTGGAGAATCTGCATATCAGGTACTTTCCAAAGCGAAACAGTTGGAAGCGCAAGGAAAAAGTATTGTGCACATGGAAATCGGCGAGCCGGACTTCGATACGCCGGCTAATATCATCCAAGCTGCTCAAAAGGCGTTAGGAGATGGTTTTACACATTACACGGAAGCCCAGGGCTACCGCCCCTTCCGTCAAGCAATTGCAGATTATGCATTAAAGTACAAGAACATTAACACCAATCCGGATGAAATCATCGTAACGCCTGGCGGGAAACCGGTTATGTTCTATGCGATCCTTTCCCTAGTCAATCCGGGCGATGAAGTCATTTATCCCGACCCAGGATTTCCAATCTACAAATCCCTTATCCGGCTTGCCGGCGGCATCCCCGTCCCTCTTAGTATCAAGGAAGAAAATGATTTCAGAATCGATTTGAATGAACTGGAGTCCAAACTGAATGATCGGACAAAACTGCTGATTATCAACTCGCCCGGGAACCCTACAGGTGGGGTCCTCTCACCCGTGGATATTGATCAGATAGCTGAACTTCTTAAAGACAGAAGCACCTATGTGCTTTCTGATGAAATTTACGATCGAATCATTTATGAAGGAGCAACGAAGTCCATCGCTTCAATCCCCCATATGAAAGACCGCACCATCGTCTTGGACGGTTTTTCAAAGGCATATGCAATGACAGGATGGCGACTGGGTTACGGTATCATGAGCAAATCACTGGCATCGGAAGTGGTCAATTTCATCGTCAATACAAACTCCTGTTGCAGCGCATTTTCACAAGTTGCTGGAATTGAGGCTCTGACAGGTCCTCAGGACAGTGTAGAGATTATGCGTAGTAGCTTTCAGAAACGAAGAGATCTTATCGTAGACGGGCTGAATCAAATCAAAGGAATTTCCTGTAAACGATCACCTGGGGCTTTCTACGTGTTCCCTAATATCACGGCAACTAAAAAGACAAGTGCTGAAATTGCCAATTACCTGCTTAACGAGTGCGGAGTGGCTGCATTAAGCGGCGCATCTTTTGGAAAATGTGGCGAAGGGCACCTTCGGCTTTCTTATGCAACGTCGGTTGATAACATCAACGAGGCTCTCAACAGAATCAACAATGGAATGAAACTGCTGTTCAAATAGCTTCCTCGTCTCAAACAGTCCTACACTTTTTTTCTGCGGATAGGATCTCCCCAAAAGAAAAGCAACCCCTACGTGATATGCTCCCCTTTGAGTAGACACCTTAAATAACAAAATTTCAGGACTACACAAAGGGGAGTTTTTCTATGGGAAGAAAAGAAAAATTCAGTTATGAAGAGAGATTGGAGGCTGTGGAACGATACAAGCGTGGCCAAGGGAGAGGAATCTATATGACCAAAGGACGCTTAACCACGTTGGAAGTGCGGATTGATGTTTCTCCGAAAGAAAGGTTGTATAACCATGCAGATGGCATGGGTGACTTCCTTGATTTTGACAGATATACCTCCGCAGTTAAAAAATTGGCTACTGAACTGATTAAAAAATAAACAACACCCCCACCTACCCCCCCCATAAAAAGCAAGTACTCTTGAATTGTATTAGTACTTGCTTTTTATATGGTCCGCCAAAGCCAAAAGATGATAAGCGATATCTCCTGGTCTCAAATACTCATTTTATTTGGTAAGCATACCTTTAGAGCTTTTGTGACTTGAACCAGTTCTCCATCTCATTATCAACATGGTTGAGCAAATCCTGCTTTTTTCGAGTCAGATTTTCAATAATCCTGTGATTAGACCTCGACAAAATGATATGCATAACTTTGCTCATGTATATATACAGGTATGTATAAGGTATGAACCAGGTATATACTCCGACACCAAAAGATATGCATAACCCATGTTCATGGATATATACAGGTATGCATAAGGTATGAACCAGGTAGGCACTCCGATTAAAAAAACGCTGACGGACCAGCAAATGCTGGTCCGTCAGCGCATGTAATGCTCAACCACAACTGCTGGTCTGCTGTGTCCCAAGTCCTTGGATACTCCCAGAATGCAGCTTTTATCGTGCCCACGGTAATCTTTCACCATCAAACCTCCGGCCGCCTGCTTTGCGGCGGCCAACTCGCTGTACCGAGCACGGGCATATTCACCTCGGAATGCATGGTTGTCTATTTTGAGGGGATATGTGCCGAAAAGCGGTTCCTGGGCAGATGTTTTGTATAGATTTCGAAAGCGGTTTGCCTCCAGTTTGATGTTCGCTAATGGTTCTCTGACTGAAATTCCGCTGACGAGGCCTTCTATTTGAGGTTTATATGCATCTAAAACTTTTGTATTGCGGAATCGTCCTCCTTTCTCAATAAGACTTGCGTATATATTCCCCGTGCCGTCTTTCCAGAGTGAACACGGTTTGACTGGGTAGTCCCCGCCATGTATGCTACTCCTGCGGCAGCCTGTAGCACTCGCAAAATCAATCTGACCCCTGTAATTATCCGGGTTGTACTGTCTGTCATGTGCCTTTTCTCCGCGGCTTCGCGTTACATTTTTGTAAGACCTCTCGTTCAAGCCCGCTAAGCTCTTTGTTATCTGGCTCCCAAAAATCTTATTGATTGCGGACATGTCTTTGCTGATGGTATATGCAGATTTCCCGTCATTCTGACGTTGTTGAAGGTAGCTGATTGCAATGTCCTGTCCGATTTGCCCGATGTCGCGGATTTCGCTGTGATTTTCTTTGAGCCACGTTGAAAATTCCATGGCGGTCTGTTTGTAAGCATCAAAAGTCTTGTATGAGTAGATCCCTTCCGCTTTTGCCGGGTTCCACGCTTCGTTTTTTGCTTCTTGCTGTGCGCGGTAATCCAGTTTCGCTTGGTGTCGGGACTGACCAAACCGCTGGAGGCTCTTAAGCCGCCCATTTACCTGGTACACGAGGCTGCCGTTCTTTTTTCTCCCCATTTTATTACACCAATTCCTTTCGATATACGACTCTAGCGACTTTGCCAATTCGGTAAGGCTCCGCTGTAATTTGAACAAAAGTCGGATAATTTTCCGGGTCCATCTGCCCCATCATTTCAAGAAGCTTATCCTCACTTATCGTTTCTGAAAAGTAATGGATTTCGTTGTTCTGACAGAGGAAAAAGCGCATCTTGTCGTCCTGATGCTTGCCCACAAGTGGGAATACCCGGTGTGCCAGAGCGTAGCGATTGAAAGTGAGCAGATATGACTTTTCTTCTACTGCAGCGGTAAATGGCAGTTTATTAGTTGGCACTTTGTTTTGATTGAGATAAGCGTGAAGTGAAGGTTTAAGGGCATAGTAATAGATGACGCCCTCTCCCTCGGCATCAGGGGCTTCGCTGTATTCGATGATGAGTTTATATTTAACCGCCCGCTTCAAAAAGCTGAGCCCCATATCGTCCTTATAGCGCACCTTGTAGGCGCGCATCAGCATTTCCGTGTCGAGGAGAATATACTGTGCCAGCACGCGAATGATTTTAATGACGTGCTCGAGCTGGTTCTGGTTGAACTGCTCGTAAAAAATGATATCCAGTTCCGGGTATCGTAATATTCTTTCATCCATATTGTTACCTCCGTTTCATTTTCGAACTTCCCGTATTTTAATAAGCCTTTCTAAAAAGTTACTCTTCAGTGAAGAAACGATTCTGCATATCATTTTTAATATTCTACATATTTCATAGGTGAAAATATGTAGAATACCCTTGGAAGCGTGTCTGGTAAAGGTTTCTATATTCATGAAATTCCAAGTAATGCACCGAATAACCGTGTCCGATCCGCTATAATACCACGTCCTCGTGAGAGGAAACCAGAAATCGGCATGGCTAAGAAAGGGCTGGAACCCCGGACCCGGCTTCATTTCCGTTCTTGTTAAGACAAGCAGCTTGATAAGGGTCAAGCCGATAACCCATTAATTCAGTTCTTTGAGTGAGGGGAAAAGCCAGGCAGTTTGCCACCCCTATGTCCAGATTGGGCATTTCAGGCAGATTGGCTGATGGTTGCTATGAAGTTCAAAATCGAAAGCAACCTTTCACGCGCGAAAATCCCGCGTCGCTCGCGTCCGTGCCGGACGCGAGCGGTGTTAAAATCTTGAAAATAATCGTCCGCCTTCGGCTTCCGTTTATTTTCCCTTACGCGCACATAAGTCGCCATCCACGGTATCATCCTCCGCGAAAATGACCTCTCCTCCCTTTCGTTACTGACGTCCCGCTCCGGATGCGGTGTGCCTGGTAGCGTGCAAAACCTGTTCCCTGCTGTACTGCTTTGTCTTTGTCTGTCATCATGATGAATTCATCTCCTTTGATATTAGAATCCTTATATGTTATACGGCACATCGAAAATTATTCCTTTAGACATGACGAATCCCTCAGATTCCGCTTTCGCGGTCTCTGAGGGATTCGTCATCGTGTATTTTTTTATTTTTGTCGTCACTCGTTCCATTAATCGTTGTGAGGGGGATATGTTTGTTCTGCCGGTCGTCATGATACATTTTTGCTATTATCCAAGTTTTGGAGCGCTTCCATCAGTGTGACTACAAATTGGGCTTTACTGACACGAGTCCATTCCTTTTGTTCAAGCGCTTCCACAAACTGCAGCACCAGTTTTTGTTCCATGCCGTCGGGCTCTTTTCCGTTGACTGTGTAGCCGCTGCTCCTGACGAAGTCTTTAAGCTCCATTTTTTCTGTATCCGTTGTGGTAAGGTTCATGATTTTGATTGGATCAAGCCCGACAGCAGAAGAGATGTCCGTGAGGATTTTGCTGCTTGGGTTGCGTCTTTCTCCATTTTCCAGTCGCGCGATGTAGCTCGTTGATACGTTAATCATTTGGGCCAGTTTCTCCAGGCTGTATCCTTTTTCTATGCGGGCGTTACGGATCATTGGCCCAATATTTACCGGCAAATTGCGTTCTTCGATTCTGCTCATGTTTTTCTCCTTTTTACGCCGACAAGGGCGCTTTTTTATCTGCGTCTTCTTTAAGTTGTGCTGCTGTCATCGCTGTCCCAAGAAGGCCTTCAACCTCGCCGACCATAATGTTGGTTGTGCCTGCAATTGCATCAATCTGTTTTTCACGACGTGACCAAATCTTGATGAGTGTCGATTTCTCCGAGGCAAGGTCGTCTCGCATTCGCTGTGCATGTTCAAGGATTGCATTAACTTTCATTGAAAATTCCACACCGCTTACGTATTTGTAAATCTCGTTCATTTTACCGACTTTGTTTTCATTGACCCGCGTGAGCCGGCTGAGTTCTATGAGGTGGATACGTAAGACCGATATCAGCTCATAGAGCGTTTCAAAATCAGTAATCCAAATGCCGTCCTGATAGTAGAATTTTTCCTTTCCGCTTGGCATGGTGGATGTTACGAGGACTGCAATGTGAGCCATGGCGTCCTGTTTGTCCTGCTGGAGCTTCTGTATCCAAGCGTTGTTCCAAGTTTTTGTTCTTTTTGCCTCAATGATGATTGTTCCGCAAGGCTGGTTATACTTGTTTTTTACGTACATTTTGATGTCGGCTCCCTGTACACCCTTTAGGACTGGCTCAATCACATCCATCGGATACTGCATGTTCAGCTGTTTCTCTACTTCCAATTCTGCAACTTCTCCTTTCTTTTGCTGGGAGCTTTCAACGGCCTTGGCGTTGAGCTCTTCAATCACCTTTTTCATCTCGCTGATGGTCTTTTCTTTATCGCTGAGCTGGAAACGATGGGTTTCTTCAGACTGCTTGATCACCTCGCAGCGGATTTTCGCGCGTTCTTCTCCAATTTGGCGTGCAATTTGGATTTCTTGATTCTCCATCTTCGCGATGAGCTCTGCCTTTTCTCTGCGGAGCGTCAGTTCCATTTCCTGCTGCCGACGGAGTGCTTCGCTTTTTGCTATTAGTTCTTCTTTCGCGATTTTCGCGGCTTGGGCAGATTCTTCCGCCATTCTTTCTCTTATGCTTTCCAGCTCTGTTTGCACACGTTTTTCAATGCTCAATTCCATCACACGCTTGGCATCTTCCAGTTCCTTTTTCTGATGGATTAGCGCCAGCTCCGATTGTTGGGATTCACTAAGCTTCTTCTCATGCGCTTCGATTTGCTTGGTCAGGAACTCAATTTTGAGGGTGGATTCCTTTTCAAGCTCCAGTTTCAATTCCTTCTTCATGGCGATCCGGTCCGCTTTGCGTTTTGCGGCATATTCTTCACGTGCCTCCTCTTTTTCCAATCGAAATTTTTCCTGTTTCGCTTCCAAATCTTCCCGTGCCTTTTGTGCCTTTTCATCGAACAGTTTCGTGTGTCTCTCGAGTACTTGCCGTTCCAGTACTTTGTCAATTTCGATGTGTGCATGGCACTGTGGGCATTCGATCTGCATAGTTGTCAATTTGATCTTCTCCTTTTGTCGGTGGATCATTTTGTTCGTTAACTGATGATAGATCAATTAGATCTTTTTGTCAACATTAAATGATCATTTTGTTCTAGTGCATTTGAATCCCCTCTGTGTTATAATTGATTTCGAGGTGATGTGATGTTTGCTGAACGATTGAAGCTGCTGCGAGTGGAGCGAAATCTGACTCAGCATGAGGTGGCTAAGGCAGTGGGCATTTCGGCTCGCGTCATGGGCTACTACGAGACCGATGACCGGTTTCCAAAATCTGAGGACATTCTGATTCGCATAACAAACTATTTCGACGTGTCCGCTGATTGGATACTCGGAAGGTCTGAAATCCGGCCGATGACTGTGCAGCAGGAAAAGTTGCTCATCATTGACTGCTCGGATTTT
The DNA here is from genome assembly GCA_964424355.1 of uncultured Peptostreptococcaceae bacterium. Taxonomy (GTDB): domain Bacteria; phylum Bacillota; class Clostridia; order Peptostreptococcales; family Acidaminobacteraceae; genus CAZEHS01. The sequence continues at coordinate 16,936 of CAYRIO010000025.1, forward strand.
TCTGATGATGAAAAATCCAAAATACTGGACTACATTGAGCTCCTCCGGCTCAGTCACAAGTAAAAGGTAATCGCACATCAAATGAATTCACAGGATAAGAGATCCGCACCGTCAAGGACTGGTGCGGATCTCTTATTTGGGAGTGACTCAGGTCCGTGTCCGACTTTCTCAGACACACCGTGAGTAATAATTCGGTTGCTTGATTCATATGATTCTAAAAAAAACAGCCACAAAGTGGGTGTCTTGGAGGAACCATATGATGAAAATTCATGCAACACCGTTTCTAAAATGGGCAGGGGGCAAACGTCAGCTCATCCCTCAACTCGAACAGCTCTATCCGGGCGCACTGAAAAGGAATGACATTCAAACGTATGTTGAGCCATTCCTCGGCGGTGGCGCTATGTTTTTCCATTTGCAATCCCTTTTTAACTTTGATGATGTGGTCCTGAATGACTCCAATCCCGACCTTATCCTGACGTACAAAGTGGTTCGCGATGCTGTAAATCCATTGATTCTATCACTGTTCAATCTTGAAGTCGATTATCTGCGCATACCGGAACACGAAAGAACCACGATGTATTACAGTATCCGCGATGATTACAACGCTGCTCGATTGTCGCTGGACTACGAAACCTTCAGTCCCCAATGGATTTCTCAAGCTGCAAGGCTTATCTTCCTCAACAAAACCTGCTTCAATGGCCTCTTCCGCGTCAACCGTGCTGGAGATTACAACGTCTCCTTCGGCAAGCACAAAAATCCGACCATTTGCGATGCACCAAATCTTGAAGCTGTGCATTGTGCACTACAGGGCGTCACGCTGATGCACGGAGACTTCGAGCAAGTAACTGATGCCATTGTCGGCCAGGCGTTTGTTTTTCTGGACCCACCCTATAGACCGTTGACGGCTACGTCATCTTTCAATTCCTATGCAAAGACAGCATTCAATGATGAGTCTCAGAAGCGTCTGGCCAATTGGTTCCAACAACTTCATACCGAAAAGGCAGCTGCCCTTATGCTCTGCAACTCAGACCCTACCGACCGCTTCTTTGACAGTCTGTATTCGAATTTCAGGATTCGCCGTGTCCTGGCTACACGCTCCATATCTGCCGACGGAACCCGCCGCAGGCCGGTTCGGGAAATTGTGGTGACCAATAGTATCTAAATCATGGCGTTCGCAATTTTGAGTGGGTAACCAGAGAGGGACAGCCTCATCATGATTATTGTAATCATCTGAGACAGCCCCTTGTTTGATTTACTCTATTGACACGTTCTGTTGGTTGACATGTTCCAACATACTATATCATTATCGCAATACAGACTTCCCTCTCATTGATAATTTCTTTATTCCTATAATCGTCACCATTCAAGTTAAATGCAAATATCCTCGCAGACCGCTTGAATACTAGGATTTCGACTATTTCACCTTTTGTAGTCTTATTACGCACTCCACATGCACGCTATGCGGGAACTGATCCACCGGCTGAACCGTTTCAACACGGTACCCCCCCGTAGCCAAAATTGCCAGGTCTCGTGCCAGGGTGGCTGGCTTACAGGACACGTAGACAATCCGTGCTGGAGCCATTTCCATGATGGCTTCCAGGGCCGAGCGTTCACAGCCTTTTCTGGGCGGATCCACAATAACCACGTCCGGGTGGACTCCTTGTTTCACCATCTCCGGCAAAACTACTTCACCGGTGCCTTGGATGAATTCCACATTTTCAATCCCATTGCGGGTTGCATTTTCCTGAGCGTCGGCCACCGCCTCGGGTACCATTTCCACACCAATCACCTTTCCTGCAGAGCGTGCCATGAACAGGGTAATGGCCCCAATGCCGCAGTAAAGGTCCAGAACGGTTTCATCGCCTTTCAGATCCGCCAGTTCCAGTGCCTTTTCATAAAGGACCTTGGTTTGGACAGGATTCACTTGAAAAAAGGATTCCGGAGATATACGGAAGGTCAGGGTGTCGATGGCATCTTCCAGATACCCAGCGCCATACAGGACCTGTGAGCGTTCTCCGAGCATCCGATGGTCTTGATGCGGATTCCGGTTTACCAGCATGGTGACGATTTGGGGATATTTCGCTTTCAGATCTGCAGCGATGGCTTGGCTTCGGGGCATGCTCTTGCCGGCAGTGACCCAGACCAGAAGCCATTCCCCTTTCAGGGAATTCCGCAGCAGGATGTGGCGGACATGACCGCTGTGGGTTTCTTCTGAATAGGGCTGAATACCATGAAGTTCCATCAGTTCCTTAATGGTCTCCAGAACTTCCGCATTGAATGGATGCTGAATCAGGCAACCGGTTCCGGACACCACCTGATGGGTCCCTAACTTGTAAAAACCAAGCTCCGGCTTGCCTGGTGAACCACCTGCGGGATACAGGACCTTGTTTCGGTAGTGCCAGGGATCTGCCATGCCGATGATAGGGGATATGGTCACCTCGGGCAACTTGGCGATCCGGTCCATACACGCACGCACGTGGGACTCTTTCCATTTGAGCTGAGAGTCATAGCTCATGGCCTGGATCTGACAGCCGCCGCACAGGCTGGCAATCGCACAGGGAGGAATCACACGTTCCGGGCTGGCGCTCAGGATTTCAACCAAACGCCCGTGGGCATAGTTCTTTTTCTGGCTCCTGATCCGAGCCGTGATGTTCTCCCCCGGCAACGCTCCTGGAACAAACACCGCCATGCCCTCATGCCGGCCAATGCCTTCTCCGTTTTCTCCAAGATCTGTAATATCGATGGTAAGCAGATTATTTTTCTCCATGGTTTCTCCAGTTCTTCTCATGTGTTCCGCAAGGTTGAGTTATCGCTTTCATCTTATGTCATTTAACCCAGTGCTGTCTAGAGAAAGAGTTGTTCACAAATCGATTCAAAAAAATTATAATGAAGACAGCATCCCACATTCCGAAGCATCCGAGGTCCTTATGAAATATACGATACGAAATCTGTTCCTTCTGATTCTAATGGGCTACTCTCTGACAGCCCTGCCCCTGAACCCTGAGCTCATCACTCTGGACCTCTCCCGGTTTTCTTATGAAAACGCATTGAGGAATCAAGCCAGTCAGGGACGGATTACCTACGCCTATATTCTAGATGCCTCGCAAAGTCCCTTAGTGAATCCGGAAAAAAATTCTTTTCTCATCCGTGCTGAAGGTGGAAAGAAGCCCAAGTGGACAGCGGCACCTGAATTGACGTTAGAGGTCCTGGCGGATGGCAAGGTTCTGAAAACGCTCCCCGGCAAGGCTTTCGCCTCGTCTGTTCTGTCTTCTGAAGCCTTCAATCCCTATGAACTGAAATACACACTGAACCTGTCCCGCAAGGCCCTTGATCTGGACGGCAGCACCTATACGTTGCGCATTTCCTGCGCCGACCCTGCCCTGAGCCAATTGGCTCCGCTTGAAATCCCTGTTCAGTACCTGGATAAACTGAAATATACACCAGCCGCAACAACTGTTGCTGCCGGTAGGCAGATGATCACCAGCTATTATTCTGATCTGAGCGGAAATTTCTCAGTTCCTGTGAGCCGGGAAATACCACGGTCAAATAAGCTCTTCCGGACTGCGGTCAACCAGCTCCTTACAGCGCCACCTGCCGCCATGGGACTCCGGCCAGACCCTATCGTGCCGCGCATTTCCACCATCCAGTATACCAATGGCTTAGTGAACTGTCATCTGGGGGCACCGATCCCTCCAGCCCTCTACACGGATCCTGCGCTGACAGCCATAGCCCAGCAAACCCTGACAGACTCCATCGCTGGAATCGACAGCCCCTATCGGATCAGTAAGGTCCGTTTTGCCTGGAGTGGTGTTTCTCCGGTTCCCGGCTGGCAGACTGAAGAAATCACAGTGTCAACGGCTCCGAGAGCATGGCTGGGATTGAGTATTCAGAACCATCACGTGCTGCTGCTCCCCGTTGCCGCAGAGGATGCCACACCGGAGGGCCTCTTTGCCCTCCTTAAAAAGGGCAAATCCGGGCTTATGCCTACGGTCCCTGGCCAAGCATCTCTCGTGGAAAGCCGTATGGAAGGCGATATTCTGATTCTCCGTTTTGGCACCGGCTTTCAGGGACTTTTTAAAAATGCACCGGATCAGGCCGCTCTGCTTCTTGACAGCCTGACCCACACCTTCACGACACTGCCCAATGTCAGGTTCCTGCGCTTAGAGGAAGGCACCAGTCGGATTCAGTCTCTAGGCGGCATTCAACTCGCCGAACCGCTGCAGGCCGCACCGTATGTAAATCCGGAAAGTGCTTTTCAAAAGTGAATTTGAAGCGTGATCAGCATACTAGTGAACCCCCATCCTTAGAAAAAAGCATGGGGGTTCACTGCCTTTCATCCCCAAAGCTGCAGGAAAACGAATCCTGCTACAATTAAAAACGACCCAGCAGATACCAGGTCGTTTGTCATCAGAACATTTTCTTTTTAAATACCACAAGTCCTGAGATAGCTGACAGCACAATGGACATCAGCAGGATGTACAGGAACGCATGGGGATTTTGCTGCCAAAGATTCGGCACATTCATCCCGAAGAAACTGGAAATCATCGTTGGGATGGCAAGAACAATCGTCAGGGATGTGAGCACCTTCATGACGATATTGAGGTTATTCGAAATGACTGAGGCAAATGCTCCCATTGTGCCACTGAGGATATTGGAATAGATATTGGTCATCTCAATGGCCTGTTTATTCTCAATGATGACATCCTCCAGCAGTTCCTGGTCATCGGGATATTTCTTAATGACCTCCAGGCGCATCATCTTATCCATGACCACCTCATTAGAACGGAGAGAGGTGCTGAAGTAAACCAGAGATTTCTGCAGCTCCAGCAGCTTAATCAGTTCCTTGTTCTTGGTGGACTGGTGCAGCTGTCGCTCAATCCGGTTGGAAGCCCTATCGATCCCTTTAAGATACTGCAGATAGTAAGTGGCATTCCGGTGAAGCATTTGCAGAATGAATCGGGTTTTTTTCCAGGTGTAGAAGGACTTCACCCGACCGGTGAGAAAATCCTTCAGCAGGGGTACCTCCCGGGTACACACGGTGATGATATTCTCCTTGAAAAGCAGAATGCCTAATGGAATGGTAGAAAAATAGCTGGATGTGGGAGATTGCTCCACCACCGGAACGTCTACAAGAATCAGGGTGTAGACATCATCAATCTCAATACGGGCCCGTTCTTCTTCATCCAGGGCCGCTTTCAGGTTGATGGGATCAACCATGGGGAACTGATCAATGATCTGATTCAACTCCGATTCCGTGGGGTTGATCAGATTGATCCATGCGCCTTCTTCCAGAACTTCCAGTGGCATCAGGGCATCGTCAACTGTTTTCAGTATTTGAAGCATACGGTACTCCTTTCAGGCCGTTCACAGTCCTGGGAGCAAATGCTTTCTTTACAAAAAAAGAAAACCAGCCTTCAGCTGGATTGAATTGCTTCAACGCGTCGAAGGACCCATGAACGGCAGGATTATTTTAATCTCATCGCATAAATCGCACAAACTTCCAGGCCCTGCGTCCACAGTCTTCCCCCCTTTTTCATCGTGAATCCTCTACCATTATACCTGAATAACACTGAGTTGGGCACCATTTCCCTCATGGCCGTCAAAAGAATTTACATCGCAAGAACACCGACGTCCCGTTAAGGCCATCAGTGTTCTTGTGTCATCAGTTATTCAAAATGGCGTTTCGAACTTGCCGCCCATCCGTTCAATTTCCAGACGTCTCGGTTTTGCTCTCTTTGAGATGCTCCCGGGCATCTTTGAAAGCCGCCCGCGCCTCTTCTTTTGTCATGCCGGAGATATCAATCCCCAGTTTGGCGGCAATCTCAAGGCGCTTGGCTTCTGCAGCGGCCTGCAGCACAGCCTTTGCTTCCTCCGGAGTCAGTCCGGTAATATCCACACCCAGCTTTTCCGCCCGTTCCAGCCGATTGCCCTGCACGGCTTCCTGAATTGCCGCTTTGATTTCTTCAGGTGTCAGACCCGTTACATCCAGACCCAGTTTATCTGCCCGCTCCAGCCTTTTCTCTTCATGGAACGCCAACAGCTTCGCCTTTGCTTCTTCTATTGATAGCCCTGTTAAATCAATGTCCCATTTCAGCGCTCTTTCACTGATTTTCTGAAGCCGTTCCGCCTGTTTTTCCTGTTTCGCCTCGATCTTCACCTGCTTTGCAGCAGGGTCTGTTGCCGGTGCCTCCGCAAAGGCTGGAACCGCTCCGGTTATTGCAATGATCGATGCGATGGTGATCCCCAACATTTTTTTCATCATCATATTCTGTCTCTCCTTTGAATGACGTCTGAACAAGATTGACTTACCCAGTGCAAGCCGTTTTGTTCTTGGTTCAAGCATACACCCCGGACTGTATTCCAATCCCCGAAGGTTTGAGAAAAGAATGTGTAAAAAGTGTGTAAACGAAAACCAGAATCCGGCGGGATTCTGGTCAAAAGGGTTTTATATGGATGCTGCCGTACTTATTTTCCGAAAAGGACTGCCGCCTTCTTCATCTTCTCGCGAATCTTCAGGTTATAGGGGCAGCGGGGTTCACAGATCCCGCATTCCACACAGTCTGAAGCGAATTTCGACATGCCGTTATAGCGGTCCTTCGCCCAAGCAGAGAGGTCGTATCGAGTGAGGTAGCCTTCAAACAGGAAAACCGAGGGAATATTGATGCCCTGAGGACAGGGCATGCAGTAGCCGCAGCGTCTGCAAAAATCAGTACCCAGGGTTTCACGGAGCCGGATGACCTCCGCCTTTTCCTCGGCGTTCAGAGGGGGCTGATCCACCACGGAAGTATTGCGCAGCACCTCGTCCATGCTCTGCATCCCCGCAATGGCGACCGACACATGGGGATTCTCCAGAATGAACCGCAGGGAGAGCTCCCCCTGTTCCAGTGCGCCTCCTGCCATAGGCTTCATGGCGATGATTCCGATATTCATCTCATGGGCCATTTTAAAAGCTTTCTCACCCTGCCGCTCAATGAGATTGTAAGGGAACTGGATGGTGTCGAACACGCCCAAGGGCAGCACTTCTTCCAGAAGGTCCGCACTGTGGCTGGTGATGCCAATATGCCCGACCTTGCCGGCTTCCTTGGCCTCAACCAGCGCCTTGTAGGCCCCGTTCTCTCCCAGGATCAGATTTACCTGCTCCATGGAGTTCACAAAGTGGAATTGATAGAGATCGATGTAATCCGTGTGAAAGTTCTTGAGGCTGGTCTCAAGATCTGCCTGCATACCCGCGTAGTCACGCACCATGGTCTTGGTGGCAATGATCGCCTCTTCCCGGTAGGGGGCCAGCGCATTCCCCATCAGCTCCTCACTGTTCGTATAGCCTCGGGCACTGTCAAAAAAATTGACGCCCCGATTGATTGCTTCAGATACCAACCCATTGGCGATTTCCTGATTCACACGCTGAATCGGGATGCCGCCAAAACCGATTTCATTCACCGATAACCCCGTTCGTCCTAAAACCCGTTTACCCATGTGTATCCTCCTCCACGCATTTAACAAGAAGCGCCCACATTTCCGGATTGGCACTCCTCAGCTTCAACGGTTTCAAATCTTTGCCTACAAAAGCGTGGGCCGTCTTCCCCCGCGCCAATAGCTTCACCGCGCCGCCATCATCCCGCAGCACTTCATAGTGCACCTCCAGCCTGGCTCCCTTCAAATGGGTTATCCAGGTTCGGATGCGCAGTTCGTCATCATATAAGGCCGGTTGCAGGTATTCCACGTCGGCTTTAATGACAGGGAAAATGACCCCCTGCTGTTCCAGCTCCCGATAGGTATATCCTAAAGATCTGAAGAATTCGCTTCGGCCCACTTCGAAATAAGTGAGGTAATTGGCGTGATAGACGACCCCCATCTGATCGGTTTCCGCATAGCGGGGTCTGAGCACTGCATCGTGTGTATACATCAAGACCTCCGTCTTCGTTTTCACAGGTATTATACCATTTTATGGCCGGAGTTCGCATCCTTGATTTCGTCAGAAGGGCCATCCCTGTTTTTACTTTTCCGACACATTCACTTATAATGAATGCAGAGCAAACACCTGGAGGAATCCATGATCAATGAAATTGCGACCAAGATAAATTCTTTGAGGAAATCCAAGGGCATGACCCTCAAGGACATGAGTGAATCCTGCGGACTCTCTGTGAGTTTCCTCTCTCAGATTGAAAACGGCGCCTCTTCTCTGGCCATCACCTCCCTCAAAAAAATTGCTGATGCCCTGAGTGTTCCCATAACGGTTTTCTTTGAGTCCCACGAAAACTACAATTATCACGTTCCCCTTCAAAATCAGGAGAAGTGGAAAATGGAGGGCTCTCAGCTGGAATACATACGCCTTTGCGGTAATTTTCCTGAAACCGTCCTGGAACCCCTGCTGGTAACACTGCCTCCAAAATCCGATGTCGGACAGAAGTACGCCCACTTGGGAGAAGAATTCATTTTCGTACTGAACGGAACCCTGGTTGTCGATCTGGAAGACACCCGGTATACAGTGCGGGCCGGGGAATCCATTCACTATCCCTCCACCATCCAGCACTTCTGGTCAAATCCCAGCGAAGAGGAGGTCCGGCTCCTTTCCATCACAACCCCTCCTATTTTCAAGTAAAAATCCCTCTGAAGGATTCCATTCAGAGGGATTTCTCTTTTGATACGACAATCAGTTTTTCAGAGTGAAGCCCCCTACTTGTACCAGCACAAATACGCGGTTTCTACAGGGACTTTCACCTGGAATCTCGAATCGGCAGGCACTTCGAAAACCGATCCGGAGCCATATTCCACAAATTTCTCCGCTCCAGGGAGCTTCACCACCAGCATGCCGCTGGTCACCTTCATGGTCTCATGCTTGGATGTGCCGAACTCATACTCACCTACTGCCATAACCCCTGTTGTCGCAATCCCTTCGCCATTTTCAAAAGCGATGGAAACCACCTTGCCGTCAAAATACGTATTGGTATTGAACATAACATCCTCCGATTGCTTATTTTGTACCCATTTCTCCGGATTTCCGGATACAGGCTTCCACAGCTTTAAGCACAGAGGCGCGCATACCCTCTGCTTCCAATACTGAAACCGCCTCAATGGTGGTGCCTCCGGGAGAACAGACCATATCCTTCAATTCGCCGGGGTGTTTTCCGGTTTCCAGCACCATTTTTGCAGCCCCCAATACCGACTGGGCAGCAAACCGATACGCCTTATCCCGAGGCATCCCTCCACGGACACCGGCATCCGCCAAGGCTTCGATGAACATGAATACATAGGCCGGAGAGGAACCGCTGATGCCGACAACGGCATCCATCAGTTTTTCGGCAATCACCTCTGCCTTGCCGAAGCTTTCAAAAATAGCCCGGACTTCGTCCAACTCTTCATCCGTCACATTCTTATTGGGACACAGGGCTGTCATCCCTTCATTGACCAAAGCCGGTGTGTTGGGCATGGTGCGGACCGCCTTCACATCCTTCCCAAGGATCCCTTCCACTTCTGAGAGGCTTCTACCGGCTGCAATCGTTACAATCAGGACACCCGGCCGCAGGGCGTCTTTTATTTCCGTCATCACAATGGGATAGATGTCCGGCTTCACCGCCAGGACGATCACATCCGCTTGCAACGCTAGATCGACGGATTTTGAAGCGGTCCGAATACCCAGGTTCTTTTCCAAAGCCGTCAGCTTTTTTGTGTCCGGATCACACACGATGATCCCCTCCGGCTTCACCAGCCCGGCTTTCAATATCCCGCCGATCATGGCCTGCCCCATGTTTCCCGATCCGATAAAACCGATGACTTTGTTCATGATTCCTCCCTAATTGAATGTCTGTTCTGTCCTGCCGATGATTTCATCCTGCAAATCCTTGCTCAGGTTATGGAAGTGATCGCTGTAGCCGGCGACACGGACAATCAGGTCCCTGTGTTCCTCCGGCTTTTGCTGAGCATCCAGGAGGGTTTTCTTATCCACTACATTGAACTGGATGTGGTGCCCATCCATGTTGAAATATGCGCGGATCAGCGCCGACATATTATCGATGCCCTGCTCCCCTGCAACTACGTTCGGGGTGAATTTCTGGTTCAGCAGGGTCCCGCCGGTCTTCAGATGATCCATTTTCGCGCAGGACTTGATAACAGCCGTCGGCCCTTTGCGATCGGCGCTCTTCTCTGGGGAGATTCCCTCAGAAAGCGGTTTTTTTTCGAACCGGCCATTGGGCCCAGCCCCCATGACCGATCCAAAATAAACGTGGCAGGTGGTCGGCAGCATATCGATCCGGTACACGCCCCCTTTCATATTGGGGCGGCCTGTCACTTCATGGTAGAACGTGTTGAACACCTGTGTCATGATGCCGTCTGCATAATCATCGTCATTGCCGTACTTGGGTGTTCGGTTATGCACCAGATGATGCAGCTCCTCATGTCCCTGAAAATCCTCTTTCATGGCTGTCAGCAGCTCTTGCATTGTGAACCGGTTCTTCTCATATACATTATAGCGGATTGCCGAGAGGGAGTCCGTAATGGTTCCGATACCGACACCTTGAATATAGTTCGTATTGTAGCGTGCGCCCCCCGCATTGTAATCCTTCCCCTTGCTGATACAGTCGCTGGTGATGACTGAAAGGAATGGGGCCGGCATGTTTTTGGCATAGAGGTTTTCAATGACATTGTTGCCCTTGACCTTGATATCCACGAAATGATGCAGCTGTCTGGAGAAGGCCTCGTACAATTCCTCATAGGAGCCAAAGGTGCGGGGATCACCGGTTTGCAGCCCCAACTGCTTGCCTGTCATCTCGTCAATGCCATTGTGGAGGGTGATTTGAAAAATTTTCGGGATGTTCAGATAACCCGTCAAGATGAAGGCTTCCTTGCCGAAGGCGCCCGTCTCCACGCAGCCGCTGGCACCACCCTCGCGGGCATCTTCCAGCTCCTTGCCGGCACGCAGCATTTCCTGAATGAGGGCATCGGTATTATAAAACGCGGGCTGGCCCCATCCTTTTCGGGATATCTCACACGCCTTCTTAACGAATTCCTGTGGGGTTTTCCGGCTGATCTGCACATTGGAGCTGGGCTGCAACAGCTTCATTTCGTCCATGACCTCCAGGATCATATAGGAGACATCATTGACCCCGTCGGAGCCGTCGGACTTCACACCCCCGGTATTCAGATTAGCAAAATCCGTATAGGTGCCGCTTTCCTTCAGGGTGATGCCCACCTTCGGCGGGGCAGGCTGATTGTTGAATTTGATCCAGAAGCACTCCAACAGCTCCTTCGCTTTCTCCCGGGTCAGGGTCCCAGCCTCTATCTCGGCTTGATAGAAGGGATTCAGGTGCTGGTCTAGCCTCCCGGGACTCAAAGCGTCCCATGGATTGAGCTCGATGGTGACGCCCAGATGGACAAACCAGTACATCTGAAGCGCCTGGCGGTAGGTTTGAGGCTTATGGGCGGGAACAACATCGCAAACCGCCGCGATTTCCAAGAGTTCCTCCCTGCGGACGGGATCGTCTTCCTTTTGGGCCAAAGCTCGGGCATATGCCCCATACCGCTCTCCCAGGATGATGATGCCGTCACAGGTGATATCCATGGCTTCCAGCTGGATCTTTTTCTCATAGGCGGAGGGATCCTTAAAATAGTCCAGGCGGTTCAGCGCCTCCTGAATATCCTGTTTGAAATCCAAGAATCCCTTTCGATAGACTTTTCCATCCGCTACCGTGTGGCCAGGCCCGCGCTGCTCCATGAACTCTGTAAAAATGCCGCTTTCATAGCATTCTTTCCACTCCGGTGTCATGTGGTCCAGCAACAGTTTCCGCAAAGACCGCTGCTCCCAGTAAGGGTTCACGATCTCCTCCTGGATCCGGCGCGCCTCATCATCCACTTTGAAAAAGATGTGGGTTCGTTGATTCATGACGGAAAGATCGTCCATCGTATGACAGCACAGTTCCGGAAAGCTGGGAGCATGCTGGGGCGCCACACCTTTTTCTCCAATGATGAGCTCGCCATCGTTGATGCAGAGCGTTCGATTCTCCATCAGGTATTTAAATACCTGTGCTCTCAGGATGGGAGTTTCCGCTGTCCCGGCGTACTTTTGATAAGCCTCGGTAACCATCCGCCCCCTTTCCATGCAAAGTCTTGGAACTGCCTGCACGCTCTGTTCTCTCAGTTTCCGTGTTCTTTCCGTCAACCCTCTCTGCTCCATAGCCTAACCTCCAATTTTTGTTTGAAAGCCTTCCTTCTCAAATCGTACCTGCATCTTCTGAAGCCAAGCCATGTCCGGGACGCCAAGGCGCTCACCCGAGTGTTCCCTCCCCAGCCGCTGATATTTAAAGCTGCCGGTATCGTGATACGGCAAGAGATTGACTTGCTGGATCTTCAACGATCGGATACATTCGATCACCGCTGAAATATGACTGTCATGGGCATTCAAACCCACAATCAAGGGAAGCCGCAGATGAATCTTGGCGCCTGAATCGGATAATTTTTTGAGGTTTTCCAAAATCAATCGGTTATCGACACCGGTTTCCCTGAGGTGCTGCTCTGAATCCATCAGTTTCAAATCATACAGGAAGAGGTCGGTGAAGGGAATCAGCTGTTCAAAAGCCTTGAAAGGTGAATATCCGCACGTATCCACCACCACATGGATTCCCTTTCGATGGCACATTTCCGCTATCTCTGCCGCAGCATCCGGCTGTGAAAGCACTTCTCCTCCGGATAAGGTTACACCACCGCCGGATGATTCATAGAATGGACGGTCTTTTTCAATTTCATGAATCATCCGGGCACAGTCCCAGTCTTCCCCAACTATTTCCCGTGCCTCCATGGTGCAGGCATCCAGACAAGTCTCGCAGTGCTGGCAGACACCCGGGGCTGGTTGCCACACCCCCTTTTCAGCCTGTGCCGCTTCGGCGGGGCAGCGGGTTGCGCATCGCCCGCAAGCTGTGCACTTTTCGCGATTGATGAGGACTTCCTTCGAAAAATTCTGGGTTTCCGGGTTGTGGCACCAGGTACAAGCCATCGGGCACCCCTTGAAAAAGACCGTTGTCCGAATGCCGGGCCCATCATGAACACAAAATTTCTGGATACTGGTGATCATTGCACACATCCGTGGTCCTCCTCCATCATTTTTCCCCCTGAAACGGATTCGGCGTAGAAATCACCAGAATCCGCACCATCTTGTTCGTGTAATTTCCCCAGTTGTGGGGAATCGTAGAATCATAATGGGCGGTATCTCCCGGGAAAAGCTCCTGCCTTTCTTTATTGATGAACAGGGTCAGGGTTCCTTCCAGCACATAGATGAACTCTTCCCCGCCATGGGGCGATTGACGGATCGGCTCATCACTGTTGATGGGCAGCAGCTCTACGAGCCTCGGCAAAAGCTGTTTATTCCTCAGATCATGGGTCAGGTGGTAATGGATGAAGCGGTTCTCAACCTTGAATATCTCTTTTTCGTAGCTGCGCATGGTCGGCAGATCCATGACTTGATGCCTTGCAAAAAAAGAGCCGGTCTCTACACCGAAAACCTGGGCGATGGTCGATAGGGAGTCCGTGGCAATACTGGTCATTCCCCGTTCCAGCTGTGACAAAAAACCTGTCGATAAACCAGTTTTCTCGCTCAAATCCTTAAGAGTCATCCGGCTTTGCGTTCTCAGCTCTTTAACCCGTCTTCCAATATCGTCCTGCATCATACACCTCAAGTTTATTTCATAATTAAAAGCCTATTTTCATTATAATGAATTTATTTGTGAATTAAAAGACAATTTTTTGTCCGGATTTCATTTTTATGATCGTCTTTCTTGAATCAAAAAAAGAGGCAGGAATCACAAGTGATTCCCGCCTCTTCTCTACCGTATACGTTCGGATTACAGCACGCGGGTACGGCCAGAATAGACCAAGCCCTTATTAGAATCCAATGTAATCAACTGACCATCATGAAGACTGCGGGTCGCATCACTGGCACCGACGATGACAGGGATCCCCAGGTTCAGGCCCACAATCGCTGCATGGGAGGTATAACCGCCTTCCTCAACAATAATGGCAACCGCACGCTGAACAGAATCCATCATGTCCTTGTCTGTCGCATTGGTGACCAGGATTTCGCCGTCCTTCAGCTTGGCACGGGCCTCTTCTGCGGATTTAGCGATGCAGACGTTGGCTGTCAGGACTTTTTTACCGATTCCCAAGCCTTTAATCAGGATTTCACCCACCAGGTGAACCTTCATCAGGTTCGTCGCCCCGGCAACACCCACGGGAACCCCGGCAGTGAAAATAACCAGTTCCCCTTCCTTCACATACCCGGCCTTGCGGGAAGCCGCCAGAGCCATGTCGAAAATATCATCCGTGCTTTCACCTTCCCGAACCATCAGGGAGTACACACCCCAGGCCAAGCACAATTTACGTCGAGCCACTTCAGAAGTTGTTGCGGCGATGATGGGGCATTTGGGACGGAATTCAGAGACCTTTCGGGCTGTGAATCCGGTTGCAGTGGCCGTGATGATGGCTGAGGCTTCCAATTCCAGCGCCGTGGTGCAGGTTGCATGGCCCACTGCATAGGTAACATCGCATTTCTTGCGGTCGCTCTTTCGGTTCAGGGATTTTTCGTAATCGAGGTACCCTTCCGTCGTCTCGGCAATTACCGCCATTGTGCGAACGGATTCTACTGGGTATTTCCCCGCGGCCGTTTCGCCGGAAAGCATGATGGCATCCGTACCATCGAAGATGGCGTTGGCGACATCCGTTGTCTCCGCACGGGTTGGACGTGGGTTCCGGATCATGGAGTCCAGCATCTGGGTCGCTGTGATGACCACCTTCCCCGCAAAATTACACTTGCTGATCATACTCTTCTGAGCATGCGGCACCATCTCTGTCGGTATTTCAACCCCAAGATCGCCCCGAGCTACCATCAGACCGTCAGAAACCCGGATGATCTCATCCAGATTGTCCACGCCTTCCTGGTTTTCAATTTTTGAAATGATATGGATGCTCTGTCCATTGTTGTCTTCCAGGATTTTTCGAATTGCCAGAACGTCATCCGCTTTCCGGATAAAAGACGCTGCAATGAAATCCAAATCGTTTCGGATTCCGAAAAGGATGTCCTGAATATCTTTTCCCGTGATGGCCGGCAAATTGATTTTTACGCCGGGAACGTTGACCCCTTTGTTGTTCTTGACGATCCCGTTGTTATTGACACGGCACACGATGTTATTCGCTGTTGGTTTTTCTGCCACCTGCAATTCTACCAGACCATCGTCGATCAGAATCCGGTCACCCACGGCCACATCGCCCGGAAGGCCCAGATAGGATACATTGCACCGATGCTCATCACCCAAGACGTCATCGATGGTCAGGGTAAAGGTCTGCCCTTCTTTCAGTTCAACGAACTCTGGACCGAATTTGCCGGTTCGGATTTCAGGCCCCTTGGTGTCCAGAAGGATGGCCACTGGGATCCCCAGCTCTTGCCGCACTTCCTTGATGACATCGATGCGTGCCTGATGCTCTTCATGGCTGCCATGACTGAAGTTAAGCCGTGCAACGTTCATCCCGCTGAGAATCAGTTCTTTCAGCACTTCCTTCTTCTCACTGGCTGGCCCTATCGTACATACGATTTTCGTTTTTTTCATTCCCTATTCCCCCCATGGAAGCGCAGTTGCGCCTGTTTACATATGCGTCATATCGATAACATGTTGGTCATTTCGACCAGCTCCATGTCTATCTCCTTCTTCGTTGCCAGGGCCTCATCAATATCCATATCGAAAACGCCGCTGCCTTTGATCCCTACAACTCTGGCTGTTCTGCCCGCCAACAGGGTTTCAACCGCATGGTGCCCGAACCGGCTGGCAAGGATCCTGTCAAATGCGCTGGGGACCCCACCCCGCTGCAGATGCCCCATGATCGTGACACGGGTTTCAATGCCTACTTTCCGTTCAATCTCTTGTCCGATTTCAAAGGGTTTGCCGACACCTTCAGCCACCAGGATGATATTGTGTCGCTTTCCACGGTTTTTTCCGCTGATCAGCTTGCGGCAGATTTCATCCATATCGAAGGGAATTTCCGGAATGATCACGGTTTCCGCTCCGCCTGCAATCCCCGCATAAAGTGCGATATCGCCGCAGTTGCGCCCCATGACTTCAATGATATTTGCCCGGCCATGGGACGATGATGTGTCCCGCAGGTTGCCGATGGCATTGACGACGGTGTTGATCGCCGTATCAAAACCGATCGTGTACTCCGTGTAGGCCAGATCGTTGTCGATGGTGCCCGGTATTCCTACAGTTGGAACGCCCGCATGGCTGAGACGCTGAGCCCCTCTGAAAGAGCCGTCGCCGCCAATCACCACCATGCCATCGATATGGTACATCTTCAGGACCTCCAAGCCGCGTTCAAAGCCCTCATCGGTGATAAAATCAAGGCAACGGGCTGTTTGGAGCCTAGTGCCGCCCCGCTGGATGATATCTCCTACCGAGGACACATCCATATCGATAATATCAGCATCCAGCAGGCCCTGATACCCCCGGTGGATTCCGGAAACCTTCAGATCATTGGCAATGGCCGTTCTTACAACCGCTCTGATTGCTGCATTCATTCCCGGCGCATCGCCGCCACTAGTCAGAACACCGATTCTCTTCATATGTTCCCTCCTGTACCCCATCATTTTAAAGGATTTAACCCTGCTTTTCAATGAAACTGACGCTGTAGGATTCTACAAAGCTGTTAGACGAATTTAACACAGGAAGGCCCGAAAACGCTTTCCAGCTTTTTTACGAACTCAGAAGTCACATTAACCCTTAGTGAATCAGGTGCTTTCAGTCTCGCTTTTTCCGACTCGATGTAACAGATCACCTCTACACTGCCCGGGCTCGTCCCCAGAATGGTTTTAAGCTGCTGCATGTCCAGCGCACCGCGCTCTGGGAACCGGATATAGAGCTTCCGAGCGGAGGGCACAGTCTGTTTGTCTGAGACCGTGGGTACGGCAGGCGTCTTTGCCGGTCTCCGCACCACGCTCCCAGGGGTTTTTCGGGAAAGCAACGCCAGATTTTCCTGAGTCAGTTCATGGACGGTGTTTACAATGAGTTTGGGGTCTTCCTCCTCCTTGAAATTCAGCGTTCCGGACAGGATCACCTGGCTCTCCGCATGGAGCAGATGCCCACTCCGTCCGTAAATATTCGGGAAGACTACCGCTTCAATCGAATCGGTCAGATCCTCCAGGGTGACAAAGGCCATCATCGTGTTAGCACGGGTCACCTTCTCCACCTTCCGGATGATGATGCCGCAGGCAATGAAAGCATCACCATCGCGGTAGCCGCTTTCTTCGCTGTTTTTAACCGTTTCTTTGAGCTCAGCGATGCTGACATCGTTCAGCGCCTGAATCCCCGATTCAAACTCACCCAGGGGATGCCCACTGAGATATATACCCAACATTTCCTTTTCAAAATTTAATAAATATTTTTGGGGGAATTCATCGATATCCGGATAAAGCTGCTCCTCTGAAGCTCCTGAAAATTCAGGACTGCCACCGCCGAATAACGAGACCTGCCCCTCAACGTTCCGCCTCTTTTCATGCTGTACACCGTCGATGAGCCGCTCATATGAAGCTAAAAGCTGGGACCGATGGGCCCCGAGGCCATCCATGGCTCCGGCCTTTATCAGGCTTTCAACCGCCCGTTTATTGAGTTCCCGTGTATCCACCAAATCACAGAACTGCATCAGGCTCTTGATCGCGCTCCCTCGGCGGGCAGCCAAAGCAGCCCGTACGATGCCCTCACCGACATTCTTGATGCCCATCAGGCCATATCGGATCCGGTCCCCTTCAACGGAGAACTTCGCATGGCTTGCGTTGATATCAGGCTGAAGGACGGTGATCCCCATTTGGCGGCAATCCTGGATATACTGAGCGATCTTCGGATGATTTCCCATGACACTGGTCATGAGAGCAGCCATGAATGCCACGGGGTAATGGGCTTTCAACCAGGCGGTCTGGTAAGCAATCAGCGCATATCCGGCCGCATGGGATTTATTGAACGCATAATTAGCGAAATTGATCATATCATCAAAAATAACATTGGCAACCTCTTCAGGCACCCCGCGGCGGATGCAGCCTTCCAGCTCCAGAGAGCCATCCGGATTGACTACACCGTGGATGAAAGCCTGCCGTTCCTTCTCCATCACGTCCATCTTTTTCTTGCTCATGGCCCGGCGCACGAGATCGCTTCTGCCGTAGCTGTACCCGCCCAGCTCCCGTACCACCTGCATGACCTGCTCCTGATAGACCAGACACCCATAAGTCACCTTCAGGATGGATTCCAGAGCCGGGTGCAGATACTTCACTTCATCCTGATGGTTCTTGTTATGGATGTACATGGGGATGGAATCCATGGGACCTGGCCTGTAGAGGGAAATGCCCGCGATGATGTCCTCCAGGCTGGAGGGCTTCAGCTCCTTCATGAACCGGCGCATCCCAGCGCTTTCCAGCTGGAACAATCCCAACGTATCTCCGCTGCTGATCAGTTCAAAGGGTTTGGGGTCATCCAAGGGCAAGGTCTCCAGATCGATCTTGATTCCATGGCTTTTTTCAATCTGTTCCAGGCTTTCCTGAATCACCGTCAGTGTTCGGAGCCCCAGGAAATCCATCTTCAGAAGGCCCAGTTCTTCCAGCAGGTTCATATTATACTGCGTTGTGATATTTTCATCTTGAACATACAGCGGCACATACTGATCCACCGATTTCCGTGAAATCACCACCCCGGCCGCATGGGTGGAAGCATGGCGTGGAACCCCCTCCAGGCTCTTTGCGATCCGAATGACCTTGGCCGCCTGAGGGTCACTTTCCACCAGGGTCTTCATTTCCCGGTTGGCTTCCAAAGCACGATCGATGGTCATTCCCAGGTTAAAGGGGATCATTTTAGCAATCCTATCCACTTCTGCATAGGGCATGTTGACTACCCGCCCCACATCCCGTACCGCCGCACGGGCACCAAGGGTCCCGAAGGTGATGATCTGCGCCACCTTCTCCTTCCCATACTTATGGATCACATAATCGATGACCTCTTGTCGCCGGTCGTCTTGGAAGTCGATGTCGATATCCGGCATGGTGATCCGATCAGGATTGAGGAACCGTTCGAAGATCAGGCCATATCGGATAGGGTCCACATCGGTAATGCGAAGCACGTAGGCCACCAGACTTCCACCGCAGCTTCCCCGGCCGGGCCCGACCATGATGCCGTGATCCTTGGCATACTTGATGAAATCCCAGACAATCAGGAAATAGTCTTCATATCCCATCTTGGATATGGTCCCCAGCTCAAAGGTCAGCCGGTCCATCAGCACCTGATCAACCTGAGTGTACCGAGCCCTCAGCCCTTCCATGCACAGATGGAGCAGCAGCTCTCCCGGTGCCATTTCCGGGTCGTGGGGATACTCTGGCAGGTGATGCTGCCCGAATTCAAATTCCAAATTACACAACTCTGCGATTTTAAGCGTATTGCTGAGGGCCTCCGGCGCATAAGGAAACAGCTCCGCCATCTCATCCCCAGATTTTAGATAAAATTCCTGGGTGGGGAATGCCATCCGCTCCTTGTCAGCCAGTGTCTTTCCGGTCTGGATGCACAACAGGATATCGTGGCTCTCATGATCGTCCCGGTCCAGGTAGTGAACATCATTGGTTGCCACCAGCGGAATACCGGTCTCCTTGCTTAAGCGGACCAAGAGCTGATTCACGACCCTCTGCTCTTCAATGAAGTGATCCTGAAGCTCCAGATAGTAATGTCCCCGCCCAAAGAGGTCATCATAATACAACGCCCGTGCCTTTGCTTCTTCATAGCGGTTCTCCGACAGAAGCACCTGAACTTCCCCCGCAAGGCATGCACTGAGCGCAATAAGACCCTGAGCGTGGCCTTTCAGAATCTCGTCATCAATCCGCGGTTTATAGTAAAAGCCTTCTAAAAAGCCCAAAGAAACCAATCGTATCAGATTCTGGTACCCCTCTTGGTTGCGAACCAACAGCACCAGATGGTAGCCGCTCTTATCCATGTTTCCGGCCCGGTCAAATCGGCTTCGCGGGGCAACATAGACCTCACAGCCGATAATCGGCTTCACGCCGTTCTTTTTCGCCGCCTTATAAAATTCCACGGCACCGAACATGACCCCATGGTCTGTGATCGCCACCGCTGGCATATCCAGCTCTTTACAGCGTTGAAAGAGGGAACCGATTCGGGTGAAACCGTCCAGCAGGCTGTATTCTGTATGTAAGTGCAGATGGACGAATGGTTTCATAAATCCTCCTGGAAATGGTGACGCCCCGGTTGAGCACCGGGGCTTCGATCACTGGGGCACTTGCTCAGCCCATATTTGTTTGATGATGGCTTCCAATGCAATGGAGAGTTGGGGCTCACGATAGTTTAAATGGTCTTCCAGCTTCGGTGCCGCTTTTGAGGAACCACTCTTCTTCAAGATTTTCAGATCTGCGGCACTCAGGGTTTCCGTATCGATCACCGGGATGTCGCCCCACTGGGAATGCTTGAATTTGGTTGCCTGCATTTCAAAATCGAGGGTGGCATTGATCGCCACCATTGCACCGGACTTATTGGCGGCATTCCAGGGAATAGCCAGATAATGCGTGCTTTCCATCATCCCTTTTTCCAGGAAAAACGGCTTCGCACCTGGGCTGTACTTTTCTTCCGGAATCAATCGGGATGCATGGTTATGATCCATGCTCATCGCCATGATCAGTGTTTCGTCCAGGAATAGTTTATCCAGCTCCGCCTCGTTGGCCGGATATTGTTTGCCTTCCCGCCAAAGATAGGGCTTCAGCTCCTTCAGATAGTCCAGACCCGGCTGAATCGCAGCCGCGACTGCCGCTTTACTGGGACTAAGCTCTGAAATCGTCTTATAGCCCACCTTATTGTAGAGAACACTTTCAATGAATGCCATCCCAGTGGAGTCGTCAGGCATGGGGTATGTGAAATGGCCAGGATTGGCTTTTACCGCTGCCATCAGCGTATCCAAATCCACAGGAGGTTCCTCCAGGATGTCTTCGTTATAGAACAAGGTCAGCTGCCGGTGTCCCAGGGGGACCGCATAGCCATCAATCGGAACGCCCCTATCCGCAATCATCTCAGGATCCTTGGGGTTCAAACTGAGCGTTACATTGGGAAGCTTTTCGGAGAAAGGACCGAATAGATACTTTTGGTTCTTGGCAAATTCAAAATTCCTGCCGCCTATCCAAAGGAGGTCAATGTCACCGCTGCTCCGCTTGATTTCAGCATCAGCCGCCATCAGATCGAATATTTCATCGTAGTTCATGGGAACACGATTCAGCTTGATCTTGTAATGCTCTGCCAAATAGGGTTTCAGGGTTTCATCAAACCATTTATTGGCCCGTTCATCTCCGCCCCAGGCGTATAGATTCACCGTGCTGCCGATTGCGCTTTTCTCCACCAACCGCCAGTCCCGGTTCGCCCCTTGTCCATTCTCAATGAAACTGCAGCCTGATAACAAAACCACGGCTGCCGCCATCCATGCGATCATTGTTTTTATCCGTTTCATGGTGCCTCCTGCACTGTTTTTTCGTGTCCTTCACCTTGTAAGACATTCAACATAAAACGGGAAATTCCTGCTAATAATCCATTCATTCCGCAATTTCTCTTCCACTAATCAAAAAATAACAATGAGGCCGATAGGTCAGCCCCAATGAGTCGTTTTGTTCAACCGGTGAATCCACTGGTGCCGCGCATCTCCAAAAACTCTTCTGGAAAAATCACGTTTCGTACCTGGACACTCGGATTCTTCAACATATCAATTTCATAATAGTCCTGCATCTCCATCCCACGGGGATCCCTGAGAACACGAACAACTGGCCTTGCGTTCTGTGCCATCAGCACAACGGCCGTCTCCCCGGTATTCAGTTCCAGATGAAGTCCTTTATAAAAGAAGCCCAATTGGCGGGCGAATCGCTTGATGATTTCGGGGTCAAAGTGAGCCCCAACCATAGAAACGACGTATTCCATCGCTTTATACGGACTGATCTTCTTACTGTAAACCCGGTCACTGGTCAATGCATCAAACACATCTGCAATGGCGACGATGCGGCTGTAAAGCGGTATCACTTCACCTGCCATGCCATCGGGGTATCCGTTTCCGTCAAAACGCTCGTGGTGATAGAGAGCAACCGCTGCCGAAGCCTGGCTGACGCCTTTGATCCGATTGAGGACATCATAGCCTAAACGGGCATGGCGCTTCACAATGTCAAATTCCTCGTCATCCAACAGACCTGGTTTGTTGAGGACATCCTGAGGTATCAAAATCTTGCCGATATCATGAAGAATCGCACCAATTCCCAGTTCCACCAGAGCCACTTTCTTGAATCCCAGAGCAATCCCGGATAAAAGTGCTAAAACGCACACATTAACCGAGTGTTCAAACGTATAGTCATCCACTGATTTCAAATCACCCAGATTAAAAGCAATCTCATCATTCTTCAGGATCTCATCAATGATCTGATTCACAATCAGCAGGATTTTGTCAATATTAGGTGTTCCCGAATACCCGCCCAGACCTTCCATGAACTGTCTGACCATATTCGTCGCATCCGAACGGGTTTCCGCGACAATCATGTCCCGGTTTACCATGCTCAGGACGGGGTCTACCACTGAAAGGGAGGGTTCTTCAAAAATATATTTGGATATATCGCTGACCAACACCGATTCGAGATTAAGCAGGTTTATTTTTTCAATATAGGTATGACGAAGCTCTATCCCCTTTGAAAGGAGGACATTCCCTGTGAGGTCATATATTGTTTCTCCCAGTACCATCCCGGCTTCTAATGTTTCTGTCGGAATCCTTTTCAGGATGATATTCATGCTGACCTCCGCCAATTAATACATTCGACATTTTTCGACAATTTGGGCACAGCATCATTATATGGGAAGAAGTCTCTAAAATCAATGTTTCATTTAACTAAACAGGCTCGGACAGCTTTGTATAATTGGTTTCAGCACCCATAAAATCTTAGAATACGGGACTGGGACACCTTTCATAAAGTATATATGGCAATAAACGGAATAAGCGTTCAAGCCCCTCATTTCTCCGGCATCCCACGCTCCCCAATTACCGGGGTTAACGGTTAGAACCCTGAGTCAGCAAGAGTTCCAAGTCATCCATGGCTTTGTTCTCGTCGATGCCCTCGCATGTCAGGGTAATCAGAGCCCCTTTGCGGATCCCCATGGAGATGATTCCCATAATGCTTTTCGCGTCCACGGTCCCCCCGGGCAAATGCAGGTATATATCGGAGGAAAATCGGTTCGTGTGCTGAACAAATGTCGCAGCTGCTCTGGCTGTAAGACCTGAATCATTGGAAACGGTAATTTCTCTCGTTATCATCTGGAACCTCCTAATTATTTTTTATGCTTTCCGCAATTTTTTCCAGTTTTTTCAGTCGGTGATTCGCTCCGGATTTTCCAACCGGCGGGGATAAGAGCGCCCCCAGTTCCGTCAGCGTCAAATCAGTGTTTTCCAGCCTCAGCGCCGCAATTTCTGCCAGGGTATCCGGCAGACTGCTGAGGCCGATGGTATTTCGGATCAGTTCGATTGCCTGGATCTGGCGAACCGCCGCATCCACGGTCTTGTTGAGATTGGCCGTTTCGCAGTTAACAATCCGATTCACGTCATTGCGCATCTGTTTGATGATCCGAACATCTTCAAAGGCCAACAGCGCCGTGTGAGCGCCGATGATATTGAGCATATCCAC
The DNA here is from genome assembly GCA_964424355.1 of uncultured Peptostreptococcaceae bacterium. Lineage (GTDB taxonomy): Bacteria > Bacillota > Clostridia > Peptostreptococcales > Acidaminobacteraceae > CAZEHS01. The sequence continues at coordinate 40,640 of CAYRIO010000025.1, forward strand.
AATCTGATCCCCTTCCTTCAGGTAGACGATTGTGTTCTGCTTCCTTGGAACGATTTTCGCACTCAGCTCGTAACTGTTTATCAGGTCTCTCAGGGATTCGGCATACCCAGGATCATGGGTCACGAATTCCAAATGATAGGCTTTCCCAGGATCGCTGACCGAACCGCTCCCTAAAAAGACTCCCCGGAGATACGCACGCTTGCAGCAACTTTTTCTCAGAATCTTTGACGGCACACCCAAATGGATGACTGTCCCCTCGTCACTTGTGTCGATAATCTCCATCGCCTTCAACGCTTCTTCGGCCTGATTGAGGCGGACTGTATAGGTATGCCCCTTGTTCAGGGTACGGTTCACCGAAGCCAGCACTTCCGCATGGGCATTGAAGGTTTTCTTGAATAATGTGAAGATCAACCTGGCCACCGCGGCATTCTCCGTAACCAATGAGGCACGCATCCCACCGGAACCTGGCTGCAAACTTCCGCTAACCCGAAGGATCCCGGATAATTCCGCCATATGACAGCACTTGTCGTCCGATATCTGACGTGCCAGATCATTTTTTGCTATTGATGAAAATGACATCCGCTCCCCCTCAATCCATATCGGCAAACATTCCGGGAAACTCTGCCTGAGCCTGATTCAAAGCTTCAATGAGGATTTTCCGTTCGTCGTCATACCGGAGAAGCCGCACAGCATCAGCACCGTTCAGAAACCGGGCGCTTGAAAAGCCTTCTTCCATTTGAGGTCGGCAATGATTGCTATCGGCAGTCATCAAATACCAGCAGACTCTTTTAACAACCCATTCATAATTGGTCCACTGGTTCTTGTAGGTATAATTTATTTCCCCGATATATTTGACGATGGTCGCCTGTACACCGGACTCTTCCTGAACTTCCCTGAGTGCTGCGGTCTCCATCTTTTCGCCGGTCTCAATACGCCCTTTAGGCAGTACCCAGTACCCCCTTTTCTTACGAAGGAGCAGAACCCGATCCTGATAAAAAACCACACCGCCAGCACTGTTTTCTTCTCGCATGCACATCACATCCCGATGACTACGGCTTATAATTTAGAATAGTTCTTTCTGTATGTCTGGAAATCCTCCCAAGAATCTCGGATTTAATAAATTTTCGCTAGCGTGGATACCGGCGCACATCTACAAGGTCCAGAAGATTCTTTGAAAGGTGTCCGGCATCATGTCGCAGATAGTGGCTCTTTATCTCAACAAAATCATCCCCAAGGACTTGGATTCCCTGAATCGCCAAGGCTTCTTCATCTTCGGCCTGAAGGGTGATCAGGTGGGCGCCTTCCCGCTGGTACTTCTCTTGAATTTCTGAAGGTACAGCCCCTGTATTGACCATCACCGCCGTAATCATCTTCGCTGACGTATGGCGGAGGATCGCCTCCACATGCTCCCATACACCGCGTCTGTCCGTTTCGCCCGGCTGGGTCATCAGATTACAAATATACACCTTGGGAACCGTTGATTTTTCAATTTCCTCTGCCAGTTCACGGATCAGCAGGTTTGGGATAACGCTGGTAAAAAGACTTCCCGGCCCAAGGACTATCAGGTCCGCTTCAGAAACCGCTCGAACGGCTTCTTGAAGGGGCGGTGCGTCGTCCGGCTTTAAACCGACTTCCCTGATGGGAGAATCTTCTGCCAGGGCTCTCAGAGGCAACTCGGATTCTCCGACAACCAAGGTTCCGTTTTCCAGGGTTCCCCATAGGTTGATGGCAGTAGTCGTTGCGGGCAATACCTTTCCCGTCACGGCAAAAATGTCATTAGCCCGCTCTATGGCTTCTTCAAAGCTGCTCGATATCCCCACCATGGCAGCAATCAGAAGGTTTCCAAAGCACTGTCCCTTCAGGATTCCTTCTTCAAATCGGTATTGGAGGAGCCGTTCCATGATTGGTTCTGTATTTGAAAGAGCCAGAATGCAACTCCGGAGATCCCCCGGTGGCAGCATGCCTAAATCTTCCCTTAAAACACCGGACCCGCCCCCATCATCTGCCATGGTCACAATCGCGGTGATGTTCGTCGTGTATTGCTTCAACCCACGCAGGAGGACTGAAAGACCTGTTCCACCGCCAATCACTACAACCTTCGGTCCCCTGGTCATTCGCTTCGGCCCTTGTCCACATCCCGATGGACGACAACCACCCGAAACCCGGAATTCTTAAGCACCTCACCTAACTTGTTGGTCAGCGTCACGGACCGATGCTTCCCACCGGTACATCCAATCCCGATCGTCAGCTGATTCTTACCCTCTTTCACATACCGGGGAATCAGGAAAAGCAACATATCCAACAGCTTATCCATGAAGGTCTTCGTTTCCTCAAATCCCATCACATAGGCCTGAACCGGTTCATCATTCCCGGTCATGGACCGCAAAGCGTCAATATAGAACGGATTGGGTAGGAAACGCACATCAAACACCAGATCCACATCCCGGGGCGTCCCTTCCTTGAATCCGAAAGATAAAACTGTGATGGTGATGCTGGGGGGAGCGGAGCCTTCCGAATACGCCTTACTGATCTCATTTTTCAGCTGATTCGCCGTCATATCGCTGGTATCAACAATCGTATCCGCACGGTGTTTCAAAGGCTCCAGTTTTTTCCGTTCCCGAGCGATCCCGGCTTCCAACCGGCCCTCCCGCGCCATGGGATGCGTCCTGCGGGTTTCTTTAAAGCGCTTGATCAACGCATTGTCCGATGCATCAAGAAAAAGAATGTCATAGGGCATATCCAATCGGTCCAAGCCCTCAAGGCTTTCAAATATATCATCAAAAAAACGACCGCCCCGGATATCCATCACCAGGCCCAATCGATCTATTCCTTCAGTACTGTTTTGGCAGAGCTCGGCAAATTTCGGTACCAGCACAGGCGGAATATTATCCACACAGTAGTACCCCAAATCCTCCAAGGCCTTTACAGCCTGACTCTTTCCCGCACCGGAAAGTCCGGTCACGATTGTGATTTTCATGGGTATCACTCCAATCTGCAATTTACCAGTCTATCGGGACCAAGCCCCGCTTCCAGTGCTCTTTTTATACCCGCTTCACATTCTCCGACATCCTGAGGCCGATGGGCATCGCTGCTGATAACAAACTTCACGCCAAATGGCGCTGCCTCTCGTATCTGATCCAGGGTCAGAAAGCCATGATGAGAATTTATCTCAAGCCACACCCCCTGCTTTGAAGCCACAGCCGCTACCCGGCTGATGTCAACGGGACCCTTCGCACCGGGGTGAGTCAGGATATTGATCGGGTAGCGTGTCATGGCATTGCAGAATGCCTGGGTGTTCATTTCCTTTATAAATGAAGATTCATAGCCTCCCCGGGCCATGAAATTCGCCCCGTGGAATTTGACGCCCGACAAGCCCCGTGGGGCTGAACCGAAATGATAGCCCGCTAACAGGATATCCATCAGTTTCAGATCCCCATCGTCCACATCCAGAGAACCATCAGGATCCAGAATATTAGCCTCCATCCCCAGAAGGATCTCAATTTCAGGATACCGCCCCCGAAGGATCATGATTTTATCCTTCATCAGCGGCAGATCTGCTTTCCGGATGCCAAACCCCATGTGCCCATAACCGTGATCCGTAATCGCAATGGCTTTCAGACCCTTTTGGATAGCAACCCGGACATTATCCTCTATATCACCCTTGCCATGACTGAAACGGGTATGGGTGTGGTAATCAGCAGTGATTTTCAGCATCAAAGCTCCTCCCGATCAATTTAACCTCCGGCTCCAATTCCACACCATAGCGATTCAGCACCACACGACGGATGAGCTGAATCAGTGTCAGGACATCGTAGCAGCTCGCACTGCCGACATTGACCACAAAGCCACAGTGTTTTTCTGATACTTGGGCGTCTCCAAATCGAACCCCCTTCAAGCCGGAGGTCTCAATCAGCTGTCCTGAAAAATGCCCTTCCGGACGCTTAAAAGTGCTCCCTGCGCTGGGAAGGTGAAGCGGCTGCTTGGAAGTTCGCTTGTGCGTCAGCTCCTGTGTGGTTTTCAGCATCACTTCCGGATCACCCGGTTCAAGACGCAGCCGAACCCCCAGAACGATGTAGCCCTTTTCAGGAATACAGCTGTGACGGTAATCCAGCTCCAGTTGGGACGCTTCCAGGGACAACACATCTCCCGCCGGCGTCAGTACCGTTACCGATTCGATGACATCCTTCATTTCACCGCCATAGGCACCGGCGTTCATCACCACAGCGCCACCCAGGGTTCCGGGAATTCCGCCAGCGAATTCAAATCCAGCCAGATGCGCATTCAGCGCCTGCTTGGCTACCGCCGAGAGCAATGCACCGCTCTGAGCATTGATATGAGAGCCTTCTACACACAGCTGATTGAACCTGTCGGAAATTTCAATGACAGCCCCGGCAATCCCATCATCACAAACCAGCAGATTGCTGCCGTTTCCAATGACCTGCCAGGGAACCTCATATTCTCTGAAAACCTTCAGACAAGCCTTCAATTCTTCTGTACAGCAAGGGCGGACCAACAAATCCGCAGGCCCTCCAATCCGGAAAGATGTATGCCCGCGCATGGGTTCATTGACCAGAATTCCGTCTTCTCCCAAAATGTTTTTCAAATCCCGTGCGATTTCGTTGATATTCATCCGTTCTCCTCTATGCTTTATACCCATTTCGACTGATTTCAAATACATTCAGTATACCTCCTTATACCCCGCAGAGCAAGGTTCTACCACTTTTGCACGCTTGAGGCCCACTTAAGCAATCACACTTCACTTTTATATCCAGTTACAGGTATAATAGGAATGATACATTCAGGAGGCGACCATGTTCAAAGCAGCGATATTGATAGCCAGTGATAAAGGTTCACGGGGTGAACGGCAGGACACCAGCGGGGACGTCATCCAGCAGTTCCTATCCGAAAGAGGCTACACCCTGATTGAGAGACTCATCGTTCCCGATGAACGTCCCCTTATTTCCCAAGAATTGATCCGACTCAGCGACACATCCGCCTGTGACCTGATCCTGACCAGCGGAGGCACCGGCCTTTCCCCCAGGGATTGGACCCCTGAAGCTACCCTGGATGTGATCCATCGCCAAGTTCCGGGCATTCCAGAAGCACTCCGGGCAGCCAGCTACGCAATCACCCCCAGAGCCATGCTCAGCCGTGCCGTGGCGGGGGTCCGCGGCAGCACCCTGATCATCAATCTCCCCGGAAGTCCCAAGGCCGTCAGTGAAAATCTTGCCACCCTCTCAAGCGCTCTGGATCATGGTCTGGAAATCCTGACAGGATGCACCTGGGACTGCGCACGGAAATAATCAGAAAAGCGATGCATACTACCGGGGGTGAACCATATGAAGAACAAACTGAAAAGCCTGCTGACTGCCGGCGATCGTTTAGAGATCTATCTGGATGGAGAAGAAGGCTCCCCCCTGGTGTTAGAGACCGCCTTTGAAGCTTTGATGGATAACGATCGGCTCATTATCCAAGCCACGGTCTGCAATGCTCACAAAACCCTGCAGTCCAATGACGCAATCAAGCTGGTTGCCAACAAAGGAGCTGCCGGCATCCTTGAGATGAGCGGTAAAATCGTTGAGAGTTCCCGCTCCGGGGACGCCGATATCCTTGTCGTTGAATTGATAGAGGATATCCAACAAACACAGCGCCGCCAATACTACCGACTCCCCATTCTCAGGGATGTCCGATTGGGAAACAGCGGTGATGGTTATTTTGATGGTTTGACACAGAACATCAGCGCCGGTGGGCTCCGCTGTTTCCTGCCAACGCGCATGCGCGCAGGCACACGGATTACCGTCAAGCTGGAGCTGAACCAGGAACACTTCGAATTGACCGGTGAGGTTCTTGATTCCATCGCTTTCGACACCGTCACGCAGCGCTTTCTGCTTCGAATCCGATTCATCGACACCTCGGAAAAAGACCGTAAAAAACTGATTTCCCATATTTTCAGTGAACAAAGCCGTCAAAAAAAATCACAGATTTAACTTAAATCCCCGAGTCTCGGGGATTTTTCAATCTCGTTAAAAATAGATGAACTTTCTCTCATTTTCTGGTATGATAGTTGAGGATTATTTTGTATACAACAGAACCTCGCTTTAATGCTGAAGGAGCAAGCTGACATGTTGTCTTTAGGTGTTTTTCTGGTTGTCCTATCTCCCTATACCGCTCTTTTGCCGGTGATATACACGGCTTTCCTTGTCTACAAGAATCGCTATGCCGTCCTGCAAAATCCTGCTGTGTTGAAAAGTCCGTGGAATATCGGACTGCTTTTTGTGTTCATGTGGTCTGCCTCCGTAGGTTTTGTGAACCTCGACAAGCTTTCCCTGGCCGCAGCCTTTGTCATTCTAGGATATCTGTCACTCAGCATCTACTTTCAGATGTTCTGCAATACAGAATCCAAGGTAGAGGCACTGATTAAAACCGTCTTGAAATTCTCGCTTTTTTCCGCGGTTCTGGGGCTTGCCGAAAAAACTGCGTCCCTATTCTATGACATGTCATGGATTGCCCGGTTCTTCTGGAGCCCCACCTATGTCCCTGACCCTGAAGCCCACCGGATCTACAGCACCTTTGGGAATCCCAACATTGCCGGTGCCTGGTTCGCAGCCATGGTCCTGATCAGCTACTATTTCTTTGAAAAAGAAACCGGTCGCAAGAAGACGCTTTTCCTTTTGTCTGCAGTCCTCTTTGCGGTCGTTATGGCTTTCACCGGCTCCCGAGGCGCTGTTCTTGGCCTGGTTGCCGGCTTTATCATCTATGCTTTTTTTAGAAAGGACCAAGGAAGCCTCGTGCCGCTGGGACTGATGTTCGGACTGGTTGTCGGGCTTACCTTTGTGATACCGGAAATCAATCACCCGATGAACAGTCGGGAGTACATATGGGATATCTGCAAGGAGATGTTCCATCAAAAGCCCATATCCGGTTGGGGGCTCCTGGGCATCTACCGCTACTCCGGTGAGATCCACGGCCACAATATCTGGTTTACTATTGCGGCAACCTTGGGTTCCGTCGGACTTTGCGCTTATTTCTACCTGAAATATCACTTGATTAAAAGCTTGAATTTCCTGCACAAAAATCGATGCAGCATCACCCCGCTTTTGGCCGCCATCCAGGCGCTGATCATCGGCCACGGGCTTGTCGATTTCATTATCCTCGTTCCACAGGGAGGATTGCTTTTCTTCGCAACCTCCGGCATGATATTCGCCATTACAGGCGAACTCAGCGCCGAAGCTGCCAGGGCCCGTGCCCCCTCCGTTTGGCGAAAGCCTGCCGGCGCAGTTGATACTCCCGTAAAAAATCGATTCTCGGAGCAATGATCCGACGCCATTTTCATCACCCCCTCCCCTTCAACCGAAGGGGTTTTTATGCTAAACTGATGTGTAAGTAAGATCTTGGAGGATATTATGGAACGAATCAGAGATTTTTTATACGATATAAGCGACCTACTCATCTCCTTGCTGATTATTGCGGCAATCTTCACCGTTATTTCATGGAAATTGAACGAATCGATCCCCATTGACACCCTGTCAGCCGCTCAGACCACTGAAGAACCGGCTGCCCCCCCTGAATCTGAACCACAAGACCCCAATGCAACTCCACCGGATTCAGAGACTGCCCAAACACCTGTCCCAGCGGATACAGCAACGGACGCTTCCGATGCCGATAAACCGATTGCAGACCAACCGGGCACGCAGGAACCGGATACAACCCCTCCGGCGGCACCACTTGAAATCGGCAAAGAGATCACCGTTGAGATCCCAGGGGGATCCCCAGGGATTGCTATCGGTAAGATCCTCAAAGACAAGGGTCTGATCACCGATGTCAGCGCCTTCATCAAGAAAGTTGACGAACTGGCGCTTGGCCCTAAGCTGCGTAGCGGTTCCTTTAAATTGAAAACCGGCATGAGCTTAGAAGCGATCATTAAAACCCTGGCAAATGTGAATAAATAATAGGAGTTCCCATGACCCTTTGGATTGATGCGGATGGCTGTCCGGTAGTCGCTTTGGCAGCCGGAATCGCAGCGGCATACCAGATTGAAGCTGTGATTGTCAAAAATCATTCTCATGAAATCCATAGCGACACCGCACGAATCGTCACCGTGGACAAAGCCCGGGACAGTGCGGATTTCTATATCGCCAACAATCTCCTCCCCGGAGATCTGGTAATCACCCAGGATAACGGCCTAGCTGCGATGGTTTTAGCAAAAAGAGGACTCTGCCTGAATCAGAACGGTATCCAGATTACAGATGACACCATCGGCCTCCTGCTGGACAGGCGCCATCTGCATCAGGAACTGCGCCGAAAGCATGGGATTCATGCCGGAAAATCCTCTAAACGGAACGGTTTGCAAAACTCCGCTTTTGAAAAAGCATTGACTGGACTCCTTGATGGAATTTGATGTTTTGAAAAGTAATTTGGCGAACACACTTGACACAAACCGCCATTCATGAGATATTAGATGAGTAGTGACGTTGGAGTTTATAATTCACATATTATAAAGGGTCATCAATCACTGACTGGTGCTCTTTATAATGTGTGAATTTTTTACTTCACACACAATAAAACTTTTTTTTAAAACGTGGAGGATTCAAGAATGACACAAGGCAAAGTAAAATGGTTTAACTCAGAAAAAGGTTTTGGTTTCATCGAAGTTGAAGGCGGTTCCGACGTTTTCGTTCACTTCTCCGCTATCCAAGGCGACGGCTTCAAAACACTGGACGAAGGTCAAGCTGTAGAGTTCAACGTTGTTCAAGGCAACCGTGGACCCCAAGCTGAAAACGTTGTAAAGCTCTAATAAAGCGATACAAACTAAACGGAAGGTTAACCCCTTCCGTTT
>CAYRIO010000026.1:0-46813 GCA_964424355.1 uncultured Peptostreptococcaceae bacterium
ACTTCATGCAGAAAAACTAAGTTTAGGTTGTCCGATTTCTTGACAGAGGACCATTTTTCTCGGTCTCTTCCAGAGCAATTTTGAGCGACTCCAGCTGTGATGTGAGTGTTTTCAGTTTGTCCGACGCACGCTCCAGATCCAACTTTTCCGCCTGTAATTTGGCAATTTCAACAGTGATTGGCTGCCAGTCCTGCTCGGTAAAATCATGATATTCATCGAGCTTTGATAGGGTGTCCATGCGAGCGAGGAGCGACTCCCGCTTCTCTTTCAGCTCTTCGATAAGACCTGTCACTTCTGCCAGATGCTTTTCCATTTGGTTCGCCTGATCCTCAAGCACCCGAATTTTCTCGTGATTGCTCCAACCTAGCACATATTGGCTGCGGTCGTCGATTCTCCTTCTGTCATCCTTTTCATGTCTCTCACCGGGGGACTTGATTTGACCTGACCTGGTGATGGCGCGCGTCTCCCTGCGAAACTCTTCCTGTGTCACACAGCATGCCAGACTGAACCTTTGAGCGACTTCACGTTCGACCCACGCGCAGAAAGGGGAGTCCGGTTTGATAACCAGCTTGTAAGCTAAAGAACTCTCATTTATGGAAGCGGACTCCCTTGGCGCAACAGGCCGCACCCGGAAATAAACCAGCCTTCCTTGCAGATGTGTACGATCTACCCAATCCGAAACACGAGCGTAATCCTTTTCTGGCACTAGCAAGGATAACCCAAAATTACGCAATAGGCGTTCAATCGCACCTTCCCAATCCCGCTCTGACTCGTGCACTTGAATCAGCTCACCAATAAAGGGCATGTCATTTTCCTTCAAATCCAGTGCTTGGCACATCCTGCGCCGAAGCTCGATTTGTTTCTCATCAATATTACTGCGACGTGCTTTCAGCCCTTTAAGTTCATCCTTTAATTCCAAATAAACCTGTCTTTCAGATGTTTCCTGGTAAACAGTCTCGTTGAGCTTGTTTTGAACCGCTTCCTCATCGTCCCTAACCCGTTCACGAAGCAACGCAAGCTCTGCCCGCTGCTGCGTAAAGGCTTCTGGTTCGGTCGCCGGTTCTTTTTCTAAACGTCTCACCAGCTCAGCATAGCGATCGGCACGATCTTGCCGCCGCTTTCTGTCAGTCTCGAGACGTTCAATTTCATTCTCAAGACTAGTGATGCGGTCTCCACCATTCAGCGCAATACTGCGCTCCAGGTCTCTAATTTGTATTTTTTGCATGTACTGCTGTTCCTCAAGTTGAGCGATGGTGGATTCGTGCTTGGACAGCACCTCTCTTCGGGCTGTGAGTCGCTCTTGTACGAGTACTATCTTTTTTCCTGAAAACCAAATACGTAAACGATCACGGCACCTTCTAAGATGGTCGCCTAATTGCAGTATCTCCGTGTGACGGGCGCAATCCGCTACGAGCGGCTCCAGCATTTCCACCTGCCGCTTTGCTTTTAAAACCGCTTCATGTGCGAGGTTCAAATTCCCAAAATGCTCTACGAGAGCGGTGATACGTGTCTGCACATCAAACGGCTCCAGCATATGTTCACGCACAAAGGTGGTTAAATTTCCAACCGATTTTAATGAAACCGTCTGATGAAACAAATCCAAGGCTTGTTCGTTCTCTATACCAAACCTGCGACGAAACCAGGCGCCATATGGTGGGAAACTATCAAACAGTTCTGCATTCATTGTTTTAAGCTGTTTTCGAAGACCGGATATTTCATTTCCAAAATCAGAAAAATGATGGGCGATGGACAAGTCCTGCTCACACGCCACAAAAAGCCTAGCCGGTTGTGCAGACACATCCTTCATCCAGAACACCTGAGCCAATGTGACGGTTTTATCATAACCAGCATTGTAAAAGACCCCGAGTATGACAGAATAACTGTTCATATCTCGCAGAGCCACTGGTTTTGCCGTAGCGACAGATTCTTGCCGTTCCGACTTAAAATAGCCAAGGACATAGGAACGCAGGGACCTCTCCCGGTTATCCGACCCAGCCGCTTTGTTATAGGCGATACGCTGACTAGGGACAAGAAGCGTAGTGACTGCATCGACCAACGTTGATTTCCCCGAACCGATATCGCCTGTCAGCAAAGCATTTTTCCCTTGTAGGTGCATGGTCCATACATGTTCAGTAAATGTACCCCAATTATAAACCTCAAGCCTTTTCAAGCGAAAACCCGCCAATTGATCATCGCTGAGCATTTCCATTAACATTTGTTCAGACATCATTCGTTCCATCCCACTTCCCGGCTACCTGCCGCTGATATTCTGCAAGCCTGTCATTGAAATCGGACAACCACTGTGCATCCACAAAGGCTTTGATGATACGACGTACTTCAAATGTGTTTCCCTGGCCACGCAACCGCCTTACAAATCCCATATCTGCAACTTTATTAAGTGTCGTGTCTATCTGGTCAATCAGCTTTACATCATTGCTCCCATGCGGCAGAAAAATGCGAATCATTTCAACCACTTCTTCCCGCGTAAGAATGAGACGGGTATCACTTCCCCCTGCATCAAACTCCGCCAACTTTTTTCTCAATAATGCTAGAAGAAGACTGACCGGATAGGAAAGCTGCCTCCTGGCAATCAACCTTGGAACGGTGGACGATCCGCCTTCGTCTTCTTTTTGAACCGCACTTAAAAACGCATAGCCCTCCGCCTCGTCCATCACCAATGCCAATCCCATCACAGCAACATAATCTGAAATAGCCGCTTGATGCTCCCATAGGCTGCGCCATATTTCCAGATTATCCTCTCGGTAGAGAATTCCTTTAAGCAGGGTGACTATGGTCACCGAAATTTCCTGCCCTTGTACGGATTCAAAGCTACCACTATACATACTCATACTCACATTACCCCTCTTACAAAAATGATCCGCGGTAAAAGCGCCTGCCGCTGAATCCCGGTTTCTGTTTGCCAATGAACCCACTCTTTGGTTTCCTCGTCCACAACAGACTTTTGTGTAACCGAATCGACGGATGCTGCAATTTGGAGATACGTCACCAGCTCCGCCAGTCCATGTTGTATCGGATGGCGTTTGATTATCTCCGCAAGACTGATTTGGCTATTTGAGTTAAGTTCATGCCGGATATGCGCCTGAAGCTCTGCTTTATGAATGACTACCTGCTGGTAAAGGGCTGCCACATCCACGTCCGCATGACCATTTTGAACTAGCAAATCTGTTATAACCGGTTTTATCGGTGGCTTATAGAGCGGTCTCTCCAGCGGCAGCTCAATGGTTGCAGATGTATCTGATAATTCCATGAAGGGTCCGTCCGGGAGATGATCCCGTAGGGCGATGGCATGGATTTCAACATCTCTTAAAACGTCCATGATACGCCTGTTTTCAAGCCATGCCTTATCATCCAGAAAATGCCGAAGCTGTTCGGAAAGACGAGCCACCATCCGTTGGGTATGTTCACCCGCTTCCAGCCAATCGTAATGGATTCGATGCATTCGGTTGCCAGGCTGCATTTCGCGAATAGATTCTAAAGACAACACCTGATAGATCATTTTACTGAACTCATCCTGTCGCGATTGAGACATCAAAAAATCCCAAAAGGCCTGAAAACTCTTCCCCTGATCGGAATCAGCAATTGCATCACGTTCGCCCATAATCTCTTCGAGCAACTTGCCCTTTGAACCTTCCCACAAGGCGATACGCTCGCGCACACGACGATCCAATTCACGAAAATTATGTTCTACTTCGCGAAAATCTGTTAACAAATCCCGAGCCAATTGCAAAAATTGCTGGAAACGGTCTTTTAAGGCAGTGTCATCCAAAAGCGAGATACGGCCGGTAACAAGCTGTTCAATCTCATAGTCAATTGCATCACGCCGTTTTTGCAATTCTGCAATTCGGACCTGCGGATCCGTCTCGCTACCTTCACTCATCTGCCTCAATAGCTCAAACAGCGTAAGCAAACGGGATTCCGTGCCGACAAAGGCTCTTTCCGTTAGGCTTGCAAGCCAGGATATCGCTTTTTCCGTTGCAGGTGTAACGTCAAAATAGGGTTCATCCGTACCTTCAATGTAGAACTTTCGCAACCATCCCTTATCATTTTCAGCCCAATCATTCAAATAGCTTTGAGATGTCCCCTTAAAAGCTTCGGAACCCTGTTTTTCGCGCAAGACAAACAATTCATCCTCAAGTGCTTCTTTCAAGTCAGATTGAGCCATCATACGGATGTTGGGTACCAGAAAAACCCGATGAAGGAAGCTGGCGATGAAGGGGGCATGCTGTGCATTCAACAACTTCCATGCCGGGTGGTTTTTTCGAAGCAATTCCAGTGTTTCATAATCAAAAGGCATTGGCTCACTTCCTTGTATTTATGTTGGCGATTCTGCTAAGAACAGTATATTACACGCCGCAAAGAATGAATAAGAAAAATCATCGTCCTCTTCTGTCTATCTTCTTTTTTCCTATCCAACACACCTTCAACAATGGCTACCTTTTCATTTACTCTTATAACAACGCTTACGTGCTACTTCTCATTAAACCCAACGGGGTCAAACCAGGTAGTTAACTTATTCTCTTTAAGAACTATCCCCTTTTCCCATCGAAAGAGTTGTGCATGGAAGTCCATATTATAAGCGTTATATTTTACATATTAGTCCACAATAGGAGACGGAATTAGAAAGAGAAAAACCTTAAACGCGTTTCTATGCGTTTAAGGTTTCGATTTTGTTGCGTATCAATTCTATCGCTTTTCAAGCTTCACGACCGTCTCAACATGCCTTGAGTAGACAGAAATGATGTCGTGAAGACCCACTGGTTCCTTGGCGAAGGGGTATTTTACATCACATCAGCATCATAAAATAGATGATTCGTCCTTATCAATAATCTGTATTTCTTATATAGGCTGTGCTTCTACCAATACCCGTTTTAATTATATAATTGTTCTTCAGCAGGTCTGCAAGTGCAAGCTCAACTGTAGACATGCTGATGTCCGGACATTTTTCGAGAATATCCTTTTTCGATAGCTTCTGTAAAGTGTTGTCGAATAGTTGTTTGATTCTCTCAGTCTTTGAAAGTTTTCTGTTTTGCAAATGCTCAACCCTTGATGAAAAGTTTTTGTAAGCATTTAGAATAACTTCCAGATAATATTTCGAAAATGGCAAATAGCTATGCTTGGTTTCGAGCCATCCTGCTGAGCTTTCTTCAAGCTTTTCATAATAGGTTATTTTCGTTTTCTCAATAATCATTTCCAAGCTGATATACTTACCAACAATATAGCCTGAGCGATAAAGCAATAAAAGAGTCAGCAGTCTGCTCATTCTACCATTACCATCATTGAATGGGTGGATGCAGAGAAAATCGAAAATGAACATAGGTATTAATAGCAATGGATCATGTTCTTCTGAGTTGATTGCCTCTATGAATGTATTCGAAAGTCTTTCCATGGCATCAGGTGTTTCAAATGAACTCAATGGTTCGAAGCGAATTTGTTCCTTTCCGTCTACGCTTTCAGCTATGACATTATCCGAATTCTTGAATTTTCCACCTTTTGACGTAGGATTGAATTGATAAAGATCTCTGTGGAGCTGCAGAATGACGTTGACTCTAGGATTCATATAATCATAGTTCTCATGAACCAACTGAAGAACTTCACGATAACCTGCAATCTCAGATTCTGAGCGGTTCCTTGGTTCGACTTTTTCTTTTACTATGGCCTCAAGCCTGTCATCTGAAGTATAAATGCCTTCAATCCGATTAGACGCACCAGTACTTTGAACCTTTGCAATTTCAAGCATCGCGTTCAGAATATCTGGTTTTGCTTCAATGAAAAGCTCTTGCTTACCCTTATATTCATGAATGGCTGCTACCAAATTGATGATTTCGCTACACAGCAATTCACTGGGAATCTTACTATAGTCAAATGCACGCATATTCCACCTTCTTTCTGCACGGCAGAGATTTTTATACATTATTTTATCATCTAATTGTGCAGATAACAAATGAATTATGCATAAAGAATAGATACTTCTGCACAATTTAGCATGAACATTATGCAGAAACAAATTTTCTAATGCAGATGATAGAAAACTGATAAAACCAATTGGGCAATCCTTTTTTTACAATTTGGGCGATGTCTTTTGTCGATGCATCGTCCCTTGGAAATATGTCACCGTTCGATAGGTTTGTACTCCTCAGCTATCCAGCGGCGAGCATACTCGTAGAACTTGGATGCTGCCCCAGATAGAAGGTTATGGCTGCGACAAGCGATTCCAAGGTCCCGGTGGCCCGGAGGGTCTAGTGGAATCGCCACAATTCGTCGGTCAAAACCTTGTATCATCATTACAGACATCAGACTAATGCCCAGCCCTTTCTCTACCATAGCGATTACGGCGTGATCATCACTTTCTACAAACCGCGCGTCTAAGGTAATCCTGTTTTTATCCAAAATGGCTGTAATCTCATCCTCTACCCCTTCGTTGAGCGCAATGTACGGCAGATTTGGCAGCTCGGAAATGTTGAGTTTTTCCATTCTGGCATAGGGATCATCTTCAGAAAAAATGCCTACGATGGGGTCACGGTACAGGAATTCGGACTCAAGTTCCGGTAAAGTTGGGTAAGCAACAAAACCTACATCCACTCGTCCATCAGCTATCCAACTGACAATCTGAGCATCTGTTCCGTGCAGTAGCTCGAATCTGATACTCGGGTAATCTTGTTGAAATCTCTTTATCATCCCAGGGAGCCACTGTGCAGAGACACTGTTAAAGGTTCCAATTCTAATAAGACCTTCACGAAGGCCATTGATCTCTCCGATTCGCTGGGAAAGTCTACGTTGGTCATGAAGGACCGTTCTTATATATGGCAACAGCAATTGCCCTTCTGTAGTCAATTTTACACCGTTTCGTCCTCTAGTTAATAGTTTTAAATTCCACTGCTCCTCGAGCGTATTTAATGCTCTAGTAAGCCCTGATTGTGTGTAGCCAAGCTCCTCCGCTGCCTGAGTCATTGTTCCAGTCTCGACAGCTTTGATAAATGCCTCGTATTGTGAAAGACTCATGATTCATCTCCTTGGCCGTTCTATGATTAATACTCATGTAAACCATGATATACCTGCCGTTTACGAATCTTTATTCGTATTATATACTCAGAGCATAGAAACATCCATTTTATCTTGCGGAGGTATCAATATGTTTTCAAAAGCCATAACTAAGAAACCTTGCAAAGCATTAATCGACGGAATATCCACAGCTCAGTTCGTAAAACCCGGCGAAAAACCAGAGTACGAATTGTCCGTCAGACAGCATGATCAGTACGTTGAGATTCTTGAGTCCCTTGGATTAGAAGTTCTAGATTTAGAAGCAGATGAGCGCTACCCTGACTCCTGTTTTACAGAAGACCCCGCCGTTGTTATGGAACGTTGTGCAGTGATCACAAACCCTGCAATGGACTCCCGGAATGGCGAAAAGGAAGAAATCCTTCCAGCTATTCGTAAGTTCTACTCAGCTGACCAGATTTTTCACATTGATGCTCCAGGAACAATGGAAGGCGGTGATGTCATGCGTATAGGAGATCACTTCTACGTTGGTCTGAGCGACAGGACAAATGCAGAAGGCGCCCGCCAGTTCAACGAAATCGTTACAAAGTTTGGATACACTTCATCCACAGTCCCTGTAACAGAAGGCCTTCATCTCAAGGATTTCGCAATCTACCTTGAAAACAACAATATGCTTGTTACAGAAACCGTTGACAAGCTAGAAGCTTTTAAAGACTATAACCGCTGCATTGTAGCCCCTGACGAACTTTACGCAATCAACAGTCTGTACATTAACGGTACCGTTCTTGTTCCTGAAGGATATCCTAAGACACTTAAAATCATCGAAGACCTAGGATACCCGGTAAAGCTCGTTGATACAAGCGAGTTCAAGAAAATCGACGGCAGCCTCACTTGCTTGTCACTCAGATTCTGATGCTAACTCATCTTTCTAACGCAGCTTTGGCTGCGTTAGAAAGATGAGCAGGAAAAAAACTTTAAGCAAAAACAGAGCCACGGCTACTACTCTTTTTTAGAGCAGCAATCGTGGCTATTGTTTCGTCAAAAGCTTCAAATTCTATTACCGTTTTCAAATACGTTTCTGAATCACCGTTCATAATATGGCCTGAGTAAGCCAACGGGTCATTATAATTCAAATAATCCAAAACTGACCTCTGATAGATTTATTGCCAGCTTCCAGCTATACCAAAGTGGATCTCATAGTATCCCCCAAAACTCCAATGTTTCCGTGATTGCCCGTTCCTTTTCAGGTGGGTATTTCAGTTGTTTGGCATTTTCAGTCCGGTCTATTCAAACACACCTTTTTTATCTACCCCAGTGTGGCATCATTCTGATATCCAGACATATATATCCACACTTCCAAGGAGAGCTTCACATGCACCTTTATCAATCGTAGTATCACTAAATTATTTTAATGACTCAACCATTCTGCAATATCAATTATTTGAATACCCTCATACTGGTAATGTTCATGCCTTGTTCTTGCAATTAACAGCTTAGGATATGCATCTTTTATTTTAAGTAGCGAATCAACTTCTCTTTCAAAAGTTTTTTCATTAGAAATATCATCTGATACCTGAATATAAATCTTTTCATTCCGTTTAACTGCAACAAAGTCAATTTCTTTTTTATATAACACACCTACATAGATTTCATAGCCCCTTCTCATCAATTCTAAAGCAACGATATTTTCCAGCACTCTGCCATAATCAAAATTTCTAGTTCCAAGCTTTGCATATCTAAATGCATGATCACTTAGGTAATATTTCTCGTTGGATGTCAAATATTTCTTCCCCCGGATGTCATATCGCCTGACTTTGTAAAATGCAAATGCATTGCATAAATAATCGAGATAAGAACCGACTGTCTTATGATTGATATTGTCCAAATTCTTCGTAAGGGTATCTGCAATTTTTCTTGATGAGGTAATATTGGAAATGTTATCCATCAAATTAATATTCCTAATTTTATACTTTTGCCTGATATCTCGCAAAATGAGCGTATCAAATATATCCGCAAGATACTTATATTTTTCTTCCGGCTCTTTATACAAATAAGATCCTAACATGCCACCTTCTTTAATGTACAGATCAAAAGCGATTTGGATATCTGATATTCTATAATATGTCAAAAATTCCGAAAATGAAAAGGGATACACTTCTATTTCATAGGTACGGCCTGTAAACAATGTAGCAAGGTCACTGCTCAACAGAAATGCATTTGAACCAGTAACGTAAATATCATACCTGCCTGTAGAATGAAGGCTATTTATTGTTAGTTCAAACTGCTCACACATTTGCACTTCATCAATAAATACATAATTGGTTTTTTTTCGATCCAATCGATCTTCGATGTAATCGTGCAACGCGTGATATTCTTTAAGCGCTTCATACTTTAAAAGCGTAAGATCAATACAAATAATATTGTGATTTGATTCATTCGATTTAATCCACTCAATATACTCTTCCAACAGTTTTGATTTTCCTGAACGCCGTATTATAATGCTCCCATAACCTGAGACACAGAATTGAAAATCTAAGTTATACTGAAACCATGAAGAAGAGAATGAATTACACCCCAGAGTTCAAAGCTAAGATTGTGCTGGAGATCCTCTCAGAAGAGTCCACGATCAATCAGATTGCAGTCAAGTACAGCATTAGCCCGGTGGTGTTGTCCCGCTGGAAGAAAGAGTTCATGGAACGCGCATCGGAAGTGTTTAAGAAAGGACCTTCCGAATCCGAAAAGGAACTCGATCAGAGCAAGGAGCACATCGCTGAACTTGAACGCAAAGTCGGCCAGCTTACCTATGAGGTAGACTGGTTGAAAAAAAAATCTACAGAGATTCTCGGACCCAACTGGAAGAAAAAGCCACGTTGATTTTAGAGAATCCCGGATCACCATCAGCCGTCAGGCGGATCTCTTGAGCGTAAATCGAAGCAGCATATACCGCCAGCCTTCTAAGGAGAAAACCGTCTCTGATGAGGACCTGTTTGTCATGCGTAGAATAGATGAGTTACACACAGCTCACCCCACCTGGGGCTATCGGATGATGACAAAGGTGATCCGCCGTGATGATAAACTCTGCATTAATCGCAAGAAGGTCCGCAGAATGATGCGGGATATGGGCGTATACACTATCTATCCGAAGCCCAATCTCAGCAAGCGATACCACGCTCAGCACGTCTGTCCTTATCTGCTCAGAAACCTTCTCATTGATCGGCCAGATCAGGTCTGGGGTGTTGATATCACTTACATTCGGATGAAAAAAGGATTCATGTATCTTTTCATCATCATTGATTGGTACAGCAGAAGGATTGTCGATTATGAGCTCTCAAGTACCCTGGAGAAGTCATTCGTCATGAACTGCCTGGGGCGGGCGCTCAGCGTCCGAAGGCCAGAAATAATCAACTGTGACCAGGGCAGCCACTTTACGAATCCTGACTACATAAAGCTGTTAGAAGACACCCAAGTCAAAATATCAATGGACGGCAAAGGCCAAGCTCTGGACAACGTGAGAACTGAACGGTTTTTCCGGACTTTGAAATATGACCTGATCTACATCAATGAATTCGACACACCAAAAGAGTTGAGAAAAGCCATTAGCAGTTATATCCATGAATACAACACCTACAGACCCCATTCCTCAATCGATGATTTGTGTCCTGATCAGGCATATCGTGGGGAGTTGCCAAAGGTTGCCTGATGACCAACAAAATGCGAAAGGAGATTAACTTAGAAATCGACTTTGCGTGTCTTGACATCGGGGGGCATTATATATACCCGTAATCACCTTAATATCAGGCGTCCCTTTTAAACTGATTAACCTGCTTAAGTATGTTTCTCTATCAATCAGTTTCATTATATCACCACCTAAATTCATCACATCATTCTATTTCCCAAAATCAATTTAATTTTACTTTTGGGAAATAGAATATTTTTTTATTCCAGTCACTTTCGCTTCTAACACCTTTCTGCCACAAAAGTGATAGAAACTGATAGAACCCAGTGGACATGTTCCCTAATACAAAAGCCACTGAATGTCATCACAACACCCAGTGGCTTCTAATCATTGATATTACATATTCCTATATTTTCTCTAACTTCACCACACACTCCACGTGTGTCGTTTGCTGAATGAGAACACGCTTTTTCATCATTGGATTTCATACTATCATTATTCACTTTACCCGTTGCTTTTCCTTTTGTACTCTTGCCTTCAGCTTCTGTTTTGAATCCGGTTTTGAAGACGAAAGTCAGATAGTGCGGTTTCTTCTCTCCGTTATCATCTACCTTACCAAGTATGATTTGCTCAACGACACTTTCAAAGACCAGTCGGTCAAATGCCTTCAAAGGTTCATTCATTTCAAATACACCTCGAAAGACTTTCATTCGTTTGCGTAAATCTGTTGTATCATTCATCGATACCTGGAGAGCAAGCCGATCCGCCTTAAGTTTTTCCAACTTAAACGAAAGATCCGTGTACTTCTCTTCGTATGTCTTCCTATCTATAGCTTCGTCAACTCGCAGATCAACCAATTTACCAACGCGCTTTTCCGCCGCTTCAATTTCCTTATCAACTTTCTTGAGCTCTTTTGTCACATCTAACTTGCCGAGAGATTCTTCCATTTCACTCAGAAATTCTTCAATAACATCCCTATTCTTGCTGCAAAGCATATTGAAGGAATCAATAAATGCTTGTTCGATTTCTTTTTCATCAATAGCTTTACTGTCTGGGCAGTATTTCTTGCCTTCCTTAACCGATGTCATGCAGGCCCAAACGAACTTTTCATGGTCTTTACGGCTATGCCACGTCCGACGGATGGCTGTGCCTCCGCAGAATCCGCACTTAATAATGCTGCTAAAGGCGTATTTCTTACTGTACTTATCAGTCCTTCCCTTGTTGTTATGCTTGCTACTGCGGATTGCCAACACTTTATGAGCTTCATTAAATAACTCTTCTGAAATCAGTGGCTCATGATTGCCAGTGATGTAGTACTTTTCTTCTTCGCCCATATTTTCAAGTCGCCGATGAGTTAGTGGATCAACGGTGAAAGTCTTACCCAGCAACAAATCACCTTTATACTTTTCATTCTTGATAATCCCACGCACTGCGCTTTCATGCCATTTTGTATTGCTCCTTTTCGTCTTTGCTTGCATTTTGGAAAGCTCTTTAGCAATGACAAAAGCACCAGCGCCTTCTACATATCTTTGAAATATGTACCGAACCGTTACGGCTTCTTCTTCATTTATGGTGATCGTCTTGTCGATGGGATTATAATCGTAACCAAGGCAGCCATTATAACCAACCATCTCTCCACGTTTCATTTTCATCTTAAGCCCCATCTTCACGTTGGCAGATATCGATTCACTTTCCTGCTGTGCAATGGAACTCAAAATTACTAAAAGCATCTCGCCATTCATGGTCAGGGTATTGATATTTTCTTTTTCAAATAAAATCGCGACATCTCTTTCCTTTAGCATCCGTACATATTTCAAGGTATCCAACGTGTTCCGGGCAAACCGTGAAATCGACTTGGTTATGATCATGTCAATTCGGTCTGCCATTGCATCGTTGATCATGCGCTGAAACTCAGTTCGTTTATCGGTCTGTGTGCCGGTGATGCCTTCATCAGCATAAATATCAACGAGCTCCCATTTGGGCTCAGATTCAACCATTGTACGGTAGTGGGATACCTGAGAATTGTAGCTAGTCAACTGCTCCTCAGTATCAGTGCTAACCCGACAATATGCCGCAACGCGCATTCTTTCTAGCGTCTTTGCTGTTTTTCTATTTATCCTATTGGGATTTGCCTTTATCACTTCAATATTAGCCATACTCAAACCACCTTTTATATTCTTATTCAGCATTCATTATACTGCTGAACAGGATGCGTTTCAAGACTATTAATCACGTGGCATTTTGTGGCGTTTCATCAAATCAGTTTTTATAACATTGTATTCCTTATCAGTAATCTGCTTATTACCATATAGTTGATTTAATAACGCAAGCTTCATTGCATATTTGATAGTATCATCCATCAAAAGACCTCCATAGTATTGCCAGGAGTTGTTCTGATGTACGTGATCGTGTAGGTCTCAACTCAGGGTGGCTTGTTTATCACTACTGTAATTGCATATCAACAGCCACTCAACCCTTCAAGTGTCGTAGCACGTTCGACTCCCGTGGAAGGCTTGTAAACACGACAAATTGACCCTGCCGTAAAATGCAGGGCCAATTTCCTTTGATTAGTATCTAATGTTTTCTAAGGGGAGAGTAAACACCCATTGCGCAATTGGTTCAAATAGTACACATTTTTCAAGACTGAAAAGGAAGTTCTCAAGGCCAGAGACTTTCTCATCAACAGTCAAGCAGTCCGTAAAAGCACTCGTTTTGCAACTTAATGAGACCAGAACCCGCTTATGTTTAGTGTGGCCCCACAGCAACCATTGTCTTAAACAGAACGTTCTTCAATAAAAGTTTGTAGCAAAACATCCTCTTGACATATCCGTTATCATATAGTATTGTCAAAACACAGACTATTTATAATCGATTATCTTTAATATATTACATTTCGCTCTTCTGCCCTGCTGTTTAAAAGTGCACCATCTTTCCTGCTCATTGACACATCTTTTCTATGTAGTTCTATTTCCGTGACAAGGGTCACAATGGAAATCAAACTAAAACTTTCGAAAGGAGCGCTTTGGGGGTATTAAAAGAAACTATACTTTTAAGCTGACAGGGAGGAAGAAAAATGAAGCTCGAGAAACTGTTGATTTACGCTGTAAGTATTGCTGCACTGGCTGGTATCGTGGATATGATCACCAATGTCATGCAGGCTTCCGGAATCGTCTCAACTGCTACAAGCCTTACATTCATTACATTTATTTGCTGGGCAAGCTATTTTCTTTTAGGCGCATCCCCAAAAGGGGCAGTCAGCGGCATACTAGGCTTCACCGTAGGAATCGTATCAGCAATACTAATGGAGATTTTGGCAGAGATATTCATTGGAAAAGGTATGGATGTGAACCTCTTGGGAATCCCTCTAGCCGTCTTTGCAATCGTTATCTTCATGTGCCTCTTTGAAAAAGTCCCCTACTTCAACAATGTAGCTGCAATTTTCTTAGGAACCGGCATGTTTTTTGGTATGATGGGTATCCCCGACCTGGCTGCAAAAGGGTTTGGAACCGTCGCTGCCGGTGAACTGATTTATGCCGCGCTGGGCTTTGCTGCAGGCTGGCTCACCATTGTCATCCGCATTGCCATTGAAAAGAGCGGAAGTCAGCCTGAGGCAGCACAGAAGGCCAGCTGATCCAAAACTGATTTTGCCTACCCCATCCTCAGCCCGCTGGGATCGTATCACCCATTACGGTCTCAGCGAGCTGAACTTCTTTAAACAACCGTTCAAAACCCATAGAAAAGCAAGCCGGTGGATGAGACTTCCAAAAGGCTTGCTTTTTCATAATTCCGTATCAGCTATAAGGGATAAAGCCATTAGTTTCAATAGGGACCGCTGCAATTTGTGTTCAAAGACATCTGGGATTTATATTACTCTCATACTTAAGCTGTCAGGTGTACTGATCAAAACCAGCCCTCCTTCAGGAATCCGGTATTGCCGAGGGCATTTCTGACAAGGGTTTTCATCCCCTTCTACCTCGACAATCAGATGGTAGTCTTCCGGATCCATCGGCGCAGAACCGATCTTAAGATACCGCAGTGTCTTAAGACCACTGACCCCTCTTGCCGTTTCCCAAGCCGTAAATTGAGTAGAATCCGCAGAATCTCCCGTTGATAATGCTAGCTTTTTCAAGACCGCAAAGCCGCTTGTATTATCCGTTGTGGGGGCCCCGTTTGAAAATTTCAGGTTCCACGAGGGGATTTCCAAAGTGTTTCCCTGCCAGCGATATCCGGCGCTATTCAGGTAGCCCAGTATTTCTGCCGTCTCAATATTGGCGGGTCTTTCAATCAGCTCCGCTGGCGTGGCCTCTGCCAGGATGGATCCGGATTTGATCACAGAAATCCGTCGGCATAGCGACAGGGCATCGTCCATCTGGTGGGTGACAAAGAGGACCCCTCCATGGAATTGGGCCAACTCATGCCGGATGTCCTGGATCAACTTCAGCCTGAGGGGGGCGTCCAAAGCCGAAAAAGGCTCATCCATCAGTAAGAGCCGGGGTTGCGGGGCCAAGGCCCGTGCCAAGGCTACCCGCTGCCGCTGGCCGCCGCTGAGTCGCTGGGGTCTTTCGTTCTCCAGCCCTGTCATCCCCACTAATTCCAGGAGCGCCTTCACCCGCTTTCCCCGTTCCTCCCGAGAACACCGGTGAAGACCATAGCCGACCTGCTCGCCCACCGTCATATGGGGAAACAGGGCCAGGTTCTGGAATACGAACCCCACCTCCCGTTCCCGGGGAGGGAGGTTGATGCCCAGCCGGCTGTCGAAAAGGATGGTATCACCCAGGCGGATCGTGCCGGAATCCGGGGTTTCGAGCCCTGCAATGCAGGCCAGGGCCATGCTCTTCCCGGAACCAGAGGGGCCGACCAACCCGTGTATCCCGGTCTGAGATGTTATTTCCACCGTCATTTCAAAATCTCTAAGCTGTTTACTGAAACTGCAGGTCAATCCCATCATCGCCTCTCCTCCCCTTCTCCTTGGGATTCCCCAGCATTCACGTACCTCAAATTCATCAGCAGCAAAAATCCAAGGGATAACAGAACCATCACCCAAACCCACTGCACCGCACGATCCATATGCCCGCCTTCTGCCGCAAAATAGATGGCGAGCGGAAGGGTCTGGGTCTTTCCTGGAATATTCCCAGCAATCATCAAAGTGGCTCCGAACTCCCCTAATGCTCTGGAAAAGCCTAAGATGATTCCTCCCAGAAGCCCAGGCCATGCCAAGGGAAGAGCCACGGTCTTAAAAAGCCTCAATTCGCCAGCGCCCAGGGTGCGGGCTGCACGGATGAGGTTCCCGTCCAACTGCTCGAAGGCCCCTCGGGCTGCACGGTACACCAGGGGAAAGCTGACAATCCCGGCTGCAATCACGGTCCCCCACCAGCTGAACACTGGGGAAATCCCCAGAGCGTACATACCCTTCCCTAAGAAGCCATTACGTCCGAAAAGGACCAGCAGGATGAACCCCAAAACCGTCGGGGGCAGGACCATGGGCAGAATCAAAAAACAATCCAACACTGTGAAGCCCAGGGACTTTCGATTCCGAAGCTGCCATGCAGCAGGAACCGCCATCAGGGTAGCAGTAATTGTGGCAAGCACTGCGGTTTTTATGGAGAGACTGATCGGTATCCAGAATTCGCTCATGGGGGGTGCACCTTCTTCTTACTTATTCAGCAGTGGAAAATCCCTGGCTTTCGAACAGCGCTTGTGCCTCGTGACCCGCTAGGTACGCCAAAAATGCTTTAGCCTCTTCAGGCTGAAGGCCGCCCTTGATCAGTGACGCTGGATAGACGATGGGCCCGTGGAGACTGCTATCCACTACAAACGCCGTATCCACCTTCTCTGAGCCCATGGCGTCCGTTTTATAGACAAAGCCCGCATAGGCGTTCCCCGTTTCGACCCATGCCAATACCTCACGGACATCCTTTGCCTGAACCACACGATCGTTTACTTGATCCATCAGATCCGCTGATATCAAAGTCTCCCTTGCATAAACCCCGGCGGGAACAGACTCCGGATTCCCCATGGCAATCGCATTAAAGGACGGGGCCATCAGATCGCCCAGATTTTTCGGAGAACGTGCCCCCTTCGGAATGACCACCACCATCTGATTGCTCACCAATGATTTTTCCGTGGGCTCCCTGAGCATCCCTTTCTCCCGGAGCGCCTTCATCTGCTTTTCTCCGGCTGATATGAACAGATCCACCTCTGCTCCTTCTTCAATCTGTTTTTGCAGTGTTCCTGAACCTGCAAAAATAAATGTCAGTTTTATCTCCGGATGACTCTTTTCATACGCTTTGCCGATTTCTTCAAGCGCCGTTTGCAGACTGGTAGCTGCCGCTACCGTGACCACTTTCTGATGGGAATTCGGGGATGATTCCACTCCCTTGCATCCAGATATCAGAATTAATGCTGTCAAACCAATCCATAGCCATGTCTTTTTTCCCATGGGGATCTCCTCCTTTTTCATTTGCAAAACAGCGTATCTGTTCCAAATTTCACGTAAGTATCTTAACCAAGTAAGTGCACGACTCATAAACCGCTTAGTATTGTCTGCCGCAATAGAGGAATAGGACACAAAAACCCAGAAAATGCATTTAATCGATTATCGCTTAAATTGACCTTGTACATACCCCATGGTATAATTACACAATAAAACTACTAAGAATAATAACTGGAGTGTGCAGAAATGGCTAAGGATATTAAGGATACTGCAATGAAAAAACGCCCTCTATATAGTCATGAAATCAGAGACCTGATCATGCAGTCTGTCATCAATGGGGAGCTCAAGCCAGGCGATCGGGTTGTTGAAACCCGCTGGGCAAAGAATCTGGGAGTTTCCCAAGCACCAGTTCGGGAGGCCATACGGGAACTGGAAGTGATGGGACTCATCGAAAATCGCCCCTACCAGGGCGCCTATATCCGGGAAATCAACAAACAGGATATCATTGACTCCTATAATGTCCGAATGACTTTGGAAATATTGGCGCTTCAGTATGCAGTTCGGATGATTACCCCGGAACAGTTGGAAGAGCTTCACACCCTGCTGGTGGAGATGAAGCAGGCCGTCAAGGACGAGGAATTCGACCTGTTCATCGACAAGGACAGCCTGTTCCATCAGCGGATCATGGAGGTCTCTGAAAACAAGCTGTTGATTAAGCTGTGGGAACAGTGCCGCATCCGGGAATACACCCGAATCAGCAGCGCCACCTCCCATGTGGGCCTGGAGGAGCTGGCAGAACGGCATACCATGCTCTATGAGGCCCTGGCGAAAAAGGACGAGGCTCTGCTAATCCAGGAAATGCACCGCCACTTCGAGCTGCTGATCGATGAGATCCGAGTTCATACCTTCAATAAAGAGGACTCTCTCCTCTTTGTAAAGCCCAATTAACTGAATTGAGTAAGATCTCGGCTGGGGCCGGGATCTTTTTTGTGGCTCAGATGATATGGATTTCGTCACCCACACGTAACACGCCGCCCTTCAGGACCTTGGTGAAGATTCCCTCCCTGGGCATGACACAGTCGCCGACCTGCTGCTTGATGGCGCATCCCTTGTGGCACTCCTTACCGATCTGGGTCACCTCATGGACCGTCTGTCCGATCTGCAGCCGTGTCCCAACGGGAAGTTCGAATAGGACAATCCCTTCCGTGGTGATGTTTTCTGCAAATTTGCCATAGGTGAGGCCCTCTACGCCCATGGCTTTCATCTTGTCGATACTCTCATTGCCCAGGAGACTTACCTGCCGGTGCCACGGACCGCCATGGGCATCTGTAAGCAGGCCGAAATCCTCGATACAGGCGATCTCATCCACTGGGTTTTTTACAATGCCTTTCTGATCACTGATGTTTAGAGACAATACTCGTGCTGTCATTTGCTGTCCTCCCGATTGTATTCCCCGCTTTTCCCTCCGTTTTTGTGGACCAGGTGGATGTCCCGGATGACCATGGTCTTATCAATGGCCTTGCACATGTCGTAAATGGTCAGGGCAGCTGTGCTGACTGCATTCAGCGCCTCCATCTCCACCCCGGTGGGGCCCATTGTTTCTGCCGTTGCCATGATTTCGATGCAGGATTCCTGATGATTCACCAGCAGGATCATATCCACTCCAGTCAACGGCAGGGGATGGCACATGGGAATCAGGTCACTGGTTTTTTTTGCCCCCATGATGCCAGCCACTTGGGCAACACTGAGGACATCCCCTTTTTTCACGTGACCATCCCGGATCTTCTGGAGGATCTCTTCGCTTACGTAAATCCGGCCTTTGGCAACCGCTCTCCGGTGGGTTATTGCCTTATCTGATATATTTACCATATGAGCCTGGCCCTGTTCATTGAAATGGGTAAACTCCATTTTAGCCTCCGATCTGATTCATGTTCCGCTTTCTCGCAATACCCCCGGCACTGCTCAGCCGGTGTGAAAAAGGCTTCGAACTTATGGCCTGCCTGATCTCTTTCTGCAGGGCTGCAGGACCCTGATCCAGGGCTCCGAACAGATCGATTTCGGAATCGGAATGGAGGCATGGCTTCAGCTTACCATCAGAAGTCAGCCTCAGTCGATTGCAATCGGCACAGAACTGACAGGAAATCGGGCTGATCAGTCCAACCCGTCCGATCCCATCCGGGAGCCGATAATAGGTTGCGGGACTGGATTTGTCCTGGATTTCCAGGGGAAGTAATTCCGGCACCCGTTCAAGAACAGCCTCATTTCCCAGGAACCGCTCCTGGGACCAATGGCTGGCTTCACCGATGGGCATCAGTTCAATAAAACGGACTTCCAGGGGATAATCCCGGGTGAGGATGGTGAAATCCTTTATTTCGTCGTCATTGAACCCACCCATCAATACGGTGTTCAGCTTGACGGGCCCCATATCCATACGCAGAGCCATGTGAATTCCTTCTAAAACCTCATGCAGCTGCCCGTGCCTCGTTATTGTCTGGTAGCGGTCTGCTCTCAGGGTATCCAGGCTGATATTGAGCCGACTGAGGCCTGCCGCTTTCAATTCCCTGAGATACCGGGGCAAAAGAACGCCATTGGTGGTCATGGCCACCTCGTCTACCCCTTCCAAAGCCGCAATAGCCCCTACCAGCTCAACGATTCCCTTCCGTACCAGAGGCTCACCGCCGGTAATCCGGATTTTTCGGATCCCCAAAGACACGGCGGCTTTCACAATGGTCAGCATTTCTTCATTCCTCAGCACGGTTTCATGACCGATATTTGCAATGCCACTTTCGCTCATACAGTAGGTGCATCGGAGGTTGCAGCGGTCAGTCACCGATACCCGGAGGTAATCAATTTCTCTTCCATATGGATCCTTCATTTGGCCCCCCTTGACTTTAGTCAATCACGATTACATCAAATGCTTCCCCCTGGGAAACCTGATTACGGCTGGCAGGAACCAGGATATACCCATCTGCCTTGGTCAGCAGGGTAATCATACCCGACTCCCCGGCTACTTTCTCGAATTGAGGGCCGTTGGCGTGAGCCGTCAGCTTCACCATCTGGAAGGTATCCCTGAAGGCATCCGTCTTGAACGCCTGGCTGCAAACTGCCCGGACAACTCGGGGTACCGGCTCCCCCTGCTGCTGGATGCGGTTCAGGGCACGGCTGACAAAAATTCGAAAGATATTCAGGGCCGCCGCCGGGTGGCCCGGGAGACCGAAAACCGGTTTCCCCTGGACCTTCGCTACGATGGTGGGCTTGCCGGGCTTGATGCGGATCCCATGGAGCCGGACGCTGCCCTGCTCTACCGATTCGAACACCTCTGCCGTCACATCCTTTTCTCCCACACTGCTGCCCCCTGATACCACCAGGATATCGGAATCCGAAAGGGCTCTTTGAACCGATTTACGGATCGTTTCGAAATTATCCGGAATCAGATCGTTTCGCACCACCATGCATCCCATTTCCTCTGCAATCATCTTCAGGGTGATGGTATTCATATCCCGGATACTGCCGGGCTTCAGTTCTTCATCTAAAGACACCAGCTCATCTCCGGTGCACAATATACTGATCCGGGGCTGCTGCAGTACGGTGGCAGTCTTCTTCCCCACGGCAGCCATAGCGCCTATTTCTTGAGTCCGGATCCGCTTTCCTGCTTTCAGGACAACAGAACCCTTTTGAATATCCCCGCCCACCTCAATGATATTGGAGCTCTTTGAAGTTTTCCGTTCGATGTTGACCCATTTGCTCTGTCGGGCGGTATATTCCTCCATGATGACCCGGTCTGCCCCTTGGGGGACCATGCCCCCGGTGGGAACATAGACCGCCTGGCCCTGTTTGACATGGAGCTCAGACAGATGGCCCATCTCTGTCCGACCGATGAGAGTCAGAACCGCCGGGGAATCCGGACAATTGGGTCCGAAATCCTCCGATCGCACAGCATAGCCATCCACCATGGAACGCCGATAATCGGGGACATCCACCGACGACAGGACATCCTCAGCCAATATCCGCCCCCGGCAAGCGGTTAAAGACAACTCCTCCACGGCCATCCTATAATCCTTGAAACAATTGTCGATAATTGCATACGCCTCTTCAGCAGTGACCAGTTCCAGTCTTTTCATAGCTCTCACCTATCCTTATGTCATCTCCTGCGCTGTCGTTCATTCATCAGGATCAGGATCGCTTCAAGTACGGCTCCGGCGATGTTTCTTCCCTTGTCGCTGATGCTCCAGCAGTACTTCGTATCCCCTCGGGGGTCCACATCTCCCAGCTTCTCATATTCCTTGACCAACAGTCCTTCCTTGATCAGACCCCGTACAACCCCGTCGATTTGGGTGAAGACCGGCTGACCCTCCACAGAGCATATCAGCTCACCTGCTTTTACAGCTGCACCAATGGTTGTATGGTTCTGAACCATCCCCGGAACGGGGGATCGGAGGACACGTTCGAGGGCGTATCCGCCGATTTGTCCGGGTACACCGGTATTGGGGGCCGCCTGACCCTCGAAGAGAATTCTTCCCAGTTCATGTCCGCGATTGGTCTCGATGACGGCATGGGCATCCTCTCCGGCTATAAAGCCAGGCCCCAGGGCGATGACCACAGGGGCATCCTCTTTGGCTGTTCCGCTATTCCTTTTGGCCAGAATGCCGTCCACCAGAATCACCGGCTGTATCAGATTTTTGGTGCGGCAGCCAGGATCGATGATTACAGGAATTCTGCCGTTTCTCAGGATCTTCATGAAATCCAGCGGATCTTCTGCCAGTACCGCAGTGACCCCCTCCACAGTCCAGGTCTTTTCATAGATGCAATTGGCAAAGGAAATGGTCCGTCGGACCATCATTGGGTTTTCCAGCTCGGTGATGACCACCGGGAACCCTGCCCGGAACAGCTTGTGGGCCACTGCGGTGGCAATATCCCCGCCGCTTTTTATAATGACGGGATAATGGGTGAACAATGAATTCATATCCAGTCCTCCCTCAATGAAGATATGGTCTTCCCATGACGGAGTCCCTGGATCTCCGCCAGGATTCCCAGTGAAATCTCCTCCGGGGTTTCTCCGCCCAGATCCAGACCAATGGGTGCATAAACGGCATTCAGCCTTTCGGCTGGAATGCCCAATCCCTTAAGATTGCCCATAATCCCCTTGATTTTCTTTTTGCTCCCAATCATTCCGATATATCCGGCTTCAGAATTCACAACCGCCGCCAGTGCTTCCTGGTCCTGACTATGGCCATGGGTGACGATGACCACGGCGGTATTGGGTCCGACGGGATATGCCCCCAGACTTTCTCCCAGTGGACCGATCAGCAGGGTGTCCGCTTCCGGGAAACGCTCCTGAGTGACCAGGGCCTCCCGGCTGTCTGCCACTGTCACCCGATAACCCAGCAGTTTCCCCAGCTTGCTAAGGGTATTTCCGATATGTCCCGCCCCCGCAATCAGGAGTTCTGGTTGTTCTTTAAAAACCTGAATGAAAAGATCCACACTGCCGCCGCAGATCATGGGCAGGGAATCCTCGCGGCCGCTGGAATTCAGCTCATAATGGACTGCCTTGGAGACTCCCAGGCGGATACAGGCTGCGCCCTCCTGCTGGGCTCTGGCCTCTATGGCCCCGCCGCCCACGGTACCCGCTACCAGGACCCCTTCCCCATCAACGATCATCATGCTGCCCACTCCCCGGGGACTGCTGCCCTGAACCTGTGTCACCGTAACCAGGGCCACCTCCCTATTCTCTTTAAAGCATGTCATCAGTGTTCCAATCAGCGCCTGTTCCATGGTCATACCTCCTGATTCAGCCTGTGTCCGGTAAAGCCGTCACAGCTTGAAATTTTCCATCACCTGCTCCAGTTGAGCCACACTGCGGTTCGAGACCTCTGCGAATTCTGAAACGGTTGCAGCCTTTCGGACCATTTCAAAAGCCTTTTCTGCGATAAGATTGGAGCCACTGGCCATCTCATTGTTGGAGGCCGCTATTTCATGAATGGCCATCACCATCTCCCGTACTGACTCCGACAGGTGATGGGTTTCTCGGCTGAACTCATTGATGATTCCGGATATCCGGGCCGTATCCGTGCTGTACTGATCCCCGGTGCGCACGAAGTAGTCATAATCCTTGATGACCTTGGAATCGATAAAGCCCAGCAGTTCTTCTGTAAACTGTACCAGATCGTTGACTGAGGCCAGTACCTCCTTGGTGAACTTTTGGATTTCTGTCACCGCCACGTTGGAGTCCTCCGCCAGCTTTCGGATTTCAACAGAAACCACTGCGAAACCTTTTCCTGCTTCTCCGGCCCGGGCCGCCTCGATGGCTGCGTTAAGGGCCAGCAGGTTGGTCTGGTTGGTGATGGACAGGATGACGCCGGACAGAAAAGTAATCTGGTCCACCGCCTTGGATTTTTCTATGGCAGCCCGCAGCTTTTCATTGGTTATGCCATAGATTTCAACGGCAGTGTTCCGGGATTCATCAGAATTGGCCTTTAGCTCCTCCGCCCGCTGACTGATTTCACCGGCGGCCTCAGAACCCAGGGTCAGCTTCTTTTCAATGCCGTCAATCCGCTCCAGGAACGTTCCGGAGGATTGGATCATCTGCTGGGCGGATGTGGAAGTTTCCTCCATGGAGGCACTGAGTTCCTCCGTGGTGGCAGAAATCTCACCGATATTGTCGTTCAGATCCGAGAGATCCCGGGAAACACTGGCCACAGAGGCTGATACATCCCCAGATGCACAGGTTGTTCCAATAATCAGGGTTTTAAGATTTTCCACCATGGTGTTCATGGCCGCTGCCAGACGATCAAACTCATTGTCGGATTTCACTGGCAAAGGGACAACTTCCAGATTACCCTGGCTGATGCGCTGAGCCATGATGATGATCCGATTCAAAAGGGTGATGTTGCTTCGAAGCACCCTGTCGAAGGTGTATACCGCTACCCCGCAGGTAAGGAGGATTCCCAGAGCCAGATAGAGCCTCAGTTGGGGCAGGGATCCGTAAAATTCATCCACATATACCCCGATCCCCAGGGTCCAGTGCCAGTTTTCAAAATAGTCCACATAGCCCAGTTGAATCCGGGGGCTTTTCTCTCCTGGGTTCTGCCAGGGATAAAGCAGCACCTTTTGATTCAGGTCGTCCCCGGTCTTTGGCTTCTTTGCCAGGGCGATCAGGTCCCGGACCAGGTAACTGCCGTCTGCCAGCTTGAAGTCCCATTGATTGACCCCTTCATAGCCCAGGGGATGCATGACATTGGTCCCCTGATCGTCACAAGCGTACATATAGCCGCCTCTTTTATAAGTAAAGGGGGCTTTGGAATTGTTCCGGGTATTATCCGTGGGGTTCAACTCTCCGTCTATATAGACCTTCGCCAGAGCCTGGGCTTCGGCCTGAGTCACAAAACCCTTGGCCGCCATGTCATCCAACACCAAACAGATCTGTCGGGCGCTTTCAACGGTTTTCTTCAGATCCAGGACGCCGGCGGTGTACAGCTCCTTCTTCGCCGACTGATAGACGATGACCCCCACGGTGGAGGTGACAATCAGCATGAACACTAAGACAATCAGATTGAGCTTCCATTTAAAGCTGATTGATTTAAACGCCTTCATAGAGGCCTCCCAATGGACTGTTTTTGTTCTACGTCATAAATGGTATTAATCAGCCTTCAGGCTGGGCAATGTGGAGCTCCCCGCCGGCATCACCAACACCTTGGCCTCAGGTCCCTGGATCGTCAATGCCTGGTCCACCGCTTCCTGGGCAGTTTTAAAGGGGACGAAGCTGATCTGTCGCACCAGGTCGTCCTCCAGATCCGATACGAAATAAATATCCGCCTTCTGAAGGATGCTGGCGATGGCTGCAGCTTTATGACCGCCCAGCTTGAAATTCTGCTGAATCTCCACAATCATGGAGGCGGGAGTCTTGTTCAGCATCCATTCCTCAAAGGTGTGTTCCCCGAAGCCTTCCTTGGCGGAGGCCAGGAGGATGACGATACCGCCGTCCCGAACCGCATGCTTGGAATTATCCAGGGCCTTCTGAGCCTGATACAGGTTCAAATCCTTGGGAAAGCCCCCGGGGGTGACGATGACGATATCCGCCTGTTTTTCTATTTCAATGCCGTATAGCTGGTCCAGGAATCGGCAGCCAGCCCGGTGGGCATCCTTCCAGTGACCGGCCACCGCCTTGATGATCTCCTTTTTCCCATTGAGGACCACATTCAGGATGAAATCGATTCGGATAAAGTCCGTGATCTGGTCGATATCCTGCCGCACCGGATTGGTTTCAAGGTTTCCTGCACGGGATTCCGGATGCACCATATTGCTGTGGTTGGCCTGAATAGCCGCATGACTGGATACCCCAGGCATCAGGGCCTTGGCGCCGCCGCTGTAGCCTGCGAAGTAGTGGTACTCCACATTCCCCAGGCAGATGATCCGGTCCGCTTTCGCCACGGGCTCGAAGATATCCACCGGGGTCCCGTTTCGGCACATCCCCAGATTCACACACCGAGT
Organism: uncultured Peptostreptococcaceae bacterium; assembly: GCA_964424355.1. Taxonomy (GTDB): domain Bacteria; phylum Bacillota; class Clostridia; order Peptostreptococcales; family Acidaminobacteraceae; genus CAZEHS01. The sequence goes on from CAYRIO010000026.1 coordinate 25,614, forward strand.
CATATCGCTGTCGATGATGGCAACACCGCTCTGATAGACCGCCTCCCCCACCAGGGCCTTTTTCTCCTCTTCCGTGTGGCTCCGGTGGCTGCCCAAGGCCAGGACAATGGTGACATCCGATTCCTTGACTCCCGCCTCCTTCAGCTCCGCCAGCACGTAGGGCAGCACCTTGTAGCTGGGCATTGGCCGGGTGATATCGCTGGTAACGATGACAATCCCTTCCCCCGGACGGACAATCTCCCTGAGCCGTTCTGAATGGATGGGGTTCTGCAGGGCTCGCTGAATCTCCTCGCTGCCCGTCAAGCCCACAGGAACCGGCTGGGGCAAAAGCTCCTGACCGAAGTTTTCCTCCGGTATTTCGAATGCCACGGTGCCGTGGGCGTATTTCAGATCGAATTTCATCATGGTTTTGTGTTCTCCCCTGTTGAAGGCATCCTGCCGTGGTGTGCCTGAGTGCCCTTCTTAACTTCATCCATTCCCATAAAGGCCTTGTAAGAGCTGCGGACAAAGGGTCCGGAGGCCACATACCGAAAACCCATGGCCAGGCCCAGATCCCGCAGTTCATCGAATTTCTGAGGTGTGACATATTCTTCAATGGGAATGTGGGCCTCCGAGGGCCTCAGATACTGACCCAGGGTGAGGATGTCACACCCGGCATCCAGCAGGTCTCTCATCACCTGGCGGATCTGATGCTGGGTTTCCCCCAGCCCCAGCATCATGCCGGACTTGGTATGAATCTGCCCATCAGCTTCTTTAGCCCGCCTCAGCAATTCCAGGGATCGGCTGTAAATGGCCAGAGGCCGTACCCTGTCATAGAGCTCAGGGACGGTTTCCACATTGTGATTGAGAATATCCGGTTTCGATGCCATGATTTCCGCCAAGGCCTCCCAATTCCCCTTCAGGTCCGGAATCAGCAGCTCGATGGTGGCACTGCCGTTCAGCTCCCGGATAGCCTGAACCGTTCGGGCAAAATGCCCGGACCCGCCGTCCGGCAGATCATCCCGGGTCACCGAGGTGATGACGGCATGCTTCAGCCTCAGTTCCCGACAGGCCATGGCCACATGGCGAGGCTCCTGAGGATCCAGAGGCCCTGTGGTTCCCTTGGGGACGGCACAGAACCGGCAGCCCCGGGTGCAGATGTCCCCCATGATCATGAAGGTGGCCGTCTTGCTTTCAAAGCACTGACCGATGTTGGGACAGTTGGCACTTTCGCATACCGTATGGAGAGACAGGGACTCCAGCATCCTGCCCATTTCTTCAAATACTCTGGGGTCGGGCCCCTTCTGTTTCAACCACACCGGTTTTGGAATCATGGCGTCCGCTCCTCTAAAAAATCAATATCCTGATGGATCAGCTTCATGTCAAAGGCCTTTCCGAATTCTACACGGACCCGGTCGTAAATGGCCTGATCGTTGATGGTTTCCCGATATTCATCCAGGGAGGCCACCCCAAACTCCGTAATGCCACAGGGGTTGATAAGGGCGAAATGTTCCTTGTTCACATGGAGGTTCAGGGATAGACCGTGCATGGTGATCCACTTTTCAATATGGACCCCGATGGCGGCGATCTTATGATCCCCCATCCACACCCCGGTATACCGGTCCTTCCGCTGCCCCTGAAGGCCGAAGGCCTCCAGAGCGCTGATGACCACCGTCTCCAGCTGCCGGAGGAACCAGTGGGTATCCTTCTGGAAGCTGTTGAGATTCAAGATGGGGTATGCCACCAGCTGCCCCGGACCATGATAGGTGATGTTGCCCCCCCGATTGGTTTCGCAGATTTCAATCCCCAGCCGGGCCAGGGTTTCCGGGGGGACCAGAAGGTTGTCTCCGCCCCCCTTCCGCCCCACGGTGAATACCGGATGGTGCTGCAGCATCAGCAGAATGCCGTCCGCTGCCCCCTCCCGGACCCGCTCGAAGGCCTGTTTTTGCAGCCGCAGTCCTTCTGAATAGGGGATGGGGTTTTCTATCTGGATCACATAGCAGGTTCTCATGGTTTACCCTTCTTTCGTTTTAAATCCTGGCGACACCGCTGGCTATGGCCGCCTTGGCTACCGCAGCCGCCACCGCTGTCTTTACCCGAGGGTCGAAGGCCGCCGGGATGATGTACTCCGAATTCAGCTCCGACTCCGACACCAGATCCGCTATGGCATAGGCCGCTGCAATCTTCATGGCATCGTTGATGTCTGATGCTCTTACATCCAGGGTTCCCCGGAAAATCCCCGGGAAGGCCAGGACATTGTTGATCTGATTGGCAAAATCGCTGCGGCCGGTGCCCACCACTGTCGCCCCAGCTGCAATGGCTTCATGGGGCATGATTTCGGGGGTGGGATTGGCCATGGGGAAGAGGATGGGGTCTGCAGCCATGGAACGGACCATCTCAGCGGTTACGGTTCCCGGTGCCGAAACCCCGATGAACACATCCGCTCCCTGTATGACATCCTCTAGGCTCCCTTTTTTCATCAGGAGGTTTGAAATAGCGGCCATTTCAATCTTTTCGGCGTTGAGATCCTCCCGTCCAGCGTAGATGGCTCCCTTCCGGTCGCACATCACCACGTCCTTCAGGCCCATGGCCATCAACAGCTTGATGATGGCGACTCCGGCAGCTCCGGCCCCACTGGTGACTACCCGGATTTCCTCCAGCTTCTTTCCCGTCAGCTTCAGGGCGTTGAGGAGAGCCGCCAGGGTGACTACAGCCGTTCCATGCTGATCATCGTGGAAGATGGGGATATCGCAGGCTTCCTTCAGCCGTCGCTCGATCTCAAAGCATCGGGGTGCGGAGATATCCTCCAGGTTGATGCCGCCGAAGCTGCCCGCCAGAAGGGTGACCACATTGACGATATCATCCACTTCCTTGGACCGGATGCAAAGCGGCACCGCATCCACCCCGCCGAACTCCTTGAACAGCACACATTTCCCTTCCATGACCGGCATTCCCGCTTCCGGGCCGATATCCCCCAGGCCCAGTACGGCGGTTCCGTCGGTTACCACTGCCACGGTGTTCCAGCGGCCTGTCAGATCGTAGCTTTTGTTCACATCCTTCTGGATTTCCAGACAGGGTGCCGCCACTCCCGGGGTATAGGCCAGGGAAAGCTGTTCCTTATTGGATACCGGGGCCTTGGAGATCACCTCCAGCTTGCCCTTCCATTCATAGTGAAGCCTCAGTGATTCTTTTGCGTAATCCATATGATGGTTTCTCCTTTTCAGTCAGGTTGCCGTGAGCCATGGCGCAGAGCCTTCACCACGGGGAGCTCTTCCCCGGTGAGGAACCGAATCAAGGCGCCGCCTCCGGTGCAGATATAGTCGATTTTCGAGCCCATGTCGTACTTATTGGTGGCGGTGATGCTGTCCCCGCCGCCGATGACGGTGTAACCCGCTGTACTGCCCAGGGCTTCCCAAACCGCCCGGGTGCCATGCTCTGTCTGTTCCTTTTCGAAGACCCCCATGGGGCCGTTGACGAAGATGGTCTTGGCACCTAGGATGATCTGATGGTATTTCTCTGCCGTGTTGTCACCGATATCCATCAGCATCCGGTCTGCCGGCAGGGCTGAAAAACCGCAGCTCTGGCGCTGATCCGCCTGGATATAGGCCAGATCCATGGGAAGGACGATCTGCTCCCCATACTTCTCCAGCAGGGGTTTGGCTGAATCGACGAATTCCTCATAGCCCTGCTTGCGGATGAAATCCTTGGAGGCGTCACCGATATCCACCCCCATGGCCCAGAGCATGATATTGGCAACAAGGCCCCCTGTCAGCACCAGATCCGCCACATGACCCTCCAGCACACTGTTCATCATCATAAAGGCATCGGCAATCTTGGCGCCCCCCAGGACAAAGACGCAGGGCCGCTCCGGCTGAGCCATGATGCCGGAGATCACTGAGAATTCCTCCTCGAAGAGCCGCCCCATAGCGGAAGGAAGCACCTGTTGAAATCCGCAAAGCGAAGGCTGATCCCGATGGGCAGCTGCAAAGGCATCGCACACATACAGGTCCGCCATGGGGGCCAGCTTCCGTACCAGCTCCGTCTTAGCCTGTTCCTCATGGGTCAGCTTCAGCTTCAGTTCAAAAAGTGTTTGCTCCTCCGCCATGAAGCGGACATTATCCAGCAGGAGGATTTCTCCGGGCTCCAACACTGCTATGGCCTTCCGGGCCGATGGACCGCACACGTCCTCTATGAACCGAACCTCCCGCTTCAGCAGCTCCGTAAGAACCAGGGAATGAGGCCGCGTAGTATAGTAGTTCGCATATTCGATATCACTTCCCTGATGTGCCAGCAGGACCACTTTAGCTCCTCTGTCCGACAGCTCCCGGATGGTAGGTACACAGGCCTTTACCCGGGTAATGTCCTTCAGTGTGCCGGTTTCACGGTTGATGGGCTGATTGATATCCACTCTCAAAAGGACGGTCTTTCCAGACACCTGCAGATCATCCAGGGTATTGATTCCAAATTTCATGCCGTATCTCCTTATCCGGGGTGCTACCGCACCATACACTTCAAGTAGCGGTTGGTTGCGGCGGTGCCTTCCTCACGGGTTCTCTGCATGCCGGTGGCTGCCCGGACCGCATCGATTGTTTCAGGGATGGTGACGCTCTCCTGGGGGATGTTGATGGCGAACATCACATCATTGCCATACTCTACGATGCTCTCTTCCCACAGGCCAATTTCGTACATATCTCCCCGGACATTGCCCAAATCCCGGGCGTACCGGAAGAAGGATGCGTTCCCCAGGAAGCCGTCCTCCATACTGACCACCCGGATCCGGGGATGCTTCCGGAAGGCTGCCAGAGCCATTTCCTTAGTGATTTTCTGCTTGCCCCGGGCCATGACGGTGATGATATGGCCGTGGGTCACCGGAGTATGAACCAGGATGCCGGTGGCCTCGATATGGGGCATGATGGTCATCAGATCCACCGCCTGATGGCTGGGGGCCTTGTCGATCTGGAGGGCGTTGGTGAGGCCTCGGTGATAGTCGCCGGGATCTGCCACCCGCCGGATGATGGTGATGGCTACCCCGTCAATGCCGCCGCATTCCCGGTCCAGACAATCCACGGAACGGATAAGCCCCGTGGTGTTGCAGCTGGTGAGCTTCAGGTAATCCTGATCAAGGCCCTTTTCGTAGTTGGCATAGCCGTGGAAGAACACTTCGGCCACGGAATTCTTCTCGCCCCCCTGGAAGATGGCCTTGACCCCTTTGGCGGCGTAAAGGGCTTTGTTCATGGCTCCTACGCCCCCCGGTGAGGAATCCAGCATGATATCGACCTTGTCCACCAGATTTTCAAAGCTGCCTGCAATTGGAATGTTCAAGGCATCAAACTTGGATTTGTCTGCCCCGTCTACCAAGTACAGATCATAGGGCATCCCCTTTTCCTTCAGGGCCCGGATGGACAGGGTGGGGGCCATGTCGGCAACGCCCACCAGCTCCATATCCTCCTGTAGTGCAACACCGTCCGCCAGTCGCTGTCCGATAACGCCGTAGCCCGCAACCCCAACTCTTATCTTCTTCATCATGATTCCTCCAGAATGTTTGATCTATTTTTTCGGCAGTGCATTGCAGCACAGGCCGTGAACATCATGGGCCGCTTCCATCAGGGCCTCGCAGATGGTGGGATGGGGATGGATGGTGGCAGCCAGCTCATCCACGGTTCCTTCGCTTTTCATCAGTGCCGCCACCTCGCCAATCATATCCGTAGCCCGGGGGGCCAGGATCTGAGCGCCGAAGATTTCTCCTGTCTGGGCATCGGTCACCAGCTTCACCATCCCCACAGGGGTTCCCATGACCATGGCCTTGCCGTTGGAGGTGACATCGAAAAATCCGGTTTTAACGGTTTTCCCTGCAGCCTCTGCCTGCTCTGCCGTCATACCCACGGAGGCGATTTCCGGGGAGGTATAGATGCAGGAGGGCACAATCCGATAATCCATGATTTCGTTTCGCCCTGCACAGTTGGCCGCCGCCACCATTCCCTGAGCCGTGGCCACATGGGCCAGCTGGATCTTTCCGGTGATGTCCCCGATGGCGTAAATGCTGGGGATACTGGTACACATCCGGTCGTCCACAACGACGAAGCCACGCTCCATCCGGACTCCCAGTTCCTCCAGACCCAGCTTTCCGGTCTGAGGGCTTCTCCCGACACAGACTACGCAGCATGCCCGGGTCACAGAGGCATCAACCCCATTCAGACTGTAATTCACCGTCACGGAGGCCCCTCCCTGGATGGAAAGCACCTGGGCTCCGGTGATGATCTCTATCCCCTTCTGTTCCAGCACCAGGGATATCTGCTGCACGATGTCCCGGTCAACCCCCGGCAGGATGGAGGGCATCATCTCCAGCACCGTCACTTTTTTGCCCAGGGCTGCGTAAAGGGTGGCGAATTCAATACCGATGACCCCGCCGCCGATGATGGTCATGCTCTCCGGACAGGCTGTCAGGGCCAGGACCTCATCGCTGGTCAGGACATTCTCCCCCTCCAGCCCCGGTATCGGCGGCCGTGAAGGGGCAGAGCCCGTAGCCAGGATAATCCGTTCCGCTTCCACCAAGGTATCCCCCACCTGCAGGGTGTGGGCATCCTTCAAAACACCGAAGCCGTTGATGACAGTGACCCCATGCTTCTTCTGTAGAACCCCGATACCGCTCCGGAGATTTCCCACCACGCTGTCCTTATGGGCCGCCATGGCGGCGTAATCGAAGGAGACATCCCCGGTGGATACCCCGTGAATACCGGCCTCCAAGGCGGTTTCATACACCTCGGCGCTGTGGAGCAATGCCTTGGTGGGGATACAGCCCCGGTTCAGGCAGGTGCCTCCCAGCTCTCGAGCTTCAATCAGGGCTGTCTTCAGCCCCAGCTGGGTACAGCGGATGGCGGCTTCATAGCCCCCGGGGCCGCCTCCCAGGATAGCAACATCATATTTCATGGTTATATTCTCCTTATATCAGCAGACCCGGATTTTCCAGAAGGGTCTTGACCCGCTTCAGAAACTGGGCCGCCGGTGCGCCGTCGATGATCCGGTGATCGTAGGTAAGGCTTAGCTGCATCATGGAACGGATGGCGATGGCGTCGTTCATCACCACCGGCTGCTTAGCCAGCTTGCCTACCGCCAGGATGCCTGCCTCCGGAGGATTGATGATGGCGGTGAAGCCATCGATATCGAACATCCCCAGATTGGAAACCGTAAAGGTTCCTCCGGTATACTCATCAGGCTGCAGGGTATTGCCCTTGGCCTTAGCGGCCAGTTCGCCAGAGCATCCGGAAAGCTCCGGCAGGGTCATGAGATCGGCATCCTTGATTACCGGAACGATGAGGCCGTCTCCCACCGCCACCGCCATGCCCAGATTCACGTAATCCTTCAGCACAATTCCCTGCTCCGTCCAGGAAGCGTTCATCATGGGGAATTCCGTCAGGGCCTTGGCCACACAGCGGAGCACGATATCGTTGTAGCTCACCTTGATGTCCGCATTCTTCAGCTGATCCCGGAGCTTCACCGCCTCCGTCATATCCACCGTGATCCGGTGATTGGCCTGGGCCATTTCCAGAAGGCTTTCCTTCATCCGGGAGGCCACCACCTTCCGCATACCGGAAAGGGGCAGCAGTTTCTCACTCCGGGGGGCACCCTGTATGCGGACCGCAACCCGGGCTGCCATGGCCGCCAATACATCCCCGGACATGATCTTGTCATGGAAGCCAGAACCAGCCACCTGACTGAGATCCACCTGATTCAATGCTGCCACCCTCTGGGCCAGGGGGGATGCGCTGGGCTTGGCCCCTGGGATGTAAGCCAGGATGTCCCGCTCAATGACCAAACCCTCTGGACCGGTACCGGCCACAGCCTGGTAGTCTATGCCCCGCTGCTCCGCCGTCATTTTTGCCCGAGGTGTGGCAAACCGGCTGGCAGAGGCCACCGCCGGAGTTTGGACTGAAGAGGCCGATTCCACCGCTGGAGCTCCAGCAGTCGATTCCGCAGGAGATGCCGTTTCTGAAACGGTAATAGTACTGAGGATCCCGGAGATATCCTCCCCTGGCTCCCCCACGATGGCAATGGGCTCCGTGATAGGAACCACAGAACCGCTGCCCCGAAGGATTTTCAGCAGGGTGCCGCCTGCGGTGGCATCCATGGTGATGGTCAGTTTGTCGGTTTCCATTTCGAACAGAGCTTCCCCTTCACGAACGCTGGCGCCTTCCTCGATAAGCCACTCTGTGATGGTGCCTTCTGTCATTTGTAAGCCCTGTTTGGGCATGATGATGATCTGTGCCATTGTTTTCTCCCCCGATCAGCGGTAACAGACAGCTTTCGCTGCGTTGACAATGTCGGTGACGCTGGGAACCACGGCGCTTTCCAGATTAATGTTGAAGGGGATCGGGCAGGCCTTGGCACCCAGACGGAAGGGGGAGGCATCCAGATATCGGAAAGCCGTCTCCGTCACCTGGGAGGCAATCTCTGCTCCCCAGCCCGCTGTCTTATGGGCCTCGTGAACCACCACCATGCGGCCGGTCTTTTTCACGGATTCCAGAATGGTGTCCATATCCAGAGGCACCAGGGTTCGGGGATCGATGACTTCCGCATCGATTCCCAGCTTAGCCAGTTCCTCGGACGCTTCCAATGCCCGGTGCACATACAGCAGGGAGGCCACGATGGTCACATCCTTGCCGGCCCGCTTCACGTCGGCTTTACCAAAGGGAATCATGAAATCCGGATCATCCGGTACTTCATCCTTCATGGTGTAGAGAGCCTTGTGCTCGAAGAACATGATGGGATTGTTATCCCGGATGGCGGTTCTCAGGAGTCCGGCTGCATCTGCCGGCGTGGAGGGACAGGCCACCTTCAGGCCCGGAATGTGCATGAAGAAGGTTTCCAGGCTCTGGCTGTGGGTTGCTGCGTTGCCCCGGCCGATTCCCTGCTGGCCACGGATCACCAAGGGGATCTCCGCCTTCCCGCCGAACACATAACGGGTCTTGGCGGCCTGATTGATGATCTGGTCTGCCGCCACCAGGGTGAAATCCATGTACATCAGCTCCACAATGGGCCGCATGCCGGCACATGCCGCACCGACCCCGGCTCCGACGATCCCCGCTTCGGAAATGGGGGTATTCCGCACCCGTTCCGTTCCAAATTCCTTATATAAATCCCGGGTGCATCCGAAAACGCCCCCCATCAGCTCGATATCCTCGCCCATTATGAAAACACGGTCGTCACGGCGCATTTCCTCCGCAATCACGTCCCGTATGGCCATTGCATACGTTTTTATGCTCATTGTGCTGCCTCCTTGTCTTCACAGAAAACATCTTCCATTACAAAGGCCGGATCCGGGTCCGGACTGTTGATGGCGAACTCCGCCGCCTCTTCAGCCTCCTGGATGGCCGCCTGATCCATGGCATCCAGTTCTTCTGCTGTGAATTCCCCTTCAGCGATGAGTTTTTCACGAAACAGAGTGATGGGATCCCGGTTTGCCTTCCAGTCTTCTACCTCTTCCTTGGTCCGGTATGGCTGGGGGTCTCCGGTCCAGTGACCCAGGGTCCGATAGGTCTTGCATTCAATCAGAGTTGGGCCTTCCCCCGCCTTGGCCCGGGCAATGGCGGCCTCGGCTGCTTCATAGACAGCATAAACATCGTTGCCGTCCACCGTGACACTTGGCATCCCGTAAGCCGCCCCCCGAACGCTGATATCCTTCACCGAGGTGGATTGCCAGGCTGGCACGGAAATGCCGAATCCGTTGTTCTCACAGACGAATACCACCGGCAGCTTCCAGACAGCCGCCATATTCAGACTCTCGTGAAAGGTGCCCTCATTGGAAGCGCCGTCTCCGAAAAAGGACACCGCCACCTGGTCACTGCCCTTCAGCTTAGCCGCCAGAGCGGCCCCAGTGGCAATGGGGATACCGCCTCCCACGATGGCATTGGCCCCCAGATTTCCCTTGGTGAAGTCCGCAATGTGCATGGAACCGCTGCGGCCCTTGCAATAGCCGGTGGCTTTACCCATCAGCTCCGCCATGGCTCTATCCAGCTTGGCCCCCTTGGCGATACAGTGTCCATGTCCTCGATGGGTGCTGGTGATATAATCTTCATCCCGCAAGAGAGCGCATACCCCTGCAGCTACCGCTTCTTCACCGGCATACAGGTGAACGGATCCCCGCAGCTTGTTCTGTTCAAACAGATTCTGAGCCTTCAGCTCAAACCAACGGATCTGGCTCATCGTTTCATAAATCCAGCGTTTCTTTTCTTTTGAAATCACCATGTTCACTCCTTTTCTCTTCACCTTATTCGCCCTCAGGCAGGTTCCAGTTGAAAAATCCGAAATAGGGTTTGGCGGCCCTCAGGCGGAACTCTTCCATATCCACCGCCGACCAGTCGTAAACTCCCAGCCCCGTCTTCTGTCCCAGATTCCCCTCCGCATAACGGGACCGGATATAATCCTGGGTCTTATCCGCCGTGCACAGATCCGGGAACAGATAATCATCAATGCTGACAATCATATCCAGGCCTGCGTAATCGAAATGCTCAAAGATGCCAATGGCGGTGTACCGGGGGATGAAGCTGTACTTCAGGGTCTTGTCGATATCCTCCGGGGATGCGATGCCTTGCTCCACCATATGGACTGCCTCCCGGTAGAGGGCATGCTGCAGCCGGTTCCCGATAAAGCCCGGGGCTCCCTTTTTCATCACCACTACTTTTCGACCCGTTGATTCCAAAAGGTCGTAAACCACTTCAGATACTTCATCGCTGGTATACCGGCTCTTCACCAGTTCCACACAGGGCACCAGATGAGGGGGATTCCAAGGATGGGCAACGATCAGCAGTTCCTTCTTCATCAGGCCGATGGCCAGATCATCGGCGGAGATGGCGGAGGTGGATGAAGCGATCGCCTTTACCTGTTTGCAGTGTTTCTCAATCAACTGGTAGACACTGTGCTTGATTTCAATCCGCTCCACGACGCATTCGAAAATAAAATCCGTATGCGCCACATCCTCATAGCAGCTGGTCAGACTCAGCAGCCCTGAACAGGCTGCTGCCTGTTTTTCCGTAACCAGTTTCTTCTCAATCAGATCCTTAAAGCAGGCATCGTATCGCTCCTTGCCCTTTGCCAGCAAATCATCATTGATGTCCAGCAAAGTGGTCTGATAACCGTTTCCGGTAAAAAGAGCTGCCAGACTGGCGCCGATCATGCCCGTCCCGATGATGGTGATGTGCTTTACAGTTCCTGGATTCACCATGAAACCTCCTCATTTTTCAGATTTTAATCGATAATCGATTATTTTAAAGTTAAAAGGAATGACCCTTTTGATTTGTAACGTACTTAAAGCATTTGATGACATTGGTCCGCTGAATGTATTCCATCATTTCATCCTGACCGATATCCACTGCGCATCGGTCTTCAAAATTGATCCGCTCAATGCATTCTTCCTGGGTCCACCCTTTTCCCATGCCTTCCCTTACCGCTTCGATCCATTCCTGAATAAAAGCAATCTGTTCCCGGATATAGGCTTTGGTTACCACGGGTCCGTGTCCTGGGATGATGTGATCCACATCCAGCTTTTCAATAAACTCCAGGGACTGGATCAGTTCTTCGATGTTTGCGCTGTGTAGCCAGGTCTGGCAGCCTGCAAAAATGGTGTCTCCCACAAATACCACCCGTTCCTCAGGAACATACACGGCAATCTGGGAATCGGAATGTCCAGGGGTATGGAACAGCTGGAATGTATGGGAACCGACTTTCAAGGTCATATTCTCGCTGAAAGTGATCTGCGGTTTGTTGACGATGTAATCCTCCCGGGCAGGCATGTGCTTCAGCCCCTCAGGGTCTTGCCGGGTCAGGACATCCACGCTGTAGTCATAGCCGTCCATGGTGCCGGGAACCAGGAAAAAATCCTTTTCAAGTTTTTCATGGGCAATGATGGGACAAACCCCATGAAACCAGTGATTCCCGAAAATATGATCGATATGAGGCTCTGTAGTGATCACATACTTGATGGGGCCTCGGCTTTTGGCAAATTCGATGGTTTCCAGCAGATAGGTGAGAATCTGGGCAGTATCGATGAACACTGCCCCTTCGCTGGTGAAGACGATTCCGGGATTACAGCCCCGGATCTTGGTTTCTGTAAAAACATTGGGGGTCACCTGTTGCATATGTTCATCCTCATTTCAGAATTTTGGAGGATGCTCCCCCATTGCAGCGGGGGAACATCCTTCCAGGATCTAATGGCTACTTGGCGTTTTTCTGTGCTTCCAGCAATACATGGCGGGTCCAAACACGGACCATTTCCTTCCGGTAGCCCTTGGTGGCACGGGCGTCCGTGATGGGGGTACAGGCATCGGCTGCAGCCTGAGCCGCCTGGGCGGCCAGCTCCTCTGTAAGCACCTTGCCGATCAGCATGCTTTCTGCTGCAGGAACTCGGATCGGCGTAGGGGCAACGGCACCCAGAGCAATCCGGGCCTCTTCCACAACCCCGGCGGCGTTCACCTTCAGCCGGGCTGCCACACCGATGATGGCGATATCCGTATCTCCCCGGATGGCGTATTTCTTGTAGGCGGTTCCATTGCCGGGAGCCTGTTTAGGCAGCTTGAAAGCAGTCACCAGTTCGCCCTTTTTCAGGACTGTCTTCCCAGGGCCTTCGAAGAAGTTTTCCAGAAGAACGGTCCGTTCCCCTTCCGGCCCAACAATGGAGACCTCTGCATCGGAAACGATCATTCCCGGTACGGTGTCAGCGCTGGGAGATGCATTACAGATGTTTCCGCCCAATGTGGCCACGTTCCGCACCTGCATGCTGGATACATTGCCTGCGCCCTTTTTAACCACCTGCCAGGGGCCAGTGAACTGGTCCGACTTAGTAATGTCCATCAGCTTGGCCATGGCGCCAATCACCAGACCGTCCTCGGCCTTACGGATTCGTTCCAATTCAGGCATGGCGCTGAGGCTGATAACGGTTTTCACCTTCAGAGCCCGGCTTCTCAGCCGTACCACCAGGTCGGTTCCCCCTGCCAGCAGCTTGGCCTCTGAGCCATATTCGTTTAGAAGCTCGATGCATTCATTCAGGTTGGTGGGTTCATAATACCAATCAAATTTCATTCTGCGTTCCTCCTCGACTCAAATTGTGGGAACTTACCGGTTCATCTGGTCCCGTGCAGCTTCCACGGCTTCAACGATCTTTACGTAGCCAGTACAGCGGCAGAGGTTGCCGTGCATGCCTTCTCGGATGTCTTCTTCATTTGCATGGGGGTTGGCGTCCAAAATGGCCTTGGCTGTCATGATCATCCCCGGAGTGCAAAAGCCGCACTGAATGGCAAACCGGTCGATGAATGCCTGTTGGAGAGGGTGCAGACCATTCTCACCTTCGAGACCTTCAATGGTGGTGATCTTCTTTCCCCGGGCCTGACCAATCAGGAGGGAGCAGCATTTCACGGCCTTGCCGTCCATGATGATGGTGCAGGCACCGCAGTTGGCATCGTCACAACCTTTTTTAGCACCGGTGAGGTTCAAATCGTCCCGAAGAACCTGAAGAATCGTTTTAGAAGGCTCCACTTGGAGGGAGTATGCTTTTCCATTGACATGGAAATTGACACTGATGGTTTCAACTGCTGTTCCTTTCATTTAGAAGCCTCCTTTTCCTTGATCATTTCCAGAATCCGTTCAGCGGTCATGGGCATTTCCTTGGGGCGAATGCCCACGGCCTGATATACAGCCGATGCAATGGCAGGTCCTACGGGAACCGTAATGGATTCCGCCATCCCTTTTGCACCGTAAGGGCCATCTGGGAGGGGATCCGGTGAAATCAAACGAATGAAATCCTTTTGAAGCGGTGTTTCAAGAACGGTGGGAACCCTGTAATCGCTCATATTGGGGTTTGCCATCTTTCCATCGATGTAAACATGACCGTCCATAACCGCAAAGCCCAGTGCCATGATGACGCCGCCATCTATCTGACCTTCCACCAGCTTGGGATTGATGGGGTTGCCGGTATCGGCTGCGCTAGCCAGCTTCAACAGCTTGATCTGACCGGTCTCAACGTTTACCGCCACCTCTACTGCAAAGGCGCTGAATTGGTACCAGTTCCACATCCGTGGGGACCGGCCGTCTTCATGACCTTCACCGAACCAAGGCACGGCAGGAGCCGGACAGAAGACGCCTCGGCCTCGCACCGGTGTTCCCTTCTGGAGACCCCAGTTCTGATCCGTGAAGAAGGAGAAGGGAGCGAAAAGATCGGCGATGGGCAGGGATTCCACATGGGAGCCCACAATGAAAGCCTTGCCCTCCTTGATGGTGACGGAGATTGCAGCCACGCCCAGTTTACGTCCGGCAGCTTCCTTCAACTGCTCGATGGCATCCAGGCAGGCGATACGGACAGCATTTCCGGTGGTGTAAGTGGTCCGGCTGGAGGCTGCGAAGTTGTCGAAGGGAGTGATGGCAGTATCTGCCCGGGTGACTTTCACGCTTTCATAAGGAATCTGGAACTCCGTGGCCACCATCTGCATCAGCGTGGTCTGTACCCCCATGCCCTGCTCGTCAACGCTGACCAACAGCTCAATGCTGCCATCGCTGTGAACCAGGACATCGGCTTCCGCACGGCCCAGGGGAGTGTTCTGCTTACCACCCACTGCGATTCCCTTGCCTTTACGCCAGGGGCCTTCCTCCTGCTCGCTGGGCTCATCGAATTTGATGGCATCAGCCACGGCATTGAGACAGGCCGCAACGCTGGTGCTGGTCAATTTCTCTCCGTAAGGGTTTTCACCGCCACGCTTGATGAAGTTCTTCAGTCGCAGCTCCACCGGACTCATGCCCAGCTTTTCGGCCAGTTCATCCAGCAGATTCTCCATAGCCCATTCGGACTCCGGACATCCCAACCCCCGATAGGGTGCACAGGGAACCGTGTTGGTGCTGACGGCATACCCATCGGCAAAAACGTTGGGTACATCGTAGACACAAAGCAGACCGGAACCGGAAAGACGACCGTCATAGTAGTTTTCAATGGCAGCACCGGTGTTCTCAGTGATCTTGAACTGTTCTGCCACCAGGGTGCCATCCTTCTTTGCTCCCAGCTTCAGGTAAGTAACGCAGGGCCAGTTGGAGGGGGATGACATGAACATCTCTTTACGGGTCAACACATAGGAAACGTTTCGCTTGGTCCGGAGTGAAATCAGCACGCCCAAGGGCTCAATCAAAGGAAACAAACGATTTCCGAAGCTGCCGCCCTGAAGAGGCTGAACCACACGAATCTGAGAACCGGACAGCTGTGGGAACATGGTGCCGATCTTGTCCTTCACAACCCCATGGATGCCGCAGCAGTTGGTATACAACGTGATGCCGTCGCTCTTGTACTCCACGATGAGGCCGTTGCATTCGATGGCCGCTGTGGACTTCTTGTCATTGGAATACCGACGCTCTACAATGACATCCGCTTCTGCAAAGGCTGCTTCCACATCCCCCTTTTTCAGCTTGTAGCTCCCCAGTACGTTGGGGCCTTCTGCCTGAGGGCCTTGGTAGCCTGCTGCAAGACCCAGCTCTGGGCTTACGGAGGGAATTGCATCCGGTCCAAAGGCGGCTTCCTGATCGATGATATATGGCAGGAGCTCGTACTCAACGGTGATCAGTTCCAAGGCTTCCTCTGCGATTTCAATGGTCTCCGCCGCAACGGCCACCACTGCCTGCCCTGCCCAGATAACCTCATCCTTCGCAGGGTTTCCGTAGTAGCTGGCTGCATATGGCAGGTAGTACCACGGCACATCCGCATCCGAACCTTTTACAATCGTAGCGACCCCGGGCAAAGCTTCGGCCTTGCTGGTATCGATGCTGACGATTTTTGCGTGGGCATGGGGACTGCGCAGCACTTTTACATGCAGGAGGTCTTTGAACTGCCCCTGGTAATCCTCGATGAACTTTGCTTTGCCAGTTGCCTTGTCATAAGCGTCAATTCTTGGCACACTCTTGCCGATGAAACCGTTTTCTCGATCCTCGGTCATACTGGACCCTCCTAGTTTTCATTGATCTTTGTTACCCCTGTCGTAGAATTCGCACTGCGCATCCCTAAAGCTACAATCGACTTTCTTTTTATTAGATATAATCGATTATATTTAGTTGACTCATTCTATCACTATCTTTATTGAGCAGTCAATTGCATTTAATCGATTATATTTCAAATTCTTTTTTTGAATACCCTACTTTTCCAGCACAAATTGAAAACGCTGAATTCCTGTACAGCCCGTACAGGAATTCAGCGTCATGTGGTGGTATCGAATAATCACACACACATAAGGCAACCCCTATAAACTACTGTGGGTACAGGAAGTTTACAGAGGCGCCTTTTTCTTTTCTGGGATATGGGCCGGCAATACCACCAGCGGATCCCTAATTCACAGTCGGTAGTTATTTTTAAGTGTTACAACTTCATTCAAGGTGTAACCGGGTTTTTAACACCCCAATTCCATCAATCCATCATTCTACAACATCACCTGCTTGTTAATAGCGAGGTGGCTTAAATCCCATTCCAACGCCTGATGGCGTTCCCGTGGCAATGATATCACCAGGATACAACGTTGTTGCTCTAGAAAGGTCGCTAATGATAGTAGGAATATCGAATATCAGGTGACTTGTATCTGACTCCTGTCGGATTTCTCTGTTGACCTTTGTCCCCAACTTTAGATTCAACGGCATGGACAGCATGCTTTTGTGGACAATAGCAGGGCCGATAACAGTATAAGTATCAATACACTCTTCCCTGAACCATAAAAGGTGTTTTACCTGAAGCTGACGAGCTGAAACATCATTAATGATGCTGTACCCGAAAATGTAATCTTCTGCACCGGATAGTGGAATATTCACTCCTTGTTTCCCAATTATCACAGCTAGTTCCACCTCGTAATCTACATCTCCACCAGTAACTTCAGGAAATAGTCAAATGGCTTCATCTGAACCAATTGCCGGCGATGCGGCCTTGGTAAAGTAGATTGGGTATTCCGGCACTCCCGAAAGGTTGGCACCTTCGCTCTCCAATTCTTTTGCGTGCTCTATATAGTTTTTCCCAAGACAAAATACATTCCGCTTTGTCCATGGAATTGGCGTCATGATAACAGCCTCCGACTTATCAACTCCTGTCTTTTCTCCGATTGGGCTACAGCATCAGCAATCTGTCCAACATTACACTGCTCGATGATCTCCTGGATTGACTCTACTGATTTCCATCCCAGCGTTCTGCAGATTTCCGAACAAGAAACCAATCATCTAAGCTGTTTTCAATCCCTACAGTAGGACCTTATCCAATATCAAATCGTACCAACCTCATATACAATCCCTCGTTAACCCATTATTATTTTCAAATCTTATTTGACGCTTCTTCATTTAGATCGATTCAGTTTCACCAATTTAGAGGTTAAAGATTCAAACTGTCTGTTCAAGATACCCCTAATGAAACTTCATGCATAATCCAGTTAATTACCAAACAACGCCTTGGAGATCTCAGCATATTTTTCATCGCTGATCCCCAGCTTCTTCACAAATTTTTCATCTTCCATTCTTACAACTAATATTTCATCCGGTGATATTTCGTTAATTAAGCCTTTCATCTTGTCAATCGCCTCTTCGGTGTCGTTATATCCCTTAAGAATCGTTACTTCCAATATAAATTTACCATTGTATTGTTTACTGAAAGAAACCATATTCGAAATATGCTCTTCCATTGTATATCCGTCAATTGGTCTTTGTGCCTTTTGAAACTGTTCGTCTGATATCACTTTTATTTCGCCAATGATCTCATCGCACATGTTGGCATATTTAACATATTCAGCCTTGCCTAGCAGATATCCGTTCGAAAGTAGTTTTATAGGTAGATTTTTATCTTTTACAATAGTAATGACATTCTCAATTTGATCATTTACAAAAGCTTCGCCCTTTGAATTGATGAAAACTAAGTCTACGTTGTTATTCCCCAAAATGCTTTCAAATTCTATCAAAGAAGCTTCCATTTCATCGAATGTCTGCGGCGTATCAACCTTATTGTTTGATTTTCCAATTGGGCAGAATATACAATCAAAGTTGCAATATTTCTCTGGCAGGATATTGACTTCCAGAACCTTAAGACCATCCTCTAGATAAATATCCTTGTAACTGAAAACACTCATTTGTCATTCCTCCATTTTGATTAATCGATTGAAATCATCTTATTATTAATATCCAAAATCGAAATTATGGCAGTGCCACCCAATTCAATTTCTACCGTCCTTGATAATTCTTTTAAAGCGTCTTCAAATTCCGGATATCTTTCTTCATCCACCAGTTCGATACACAAGAATGCATTCTTTGTAGTTTCTGTTAGCATAGTTCTAACTGATTCACGCCAATTCCAGCACCTGCAAATTGCTCCGGCGTCGTCCTTGTATACTATTTCACCTTCATAGGGTGGGGCATTTTCATCAGTACCTAAGGTAAGGAAGTTTTCATCCCCAACAGCCTTGGTCAATCTGATATCGCCAACAAACGTATCAATATCCTCACCACCGCAGGGCAATGCGTATTTTAAGGATATTGTATTATAAATATCAACTAGCGGATTGATTGTCCCGATGTGATTTCCGTTGTAAACACGCTTTAATAGTGCTTCGATAGAAGACCTTGCACCCTTCTTTGTTTTGAACTTTTGAAACGCTTCTCTCCACACTTTTATGACTTTGTTTTCACTGAATTCTGAGCTTTGCAGGTAATTAAGTGCTTGCTTCTCGGCATCTGATATATTTTCCTTATATTGATCATCAACAATTATTGAATTATCAATACCGCGGCAACTAACCACTCCGATCCTAGCGTTTGGAAACAGACTCCAAAACTCACTGTCAACTATGAATTTTTGCATTGTTACTCCTCCTCTTAATTATATGTCATTGATATTCATAACACAGAGCAAACGCATGTCTTTAATCATACCGCTCAGAACTCCTGATCAAAGTTCTTGTTGGCAAGACCGCTTTACTACTATGCTATCTTCATTTCTCACCATCAGATCTTACCCGATTTCTCCTGATATGCTTACCAACTATCTCTGACTTTTATTAAACCAAATTATTGGACCAGCTATTTGCTGTTTTTCATTTTAAAATCCGTACATTATGTTTTTGACACCATAATCAGACCTGAAATACATAATATTACACCGAAAATAGCTGGTAATGAAATGCTTTCCTTGAAAAGCAACAGACCTACCGGAATAAGCACCAGTGCAACCATCGTGTTTGATATAAGGCTGGCTGAGCTAATATTCCAACCCGCACGATACGACAGCAGGAAGCCCAATTCCAACCCTACAACAGCAAACCCCAGCAAAAAGCTTGCCCAATTTGCAGCCTTAACTCCGTCCATTAAGTTGAATATATTGGCTTTAGGTGCAAACATAAAATAAGACTGAATCGATACTGCAGTAGCTACAGCATACGTGACAATGAGTGTCACAAATGGATTAATGACTGCTGGAGTTGATTTTTGAAACAGGTGATAGCCTAGACTTGATAAAACAACCAATGCAACCGGAATATACTTTAGCAGCATAATAATCACTCCTTTTCTAGTTGAAATCTACAGATTTCAAAATGAATACAACAAAAAAAGCCCAAGGAAATATTTTTGAAATATCTCCCAGGCTTTTATCCTTCCGTGTACACAGTTTCCTGTGCGTTTTCTCTCGGACCAGCCAGTAATAACTGCGGAACCCTAGAAAACTATACATATTAATTTTTCTATACTATAGTTGCAACTATAATTCATGTTAGCACAGGCACAAACTCAAGTCAACTGTTTTCTGCTCTCACAATACATACTTTTTTCAACGCTGTTTCCATCCAAATTTTGCGGATAACTCTATAGCAAATCTCGAAATCGTATTTCCAATCTGACTTCTTTGTATTTCATCCATTCTTGAAGAAGGACCAGAAATACTGATGGCAGCAAAAGCTTTTCCCATATGATTAATAATCGGAGCAGCGACACAACTTAGTCCTGATTCTAACTCCTCATTTTCAAAAGCATAGCCAACCTTCTTAGCTGAAGCAAGGTGCTCTATCAATATTGCTGAGTCTACAATGGTATTTGGTGTGTATCGCCTAAGCGGCACAGTATCCAGATATTGATTAAGCTGTTCTTCTATCATATGTGCTAGAAGAATTTTCCCAACCGCTGTGCAATACAGTGGCCGAGTTTCGCCTATCGCTGTACTAATACGCATAGAATGAGAACTTTCAACTTTTTCCATGTACACAACATTGGGGTATTCTAGCACCACTAAATTTACTGTTTCAGAATAGAGTGAAACGAGCTTCTCTAAATATGGATACACCATATGTCTCAGTTCTGAGTTTACCTTTGTGCCAAGCCGAAAAACATCGATTCCAAGTCGATATTTATCTGAAATATCATTCTTTTCCAACAAATTATACATTTCCAGAGTTGAAATAAGACCAAATGCAGTACTTTTATGGAGCCCAGTACTTTTACTGATTTCTGTAACACCAAGCTCATCGTTATTTTCAAAAAGCTTTAATATTTCAATAGCTCGGCTGACAGATTGAATTGAATTTTTTGGTTTTAAAACATCGCTCATACGGTGCACCTCAGTTTGATTTATCGAAATCGATCGTACCATTGCAATACAGTGATTGTATCACTCGTCATTTCTTTCATCAACCAGAACCATGTAGCATCTCGCCCCTATACAAATATTGTTTTCAATGGAGAGCATCTTCTTATAAGTATCCAATGGTGTCGTTGAAACAAATGAGAGCATGGTATCATAGATGACCATGCTCTCATTGATTACACATAACCCAAATCAAATCTTTCGGATTAAGTCATATTTTCTAGTATTTACATTTGTCTGGGTTAATCATCACTTAGTTCTACGGCTCGCATATGCTGTTTGGCAGGTTTCAAAACCGGGCTCAACGGTAGAGAACGCTGTCCAGTCTTGGGTAGCGCAGCCTTTACCGCACGTGTCGTAAAGCACCCGACTGTTGCCTCGGGTCCAGTAGACAGGCACTCCCTTTTCAACTGCTCTCCTTACCTTGTTGTAATCAACATTGGTTCGCAGGATTTCATTGGTGATAGCTTCCACGGATGTAAAGGTAATACTGGGAGCGTGAATGTTCACCAGTGCCTGGATCATCTCCCAGTTCTGAAGGGGGTATGCCGTCGTCAGGGCTGCGGTAAGCTTTTGGATTTTCCGATCCGTTGCCGTAAACGTACCG
>CAYRIO010000027.1:0-46375 GCA_964424355.1 uncultured Peptostreptococcaceae bacterium
TAAGAATAAGGCTCAATTCAAACCGGAAGGGTTGCATTTCGATTTGCAATTGAGGATATGATACAATAGCAATGCACTATGAATGAATACCCTGGAGGAACGCATGCTGTTCGATTCCCATTGTCACCTGGACGATTCCCGCTACGATGCAGATCGGGATGCTGTCCTGAGCCGGGCCCACGAGGCCGGTGTAAAATATATCGTCAACCCCGGGGCGGATCTGCAGACCTCTCAAAACGCAGTGGCCCTGGCGGCTAAAGAGCCCCATATCTATGCCACCGTCGGGGTTCACCCCCATGAAGCGAAAGAGATGGACGATACGATGCTGCAGCTCATCGCCCACCTGGCCCGAAAGCCAAAGGTCGTTGCTATTGGGGAGATCGGACTGGATTTTCATTACGATTTTTCACCCCGGGATGTGCAGCGGCACTGGTTCATCGAGCAGATCCACCTGGCCAAAAAACTGGGGCTGCCCATCGTCATCCACGACCGGGAGGCCAACCAGGAAATCTACGATACACTCAAGGCTGAAAAAGCCTTTGAAACCGGGGTGCTGATGCACTGTTATTCCGGCAGCGCTGAACTGGCGAAGCAGTATATCAAGCAGGGGGCCATGCTCTCCATCGCCGGGCCCATCACTTTCTCCAATGCCCGGAAGACGGTGGAGGTCGTTCAGACAATCTCCCTGGAGCACTTGCTGATTGAAACGGACGGCCCCTACCTGACGCCCATCCCCCACCGGGGACAACGGAACGAACCCGGTTATGTGCGGTTTGTCGCCCAGAAGGTGGCGGATATCAAAGGCATCACCGTGGAAGAAGTCGGGGAGCAGACCTGCCGGAATGCCCTGAAGTTTTTCCGGATCAAGGAGTAGCCATGACTAAGCCCATTATTCGCGAAACCATCGTGGTGGAAGGCTATCATGACGCCCGGGCAGTGAAGGTGGCGGTTGAGGCAGAAGTGATCATCACCTCAGGATTTGGCATCAAAGAGGATACGTTCAGACGGATTGCCTGGGCCCAGGAGCAGGTGGGAGTCATCGTTCTCACCGATCCGGACCATGTAGGGGAGCAGATCCGAAAACGGATCGCCGCCCGGATTCCGGGGGTACGGCATGCCTGGATCAGCCGCACGGAGGGCACTCGGGACGGCGATATCGGGGTGGAAAATGCCTCCCCGGAAGCTATTCTGGAGGCCCTGATAAAAGCCCGCTGTGTTCAGCGGGCCGTTAATACCGCCCACACGGAGCAGGATATGATCCGGTGGGGACTCAGCGGCTGTGCCGATGCCGCTGAGCGGCGAGACCGGCTGGGAGCCGCCCTGGGCATTGGATACGGCAACGCCAAACAACTTTTGCATCGGCTCAACCACTATGGCATTACAGCCATCATCATAGAAAATGCCCTAGGGGCTTTGGAGAAATAGACCATGGAACTGACAAGACCCAGTGTGATCAAGGATATTATGGAACGGTACGGCTTCAGGTTTTCAAAGAGCCTGGGCCAGAACTTCCTCATCGAAAAATCAGTCCTCGAGCGGATTGTCGATGGCGCTGAGATTACAGAAGAAGATTCCGTCCTGGAGATCGGCCCCGGCATCGGCACCCTGACCCGCTATCTGGCCGATAATGCGAAAAAAGTGGTATCGGTGGAGATCGACAGCAGCTTGCTGCCTATTCTAAAAGAAACCCTGAGCGATCTTCCGAACACCACCGTTGTCCACGGGGATGTGCTGCAGGTTGATTTGAAGGCTTTGATTGCAGAGCATTTCGACAATATCCCCCCCAAGGTGGTTGCCAATCTGCCTTACTATGTGACCACGCCCATCGTTATGAAATTTTTGGAGGAGGGGATTCCCGTCTCCGATTTGGTGGTCATGGTGCAGAAGGAAGTGGCGGACCGAATGGCAGCGAAGCCGGGTGGCAAGGATTACGGATCCCTTTCCGTTGCGGTGCAGTATTTCTGTAATCCGGAAATTCTGTTCAAGGTTCCGCCGGGCTGCTTCATGCCGGCTCCGGCCGTGGAGTCCTCCGTGATCCGGCTGAGGGTATTGGACCAGCCGAAGGTTCAGGTGATCAGCCGCAAGCTGTTCTTTGCCACGGTACGCGGCGCCTTCGGTAAACGGCGCAAGACTCTGCTCAACGCTCTGTCAGACAGCGGCTTGTCTTTTTCAAAGGACCAGGTCCGTGAGGTTCTGGCTGCAGCGGGGATTGACCCCATTCGCCGGGCCGAAACGTTAACGATTGAAGAATTTGCCACACTGGCCAATGCGGTGGCCCACGAAAAGGGAGACAATGCCTGATGAGACATTCGATCGCAATCATCCTGAGCCTGGCCCTGGTCATTCTGGTGGCCAGCGGATGCGCCCCAGACTATGAAGCACAGTATCAGAAGACGGTCGATTCCTATTATGGAACCGTGAAAACAGACCATTACAGCAACACCTGGCTGAAAACGGAGCTGGACCTCCCGGCTGACTGGCATGTACAGGAAGATCCCATGAAGGCCACCGTGGCTTCTGCGGGAACTCAGATCAAGGATCAGAAAGCGCTGGATGCCGCCAAGAAGAATGTAGAGTCCCTCTCCATATACAACCTGCTGCAGATATTCAAGAACCCCCTTGAAAACCAGAAGGAATTCAACCCCAGCCTGGTCATGATGGTGGAGCGGGTTGATGGCAAAGGCGTCACGGATGCCAAGGCCTATCTGGAAGCGAGCCGTCAAGTGATGGCTCAGCGGCAGATGCCCATGGGCTTCAAACAGAATCTGGAGGCCCCTCTGGACGCTGCGGATATCGGAGGCGTTGAATTCGCACATCTCCCTATAGCCGTTGAAACCAGTCTGTTTACGATCCACCAGGAGTATTATGCCACACAGATGGCTGACAAGATGCTGGGCATCGTGGTCACCTGGCGGGATGATGCCGAGAGAATTGAGATGATGAATGCCCTCAGCACCCTTCAAATTCAGTAACAATCAAAAACCGACTTTCCCCTGATGGGAAAAGCCGGTTTTATTTTTTCAGTGCCTGTTTATAATCCATATAACCGTTCAGGACGGCGAGGTAGTTGAGCATGCCGTTCTTTACCTGGGGAATCTTGAAACGCTCCTCCATGGCGGTATAGGGAATGGACTTCCGCCCCCCCTTGCCGGCTTTCTCCCAGAAATCCAGCAGGACCTCAAAGGGCACCAGATAGTATTCGTCACAAAATTTGAAGTGGAGAATCAGGAAGGCCAGCCCCCGCTGGGCCGTGAAATCCTTCATATATTCCACCTGATGGGCATGGATATTGTAAAGGGGCAGGCTCTTCTGATCGGTTTCCTTGGCATCGAAGGTGATGGGGATTCCCTGTATAACGCCGAAAAAGTCCACGGTGGCTTTTTTTTCAAAGTAGCCCTTGGTGATCAGTCCCTTATCGTTGATATCCACGACCTTGATTGGGGTAGCCGCTTTATCGACCCTGCAGATCCCGTTTTTGTGGTAATACGCGTTCGAGAGGGTGATGAGGTCTTCCAGGGTATCCCCCCGGTGTCCCGTTGTGCGCCATGTGGTCATAGATCGTCCTTTCCTGTGGGGAGAGTGCTTTGAGATTCATCACCATTATACCACGGATGATGCCTGCAGGTGTTTTGCGTATGTTTATCAAAAAGTTCAGAAATCAGAATATCCGGAATTGTCAGGCACTTTGGCAGGGGGGTATTTTTGAGGCACGAATGGTAACATGCAGAAACCGGGTGTGGATAACCTGTTGATAAAATGGGGAGATGCAGTGGGTAAACTGTGAATACGTTGCTAAGCAACAATTATAACGATTGGTAACCTGCATAATTAATCCACAGGCTTCGGGTGAAAAATCGATTGACAAGGCTATGCCGACGATGTATTATAGAACCATAGACCCCCCTCCCAGGGGGATGGGACACCAACAACAGGAGGAAGCTATGATAAATGTAACTGAAAAAGCGTTGAAAGCCATCTCAGAAGCGGTAAAAGATAAGACTGACGGTATCCGCATCCTTGTGAAAGGTTATGGCTGAGGCGGTCCCGTATTCGGCATTGCTCTGGATGAGCAAAAGGAAGACGATCAAGTCATCATGGTTCACGATCAGAAGTTCGTCATTGAAAAAGAATTGGTGGAAATCTACAAGGGATTTGCAGTAGATTATTCGGATAGCTGGTTTGGAAAAGGATTCAGCATTCGCCCCCAAATCGGCGGCTCTTCGTGTTAGAATAGAAAGAAAAAACAAGGAGGATTTCCATAATGAAGAATGTTGTCATCTACTCATCCAACACCTGCGGGTATTGTGTAGAAGCCAAGAAGTACCTGGACTCCATCGGAGTTGCCTATACTGAGAAAAATGTCAGCACCGATGTGCAGGCCCGAAAAGAACTGATGGCTCAGGGATTCATGGGTGTTCCCGTGATTTTCGTGGATGAAGAGATCATCCAGGGCTTTGATAAGAAACGGTTGGATGAACTGCTGAAATAAGCTGAAAACCCGGAGTGCGCACCTGCCTCCGGGTTTTTTTATTTTGCTACAGCTCCGCTTCAATGCCTTCCAGATCCAGCAGTGTCACCGTATCCTTATCATAGTCAATCAAGCCCTCTTCCTTCATATGAATCAGCTCCCGTGACAGCGAGGGCCTTTGAACCCCCAGCAGGTCCGCCAATTTTTGGCGGTTCACCGGCATTCGGAGGGTTTTGTTTTTTTGCTTCTTATACAGGGTGATCAGGTAATCGCACAGCTTCTGTCGGATTGAATCCATGGACAGGATCTTAACCCGGCGATTGAGCATGAACAGCTTGGAGGATAAAAGCGAGAGGAAATTCTCCAGCAGCACCGGGGTCTGGGTGAGGCCTTGCAGCAGGGCTTGGCGACTTATAAATAGAACGCGAGATTTTTGAGTAGCCATGATTGATATCGGGTATTGATGTTGAGGAGTGAAGAGTATCGCTTCCCCGAAGGTATCCCCAGGGCCCAGGTGGGTGACGGTGACGGTACGCCCGGAGGGATACAGGTTGTGGAGCTCCAATTGTCCCTCCAGCACAATGCCGATATGTTCGCAGGCTTCCCCTTCAAAAGCAATGGCGGAATCCCGCACGTAATCCCGAAGATGCGAATCCAGGGAAGCGAAAAGTGCAGACAGGTCATTTTCGGATAACTGCCTGAAAAGTCCGCTGTTTTGCAGAACCGGAAAGTATTTTTGCATAGGACCTCCATGAAATCTCATTTCGTAACATCAGTTACCGTATACCTGTAGTGTATCGGGGTATACTCAGGTTGTCAAATCGCAGACAACGTGAAGAACTACGAAAGGACGGACCGGATGAAACGAAAAATCGTCAGTATAGATGAAGCCCTCTGTAACGGCTGTGAGCTGTGTGTGAAGGCCTGCCACGAAGGAGCCATACAAATGGTGAACGGAAAGGCGCAGTTGGTCAGTGATCAATACTGCGACGGCTTGGGAGATTGCCTCCCGGCATGCCCCACCGATGCCATCCGGATTATTGAGAGAGAAGCCGACGAATACTCCCAGGAGGCTGTGGATCAGCGATTGGCTGAAATAAAGGCACCTGAAATCAAACCCCAGCCGGAGCCCATGCCCTGCGGCTGCCCGGGAACCCAGGCAAAGAAAATCCTAAAACCAGCGGGAGGCCCGCCAATCCTTGACAGAAAACCTGAAATACCAACGGGCGGAGAGATTCCATCTCAGTTGTCACAGTGGCCGGTTCAGTTAAAGCTGGTCAATCCCAATGCAGATTATCTGAAGCAGGCGGATATCCTGATTGCTGCCGATTGCACCGCCTTTGCCTATGGTGCCTTCCACCGGGATTTCATCCAGGGGCGCATTACCCTCATCGGGTGCCCCAAGCTGGATGATAACCAGTATTACATTGAAAAGCTGGCAGAGATTTTCACAGTCAGTCAGCCGAAAAGCATTACCGTCGTTCGGATGGAGGTTCCTTGCTGCGGTGGAATCGTTACAGCGGTCAGACAGGCGATGCTGAACAGCGGCGTCATCGTCCCTTACAATGAAGTGACCATCGGAATTGACGGGTCCAGAAAGTAATCCAGGCACAATGTTATGTGTTCTTACGAACACACCACTCAAAATAAACCACGAGATGAAAGGAGAATGACTATGTCGATGTTCTGTTTCCAGTGTCAAGAAGCTGCCGGAGGTAAGGGTTGTAGTAAGGTAGGAGTCTGTGGCAAGGCGCCGGAGGTAGCGAATCTCCAGGATCTGCTGATTTTCGTTCTGAAGGGCTACTCCGAGTACAACCAACAGGCGAGAGCCGCTGGTCTGAATGATCCCAAGACAGACCGGTTCCTGATTGAAAGCCTGTTTTCAACCATTACGAACGCCAACTTTGACAAGAAGGTTTTCCAAGGTCGTGTACAAAAGGCCCTGACACTTCGCGACACCGTGAAAGCAACCCTTGTAAAAGCAGGGAAACTTGCTGACAAGCCTTATAATGACTCCGCTCTCTGGTCCGGTGCGCTTGATCAGTTCGATGTCAAGGCTGCTTCTCCAGAAGTCGGCGTACTGGCTACACAAAACGAAGATGTCCGTTCCCTTCGGGAACTGGTGATTTACGGCCTCAAGGGCGTTGCTGCTTATGCTGAGCATGCATTGAACCTGGGCTACGATGATGCGGAAACCACCAGCTTCATGGAAAAAGCCCTGGTTGCCACAGAGGACGATACACTGGATGCAGGGGCCCTGACTGCCCTGACCCTTGAAACCGGAAAATTCGGCGTGCAAGTCATGGCTTTGCTGGATAAAGCCAATACCTCCAGCTATGGCAATCCGGAAATCACCTCCGTTAACATCGGTGTCCGGAATAATCCGGCCATCCTGATCTCCGGTCATGATCTGAAGGATATGGAAGAACTGTTGGCTCAGACAGCCGGCACTGGCGTAGATGTGTACACCCACAGTGAGATGCTGCCGGCGAACTACTATCCTGCGTTTAAAAAGTATGATCATTTCGTGGGCAACTACGGAAACGCTTGGTGGAAGCAGAAGGAAGAGTTCGAATCCTTCAACGGCCCCGTCCTTTTCACGACCAACTGCATTGTTCCTCCTAAAGAGAGCTACAAGAACCGCATCTACACAACCGGCGCTTCCGGTTTTGACGGCTGCGTGCACATCCCCGATAGAGTAGCTGGCGGGAAGAAGGATTTCTCCGCCATCATTGAGCACGCTAAAAAATTGCCGGCTCCCACAGAAATTGAGACCGGAACAATCGTGGGCGGATTTGCTCACAATCAAGTGATGGCATTGGCTGATAAAGTGGTGGATGCGGTGAAGACCGGCGCCATCAAACAGTTCTTTGTCATGGCAGGTTGCGATGGCCGCATGAAGGACCGTGAATACTACACAGATTTTGCAAATGCATTGCCAAAAGATACCGTGATCCTGACAGCCGGCTGTGCCAAATATCGGTACAATAAGCTGCAGCTGGGCGATATCGGTGGGATTCCAAGAGTTCTGGATGCCGGTCAGTGTAACGACTCCTACTCTCTGGCAGTGATTGCCCTGAAGCTGAAAGAAGTCTTTGAGCTGAACGATATCAATGAACTGCCCATCAGCTACAATATCGCCTGGTACGAGCAAAAGGCAGTCATCGTTCTGCTGGCTCTCCTGTACCTCGGCGTGAAGAACATCCACCTGGGGCCCACTCTGCCAGCGTTCCTGTCACCCAATGTGGCCAACGTTCTGGTTGAGACCTTCGGTATCGCAGGCATCACAACGGTTGAAGATGATATGGCGATCTTCCTCGGCTAAAATCACACACCCTCAGGAAACCCGGCTCAGCAGAGCCGGGTTTCCTTATGTCCGGAAGCGGTGAACAGAAAAAGGTTTGATGGGGGAGAGGTTGGGGGTAAAAAATGAATGGGACTTTAATGCTGTGAATCAATTGACAAAATCAATGTACAGGGGTATGATGAGTACATGAACACCCCCCTCCCGGGGAGGGGTATAAATAAACGGCATTCGGATGACGTTGCACAGTGAGAATACAGGAGGAACAACAATGGGCAGAAAAGTACTGATTGTAGGGGGCGTAGCCGGTGGAGCCAGCGCGGCAGCAAGACTCCGACGGGTTGATGAAACGGCGGAGATCATTCTTTTTGAGCGGGGCGAATATATTTCATTTGCCAACTGCGGACTTCCGTACTATATCGGAGGGGCTATCGAAGAACGGTCGGCTCTTCTGGTGCAAACCCCTGAGGCGATGAAAGCCCGGTTTGAAATGGATATCCGGACTCAACAAGAAGTCATTGCCATAGATAAGGACAAGAAGTCCGTCACCGTTAGGAAGGTCCCCACGGGAGAAACCTATGAAGAAAGCTATGATTTCCTGGTGCTTTCTCCGGGATCTACCCCCCTGAAGCCGCCCATCCCAGGGATTGATTCACCCAACATCTTCACCCTGTGGAATATTCCAGACACCGATGCGGTGAAGAGCTATGTCATCGAGAAGCGGCCCCGCCGAACGGCGGTCATCGGTGGCGGGTTCATCGGCATTGAAATGGCAGAGAACTTCAGGGATCTGAAGCTGGAAGTGAGCTTGGTTGAAATGCTGGATCAGGTCATGGCGCCCATCGACTTTGAAATGGCTCAGCAGGTCCATCAGCATTTGAAAGCCAAGGGGGTCCGCCTGTATCTGTCGGACGGCGTGAAATCCTTTGAATACCATAACGGCGTGACCCTGATTACTCTTCAAAGCGGCAGGCAGATTGAAGCGGATCTGGTGCTTCTGTCCATTGGAATCCGACCCAATTCACAGCTGGCAAAGGAAGCGGGACTGGCGATCAACGAGCGGGGCGGGGTTGTTGTGGATCCATATCTGCGGACTTCCGATCCTGCCATCTACGCGGTTGGCGATGTCATTGAAGTGGAAGACCTGGTCTTGGGTGGTAAAACCATGATCCCCCTGGCCGGGCCGGCCAACAAGCAGGGACGTATCGCTGCGAACAATATTGCCGGCGGAAATGAAACCTACAATGGCACCCAGGGAACGTCCATCGCCAAGGTGTTTGATTTGACGGTTGCCGCCACGGGGTTGAACGAAAAATCCCTGAAGCGGATGGGCAAGGTGTCCGGAACGGACTATCACGTATCCATTATCCATGTGAAGTCCCATGCGGGATACTATCCGGGGGCCATCCCCATGACCCTCAAGCTGATCTTCGGCATGGACGGCAAGATACTGGGAGCCCAGGCCGTGGGGTATGACGGCGTGGATAAGCGCATTGATGTCATTGCCACAGCCCTGCGCATGGGCGGAACGATCCATGACCTGACGCAGCTGGAACTGGCCTATGCACCCCCCTATTCTTCTGCGAAGGATCCGGTGAATATGGCGGGCTTTACGGCGGAGAATATCCTTACCGGGAAAACCGGTGTAATCCACTGGAACGACATGAAAGAGATCGATTTGAATCAGTACCAGATCCTTGATGTCCGGGAACCTCTGGAAAGAGAACTGGGGTTCATCACCCATTCTGTGAATATCCCGGTCAATTCCCTGCGCAAGCGCATGGGGGAACTGGATCGGACCAAGAAGATCATTGTGTACTGCGCAGTGGGTCTTCGGGGATACATTGCAGCCCGGATCTTGAAGCAGCATGGATTTGAAGAAGTCCTGAACCTCAGCGGAGGTTACACAACGTACGCCATGGTTTATTGTCAGGAGGATAATGGTCTGTGCGGCGGCATCAGCAGCGGCGATGGGGGGACTGCTTACAGTGAAAGCGGCGACGTGGAATCGGAAGAGAACATCCTGGTTCCTGGCGAAACCTATAAACTGAACTGCAGCGGTCTCCAATGCCCGGGCCCCATTATGCAGGTGGCCCTGCGGATGAAAGAATTAAAACCGGGTGATAAACTGGATATCCTGGCCACGGACCCCGGGTTTTCCAGTGATATCGGTGTCTGGGCAGAACGGACAGGGAATATCCTTCTGGATTCCGGCAAACGGGAGAAGGGCTTCTACGCCATCCTACAGAAGGGTTCTGCTAAGAGTGCGCCGCATCAGCCTCAGGCTGGGGGCGATGATAAGACCATGGTTGTCTTCAGCGGGGATCTCGACAAGGCAATCGCCACCTTCATCATTGCCAACGGTGCCGCCTCCATGGGCCGCAAAGTGACGCTGTTCTTCACCTTCTGGGGCCTTAACATCCTGCGTCGCCCGGAGCCGGTATCGGTGAAGAAGAATCTGATCAGCGCCATGTTCGGCATGATGATGCCCCGGGGCAGCAAGAAGCTGGGGCTTTCCCGAATGAACATGGGGGGCATGGGCGCCGCCATGATCCGGGGCCTGATGAAACACCACGGCGTCGATTCCCTGGAACAGATGATGGAGATGGCCAAGGCCAATGGCGTGCGGCTGGTCGCCTGCAATATGTCCATGGACCTCATGGGGATTTCCCAGGAAGAACTGATCGACGGCATAGAGCTGGGCGGCGTCGCCACCTTCCTGGGGGCGGCGGAAAATTCGGATATGAGCCTGTTCATCTAACAAAAGCGGGGAGAAGGAGGTCGCCATGGAGACGAATTTAACAGATTTTGCCGTATTTCTCGCAGGAGCGGCCTCCTTTTTATCCCCCTGTGTGGTTCCCTTGATGCCGGTCTATCTCAGTTATCTGACAGGCAATTCCCTGGAGGATTTAGAGCAGGATTCCAGGGGGCTCCGAAAAACGGTCCTGATCCAATCGGCCGGATTCCTGCTGGGGCTGCTGATTGTCTTCTCGTTGCTGGGGCTGACGGCGACCGCTATCGGACAGTATCTGGTATTGAATTCTCAGATTTTCAAGCGCGTCAGTGGGGTGGCCCTGATTGTATTCGGTCTGTTCCACGGCGGGTTTGTCAAAATCCCCTGGATGAACCGGGAGCGGAAGTTCAGGGTGAAAATCGGAAAACCCCGGTTTGTCAATTCGGTCCTGATAGGCATGGTGTTCAGCTTCGGTTGGACCCCATGTATCGGAACCGTCCTGGGTTCTGTCCTGGTGGTTGCGGCGAATAGCCTGACCCTGACGGTGGGAATCCGGCTCCTGATTGTCTATTCTCTGGGCTTTAGCATCCCATTTCTCATCACGGCTTTGTTTTTATCGGAGATTTTGAAAAAACTTGAAAACAGCGGACGATTTTTTGATATCATTAAAAAAGTCACCGGTACCCTGATTGTATTGACCGGGGTATTGATTCTGACAAACTGGCTGGATCGTCTGCTTTTAGGTTTCTAAAAGGAGGCAGTTATGAATCAGAAGATGCGGAGCATATGGCTTTCGGTGCTGCTAATTATAGTCGTGGCAGTGACGGTAGCAGGCTGTACACCAAAGGCGCAGGAAACGGTGTCCCAACCGGGTCAGGACCCGGCTGCCCCGGCAGCGGTAAAGACCGGCCCGTTCAAAGGGATGCAGGCGCCTGATTTTGTTCTGAAAGACCTGGCGGGTACGGCGTGGACACTCTCTGAACTGAAAGGAAGCTCGGTGGCCCTAATCTTCTTCACCTCCTGGTGACCGGGCTGTAGGGCGGAAGTGCCCGAACTTCGTGAGGTTCACGAAGCACTGAAGGATGTTAACTCCAAAATGCTGGCCATCAATATCACCGCCAGTGATAAACTGGAGGATGTGAAAGCCTTGGTCGCATCCGAAAACATTCAATACCCGGTTTTGCTGGATGAAGAAGGAACCGTGTCGAACCAATATGGCATCAGCTCCATTCCTACCGTAATCCTGATCGACAAGGACGGGATCGTAGCGGAACATCATGTGGGGCCCTATAAAAAAGATGCACTGCTGAAGCTCCTGGAAGAGAATCGATGACGTGAAAGTATATCAGGAAGGGTGAATGATTTGGCAAACGAAGAAGCAAGAAAGAACGTTCTTAACCGGCTGCGGACCATCAAAGGACACATCGCCGGGATTGAAAAGATGGTAGAGGACGGAAAATGCTGTGAGGATGTTCTCCTTCAAATTGCCGCCATTAAATCCTCGGTTCATAAAGTGGGGCTGATGATCATGGAGGAGAACATGATGGGGTGCCTGTCAACGGACAAAGAGGGGAATCCCATTGACCGTGCGCAGCTGGAAGCCCTGATGAAGACCTTGATCCAGTATGTGAAGTAGCAGAGAAGCCGCACAGGTGCCCTGGTTGATTGGCATCGACGCGGCTTCTGTTTTTTTTTAGCAGGGTACTTGCGCCGACGTGGTCCGAGTGATAAAATGAATTGAAACGATTACATATTAACAATCTTTATTTAATTGTAATTTGCGATCAAATTTTATGTTTTGAAAAACCCGTAAAGGGTATCAATCAAAAAGCCCGAGTTCGGGAATAAACTCTCAAGGAGGAATGATTATGAAAAAGTATGTATGCACAGCTTGTGGGTATGAGTATGATCCAGCACTTGGTGATCCGGACAGCGGTATTGCAGCAGGTACGGCTTTTGAAGATATTCCTGAAGATTGGGTGTGCCCGCTTTGTGGCGTTGGCAAGGATATGTTCGAACTGGTGTGATTAACAGGCAGGCGATGTGATAGACCGAAAGGGAGATTTTGGATGAACATGAATATTGAAGACATTGGTGAATACTTAAAAAGTCATAAGATCAAACCATCCTATCAAAGGATCAAAATCTACGATTATCTCTACCATCACCGGACCCATCCGACAGTGGACGAGATTTACCAGGTATTGGTCAAGGATATTCCTACGCTCTCTAAAACCACTGTCTATAACACTCTGAACCTGTTCGTCCAAGAATCCATCGCTCTGCTCCTCACCATTGAAGAGAACGAGACCCGTTACGATGCCAACACTGGGATTCATGGACATTTCAAATGCGAAAAATGTGAACAGGTCACGGATTTCGATGCAGATATTTCGGCGTTAAGTGCCAGTGTTCTGGACAGCTTTCAGATTCATGAGCAGCATCTTTATTTCAAAGGGATCTGCGCCACGTGTTTGAAAAAGAAAAACTAAGGAGGCGTGTAAAGCATGAGCAAAATGTTGGAAATATACAAATGTGAAAAATGCGGCAACGTTGTTGAGGTCTATCATCAAGCCGATGGCTCTCTGGTATGCTGCGGTGAAGAGATGATGCTTCTGGAAGAGAAGACTGCCGACAAGACAACAGAGAAACACGTTCCCCTTGTGGAGGCTGTTGATGGCGGTTATAAAGTGACAGTGGGTTCCACGCTCCATCCAATGTTGGAAAATCACTATATCGAGTGGGTTCAGCTGGTAACGGACAAACAGGTCCTGACACAGTTCCTGAAGCCTGGAGATGAGCCAACGGCTACCTTCAAGACTTCCGATAAAGTGCTTTATGCGCGGGAGTACTGCAATCTTCACAGTTTGTGGAAATCCTAAGGACAGGTGCGATCATGATGAATAAGCGGGTAGAAGAAGCAATCAACAAGCAGGTTAACGCAGAACTTTATTCAGCCTATCTGTACGCCTCCATGGAAGCATACTTCCACGCTCAGGGCCTTCCCGGTTTTGCGAACTGGATGCGGGTACAGTTCCAGGAAGAGCAGTTCCACGGTTTCCGATTCTTCGATTGGATTTGTGAGCGGGGCGGACGTGTCGCGCTGACGGCCATTGAAGGACCGCAGACAGAGTGGAAAGATGCAGTGGATGTTTTTGAAACAACGCTGAAGCATGAGCAGCTTGTAACGTCGTTGATCAACAACCTGATGAGCATCGCCATCGAAGAAAAGGATTACGCTACGGTGAATTTCCTTCAATGGTTTGTAAATGAACAGGTTGAAGAGGAAGCCAACGCAACTAAGATCCTGGAAGAACTCCGGATGGTTTATGGCAACGGCCATGGCATGCTGATGCTGGACCGTGAGCTGGCAACACGGGTATACACAGCGCCTGTCATAACAACTGCATAAGCTGGGATTCAATCAAAAACCAGCCGTTCAGAGTCATGAGTACCACCCCGGGGGCCATCGTGTCCCCGGTTTTATTGTGTCAATCCACTTTGATGACATCGGGGGAAACAAACATGTTTGCTTGGAAAGAAGAATACGCACTGGGTAACGGCGCCATTGATGAGCAGCACAAGCGCCTTTTCGAACTGGGCAGCGAGATCCATGATTTGTTGAAACAAAAGCGCAGCGAGGATAAGTATGATGATCTGATGGGTCTCATCAAAGGACTTGCAGACTATACGGTCTACCACTTTGATTTTGAAGAGGGCATGCTGGAGGCGGCGGGTTATCCGAACCTGGCGGATCATCAGGAGGAACATCGGAAGTTCGTTGAGAAATTGGATGAGCTGTCCACACAGGATTTGGAAGTGTTTCAGAACAAAGTGGCTTTTGAGATGTTGGGATTCGTTGCCAATTGGATTGAACGACACATTCTGGATACGGATGTTCAATATAAAGGGTTTGTATAGGATGTGAGAGGGGCCCGGTGCTCCTCTTTTTTTATGTTTTGATTTGAAAACCCAGGAATTTGTTATAATGAAAGCAGACTAATAATGATGGAGCGTGGTGCTATGATACAGGAACAACGACTGCTGGATCGCTTTATGGCGTATGTTCAGATTGACAGTGAAACAAAATCGGAGGGGACTTTCGCCCGTTTTTTGGGGTCCCAGCTGGAGGCATTGGGGCTTGAAGTGGCTTTTGACAATGCCGGCGAGGCAATCGGATCCGATGGCAACAACCTGGTGGGACGGTTGAAGGGATCCCTGCCAGGGGAACCCATCGTCTTCAGTGCCCACATGGATACCGTGATACCGGGAAAAGGCATTGTCCCCTGCATACGGGACGGTGTCATCAGCAGCTCAGGAGATACGATTCTGGGAGGGGATGATAAAGGCGGTATCGCAGCCATCGTGGAAACCCTGCAGATGCTTCGTGAGAGCGGAGAACCGCACCGCACCGTCGAAGTGGTCTTCACGATCGCTGAAGAGGGGGGGCTTAACGGGGCCAAGCATATGGATATGGGTCTGGTCACGGGCTCTCAGGGCTTTGTTCTGGACAGCGGCGGTTCACCGGGGCAGATTGTCGTCAAGGCGCCTTCCCAGGATAAGATCGAAGCCCGGATTTTTGGCCGGCCGGCCCATGCAGGAATCTGTCCCGAGGAAGGGATCAGTGCCATCCAGGTGGCGGCAAGCGCCATTCAGAACATGAATCTTCTCAGGATCGATGAAGAAACCACTGCAAATATCGGGATCATCCGCGGGGGTGATGCCACCAACATCGTCTGTCCGGAGGTGTGGATCAAAGCAGAGGCCCGCAGCCTGACAGAAGAGAAGCTGGACGCTCAGACCCGCCACATGGTGAAATGTGTAGAGGATGCCTGTGGCACCTTCGGCGCCCGGTCAGATATCCAGGTTACCCGTGAATATGGCGGCTATGACGTAACGGAGGGAGACCCCCTGCTGACATTCACCGAGAAATGCATGGCAGAAATCGGTCTAAAACCTTACCGGGCCGCATCCGGGGGGGGCAGCGATACCAATATTTTCAACAACCGGGGCCTGAGGCTTCTGAATCTAGGGACCGGGATGTCTAAATGTCACACCCTTGATGAATATATCACCGTCAAGGATTTGACTGACCTGACCCGGCTGGTCTATAAGCTGGCCCGGTCCTGGAATCTGTAGGAGGGTGCGATGAACAGAGAGCAGGCGTTTTCACTTTTAAAAGAACATACACAGTCAGATACCCTGATCCGTCATGCCCTGGCCGTGGAGGGATCCATGCGGGGCTATGCCGAAAACCTGGGCGAAGACGTTGAATTATGGGGTCTGTGCGGTCTGCTGCACGATGTCGATTTCGAAGAGGCACCGGCGACTCACCCCATGGGAGCCGCGCCTATTCTACAAGGGGCGGGTTTCGACCAGGCTTTTGTCAACGCAGTGCTGGCCCATGGGGACGATACCGGAGTTCCCAGAGATACGGCCATGGCAAAAGCGCTTTATGCAGTGGATGAACTTTCCAGCTTCATCATCGCAGCGGTTCTGGTCCGGCCGGACCGGTTTGAGGGATTAAAATTCAGCTCTATCCGAAAAAAGATGAAGGACAAGGCTTTTGCCCGGGCCGTGAGTCGGGAAGGAATCGAGGAAGGGGCTGGCTTGCTGGGCCTGGAACTGTCTGCCCATGTGGATCAGGTCATTTCCTATCTCCATCAGCATGAACAGTATTTGAAGGGCTCCAGATACAGTCTGATTGATTAACTTGAATATTTCATTACCAGGCCCTATAATAATACAGATTGGCATCTGAGGTGTCAGGACAATAATTGTAAAGGATGTGAGGGGATGGAGCGTAATCGACAGGCGGAGACGCCGCTTTTCGACGCCATGGTGGCTTATCACCGCCGCAACGTCGTCCCATTTGATGTACCTGGCCACAAGCATGGCGTAGGACTTCCGGAATACCGGGAGTATTTTGGCAGCACCATGCTGGAATTGGATGTGAATTCAATGCCGTGCCTGGACAATTTGTGTAACCCCGTAAGTGTCATCAAGGAAGCGGAAGATCTGGCAGCTGAAGCTTACGGCGCCGACGGTGCGTTCTTCCTAGTGAATGGAACCACCATCGGGGTACAGACGATGATCTTGGCAGCCGTCAAGCCGGGTGAGAAGATCATTCTGCCGCGGAATGCCCATAAATCAGCGGTCATGTCGCTGATTCTCAGTGGTGCAAGGCCGGTATATATCCAGCCGGAAATCGATGAGAACCTGGGCATTGCCATGGGAGTCTCTCTGGAGGCCGTTGCCCGGGCAATCGAGCAGAACCCGGATGCAAAAGCGGTGTTCATCGTCAACCCAACGTACTACGGTGCGGCCAGTGATATCAAGACCATTGCCGCGATGGCGCACGCCCGGAACATGATGGTCCTGGTGGATGAGGCCCACGGCGCACATATGCGGTTTCATCCAGAACTGCCCGGATGTGCCATGAGTCAGGGAGCGGATCTGTGTGCCGTCAGTCTCCATAAAACCGGAGGATCTCTTACTCAAAGCTCCATTCTCCTGCTTCGGGAAGAACGGATCACATATAAGGAAGTAAAAACTGCCATCAACCTGACGCAGACCACCAGTGCTTCGTATCTGCTGATGGGAAGTCTGGATGTGGCACGGAAGCAATTGGCCCTGCAAGGGGAAGAAATCCTCGACCAGGTCATCAAGCTGTGCCGCGGGGCTCGGGAACGACTCAATAAGATCGAGGGCATTTATGCCTTTGGTATTGAGCTCACCGGTAACCCTGGGGTGTATCGGTTCGATGAGACCAAGCTGGGCATCAACGTGCGCGGCCTGGGGCTTTCTGGTTTTGAAGTGTATGATCTCCTGGTGGAGGAATACAACATCCAGATGGAACTGGGCGATATGTACAACGTGCTCGCCATCGTCAGCGTGGGTGATACGGAGGAGTCCATCGGCAGACTCTGTGATGCGCTGATCGATCTGGCAGAAAAGCATCGGAAGCCGGAGGCGCTGAAATTAAAGACCAATATCCTCTACAACCCGTCCCTGATCATGACGCCGCGGGAGGCCCATTACAGCCCCAAGCACGTCATGGCGCTGGA
This sequence comes from uncultured Peptostreptococcaceae bacterium, assembly GCA_964424355.1. Taxonomy (GTDB): domain Bacteria; phylum Bacillota; class Clostridia; order Peptostreptococcales; family Acidaminobacteraceae; genus CAZEHS01. Next base: position 17,574 of record CAYRIO010000027.1, read on the forward strand.
AGACGTGGTTGGCGAAATCAGCGGAGAAGCCATCATGACCTATCCGCCGGGAATTCCTTTGATAACCCCTGGGGAGCGTTTTTCTGCTGAGATGGTGGAATACATCCAGTGGCTGAAAGAGGAAGAAACGCAGCTTCAGGGAGCGGAAGATCCCGATGTCAATTTCGTGAAAATTGTCGGAGACCGATGAAATCAAGCTGAATGACAACACCCTCTGGAATGCGTGCCGCATTTCAGAGGGTGCTTTTTCTCTGGATTATCAGGGAGGCTTGCAGGAATTTCCCGTCCCATGCAGAACTATTCTTTGTAAATGAGGGGAAACAGCCCATTAAGCAATTACAGGAGGATCCTATGGATTATAGTGAACGGTTCGAAGAAGCGGGCTCGTTGGTGAGAAACCGTCAGTTTGAAGCAGCTATGGAGTCATACAAGGGAATCATGGACGATACAGAGGGGACGGATACCCATTATTGGGCTCTCAAGCATTTCGGAGATGTCGTGGGCTACATCGGTTTCAAGGATTACTTCCAGTCCATTGATATCTATCAGAAAATCATCACGGAGTATGAGGGCGAGGATAACGGCCTCTATGAGCTGACGCAACTGGATGTCGCCCGGGCCTATCTGGAAATGGGCCTGGAGATGATTGGGAATTTCGAAAACACGATCCAGATTTTCGAGCCTCAGAATGAGGCGACCGTTGCCTATCAGCAGGAGCTGATTGCGCGCCGCAACCAGTTCATCGAATCAGAGGCAGAAACGATTTTTAAATCCAGACTGTAAAATTACCCAAGAGTAAAGAACAGGAGAGACCGCCCCAAGGGGTGATTTCTCCTGTTCTTTCAGTTTCCGGATCTTGCGGCGGCAATTCCCTGATTGGCCAAATCATCGGCCAGGTGGTTCATGCGGACGATGGCAGTGAACTCCTCCAAAGAAACCTTCAGCTTGTTTTTCTGGAGGAACTTGGTGAACCATGTGTTGATCTCTGACGGTTTCGAAAGATCCAGATGTCCCTTGATGCTGAAAAAAGCGATTGTTGGAAAGGAGTCGATCAGGAGCAGCAACTCCTGCCACAAATCCTTGTTTTCAACCGGCTCTTTTTTCGAGTTCATCCAGCCGTTAACCTGCCATTTGTGGTGCCAGCCCTGCTGAAAGCAGTTGATGACATAGGCGCTGTCTGAATAGACTTCAATAGCGATATCTTTTGATTTCAGAGCTTTCAGGGCTTCAATAAGGGCCGTCATCTCCATCCGGTTATTGGTGGTGTTTTTCATACCGCCGAATAATTCCTTGGTGGTGCCCTGGTACTCCAGAACGGCGCCCCAGCCACCCACATTCTGAGCATTCTGGTTGCCGGCGCAGGCGCCGTCCGTGTGAATTCTTATGGTTTTCATGGGGTTCACCTCTCCCCTATTCTAACACATCCTGTGGCCGCTTTCGGATGAAATCTGATGCGCCTGACAACCGCCTGAGTTTCTGGTACAATGATGTTTAAATAGTGGAGGTGCCGTCATGGATGTTAAAATGGACCGCTTTGATTATATGATTCTGGAGGAACTCCAGGAAAATGCAAAAATGAGTATTGCAGAGCTGGGACGCGTCATCGGCCTGTCCACAACGGCGACCAAGGAACGGGTCAAGAAACTGGAGATGGAAGGGGTCATCATCGGCTATCACACCCAGATTGATCCCAAGAAAGTGAACAAGGGGATTACGGCCTTCATCACCGTGCCGGTGGGGGACATCAGTGTCCGGGAGATGGGGGAGATGCTGGTAAGGCTTCCGGATGTGGTGGAATGCCACAAGGTCACCGGGAACACCTGTTTTTTGGTAAAGGTCAGATCACGCAATCCGGAAGAGCTTGAAAAATTGATAGATACCATCAACCAGATTTCGAAGAACACATACACGTACATGGTGCTTTCCACCAGCAAAGAAACCGCAAAGCTGAATTTGGATGAGGTCACCATCTTGGATTGAGGCTCAAAAGAAGCCGCACCTGACCGGGTGCGGCTTTGACAGTGCGAAGAAGGGGTTCAGATGCACAGATTGTGTTCCACGTGATGGAGGACTTGTTCTGGGGTCAGGCCTGTGGCGTTGATCAGCAGCATCTCATGGCCTGAGGGGTCTTTGATGAGACACTGGGCGGTTTCGATTTCCTCATAAGCGGAATCGATTCCGCTGACCACGGCTATTTCTGCAGTATGCCCGGCCTCGAGATAAGGGACGATGGTGTGTCCTTTTTCCTGCAAAAGCGCTTTGATGGATTCAAGACCGTCCTGGACTGCGATTGTATATGTTTTCATTGAATTCCCTCCTTTTTTTATTTAATACCCCAGATGATCGGGTGTTAAAACACATCTGAGGTTTTTGACCAGCGATTTCTTATTTCAGATCCTATACCCTAACGCGGAGGTGTTTTTATGAATGTGGCCCTGATTGCCCATGACAATATGAAAGACGAAATGGTGGCGTTTGCCCAAATCAACTTCGAAAAGCTGAAGCATCACTCCCTGTATGCCACAGGCACGACTGGTCTCCGGATTATGGAAGCCACCGGCCTGGAAGTCAGCCGGTTTCTCTCTGGCCCCCAAGGCGGCGATCAGCAGGTTGGCGCCATGGTTGCGGCAGGGCAGATCCAATTGGTTCTCTTCCTGCGGGACCCTCTGACTGCTCAGCCCCACGAACCGGACATTCTTGCCCTGCTTCGGGTCTGTGACGTTCATAAGATTCCCGTTGCCACCAATGTAACCGGCGCTCAGATCCTTCTGAACTATCTGGATCATTGATCCCATAAAATACTGACCCTGGCCTTCAAGATTCGCCGGTCAGTATTTTTTTCATTTCCTGAAGTGAGGGAACGGTCCCCTGGGAAATCAGGATTCCGTCGATCACAAGGCCAGGAGGCTCTGTAATCCCGGCTTCTCGAATCTGACTTGCGTTTCCGATGATCTCCATGACGGCTTCGGGGCGAAACTGTCTGATGGCTTCCTGAACCAGGATGGCCAGCCAGCTGGGGCCTCAGCAGGCGGGATCGTAGATGACTATGTGCATGTGCGCCTCCCTGAACGATGATAGTTGATAGATACCCACAGAAACCCATGAATAATCACAGCTTAGCAGCAACAATTGTGGATAACCTGTGGACAGTGTGGGGAACTACGAACGCACGTTTCGGATTGTATTTTTATTGGTGTAGGGCATGGCGGATAACTGTGGATAACCTGGGGACAATGTGGGCAAAACCGTTAAGATCATGTTAAGAAGCTGGGGGTGAAACTGAATTTAATTGCGTAACACCACAGATTGCGGGTATAAGGAACCATCAGGACAGGAGGTGGCGCCATGTTGCCTAAAGGCACAGATATCCGTATTGAAGAAGATGTACTTTATTGGGAGAATCATACCGACCTGCTCACGGTGAAGGACGCTCAGATTATTTCAAACGAAATCAGACATCTGGTAGAGCGGTCATCTTTAAGAGGGATGGTTGTCGACAACCGCAAGCTTGCGGGAAACTGGTCCCCGGAAGTGGATCGGGTCTGGATTGACCTCATGGCATACCTGCCTCAGCATGATTTGAAGACGGCGACCGTCTGCCAAAGTGTCATCAACAAACTGCAATTCAATTATCTTTCCTCTCAGGCGGGAACCGCAGACACCGTAAGGGCTTTTGTGGACGAGGAGCGCGAGGCGCTTTGTTCTTTTCTTCAGGTGCGGGATGTCCGGCTGTAAAGGCCATCGTACCCGATTTGTTTCAGACAGGATGTCATTCTTATAAAGGAGTGTTCTATGTTCTTATTGAAAGCGTATGGCTACCTGGTCGGTCTCATGAGCCTGCTGGGCTTCATCCTCATGGGGGTTGATAAGCTGCTGGCCAAGTGGGATAAACGGCGGATATCCGAAAAAACCCTGCTTGGGGTAGGAGCCCTGGGCGGAGCGACGGGCTCGTGGCTGGGCCTGCTGCTGTTTCGTCACAAGACCAAGCACAAGATCTTCTCCCTGGGTCTGCCCGTCCTCATGGTGCTGCACCTGGTGATTCTTATCCTCATCATCTATCTAGGCCTTCAGAGATGATTGGCGGGATTGCTTAAGGGATTTTAAAAATTCAGCGCGTCAAAGCACCTCTAAAAACAAAGAATGTCCTGCCGGATGAGTGGCAGGACATTCTTTTAGTATTCCAAGGTATTGAAAATCTCGATTTCTTTCTGGATGATGTCCAGGGCGCTGTTCCAGAATGCGGGCCCGGTGAGATCCATTCCGGCAGAAGCGGCAACCGCTTCGACAGAAAGCTTGCCGGTTGATTGGAGAAGAGCTCGATAGACAGGAATGAAATCCTGACCCTCCTCCTGAAATCTCCCGTAGAGGCCGGTGGCGAAGAGCAGCCCAAAGGCATAGGGGAAGTTGTAATAGCTGAGAGACCCGTTGTAGTAATGGGATTTGCAGATCCACATGCCCGGGTGGAGAAAATCCGGATCCAGCCCATCTCCATAGGCCTTTTTCTGGCAGTCCAGCATCAAGCTGTTCAATTCCTCCGGCTGCAGCGTAAACTCCCGGCGCTGATTGAAAACCGCCTGCTCAAAAATAAAACGGCAGTAGATATCGATCAGGACCTGGGAGATCATTTGGAGCCGCAGCTCGCGAATGCCCAACTGCTCCGCGGGGGAAAGCTGGTTGATCAAGGCGTTTGCCATCAGGGTTTCGCAAAAGATGGAAGCGGTCTCTGCCAGGGGCATAGGATAGTGGGTGTTGTGCACGGATTCGCCGACCAGCTGGGCATCGTGATAGCCGTGCCCTAATTCATGGGCCAGGGTCGTGATATCGTCCAGGCTTCCGGTGAAATTCAGCAGGATTCGACTTTCCTCCAGAGCGTGGCTGTAGGAGCAAAACGCGCCACCCACCTTCCCTTTTCGGGGGAGCCAGTCCACCCAGGCGGCGGTGAAGGCGTTTTCGGCAAAGGCGGCAAGGTCCGGGCTGAAATCACTGAATACGCTGAGAATCAGGGTCTTTGCCTCATCGATGTCATAACTGCGGGCAGCGTCTCCTATGGGAGCAAACAGGTCATAGAAGGGAAGGCCGTTGCCATGTCCCAAAAGAGCGGCTTTTCTTTTCAAGTAGCTCCGGAGCGCCGGCAAACGGTCTTCAATGGCCGTAATCATGGCATTCAGAGTATCTGGCTTCATTCGGCTGTTGAGAAGCGCTTCCGCGAGGGGGGATTCAAATCCCCTGAGAGTGCCCAGGGTTAAAACCTCCCCTTTGATAGCATTCAGGGAAAAGGCAGACTGGGCGGCAATGGCAGGGTAAGCGGCCAGCTCCGCGTGATAGGCCTGTTTTCGCAGGGCGCTGTCCTGATGGGAGGCCATTCCCCGGATTTCCGAAAGGGTCATGGTGGTTTCGGTGCCTTCCCGGTGGAAGGGAATCATCAATTCAGCGGTGATTTGGCTGTGCATCAGTTCCCAGGCGCTGGAGCCGCTGGTTTTCAAACGAGCCGCCAGAATTTCCTCCGGGGGGCTCAACAGAAAGCCTGCATGGGCCCTCAGCTCGGACAGGAAAAATGAATGGGATTTCAGACGGGGATTATCGACAACAAGGAGATCAAAATCCGAAAGGGCCCCTAGAAAGCTGATGAAAGCGGTCTCCGGAGCGGTTGTCCTGGCGCTGATATCCTCCAGCCGCAGCAGGTATTTTTGCGCTTTCGGATGGGAGGTATCCACGGTGTAACTCAGTTCACAGTACTGGAGGAGCTTGTCCCGCAGCAGCTGGATGGCCTCCTGGCGATCCAGGTAATCCAGAATCGTTTCGATGGGTTTCGCGGTGATGGGGCGCCATGCTTCAAAGGCATCGATCATCAGCGCCAGCGCTTCAAAATCCTTGAGGAATTCCGGTGAATCGAAATCGGTATAAAAGGAACGCAGATTCCAAGTGGTCATAAATGTCAGTCCTTTCATCATATTGTCGTTTTCCTGATTAGAAACCCTGGGTTTGGGATATCAGTATGGAGAGAGGAGGGAGTACATGTCTGAGAAGAAGCCCATGATCGTACTGACCCGCTATAGTCCCTATTATGTCATTGATTTGGATGAAATACAAAAGGCCGACGGCGAAAAAATTCCTCTGGATCCTGTGACGGTGCTATGCCGATGCGGAGGATCTTCCAATAAACCCTTCTGTGACGGCACGCACCAGGAAAAAGGATTGAATGAAGGGAAGAAAAAGGACCGTGTCCCTGACAACGTGAAAGCCTATCGCGGTGAGAATATAACCATCCTGGACAACCGCGGTGTGTGCAGCCACGATGGCAGCTGCATCCGTGAATTGCCCCACGTATTCCGAAATCGTCATTTGCCCTGGATCAATCCAGAGGGGGCATCGGTGGCGGCTATCATCGCGGTCATCGAGATGTGTCCTTCCGGTGCGCTCAGCTACCAGTTGGGTTCCCGAAGATATCAGGACTTAGAAGCTGAACCGGCCATTCGACTGGCCGAGTGTGGACCGCTGAAAATCCAAGGCGGCATTTTACTGAAGGATGAAAAGGGAAGTCGGCCGGAGTGTAAAGAGCATTACACCCTATGCAGATGTGGCGGGTCAAAAAATAAGCCCTTCTGCGACGGAGCCCATCAGGAGAATGGGTTCAGTGATCGTCAGGGTGAATGAGGCCTTGCCGAATGGAGGATTGGCATATGCGCATAATTGATATTTCCATGACAATTCGTGAAAACATGCCGGTGTTTAAAAATAAGGCAGACCGGCGTCCGCTCATTTGGATGGCCAGGGATACAAAGCATCAGGGCTTCCATGAAACCCGGATGGATATCGACTTGCACACCGGAACGCATCTGGATGCCCCCAAGCATATGGTCGAGGGCGGAGACTCCATCGATCGGCTGGATTTGTCAAAGGTGATCGGCGAGTGCCGGGTCCTGGACCTCACCGATGTCGACGAATGCATCCGTCGGGAGGACCTAGAAAAGCATGGCATCCAGCCGGGGGAGTTTGTGCTGCTGAAAACAAGGAACTCCTCCGATGAAAAATATGATGAAGCATTCATCTGGCTGGATCCTGCCGGTGCTCAATATTTGAAAGAGGTGGGCGTGTGCGGGGTTGGCATTGATGCCCTTCGGATTGAAAAGGAGCAGAAGCGGCAGGACACCCATAAGATCCTCTTCGGATCAGGCATCGTCATCCTGGAAGGACTTCGTTTGAAGGAGGCGGAAGCGGGGGTTTACCAGCTCTATGCCCTGCCGCTGAAAATCCAGGGAGCAGAGGCTTCTCCGGTTCGAGCGGTATTGGTGAAGGAGGGTTAAGCCAATCGGTGCTTTGGCAGCTCCAGCTTCACCTGGAAAAACTTCTCCTGATACAGATCCACCTTCATCTGCCCTTCCAAACGGCCGATGATCTTTTGAACGATTGAGAGCCCCCGTCCGCGGTTGGGGGCTTTTTGTGAGTACCCTTCCCGAAAGAGGCGCTGCAGGTTCGGCGTTTGTGTATCGGGGAAGGTGTTGGTCAGAACGGCGACCGTGTCCAGGGGATCATCATAGAGATGGAGGATCACAAGTCTGTTCTCAGGCTCTGGAACGGCTTCCGCCGCTTCCAATGCGTTGTCAAGGAGGTTCGCGAACAGGGAAATCGCGGTTGGGATCTTCTTGGCCCCGATGTTCACCGGAGCGCTGCAGGTGAACTGGAAGGTGATATCCCGCGCCCGTGCGGACTCGATTTTCGAGAAGATAAGGATATCCAATTCCTCTGAGCCGGTATTCACAGAAATCAGCGAGGTGTTCAGAACGGAATCAGAATAGTGGGCGACATACTCCTGAAGCTCTGTCACCTGTCCCTGTCGGGCCAGCTCATGGAGAACCAGCAGGTGATTCTTCATATCGTGGCGGTGTCTCCTGTAGGCCTGAAGCTCGTTTTCGATAAACTGGCAGCGCTGTTTTTCAAGCCCGGCGGTGAAAAGGTCCTGGCGGAGACAGCGGATCCGATAGAACAGGGCGGCAATCACGCAATTGAAGGCAAGGATCAGCAGAATGGATGTGCCCAGTGCAGGGCTCCTGTAAAGATGAAAGAGAGCCGCCAAAAGATTCAGCGCAATCAGTTCAATCAGTATGAACAGGAGAAATTCCTGGTAAATGTCTCGGGGAAGTGAATAGCGTTTCATGGGATCCTCCGTTTGGGGGTACTTTCATGGCAAACCAGGTCATTTTCATGACACTTTTATAAAAGCAGAGCAGTCTGACGTATAATTGACTCAGGAGAGGAGGTGTTGACTATGATGTTATTTGGGGTTGAGATGTCCACGATTCTGGTGTGGACGATCCTGGCCATTGTATTCGCCGTACTTGAAGGAATAACCCTGGGCCTTACGACGATTTGGTTCGCTGTGGGCGCTTTGGGGGCCATGGTGATGGCGATGCTGGGATTTGATCTCCGCATCCAGCTGGTTGCGTTCATGGTATTGGCTCTGCTGACATTTGCATTTATACGGCCCTTGGCTCAAAAGGTTCTGAAGGTGGGGGATACCAAGACAAATGTGGATAGCCTGATCGGAAAGAAAGGGGTCGTCCATGTGGCGATCACGCCTTACAAGGTGGGCCAGGTGAAAGTGAATGGCCAGATTTGGACATCCAAGGCCGAAGAGGATGATATAAACATCCCGGTGGGCCAGGAAGTGGAAGTGCTGCGTGTGGATGGCGTTAAACTGATTATCAGACCTACTGAAATGAAGGAGGAGTAAATTATGGAATTCATCGTCTTTATCATTCTGTTATTTTTCGTTGTCATGCTGTTGGTGACAAGCGTTCGGATCGTGCCACAGGCAAGCTCGTTTGTTCTGGAGCGGCTGGGTGCTTACCACAGCACCTGGGAAGTGGGCCTCCATGTGAAAGTCCCCCTGATCGATAAGATCAGCGCGAAGGTATCCTTGAAAGAGAAAGTGCTGGATTTTCCCCCGCAGCCTGTTATCACGAAGGATAACGTCACGATGCAGATCGATACCGTCATCTTCTACCAGATCACGGATCCGAAACTGTTCGCGTACGGGGTCACCAATCCGATCATGGCCATTGAAAAACTGTCCTCCACAACCCTTCGGAACATCATCGGTCAGTTGGAGCTGGATGAAACCCTGACATCACGGGAATTGATCAACACCCAGATGCGGGCCATCCTGGACGAAGCGACGGATCCCTGGGGCATCAAGGTGAATCGGGTTGAGGTTAAGAATATCATGCCTCCCGCCGATATCGTCGATGCCATGGAGAAACAGATGCGTGCGGAGCGGGAACGGCGCCGTGCGGTTCTTGAAGCGGAAGGCTTCAAAGCGTCAGCGATCCTGAAAGCAGAAGGGGAAAAAGCATCCCGCATCCTCAACGCGGAAGCGGATAAGCAATCGACAATCCTCCGAGCTGAAGCTTCTAAGGAAGCACAGATCCGGGAAGCTGAAGGTCAGGCGGAGGCAATCCTGAAAATCCAGAATGCCAGCGCTCAAGGTCTTGAAATGCTCAAAGCGGCAAAAGCGGACCAAGCGGTCCTCGCGTTGAAGAGCTTTGAGGCCCTTGTGAAAGTAGCAGACGGCAAGGCAACCAAACTGATCATTCCCTCAGAACTTTCCAACGTTGCCAGCTTGGTGGCTGCAGCGGGTGAAGTCCTCCAGATGGGAAAAGAAAGTGAAAAAACAACATAAAGCACTGAAATAAAAGGAGGGCATTGAAAAAATGCCCTCCTTTTATTTTAATTCTTCCGGGGATAACGCAATCGGTTTAGATTCAATGGGGCTTGAAAGAATCAGGGAAGTCCGGGTATTGCCCATTTTCTTGATGTCATCGATCAAGCCTTCCAATTCCATCATATTGCGAACCAAGACCTTGATGGTCATGCAGTCCCCGCCGGTTACGTGGTGGCATTCCACGACTTCGCGCCGGGTAGTGGCAAAGTGCAAAAAGGCGGTATACTTATCCGCCGCCATGGCAATATCAATGAAGGCGGTGATATTACGGTTCAGTTTCGCGGCATCGATGCAGGCCCTGTAACCCGTTATGATTCCGGACTCTTCCATTTTCTTAACGCGTTCAGAAACAGCGGGAGCCGTCAGCCCAACCTGCATTCCCAAGTCCTTCATGGAAATGCGTCCTTCCACCTGAAGCAGTTCGATGATTTTATAATCCGTTCGGTCCATGGGTTCCTCCGGTAAAATAATGATTCAGTCAGAACGTGATTTAAGGCATTGAAAAGATAGCACTCTAGGATTCTGTTAACGATTATTAAGCAATATTATAAATCACTTTCGTTGTATTGTGTACACATATTAGTGCAGATGCTAAAATACCAGTAAAATAGTCATCAGTCGGATTCAGGATCTTACTTCCGTGGAGGAAACTATGAAACCGGTAAAAATAACAGAAACAGTTCTTCGGGATGGGCATCAATCCTTGATTGCAACCCGGATGAAGACGGAAGAGATGATCCCTATTCTTGAAGCAATGGATCAAGTGGGATACCATTCTTTAGAAATGTGGGGTGGGGCCACGTTTGATGCTTCCCTGCGTTTTCTGGGTGAAGATCCCTGGGAGCGGCTCCGGAGAATCCGACAGGCTGTTAAAAATACAAAGCTCCAAATGCTCCTGCGTGGACAGAATCTTCTGGGATACCGGCATTACCCGGATGATATTGTCAGGGAGTTTGTGTATAAATCCGTGGCCAATGGCATCGATATTCTGAGAATATTCGATGCGCTCAACGATACCCGGAATATCCGTGTCGCTCTGGAGGCGGTCAAGAAGGCCGGCGGCCACGCTCAAGCGGCGCTCAGCTACACAACCAGCCCGGTCCACGACATTCCTTTTTATGTCAAGCTCGCAGCGGAGATGGAATCCATGGGGGCCGACTCGATCTGCATCAAGGATATGTCGGGTATTCTAACGCCCTATGCAGCTTATGACCTGGTAAAAGCCCTGAAAGGCACCCTCGGAATTCCTATTCAACTGCACAGTCACTATACCTCAGGTCTTGCGGCCATGACCTATCTAAAAGCCATCGAAGCAGGGGTGGACATCGTAGACACCGCGATATCCCCGTTTGCCATGGGAACCTCGCAACCCCCGACGGAGCCGATGGTGGCAGCGCTCAACGGAAGCCCCTATGATACCGGGCTGGATCTGAAGCAACTGAACGTTATCCGGGATCATTTTCAGCCGATCCGTGACAATTACATGGCCGAAGGCATCCTCAATCCCAAAATGCTGGGTGTGGATGTGAATACGCTGCTGTATCAGGTTCCTGGGGGCATGCTCTCCAATCTGGTATCCCAACTGCAAATGCAAAATGCGGTGGATAAGTATGACGAGGTACTGCAAGAGGTTCCCAGAGTCCGCAAGGATCTGGGCTACCCGCCTCTGGTGACTCCCCTCAGTCAAATGGTAGGGACTCAGGCCGTCTTGAATGTCGTCCTGGGAGAGCGCTACAAGATGGTTCCCAAAGAAATCAAGGCTTATGTCCGCGGAGAATATGGAAAGCCCGCCGTGGAGATTTCTGCAGATATCCGGAAGAAAATCATCGGCGACGAAGCGGTGATTGATTGTCGGCCGGCGGATCTTCTGGAACCGCAGCTGGCTGAGAGCCGCAAGCTTATCAGTGAGTACATTGAGCAGGACGAAGACGTCCTCACATATGCCCTCTTCGGCAAGATCGCTCTGGATTTCTTCAAGCGGCGGGCCTCTAAGAAATACCGGATTGATGATACCTTGGTAGGAAACGAACAGCGCATCCATTATATTTAGAGCCCGGCTAAGGGCATAAAAACGCCATCGGTCATAAAAACCGATGGCGTTTGGCGTCGTGCTATTTAAAGGAACATATCGAACAGATAGCCGGAACTCTGGGTGGTGCTGGTGAATTGGCTCACGAAGCTGCTGTTCATCAGTTGAGAGGACGACATGCTTGAAGGGGTCTTCGGGAGATCGATCAAGCCGTTGGCAGGGGTTTTCAGCAGCTGTTCCGTCTTGCTTTGCAGCTTTTCGGTGAAGCTGCCCTTTTCTACAAAGAGCGCGCGGGCTTCTTCGGGATTATCCGCAATCCCCTGCTTTAACTGATCGGCATCGATAATCAGCTTTCCTTGAGCGTTCTTGGTTATCCCAAACTCTTCTAATGCGCTGCCGTTCTTGGTCACCAACTGCTCCATCTGGCGGCTGACTGCTTGCAACGCTTTATTGTCGGGATTGGCTTTCAGTGTGTCCTGAAACTGATTATAGGCCTCTGCAAGCGTGGTTACGCGCTCCTGCAGGCCCGTGGTATCTGCGCTTTGGTTCAGAGTTACCGTCTGGGCGGTTATATTTTTAAGTTCCAGCGTGGTCTTGCCGGAGTCAAGGATGACGGAATTGCTTGAGGTTTGGTAGTCTTTTCCGTTGTAAGTGAATTTGGCGTCCGCGCCGGCCTGGGCCACCTGATTCAGATTCAGTGCGGTTCCTAGTTCGCCGCTAATGGAGAAGCCGTTCTGTTCTCCGGTTTTCTCGGCCTCCACCACCAGTTGCTGGTTGCCGAGGGTGTCCGTAGCGACTCGGGCCTTGAAACCTGCTCCCAAATCATTGATTCCCTGCGCGGTCTTGCTGAGAATGGAGCCGTTCTTCTCTCCGGCCTGAACGGCGATGGAAACGGTGAAGCTCTTGTTGCCGCTGCCGATTGTAAGGCTCCGTGTGCCGGAGGCAATGGTGGTGTTTTGCTTGGCATCAAACAGGCTGCTCTGATTGGTCTGCTTGGTAGCCAGCTGATCAATCTTGATGGTGGCCCCAGTCTTCAGCTGTTGACTGGTCGTACCGGTTACTGCATTGTCATCGGTTTTGAGCCCAACGCGATCAGCCTGGGCGGTCAGAGCTTTAGCCTGTTTGCTCAGGGCGGTGGCATCGTTCCGGAAGCTCGTAATCGTGGAACTCAGGTTTGAAGAAAGCACCTTGTTCATCGAGCTGCTGTATTTAGCCGCCATATAGGCACCGGCGATATTTGAAAGACCGGGGGTGCTTAACTGGGGGAGCTGCTTCAGCGAGTTGAAAAGCGTGCTGTAATTTTGAAAGGACGTCAAGTTAACCAATCAGTTCACCTCCTTGCAAGCGGAATTCCTACATATCTATTATACCCCTTTTTGGTAAAATAAATCAGTTAAAAAATCTCCGTATCGGACAATTGTTATGAATGCATGAAACTGAAAAGACCGTATATTCGGCAACTTCCGAAGATACGGTCTTTCAGTTCAATTGAGGATCTTGGATGTTCTGGCTTTGCGGAGGCTCTTCAAAAGGGTGCAGATCCAGCCAGAGATAAATGCCAATCAGGGCGATGAGTGAGAGTGCGTCCATAAGTACCTCCTTTTAGGGCTATTATATATGTAGTTTCATGAAAAACAGGGATTGTCATGGGAATGTAATAGAATTGTCAGAATTCTGAAAAAAACCCTGCTCACAGGAAGCGAGGATTAAAAGAAGTCCGGTTTTGTTACAATTTCATTAAATCTGATTGACAGCCTAATGGACGCGTTGTATAATATTTGGATTTGTGATATGCTGTCCTTGAGGCTTTATAAAGGATGGTGATGGTGTTGGCAACGAAGGAAACGATTCAGGAAATCAAGCGGACTGTGGAACGTTGTGTTGGGCAGAAGGTTATTCTGAAAACCAACAAGGGACGTAAAAAAGTTCAGGTCCGGGAAGGTGTCCTGGAGGAAGTATATCCCAACGTTTTTATCGTACGTCTGGATGAAGGACTTAAATCAGAGCGGATGGTATCCTTCAGTTATTCCGACATCCTGACTGAAACGGTAGAACTTTCGGTTTCTGAGCCTGTGGTTCGGACACAGCTTTCTTAGGACAGCCCCTGTTCAAGAAGGGTTTGTTATATCAAGAAGAAAACGGTTTCATAAGAAACATTTTTTTATTCTCATGACATTATGAATATTCACTGGGAAAACGAATCCCAGTCCCTTACAAACTGCTCCCTGCAAAGGGAGCAGTTTGTTATTGTACATCGGTGGCAAAATGTGTAAAACTATTCAGCGGATGAATATTCGGATAAATGCAATCAAAATACAATTGGCTGAAAGTGTTCATAATAAATGCTATTGCATTTAAAATTCAGGAGAACTATACTGGACTCAGAAGCTGTGAAGGTGCATAATATCCCAATTTATAACATTTGGAGGTCGCGATGGCTGCAAAGAACCCGATAAAGGTGTATTCTGAAATTGGAAAACTGAAATCCGTGTTATTGCATCGACCAGGGCTGGAGATTGAAAATCTGACTCCGGACCTGATGGACAGGCTCTTGTTTGATGATATCCCCTATTTGGAAGTGGCACGGCAGGAGCACGATGCTTTTGCGGATATCTTTCGAAAAAACGATGTGGAAGTGCTGTATTTGGAAGAACTGACTGCGGAAGCGATTGCTGACAGTGACGTCCGGAGCCGCTTTGTCAATGAATACATCGCTGAAGCTGGAATTCAGGGCGAAGCCAAGCGTAAGCTGGTGCAGGAATATCTCCTCAGCTTCAGCTCCAACCGTGTCATGGTGGATAAGATGATTGAAGGGGTTTCCAAGGATGAACTGCCGGACTACAAGCGTGTAACCCTTTCGGATCGGATTGATTCAGACTATCCATTCATCGTGGATCCCATGCCGAATCTCTACTTTACCCGCGATCCTTTTTCCACAGTAGGGACCGGGGTTTCTCATCACCACATGCGCACGGTGACCCGTTGCAGAGAGACACTTTTCTCAAAATACATCTTCGGAAACCATCCCCGCTTTGCCGATACCGGCATGAAATTCTGGTATGACCGTACGGATGAGTACTCCATCGAGGGTGGGGATGTTCTGGTTCTCAGCCCCAAGGTTCTGGCTATTGGCGTCAGCCAACGGACAGATCCCGCCGCCATTGATATCATGGCAAAACGCATTTTTGCTGACGGGCAGTCCTTTGAGGTGATTTTGGCCTTCGATATCCCCAAAAAGCGCGCCTTCATGCATTTGGATACGGTATTCACCATGGTTGACCGGGATAAGTTCACCATTCACCCGGAGATTGAAGATCCGCTGACGGTTTACTCAATTCGACGGGGTGAAAAGAAAGACAGCCTGAACATTGAGAAGGAAACCATGAAGCTCAGTGAAATCCTCAAGAAATACCTGGAACTGGATGATGTGGCTCTGATTCGATGTGGTGGCGGTAATCCCATCCATGCAGCCAGAGAACAGTGGAACGATGGCTCCAACACGCTGGCCATCGCACCTGGCGAGGTTATTGTCTACTCCCGGAACCATGTAACAAACCGTCTCTTGGAAGAGGCCGGTGTCAGATTGCATATCATGCCCTCCTCTGAACTCTCCCGCGGCCGAGGCGGCCCGCGCTGTATGTCTATGCCGCTGTTCCGAGAAGACATTTAAGCCCATAATGCCCCTTGACAACACTGACAAGGGGCGTTATAATGAACTTGTTTATTAACCCCCGCGGTGGTTACTGGCTTGAGCCAGTTGGAAACTAACTTAATTATCATGAGGAGGTAGTATTATGCCAGTTAATTTGAAGGGTCGCAGTTTTCTGACGTTGGCTGATTTTACTCCAGAAGAGATTCGTTACCTGTTGGATCTCTCTAAGGATTTGAAGGCAAAGAAACGTGCCGGGATCAAAGGGAATCTTCTGCATCGCAAGAACGTGGTACTCCTGTTCGATAAGACATCCACGCGTACCCGCTGTGCTTTTGAAGTGGCTGCATTTGATGAAGGCGCTTCCGTTACATTCCTTACCAACAGCCAAATGGGCAAGAAGGAATCCATCGAGGATACTGCAAAGGTCCTTGGCCGTTTCTATGACGGTATCGAGTACCGCGGCTTTGAGCAAGAGCTGGTGGAAGAATTGGCGAAGCATGCTGGCGTTCCGGTTTGGAATGGTCTTACAGACTTTGACCACCCCACACAGATCCTTGCGGACTTCCTGACAGTTCAGGAGCATGTATTCAAACCTTTGAACAAAATCAAATTCGTATACTGCGGCGACGCGCGCAACAACATGGGGAACGCCCTCATGATCGGTGCGGCTAAAATGGGGATGCATTTCGTTGCTTTTGCTCCGAAAGAACTGTTCCCAGATCCAGCATTGGTTGCAAGAATGCAGGAAGTTGCTAAAGAGACAGGCGCTATCCTCGAGTTCAGTGATAATCCGGATTGCGTTAAAGGCGCCGATGTCGTCTACACTGACGTATGGGTGTCCATGGGTGAAGAGCACATGTTCGAAGAACGGATTGCTCAATTGAAAGCGTTCCAGGTCAATATGGATCTGATCAAGCGCACAGGCAACCCCGATGTGAAGTTCCTTCACTGTCTGCCTGCTTACCACGACAGAAATACTGCTGTCGGGGAAGAAATCTTCCAAAAGTACGGCATTGAGAGCATGGAAGTTACGGATGAAGTATTCCGCAGCAAGCATTCAGTAGTGTTCGACGAAGCAGAGAACCGTATGCACACCATCAAAGCAATCATGGTTGCTACAATCGGAGATCTCTAAAACATACAGGCTTCAAAAAAGCCGGGCAGCGCTGCATGGCGTTGCCCGGCTTTTCCTATGAATACACAGATAGAGAAGGCGCGATTTGTCTGGCCATGCCATGGCGGCAAATCGAACGACCCTTCATACTAAAGAAAATAAGAAATGGGAGAGGAGTCATATCTATGAAACTCAAAGATAAAATCGTTGTTGCTCTGGGCGGAAATGCTCTGGGGGACTCACCGGCAGAACAGCTGAAGCTGGTAAAAGAAACTGCAAAACCCATCGTGGATCTGATTGAAGCTGGCCATGAAGTTATTCTGGCCCACGGAAACGGACCGCAGGTAGGCATGATCAATTTGGCCATGTCCACTGCTTCCGAATCAGCGGTGGCTACGCCGGAGATGCCTTTCCCGGAATGCGGCGCCATGAGCCAGGGGTATATCGGATACCATCTTCAAAACGCCATCCGTGAAGAATTGATGAATAGAAATATGCCAATCCCTGTGGCAACAATCGTTACACAGGTAATTGTCGATAAGAACGATCAGGCGTTCACGAACCCGACAAAGCCAATCGGCAAATTCTATTCCAAAGAGGAAGCGGATGCGCTGGCTGCTGAGAGGGGTTACTCCATGAAGGAAGATGCTGGACGGGGCTATCGCCGCGTGGTGCCTTCCCCGATGCCTGTAGATGTCGCTGAAAAAGAGACCATCAAGACCCTTGTTGAAGCCGGCCAAATCGTTATTGCTGTGGGCGGCGGCGGTATTCCGGTTGTTCAGGAAGGCAATCGCCTTGTGGGCGTACCAGCGGTAATCGACAAGGATTTCGCCAGCGCAAAACTGGCCGAGATCATCGACGCCGACTACCTCATCATCCTGACGGCTGTGGACCAGGTTGCCATCAACTTCGGCAAGCCTGATGTGAAATGGCTGGATAAGCTGACACCACAGGAAGCCTATCAGTACATCGATGAAAAGCACTTCGCTCCAGGCAGCATGCTGCCAAAGGTTCAGGCTGCCCTGGGTTTCGCGGAATCCAAACCAGGACGCAAAGCGCTGATCACTTCTCTGGAAAGAGCGAAGGAAGGCATTGCAGGAAAAACCGGCACGCTGATCATGGCTGCCACCGAAACTGTAACCTCTGAGAAAATGGCCTAAGCCATCCATTCGGTTTTTATACCAACCTGTCAACGGGGCGCTCATTGCTTAGCAATGGGCGTTTTGTGTTTTTGCTACAATCATGTTCTTTATTCAATACAAATTGCACTCAAACCGTTGACGAAAGTGAACTTCATTCATTATAATGAGGTGAGTAAAAGAATACTGTATTCAAGATGCACGGCTAGGAGGTCTGCCATGAATCAGATCAGCATAAAGGCCTACGCAAAGATCAACCTGACCTTGGATGTGATCGGCAAGCGGGCAGATGGCTATCATTTCGTTAAAATGATCATGCAGCAGATTGATCTGTATGATGAAATCACATTGAGCAAACAAGACAAGGGGATTTCCCTGGTCAGTGATAACGAATTTATTCCAGAGGACTCGCAGAACCTGGCTTGGCGAGCGGTGGCATTGATGCAGGAGAAGCTGGGCCTGGATCAGGGTGTCCATATCGCCATCCGGAAGCAGATTCCCGTTGCAGCGGGCTTGGCAGGGGGCAGCAGTGATGCGGCTGCAGTCATTCATGGCTACGCCGCCCTATGCAAGGCGCCCCTAACCCTTCAAGAAAAGATGGCTCTTGGCTTACATTTGGGCGCGGATGTCCCCTTTTGCCTGATGGGCGGCGCGGCCTTGGCTGAAGGGATTGGAGAACAGCTGACGCCGATCGGCGGGTTTAAGGATGGCTGGCTGGTCGTCTGCAAGCCGAATTTCGGCGTTTCCACCCGGGAAATCTATACCGCCCTCAAATGGGATCAGATAGAGAAACACCCGGATACATCACACATGCTCCTGGCTCTTGACAGGGGAGCGGCTCTTGGAATTTGTCCTTACCTGGGAAATGTCCTGGAAGAGGTAACCTGCCGGAAATACCCGGAAGTGAAAACGCTGAAGGATAAGATGCTGCAGTATGGTGCGGATGGCGCGCTGATGAGCGGGAGCGGCCCGACAGTGTTTGGAATATTCAGGAATGCGGAGAAGGCCCGGAATGCCTGTGCCAATTTAAAGCGTTACTATAGACAGACCTATGCAGTGAAGACCATTATAAAACAGGGGGACCACCAATGACCCGCAAGAAACTGAAAAAGGTTGAAATACAGAATTACAAACCTTTGGGAGAAGTTGTATTCGATTATCTTCGCAACGCCATCCTCTCTGGTGATTTGAAGCCCGGTGAGCGGCTGATGGAAATCAGCTTGGCCGAGCAGCTGGGCGTGAGTCGGACCCCGGTTCGCGAAGCGATCCGGAAGCTGGAGCTTGAGAATTTTGTCGAGATGATTCCGCGAAAAGGCGCTTATGTCGCTCAGCTCAAAGCCAAAGATATTTTGGATATCCTAGAGATCAGAGCACTCTTTGACGGCTATGCAGCGGCGGCGGCGGCAGAGAAGATGACCGAGGAAGAAGTGAAGTCCCTGAGTGCCACGCTGGACAAATTCAACAAGGCGGTTGCCAAGGGCGATAAGCAGGCGATGATCGATACGGATAACCGTTTTCACGATCAGCTCATCCAGGCCACGAAGAACCGGAAGCTGATTGAGATCGTGAACAGTCTGCAGGATCAGTTCCAACGGTTCAGAATCATCTACTTCAATGAATTCGACAGCTATGGCGATATGCAGTCCAGTCATCAGGAGCTATACGATGCCATCGCCAGACATGATATCCGCTGTGCCCGTGAAAGGGCTGAACAACATATCAAAATTGTCGAGAATTCCGTGATCCGTGTGGAGAACAAAGATAAATAGGGAGGGCCTATGGAGACTGTTATTCGGGTTGGCGTTCTGATGGGTGGAAAATCAGACGAGCACGATGTGTCCCTCATGTCGGCGGTTTCTGTCATGAAGCACCTGGATCGGAGCAAGTTTTCACTGGCCCCCATCGGCATTTCCCGTCAGGGCCACTGGATCGACCTCATGGCAGCATGGCAGCAAATGGGGGAGTCGTTCTTTGACGAAGCCGCCTTGGAGGCCTTGATCGTCAAAGCGGATCCTGAGTCGACACAACAGGCTTTGCAAGGGTTTTGCCGGGATCTGGACGTGGTTTTCCCCGTGCTTCACGGGCCTTTTGGAGAAGATGGCACAATACAGGGGTTGTGCGAAATGCTGGATGTGCCCTATGTGGGCGCCAATGTGACGGCTTCGGCCCTGTGTATGGATAAAAGCCATGCCAAGCGGATTCTGAAGGATGCCGGTCTTCCGGTGGTTCCCTGGATTGACCTTTTCAGGACGACGTATCAGGGCTGCGAGGCCCTTTGCCATGAACAGATTGAAGCGGCGCTTCGCTACCCCCTCTTTATCAAACCGGCGAATCTGGGCTCCAGCGTGGGGATCAGCAAGGCGAAGAACAGAGAGGAACTGGAAAAGGCGATTGAACTGGCCTTCCGTTTTGACCGGAAAATTCTCGTCGAGCAGGGGGTGCCCTGCCGGGAACTGGAATGTGCCATCCTGGGGAACGAACTGCCTGAGGCCAGCTGTGTGGGCGAGATCATACCGGCCCATGAATTTTATGACTACGAGGCGAAATACTTCTGCGATGGTGAATCCAAAATGCTGATTCCGGCGGAGTTGGAGCAGGAGACCGCAGAGCGGGTTCAGAGCTATGCGTTGCAGGCTTATCGTCTTTTGGGGATATTCGGCCTCTCCCGGGTGGATTTCTTTCTCGACAAAGAGACGGGGCAGGTGCTCTTGAACGAAATCAATACCATGCCTGGCTTTACGAAGTACAGCATGTACCCAACCCTCTGGGCCCAAAGCGGGCTCCCGTATAAAGAACTGCTGGAACGCTTGATCGGGCTGGCCTTGGAAAACAGGGGGATTTCATGATCCCGGTACATCTGCGCGTGATCAACCGGCAGACTCAGACCGGGGAAGAACCGCAGGAGCTGGAGCTGATCACAGAGGCCAGATATGCGTACAAGAACGGCCATCACTACCTGATTTATGATGAAAGCGTGCTGTCAGGGGTGGACGCAGCCCGAACCTCCTTGAAAATCGGTCCGGAGCAGGTGGTTATCCGGCGGTATGGCAACCAGGCCTCCCTGCTTCAGTTTGAAGTGGGAAAGCGGTTCATTACTCAGTATCCAACGCCGTACGGTCCGCTGAAACTGGAACTGACCACTCAGAAACTAACCGCTGAGATCGCTGAGGGCCCTCGGGGGACGGTGTCCATCAAGTACACCCTGATGATGCAGTCCTCCATAGAAAGCCGCAATGAGATTGCCATTGAAATATTTTGACGAACCCGCCGATATGGCGGGTTTTGTGTTAAGATGAAAGAAACGCCGAAAATCCGGCACGTGCGCCCAAAAATGGGCAAAATGGAGATGAGGGTATGCACAGACTCGAAGTGCTGATGGATTATGTCAGCGATGGCATCCAGGAAATCAATAACGAGGGACGCATTGTTTACTGTAACAGGGCTGCCGCAGTGCTGGACGATGTCAACATCGATGATGTCATCGGCCGCTATATTCTGGACGTATACCCGTCTCTCACGGCGGAAAGCAGCACGGTGATGCGGGTCCTGAAGACGGGGATTCCCCAGATCAACGTCGAGCAGAGCTACAACAACTATAAGGGAAAACAGATCACCACCATCAATACGACGCTGCCGGTGATGGAGTACGACCGGGTGGTGGGTGCCATAGAGATTTCACGGAACATCACGGATTTCAAACGGCTTTCAGAGCGGGTCCTCGATCTTCAGAAACAGGTTCACGGGCAAAAGCCAGAGAGCCTGGCCGGTGACGATGCCCATTTCACCTTCGATGACATCATCTCAACCAACCGAGAGGTGCTGAAGGTTAAGGCCAATGCCGCTAAAGCCGCACAGACAGACAGTCCAATTCTGATTTGCGGGGACACGGGAACCGGGAAAGAACTGCTGGTCCAGGCGATTCACAACGGCAGTCCCCGGAAATATGCGTCTTTCATCGCTCAGAACTGCGCGGCGCTTCCGGCCACATTGCTGGAGGGTATTCTTTTCGGCACCGTGAAAGGCGGGTTCACCGGAGCGACCGATCGGCCGGGCCTCTTCGAACTCGCCGATGGGGGCACTCTGTTTCTGGATGAGATCAATTCCATGCCTCTGGAGCTCCAGGCAAAGATCCTCCGAGTCCTCCAGGAGGACCGGGTGCGCCGGATCGGCGACACGAAAACCCGGGCAGTGAACGTTCGGATCATTGCGGCGACAAACGTTGAGCCTATCCAAGCGGTGGAGCAGGGGCTGTTGAGGCGGGACCTGTACTACCGCCTGAACACGATGATGTTTGCCTTGCCGGATTTAAAGGATCGGCAGGAGGATATCCCGATTTTAACGGAGTTCTTCATCCGAAAGTACAACCGCAAGCTCTACCGGAATGTGCAGGGGGTTTCCCAAGAGGTGGTATCCCTGTTTCAGCGCTATCCCTGGCCGGGAAATGTGCGGGAGATGGAACATGTGATCGAGGGCGCCCTCAATCTGATGGATGGGCGGATCATCACGGTGGAAGATCTGCCGCCTGCGCTTCAGAAGCATGCCGGCGGTTGGCGGAATCCGCCGCTGAAAACCGGCGAAACCTTGTCGGGAACCTTGGAACAATACGAGGTGCAGCTGTTGAAGGAGGCCATGAGCGCCTGCGGCAACAACGTTACGAAAGCTGCCAGGCATTTGGGCGTTCCGCGGCAGACCCTGCAGTATCGGTTGAAAAAGATAGGGGAGCGATGAGACTTTCTGCAGAGGCTCAGCAGGCAACCGCCTATAATTCGGCACTTGTTTTGTTTTTCTACAACCGGTCCCTGGTTTTTTTGAAGATTTCAGACGGGACAAAAAATGTTTTTAAACAGAGAGCCCTGATATTTAAAAGGATATAGCCGTGCCCCTCTCCGATGAATCCGGAGGGGGGCACTTTTGGCACGGCCTTTGCAATACTGTTGGACTGGGTGAAAGTAAACGTTATCACAATTCAATCAAACGGAGGAAACACAAACATGAAACACGGATGCAAATTTGGAACACACCGCGTTATCGATCCAGTAGGTACATTGCCACAACCCGCTCAAAAAATCGACAATACGATGGAAATCTACGACAATGAGATCCTGATCGATGTACAGACTCTGAATGTGGATTCCGCGTCCTTCACGCAAATCAAGACACAAGCAGATGGCGATGTTGAGAAAATCAAAGAAATCATCATGGACACCGTTGCAAAACGGGGCAAGCAGCACAACCCTGTAACCGGTTCCGGCGGCATGCTGATCGGTACGGTAGCGCAAGTGGGCCCTGCTCTGGAAGGCAAAACACCTTTAAAGGTTGGCGATAAGATCGCTACTCTGGTTTCTTTGTCCCTGACTCCCCTGAAGCTCAAATCCATCAACGAAGTTCGAAAAAATATCGATCAAGTGGACGTGACAGGCCAAGCAATCCTGTTCGAAAGCGGCATCTTCGCTAAACTGCCCACAGATCTTCCTGAGAACCTGGCTCTTTCCGTTCTGGACGTTGCCGGTGCACCTGCTCAGACTGCTAAGCTTGTTAAACCCGGCGATACCGTTCTGGTTATCGGCGGCGCTGGCAAATCCGGCATCCTGTGCCTCTACGAAGCAAAAAAACGCGCAGGCGTTACAGGGAAAGTCATTTGCATGGCTCACTCCGAGAAGTCCATGGATAAAGTGAAGAAGCTGAACCTTGCGGATCACTACATCGCTGGCGATGCCACAAAGCCTGTTGACCTGATGAATTCAATCAGCGAACTGACTAACGGCAAAATGGCTGATGTCACCATCAACTGTGTCAACATTCCCGGCACAGAAATGGGCAGCATCCTGGCAACAAATCCTGACGGCGTCATCTACTTCTTCAGCATGGCTACCAGCTTCACTGCAGCTGCCCTGGGCGCTGAAGGGGTTGGCATGGACACGAACATGATCATCGGAAACGGGTATGCCCGCGGCCATGCAGAAATCGCTCTGCAGATCATCCGCGAGTGTGAAGGCCTGAGAAATCTGTACACAGAGCTTTACGCGTAATAAGCGTTAAAACCCTCAGCCACATTTGTGGCTGAGGGATATTTCCATTAAATGAAAGAAACCCAAAGGAGATCAGGACACATGCGCAATTACAACGAAGTGGCTCTTTGGAAAGACGTAACACCGGAACAATGGAATGACTGGCGTTGGCAGGTGCGGAACCGCATCGACACCATCGAGGACCTTAAACAGGTCATCAACCTGACAGCCGATGAAGAAGCTGGAATCAAGGAATCCCTGAAAATCCTCCGGATGGGCATCACACCTTACTATGCCAATCTGATGGATAAGAATGATCCCAACTGCCCCGTTCGTAAGCAGGCTGTTCCAACAATCCTGGAAACACATAAAGCAGAAGCCGACATGGATGATCCTCTCCATGAAGATGAAGATTCCCCGGTTCCAGGGCTGACTCACCGTTACCCGGACCGCGCATTGATCCTGATCACTGACATGTGTTCCATGTACTGCCGTCACTGCACACGCCGCCGTTTCGCAGGCAGCAACGATGACGAGACACCAGTAGATCACATCGACCTGGCTATCGAATACATCGCGAAGACACCAACCGTTCGGGACGTACTCCTTTCCGGCGGCGATGCCTTGCTGGTATCCGATGAGCGTCTGGAGTACATCATTTCACGGCTCCGTGCGATCCCCCATGTGGAAATCATCCGTTTGGGTTCCCGTACACCCGTGGTTATGCCACAGCGGATCACCGATGATCTGGTGAACATGATGAAGAAGTACCACCCTGTTTGGCTGAACACGCACTTCAACCACTCCAAAGAAGTGACGCCTGAAGCGACAGAAGCCTGCCGCAAGCTAGTGGATGCCGGCGTTCCCTTGGGCAACCAATCCGTTCTGCTCCGCGGCGTTAACGACTGCGTCCACATCATGCGCCACCTGGTTCACGATCTGGTGAAGATTCGCGTCCGTCCTTACTACATCTACCAATGTGATCTTTCCGTAGGGATTGAGCACTTCAGAACCCCTGTTTCCAAAGGGATTGAAATCATCGAAGGCCTCCGCGGCCACACTTCCGGATACTGCATCCCTACGTTTGTCGTAGATGCTCCCGGCGGCGGCGGAAAAACACCGGTTATGCCGCAGTATCTGATTTCTTCCTCACCGAAACGGGTTGTCCTGCGTAACTACGAAGGCGTTATCACGACCTACGCTGAGCCGACACCTTATGTTGAAACATGTACCTGCCCGGATTGTACGTCCGCAAATGGCCATAAGAACACCGGGGTTGCCGGTCTTCTCCAAGGGAACCAGATCAATCTGGAACTGAAAGACTTGGATCGTCACAAGCGCTCAGGGCATTAATCCCCTCAAAGCAAATCGGAGCTGACTATGAACCTTTTAGAACTGCTGGCAGACCATCACCGGATTATCGCGGTCATCGGGATGGCTAAGAACGCAGGAAAAACGGTTGCGCTGAATGAATTGATCGCCCAGGCCTCAGAGCATGCTCTGGGGCTGGGCCTCACTTCAATAGGCCGCGACGGCGAAAAGGTCGATGTGGTGACCAGCACTGACAAACCCACGATTTATGTGGAGCCTGGGACCCTGCTGGCAACTGCCGAGGGTCTTTTTGACTGCTCGGAGGCTCGGTTGGAGCTCCTGGAGATTACGGACTATAGCTCCTCTCTGGGACGCATCCTCATCGCCCGCGTCATCGGCCCGGGTAACATTCAACTGGCGGGCCCCTGCACGAATTCAGGAATCCGGGATGTCTCCGAGCGCATGCTGGCTTATGGGGCGCGGCTGGTGCTGGTTGACGGCGCACTGGACCGGGTTTCCTCTGCCTCGCCGGCCATCGCGGATGCCGCTGTCCTTTCAACCGGTGCGGTTCTCAGCCGGGACATGAACAAGGTGATTGAACAGACGGTACATCGGGTCCGGCTTTTCCAACTGGCCTCTGTAGAGGAACGCTGGATCAAAGAGGTTTCGGATGAACTGGGATATGCCCCGGGAATCACCCTGGTTGAAGAGGTCGAACACCGCTTCGAACGCATCGACCTGCCGATGAAAACGGCCTTGAATGCAGGGAAACAGATTGCGGATGCCATGAATTCATCCACCCGCTACGTGATTATCAGCGGTGCCCTGGTAACAAAGACCCTGATGGATATCGTGCAAACCACCCGGGCCTATAAACATGTTGTTTTCGTGGTACGGGATGCTACCCGGGTGTTCATCGATCACCGGGACTGGCTCCATTTTCAGAAGCTGGGCGTGACCGTCCAGGTGGCGGATCCTGTGGACATCCTGGCGGTGACGGTGAACCCCTATGCGCCGACAGGGTACTTTTTTGAGCCCCGGCGGTTTTTAGAGCAGCTTCAGGATTTACTGACCCCCATTCCCGTGTATGATGTGGTTCACGGAGGTGATGCGGGATGCTGATGGACGAGGCGGCCAAACACCTGGATCTGGATTTCATCCTGAGCCGGGTGATGGTCCATACCCCCTACGGGGAGGATGAAAAAAGAAACCTCCGGCTCTTCTCGCCGGATGAATGCGTCCAGCTCCAGGAAGAACTGGATCGGGTTGAAAGGGCAACAAGCCTTCTGGCAACCCACCGGTACACCATTGTTGAGATCCGCAATCAGTTCAAACGGGTCCGGAACCTCACGGGAACCTTCAACCGCCTCGAAAGCGGAGAGATTCTCAGTGTGACGGAGCTGTTCGAGATCAAGACCCTGGTCAGCGTCTTCACAAAACTGGCGGCCCTGGAAGAGGCGCTGCCTTGGCGTTTCCCGGCGGAGCTGGTGATCGATAAGCTTGAGCCGGTGGAAACCCTCCTGGACCCTGAAAAAACTGGGACCGGCACCTTCTACATCTATGAGGCCTATTCGGAAGCCCTGAGCGTGGTGCGTCAGGAAATCCGGCGGGTTGAGGGGCGGATCCAGCAGGAACGCAAGATGCAGAAGGAAGCCCTGGAAGCGTCACTGGGATTGAAATTCCGCCCCGGAGGCGATATCACGGTCCCGAAGCAGGACAAGGAACTGATTGCCCGGCTGGGAACGGTTCCGGAGCTGGTCTATAATTCGGAAACCTATATCAACATCACCTTCAAGATTCGGACCACGGCGGCCATGGATGCCTGTGAAGGGCAGATTGAGCAGCTGAAGGGTCAGGAAGAGGAAGAGGAATACAAGATCCGCCAGGAGCTGAGCTTCACGCTGCAGGCCTGGGTGGATTCCCTGGTCCGGAACACGGCAGCCATCGGCAAGCTGGATGTCCTGCTGGCCAAGGCGGCTTTGGCCACCGGATTTCAAGGGGTGAAGCCGGTCATTTCTGAGGAGGGCTGCATTGTCATCCACGGCGGACGCCACCTGAAAGTGGCCCATGCCCTGACGCGGGAAGAAAAGGTGTTCACCCCGGTATCCCTGGATATCCGGGAGGGGGTCACCTGCATCACCGGCGCCAACATGGGCGGCAAGACCGTTACCCTGAAACTGATCGGCATGCTGACCCTGATGGCCCAGATGGGATTTTTCGTTCCGGCGGATCAGATGATTTTCACCCCCCGGTCGTTCTTCTTCATCTCCGTCGGGGATGAGCAGAACACCGATAAAGGGCTCAGCACCTTCGGTGCAGAAATGCAGAAAATCGGGAAGGTCCTGAAGGATTCGGAACAGCGGGGGATGATCCTCATCGATGAGCTGGCCCGGGGAACCAATCCCAAAGAGGGATACGCCATCTCCAAGGCGATTCTGAACCATTTAAAATCAAAACCGGTCATCTCCGTCATCACCACCCACTTCGATGGCCTGGCCGATGACACGGATGTCCTGCATCTCCAGGTGATGGGGCTGTCCGGCATCGATTTTGATACCCTGCGGCTGGGGCTCAGTGAAACCGGCACCCTGGGGATCGATGCCGTCCATCAGCTGATGGACTACCGTCTCCGCGTGATACACGGCCCTGAAGAAGTTCCCAAGGATGCCATCAATATTTCTCGGCTCATGGGACTGGATGAAGGGATTTTAGAAGCGGCGCGGTTAATCCTGGAGGAAAAACAGTAGCAGTTGGAATTTTATAGAATACAGGAGGAACAACTTTGACTAGCAAGCTGAATCTGGACCAATCTCTGATCAGCAGAGCACGGGCTTCCGCGAAAAACATCGCCGAAGATATCCAGCTGCATATCGATCAGCATACCACCATCACCGTGGAGCGGGCCGTATCCCGCCTCTATGGCGTCGATGGCGTAGACGAAATGGAAACACCCCTGCCCAACGCATTGGTGGACCATATTAAGAAAAGCGGCGGCCTTTCCCTGGGCGTATCCTACTGGCTGGGGAATGCCATCGTACAAACGGGCAAGAATCCTCAGGAAATCGCAGAAGCGGTATCCCGTGGCGAGCTGGACCTGTGCAAGCTCCCCCAGGCTTCTCTCGAAAAGATCCGTGAAGCCATCCAGCCCCTGGCGGTGAAGATGGTTGAAACGATCCGGGGCAACCGGAACCAGCGTTCTGAAATGCTGGAGACCTTGGGTGAAGGCCCCAAGCCCTACCTGTACCTCATCGTTGCCACCGGCAACATCTATGAGGACGTGCTTCAGGCTCAGGCGGCTGCCCGTCAGGGAGCGGATATCATCGCCGTAATCCGGACCACCGGCCAAAGCCTCCTGGACTACGTTCCTTATGGGCCAACAACCGAAGGCTTCGGCGGCACCTATGCCACCCAGGCAAACTTCAAGATCATGCGGACGGCGCTGGATGAAGTGGGCAAGGAAGTGGGCCGATACATCCGGCTTTGCAACTACTGCTCCGGCCTGTGTATGCCTGAAATCGCTGCCATGGGCGCCATCGAGCGGTTGGATGTCATGCTGAACGATGCCCTCTACGGCATCCTGTTCCGTGATATCAACATGCAGCGTACCCTGGTTGACCAGTACTTCTCCCGCATCATCAACGGCTTTGCCGGCGTCATCATCAACACCGGGGAAGACAACTACCTCACCACTGCCGATGCCGTGGAAGAGGCCCATACGGTGCTGGCTTCCCAGTTCATCAACGAGCAGTTCGCCCTGAAAGCCGGTCTGCCGGAAGAACAGATGGGTCTGGGCCATGCCTTCGAAATGAACCCCAACATCACCGATGG
>CAYRIO010000028.1:0-43679 GCA_964424355.1 uncultured Peptostreptococcaceae bacterium
TGATTAAATGTCCTCAATGCCATGAGCTGGCAATCCCTCACCGGGTTTGCGGTTCTTGTGGATTTTACAAGGGCAAAGAAGTAGTTAAAGTAGAAGCATAGTCACCGAAGACAATAAATAACCCTATTTATTGTCTTTGTTTTTTCGTGGATGATCAGCTCCGTGCCTTATGGCCGGAGCTTTTTTTCTGTGGACCGGTCATGCAGGGGGTGTAATGCCTATGCACTGGGGTTCGCCCATACCATGGGGGCGGGATTAGGACTTGCAATCTGAAAGGAACTCCAGTATACTGAAAATTAGTAGCAGGTGCTAATTTCAAGTGCTAACCGAGGTGATATCATGAAGGCCGGCAGGCTCTCAAAGCGCGACCGATTAGAAAAACTGCTGAAGGTGGTTGAAGAGGATCCTTTCATGACGGATGAGGAGCTCAGCGATCAGTTCAAGGTCAGCATTCAAACCATCCGGCTGGATCGATTAGAATTGAAAATTCCGGAGCTCAGGCAGCGGATCAGAACCGTTGCAACGAAGAATACCGATAAGGTCAAGACCCTGGACCGCGCAGAAATCATCGGCGAATTGATTGACCTGGAGTTGAACAAGGCGGGGATCTCCATTCTGGAAACGGATAAGAGCCAGGCTTTTGAGCGGACCCAGATCATCAAGGGGCACTTCATTTTTGCGATGGCTGAATCACTGGCAATGGCTGTCATCGATGCCAATGTGGCGATTACAGGGGTTGCCAATATCAAATACCGTGTGCCAGTCCTGGCGGGGCAGAAATTAGTGGCGAAAGCCAAAGTCAGCCGGGTCCGGGGAGATGAATACTTTGTTCATGTGATGATCCACGTGAAGGATGATGTGGTGTTCAGGGGGAAATTCATTCTGGTTTCAGTGAACAGACAAGAAGGGGTGCGGGGATGATGAAATTGGCAATCGATGCCATGGGCGGAGACCATGCACCGGTACAGACCGTCAAGGGCGGTATTGACGCGCTGGGGATCATCAGCGCCGATGTCGTTCTTATCGGAGACGAAACGCTGATCAGAGAAGAACTGAAAAAGTACACATATGATTCGAGCCGCCTCCATGTCATTCATGCGGCGGAGCAGATCACCAATGACGATAAACCTGTCCAAGCCATCAAGACAAAGAAACAGTCGTCCCTGGTGATCGGGTTGGAGCTGCTGAGAAAGGGCGAGATTGATGCCTTGATTTCAGCGGGAAACACCGGGGCTCTTTTGGCTGGCGGCGCATTGAAGGTGGGACGGATCAAAGGCATCGATCGTCCTGCCCTGACCACGGTCTACCCCACGGACAAAGGTATTGCCGTGCTGGTGGATGCAGGGGCCAATACCATGTGCAGCCCGCGGAACCTGGTTGAATTCGCCACCATGGGCTCCATCTATGCCCAGGAGGTCCTGGGGATCGAATCGCCCAAAGTGGGCCTGGTGAATGTCGGTGCGGAAGAGGGAAAGGGGAATACCCTGGTATCGGAAACCTTTGACCTGCTCAAACAGACGAACCTGAACTTCATCGGCAACCTTGAAGCCCGGGATATTCCCGCAGGAGCGGCGGATGTCATCGTGTGTGACGGCTTCACCGGGAACGTGATCCTCAAGCTCAGTGAAGGGATTGCCCAAAGCTTCAGCCGATTTTTGCGGGAACTATTCGGGAGAAGCGCCATCACGAAGATTGCAGCTATGCTGGTGGCAGAGGGGCTCAAAGCCTTCAAACAACGGATGGATTATCGGGAATACGGAGGCGCTCCCCTGTTGGGAACCCTTCATCCTGTTGTCAAAGCTCATGGCAGCTCCAACGCCAGAGCCTTCATGAACGCATTCCGGTATGCCGAAAAATACGCGGCTGCCGGCGTGATTGAGAAAATCCAGGCGCAACTCGCAACCGCAAACGGGTCCACTGAGGCATTGCCCCAGGAAGAGACCCGGGAACAGGAGTAAATGTGAACCAGTCATTGATACGCGGCAAGATATTAGGGACCGGCAGAGCGTTGCCGGAAAAGATTGTTACCAATGATGACCTTGCAAAAACCGTGGATACCTCTGATGAATGGGTTCAGTCCCGAACGGGCATCAAAGAGCGGCGGATTGCCGATGAACAGACCGCTACTTCGGACCTGGCCACGGAAGCTGCCCTGAAAGCACTTGCAAAAGCGGGAATCAAGGCAGAGGAGATCGATCTGATCATCGTGGCAACGTCCACGCCGGATTTCAGCGCATTCCCCGCCACTGCCTGTGTGGTTCAGAAGAACATCGGCGCCAAAAAAGCGGCAGCCTTCGATTTGGAAACGGCTTGCAGTGGATTTGTATACAGCATGGTCATCGCCAACCAGTTCATCGCCACGGGCATGTACAAGTACTGCTTGGTCATTGGCGCAGAAGTGTTTTCCCGGATTATCGACTGGACAGACCGAAATACCTGTGTCCTGTTCGGCGATGGGGCCGGTGCGGCTGTCATCGGACCTGCAAGTGGTGAGGACGGTATTCTTTCCAGCACCCTGGGCGCTGATGGCGAAGGCGGACGATTCCTGGATGTATATGCCGGGGGTACCCGGATGCCTGTCACCCCGGAAGTCCTTGAGAAAAAACTGAACACCGTCCGGATGGACGGCAGTGAGGTCTTTAAATTCGCGGTACGGATCATGGAGAGCGCATCCTTGTCTGCACTGGAGAAAGCAGGCATGACGGCGGCGGACATTGATTATCTGGTGCCGCATCAGGCCAATATCCGAATTGTCAGCGGTGCGGCGAAACGGCTCAATCTTCCCCTGGAGAAGGTGGCTATCAATCTGGAGAAGTATGCGAATACGTCGGCTGCATCAATTCCCATTGCTTTGGATGAGGCGTTGGAGGCGGGGCGGATCAATAAAGGTGATATCGTTGTGTTGGTAGGTTTCGGTGCGGGCCTCACATGGGGTGCCGCGGTACTGCGCTGGTAAGGAGTGTGTGATATGGGAAAACTGGCATTTGTATTTCCCGGCCAAGGGGCTCAAACGGTTGGCATGGGTCAGGCTTTAGCAGAAGCGTATCCGGTTGCCGGAGCGATTTTTGACCGGGCGGGTTCAGCCCTGGGCACAGATATGCGTTCCCTGTGCTTTGAAGGACCCGAGGAAGATTTGAAGAAGACGGAGAACACCCAACCGGCGATTCTCACTGTCAGCTATGCGGTGCTGGAAATTCTCCGTCAAGAAGGGATTTCCCCGGATATGACGGCGGGTCTCAGCCTGGGCGAGTACACGGCCCTCGTATGTGCAGGGGTCATCTCCTTTGAGGACGCTGTTCGAACAGTCCGGCAGCGGGGGCGATTCATGCAGGAGGAAGTGCCCCAAGGGATCGGCGCTATGGCCGCGATCATGGGGATTGAAGACAGCCTGGTGATTGAAGCCTGCGCGTACGGTTCTCAATTCGGTATTTGTGAGCCTGCCAATTTCAACTGTCCACAGCAGCTGGTGATTGCCGGCGAAGCGGCTGCCGTTGAAAAGGGTGTGGAAAAGGCCAAGGAATTGGGCGCTAAAAAAGCAGTGATGCTTCCGGTGTCCGCGCCCTTTCATACCAGCATGTTGCGAGGCGCTGGCGAAAAACTGGAATCCGTGCTGGCGGCGG
This sequence comes from uncultured Peptostreptococcaceae bacterium, assembly GCA_964424355.1. Lineage (GTDB taxonomy): Bacteria > Bacillota > Clostridia > Peptostreptococcales > Acidaminobacteraceae > CAZEHS01. The sequence continues at coordinate 3,621 of CAYRIO010000028.1, forward strand.
TTCCCTTGAAAGCATTTGAAATACCTGTGATTTCCAATGTTCATGGGCAGGCATACGCAGGACCCGAATCTGTTCAGGAATTGCTGGTGAAGCAGGTCAGCAATCCGGTGCGTTGGGGAGCTTGTGTTCAGCAGATGATCGATGACGGGGTGGATTGTTTTGTTGAAGTCGGACCAGGAAATGCCCTGTCAAAATTCATAAAAAGAGTATCCAAAGATGTGATGATCCTCAATGTAGAAGATCCGGAGTCCCTTGAAAAGACACTGGAAGCACTGAAGAAGCGGAGGGATGGTCAATGATCCTGACAGGGAAAACAGCCTTGGTCACCGGTGGATCCCGGGGAATCGGCAGAGCGATTGCTCTGGAATTGGCAAGCCAAGGAGCCAATATTGTGGTAAACTATACGCGGAATGCCGAAATGGCTGATGCGGTGGTTCGTGAAATTGAAGCGTTGGGTGTGAAAGCACTGGCTGTTCAGGCGGATGTCTCTAAAGCCGCTGAAGCGGAAAACCTGGTGGAAAAATCCCTCGCGACCTTCGGACAGATCGATTTGCTCATCAATAACGCCGGCATCACCCGGGATACGCTGCTGATCCGGATGAAGGAAGAGGATTGGGATGACGTGCTTCAAATCAATCTCAAGGGCGCATTCCTGATGACGAAACTGGTTGGCAAAGCCATGCTGAAGAAGAAATCCGGCAGAATTGTGAACATCACCTCCGTTGTCGGCGTCATGGGCAACGCTGGGCAGGCCAATTATGCTGCCTCCAAAGCGGGACTTATCGGTCTGACGAAATCGGCTGCCAAGGAATTCGCACCCCGTGGCATCACGGTGAATGCGGTGGCACCGGGCTTTATCCGGACCGATATGACGGATGCGCTGACGGATGATGTTAAGGCGAAGTATGCAGAAGCGATTCCGCTGGGTGCCTTAGGCGAGGCGGAAGATGTAGCGAGAACGGTAGCATTTTTGTGCTCTGAGGGCGCCAGATATATCACCGGCCAGGTACTGCTGGTGGATGGCGGCCTACATATATAGGGCGAACCCCAAAAAAACCATACAAACAAATGAAAGGGTGGAATGAAAAATGACATTCGACAAAATCAAAGAAATCGTAAAAGATCAGCTGGGCCTGGACGAGAATACAGAGATCACTGCAGCAACATCCCTGATGGGCGACCTGGAGGCAGATTCCTTGGACGCGGTAGAAATCATCATGGCGATTGAAGATGAGTTCAGCATCGAAATTCCCGATGAAGAAGCAGAAAAATTCAAGAACATCGGCGACATCGCTGCATATGTGGACGCAAACAAGTAAGAAAGAGCTAAGGAGGAAATCCTTTGAATAATCGTGTAGTCATAACGGGAATCGGGATCATCTCTCCCATCGGCTCCGGCCGAGAAGCCTACTGGGATGCTCTCAAGGCAGGAAAAAACGGAATCGCTCCGGTGACTCTGTTTGATGCATCCGCGTTTACAACGCAGATGGCTGGAGAAGTAACTGATTTTGAGCCAGAGAAATACATTGATAAGAAAGATGCGAAGCGGATGGACCGGTTCTCTCAGTTTGCAGTAGGAGCAGCTGTCATGGCAGCGGAAGACGCCGGAATCAGCAAAGAGAACATGGATCCGCAGCGGATGGGGGTCATTCTCGGAAACGGGATCGGCGGCATTGGAACCCTTGAAAAAGAGCATCAGAAGCTTCTTGAAAAAGGGCCGGGTCGGGTCAGCCCCTTCCTGGTACCGATGATGATTGTCAATCTGGCATCTGGGAACGTCGCCATTGCTCTGGGTGCTCAAGGCCCCTGCACCACAGTCGTTACAGCCTGTGCTTCAGGAACAAATGCCATGGGTGATGCCTACCGCCTTCTCCAACGCGGAGAAGCGGATGTCGTGTTCACCGGCGGCTGTGAAGCCTCCATCACCCCCATGGGTTTTGCAGGATTCTGCACGATGAAAGCCATGTCCACCCGAAATGATGATCCTGGCAAAGCCAGCCGACCGTTCACAGCGGATCGGGATGGATTTGTCATGGGTGAGGGGGCCGGTGTCCTGGTATTCGAAACCCTGGAGCATGCACAAAAGCGCGGCGCTAAGATCTATGGCGAAGTGGCTGGGTTTGGCATGACCTGTGATGCGTATCACATCACCTCACCCGCTCCCGGCGGTGAAGGGGCAGCGCGTTCCATGAAGATTGCCCTTGAGGATGCAGGCATGAAGCCGGAGGATGTTGACTATATCAACGCCCACGGCACATCCACGCCCTACAATGACAAGAATGAAACCGCAGCGATTAAGTCAACCTTCGGCGATCACGCCTACAATCTGTGTGTGAACTCCACAAAGTCCATGACAGGACACCTGTTGGGTGCTTCCGGCGGCATTGAAGCCATTGCCTGTGTCATGAGTATCTGCGAGGATTTCGTACACCCCACCATCAACTACGAAACACCGGATCCTGAACTGGATTTGGATTACGTTCCGAATGTGGGGAAAGCCAAGGTGGTTCGGGCAGCACTTTCCAACTCCCTGGGTTTTGGCGGACACAACGCTTCCATCATCTTTAAAAAATTCGCATAGCGATCTGCAACAAAAAAAGAGCCGATGGCTCTTTTTTTGTTATCCGGCGGCGGGTGTCACTCAAATCAAATCGTCTTCAGAAAACAGGGATACCTTGCGGGCACCATAGTCCAGGGGGGATCCCGATTCCTGGTGGGCTTCCAACGCAGCAAAATCCATTTCGAATTCCGGGTGCTTTTTTAAGCTGAGAAGGAGGAATTCAAGGGGGGACCAATTTTCTGCAAGATGCTTGTCCAGACGATAGTATATGTGCTGGGCAGCACGGCGAGAGGTTACCAGATGAACGGACTGGAGCTTTGAGAGATGTCTGGAGACATTGCTCTGGCTGAGTTTAAGGATTTTTTCAAGTTCATTGACGCAGAGCTCATGTTCTGTCAGCATCACCAGGATCCTTAAACGGGTCTCGTCGGCCATGGCTTTAAAAAGATCGCAGGGTTTCATAGGTCCTCCTATTTAATTCGTATATGTGAATATAGTAATATTCAGTGAGAAATATAGGGATGATTTTGTTAAGGTTCGTTAATAACTGAGATGAATTCTTGGTGTATATATTACTATATGTGAATATAGATATACTATCAACAAATTTTATTCAAATCTCAAAGGGATTGCCAAGAGAGTTCCCCCTCGCTATAATGGCACTAGCGAAAGAAAGCGGGGGGATCCTGTGGAGTGGGAAAGAGAGAGCTTTAAGAAAATTCTTATTAGGAATCCTGTAATTCCAGCGGTTAAGGATGATGCTGCGCTGAAGCGATTCCTGAATTCCAATAATGAGATCGTTTTTATCCTGTATGGGGATATCCTGACCTTGAACGACAAGGTGGAGGCCGTTCTGAAAAAGGACAAAATCCCGTTCGTTCACTTGGACATGGTTCACGGCTTGGCTTCCAACGCCATTGTGATGGATTATTTCTACAAGCATTTTCGCCGGGAATGCGGCGTGATCACCACGAAAAGCAATATGGCAAAGAAGGCGCTGGATCATGGCATTCGGGTCGTTCAGCGCTATTTCATGCTGGACAGCCTTTCAGTGGAGAGTGCCATCGATGGCATCACGAAGATGCGGACAGATGCGATTGAAATCATGCCGGGGATCATTCCCAGGGTCATTAACCAGATCAGTCAGAAGACCACGGTTCCGATTATTGCCGGCGGATTGGTCCAAACAGCGCTGGATGTGGAAAAGATACTGGCGGCAGGGGCGGTCAGCATCTCCACCAGCAAGTCAGATTTGTGGCGGATCAGTGAGAAAAAAGCGAAACTCGTTGAAAAGACAGACTAATCAAAATATTTAGAATCACCGCTTGACAAAATTGAGGACCTGCGATACTATTTAGCCAACAGGAAAACACTTTCCTTGACACGAGACGAGAGAGTCATAACAGACACTCTCGTTTTTTTGTGTAAAAAAAGAGAAATGGGGAGGTACGGTTTATGTCAGCATTCATGGCAGAGTTGGTTGGAACGGCATTTATTCTTCTTTTCGGGGGCGGCGTTGTGGCTGGGGTGGTTTTGAACAAATCGAAAGCGAATGGAAGCGGATGGATTGTTATCACAGTGGCATGGGCGATCGGCGTAACATTGGGGATTTACGCTTCTGGGCCCATCAGCGGTGCACACTTGAATCCAGCCGTGACCATTGCGTTGGCCACAATCGGAAAATTTGACTGGGCGTTGGTACCGTCTTACATTGCGGCACAGTTCCTGGGGGCGATGATTGCGGCCGTACTGGTGTATCTCGCATACCTGCCTCATTGGGCTGCCACAGAGGATAAAGGCGCGAAATTGGCTGTTTTTTCAACAGGACCAGCCATCAAGCATACGGCGTCTAACTTTATGACAGAATTCATTGCAACCTTCATCCTGCTGTATGGGATCCTTTCAATCGGTGCCAATAAATTTACAGAGGGTCTGGGGCCGGTTGCGGTCGGTCTGCTGATCCTGGGACTGGGCCTCTCCTTTGGCGGACCCACAGGATACGCGTTGAACCCGGCTCGGGATCTTGGGCCAAGAATCATGCATGCGTTGCTGCCGATAGCGGATAAAGGGGATTCCGATTGGTCATACGCATGGATTCCGGTAGTGGCGCCCATCTGCGGCGCGGTTGTCGCGGCGCTGACATACACTGGGTTGAATGGCTAGACAAAAGGCAGAAGGAAAAGGTATCGTGTAGGTGTTGATGCAGTATCTGGGATTCAAAGGTTCGCTTCATAAATCCAAGTTAAAAAAACTGGAGGAAGAACACATGGAGAAGAAGTATATTTTGGCTCTTGACCAAGGAACAACAAGCTCCCGCGCCATCCTGTTCGACAAAGCCGGAAATATCGTTAAAACCGCTCAGAAGGAATTTACGCAGATCTATCCAAAGGCAGGCTGGGTAGAGCATGATGCGATGGAAATATGGGGAACACAGTCCGGAGTAGCCCGTGAAGTTCTTGAAACTGCTGGCGTCAACCCACAGGAAATTGCGGCCATCGGGATTACGAACCAACGGGAAACCACGGTGGTTTGGGATAAGAACACCGGGAAGCCGATCTATAACGCCATCGTTTGGCAATGCCGACGGACTGCCGGCTTCTGCGACGAACTGAAAGCCCGAGGCTTGGAAAGCTATGTACGGGATAATACGGGGTTGGTCGTTGATGCGTATTTCTCAGGAACGAAAGTGAACTGGATTCTGGAGAATGTTGAAGGCGCCCGTGAGAAGGCTGAAGCAGGGGATTTGATTTTCGGGAACATCGATACATGGCTGATTTGGAACCTGACCCGGGGGAAAGTCCATGTGACGGATTACTCCAACGCATCACGGACCATGCTCTACAATATCAAGGACCTCAAGTGGGATGCAAAGATCCTGGGCGAGATGAACATCCCTGCCAGCATGCTGCCCGAAGTGAAGCAGTCCTCAGAGGTTTACGGGCATACAGATGAAGCCACCTTCGGCGGTGCTTTGATCCCCATCGCAGGCATTGCAGGCGACCAACAGGCCGCTCTCTTTGGACAAGCGTGCTTCGAACCGGGAATGGCAAAGAACACCTATGGTACGGGGTGTTTCATGCTGATGAACACCGGCGAAAAAATGATCCCCTCAAACAATGGCCTTTTGACAACCATCGCCTGGGGTGTTGACGGCAAGGTGGAATACGCGCTGGAAGGCTCCATCTTCATCGCGGGGGCGGCGGTTCAGTGGCTCCGTGATGAGATGAAACTGGTTGCCAATGCAGCGGAGAGTGAAGAGTTCGCTTCCCAGGTTGAAGACACCCACGGCGTGTACATGGTTCCTGCTTTCGCAGGACTGGGCGCTCCTTACTGGGATATGTACGCTCGGGGGGCCATCGTTGGCCTGACACGGGGCTCCAATAAGAACCACATCATCCGGGCAACCCTGGAATCCATCGCCTACCAGACCCGTGATGTACTGGACGCCATGCAGGAGGATTCCGGGATCAAGCTGGCTACGTTGAAGGTTGACGGCGGCGCGACTGCCAACAACTTCCTGATGCAGTTCCAATCCGACGTCCTGGGTACGGATGTCGCACGGCCCATGGTCACTGAAACAACAGCGTTGGGGGCAGCCTACCTGGCCGGTCTGGCGGTGAAATTCTGGGATTCCAAGGATGAGATCAAAAAGAACTGGGCAGTGGACAGGCTCTACAGCAAGACCATCAACGATACCAAGCGTGAAGAGCTCTACGATGGCTGGAAAAAGGCCGTGGGTCGCTCTAAAGGCTGGGAAGATAAATAGAATTCGGTTCATGACCACGGCAATACAGCACCATAACACAATTTAAAGGCCTGAGACGAGAGAGCCGCTGCCACCAGACCCCCCTAGGGGTCTGGTTGGTAGTGGCTTTTTTCTGGAATGCCTTCCGGGAGGGAATATGATGTATGATGTCGCAGTAATCGGGGCGGGGGTGATTGGGACAGCCATTGCCCGGAATTTGATGCGCTATGATCTGAAAGTGGCGATTGTTGAACGGGATAACGATGTGGCCTGCGGAACAACGAAAGCAAACAGCGCAATTATCCATGCAGGCTACGATGCCCATGCTGACAGTTTGAAGGGCAAGTTCAATGCCCGGGGCAATGCGATGTACGACGCCCTCTGCGGGGAATTGGCCGTACCGTTTGAACGGATCGGCTCCCTGGTTCTGGCGCTTCAGCCGGAAGACGTTGATACGCTGCAGGCTCTGAAGACCAACGGCGATGCGCTGGGGGTGCCGGGACTTCGGGTTCTTAGCCGTGAAGAGGTGCTCCGCATGGAACCTAATGCCACCCCAGAGAACCACGGTGCCCTGTATGCCCCTTCAGCCGGAATCGTAGAGCCATGGGAGCTTGCAATCGCCTGTGCAGAAAATGCCGTAGACAACGGTGCGGAACTGCTTTTGAATTTTGAAGTTTCTGAGATCCGGCAGAAAGCCAGCGGCTTTGAGCTGAGTGATGGCAAACGGCGGATTCAGGCGAAGCTGATTATCAACTGCGCAGGGGTATATGCCGATGCGGTGTACGGCCTTGTGACAGACCAGCCGGCGTTCGAAATCCATCCCCGGCGCGGGCAGTATTATCTGTTGGACAAAACGGCCCACGGACTGGTGAACCATATTCTCTTTCCGTGCCCATCCAAACTGGGAAAAGGGGTTTTGGTGGTCCCTACGGTGGATCAGAACATCCTGGTGGGACCGGATTCAGAGGATTTGGAGATCCTGGCGAAGGAATCGGTGGAAACCACCCTGGAACGGCTGGCATTTGTGAAGCAGGAGGCAGGTAAACTGTGCATGGATATTCCCTTTAAAGAGAATATCACGACCTTCAGCGGACTTCGGGCAGAACCTTCAGGCGGCGACTTCATCATCGGAGAATCACCCCAGGCGTCAGGGTTTTATAATGTGGCTGGCATGAAATCCCCAGGGCTCTCCTCGGCACCGGCCATCGCAGAGCATGTGGTCGGCTGGGTCGCCCAGCGGCTTCAGGCTTCGCCGAACCGGCAGTACAGTGGAGTGCGGAGGCGCCGGATCAAATTCATGGAACTTACCGCGGCGGAGAAGCAAGCACTGATTGCGAAGGATGCCCGGTATGGCAGGGTGATCTGCCGCTGTGAAATGATTACAGAAGGAGAAATTGTGGATGCGATCCATCGGAATGCCGGGGGGCTTTCCCTGAATGGCATCAAGCGGCGGGTGCGTCCTGGAGCAGGGCGGTGTCAGGGTGGTTTTTGCGGGCCTCGGGTGCTGGAAATCCTGGAACGGGAACTGGGGTGCACGCCCATGGAGATTCTTCAGGATGGTCTGGGCTCCAATATACTCATGGGAAAAACCAAGGATGAAGGATAAGGAGGTGGCGGGATGCAGCAGTATGAAGTGGTTGTGATAGGCGGTGGGCCGGCAGGCCTGGCGGCCGCCATCGAGGCCCGGAACAACGGTGCCGAATCGATCCTGGTCATCGAAAGGGACCGGGAACTGGGGGGGATCCTGCAGCAGTGTATCCACAACGGATTCGGTCTCCATGTCTTCAAAGAGGAGCTCACGGGTCCGGAATATGCGGAGCGGTTCATCTGTGAACTGCAGAGCCTGGGCATTGAGTATCTTCTGGATACCATGGTCTTGGAACTGACCCCGGAACGGGAACTCAAAGTCATGAATACAGGCATGGGCTACTTCGAGATCAAAGCGCAGGCAGTCATCCTGGCAATGGGGTGCCGTGAGCGGACCCGGGGCGCCATCGCCATCCCGGGCACCCGGCCTGCGGGTGTGATGAATGCGGGAACTGCTCAGCGGTATCTGAATATGGAAGGGTACATGGTGGGGAAACGGGTGGTCATCCTGGGCTCCGGAGATATCGGTCTGATCATGGCTCGCCGCATGACGCTGGAAGGCGCGGAGGTACTTGCTGTCGCAGAGCTGATGCCTTTCTCCAGTGGTCTGACACGGAATATCGTCCAATGTCTGGACGATTATGACATTCCCCTCTATCTCAGTCATACGGTGACGGAAATCCGGGGAAAGAACCGGGTTGAAGCCGTTGTCATCTGCCAGGTGGATGACGCCATGAATCCTATTCCGGGAACCGAGAAAGTCTATGCCTGCGACACGCTGCTGCTTTCAGTGGGATTGATTCCAGAAAATGAACTGACTCGGGGAGCAGGGATTGAAATCGATCCCCGGACCAACGGACCGAAGGTGAATGAGGCCATGGAGACCAGTATTCCCGGGATTTTCGCCTGCGGGAATGTGGTCCATGTCCACGACCTGGTGGATTGGGTGACAGCGGAAAGCAGGCGGGCTGGAAAGTATGCCGCCGCCTTTGTGAAAAGCGCATTAAGGCGGGAATCAGAGGCGTTTGTAACGTCGGCCGGCAACGGGATCAGCTACATTGTGCCCCATTCGGTCAGGACTGCCAACGTTGAAAAGGAACTGACCCTGATGATGCGGGTCCGAAAAGTCTTTCACCAGGCGGAGCTGGTGGTGAAAGCCAATGGGAAAGAGATTCGGCGGATCAAGAAGGCCCACTTGGCGCCGGGGGAGATGGAGCACGTCACCCTCAAATTGTCAGACCTTCAGGCGCAGGCGTTTGACACCATCTCTGTTGAAGTTTCGGAAGGGGGCCGTTGATCATGGAAACCCATCAATTGATTTGTATCAGCTGCCCCATGGGGTGCAGGCTGACATTGGAAAAGGATGAATCGACCCCTCAGGGGTACTCGGTAACGGGAAACACCTGTAAGCGGGGTGTGGACTATGGGATTAAGGAGTTAACGGCTCCCACGCGGATGGTGACCTCCACCGTCCGGATCACCGGCGCGCATCTGTCCCGGCTGCCGGTCCGTACCGACCAAGGGATTCCCAAGGGGAGAATCATGGATTGCATGGCCATCATCAACAGCTTAACGGTCAAAAGTCCCATAAAGATGGGGCAAGTCCTGGTAGATGATCTGTTTGGAACCGGTGCGAAAATCATTGCGACCCGTAGTCTTTAACGCTGAAGGGGCATCCTATTGCAGGGTGCCCCTTCGTTTTACGCAAAAGCGGAGCTGTCAGCGAGGATGCACTCCCTACGCAACGTTATCTCAATCCCGCCCAGGCTCTGAAAAGTCAGCGGGACACGGCAGGACTCACGATTTCCTCAGCCATGCCCTGAACCATTCGTAACATTTGAAATTCCGGCAGGAGTTGGATTCACGAAAAGAGAATGTAACCTGCATCAAGAGGATGGAGGAAAAACGAATGGCACACTATGGAGAAATTGCAGCTTTTGCCACTGCCTGCTGCTGGGTGGTGACAGGGATCAGCTTTGAATTGGCGGGAAAGCGGGTGGGCTCCCTGGCGGTAAACCTCATCCGTCTGGTCATGGCATTCTTTATCATGACGGGATTCACACTGTTGACCCGGGGGATGGCCCTGCCCCTGGATGCGACGGCCCATGCCTGGATTTGGCTGACTATTTCCGGATTGATCGGCTTTGTCATCGGGGACCTTTTTCTCTTTCAGGCCTATGTGCTGATCGGCGCCAGGATATCCATGCTGATCATGGCGACCGTACCGCCGATCACGGCAGTGCTGGGCGTTTTTTTCCTGCACGAGGGGCTTACAGTCTTAACGCTCATCGGAATGGTTTTGACCTTTGCAGGCATTGCCATGGTCATCCTGATACGGAACGATGCAGGCGGTAAATTTGAATTCTCGCACTCGGCCAAAGGGCTGTTCTATGCGTTCATGGGGGCCCTCGGCCAGGCATTTGGGCTGGTCTCCAGCAAAATAGGGATGGGAAGCTATGACGCGTTTTCATCTACTCAAATCCGGATTATAGCCGGGATCGTCGGTTTTTTGGTGATCTACGCTGTCGGGCATCACTGGGGCATCCTGCCCAAGGCTTTCAAGGATGGAAAAGGAATGGCCTTTATCACCCTGGGTGCTTTTTTCGGCCCGTTTCTGGGGGTGTCCCTGTCCCTGGTGGCCATCCAGAATACGGAAGCCGCCATTGCGTCCACCATCATGTCCATCATGCCGGTCCTGATCATTCCGGTATCGGTGCTGGTGTTCAAAGAGAAAATCAAGGTAAAGGAACTGATCGGTGCCGTGGTCACGGTTATCGGGGTGATGGTCCTGTTCATCTGATTTGACAGCTGTGACGAATTCACGCCTGTTGCAAGATCTCCGCTTTCTGGGGATCTTTTTCTTTGTCCATGATCTGTCGTGAAGGCAGTCTGGGGAAATACATCTTCCCAAGTGCGTTAATAAACGATAAAATAATACGGATAGGGATGATGAAGTGACTTTGGAGGAAATGATGCAGGAAGAACTGAGTACATTAGAAAAGAAGCTGGAATATAGCTTCAGGGATACGGACATCATCAGCCAGGCGTTGGTACACAGTTCCTATGCCAATGAAAAAGGACAGAAGAACCTCGTCAGTTATGAACGGCTGGAGTTTTTAGGTGACGCAGTACTCCAACTGATCATCAGTGACTTTCTTTTTGCAAAATATACACATTTTCCTGAAGGGGAATTGACAAAACTCCGATCCCGCATCGTATGCGAGGCCACGTTGGTTGAGTGTGCAAAGCACTTGAATCTGGGCGGGTATATGTACTTCGGCCGCGGAGAAGAACTGACCGGCGGCCGTGAGCGGGCTTCGATTCTGGCCGATTGCTTTGAATCCGTCGTTGCGGCCATCTATCTGGATGGCGGCATGGGCAGTGCCCGGAGCTTTGTGCTGCGGATCATGGAAAAGAAAATCATGGATGCGGTGATGGGGAAAATATTCATTGATTATAAGACCCGCCTGCAGGAAGTGATTCAAGCCCGTAAGATCACACAGATCCGGTATGTGGTCTTGGACGAGCAGGGACCGGACCACAACAAGACATTCCAGATGAATGTGGTGATCAATGACCAGATTGTCGGAACCGGAACCGGCAGAAGCAAGAAGGAAGCTGAACAGCTGGCTGCGAAGATGGCCCTCAGTCGGATCAATGAATTCTTTCCGGTCTGATGCCATGTCAGAGCGTTCACGTGAAATAATGTGGGGCAGCACCCTAGGGAGATCGGCGTGTATTTAAAGCGACTTGAGATGAAAGGATTCAAATCCTTTCCTGATAAGATAGAAATCGAATTCGACACCGGGGTCACCTGTGTGGTCGGTCCTAACGGCAGCGGGAAGAGCAACATCACCGATGCCGTTAGATGGGTCTTGGGGGAACAAAAGGTGAAAGCCCTTCGAGGCAGTAAGATGGAGGACATCATTTTTAATGGCACCCGTCACCGGAAGCCCCTGGGCATAGCAGAAGTGTCCCTGGTCTTTGACAACACGGATCGGAAGCTGGCTGTAGATTACGGCGAAGTGAAGGTTACCCGGAAAATATTCCGATCAGGGGATACGGATTATCTTCTCAACGATACCCCCTGCCGCCTGAAGGATATCCGGGATGTTTTTGTGGATACGGGCATTGGTGTGGATGGCTATTCCATCATTGGACAGGGCCGGATCGAGAGCATCCTCAGTACCCGCAATGAAGACCGCCGGCTGGTATTCGAAGAGGCAGCGGGGATCGTCAAATTCCGGCAGCGCAAGCGGGAATCGGAACGAAAGCTGGAAGCGGCAGTACAAAACCTGTTACGGATCGAGGATATCCTCAGGGAGCTGGAACAGCGGGTGGGCCCCTTGGAAGAACAGAGCCGCAAGGCTTTGGTTTACATGGAGTTCAATGGAGAACTGAAGACCCTGGAAGTGAACCAGATGATCCGGGAAATCGAAGAAGCGGTCGCACAGGCTGAAAAGACACAGGTGCGCTGGAATGAAACCAGCGGTGCGCTCCAGGAATCCCAATCGGCCCTGGATACCCTGGCGAACCGACTGGAAGAGACCCGGCTTCAAACAGAGCTGGACCAGACTCGAAGCAGAGAGATGGCGCAGATACACTTCCAAGCGCTGTCAAAGGTCCAGGAACTTGAAAACCGGATCGAAACCCTGAAAGCCGACAGCCTTCGAGAGGAAATGGAAATTCAGCGGGTTGCGGACACCCTGAGCGACTATGTCCTGCGCATGGATGAAATCCTGGAACAAATAACCCGCCTGGATGCCGAAAAAGTGGAGCTGGACCAGAAGCTGACCCGGACAGAACAGGTGTTGGGCGATGCTGAAGGAGCCATACAGAAGAGCCGGGATGAAAATGCTGCACTTGAAACGAATCAGGTGAAAAGCCGTGAGGCGATGATCGGTCATTTGAACAGCATTGAACGCAAACGGGCTGAAATCAGGAACCTCAGCCAGATGCAGCTGACCATGCAGAATCGGCTGGATCAGGTGGACCATGAACGGATCCTGGAGCAAACGAAGGAACAGAATAAAACCGTGGATTCTGATGTGCTTCAGGCAGATCTTGAAGAAATCAGAGACTATGTGGACAATATCAGCCATAAGAAACAGGAAGCCACCGGTCATCTCTTTCAAAAGAAAACAGAGCTTTCCGGGCTGATTTCAGACCGGGATAAATCCAGCAGCAGGCTCACCGGCCTGGAAGCAGAGAGACGGTTGCTGCAGGAGATGGAGGATAATTACCAGGGATACGGCGAAAGCGTTCGGAATATCCTCAAAGCCTGTAATGGCAGTCCGGACATGGGTTCCGGCGTTCATGGGGTTGTGGCAGACCTGCTGCAGATACCGCAGCGGTATGAAACCGCTGTGGATGTGATTCTTGGAAAATCCCTGCAGAATATCGTTGTGGACTCGGAATCCGATGCAAGACGGCTGATCCGCCACATGAAGGAGCGGTCCATGGGCCGGGCCACATTTTTGCCCCTGAAAGATCTGAAGAATTCTGACGACAATTCGAATCAGCTGGAAAAGCTCAATGGCATGCCTGGCTTCATCGGCCGGGCCAGCGATCTGGTCAAATGCTCGGAGCCCTTTAAAAAGCTCCTGAAATATCTGTTGGATAGGGTCATCATTGTCGAAAGTCTGGACCATGCCGGCGCAATGATGAAGCTGTCCTGGCTTCGCTTCCGGATTGTCACCCTGGAAGGGGATCTGTTTATTCCCGGCGGTGCCATCACCGGCGGATCCATGCGGACCACCAAGACCGGGCTCCTTAGCCGGAAACGACGGATTACAGAGATCGGATCTGAGGCAGAGAGCCTGCAAAATCAAGTGGCGACAATAGGCGCGGCCATTGAAGAGCTGGAGCGGGTCACCGGGAAATTGGAGCGCGATGTCCTGGATATGAACCGGATCATGGATGAACGGAAGCTGGACTTGGCCCGAAAAGAAGAGCAGGCAAGGCAGGTTGAGACTGACCTTGAAACCGCGCAGAACAGCCTTCACAAGCTGGAGCTGGAAAAAGGCAGGCTGAAGGGTGAAATTGAACAAACCGCCGCCCGGATCGCGCTGATGGAGGCGGAAATCCGTGAGCATGAAACCGACAGCCGCATCCTGGAAGAAAATCTTTTGGAAAGCGGCGCCGTAATCGATAAGGCTCAGTCAGAGCTGCTTGAACTTCAGGAAAAACTGACGCAGATGCGGGTTCTTCGTGCGACGCAAAAGGAAAAGGTCCTGTCGCTGAATGAGCGGATTACGTTGGAGCGGAATCGGGAAGCGGATCTGAAACAATTGATAGAAGCCAGCGAATCGAAGAATGTCCATTATGAATTGGCATCTGAAAATCGGAAAATGCTGTTGAACCAATGTGATGAAGAGCTGGGGACGCACCGGCTTTCTGTAGACCACTGCCTGACATCCCTGAACGCCCACGATCAGGAATCGGAAGACCGGAGAAAGCAGCGGGAAGAACTGATGGCGGCGGATGCGGAGCTGCGCAGCCGTGTAGGGGCCCTCTCCGAACGGCTGATCCTGTGTGAACAGGAAAAACTACGGACGGAGTCGAAACAGGAAAGCATGATGGGCGTCTTGTGGGAAAAATATGAACTCAGCTGGCTGGAAGCCTTGGATCTGAAAATCGAGTGGGAGGAAGCCAAGGCCCAGAAACGGATCCGGGAACTCCGCCGTGAAATCCGGGAACTGGGTGATGTCAACCTGGGAGCGGTGGCTGAATACACGGAGGTAAAGGAACGGTTCGAGTTCCTGACAGTACAGCGAGGCGACCTGACAGAGGCCGAAAAAGGACTCCGGCGGATCATCCGGGATTTGGATAAAGCCATGCGGGTTCAGTTTCTCGAGGCCTTTGAAAAAGTCAGGAGCGCATTCCAGGAGTTGTTTTCTGAACTTTTCTCCGGCGGTGCGGCGGACGTGATCCTGTCGGATCCCGAGGAGCCTCTGGACTGCGAAATCACCATTGTCGCCCAACCTCCTGGGAAGAAACTGCAGAGCCTTGAGCTGATGTCCGGGGGCGAAAAGTCCCTCACGGCCATCGCTCTCCTTTTCGCAATCCTCAAGAACAAGCCGTCTCCGTTCTGCATGCTGGATGAGATCGAGGCGGCTCTGGATGATGTGAATGTCTGGCGGTTTGCAGAATTTTTGAAGCACTTCACCAGCCACTCACAGTTTATCGTCATCACCCATCGGAAAGGGACGATGGAAATTGCGGATACCCTTTATGGCGTCACCATGGAAGAGTATGGCGTATCCAGGATCCTGTCAGTTAAAATGGAAGAAATACCGGTATAGGAGGCCCTATGTTCAAGAAATGGTTCGGGTTCGGAAAGCAGGAAGAAACCCCTGAAGCAACAGATCAGGCGCCGGAGGCGAAATCCGAAGAAGCGATTGAAGGGAAAACCGAAGAAAAAACAGAACCAGAAGCAGTCGAAGAGCCTGTAACAGAAGAAGAACCAGAGCCGGAACCAGAGCCTGTAATTGAAGAAGAGCCGGAAGAGGCGACTGAACCAGAGACATTTGAAGGAGAAGTTCTCTCCGAAGAAGAAACCCAAGGCGGCTTTTTCAACCGGCTGTTCTCCGGGCTGGATAAGACACGGAAAGGGATTGTCGACAAGATCGATCAAGCCATCAACAACTACGGTGAGATTGATGAATCCCTGTATGATGAGATTGAAGAAATCCTCATATCCGCTGATGTGGGGATGGAGACGACTCTTAAGCTGGTTGCACAGCTGCGGGAAGAGATGAAAGTCCAGAAGGTCCGGGACACCCAGGGCGTTCACCGGGCATTGGCTGTTGTCATGGAGCGCCTTCTCACAGGGGAGGGTGATCATCAGCTGGATCACAGGACACCCGCGGTCTATCTGGTTATCGGCGTCAATGGCGCCGGAAAAACCACCAGCATCGGAAAAATGGCAAAACTCTATCAGCATCAGGGAAAAAAGGTCCTGTTGGCCGCCGCGGATACCTTTCGGGCCGCTGCCATCGATCAGCTGAAGGTATGGGCAGAACGGACCCATACGCCTCTGATCGCGCATCAGGAGGGTTCGGATCCGGCCGCCGTTGTTTTTGACGGCATTCAGGCAGCGAAAGCCCGAGGGGTGGATGTCCTGATCTGCGATACCGCAGGCCGGCTGCACAACAAGAAGAATCTGATGAATGAACTGGCGAAGATCTTCAAAATCGTAGAGCGGGAGTGGCCGGAAGCCCACCGGGAGGTCCTCTTGGTGCTGGATGCCACCACGGGGCAGAATGCGGTCCAGCAAGCCCGGCTCTTTAAAGAAGTGGCGGATATCTCCGGAATCGTTCTGACGAAGCTGGATGGAACCGCCCGTGGCGGCGTGGTTCTGGCAATCCGTTCAGAACTGAACATCCCGGTGAAACTCATCGGTGTCGGTGAAGGGATCAACGATCTCCAGCCGTTTGTTCCGGCTGATTTTGTACGGGCCCTGATGAATTTGCCGGAGGAGCAGTTGTAATGCAAAAGTGCTTGACATCATACCCGCTATCCTGTAACATACATCTGTAAAGCGAAAAAGCTTTACGAGGTGTTCGGATGGCAGAGACGATGGAAAAGAAACTGAGACTGGGTGATCTGTATGATCACTATGGCAAGCTGCTGACTCAAAAGCAGCAGGAAATCCTGGATCAATACTGCATGGATGACCTGTCTTTGGCAGAAATCTCAGAGAACCTTGCAATCAGCCGACAGGCCGTATTCGATACGGTGCGTAAGGCAGAAAAGCAGTTTGAAGAACTGGAAGGCAATCTGAATCTCCTGGCAAGACACCAAAAACGCAAGAAACTGCTGGACGAGGCCTTAGCGCTGACGGACCGGCTGACTGAAAACCACCCCTCGGAGCAGAGCAATCTGATGCGACTGCGGGATCTGATAACGGAAGTTCTGGAATGAATTCCTCAGTGGAGGCACGAAACCCATGATTTTTGAAAATCTTGCAGATAAGCTGCAGTCGGCGTTCAAGAATATCACCGGCCGCGGCAAACTGACAGAAAAAGATATCCAGGCGGCCATGCGGGAAGTCAAGCTGGCCCTTCTGGAAGCAGACGTAAACTTTAAAATTGTAAAGGACTTCGTCCAGCGGGTCAGTGAACGGGCCCAAGGACAGGAAGTCATGGAAAGCCTCAGCCCTGGCCAAATGGTCATCAAGATCGTCAATGAAGAGCTGACGGCCCTCATGGGTAAGACCCATGAAAAAATCCGGATTTCCTCAAAACCCCCAACCGTCATCATGATGGTGGGCCTTCAGGGCTCCGGGAAAACCACAACCAGCGGAAAGTTGGCGGCGGTTCTTCGCAAACAGGGTAAACGGCCCCTTCTGGTGGCCTGTGACATATACCGGCCTGCAGCCATCAAGCAGCTTCAGGTGGTGGGTGAACAGCTGAATATCCCGGTTTTCTCCCTGGGTGAAACCAACCCGGTGGAAATCGCCAAAGCAGCCATTGCCCATGCGAACAAATTCTTCAATGATCTGGTCATCATCGATACCGCAGGTCGTCTGCACATTGATGAAGAGCTGATGGCAGAGCTGACACAGATCAAAAATACTGTCACGCCTTCTGAAATCCTATTGGTTGTTGATGCAATGACCGGTCAGGATGCCGTCAATGTGGCACAGTCCTTCAATGAACAGCTGGATATCGACGGCGTGATCCTGACGAAGATGGATGGAGATGCCCGAGGCGGTGCCGCCCTTTCTGTAAGAGCGGTTACCGGAAAACCCATTAAGTATGTGGGGATGGGCGAAAAGCTCAGTGAGCTGGAAGAATTCCACCCCGAACGAATGGCATCCCGAATCCTGGGCATGGGAGATATCCTCTCCCTGATTGAAAAAGCTCAGGATAACATGGATGAAGAAAAAATGCGCAAGATGGAAAAGAAATTCAGAAAGGCCGAATTCGACCTGGAAGATTTTCTGGAACAGCTGCAGCAGATGAAGAAAATGGGTTCCCTCCGTGATATCCTGGGGATGCTCCCCGGTGTCAATACGAAAATGCTGGATGAAGTGAACGTTGATGAACGTGATTTCGTACGGATGGAAGCCATCGTACAGTCCATGACCATCAAAGAACGCCGAAATCCGGATATCCTCAACGCCAGCCGACGCAAGCGGATTGCTGCCGGAAGCGGCACCCAGGTACAGGACATCAATCGCCTCATCAAGCAGTTCGAACAGTCCAAGCAGATGATGAAGCAGATGTCCGGCATGCAGAAAAACATGGGTAAGATGGGCGGCATGGGCAAAATGGGCGGTATGGGTAAGATGGGCATGATGAGTAAAATGGGCAAAATGGGTAAAGGCGGAAAAAGATAAGTTTCCGTTCTTATAGAACACCGAAAACAAGGAGGAAATTAAAATGGCAGTTAAAATCAGATTGAAGCGAATGGGTCAAAAGAAGAAGCCTTTCTATAGAATTGTAGTGGCTGACTCCAGATCACCCCGTGATGGCAAGTTCATCGAAGAAATCGGTACGTTCAACCCCCTGACAGATCCCGCTGAGTTCAAGATCAAGGAAGAATCAGCAGTGGAGTGGTTGAAAACAGGCGCACAGCCTACTGAAACTGTAAAAGCACTGCTCAAGAAGCACGGCGTTTACGCAAAAATGGCTGAAGGCAAGAAAGCAGAATAGTTTCAGGAGGTAACAAGGTATGGGTGAACTGGTTAAGGTCATTGCACAGTCCCTGGTCGACCATCCGGAAGAAGTTACTGTCACTGAAGTGGAAGCTACTCAGTCCATCATCATCGAATTGAGAGTCTCTCCGGATGATATGGGTAAGGTCATCGGCAAACAGGGTCGCATTGCAAAAGCGATCCGAACCGTCGTCAAAGCGGCAGCGATCAAGGACAACAAACGGGTCGTTGTTGAAATCATTCAGTAAAGCACTTGGAGCCTGTGATTCGTCACAGGCTCCGCTTTCATAAGAAGAATCAGCGGATGCTTTGATATAGGTAGGCAAAATGATTTTCACACGAAAGGATGGCAGTATGGAACGCTATTTAGTAGTAGGGAAGATAACGGGAACACAGGGGCTCAAGGGAGAGGTGCGGGTCTATCCGTATACAGAGACCGCTGAGCGGTTCGACGAGCTGGAACATGTATTTTTGAATCGGGAAATGACCCGGAAAATGGTGATTGAAGCCTCCCGACCGAATAAGAACGTGGTGGTTCTCAAATTTGAAGGGATTGATCGGGTTGAAGAAGCTGAGAAGCTGAAGGACCTGGAACTCTATATCGACCGGGACACCCAAGGCCGCGAACTGGATGAAGATGAACATTATATCGTGGATCTGATCGGGAAGAAGGTGGTGGACGCAGTCCATGGCCCCTTGGGCATACTGGAAGATGTCATGACCCGGACCGCCCAAGACCTTTATGTCGTGCGGCTGGACGGGTCCGGCAAGCAGCTGCTGATTCCCGGTGTGAAGCCTTTTATTGAAGATGTGGACTTGGAAGCCGGCGTGATTCATGTCCGTCTGATCGAGGGGATGCTGGAATGAGACTGGATGTGCTGACCCTTTTCCCGGAAATGATTGAGCAGGGGATTAACCACAGCATCATGAAGCGCGCCATGGATAAAGGCCTGTTTACGCTGAATGCCATTAATTTCCGGGATTACAGTCAGGATAAGTTCGGGCGGGTCGATGACGCACCCTACGGCGGCGGTGCTGGGATGGTTCTTCAGGTGCAACCCATTGATTCAACCCTGACGGCCCTGGGTTTGCCGGAAGGAACCCCAGTGATCTATACGACCCCTAAGGGCAAAACCTTTGATCAGAAGATGGCGGAGGATTTTTCGGGGCATGAGCGGCTGGTGTTCATCTGTGGACACTATGAGGGCCTTGATCAGCGGGTGATTGACAAGTGGGTGACCCACGAAGTGTCCCTGGGTGACTACGTCCTGACGGGGGGCGAACTGCCTGCCCTAGTGATGATAGATGCTGTCGTCCGCCTGCGTCAAGGAGTCTTGGGTCACGACCAGTCAACGGACGAAGAAAGCTTCTCCAACGGCCTGCTGGAGTATCCCCATTATACCCGGCCTTTGGAATTTGAAGAGCGGATCGTGCCGGATATTCTGCTCAGCGGTCATCATGCCAACATTGCGAAATGGCGCTTGGCGGAATCCCTGAAAATAACAGCCATCAGAAGGCCGGAGCTGTTCAAGGCGTGGTGTCAAAGCCCTGAACGGACAAAAGCGGATAAAAAATTGCTGATAACGGTTTTAGAAGCGTTAAAAGAGTTGTCAGAGGTTAAATACCTGTGATATAATGAGTTTTGTGATATTACGGGTGTTCCGCTGCAGACTCACTGTAATGAACGCCTAGACGAAGGGAGGGTAACAACTATGAATATTATTAAACAATTGGAACTTGAGAACATGAAAACGGAGATCACTCCTTTTAATGTTGGCGATACTGTTCGCGTACACCTGAAAGTAGTCGAGGGTAAACGTGAGCGGATTCAGATTTTCGAAGGTACTGTTTTGAAACGTCAGAGCGGCGGTGTTGCAGAAAACTTCACTGTTCGTAAGATTTCTTCCGGAATTGGCGTAGAAAAAACACTTCCACTTCACTCACCAAAGATTCAAGCCATTGAAGTGGTCAGACGCGGTAAGGTTCGCCGTGCAAAACTCACTTATCTGCGAAATCGCATCGGTAAGCGTGCTAAAGTTAAAGAATTGATTACGCGATAGTGTACTTAAGGAGCTGAACCTACGGATCAGCTCCTTTTTTATAGGAATGGAGGAGAACACATGGCCATCAACTGGTATCCCGGTCACATGAAAAAAACCAGGGATCTGATTACCCAGCACTTGAAGCTTGTTGACGTTGTGGTTGAAGTGCTGGATGCACGGATTCCGGTCAGCAGCAGGAATCCGCAGTTTGATGATCTCGTGGGGAACCTGCCCCGGGTCGTTGTCCTGAATAAATTCGATTTAGCGGACGAATCGGCATTGAAAGAATGGGTACAATATTACCGTCAGCGCGGCATCCGGACCGTCCAACTGAATGCGATCAACGGTGATGGCTTGAGCCGTCTGGTTGAAGCCATCAAGGAAGCGGGCAGCGCCAAAGCGGAGAAAATGAAAGCCAAAGGCCTTAAACTACTTGCAGTCAAATGCATGATTCTAGGGATTCCCAACGTGGGAAAATCCTCTGTCATCAATAAATTGGTCGGTAAAAAGAGCGCTAAAACAGGAAATAAGCCGGGAGTTACCCGCGGCAAGCAATGGGTAAGGATTCGGGAAGACATAGAGTTGTTCGATACGCCAGGAATTCTCTGGCCTAGGATTGATGATGCTTGGGTCGGCAGCCATCTGGCTATGACCGGCGCCATCAGAGACGAAGTTTATGAGCACGAAGCGGTCATATTGGAGCTGATTCAGAAGCTGGTGGTCCGATATCCAGAGGCGCTGAAAGGCCGGTATAAGCTGTCCGAGTATGCAAGCACGCCTATGGGGATCATCGAGCAGATCGCTGGTAAACGTGGCTGTTTGAAGCCCGGTGGGATAGCGGATACGGAAAAAGCGGCATGGCTGGTTCTGGACGAGTTCAGAAAAGGCCTGCTGGGCAGGATTTCCCTTGAACTGCCCCAGGATCTGTTGGATCAGGAGCAGCGCAGGTTGGAGGAAAAAGCACGGGAAAAGGCCCAGAAGGAAGCAGAGAAAAAGGCGGCCTTGGGGGACAAATATCAAGCACCGGAAGAACCGGTACAAGCGAGTGAAAAATAGAAGCTGCTGACTGGCGGAATCTCTGTTCATGGGGTCGGGAGGACGATCGGATGAAATCGGTATATCTGGATAATGGCGCAACTTCATTTCCAAAAGCACCCGGCGTTGTGGATGCGATGGTGGAATACATGACAAAAGTAGGCTCCAATGTGAACCGTGGCGCATACGATACATCACACACCGCAGAACAGATTGTCTTTGAAACCCGCACCCAGCTGATGGATTTTTTTGATGGGGATAAGCCAGAACTCGTAGTTTTTACCCGGAGCATCACAGAGAGCCTGAACGTTCTGCTGAAGGGCTTCCTGAAGCCCGGGGATCATGTTGTGACCAGTGGTGTCGAACACAATGCCGTGATGCGCCCCCTCCGTTCCCTGGAGAAGAAGGGGATCCGCGTAGACATTGCTCCCTGCAACCGGGAGGGGGACTTGGATCTGGCTGCTTTTAAGGCGCTGCTTCGACCGGATACCCGACTGGTGGTCATGACCCATGCCTCCAATGTATGCGGCACGGTGCTGGATCTGGAAGCGGTAGGAGAAATCTGCCGGTCCCACGATATCCGCTTCATCGTGGATGCTGCCCAAACCGGTGGGGTTCTGCCGGTTTCAATGAAAAGGCTTCAAGCAGATGCCATCGCCTTCACGGGCCATAAAAGTCTGCTGGGCCCTCAGGGCATCGGCGGCTTTGTGATCCGGGAGTCTTTCGTGGATCTGGTTGCGCCCTTCATTGAGGGTGGCACAGGCAGCCGGTCGGATTCTGAGGTGCAGCCGGATTTCATGCCGGATAAATTCGAGTCCGGAACGCCGAACATCCCCGGGATTTATGGTCTGAATGCAGCGATGAAATTTATCCTGGAAACAGGCCGGAACTTGATCCATGAAAAAGAAATGGCGCTGACACACCATTTCTTGGAAGGGTTAAAGGTGATGGACCATGTCCGGATTGTAGGCAAGCAGGGGACGGAAAACCGGCTGGCTGTTGTCTCGGTGGATTTTCCACAGGAGGATAACGGTCTGGTTGCCCATTACCTGGACCATGACTTTGGCATCAAGACACGCTGCGGGATGCACTGTGCCCCAGCAACCCATAAAACCCTGGGCTCGTTTCCTAAGGGGACGGTCCGGTTCAGCTTTGGTTTTTTCAATAGTTTTGCAGAAATGGAGTATACGCTTCAAGCGATTCGTACCTGCCGGAACATTTAGAACGCAGCAGGTGGAAAGAGGGTATTATCGGATTTCTCTGATACAATTGAATTAAAGCCTGTGATTTAAAGGAGTGTGTACCGGTATGAGGCAATCTCTGGTTATATGTGATGGCAATCCTGTGCATCTTTTATATCTGAAGCAAACCATAGAAGACTATGATACTGCAGACAACTTCAAAATTGAAACCTTCTCTGAGGGGGGGCTGTTCGATCAGGCTATTGGAACGGTGCCAATAGATATTGCCTTTTTGGATATGTCTATGGCGGGTGCAAATAGCATCTACCTGGGCAGGCGGATCCGAGGACAATATCCGGAGGCGAAGATTATCCTGATGACGGAATCCACTTCCTTCGAAGTGGGTGTCTATGAGCTCCAGGCATCCTATTATCTGGCCAAACCGGTCATGGCCCACAAGATCCAGTCAATCCTTGATGAGGTCAGCACCAGCAATGAGTCAAGGGATGTGTCCTCCGTAAAGCTGAAGTGGTTTTCCATTGAAACAAAGAAGAGAACGGTCCGCGTAGCCTTTGAGGATATCATTTATATTGAGAAGGACCAGCGGAAAGTGGTTGTGCATACCCTGATTGGTTCTTGGGATTTTTACGGGACATTCAAGGAAGTACGAGAACTGCTGGATATGGATCAGACGTTTGTACAGTGCCATCAGGGGTTTATCGTCAATATCCACCGGGTATCCGTTTTGGAACCGGATGGACTCAAACTGACAGATGAAACATGGATTCCTGTGAGCCGCCGTTTCAGACCGTCTGTTGAGAATATCTTTGAAAAAAGTACCAGATAGCTATTGCAGCATCACCTCGGGAACTAAAAAGGAATCCGGCTCTTAATTCAGCCGGATTCCTTTTTAGTTCTCCTGTGTTTCAGCCATAACCGTTTCAAGAAGTTTTTCCACGGAGATGAGACCGATAATCACGTCGCCGTCCATGACCGGCAGTGTGAAAACATGGCTGTCACGCATGGTTTTGGCGACCAGTGCCAGACTTACATCAGATGGAACCCATACAGGGGGCCTCTGCATAATCCAGTCCACAGGACAGGATGTGTAGTGACCTGGACGGGAAAGAAACTGATAGACTGATACCAGTGTGATGATACCGCTCAGTTTTCCGTCCTCCATGACAGGGGCGGCGTGAATATTTTGGGTTCGAAACAATTCAATGGCTTTTTCAATGGGGTCCTTGGATTCAAGCATGAGAACCTCGCTATTCAGCAAATTGTAAATAGGCATCTTGAATACTCCTCTCAATGAGATATACCTTGATGGATACACATATACATATACTTACCATAATAAAAAACTTTGAATCAAAATTATACAAAGTCTTAAAAACACACTGTTAGGCAGGCCGGAAAGGTGGTATAAATGAAGTGTCATCAATTTTTTGAGAATCGGGTCGTGGGGGAGAATACATGAAGCAAGTGATGGATGCTGCATTGAAGGAAGGCATGATCCTGGGTCAGGACATTCTTGATAAAAATACGGTTCTTTTTCTTTCAACAGGAACAATTCTTACACCGATGCATATCCTTACGCTGCAGAATATGGCGGTTGGCGTTGTCAATATCGTAGAGAAGGTTTCAGATAGTGGTCTGTCTCAGCCATTGATCATTGAAGATCGCCTTGCCAGTGAATACAAAAAAAGTGTCGAGAACTTTAAGGTTATTTTCAAGGAAACACGATTGGGGAAAAAGTTGGTCCATGATGAACTGGAATCCTGCGTGGAACCGCTATTGGAAGAAATCGCGGGAAACAACAACATCGCCAAACGGTTGTGGCAGATTGAGAGCTGTGATGAGTATACATATGATCACTCGGTCCAGGTTTGTATGATTGCCGCACTTTTGGGCAAGTGGCTGGGCTACAAGGGTCATGAGCTGAAGGAAATCGCGATTGCGGGCCTGATGCACGATATCGGCAAAATCAATATTCCCGATGAAATACTGAACAAGCCGGATGAATTGACGGAAGAAGAGTTCAAAATCATGAAAACCCACGCAACGTTGGGATACGTTCTTTTAATGAACAACAAGGATTTTGAAGATCATACCCTGATGGCTGTTTTCCAGCATCACGAATGGTACGATGGCACAGGGTACCCCCATGGGGTTAAAGGGAAGGATATCAACAAATATGCCCGGATCATCACGATTGCGGATGTGTACAGTGCGATGATATCGGATCGCGTCTATCGGAGACGGAAAACCCCCTTTGAGGTGGCCAGGCTCATTATGGACAGCACCTTTGGTTGTTTTGACCCGTATTACAGCATGATATTCTTGAATAAGATATCACAGTTCTATGTGGGTAACATCGTGAAGCTGACTACCGGCGAAATTGGCGAAGTGGTCATGATTCCTCGAAACGAACCCGCCAGACCGTTGATTAAAGTTGAAAATAGATTTGTGGACCTGATGAAGAGCATGGATATTGAAATTGAAGAGATTATTTTTTAACGGTGATCCTCTCAACGTTTTCTCCTGCGTCTATAAAATGAGCCAGGAATAGAAAACCGACAGAGATAGGGCGACGGTATGAGTTTCTGTCGGCGGAATCCCTATTGCAATCATACGGGGAGCTTCTGAAATGATAACAGGACAGTTCATTGGCTTTGCGCTGGGCTCGGTTGTTAATCAGATCAATTACAGGCTGCCATTCAGCAGCCTGATTCTTGTGTTCATTTTAGGCGGCGTATTGGGATATGCTGTTCATGGTATGTCACAGAGAAAATTTCAAATACCCGGAAAACTTAACACCCCAGCAATAGCGCCGCCTTCTCCGGTGACCCCCTTGTCACCTTTTGTGGATGATTTCCCCGCCTTCCTGGTTCAGTTGGAGCGTGGTGAATCGGGCTGGCTGTTCACGCTGCAGTCAGAAGGGGCAGAGCAAATCATACCTGACTGGGAGGCAATTGGGTATGCGGCAACTCCGCAGCCACTGAATCGAATCTTTGCCGATTCGGAGATCGGTGTCCTTACAGATGTCCTGGATACTGCGGTGAAATTGAATCTTCCGGTGAACCACGAGTGCCAACTGAAAACGGATACCCAAGAGCATGATTGGGTGGCTTTGATCCTGTCTTTGGATCCTCAGACGGATAAGCAGCGTATGAGCGGCATTGCCATAAGCGTGATGGATCGCAGAGTCCTGGAGCAGGAGATTTCCGAAGAAAAGCAGTTTGCCGACCAGGTGTTGGAGTATTCCGGGGTTGTTTTCAGCGTGCGGGACAGACAGGCAAAGCTGATTAGGACGAATAAGGCGTTTATTGAGATCGGCGGATATACACCGGAAGAAATCTACTTTGCAGAAGGGGATCGTCACCTGATTGGAGAGTCATATGATTCTGTTCTGAATCAATTCAGCAGAGTTATCCAAGGTGATTACCCATTGGTTTCTGAGAATAAATGGTATTGTAAGGACGGCTCAACCCGGACGCTGAGATGGACAAATACGGGTCTCGAAAATACAGAGGGTCAAGTGAACTATATTATCTCGGTAGGCGTCGATATCACAGACCTGAGGCTCTTGGAGAATCAATTCACAGAACTGAACCGTCATCTGGAGGAAGAAAAAAACCATGTTCAAAGCCTGGCAGACCACAGGATGGCAGTGATCGATCTTTTCGACACATTCAGGCGTTCAGAAAGCATTGAAGATCTTCAGGACATTTTGAAGAACATGCTGCCTCAGTTTATAAAATTCAGGGATTTGATGATGGCTGTCAGGATATCAAGGAGTAACCCCGGATATGTGATAAAGGATTTGCTGGATGAAACCGACGAGGAGGATATTCAGGCACTTCTACACGGGGGAAAAGGTGTGATCGGATCGGTCATCCAAAACAAGCGTGTTCGTTTATGCAATGACGTGAGTCTGGATCCGGTTTTTATTCCTCATCACCCCGATGTTCGTTCGTATTTGGTGATTCCGATCGTTTATAAGGATTTTGTATGGGGTGTAATCGGTCTGGATCATTTTGAAGCCGGCTGCTTTGATGACCAGGATGTCGAGATCCTCATCATGGTCGGCACGTTGATTGCGATGCAGATGGAGGAAATGACAGCTAAATTGGCGCTTCATCAGGAGTCGGATCGTCTTCGGATCCTCCATAATCTTGTCCAAGAAATGGCTCAAGCTCGGAACAACGCGGACATTCTTAAAAAAATATGCTCTGTCGGATTGTTCCCTGGGGTCCATATTTACACGTCGGGGGACTCAGGTCATCTGAATCCCTGTTCCTGTATCCTGTGTGAAGAAAAGGGGTTTTCAATTCCCTTGGACGTTCAGGATCTGGAGAGTCTGCAGCAGATTTCATGGGAATCGGAAGATGAAGGGGCCCGTTATAATCTGGCCCGTGCCATCTGTTATAATTCGCAGTTCCTGGGTGTGCTCAGAGTTTGCAGTGATCTCCCCTTTATCGACCAGGAAGTGGAGCTGATCAATATTCTGGCCGAGCAAACCGGTGTGTTCTGGGAGCTCAACGATCTGATTGCCCAGCGGGAACGGGAGGCCATGATAGACCCCTTGACAGCAGTCTGGAATCGGCGATATATGATTGCCCGTTTGGAACAGGAAGATGAGCGGAATTTCAGATATGGGGGAGCGGCGTGCGTTGCGATCCTGGACATGGGGGATTTTAAGCTGATTAATGATCAGTATGGCCATGTGAAGGGTGATGAGGTTCTGATTGCAGCGGCTAGTCAGATTGACAGCTGTGTCCGGAAAACGGATTATGTCGGTCGGTATGGCGGCGATGAATTTGTTATCTTTTTTCCAAATACGGATCTGCAGGAGGCAGAGGGTGTTATAGAAAAAATCAGGCGGAGTATTTCCGGCCTATTGCTGGAAGGTGTTCATCGTCAGATTGAGATTGATTGCGGCGTTGCCATGGTTCCCGGTGATGGGCCGTCCTTGGTGGGCGCCGTCCGCACAGCTGACGAACGGATGTACTTCAATAAGCGGGAGCGAAAACGAAGCACGCTGTTAGCGAATTGATTGAAGGAGCCTTGCTTGGGGGAGGTTCCTTTTTCGCATGGGAGAGCAGGAGTTAACCGGAACTTTACAAAAAGTTTACTTGAAGCTTATTTCGTAAAGTTTTAAAAAACAGTATTA
Source organism: uncultured Peptostreptococcaceae bacterium (assembly GCA_964424355.1). GTDB lineage: Bacteria > Bacillota > Clostridia > Peptostreptococcales > Acidaminobacteraceae > CAZEHS01. The sequence continues at coordinate 31,610 of CAYRIO010000028.1, forward strand.
TTTGAGTGTAAGCAACAATGCAGCCTGGAAGCCAATGTTCCACTTATGAACCGATACCGGGAGAGATCACCATGAGCTTTGGAAAAATACTGATTGTTGAAGATGAGGAACATATTCAGGAGCTGCTGCGATTTAATCTGCAAAACAACGGATATGATGTTTTGGTGGCTTCTGATGGTTTGCAAGGCCTGACCATGGCAAAAGAAGAACAACCGGATCTGATGCTGTTGGATCTGATGCTCCCTAAAATGGATGGATTGGACGTATGCCGTGCAGTGAAATCTGATGCTCAGATGGCGGCGATTCCTATTATCATGCTGACCGCCAAGGGCAGTGAGACAGATAAAGTCTTAGGCCTTGAGCTGGGAGCGGACGATTATCTGACAAAGCCATTCAGTGTCAGGGAACTGATGGCTCGTATCAAAGTGGTCCTCCGACGTGGAATAAAGGAATCCGAGCCGGTGGAGCAGTCGAAGATTATCTCTATCGATAATTTGGTCATTGATATTGAGAAGCATGTGGTTCACAGGGATGGCATCGAATTTCAATTGACGCTGAAGGAATTTGAACTCTTAAAAGAATTGATTTTGAACCGAGGCAAGGTGCTGACGCGCAACTATCTTCTGGATACGATCTGGGGTTATGATTACTATGGGGAAACCCGAACCGTAGATGTTCATGTCCGCCATCTGCGAAAGAAAATCGAATCGGAGGAACACCAGTATATTGAAACGGTCAGAGGGATTGGCTATAAAATACGTTAGGAGCAACCCATGCATAAAAGAATGACACTGCTGATTTCTGTACTGATTGTCAGTATTGTGATCTTATCCAGTTTGTTTACAATCCGCGAAATCGGAACATTGAACTATGAGGAAGCAAAGGCGCGGCTGATTGTAACGGCAAAGCTGATTTCAGGGGAACTGGAGCATCTGCAGGCCCCCGGATTTGATTACGACGCCTATGTCGCAACGGTATCGAAGGAATCCGGTGCCAGAGTCACTATCATCTCCCCCAAGGGATCGGTGCTGGGCGAGTCGGATCGCCAATCCTCCGGCATGGAGAATCATTTTTACCGGGACGAGGTACAAAAGGCGTACTCCGGGAAAATAGGTTTTAACAAACGATTCAGCAACACATTGAAAAAGGACATGCTTTATGTGGCGCATCCCCTTAACAATAGTGATGGGACCATTAGCGTCGTCCGTGTGGCATTGCCGATGAAATCCATCAACGACCTTTTCTGGCCCGAGGCAAGGAAGGTTTTGATTATTTCGGTGGCAGGAATTCTGGCGGCAATTCTGATCAGCCAACAGTTTGTGAGCCGCATTCTGAATCCGATCCAAAAACTGTCCGTGGCATCTTCTCGGATCTCAGAGGGCCATTATGGTCTTCGGATCATGGAGGTGGCTCAGGACGAAATCGGTGATCTGACCCGCAGCTTCAATCTGATGAGCGAAAAGCTCCAGGACATCGTCCAGGAAAGCAAGGCCAGTGCTGTTAAGACACAGGCGATCCTCAGCAGTATGATCAATGGCATCATTGCCGTTGATAATGAACATCGTGTCATGTTTATCAACCCGGTGGCAGAAACCCTGCTTGGAATCTCCGAAGAGAAGGTGAAAGGGCATCATGTCATGGAAATAATCCGGAGCAATCATTTGGATGACAGCCTGGAACGATTCCTGATTTCTGATCATATTGAAACCTCCGATATTGAGATATTTGAACCGTCCCAACGGATTATCAGTATTTCGACAACGCCCATCCTGTCTGAAGAGCAGGAAAAGCTCGGGGGGGTCATCCTGCTGCAGGATGTCACTGAAATCAGGAAGCTGGAACAAATGCGAAAAGATTTCGTTGCAAATGTTTCCCATGAACTGAAAACGCCTCTCACCAGCATTCAGGGTTTTGTTGAAACGCTCAAAGCGGGTGCGGCCGACCAGAAACCGATACGGGATAAGTTCCTGGATATTTTGGACATTGAAAGTTCACGGCTCTCAACCTTGATTGATGATCTGTTGATGCTTTCAGACATTGAGAATCCGACAAAATTTGTCGCCCGAGATGAAATTCCAGTAATCCGTTCTGTCCGGGAAGTGGTGGAGATGCTGAACGACCTGGCACAGCGGAAAGGGATCATCTTGACACTGGATACCCCAGCGGCATTGCCACCATTGGTGGGTAACGCGGGGTGGTTCAAACAAATGATCATCAACCTTGTGGATAATGCCATTAAGTATACCCCGGAACAAGGCGCGGTGCATATTGACTTGAAGACGGAATCAGGGGCATTGCTGATTCAAGTGACCGATACAGGGATCGGCATTGAGGCAGAACATTTGAGCAGGCTTTTTGAGCGGTTCTACCGCGTGGATAAAGCCCGCTCCCGGGAAGTTGGCGGAACCGGACTCGGTCTGGCCATTGTGAAGCATATTGTCATTGCCATGGGCGGCCAGATCCTTGTTGCTTCAAAGCCGGGAGAAGGCTCTGTATTCACCTTGAAGTTTCCTGTCAGGACCGGTGCATCAGCCGGAAGGTGATGTGCTATCAAATTCCAAAAAACGAGGATGATCATGAACAGCAACATCAAGTTGAAGGTAAGGGATTTAGATTTGTATTATGGCGGATTCCAGGCACTAAAGGGTATTAACATAGATATTTATGAAAAAAGCATCACGGCCCTGATCGGCCCTTCGGGGTGTGGTAAATCCACATTCCTCAGAACTCTCAACCGGATGAACGATATGGTGGCGGGTGTCAGGATCACAGGGTTAGTTGAACTGGATGGAGAGGATATCTACCAGGAACAGGACGCATTCGGACTGCGGAAAAAGGTTGGGATGGTTTTTCAAAAGCCCAATCCCTTTCCCAAAAGCATCTATGAGAATGTGGCCTTTGGTCCTCGGCTCCATGGTCTTGGCAATAAGAAAGCGTTGGATGAGCGTGTGGAAAAAAGCCTCCGGGCAGCAGCGCTTTGGGATGAAGTGAAGGATCGACTTGACCGGAACGCATTGGGGCTTTCAGGAGGGCAGCAGCAACGCCTTTGTATTGCTCGGGCCTTGGCTGTTGAACCGGAAATCCTCTTGATGGATGAGCCAACCTCTGCACTGGATCCGATTGCGACGATGAAGATAGAGGAACTGGCAGACAGCTTGAAGAAGGAATACACCCTGATCATTGTCACGCATTCCATGCAGCAGGCGGGGCGGATTTCTGATTATACAGCGTTCTTCCACATGGGAGACCTGATTGAGTACGGCGATACCCCCCAGCTGTTTTCAAACCCAGCGAATAAGAAAACAGAAGATTATATCACTGGCCGTTTCGGTTAGTATCAGGAGGAACATGTGAGAATCATTGACAGCAAATTGGAATCGGTACAGGAACTGTTACTAAAAATGAGTGCATCGGTTGAAGAGTCCATGGATAAATCCATTCGTTCTCTTCTGACACAGCGACTAGATCTTGCCAAGGAAGTCATCGCACTGGACTTAAAGACCGACGCATTGGAAGAGCAGATAGAGAACAAATGCATCAACATTATTGCCACTCAGCAGCCCATGGGCGGAGATTTGAGGCGTTTGACGGCCATTATCAAGCTTATAACGGACTTGGAACGGATTGGGGACTACAGCGTCAATATTGCTGAAATCGTACTGGAAATAGGCGAGGAGCCTTTGATTAAGCCCTTGGTGGATATTCCACGGATGGCTGAGGTGGCAAAGGTGATGATCCGGCACAGTATCAACGCATACATCACGATGGATGCCACAATGGCAAAAGAAGCGGCCTTGATGGATGAAGAAGTGGATGAATTGTACAAGCGCGTGTATAAGGATTTACTTTCCTTGCTGATGGAGGATCCGTCCAAAATGGAGCAGACGACACAGCTCCTGTTTATCGGACGCTATCTGGAGAGAATTGCGGATCATGCGACTAATATCTGTGAACGCGTGATTTACATGGTTACCGGACTCCGGGAGCACTATTGACATTGAAATGAGAAGAGCGGCCTTGCGGATGATCTTGAAAAATCATCGCAGGGCCGCTCTGTTGTATGTCCTGAGGCATGGGTTCCGGCTATCGGGAGCATTGCCGATCAGACAATGATATCGATCTTGTCCAGGTTGAAAACTTCATGCAGGTGCTTCAGTGCCTTTTCACCATCGTCCTGGTTGATGATACAGGAGATCTTGATTTCGCTGGTACTGATCATCTGGATATTGATGCCTAACTCGAAAAGGGCGCCAAACAGCTGAGCGGCTACTTCCGCATTGCCGCTGATTCCTGTTCCGACAATAGACAGCTTTGTCACGTTGGTATCAAAAAGGATGCTCTTGGCCAAAACATGCTGCGAGAAATCGCTGGCCACTTCAATCGCCTTTTCCATATCGTCCTGATCCACCGTGAATGAGATGTCATTCACCTTATCGTGGTTCAGGTTTTGAAAAATCATGTCGACATGAACCTGGTGTTCGGCCAGCTTTGAAAAAAGCTGAAAGGCGATGCCGGGTTTATCAGGCACATCGATGACACTTATTTTTGCGATATTGCTGTCCAGCGACACACCGCGGATATACAACTGTTCCATATTCATCACTCCTGTCACCCGGGTACCTTCCAAGTCTTCGAAACTGGATTTAACGACCAGGGGAATATTGTATTTTCGAGCCAGTTCGACTGAACGGGGATGGAGCACTTTAGCACCTAAACGCGCCAGCTCCAGCATTTCATCATAAGAGATTTCTTTCAGCAGCCGTGCCGAAGGGACTTGCCGAGGATCGGCGGTGTAAACACCGGCCACGTCCGTATAAATTTCACAGGCCTCAGCGTTCAAAGAGGCCGCCAACGCTACCGCAGTGGTATCGGATCCCCCGCGGCCCAACGTAGTGATATCACCGTGTTCGGTAATGCCCTGGAATCCTGCAACGATAACGATGTGATCATCCTTCAGGGCGGCAAGGATTCTTTCAGGATTGATTTTTGAAATCCGGGCCTTTTTATGGATGTTATCCGTAATGATACCGGATTGTCCGCCTGTCAGGGAAACGACTTTTTCCTGAAGGCGTTCAATTGCCATGGCCAGCAACGAAATGGAAATCTGCTCGCCTGTTGAAAGGAGCATGTCCATTTCCCGACTGGAAGGATTGGGGTTGATCGCTTTAGCCTGCTCGACTAGATGGTCAGTCATATCCCCCATGGCAGATACAACCACGACTGCCTGTTTACCAGAACGCTTGAGGGCGACAACCCGTTCCGCAACCCGCATGATCCGCTCGGTGGATCCAACGGAGGAGCCGCCATACTTTTGAACAATGATTGATGACATATCAGTTCCTCCTGCCGATGGGTTGAAAGTTCTCTTCGTCAAAGTAGAAGAGGTACTTCACGGAATCAACAGACGGGTGAATCCGGAGTTCGTTCAGCTTGTTGACTAAAACCTGCTCATTGGGACTTTCCACCATGGCGAGAAGGTCGGAACCCTGAGAATTGATGACCTCCACCGGAAAGCTGGAGAAAATACGGAAAAGTGTTGTCAGCAGCTGTTTGCGGGAGGGGGTAGCAATCCGAAGCAGCCATTTGGCTTTGAGAGGCCAATGGGGCTGAGCGGATTCCAGTTCCTTGAAGCGGTATTCCTGCATGGTGCGCTTTCCGTTGAAAATGCTGAGTACATCTCCGTAAACCGCGCTGGCTGTCGGAAGTTTCCCGGCCCCTTTGCCAGAGAACATCAATTCCCCGACCGCGTCTCCGTGAACCTTGATCACGTTGTATTCATTATCGAACTTGGCCAGGGCGGAATCGGTACGGACCAGTGCGGGCCGTACAGCCGCGTAGACACGGTCGTTCCGGATACAGCTGTATGCCAGCAGTTTCAGCTTACAGTTGAAGAGCCGTGCGTATTCCATGTCCTGCTTGTCCACTTCCGTGATGCCTTCCACGGGGATCGATTGCCAGGAAATGTTCCGGTCATAGGCTAGGGAAGAAATGATGCTGAGTTTGCGTGAAGCATCAAGTCCCTTCACATCGGATTCGGGGTTGGCTTCGGCAAAACCCATGTCCTGAGCCATTTTCAAGGCGTCGCCATAGTTCATGCCCTCATCATTCATCTTCGTCAGGATGAAGTTGGTGGTGCCGTTAAGGATTCCCACGATCCAGTCAATCCGGTTTCCGATCAGGGATTCTTCCACAGATCTCAGAACTGGAATCCCTCCGCCGACACTGGCTTCATATTTTAAGGGGGTATCCTTCTGGATTGAGAAATTGATCAGCTCTTCACCGAATTCAGCAATCAGATCCTTGTTGGCGGTGACCACTGCGATTTTGCGGGAAAGCAGTTCCCGTACATAGGTATAGGAAGGCTGAAGCCCGCCCATGACCTCAACAACGACGTCTGGGTTCAGGGAGAGGATTTCCTCAAAGGAATCCGTCACCAAATCATAATAGGGGCTGTTCTTGTATTTTTCTTTTTCACGGACCAGGATTTTTCCGATGCTGATCTCTTCATTATATTTCATGAAGTTTTCTTTCTTGTTCCGATGGACAAGCTCCACTACACCGGAACCGACCACGCCGAAGCCTAAAAGCGCTATGATTTTAATAAAGCTCACCCCTTTCTATTCGATGGATACTAACCGCGTTTTAACGACACCGCGGACTGTCTTGAAGCGGTTCAGAAGCTCGTCCAGCGTAATGCTGAGTTCCCCGACATCCAGGGTGATTGTCACGTCAGCCACGCCGTTGACTGGCGCTTCCTGACTGAGAGTCACGACGTTGCCTTTTGCATTGGCCACGGATTCCAATAGATGGGAGAGAACGCCGCTTTCGTGAGTCAGTACAAATGCAACGGTCGCTCGATTGCCGCCAACCCCATCCTCAACCGTGAAAACGGTGTCAGAATATTTGTAGTAGGTACTTCGACTGATGCCCACCATTTTAGCGGCATCGGTGACATTTTTAGCTTTCCCCTGTTTCAGGAGCTCTTTTGCCTCGATGATCCGGGTGAATACTTCAGGAAGAACCCTGGCCGCCACGATCAGGTATTTGTGAGGAACCATCATTGCCACCCTTTCTGTACGCTGTCAGCGTACGGTTGTACACTTATTAAGAACTTATTGAATGGTAGTATAGCATAGGTTTTGGAGGAGTACAATCATAAAATGCAGCTTTTATCAGAATAAATGGTGTTCTGATAGAACTGGGTATACCGGATGTAGTATAATGGTTCCGTAAGTGACGAGTGGAGGGTGGATATCGTGGTAAAAGGAAGAAAAGCCAGTTATGATAATGAGAGTATAACATCACTGAAGGGTGCAGACCGCGTGCGGAAGCGTCCGGCGGTTATCTTCGGATCGGATGGTCTCGAGGGCTGTCAGCATTCATTTTTTGAAATTCTATCCAACTCGATCGACGAGGCCCGTGAAGGTTACGGAGAAGTTATCGAAATCATCCGGCATGCGGATTGGTCTGTCACCGTAAAGGATCATGGTAGAGGCGTGCCGGTGGATTATAATAATAAAGAAGAACGTTTCAACTGGGAACTCGTCTATTGTGAGCTCTACGCCGGCGGAAAGTACCAGAACAATACCGGTGAAAACTATGAATACTCCTTGGGTCTTAACGGTCTGGGGGCGTGTGCGACACAATACAGCTCGGAATTCATGGAAATCACCGTTTGGCGGGACCAGAAAAAATATGAATTGTTTTTCCAGAAGGGCGAGAATATCCGTGGCGGCCTGCAGATCAGCGATGCGCCCCGACACGCGAGCGGAACGACAACCCGCTGGCGGCCGGATTTAGAGGTTTTCACCGACAACCAGATTCCCCTGACCTTCTATCAGGATATCCTGAAAAAACAGGCGGTTGTCAACGCGGGACTTCGTTTTGAACTGATGGATGAATTTTCCGGTGAGACCTTCATCTATTATTATGCCCATGGGATTGAAGATTATATTCAGGAACTCAACGAAGGAAAAAATTTCACCACGGTGAAGACTTATGGCGGAGAAGGCCGGGGCAGAGACCGGGAAGATAAGCCTGAATACAAGGTGAAGGTCCAGCTCGCGTTCTGCTTCAATAATGAAATCAACCGGATCGAGTACTATCACAACTCCAGCTACCTGGAGCACGGCGGTGCGCCGGATAAGGCGGTGCGTACAGCCTTCGTCTACGAATTGGACCGACTGATCAAAAACCTCAACAAATACAACAAGGATGAAAAGAAGATCACCTTCATCGATATTGAAGAAAGCCTGGTTCTGGTGGTCAACAGCTTTTCAACGGTCACCAGCTATGAGAACCAGACGAAAAAGGCAATCAACAACAAATACATCCAGGAATTCCTGACAGATTTCATTAAAAGGGATCTGGAAATCTATTTCATTGAGAACAAGGCAGAAGCGGAGAAAATTGCCGAGCAGATACTGATCAACAAACGGAGCCGTGAAAAAGCGGAAAAAACCCGCTTGAACCTGAGGACAAAGCTCACGGGACAGATGGACCTCGCCTCCCGTGTAAAAAAATTCGTCGATTGCAGAACAAAGGACCTGGAGAAGCGCGAACTGTATATCGTGGAAGGCGATTCCGCCCTGGGCGCCTGCAAACTGGCCCGTGATGCAGGCTTCCAAGCGTTGATGCCCGTCCGCGGAAAAATTCTGAACTGCCTGAAAGCCGATTACGACAAGGTTTTCGCCAGCGAGATCGTTGTGGATCTCCTGAAGGTCTTGGGATGCGGCGTTGAAATCAAGACAAAGCACAACCGGGATCTCCATACCTTCGATTTGAACCAACTGAACTGGAATAAAATCATCATCTGTACAGATGCCGATGTGGATGGATTCCAGATCCGAACCCTTATCCTGACATTGATCTGGCGGTTGGTTCCGACCTTGATTGAAGTGGGGAAGGTTTACATTGCAGAGTCGCCGCTGTTTGAAATCACGACAAAGAAGCAGACGTATTTTGCCTACTCGGATCAGGAAAAAAACAGCATTGTGGCACGGTTGAAAGACTCTTATTCAATCCAGCGATCCAAAGGTCTTGGGGAGAATGAACCGGATATGATGTGGAAAACCACCATGTGCCCAGACTCACGGAAGTTGATAAAAGTGATGCCGGAAGAGGCTGAAATGACCACGAAAATGTTCGACGTTCTTTTGGGCGATGACCTGGAAGGGCGGAAAAGCTTTATTGCACTCCATGGAAACACCTACCTAGACATGATTGATGTTTCCTGATGAGGTGAAAGATGAAGAACATACAGAACCAACCCATAACAGAAACCCTTGAAAAGAATTATATGCCCTATGCCATGAGTGTCATTGTATCCCGAGCCATACCGGAGATCGATGGCTTCAAACCTTCCCACAGAAAGCTCCTGTACACGATGTACCGCATGAAGCTCCTGACAGGCCAGAAAACCAAGTCGGCCAATGTCGTTGGGCAGACCATGAAACTCAATCCCCACGGGGATCAGGCCATATACGAAACCCTGGTCCGTCTTACCCGGGGACACGATGCCCTGAACCATCCGTATATCGACTCCAAAGGAAATTTCGGTAAATCCACCTCGCGGGACATGCGCTATGCCGCATCCCGATATACAGAAGTGAAACTGGATGGAATTTGCGAAGAGATCTTTAAGGATATTGACCGGGATACCGTCCCATTCGTCGACAACTACGATGGGAAACTGAAAGAACCAACCCTTCTCCCGACCACGTTTCCCAACGTTCTGGTGAATTGCAACAAGGGGATTGCCGTCGGCATGGCTTCCAATATCAGCAGCTTCAATTTGAGGGAGGTCTGTGAAGCCACAATCGCCCTCATCGATAACCCTGAAGTCTCCTTGCATGAAACCCTGAAAGCACCAGATTTTTCAACCGGTGCTCAACTGATTTACAACCCGGAGACCATGCAGAAAATCTTCGAAACCGGTCAAGGCTCATTCAAGCTGCGCTCGAAGTATCGCTACAACAAAGCGGAAAACTGCATCGAGGTCTACGAAATCCCCTATACAACCACGACCGAGCAGATTCTCGAAAAGGTCGCCGACCTGATCAAACAAGGGAAAATCCGTGAAATCAATGATCTTAGAGATGAAACCGATCTCCAGGGCCTGAAGGTCACCTTCGATCTCAAACGCGGAACCGACCCCGATATGCTGATGCACAAGCTGTTCAGGAGTACGCCTTTGGAGGACAGCTATTCCTGCAATTTCAACATGCTCATCGACGGCAGGCCCATCGTACTCGGCGTCCGATCCATTCTCACAGAGTGGCTCCGCTTTCGTGTGCGCTGCATCCGCAACCGGATCGCATACGACATCAAGGACCTCAGCGCCCGGCTGCATCTCCTCAAGGGCCTTGAAAGGGTTATTTTGGATATCGACAAAGCCATCCGATTGATTCGTGAAACAGCGGAAGACAAGCTGGTTATCCCTAATCTGATGGATGGATTCTCCTTGGATCAAATCCAGGCAGAGTATGTAGCGGATATCCGCCTGCGGAATATCAATAAGGAATACCTGCTCAAGCGCATCGGTGAGGTTCAGGAGCTGGAACGGACGTTGATGCGCCTGCATGATCTGATGGGCAGTGAACGTAAGATCCATCAGCTCATTCAGAAGGAACTGGCTGAGGTCATCAAAACCTATGGAAAACCTCGGCGGACAGAAATCATTTCCGGAGACGATATAGAAGTCCCCGACACAGAGGAACTGGTTGAGGATTATAACCTCCGTCTGTTCTTTACGGACCATAATTACATCAAGAAAGTATCTTTGGTGTCCCTGCGGGCCAGCACCACCCATAAGATCAAAGAGACCGACTACATCTCACAGGAATGGGATACGACCAATCGGTCAGATCTCCTGTTCTTTTCAAATCGTTGTAATGTCTATAAAATGAAAGTCTATGAACTGGATGATCACAAGACCTCCAGTCTGGGCACCTATCTGCCGAATATACTGGGCATGGAAGCCGGTGAGGAGATCAGCTATATTCTGCCGACGATCACCTACGAAGGATTTATGATTTTTGTGTATGACAACGGCAAAGTGGCCAAGGTCCCTCTCAGCAGCTACCAGACAAAAACAAATCGAAAGAAACTCATAAAAGGATACTCGGATGCCGCGGGCCTGGTCAGGATGCTTTGGGTGCCTACAGATTCGGATCTCATCCTTTACCGCTACAACCAGCCGGATGAAGAACGTGCCTTGCTTTTCAATACAGAACTGATTGGCGAAAAATCAGCGCGCAATACCCTGGGTGTCCAAGCCGTGCGCATGAAAAAAGGGAGTATCCTGACCGGTGCCCAGCAGGTTTCAGAAGCACCGTTGGCGAACCCGGAACTTTACCGTGTCAAGGTGATCCCCATGTCAGGAACGTTGCTGGATTTAATGGATAGACTGTCTCTAAAGCCTGAGGAACCCGGAATTTAGGAGGGCGTAACATGAAAAAATGCAAATGGGTTTGGCGGTTCTTCTTACTCTTCAGCGGAATTGGGTTGATTTTTGCATTAGCGGTTCTGTTTGAGCAGGCCAAAGGGAAAGCGGTTTTGCATGGAATCAGACAGATTAAAAGGGGACAGGTGGATTCAGTCGCTCTGTCCCAGCGCGTGACCCGGATCCTGACGCGGAACAATCGCAAGGCAGAGTCCGTATTTCAGGAACTGATGCTGGCAAAAGGATTGGATTTTGTATGCTATTATGGACGCAGTGCGCTTTACCGAAACGCGAAGCAGGAAGTTCTGGCCCGAAAAACCCCCCTGGTTGGCGGCTTCTGTATTTACGAATTAATGGATGATTCCTATTTTAAATATATGAAATCAGAGATTCGAGAAGTGGTGTAACCCTTGATAAAAGTGAGGTGGAAGTGCTTTTTCTTCCACCTCACTTTTATCGATTATTTTTGACTGCTTCGCATTGACAAAGCAAAACCCCTATGGTATTATTAATCTTGTCGTTACGGCGCTGAAGTGTTGAAAAAACACGCAGTCAGGGCGATACACCATAAGATCCGGTAATTACGGCGGAGAGGCCACACCCGTTCCCATCCCGAACACGGCAGTT
>CAYRIO010000029.1:0-43424 GCA_964424355.1 uncultured Peptostreptococcaceae bacterium
AAGGCAGGCGCTCTCCCAGCTGAGCTATGCTCCCGCTGACAAAGACTATATTACCCCATCCCAAGCCCTCAGTCAACCCTAAAATCACAAAAAAATGACTGGTTTCGAACTACTTTGCATCCAGAACGATCTGCTTCAGTTCTTCTTCATCGAAATGATAGCTCTTATTGCAGAAATGGCAGCTCACATCGGCCTTCTTATCCTCATCTATCAACAGTTCCAATTCATCTTGCCCCATGCTGATCAGCGCCTTCTCAATCCGGTCCCGGCTGCAGTCGCATTCGAAATGAACATCCCCTTCATCGAGAGCTTGCCATTTCAGGTCACCCAGGATTTCATCCAGGATCTGTTTGGTATCGCCGTATTCAGCGACCATCTCGGACATGGGGCGCATGCCCATGACCGCTTTTTCAAGCGCATCGAGATCTTCATCGCTTATTTCTGGAAGTGGTTGGATGATGATTCCGCCAGCGGACTTAACGGTTTCATCGTCATTCAGGTTTACGCCCAGCGCAATCGCGGAGGGCTGCTGCTCCGAGTTGGCGAAAAAATGAACCAAATCCTCCGCGATTTCCCCGGAAACCAGGGCGCTTCGGCCCACATAAGGCTCCTTCAACCCAAAATCCCGGATGACAATCATCTCCCCATCCGTGCCGATTGCTCCGCCCACATCCAGCTTCCCTTTCTCATTGGCGGGCAGGCGGACCTGGGTGTCCGAAATGTAGCCCTTGACCCGGCCATCGGACCAAGCTGATGCGAAAATGCTGCGGATGAGGTTGCCTCCCTTGATTTGGAAGCTGACCAGCCCCTTGTCCTTCATCATCAGGCCCATCATGGCGGTGGCTGTCAGAACGCGGCCCAGCGCAGCCGTACAAACCGGTGATGTGTGGTGCAGCCCTCGGGCTTTCTCCACCAATTCGGTGGAGCTTACTAGGATGAAACGGACGCTGCTGTTTCCTGCAGTACCTCTGATATAGTGGTCTTTCATGAATTGCCTCCATTTTTTATGATGCAGTAAAAACGCTCACTGTCTTTTCGGATGGGTGAACCGGAGTACCCGTCATAAATGCCGACCAGCTCCAGTCCCAGTTTGTCACAGATGCTTCTGATTTCCTCAGGGCTATGGGCACGCTGGACATGGTGTTCCATTTCCCGCCGGAATAGCGAGCCCGTTTTGATGAAGAAGGTCAGATCAAAATCCAGCAGGCGGGTGGCTTCATCATAGTGGTTTTCCCAAATAAAAGCCATCTCCTCATGGTTTTCTGCAATGACGGTATCCATCAGTTGGTTTTTAAACTTCCAGTCCGTGCTGAGATCGAAGAGGATCAGGCCCTCTGGTTTGCAGAGTCGGGCGCACTTTTGAAGCATGGCCTCCAGCTCCCCTAATTCCGCCAGGTAATTGAAACCATCACAGACAGACAGGACCGCATCGAATTTCTCAGTCGTATCAAACGCCCGCATATCCGAAGCGATCAGTTTCAACTTCCCGCCAGGGTTCCCCAGCTTTCCCTGGGCTTCCTGGAGCATGGCCTCGGACAAGTCCACTCCGGTGACCCAGTGCCCAGCCCGCAGCAGACGCTCGGTGATTCTGCCGGTACCACAGGCCAGCTCCAGCAGGCGTTTGGGCTGCGGGCCCATCTCTCCCAGGGTATCGATGATCCTGTCGGCCCAAAGGTCATAGGGGACATCCCCCATCAGTTCATCGTACCAGGTCGCCAATATTTCATATGGAATCATAAGAGCCCCCTCATTGCTTCAGTGCAACCAAATAATAACTGATCACGGTATACAGTACAACCGGCAAGGCCAGCGGAATCATTTCTGTCAGCCGAATGTGCTCATCCGTTTCTTTGTGGGGCTGGACCACCATCTCCCAGGCACCAGCCGGCAGCGTTCGGCCTTTACGGATCACCCGCAGCAGGCCATAGACCGCTGCCGCACTGCCGATGGCAACGAATCCGAAAAACAGCAGGGCAATCACCATCTGCTGGGGATTGCCATTGAGCATCTCTGCGTTGCCGCCCTGGGTCAATGCGCCATCTTGTGCCATATTCGCCCCATACATCACCAGGACCGCCACGCCATTGTTGGTCATATGGGCAAGAATCCCCGCCAGAAGGGATTCCGTAATCAACACAAGGTATCCAAACAAAAGACCCAGGAAGATCGGGCCCAAGAGGTTTTGCGGACTGAAATGAAACAGGCCAAAAAGAACCGCGGAGATAATGATCCCATTTTTTGCACCAAAACGGGCAGCATAAGCGTCCAGCATCATGCCGCGAAAAAAGAACTCCTCACAGATTCCCGCCGAGATGGAAATGATGAAAAACAGCACAGATAAATCTGACAAACTGTCAGCCGAAGGAATCGGCATGGTATAGGCTTTGCCGACCTGAGCCATAGCGGTTATCACCAGCAGGTTGAGGAACAGCGTGATCGGCAGGGCCATGATCACGGTAATCGGAATCAAGATGACTTCCCTCATCTTTAGGGGGTTCAGCCTCAGAGCAGCCTTCATATCCACTTTCAAGACTCCGCCGATCAGAAGGACCGGCAACAGAACCAATCCGTATTCCGTGATCAGCATCCCCGCCTTGAAATCCAAATCCTGGACCCATCCGCCAAAAGTCAGCAGGGTCAGGGCTCCAAGAAAATAAGCCCACCCGGCAACCGAGACCGGGTAATGCATTTTACGGTTCATCAAATGCCACCGTTTTCAGAAAAGCCATGAATGATTTGAAGGTTCAGATCAACGATTTCCATCAGAACGGATTCATTGAAGTTGAAGCAGGCATTATGCAAGGGGGCATCATATCCGGCCTCCGGATCACCGGTTCCGACAAAAAAGAACAGACCCGGCACAGCTTGCTGGTAAAAGGCAAAATCCTCCGAGAGCATCTGGGACTCCATCCAAACCAACCGCTCGGACGGAACATAACGGGCCGCGAGGGCTGTCAGTTCCGCATCATTATCGACTGCGGGATACATGTCCCGAAAGACAACCTCCACCTTGCAGCCGAATGCGGTTTCAGTGCCGGCGGCATGGTTCCGGATGCTCTTTTGGACGCTTTTGAACACCGAATCTTTGAAGGTCCGCATGGTGCCGTTCAGTCGAACTTCCCCGGCGATGATATTGCACCGTTCTCCCCCTTCGATCCTCCCAAAGGTGAGGATCATCGGATCCAGTGGTGACACTTCCCGGGCGGCAATGGCCTGCAATCGCAGAACAAGGTCCGCTGCGGCCACAATGGCATCAATCCCCTGCTGCGGCTGTGCACCATGGGCACTTTTTCCTGTGATGACCAGGTCGACTTCACCATTTTGGGCCATAAAGGGGCCTGATTTGAGACCAACGGACCCTTGTCTGATTCCCGGGAACAGATGGGTACCAAAAATCGCAATGACTTCATGATGGGTCAGCAAGCCTTCTTTCACCAGCAGATCCGCCCCCCCTGGTCCTTCTTCGGCAGGCTGGAAAATCAGCAGGATTGAATGCGCCAGCTTGTGCTTGGACTGTTTCAGGGCCCAGGCCAGTCCCAGCAGGGCAGCCATATGACCGTCATGACCGCAGGCATGCATGGCTCCCGGATGTGTTGAGGCATAGGGGACGCCTGTCATTTCCGTAACGCTGAGGGCATCCATATCAGCTCTGAAGGCAAGGGCAGTGGGGGAATCCCCCTGAACCCTGACGACAACCGCCGTTCTGCCCCAATTCAGTTCCGGTGTGTAACCCATGGCTTCAAGCTCCTGAACCAGATAGGCCTGGGTCTTATGAAGCGCGAACTCTAATTCAGGAATCCGGTGCAGGTCTCTGCGCCAGCGGATCAGTTTTTCAGCAAAGCCATCGGTGGTTGAATTGAACATGGACTCTCCTTTTGTGCAATTGAAGCACAATTCACCTTTTATTGAAGCACTTATTGCCTTTAACCGGCACTTTGAGTTCTGTAATATTGTTATTATACCAAATTACATGGTTTCCAGCATCAGCGCAAGTAAAACATGCCATTCCGGTTGACAGACACCAACACCGATGGTAGTATTATTCTAATTTAGAGGCTGGTAATAAATATACAGTCCGTCTGGGAGGGTCATTATGTCTAAAACTGTTAATCTGGCCATTGTCGGTGCAACCGGCAACGTAGGCCGCACATTTCTGAAAGTCCTGGAAGAACGGGATTTCCCCTATCATAGTCTGACATGCTTCGCATCTGCTAAATCCGCCGGATCCAAGGTGACCTGTAAGGGTGTGGAGTACACCATCGAAGAGCTGACCCCGGAATCCTTCAAGGGCCGTGGCTTTGATATCGCCCTTTTCTCCGCAGGCGGCGATACCAGCACCATTTACGCCCCCTTGGCAGCTGCGGCCGGTGCCGTGGTTATCGATAACTCCAGCGCCTGGCGCATGGATCCCACGGTTCCCCTGGTGGTCCCCGAAGTGAACCCCGAGGAGATCTTCAAGAACAACGGAATCATCGCGAACCCTAACTGTTCAACGATTCAAGCCGTTGTGGCGCTGAAACCCCTTCAGGAAAAATACGGCCTGAAGCGGATTGTGTACTCCACCTATCAGGCAGTATCCGGCTCAGGCGTCAAGGGAGTCACTGAACTGGAGGAGGGCCTGAAAGGAAACATCCTGACAAAAGCCTATCCCCACCCTATTCACAACAACTGCCTGCCCCAGATCGATGTGTTTCTGGATAACGGCTATACAAAAGAAGAAATGAAAATGGTTCTGGAAACGCAAAAGATCCTGAAGGATGAAAAGCTCCGGGTAACCGCCACCGCCGTCCGTGTGCCCATTTTCAACTGTCATAGTGAATCGGTGAACATCGAGCTTGAAAAGCCCTTTGATCTGGCTGAATTGGTACAACTACTGGAGCAGAGCCCTGGGCTGGTGGTCATGAACGATCACAGCAAGCTGGAGTATCCCCTGGCCAGTATCGCGGATAATACGGATCCGGTCTATGTTGGCCGCATCCGCCGGGATGAAAGCCTTGACAACGGCGTGAACCTTTGGATCGTTGCGGATAATATCCGGAAAGGTGCTGCAACCAATGCCATCCAGATTGCTGAAGTCTTGGTGGCCGCCAAGCAGTAACCGCACAGATCTCTTCGTAAAGACCCGTAAACCGCCTTCGGGCGGTTTTTCATCACCGTTCATGTATTAATATGCATTGTAAAGCATATTAATACCGATTCAGAGGTACAATTCTGTCCAACCCTGTGATACAATGAAAACATAGCACTCTTTTCCAACTTACAAGATATCACCCAATTCAGGAGGAACCGATAATGGCTTTATTCAAAGGCTCCGCAGTCGCTTTGGTCACCCCCTTCCATGCGGACGGGTCCATCAACTTCGAAAAGCTCGCCGAACTC
Organism: uncultured Peptostreptococcaceae bacterium; assembly: GCA_964424355.1. Classification (GTDB taxonomy): domain Bacteria; phylum Bacillota; class Clostridia; order Peptostreptococcales; family Acidaminobacteraceae; genus CAZEHS01. The sequence goes on from CAYRIO010000029.1 coordinate 5,380, forward strand.
GTGGAATGGCAGATCGCTGAAAAAACGGATGCCATCATCGCATGCGGTACGACCGGCGAATCTTCAACCCTGAACGATGCGGAGCACCTGGCGGTCATCGAACATATCATCAAAGCAGCCAAGGGCCGCGTTCCCGTTATTGCCGGGACGGGCAGCAACGATACGGCTTACGGAGTTTGGCTCAGCCGGGAAGCTGAGAAGCTGGGAGCAGATGCGTTGTTGGTGGTTACCCCCTATTACAATAAGCCCACTCAGAAGGGTTTGATTGCAAATTTCACTGCCATTGCCGACGCGGTGAACATCCCCATCATCCTTTACAGTGTTCCCGGCAGAACCGGCGTTAACATTGAACCCGCTACAGTGGCAGCCCTGGCGAAGCATCCGAATATCGCCGGGATCAAGGAAGCCAGCGGCAACATCGCCCAAGTCGTTGAAATTGCCCGGGTGATCCCCGATGATTTCATGCTGTATTCCGGCAATGATGAAATGGTCGTTCCCCTGCTCTCAGTCGGCGGTCACGGTGTCATCTCCGTTCTGGCAAACATCAAACCCCGGGAAACCCATGATATGGTGATGAATTATCTGGATGGCAACCTCGCTGCTTCCCGAAAAATCCAACTGGAGCTGAAGCCTCTGATCGATGCCCTTTTCTGCGAATCCAATCCGATCCCTGTGAAAACCGCCCTGAACCTGATGGGCAAAGAAGTAGGTCCCCTGCGGCTCCCCCTGACAGATATGTCAGAAAACACTCTGGCTCATTTGACCCGGGAAATGAAAGCCATCGGCTTGCTTTAATGGAGGGAACTATGAAGGTCATCATCTCTGGGATTCAGGGAAAAATGGGCGACCATGTACTGGAAGCCTTGCAGCAACAAGCTGCTATGGTCGTTGTAGCAGGGATTGACCGCACAGACGATGGCAGCTGGACTTTTCCAGTCTATACCGACTGGGCTTCTGTGGCGGAAAAAGCGGATGTAATTATTGATTTCTCCCATCACAGTGCGGTGAATGCCCTGCTGGATTATTCAGAAGCCACCGGGACCCCCGCTGTGATTTGCACCACCGGCCTTTCCGAAGCACAGATCCAGCGAATCGGGAACCTTTCCGCCACCGTTCCCCTGCTCCGTTCCGGCAACATGTCCGTTGGCGTGAATCTCCTTTTGGACCTGGTTGCCCGAGCTGCTCAGACACTTTATGCAGACTATGACATTGAAATCATCGAGAAACACCATCACCGCAAGGTGGATGCCCCCAGCGGCACCGCCCTGATGCTGGCCCAGGCTGCCAAGGATGCCGTACCGGAGCCCCGGGAGTATTCCTACGGCCGCCAGGGAACCGACTGCAAACGCCGCCCCGAGGAAATTGGCATCCACGCCGTCCGCGGCGGCACCATTGTCGGGGAGCACAGTGTTCTTTTCGCCGGCAACGACGAAGTCATAGAAATCAGCCACACGGCCCTGAGCCGCGGGGTATTCGCCGGAGGTGCCGTACGGGCTGCAGCATGGCTGATGAATCAGGCGCCCGGGCTGTACAGCATGAAGGACGTATTGAAATAATCTATGCTACTATGAAATGAAAAAGGAGTAACACATGAGCGATAATACCCAGTATGATATGACCAATCCTTATGAAATTGCCCGATTCATCAAAGACGCAAAAAAAATGACCCCGGTGAAAGCCTATGTCAAAGGAGATCTGACCGGCCTTTCCCACCCGGATGTCAAGATTTTCGGTGAGGGCGGATTCTCCGTACTTTTCGGCGATGCTGTCCCCATGGAGGAATTTCTGGATCTTCACAAAGAAAAAATCACCGATGTGGTGATTGAAAATGACCGCCGCAATTCCGCCATCCCTCTGCTGGACCTGAAGAAAATCAATGCACGGATCGAGCCCGGTGCCTACATCCGGGATCGCGTCAGCATTGGTGCCAACTGTGTCGTCATGATGGGAGCGGTTCTGAATATCGGCTGTTCCATCGATGAAGCCACCATGGTAGATATGAACGCTGTGCTGGGTGCCCGGGTTTCCTGCGGCAAGCGGGTCCACGTGGGTGCAGGCGCTGTTCTGGCCGGTGTCCTGGAGCCCCCCAGTGCCACCCCGGTTATCATTGAAGATGATGTGATGATCGGCGCCAACGCCGTTGTCCTTGAAGGCGTACGGGTTGGCAAAGGCTCCGTGGTTGCAGCCGGTGCCGTTGTTACCCAGGATGTGCCTCCCGGTGTTGTGGTGGCCGGTGCCCCTGCCCGGATCATCAAGGACAAGGACGCTCGGACAGAAGAAAAAACCCAGCTGCTGGACGACCTGAGAAAATAGGTATTGCCCTGGCAGTACCACAAAATAAAAGCACTTGATGGCAGTCTCTCCCGCCGATCAAGTGCTTTTTTATTGAGCTGGTCTTTTAGTCTACAAAAGCGAAGATATACGGAATGTTTCGGAAGTGGTCCCCGTAGTTCAGGCCATAGCCGACGATGAATTTATCCGGGATCGTGAATCCGATAAAATCAGGGGCATAATCGGCAGTCCGGCGGCTGGGCTTATCCAGCAGGACACAGGATTTAATGGAATCCGGATTCCGTTTGGCCAAGTGCTGTACCACGGCCTGCATCGTGATGCCTGAATCGCAGATATCATCCACCACCAGCACATCATAGCCCGCCAGATCCTCCATTTTCAGATCCTGCAGCATCTCAACGGTGCCGGAGGAGCTTTCCTCGTGGCCATAGCTGGAGGTGGTCATGAATTCGATATGAACCGGCAGATCAATCTCCCTGACCAGGTCCGCTGCAAAGATGAAACTACCTTTCATCAGGGATACGACCAGGATGTTTCCGTTTTGATACAGCGCGGTCAATTCCTTGCCCATGGCGCTCACTCTTGTATTGATATCTTCCCGGGTAAATAGGGTTTCTCTGCGTTTATTCTCGATGCTCACCGGTAGTCCTCCAGCTGCTTAGGATTTCACCCGCTGATGGTAAACACCTCGGGGATGTATCCATTTTAGTGAATCCGCCCTGAAAAGTCAATGTGAAGGAAACACCATTCCGGACATGATTTTCAAAATGATCTGATCGGTGATCAGCATCCCCTCATTGCTGAGGCGCCCCAAGTTCTCGATGGTCTCCTCCACAGTTTTTCCGATGATGCCGTTGTGCGCCGGTACCGTACAGTTCCCACCGCCCAGAAGAGCCGATTTCACTGCGACGGCGGCCGAGGTAGAGAGCTTCAGGGCACACCCTTCCTTGGCGCCGTCACAAATCATCCCGCTGACATTGGCGATCATGTTCTGGATAGTGCTGTTGATGCAGTCCATGCTGCCGTCCATCAGCCAGGAAAGGGCTGCACCGGCCCCTGTTGCCGCCGCGATGGAGCAGCCGCACATGGAGGACAATCTGCCGATCCGGCGCTTGATATAGCAGTTGATGATATGGCTGATGGCCAGGGCCTTTGCCATTCGTTCCGGTTCCGTTTGGAAAAACTGCTGGTAGGCCGCCAGGGGAAGGACCGCCGTAAGCCCGTTGTTGCCGCTGCCATTGGAGCTCATGACCGACAGGTTGACCCCGGCCATCCGGGCATCGGAAGCGGAAGCGGTCAGGATGGTCGCCAGATTCATCACATCCATGGCCATCATCCCCCTGTTCACCTGATCGTTGAGGGTAGCTCCCACCGCCAGGCCGGACCGGTTGGCAAGGCCGTAGTCCGCCACTGCCCGGTTCATGGCGAGTCCCTCCAACAGGAATTCCAGCTCTTTGAATTCAATGGTTTCAATGGTCTTGATCAAGGCTTCAATGGAACTGCCGTAAACCTGTTCCGCAGGATCCTGTTGGGCAGCCACGATCAGACTGTCTTCAACCAGGGTCACCCCGTCCAGGGAGATATGCCGGAAAAAGTCATGGCGGCCTTCAATAATCGCTTTCGCCGTTTGGGTTTGGGTAGAAACCCGGGCTTCAATATGGATTTTCTCATCGGTATCCGCCAGATGAACCACTACGCTTTTCTCAGCCAAAAGCCTGCTGGCAGATGCCAGGATTTCGGGGGTCACCAGGGACAAGAGCCCCAACCCCGCGGAAGAATCCCCCAGGGCCAATCCCAAGGCTGCCGCCATATCCAGGCCCGTTTCTTTGCAATTGGGAATGCCAACACCCATGCCGTTCTTAAAAACGTTGGGGCTGATAAAAATCTCCAGTGTCTTGGGAGCAGCCTTCGGGAGCAGCTCCGCTGCCTTTGCCGCTGCCAGTGCGATGGCAACGGGTTCGGTGCATCCGGTTGCTGGAACCACTTCTTTACGCAGGGTTGCGATGATGCTTGTTTTTAAGTTCATAGGAATTTCCTCCTGTGTCTGATAGGAATGTGTATACCTACTCTTTACGCAATACCCATGCCAAAAATAACGTCTCATACTTGCACGTAATCGCAACCCTTCTATTTAAATCGACCAGAACGCAGTCTCATTTTGATACATTCCTAGCCATTAATCGGCGTTTTAGCCCCAAACAAAAGTCTCACTTTGAGAAATTCTCAAAGTGAGACTTTTGTTTGGGATTGATTTTACCGCTGCCAGCGGTCCTCATCCGAAATATGCTTCAATGCCAGCATCAGCTGATGATCGATCCCCGGCATCTCCTGACGCAGCCGTTCCCGCATGGCACCGGTTTTTGCCCGTTCGGTATCCCCCTCATGGGGGCACTGCCAAGGGGCCTGGGGAAACGCGAACCGGTCCCGGGCCAGTTTGATCCGGCTTTCTTTACAATAAATCAGAGGCCGGATGGTTTTCCGCTGGGTGTCCGGCTCCACGGTCACGGGGTGAAAGGTCCTGAACCTCCCGTTATAGAGGAGGTTCATCCACAGGGTAGCCAGGGCATCGTCACTGTGGTGCCCCAGGGCCATGGAGTCGCAGCCGTGCTTCTCCATAATTCGTGCCAGTACGCCCCGGCGAAGCTTGGCACACATATAACAGGGGCTGCCCCCCTCCCGCTTTTCTACCGAGGACCAGATATCCGTAGGCTCTACGATCAGGTCCACCCCCCGTTCGGCCAGCCAGGCTTTGAGAGGCTCCGGGTTTCCGCCGGCACCGTAGTCCAGGTGGATCCACACGGTTTCAAAGGGAACGTTCAGCCAGATCTTCAGCATTTCAAGCCCCAGCCCCATGGTGATGCTGTCTTTGCCTCCGGAAATTCCGATGAGGATCCGGCTGCCGGGCTGGATCATCTCGAATTCTTCCACCGCTCGGCGCATATCGACTAGAAAGTATTTTTCATGCCATTTTTCGATTTTCATGGGTTGCTCCTTCAGGAAACTCATTCTGTAAGCTGGCTTTTCCGCCGGGCCAAAGAGGCGAATACCCCCAGAAAGCAGAGGGCCGCCATGAAATAGAAACACGCTTTGAAGCTGAACAGGAAGGCCGGGTGATTGGCCTCTGTGATCTGGGCATTGCCCATGATCAGGGACATGATCAGCGCCGTGAATCCCATGCTGAAGGCTTGCCCCAGAGAACGGGCCGTGCCTAGGATTCCGGATGCCGCACCGTAATGCCTGGGCTCTACGGCATTCATGATGGCATTGGTATTGGGGGATGCGAACAGGGCCAGTCCAAAGCCCAGAAGGCCCAGGACCATCACCATGGCCAATACGTTACCTGTGGGCATCATGGCAAAAATCAGAAGCCCCAGAGTTGTAAGGGCCATCCCCGCAGAAGCCACGATTCCGGCATCCACCTTGTCCGAAAAGCGGCCTGCCAGAGGCGAAAAGAACGCCTGAACTACAGGCTGAGCCACCAAAACCAGTCCCGCAACACCGGGTTTAAACCCCATGACATACTGCATATCCAGACTGAGCAGATACCCTACGGAAAAGGTTGCACAGTAATTGATCAGGGCGGCCAAAGAGGAAAAAAGCACCACAGGATTGGCTTGCAGCAACTTCAAATCCAACATGGGCGTGGCAAGACGGCTTTCTACCCGGGCAAATGCGATCAAAGCCGCAACCCCCATCACCAGAATCAGAATCCCCTGAGCCTCATGGACCTGAGTAAGGCCCACCATCAGACAGAGGAGGCCGAACCCATAGATCAGGGCCCCCTTCAGATCGAAGGGCTCCCCTTGTGTCTCCTTCCATTCCTGCTGTAACCGGGACAGCAGATAACACATCAGCGCGCACACCGGAACAATCACCCAGAAGACGCTGCGCCAGCCCAGCTGACTGGTGAGGATCCCTCCTAGGAAAGGGCCTATGGAAAGACCGGTATAGGTTGCGGCCGCGTTGAGCCCCAGGACCTTGCCCCGCTCCCCGGGAGGAAATGCGGAGCTGACCATGGCTACGATGGATACTGCAATGGCGGCCCCGCTGATTCCCTGAAGCATACGGCTGCCGATCAGCATCGCTGCATTCACGGACAGGCTGCACATCAGAGACATGACCAGGAACGTCCAGGTTCCGTGAAAAAGTACCTTCTTCCGCCCCAGCAAGTCGGCCATCCTGCCGATTGGCAGGATGCAGATGGCGGCGGCCAGCAGAAAGGCCAGCTGTACCCAACTGAGCTGCAGGGTGCTCATTCCCAGGGCTTTGCCGATACTGGGCAGCGCTACATTCACAGAAGAACCGGTATAGGGGCCGATGAAGGACCCCAGCATCGCTATGATGAATACTTCTCGTTTATTGAAAGACATGACACACCTTCATCTTTTTCGAATTAGAGAATCACAATATCCAGATGGGCCAACAGGCCCATGGCCTCCGGCATAGAGAACCGGGCCTTTTTCACTTTATTGTTCATCGGATTGATCGTGTATGCCCGGGCTTCAGCAAAATTGGCCTTTGTCAGATCACAGCTGTTGAAAACAGACCCCGCCAGGGTTGACTGACTGAAATCACTGTCCATCAGTTGCGTGCCCACAAAATCGGACTCCAGGATTTCACAGCGTTTAAACTGGGTTTTTTTAAGATTCAGCTTGGAAAAATTGCAGTTGCTGATCATACAGCCTTCAAACCCCACATCCACGATAAAGGCGTCACATTTGTCAAAGGCACAGCCCGCCAGCTTACACTGGATGAACCGGACCCCCAGGAACCGGCAATCGTTGATCCGTATCAGCGATAGGTTGCAGCCCTCAAAGACGCAGTTTTCAAATCGGGACTGTGTAAAATCCACAGAGGTCAGATCACCGTTTTCAAACCGGCAGCTGTAGAACTCTCGCCCAGATGCGTTTTTCGAATCCGGGTCCATCTCGTTAAAGGTCTTCTTCTCATATATTTTTTCATCAAAAGTATCCATGGGTACCCTCCTTATTAAAAAAGACTCTTCAAAAGTATAACATAGGACAGCCTCTCTGCTTAATTCCCTTCAAGAATTATCTACTGACGTAGAAAGCCCCCACCGAGATAACACGGCAGGGACAGGAAATCATTTTGAAATTGCTTGCATCAAAACTTCCACCTCATGGGCAGCTTGATCATTGGCCAGGGGGATTTCATTGCCTTCTATCTTTACACCGTCCAGTGTGATCTGTAAGATCCCCTTGCTGCATCCCTCTGGATTGTTGACCTTTATCGTGTACGGGGTCTGCATATACTGGTATGTGAGGGTATAGCCCGGCCATTTTTCCGGGATACAGGGATCCAGAACCAATCGGTCGCCATTCCGACTGAAACCCAGAATACTTTCAAGGCCTGCCTTATACATCCAACCGGCCGCCCCCGTGTACCAGGTCCACCCACCTCTGCCGGTGTGGGGTTGTTCACCGTAAACATCAGCTGCCATGACATAGGGCTCCACTTTATAGATAGAGACCTCCCGGTTGGTCCGGGTGTGGTTGATGGGATTGATCAGACTGAACAGCTCCCAGGCCTTGTTGCCATCCCCCAGCTTAGCCACTGCCATGATCACCCAGGCTGCTGCATGGGTGTACTGCCCCCCGTTTTCCCGGACACCGGAGACATACCCCTTGATATAGCCGGGCTCCAGATCACCCTCATTGAAAGGGGGGGTGAGCAGTTTGATCAGCCCCTCCTCCCGCATAACCAGATAATCTTCCAGGGAGTTCATTGCTTTCGCCGCTCTGAGCGGATCCCCCGCACCGGATATGACTGCCCAGCTTTGAGCGATGGCGTCAATTTTACATTCCCTGTTATTGGCTGATCCCAGGACTGCGCCGTTGTCGAAATAGGCCCGGCGGTACCAATTGCCGTCCCACCCCTGTTCCTCCAAGGCGTTGACGAGGCTGTTCCTTACAACGGCATAATGAACGGCCCTCTCCTGATCGCCGCTCTCGCTGACAAGGGGGATCCATTTATCCAGCACGGCGCACAGGAACCATCCCAGCCAGATGCTTTCACCCTTGCCCAGATTGCCGACTTTGTTCATGCCATCGTTCCAGTCACCGCTACCCATCAGGGGAAGGCCCCGCTCCCCGAATTTTAGGGCGTTTTCTATAGCACGGATACCATGTTCGTAGAGTGAGGCCGTCTCCGTGGTGACATGAGGGGTACAGTAACGTTCATCCTCGCCCTCTTTGAGACGTTCATCCGTAAGGAACGGGAGTTCCTCCTTCAGGATGTCCTGATCTCCGGTCATCCGCATGTATTCTGCAGTCACATAGGGAAGCCAGAGAAAATCATCGGACATCCGGGTCCGGGTTCCCTTTCCCGCTGGCTCGTGCCACCAGTGGAGAGCATCCCCTTCAACAAACTGATGGCGGGCATGGCGCAGGATCTGATCCCGTGCCAGCTGAGGCCAGCCTGATGCAATGGACAGAGAATCCTGCAGCTGATCCCGGAACCCGAAAGCCCCGCCTGCCTGATAAAAACCGGACCGAGCCCATAATCTGCAGGAAATGACCTGATATTGGAGCCACCCGTTGAGCATGATGTTCATGGAGGGATCCGGGGTGCTCACTTGAACCACCTGAAGCTTTTCCTGCCAAAAGGCCTGAACCTCTGCCAGGGCCTTCATGGCTGCATCCGGTGTTCTGAACCGGTCGCAGAGAATAGCGACATGCTCTGCATCAGCAGCCATCCCCAGCAGGAAGACCAGGGTGACTGTTTCCTTGGCAGCAATCCGAACGCCGACCTGCATGGCGCCGCAGGGATCATACCCCGCACCCACCGTACATGAAAGCCCTGGTTTCAACAGGGATTCCGGACAATCGGGTTTCCCACGGCCAAAAAATTCTTTCCGGTCCCCCGTGACGGTCCGTTCTGCTATCGAGGTTTCCATGAAGCAGACTTGATTGGCAAACACGCGGTTATACGGGTTTTCTATGAGCAGTGCACCTGCATGGTTTTGAGAGCTGACGAGATGCATGGCAGTTTCCTGGGGATTGACCCCCATTACAGGACTCAGGTAGTAGGTGATATCCAGACTGCGCTCCTCCGGGCAGTCATTTTGAAGCGTCAGGATGCTGATTTTAACGGCGCCCTCCACCGGTACGAACTGCACCAGCTTCTGAGTGATGCCATGACTGATATGCTGAAACTCTGAGTATCCGAAGCCATGCCGGATCGTGTAGGCTTCTTCCTCCCGAATCGGCAGGGCTGTTAAGGACCAGATTGCTGCCGTTTCATCCTTTATATAGAATACTTCACCGGGCGGGTCGCATACCGGGTCATTGGACCAGGGAGACAGCTTGTTTTCCCGACTGTTCCCATACCAGGTGAAGCCGCCGCCGGATTCTGAAACCATGAAGCCGAAATCCGGATTCGCGATGATGTTGACCCAAGGAGCTGGGGTTGTCATTCCCTTTTCCAGATTGATCATGTAGGTGAGGCCGTCTCGGCTGAATCCGCCCAACCCGTTGGAATAGATCAGGTTTTTATGATGCGCCTGCTCACTGATTGTATCGGATGAATTCATTGAGTGCTCCTTTCATTATCAATCTGCTCCGATTGTGCTTCCATGGTGCCCCGACTCCCCTTGAAAACCATTCTGGCAGTGGCGCTGAACAGGCTGATTTCCTGTTCTGTCATGTTGTTGGCGTTCAGGATGGTGACATCACCCGAACGGTTCAGCACATCATGGGTCTGGCTGGTGTAGACAATTTCACGGACCAGGGCATGGAGGGGATTGGTGTAGCTGTTCTCCTCCTGGCTCAGAATCACCAGATCCACCCGCAAGTCCTTCAAACGCCAGTATTCATGGGCTTTCAGGAGTTCGTGGAGAATCTCCACCTCTGCGGTCTTGCTGATCATCACAAGAATGATCGGTCTGTCACCGGAAATGCCATAGGACCAGAGTGACTCCTGACCTTTGCGGTTGTTCTGTATCTCCTGCTCATTCCTGCGCCGCAGTGGGCTGATGAAGAGGATATGGGACATCATATCTTGGTAAAGGGTCATCTCTGTCGCTTTGATATTCAGATATTTATTCTCTACCTGGCTCCGTGTAAGGGCCAGCCAGAATGCTGCATCTGCGGTTTCAGGACTGCTGTATTTCTCTATCATTTCCAGAAGCGCCTCCCGACTTTCCGCCATCATGGTCACAAAGGCAATCCGTGCCACTTTCCCCGGGTCTACTTTCACCCGAACTCGCAGGCTGAATATGGGGTCCAGCACGGAGCCCGTCGTATTTGACAGCGGCTTTTCCCGTTCAATGCACTGGGGGTTTGAAACCGTATGACCACGCCCGACAAACTGCATGCGGTCGGTTTCATACTGAAGTTCTCCGACAGTCTCTCCGAGGATTATCGGGAGCTGAGCCACCCAGACACCGTTATCTCCTTCGCTGCGGGCCCGTCGATTGGCAATCAGGGCACTGTACTCAGGGCTGAATTCCGTATTGACAAAGAGGTTGCCGAAAGCAGGATGGGCCCGGTCACTGGCGTCCGGAGCCAGCACCAGCTCGAAATAGCTGGTCACTTCCAACGTTGCGGGCACTTCTCCGGTGTTCTTAAGGCTCAGCCTTCTGATTTCGGCCTGATCCCCGGAGGCTACTGCAATTTCCTGCGTTGTTTCCACATCCCCGTCAATCCTTTTGTAGACCGCCTTGTCTGGGGTAAATACCACTTCGTAACTCTCCGGAACCTCGCCCAGAGGTGCATAGGCAGCGGACCAACTCCGGTTACTGTCTACATCCTTCACGTAAAAGAACATCCCATAGCTGTCCAGGATCGGATCCTCCCGCCAACGGGAAACCGCCAGGGTATTGCTTCGGCTGTACCCGGTTCCGCTATCCGTCAGCATCACTGAATAACTCCCATTGGAAAGGATATGGGCTTTTGCAAGAACCGGATCCGGCTCCGTAAAGCGACGGTGAGACCCGCTGTCCTTGAAGGCGGTTCCCTTGAAGGGCATGATTTTTTCTTTGTTTTCCTTTGTAAAGACAACATCCAGGGGCACTTTTTCCTGAAGCAGCAGCCTGGCAGCCTTCATGCAGGGATCCGCCGAAAACCGTCGCTGCATGGTGTTCCGGTTCAGATAATTGTTGAGGGCAAGCAAGCTCATCCCCTGATGATGTGCCATGTAGCTTTTGATGATCACCCTTCTAGATTCCGCACCCAGTCGTTCGGGAGTGTAGTCTGCCGCCTCATAATAGCCGAAAGGACCTTCCAAGCCCTCTGACCTGAGAACTTCCATATTCCGATAGGCTGCCAGAGGATTCACCATGAAGGCCATGAAAGTGGCGTACGGCGCCGCAACGGCATCTTCAATCAAGCCCCGTTTCAGTCCCAGCCAGGGAACGCCGATGGCCTTATACTGGTAGTCCAGATTCATATCCAACGCATTGTAGGCAGATTCCGAAGTTCCCCAGGGCATGCCTCTTTGCTTCCCATATTTTTTCTGGCTCCGAATCACAAAGGAATACGTTTCATCCAACAGGGTATTCCGGTAACTTCGCATCAGCAGGAGGGGCATCAGATACTCGAACATCGTGCCGCTCCAGGAAACCAACCCTTTAAAACGATCCACCACCGTCAGGGAGCGCCCCAGCATGAACCAGTGCTTTGCAGGGACTTCTCCCCGGGCAATGGCGATGTAACTGGTTTGCCTCGCTTCCGAAGCCAGAAGGTCGTAGTAGGAATTCGTGAGACGGTTATCATCCATGCTGAATCCGATTGAGAACAGCTGCCTTCGATCATCGTAGAGGCTCCCGAACCGGGTTCTCTGGGACAGGGTATTAATGCGCTCAACCAGCCTGTCCAATTGGCCTAAAAATTCCGTGATGTACCCAAAGGCCTCCATGGCAGCAGCGCGCAGGGCCTCCAGCCAGACCACTTCATCTGAATCCCCTGGCAGCTGATGTGCTTCATCCATCAGGATGTCCACGTGGGCTACCAAGGTTTTGCAGTGTTCCGATGCACCGTTCAGGGACATGGGGGTGTTCATCAGGCTCAGGAGCCTGCCGGCCTTATCGGCCAGTGCTTCTGTGAAAAAACCTTCTGGGATGGTTTGAATCATCGGAATCCAGGGGGTGAACGTCTCCAGCTCCACCTTGAACTGGCGCCCCATTTCTTCAGCCTTTGCCTTCCAGCCCTCTTTCCGGATATTCGCCACCACCGTGGCATCAACCAACCCTGTGAGTGCCTGATCCCAAGCCTGCAAACTGATGCTGTCCGTTTGCTCCAATGTATCAAAAACAAACATATCCACAGAAACCGTTTCTCCGGCATCCAGTCCATTCCGCAGTGTGTCCTTGATTCCTGCGATGAATCCGGCATCCACCAAGGGCCGTGAGTAATAATCCTTCAACCCCTGGGCCAATGTGATCAAGTACGCAACGAAATTGCCGCTGTCTACCGTGGAGACATATCTGGGATTCAAGGGCTTCAGAGTCCGGGTGTCATACCAGTTATACAGATGACCGTTCCACTTCTCCATCCTTTCAATGCTGGTGATTGTCTTTGATATGGATTCCACTGTTTCAATGATTCCCGTGTATCCCAGATCCCGCCCGGAAAGCGATGCCAACAGCCCGAGGCCGATGTTGGTCGGCGATGTCCTGAAGGCAATCCCCCGGGGGGGATCTTCCTGAAAATTGTCAGGTGCCAGATAATTATTCTTCCGATTGGCGAATTCTTCAAAGTAACGCCAGGTTTTCCGGGCGATTCTTCTCAGTTCCAGCAGCTCCGGTGCTGTGAGCCGCTCCTCTTCTTTCTGGTCGTCCCGGCTGATGTAGAATGCCAAGAAGGGTGCCATTCCCCAAACCGCCAACAGAATCCAGCCTAAAGCCAGCCCCTGAGGTTTACAGAGGAAAGCAAGACCCACCACCACCGCACCGATCAGGGAGCTTCCCCCCATGGCGGCAAGATAGCTGCCCAGGGTATTGCTCTGCGCCTTATCGGCATCGGCAGAGGTGACCCACTCCAGCATGTTCTTTTTGGTAATCAGGACCCGAACCAGGGTTACAGTGACTGCACCCAGGATGACGGCCCCCTGATACGGCAGGAAAACCAGTGTCAGAACCAGTTGGAAAAAGGATGCCTTCAGTCCGAAAAAGCCCGGAATGTGTCGCTTAATCCGATCAGGTTTCAACCCTTCGGAGAAGAAGTGTCCCCACAGGCCCATGGTAAAAGGAAGTCCCAGGGCCATAAAGCCGAATCCAACCCAAAAGCCGCTGTTGCCAGGAAGAATACTGAAACCCAGCAGGATCAGAACCATCACAGCTGGCGCCACCAGACTTCTCCGGAGATTGTCCACCATTTTCCAGATAGAGACGTAGGAGAGCGGATTTGGGATCTGCCTGCGGTGTTTGTTCTGGATTGTGCTGCCTAGCCAAGGAATCAGCTGCCAGTCACCCCGGATCCATCGATGGAGCCGAGCCATATAAGAGTTGTATTTAGAGGGATAGGAATCCACCAACTCCAAATCCGTTACCAGAGCAGCCCGGACATAGGACCCTTCCAGCAGATCATGACTCAGAATGGCATTCTCCGGAACCGCATCCTTCAGAATATGGTGGAAAACCCGGAGGTCGTAAATACCTTTACCGGTGAAAATCCCTTCACCGAATAGATCCTGATACACATCGGAAATCGCACTGGCATAAGGGTCGATCCCCTCCTGCCCGGTATAGATCCGTGCAAAAATAGAGCGATTGGAGCTGTCCATATCAAAGGACACCTTCGGCTGCATTAGCCCATGCCCCTCCACGACAATCCCCTTTTCTTCATCCACCACGGGTATGTTCAGGGGATGAGCCATGGTGCCGATCATCCGTTTGGCCATACCCAGGGGCAACACGGTATCTGCATCCAGCGTGATGATATATTTAATGCGGGGCGAAGGCAGTGAGGTATGGGAGTAGAAAGTAAAGCTGGTGTCCTGGGAGCCCAGGAGCATTTCATTGAACTCCATGAGCGCTCCCCTTTTGCGCTCCCACCCGGTCCAGTTATTGTCATTTTCATTGAATTGGCTGAGGCGGTGATAAAAGTAGAACAGCTCCTGATCCGCTTTTGCGTATTTGCTGTTCAATGCCTTTATTCCTGAGAAGGCCTTTTGTAGAACTTGATTGCTGTTGTGCGCATCCGGCCCCAAGGAATCCCTGAAGGCTCCGATTAAGGCAAAGCACAGGTTTTCCTCGTTATTGGCCAGATAGTGGTTCTCCATATTCTCAAGGAGCTCTTCAACCCGCTTCGCGTCTGTCAGCAGTGCCGGGATGACAACCATGGAGCTCAGCTCATCCGGAATCCCCTCCTTCAGCTCCAAGCGCTGAAAAACAGCGGGCTTTTTGACTCTGCAGACCATCCGGTTCACCAGAGCGATTGCCATCTCTGAGGCTGGGATGATCACCGCCGTCACCACGAGGAGCCCCATGAGAAGAAAGGAGCCACGCCATGCCTGCCAGGCATAATGAAGGGCAAAAAACGTAATCAGCAGGGTCATCACACCGATGGCCCCCATATAAATCAAGCCCTGGTGGCGTTCCAAAAGTTCCACAAGCATTCTGTGGGGCTTCTTCCGGCCTTTCTGTCTCCCTTCAAGACGCTTTACGCCTTTATCGACAAGGTAATATCCCACATGGGATTCCCGTTTCCACCGATTGTTTCGTTCCCTCTCCTCAGGCTTTTCCGCTGCACAACCTTGTGCCAGTGCAATGGCTTCCCTGGCGATATGCAGTTCCGAGACCCCATAATCCTTGGCCAGTATTTCAATCTGGCTCCGGTAGTAATTCCGGGAACTGATGTCCATCTGGTTATAAGTCCCGTTTGGATCCTGTCGTAGAATCCGCTCAACGAAGCTGGCCGATTCAAAGAGGTTGACCCAGTTGAGATTCGAGACATATTTCAGACTGACGATGGCGTTCCCCATGGAAACGGTGCTGACAGCCTGGGCATTATGCTCCTTCTGGGCGATGGCATCCGCCGTGGTTCCGAAGGTATCCAGGTTTTCGTCGATGTATCTTATAACGTTTGAATAGCTTCTGCCGGAGCGTCTGAGCCGATAGAAGAGATGCTCCACGAAGGAAGGATTGGCCTCGTCGATGGCTTCCAGATTGCTTTTGAAAAGCTTGATGATCTGTTCCGGATCCGCGGTTTCATCCGACCACCATCTTTCCACAATCCCGTCAGCGATAGTCCACTGCTTCTGAGTCTCCTGGATTTTCTCACAAATCATGCGGATATTTTCAAGCAGTGCCAAACGGATCATGGTGGGGATGACCCAGATCTCCCGGTCGAAGAGGATGTTATGAGTCTGATAGGCTTCCAGATATTTCAGCAGGGTGCTTTCTTCAATTTGCCCGTCAATATGGGCCACCAGTTCCATGGCAATGGCGAATACCCGGGTATACCCTTTGTAGGGTCCCGTTTTCAAAACCGGCAACCGGCTGTATTCCTTTTTAGAGAGGTTTTTACGGATTCCCTTGACCTGTTCTTCAATCACATAGAAGTTATCCAGCAGCCATTCCGCCGCAGGCGGCACTGTCCGCTTCTGATTCACTTCATTGTTCAGATCCTTGTAGATGGCAAGGATGTAGCTGTAATTGTCGTTCATCCGCGCCAAAGGCCAGTTCTGTCGGCTCATCCGGGATGATACGGAATGCTCCAGCGCCATCTTGCGGGCATGATCCTCTAGCTCCTCCACTGTCAGTGAGGCGTTTCGAATGGTGATATTCCGATTTTTTTGAACCCGTTTCAGAATCAGCCACAGGGCAATTATGACGAGTAATGCCGATCCCACCGTGATAAAACCTGTGATTTCAGCCTGATTCAATAATTCCAATAATGATAATAAGTATTTCAACTGGTTCCTCCTGTCTGTATCCTTACAATGAAAAAAAGCCCGGAAGAAAAGGATTCGAATCTTCAGGGCTTAACACATTTCAACACTATTGAGTTCAGTCTAACCCGCAGCTAAACCGAACGCGTTTTTTTCACCGGTGTTGAAATTGCGGTGATCGCCAAAGCCTCCGTGACTTTTTCAACGATTTTCTTTTTCTTTTTCAGTTTGTTCGGGTTTTTATCGCCCATGTGATGACACCTCCATTTAGAATTAGGAATAAATAATATATGTGGTTATTTTTACCATCATATACTTTCAAGAAAGCCACTTTCTTAATGAAGTGGCTTGAAAAATGATTCTTCAGATTTTATCGCACATTGCAGATGCAGTGCTTCCAGAAATAGTATATCATTCAGTTTACATAAAGTCAAATCAGCGTCCTTTATATGGGATTTTTAGAATTGATAGCATAGTGCGCATCAGGCTTGCATTCTCCTGTTCAAATGCCTTCCGGAATTATATAATCGGTGTGTATGGATTCTCAAACCCACTAAGGAGACATAGATGCTGACCCTCGTATACCCCGCTATCCATCAATTGGAAATCCCCTTGCCCGGGAATCCTCTGAAAGCCATCAACACCTATCTCATCAAAGGAAGTACCCGCAATCTCATCATCGATACCGGCTTCAACACCGAGGACGGGCGGACCCGCCTGATGGGAGCCATGGCTGAGCTTAAAATGAAGCCCCAGGACACGGATCTCCTCATCACCCATCTCCATTCCGACCATTCCGGGCTGGCTGCCCATCTGGGCAATGAAGGAATGACGGTTTATGCCGGGCGGACTGACGGCGCGAAAATAAATGAGATGACCCATCGCAGCTACTGGCAAAAATTCGAAGCCCTGAACAGCCTCATGGGGATGGAACAGGATGCCATCTCCTTTGAGGAACATCCCGGCTTCAAATACTGCCCCAAGGAGCCGGTTGATTTCAAACTCCTGGATGAGGGGGATCTTCTGGAACTAGGGGGCTTCACCCTGAGGGTGCTGGATATTCCCGGCCATACGCCGGGGCATATCGGCCTCTATGAGGCTGAAAAACAGCTTTTTTTCGCCGGTGACCACATTTTGGACAAAATCAGCCCCAATATCGCCTTCTGGGGCTTTGAACAGGATATTCTGGCACTGTATCTGGAAAACCTTGATAAGGTCCGGGCCCTGCCCGTTGACTACTGCTTCACTGCCCATCGGAATATCCTTCGGGACCATACCCGGCGGATCGATGAGCTGAAGGACCATCACCGACAGCGATTGGCTGAAATCCTGGGGATCCTGGCCTCCGGCCCCAAAACCGTCCGGCAGACCGCCGCAGCTATGCATTGGGATCTGCGCATCAGCGACTGGGAGCAGTTCCCTGCCAATCAGAAATGGTTCGCCGCCGGAGAGGCGATGGCCCATCTGGAGCATCTTGTTTCAACCGGCTTGGCGATTAAAACCATGGAAGCCGGTATTTTATACTATCATGTGCAATAGGAACAACCAGTAGTCAAACGGGGCTGTCTCATAACAGGAACATAATTCCTATCAGAGACAGCCCTCTTACTTTTACGGCGTCACCCAATCTTACAGTTTTCATAAAAATCCAGCTTCCGTATTGTAAAGTAAAATATTACATATTAGAATAGCATGGTATGGGAATTAAAGTAACAAAACACCATCCATTACCTATCAGGAGGACTTATGAACGGATTTTTAAATGCAGGCATTTACTTCATCACCGCCACCGCCATCGTGATCTTGGCGGTCAAAGCTTTTGAGATGACAGCCCGGTACAAGGTCTGGGAAGAGATCCAAAGCGGGAATCTGGCAGCCGGCATGACCCTGGGCGGAATCATTGCGGGGATCGCCAACATCATGCACTTTGCCATTCTGACCAACGACAAGCTCCACAACGCCATCCAATGGGGGCTCATCGGCACCGTGATCCTCCTCGTTGTCTACTCCGTTTTCGAGCTGCTCACCCCCAAGCTGAATATCGCTGAAGAAATTAAAAAGGGCAACAAAGCGGTGGGCTTCCTGTCCATGGTTTTCTCCATCGCCTTCAGCTTCATCATCGGCGCCTGCATTTCATAGAGGAGGACCCCCATGTATAAGGATATCTTTTTGTACGCGACACTCAGCGCCTGGCTTCAGGAAAATCCGGATGGCTCCGTGAAAGGCACCGTGATGTCGAAGAATGGTTCCATTATTGAAATCCTTGACGAGAATGGGCTTACACAACTGATCAATCTGGACAAGCTCTACGCCGTCGTCTATTGAACATACCCAAGGAGCAACCCGTGACATCTGTAGATTTGAGAGAAATTGACCTGCGCTGGGCATACCGGCGCTGGCATCTGCTGGCCGATGTTTTTCGCTGTTTTGTCCGTGCCACTGCTTTCACCACGTTGCAGCAATATCCTGATTTCCAGCTGCAATCCGAGCCTCCGGTCTCAGAAGCTCTGAAGAGCAGGCTGAATCAAATCCTCCACGCCCATCCCCCGGAGAACACCCTCTACTATGTGGATCTATCGGACGCCCAAACTTTGGAAGCGGCAGCGGTTCTGCATCAGCAGGGCATCGCCCCGGTGCTCACGTTGAAGGCAGTCCTGCATCCCCATGGGATTGTGGGGTCCAAAAGTCAGATCAGCAGGCTCCTTACCTTCCCGTTTGAAAATCCGCCGGTGACAAAGGCCCATGGGTTCATACTGGACAGCAGCCGCTATGGGAAAGAAGACCGTGAAACCCTCCGGGGTCATTTCAATAACCAATACGAGCTGACGGAAGAGGATCTTCCCGCCGCGGAAATGCTGAAGCACTTGGGTATTATAAAGTGCGTGTATCTTTACGAAAATGATGTGAAAGAAGATATTGCCAGCTATCTGGCCTACCTGAAAGAAAACGGACTGGATTTAAAAATGATACGAATCTCGGGGGATATCCATGAAACCGATTGACCTGAAAGAAGAGACACATCTCGGCGCCCCTGCTACAGAGGGCGCATCCGTGAGAAAAAAGCTGGGCGTCAATCGCGCGGCGGCCCTGGGCCTGGCAGTCATGCTCTCCCTCAGCGGCACCTTGATGGGCTGTGCCCATCAGCCTACGGAGGAAGAAGAGGAAGAGGATGAAACCTCCTACAGCAGCTCCGGCGGTCATTATTACCACAGCGGCGGCTCCTTTTTCGGTGGTTCCTGGAGTAAATCCTCCGCCCCCTCGGGAAGCAAATCCTATACCTCTACAAAATCCGGCGGTTCAATAGGTGGATGACATGCATCAGAATCAGTTAGGCCTGACGGAAGACCTGCTTTTCAATACCTATCTTGTCAGCTCCCCTCGGGAAACGGAGGTTTTTTCCCCGTTTCCAGTCCACATGGAGCGGGCTGCTTTTGAGAAAATGGTTGAATCCGCTCAGGTGATTGACCGAATCGTCCACCGGATCATCCACCGCTTCATTGCCAACCCGTCGGCACCGCTTTTCGATATCGGCGTTTTCCCTTTTCAAAAGGAAATCCTGTCCTTGGAAATCCCTTTGACACCGTTCTTCTGGTCCCGCTATGATGCTTTTTTGCGTGAAGACGGCGGCATTTTTTTCTGCGAGTTCAATTACGACAAGCCCTGCGCCCAGCGGGAAATCCTGATTTCAGATACCATGGATCCTGTCGGGAATCCCAATGGCGGATTCGTGGCGGCTTTTCAGCAAGGGGTTCTCAATGCCTGTGAGAAAATGAAAGCCCGGGGCAAGGAGCCCCACGTGGGCATTCTGGTTGAACCCACCCGCCCTGAAGAAACCCACCTGGCGTTCCTGTACCAACAGGTGCTTGGAGCCGTTGGTATTCCGGCACTGATTTCAGGGGGCAACAACCTGAGGGTGATGGGAGATGCGATTCAGGCCTTCGGAGAACCGGTGAACATCCTGCTCCGCCAGTACCCTGCGGAGCATCTGGGGGAGCTGCCGGACATCGAAGCGATCCTGAAGCTGGCCTCATCGGGAGAAATCATCCTGATGAACGATCCCCGGGCCATTCTCGGCCAGGCAAAAAGTCTTTTTTCCTACCTCTGGCACTTAGTTGAAACCCCGGATGGTTTCTTATCCCCGGAGGAGGTACAGGTGATCCGGGATACCATCCCCCACACCCGTCCTTATTCAGCGCTCTTTACGGACAAACTGATCCAGGAAAAGGATGCCTCTGTCATCAAGGCCGTATACGGCCGCTACAGTGAAGATGTCTACATCGGCATCATGCACACCCCTGAAGAATGGCTTTCGGTCCTGGCATACGTGGAAGCGTCCAGGGAGGATTACATCATCCAGGAATTCTGCCCGATTCTGAAGGAAGATGTGGTCCGGTTCAATGGAAAAACCTTTGAAGCCATCATCGCCCATGGAAATTACGGGGTGTATCTCACCGAGGGGAACGTCAGCGGCACCTGTGTGCGGTGGAGCACCGACTATCTCTCCTCGGAAGAAATCGTCTGGAGCAGCCCTGTGGGAGTCCGCAATGCCGCCCTGAGGGTGCAGCCCATCGGAGGCAGTGATCGTCAGGATATCTGGACAGACATCCACGAATCCGCCGCCTTTGAAGACGGCTATACCGGGGGCTATACGGGCCCTTATGAAACATTCTCCCTCAGTGCGCTGATGATGCCCCCCACACTCTTCGAGGAAATGCGGGAAGCTTCGGAGGCCTTGTCAGAACTCTTCGAACGGACCACCCGCTATGTTCAGACCCGACCGGAACTCTTTTGCCCCGTACTCGGCATAGACCCTGCTCTGGAGCAGCTGGTAGCCCAAAGCCTTTCAAACAGCTCGGTGCTTTTAGGCCGCATGGATTGGGTTGTGGATATCCAGGGCAGTCTGAAGCTTCTGGAATTCAATGCCGAGACCCCGGGGGGACTGGTGGAAAGCTGCTGTTTGGGCAGCAGGATCAAGGAGCGGCTCCACCCCGGTGGAACAGACCCCAACACAGCCATGGGGGCAATGATTAGAGGCTCCTTTGAGAAAATACTGAAGGATTACGGGAAGCATCGGGATATCCGGCGGATCGGCCTCGTAACGGACGCCTACCATGAGGACTGGTACAACACCGCCTTCGTTTATGACTTAGTGAAGGACCTCCCCTATGACTGCGTGTTGGGAACGATCCATGGCCTGGATGTCCAGGGGGATCAGCTCACCCTGGAGGGCAAGCCCCTGGACGCCCTTTACCGCTACTACCCCCTGGACTGGTTCGCTGATACGGGGCATTTCAGCCGGATGATTCCGGCTCTGGAGAAGGGGACTCTCAGCATCAATCCTCCCGCCACGTTAATCAGCCAGAGCAAGGCTTTCTTTGCCCTGGTCTGGGAACTCTACCGGAATGGGTTTTACCGCCCCGATGAGGCAGCCCTCATTGAAACCTATCTCCCCAAAACCGCCCTGAGTCCAAAACAGCTGAATACCGCCGATTACTGCATCAAAAGCTATTTCGGCCGCGAAGGGGATTCTGTCCACTTCAGTTACGCTGGGGATCCCGGCCCCGGTGACTGGGTGTATCAGGAGCGGATCCCGGTGGCGCCGGTGGCCATGGCGGTCCATGGAACAACCGGTTCCCATACCAGGACCCTGTTTCCAGTGATCGGCAGCTATCTGACCGGAAACCGATTCGCAGGGATCCTGACCCGCCTCGGCGGTCGTGTCACTGATCATTGGGCCTTCTACCTGCCGACTTACATTGAAACAGAACCGTTTCCACTGCACGAGAATAATGAGAGGAAGGTCATAAATGAAACGCTTTCAGGCAATCAATGATGACTATTTGCATATCACGGCCGGCAAGGCCGTCCTCTATGGGGCTCTTTTACTTTTTCTGCTCGGATTTTTTATTTTCGGCTACCTTGAGGATCATACACAGAAAAAATATTACATCAATGAGGTCTTCATCACCAAGGCCCTGGTGGCAGAAACGGTCTTTGAGGACAATGCCCCTGCCATCCGTCTGGACATCGCCGAACAAAGTGAAAACAGTCCCTTTATCGACAGTGATCGTTCTTGGATTCAGATCACTCCCGAATTCGAGAATAAAATCATGGCCAGCAGCACGTTCCCTGCCGAAGTCGGCGCCCGATACGCATCCATCGAGGAACAGCGGCTGAAATACTTCGGCTTCTTTGGAAACAGAGGCTATATCACCGAAGGAAGCTACTGGACCCTGGATGAAGTGTATGATTCCTATGAGGCCGCCCTGGCAGAAAATCCAGAAAAACGCTACGAGGGCCCCGCGGTTCTCAGTAAAAAGAAAGCCTTTGACAACAGCCGGTTCTATTTCGTCGTCGAATCGGACAATCGGAAGTACTCGTTGAAAGTGGATGAAACCACCTTCAATCAGTTCCAGGAAGGCGCTCCTCTAGTCTGCGCCTTCCATGCGGTTGGGGAGCTGGTCAAGGTTGAATCCGTTAAAACCAACTGATAGGAAGGATTTTCAAAGGACTGAGGTGAATCGTTTGACCCCTTTAAAGCATCGGATCTACGGCATCATTGAGGATGACACCTGCGACAGCGCGGCTCACCGGTTGTTCGAAGGGTGTTTCATCGCCATCGTCCTGGCCAACGCCCTGGCCATCATCCTTGAATCGGTGCTGGTCCGGGAAGTTGCTTTCTTTAAGACTTTTGAGATTTTCTCCATCTTCGTTTTCATCGTTGATTACGGACTAAGACTCTGGACAGCGGACCTGAGATACGCCGGATCCCGGAAGCCGTGGCTTCGGTTCATGCTTTCACCCATGGGCATGATTGATTTGCTGTCTGTGGTTCCCTTCTTTATCACGCTGTTGGTCCCCATCGGTCTGGATGGCAGAATCCTTCAGCTGTTCCGCCTCAGTCGCCTCGTCAGGATCCTCAAGCTCACCCGCTACCTGGATTCCCTGAAAATCATCACCCGGGTTTTTAGAAATCGGTGGAACGAGCTGATGATGACGGCCTTCATCACATTCCTGATCCTCCTGGTGGCTTCAACCCTGATGTACGAAATTGAGCATAGTGTCCAGCCTGACAAATTTCCTGACGTCATCTCTTCTTTCTGGTGGGCGGTGGCTACCCTGACCACCATCGGTTATGGGGATGTGTATCCGGTGACCGGCATCGGCAAATTTCTGAGCTGTGTCATCTCCCTCCTGGGTATCGGCCTGGTGGCGCTTCCTGCGGGAATCCTCAGTTCAAGCTTTATTGATGAATTTCGGAACCATCATGAAAAGACGCCGGAGGAAATCAGCTGCCCGCACTGCGGAAAAAATATTCATCCTCACTCCTGACCAATTCAAAATGCGCCTCATCACCGAAATCGATCGGTTGTGAGGCGCATTTTTGCATTCCATCGGGCAGACAGACAAATAAAAACGGCTGATATCCTTTTGGGATATCAGCCTCGCTTGGGCAAGCGTTTTATGTTGCATATCAGTATAACATACTTTCAATAAAAAAAGTACCCTTCCCTTACTTAATATCCTTCACGCGCCCCACCAACCCTGATGTGAGCCGCACCTTGATGCCATGGGGGTGATTGGGGCTTTTGGTCAGCAGATCCTGAACAATCCCTTCTGTCAGCTTGCCGGTCCGCTGATCTTCCTTCAGGACAATGGAAACTTTCGCTCCGGGTTTAATGTCGTTTCTGATGGTTCCTGCCACGGTATTTCCTCCAAATTTTCAAGTAAAGTCAGCCGCTGACGGCTTCCAAGTCATCCAAAATTTTACCCACATGATAATTATAAACCGTATTCAGGTCATCCTCAATCACACAGCCTTCTGGAATCTGTTCTAAGCCCAGCCCATTGATCCGCTGAACATTCAACGGATCCAGGCAGGGATTGCCGCTAAGCCGCATCAGCATTTTCAAATGCGCATACAAATCCCGGTGAATGACGAGTTTTTCTTGGATCTCCAGAACCCGGGGGTCCTCTTTTTTTCCGATTCTGAACTCGCTTGCATGGAGTTCATACTGGCCTTCAAGGCGGACAATGGCTTTCAGCAGGCTGTCCATATCGACAGCCTCCCTCAGGCAGAACTGCTGCCGCACAGCATGGTGCACCCTCTCCCTTAAGGCGCCCTCCCCGACAATCAACTGCCGCCCCATGTCATAGGGGAAGAACAGGTAGTTCACAACTAAAGCCACGATTATGCCGAGGAGAGTGTCCGCGATCCGATTCAAGCTGTATACCCAGGGATTCTGGCCGTTCAGGTTCATCATGATTGCCAGGAACACAATGGTGGCGATGGAGATGGAGTTGTTCCATTTCATCGTGTTGCAGGCATAGATGATCACCATGACGCCCAGGCCGCACATCAGAGCGTTCTCCGGCAGCACCAGGGCGAACATCAGCCCGATTCCCGCACCCACTAAGGTTCCCATCACCCGGTTCCGGCCCGTGATGAAGCTGTTGGTCACGGTGTTCTCCATGGAAATCACCGCGGCGATGGCTGCAAAGAACGGGTATTCTGAATGCAGGGCATTGGAAATCAGAATGCACAGGGTCACCGCGATGGCAGTTTTAATGTAGCGCATGCCAATGGTCAGCTTCATGGTCACATCTCCGTCTGATTCTTTTTCAGGAAGACAACCTTCAGGTAATTCCCCTCTTCGTACGCCGGGAGGGTTTTGAAATCCTCCGGGAGTGAGAATTCCTGCAGCAGTTCATACGTGAAGCCTGTTTCGTCAAAGGCCTTGCTGATGAAGCCTTTGAATTTTTTCATATCGAAGGCACTGCAATTGGTGGAGGCTACGATGATCCCCCCGGGTTCGGTGATGGCAATGGCTTCCGTTAGGAGGCCTGTATAATCCTTCTCCGCAGAGAAACTGAAATCCTTGGAGGTGGCATAGCTGGGAGGGTCCAGGATGACAACGCCGTACTTCAGCCCCTTGCGCCCCGCATATTTGAAGTAATTGAATACGTCCTCCACCAGGATTTCCTGGGTGCCGGGTTCAATGCCGTTCACAGTGAACTGTTCACTGGTTTTGGGCAGGCTGCGGTTTGCCAGATCCACGCTGGTGGTCCTGCTGGCGCCGCCCAGAGCTGCAAACACTGAAAAGGCCCCGGTATAGGAGAAAGTATTCAAGACAGTCCTTCCCAAGGCGTACTGGTCCCGGATGGTTTTCCGGACCTCCCGCTGATCCAGGAACACCCCTGTCATGGCCCCGTCGTTGAGGTAGATGGCAAAGCTCACGCCATTCTCTTTGACGATCAGGGGTTCGGGGGCCTCAAAGCCCATGACGAAATCGTTCTCTTCAATGTATTTCCCAGCGGCATCGAATCGCTTTTTCTGATAGATGCCGTTGAAGCCCACCAACTCTTGAAAAGCCTTCAGGATGATTTCCCTGAATCCGTAGATGCCATTGGAATAGTAGTTGATCACGTAGTACCCATCGTAATAGTCGATGATCAGGCCCCCGATGCCATCCCCTTCACCGTTGAACACCCGAAAGGCCGTGGTATCCTCTGATTCGAAGAAGGACTTCCGGGCGCCCATGGCTTTGATCAGGCGGTTCTTGAAAAACGTCACATCAATGACCGCTTTTTCATCCCGATCCAAAAGCCAGCCCAATCCCTTGTTTTGAATGCCATAGTAGCCCACTGCGATAAATCGGTCGTTTTCGTCGTAAAGGCGGACCAGTTGGCCCTCGTTCTTCAGGAGTTCGGGATTCTTGACGGAATCCCGGATCAGAACCGGATACCCTTTCCGGTACCGGTCCACGTATTTGTGTGAAATAATCAGTTTAACGGGTTTATCTGCTTTTGCCATGATTCTCTCTTTTCTTTTTTATGATAAGGGGCTCTCATCCTTGAACAGCTTCATTTTACGGTACAGTGTAGCCCGGCTGATGCCCAGCGCTTTGGCCGCTCCATCGACATCCTTCCCGAAAGCATCCAGGGCCTGCAGGATTTCCCTGCGCTCCAGTTCATCAAGCGGGATGATGGCAACTGCCCCGCCTGCTTCCGTCAGCCTGTGCTGTCCTAGCGGTGGGAATTCTCCAACAGCACGGAACCGTTCTGGAAGATCTTCTTTGAGAATCCGATTGCCCGAGGCCATCTGCAAGGCATAGGCCAGGGTGTTCTGAAGCTCCCGCACATTCCCCGGCCAGTTCCAAGCCTGAAGGATCTGTTTAACGGTATCGCTGAGCTGCACTTCCGGCAATTTTCTATTGGCACAGATTTCAGTAATGAAATGCTCCGCCAGAATGAGAATATCGCTTTTCCGTTCCCGGAGCGGCGGCAGGATCAGTGGAATCACGTTCAGGCGGTAGTAAAGGTCTTCGCGGAAGGTTCCCTGCCGGATCTGACTCTCCAAGTCCTGATGGGTGGCGGCGATGATCCGGACGTTGATGGGAATCCGCTCCCGGGATCCTATCTTATCCAGGACCCGCTCCTCCAGGACCCGCAGCAGCTTGGTTTGCAGATGCAGAGACATATCCCCGATCTCGTCAAGGAATAGGGTGCCCCGGTCCGCCATTTCGAATTTGCCGATATAGCCGCCTTTGCGGGCCCCTGTGAACGCCCCCTCTTCATAGCCGAACAGCTCACTTTCCAGCAGGTGATCCGGAATGGCGGCGCAGTTGATGGGGATGAAGGCTTCATTCCGGCGGTTGCTGGCGGTATGGATGGCCCGGGCGAACAGCTCCTTGCCGGTTCCACTTTCCCCGAGGATCAGCACGGTGCTATCCCCCAGGGCCGCTTTGGCACCTAGACGCAGGCTGTTCTGAATGGCCTGGCTATCGCCGACAATCTCTGAAAATTCCGTATGCACGGTGGATCCCATCATATTGTTCACTGTTTTAAGAACATCCTTCAGCTTTTCCACCATGACCAAATACCCCATCAGGCCGGTGCCTGTGTGGATGGCCTTGATGGTGCATAGAATCCGCCCCTTGGTCTTTGGCAGAATGAAGGTATGCCGGCCTGGACGAAGCCCGGTGGCATCCAGACAGAACTCAGGGAGAAGCGCTCTCAGCTCTGAATCCGGTTTGATGCCCAGTATGCTGCACCCCAAGCGATTGCTTCGGATCACACGGCCCAGCTGATCGGTAATCAGCACCCCATGGACAATTTCTTCAACCAGGGTTTGTAATTCCATGGCCAGCTTTTCTGTCTCTTGGTGCTGATGGACCTCCTGGGCCTTGGAGGCGATCAGATCCGCCATCTGCTGGACAAAAGCCAGATAGCTGTCTTTTCGGGCCAGCAATTTGCTCCTGGCTTGCTCATCAAAGGCAATCATGCCAATGACACCGGCCACTTCTCCGTTGATCCGGATCGGGCAGCACAGCTCGGCCTGCTCCGTACAATCACATTTACGGCCACAGGCCTGACAGGCCTCGTGAGTACGGGGATCCTCAATGATAAAGGAGTCGCCCTGCTTGAGCGCATAGGCAAAAACAGACCCCTGATCCACAGGGGTTTTAAGATTTTTTGAAAGGGTGCCGGTACCCACCAAACGGTTCAATTGACTATCCACAATCAGTACATCCACATCCATGATGCTGACGATTGCCAACGCCACCTGTTGCAGGGTATCAGTTATTTTAGAAATCGCTATCATCGTATTCCTTCCTGATTTCTGTTTTCCGAAAGCATGATCAGCAGTTGTTCAGGTGACAGTGGTTTTGAGAAATAGTAGCCTTGGATGAAATCACATTTGGAGTCCTTCATCCGTAAATACTGCTCTTCCGTTTCAACGCCCTCGGCAACAACCTTTAAATGGAGGCTGCTGGCCATGGCCATGATGATTCCGATCAACGGGATATTGCTGTGCAGATCGATGATGAAGGATCTGTCTATTTTCAATTTGTCCAGGGGCAGCCGACTGAGTTGGGCCAAGGATGAATATCCCGTTCCGAAATCGTCCATGGCAATGGTGACTCCCAGATTCTTCAGCTGCGTCAGCCGCTCAATGCACTTTTCCGTATTGTCCACCTGGATGCTTTCAGTCACTTCGATTTCAAGACTGCTTGGCTGGATGCCGCTGAGAGCCAGGGCGTTTTCGACAATCCCTGTAAATGCTTTGGATTCCAATTGCTTCACGGAGACATTCACCGCCATGAACAGGTCCTTGAACCCCTGGGCATGGAGGAGAACCAACTGACGACAGGCTTCCAGGATGATCCACTGACCAATTTCACCAATCAAATCCGATTCTTCCGCAACCGCAATGAACCGATCCGGCGGAACCTGACCTAGACGGGGGCTCAGCCACCGCGCCAGGGCCTCCACCCCTAAAACCTTCCCCGTATACGTATCGACAATCGGCTGGTAGGCCAAGTAGATTTCCCCATCACGGACGGCATTGCGCAGGGAATTTTTCATGATAAATGCATCCCGAACGGTTTCTCTGAGGGCAATGTCATAGTACTGCACCGAATTATTCCGCTCCCGCTTCGCGTCATACATTGCCATTTCCGCATGCCGGATCAGCGCATTTCCATCGATACCATCTTGGGGGTAGAAGGCGATGCCGATACTGACGGTGATATTCAGCTCCAGATCATTGATGAAAATGGGTTTCTTCAGTTTATCGATGATCCGGGTGACGATGCGGTGCGAGATGGCATCCACATTTTTCCCCTGAATGGCAATGACAAACTCATCACCGCCGTATCTGGCCAGAATATCCGAATCCCGCAGACTGGACTGAAAAAGGGAGGCCGCGTATTTCAGGATCTCATCACCGGTAACATGGCTGTTGTTCTCATTGATCAGCTTGAAGTCGTCCAGATCAATGAACAACAGGGCAATTTCGTCCTCGGCTGCCGCACTGAAAACCAAGGATCTGAAAAGTTCGATGAAATGGGTCCGGTTGCTGAGCCCTGTCAAGGTATCCTTGGACGAGAGATAATCCAGTTTTTCTTCCTTTTGCCTTAAATCTGAAATGTCATTGATCAGGATGACATATTCGGCGCCTTCCAATGCATCTGCTTCCAGTGCGAATGCGTTGATCCAAGCCGGAAACATCTTGCCATTCAGGCCGGTTGCCTGAATATCACCTCGCCAGGTTCTGCCCAACTTCAGCGTTTGCAGGATATCGTCATAGACATCGGGTTCAATCACCGCCAGATTGGGCAGTGTTTCTATCCACTGATCCTCATAGGGGCCGATCAGATCATGAAACGTCTGATTCACCCACCGGATCGTCCCGCCCTCTTCAAAAATGCAAACCGCTTCTGTGCTTTTTTCCAGAATCCGGGAGTACACGCTAAGCTGTCGTTCGTAGAGCCGCCGCTCCCGGATATCCGTGTAGGAGACATAGACCGCAACCTTCTGATCACGGCTATAGACAGGATACGCCAGAATACTGACCGGAATCCCTTCCCCATTCTTATGGAACCGCATGGATTCACAGTTGACCACATTGCCGGATATGGATTCTGAAGAAAGGGCCTCCGCTTCTTCCGTGACCAGCTTGTAGGCAATCAGCACGTTGATTTCGGTTCCAACAGACTCTGCTTCAGTATACCCAAACAAATGCTGAAAAGCCTGATTGATTTCCAGGACCTTGTCATTATTGTCCAGCAGGACCGTGGGCACAGGGGATTTGTAAAAAAATTCATTATAATAATCCTGATGCCGCAACTTCTGCTCAGGATGCACAGGTGTGTGTTCACTTATCGACGGTTCTTCGGTGATCAGGATGTCTTTACCGCCCTGTTCCTCATCCATAAGGATTCCTCTCTTGAACGC
The DNA here is from genome assembly GCA_964424355.1 of uncultured Peptostreptococcaceae bacterium. GTDB lineage: Bacteria > Bacillota > Clostridia > Peptostreptococcales > Acidaminobacteraceae > CAZEHS01. The sequence goes on from CAYRIO010000029.1 coordinate 35,263, forward strand.
GCATTGCCTTTTACTGAATGGCCTCAGCTTTGTCTCATTTTAATACTGGTTTATTCATACCCTGATTGTAGCATAAGCTTTCAAAAAAAACAGAAAATCCCCTGAAATCAGGAGATTCAATGCCTTATTCACGATGGTTAAAGATTATAGAGACCTGATTTATCAAGTCTTCCACCGATTCACAAACCTCCGTATAGACGATTGCAGGTCGGTTCAGCAGAAACAAGCGGATCCCTGTGCTTCTGGCGGCCTCCAGCTTTTCCGTGAATCCCCCCGGCCCCGCACTGTCTTTGGTCACCAACACGGAAATGTGCCACTGCCTGATCAGGGCTTCGTTGAAGGCTTCACTGAAAGGCCCCTGCATGGCCAGAATCCGATCCGAGCGGAATCCGAGGCTCAGGCACTTTTCAATCAATGCCGGAATGGGCAGCATGCGGATATACAGGTTGTCACGGTTCGGCAGGTCGGCGAACAGATGTAGATGATTGCTGCCCAATGTCAGCAAGACATTGCCCTCTTCCGCCCCAACCGCCCGGCACAGTTCCTCTATGTTTGAAAAAGAACGCATGAAAGCGCCGGCGCCCGTGCTGACAGGCCGCTCATACCTGAAATAGGGGATGCTGGCGGTTTGCGCAGCCTCCATGGCAGTGATGGACGCCTGAACGGCATAGGGATGGGTCGCATCTACCAACAGGCTCACGCCTTTCCCTGCAATGAGTGCCAACAGGGCGTCAACATCCAGAGGACCCGTGTGAACCTGAAGCCCCTGCTCCACTGCCAAGGCTTCGCCATAGGTGCTGGTCACCGTGACCAGTACTGGAAATCCCTTTTCCTGAAGCGAAGCAGCCAGTTCCTTGCCATCTGAAGTGCCTGCCATCACCAATATCACAGAGAATACCCCCGGGGGGTGATCATGCGGTTATTGTGGACATAAGTTGTCTGGTTCCCGATGATCACCGTGGAGAACATGTCGATTTCACAGGTGGTGAACTGGTCCAGCTGACTGATCGTTGCATTTTCCCCTTCCCGGGCTGCGTTTCGGACAATGCCCACCGGGGTTCCGGGTTTTTTGTACTGCAGCAAGATCTCCTGGGCCCGCAGGATGTGGTCCGGCCGACCTTTGCTCTTGGGATTGTACAGGCACACGACAAAATCCCCGGCCCCGGCGGCATGGAGCCGTTTTTCAATGACGGACCATTCCGTCATCAGGTCGCTGAGGCTGATGGTCACGAAATCGTGCATCAATGGGGCCCCCAGCACTGCGGCCGCTGCCTGGGAGGCGGTGATCCCCGGGATGATGTCCACCTGGATATCGTGACCCTCCCGCTGAACCAGCTCCAGCATGATGCCGGCCATGCCGTAGATCCCCGCGTCGCCACTGCTGATCAGGGCCGTATTCTGTCCCTTCAGGGCGAATTCCAACACCTGCTGGCATCGGTCCACTTCCCGCTTCATCCCGGAGGATACCACGGTCTTGCCGGCCAGCAGATGCTCAACCAGCTCGATATAGGCGGAATAGCCCACAATGACATCCGAAGCCTCCAAAGCCTTTCGGGCCTTGGGAGACATCTGTTCCTCACTGCCGGGACCAATTCCCACCACTGTTATTTTTCCTGTCTGCATATCATGCGTCCTCCCAAATTGATAATGTAACCCCGTTCTCGGCTCGCCTAGGCAGCAGGCATCGGCCTCTGGAGGCCAGACAACCCGCTGGTTCTGAAACGGCGCCGACGCCGGTTGTATTCTTTACAAATTCCGATTGCGGAAACTGCGCCGCCACGGTGGCCAGTTCCTCGGAGGAATAAGTGATCAGGGGGGCTCCCATGGCTTCAGAAAACCTCATCAAGGCAGGCTCTTCCGCCTTCAGGTCGATGGAGGCAATCCGCCCAACGGCTCTGAGATCCAGACCCAACGCTTTCAGCCCCTGGGCCGCCAAGCCGTAAACCGCCTCAAAATCCGCGTTTTTCCGGCAGCCCACCCCCAAGGTGATGACCCGGGGAATCAGCCAGACATCTTTTTCAACCGGCGGGTGGCTGTAGGGGGTCACGACGACCCGCCACATTTCCGTGGGGGCATCGCCCTCCGACAGCGGCACATAGCCCTCCGGCAAATTGCCGGGGAGAGGTTTCCAGGAGGATACGCCGATCTGCTGCCCTTCCAGCAGGGCTGCCGTTGCCATTTTTGCCGCTTCCAGACTGCTGATGGCGCAGTTGTACTGCATCGCCAGCATATCCACGGCGGTAAGCCCCGCGCCATCGGTGGCCGTTGTCACCACCGCCTGAGCGCCGATATGGCTGGCCATTTCAACCGCCAGAGCATTGGCCCCCCCCAGATGTCCTGAAAGCAGCGGAATCACCCATTTCCCCTGATCATCCAACACCAGGACCGCCGGATCGGAATCCTTCCCCCGAAGATAGGGGGCCGCCATCCGCACCGCAATCCCCGTTGCCATGATGAATACCAAGGCATCCACCCGGGAGAACAGCTCCCCCGTCAGGGTTTTCAGATCCGGTTCAATCAGCAGTGCCGGTGATTCCCGCCAGGGCCCCGAGGTGTAGAGCACCGCCTCGGGGTAACTCTCCTTCAGTTTTTTTGACAGGGCGAAGCCCTGCCGGGAAACAGAGAGCACCGCGATGGTCATTACTCAGCACTCCGGTATTCATGGGTGAAGGTGGGGTCATAGAGCTTGGACAGGGAGTACTGGTCTCCCAGGAAACGGCCCACCAGAATCTGGGCAGTTTTCCGGATGCCCGCTTCCCGGACCTTGTCGCCGATATCCGCCAGGGTACCCTGGATGATCCGCTGATCCGGCCATGTGGCTTTTTCTACGATGGCCACCGGGGTATCGGACCCGTAATGGGTACAGAGCCGGGCCACCACTTCGTCGATCATCTGAACGGAGAGGAAAATAGCCATGGAGGCCTGATGGGATGCCAGCTTTTCAAGTTGCTCCGCCTCAGGTACCGGGGTCCGGCCTTCCAGGCGGGTACAGATGATGGTCTGGGAGATATCCGGCAGGGTGAATTCACGGCGCAGGGCTGCTGCGGAAGCCACAAAGCTGCTGACCCCGGGAATTACACGGCAGGGAATCCCCATGTCGTCCAAACGGTCGATCTGCTCCCGGATGGCCCCGTAAATGCTGGGATCTCCGGTATGGACCCGGGCGACCTGCTTGCCCTGGGCGATGGCGGCTTCCATGACGGCAATGACCTGATCCAATGTCATTTCCGCGCTGTTATGGACCACACAGTCCTGTTTCCGTTTGGCAAGAACCTCGGGGTTCACCAGGGAGCCTGCGTAAATGATGACATCGGCTTCTTCTACTGCCCGCTGTCCTTTAATTGTGATCAGTTCCGGGTCACCAGGACCCGCACCTACGAATATGACTTCAGCCAAGGGATAATCCTCCTTTTTTAACGATCATGGTTGAGAGATAAGGGACCTTGCCCCCTGCGATTTCCTGAATATCCGTGCAAAGGGCTTCCTCATCGGTGCCGCACCGGCTGATCAGGACAAAATTCTCCTGTAGGCCCATTTCCGTCAGCAGGGCTGCCAGATTCTCGCTGTCATGGGAAGGCTTCATGATCACGCAGTTATCGAAATTCTCAAGAGCAGCCCGGGCATTGGCACAGCCCTTCATCAGGGGTACTACCGCCAGAGTTTCGTGTCCCAGGGTCAGGGGCAGGTTCAGCCGGGAGGCCACCGCCGTGAAGGAAGTGATTCCCGGTACGGTTTCCACCTCAACCCCCTGCTCCAGCAGGTAGGGCACCATATACATATACGTGCTGAAAACCGTGGGATCCCCCAGAGTCAGGAATACCAGGGTCTTTCCTTTCTCGGTTTCCTCATGGATGCGGATGGCATTGGCACGCCAGGCGGCCGCCAGAATCTCCTTATCGTGTGTCATGGGGAATACCAGGGGCAGCTGTTCCGTTTCTGCCTTCAGATATGGCTCTGCTATTCTCAGGGCGATACTGCCCTCATCTTTTTTTGATTCCGGACAGACAATCACATCCGCCTGCCGGATCAGCTCCACCGCTTTCACCGTCAGCAGTCCCGGATCCCCCGGGCCTACGCCGATTCCATAAAATTTACCTTTCATTTTGCCTCCTGGTGGCCGATAGGATCATCACTGGATTCTGAGCCTCCCATAGGGTCAGCTTCCCGACGTTGCGTCCTCTTGATACGGCTATCTGTACTGTTTCAATCTCGTCAAACATGCCGTTCTTGATCTGTTTCACGGCTTCTGCTGCATTTTCAAGGGTTACCGTATTCAGCACCAGCCGACCGCCGGGCTGCAGATGCTCGCCGCACCAGTCGATCAGCCCGGCGATATGTCCGCCGCTGCCGCCGATGAAGATGCCGTCAAACTGTCCAAGTCCTTCCATCGCCTCCGGGGCATAGCCCGATATGATCTTGATGTTCTGTGTCCCGGCCTTCTCCGCATTGGCACGGATCAGCTCCAGGGCCTCAGGATTCTTTTCAACGGCAGTCACGGTTCCTGAGGAGGCCAACAGTGCCGCCCCCACCGTCACAGAGCCGGTTCCTGCGCCGATATCCAGCAGCCGATGCCCCTGACCGATCCTAAGCTTCAGCAGGGACAGCCAGCGGACCTCTTCCTTTGTCATGGGAACCGCACCCCGCTGATAGGCGGTGTCCGGTAAAAAAGCTTGCCGATAGTCCTTCTCAACGTCCATGGATGATTCTCTCTTTCAATTGGATTGCCAGCTCCGCAGGCAGAATCAGCACGGCATTCAGGGGCTCGAAGAGCATCTCCTGGATCTCAGACACCTGGCCGATGGTGATGGCTTCATTTTCGTAGGACAGGTTCTCCCCCACAGCCATCCACAGCTCATTCTTCTCCTGTAAAATAAGCTCCGAAGCGATGGCTCCCGGTGTCATGACTGCATCCGTCAGGATGCCTGCCAAGGTGTCCTCAGTGAACACATCCAGATCCAACTCCCGGCCGTGGGCGCTGATAAGGACCGCTTTTTCCCAGCCAAGGCCGAGCCGTCCGAAGAAATACTGCAGAGATCCGATGCCGGGAAAAACATTGAATGAAACGCCGGGCAGATGTTTTTTTAAATAGCTCAGAAGACTGTAGAATCCAGTATCCCCGGAAACCGCCACCGATATTTTCCGGGAGGCCGCATGCTCCAAAATCCAGTCCGCGGTTTCTGAATAGTTGCCTTCCAGCAGCCGTGTTTCTTTTATAAAGGGGGCCAGTTCCGACAACTGCCGCCGTCCGCCAATGACCACATCCGAATCCGAAAGGGTCTTTCGGGCGATGGGTAGCAGCCAGTCCGGGTGCCCGGGGCCGATGCCGACCACATTAATCTCTTTTTTCATTGGTGATGGCCTCCAGTAGGGTTCTGCCGCTTTCATCCATGCCGATGACGCCCTTATCCAGTGTGAACAGGATGGTCCCCACGGTCAGCTGCCCCCGGCTCCTTTCCTGAGACCGTTCGCTGACCCGCTTTGCCAGGATGGGAAAAACCGAGTTCAGTCCAGCTTCTTCAAGGAGGCCCACCGCTTCCTCCGTGGTGTTGCTGCCGAGGATTTGACGGATCAGTTCCTGGGAAGCCCCCTCGGCACCCGCCCAGGCCGCCAGAGTTTCCAGCCGCCCGTCCGCCATGCTGCTGTGGGTTTGAAAAATCCCCGCTGCCACCTTGACCAGTTTGCCCAGATGACCGACCCACAGGATTTCCGTGAAGCCCATTTCGGCGGCCCTATCCAGCATGAACCCCGCAAAATTACTGGTTTTAACGACATTCTCTTCGCTGATGCCCAGGGTCTGGCCGATATCCCGGCCGTAATTCCCGGGGGTCATGACGATCCGGGTCAACCCCGCCGCTTTTTTCATATTCAAGTCAACTGCCAGGGATTCCTTCAGGGCTTCCTCGCTCATGGGCTCCACAATGCCGGAGGTGCCGATGATGGAGATGCCGCCGACGATTCCCAGACGGGGATTAAATGTCTTCAGGGCGATGGTCTCCCCTTCGGGGACTGAAACCGTCACGGTATACCCCTTGCCCGCGGTCATATAGGGCGCCAATATCTTTGCCATCATTTTCCGGGGCACCGGATTGATGGCCGGTTCACCCACGGGAATCTGGAGACCGGGCTTCGTAACCGTGCCGACCCCCACACCGCCCTTGAAGATCACCGTTCCGGAGGTGTTTCGCTGAATCCGCGCTGTAATCAGGTGCTGATGGGTCACATCGGGGTCATCCCCGGCATCCTTGCGGATCGTGGCTTCGGCCCAATCCTCGCCGCGGCACGGCTCCAGAACCTCCAGAACCACCGGCCAACCCTTGGGCGTAATCACCGTCACCGCGGGAGGGGCTTCCCCCTTTTCCAGAAGCATTACCGCAGCCAGGGCTGCACCGGTGGCACAGGTGCCGGTGGTGTAGCCGTATTTCAGTTCTTTGCCATCACGGACGATTGTCTGCTCCATTTTCAATCTCCTCCCGCAGCACATACAGCAGGGCGTTCAGAATGGTCGCCGCCACTGGGCTGCCGCCCTTACGGCCCCGGATGACAATGGCCGGTACATCCAGCTGAAGCAGGGCTTCTTTGGACTCCGCCGCACCGACAAAGCCGATGGGAACACCTACGACCAAATCCGGTTTCACCAATCCTTGGCGAATATGCTCCATCAGGACAAAGAGTGCAGTTGGAGCGTTTCCGATAGCGTAAATTCCGATTTCAGGGCGCTTGCAGATCTGCTCCATGGCCACCATGGAGCGGGTGATGCCTCTCTCCTTCGCCTCAGATGCAATAGCGGCATCCTGGATAGCGGTGATGACTTCACCGCCCCAGCGGCTCACCTCGCCGGCGTTGATGCCGGAGGCCGCCATCCGGGTATCCGCGTAGATGCTCCGGCCCTTCCGGATAGCTGCCAACGCACTGTCGATGGGGTTGTTATGAAAAACGATCAGGTCCTTGTATTCAAAATCCGCGGTGGTGTGGATCACCCGCTTGACGACTTTCAACTCGATGGGACTGAACGCATGGGGGCCCATCTCTGATTCGATGATGGCCATGCTGCCTTTTTCAATTTCCTGCGGATTGATCACTGCTATTTCTGGATAGTTCATGGTGCCTCCCGTTAGATTCCTTATGCCAGAGCCGCCATGGCCTGCTCCAGATGCGCAACATACAGTTCTTGAATTTCCGGCATTTCTCCCATGCCGATCAGCAGAGGCTCTGTTTCGTACCCCTCTTGTTCCAAAAGGGTCTTCCAGGAATCCTCTTCATCGCCGGCCATATCGTTCTGGGCATGATCTCCCGCCACCAGCATCAGGGGCATCATGTAAATCTTCCGGTACTTTTTCGGCGCAATCATCGCCATCACTTCCGGCAGCTCCGGATATCCTTCCACGGTCCCCACATGGACATGCTCATGGCCCATCTGCTTGAAGATATAGTCTAGGGCTGGGTAGGCCGCATTGGCGCTGTGAACGCTGCCATGGCCCATCAGGAGGAGGGCTTCACCCTCTTGAAGTACCGGGCCGTGTTTCACAAAAATATCCGCCACCTGCTTGTAGTCGGCAGTGGCATTCAAGAGAGCCGTTCCCACTGAAAACTGGGCGAACCCCCGTCGGTACCGGTGGCAGACCACCAGGGTATCGTGATATTCCGAGCCGTTAATGATATGGAGGGGTTGGACGATCACCTTGGAATACCCTTCCTCATAGAGCTTTTTCAAAGCTTCTTCCGGGGTGTCCACAATCATGTTGTCCCGTTCACGGAGGACCTTGATGATCATTTTCGACGTGAAGGCCCGCCGGATATCGTAGCCGGGATAGGCTTCTGCGATTTTCGTCTCTGTGGCATCGATGGTCTTTGCCCGGGTCTCTGCATAGGATGTGCCAAAGCTTACTACGAGAATGGCCTGCATTTCTGAACAGGCCGTGGGATGCTGTGCCGTAATCATGAATGTCCTCCTTGAACGGATGAAGAATATGAGTTAAAAATACAAAAAATCCCTAACGTAGCGTTAGAGATCAACAAACATGGCCTGTTGGGCATGCCTGAACGCACCTCCCATCGAAGCGTTTCAAACGATCTGCTGGCAGGTTTCCTGGCTTACCAATCATCCGAAATCAATCCCTTCCCGGTTTCCCAGTGGTTATCATTGACTCGTCCTGGCTTACAGT
>CAYRIO010000030.1:0-40549 GCA_964424355.1 uncultured Peptostreptococcaceae bacterium
GCCGGGAACGCCCACAATATGGAGTTCAAGATCAAGCAGCATCAGGATATGATGGCGGCGGAGGCCGTTTTCGCCCGGATCGGGCAGGCCTTCGGAGACACCTTCGGCAGGGCTTACGGCGGCGCCGTGGAAGGCTACCGCAGTGAGGATGCCGAGGTGCTTCTGGTGACCTTGGGCAGCGTTTCCGGCACTGCCCGGGAAGTGGTGGACGCCTTGCGGCTGGAAGGTAAGAAGGTGGGTCTCGTGAAACTGCGGATGATCCGGCCCTTCCCCATCAAGCAGCTGGCAGAGGCCTGCGGCAGCGCCCGGGTCATCGGCGTGCTGGAGAAGGATATCTCCTTCGGCTATGAGGGGACAATCTTCACCCACGTGAATTCCGCCCTGATGCAGGAGGGGGTCTTTGTCCAGACCCGGAATTTCATCGGCGGCCTGGGGGGACGGGACATTCCCAAGGCAGAGATCCGCAAGATGTTCGAAACCCTGATGGCCGATACGGACCAGCCCAAGGTCCAGTTCCACAATGTGAGGTGTACCCTATGAGCAAACCCAACGCACGGAATATCACCCCGGAGGAATATTTCTACGGGCACAAGGCCTGCGGCGGCTGCGGCGAAAGTCTGGCCCTGAGGCTGGCCCTGAAGGTCCTGGGGGAAGAGGCTTACCTCTCTCTGCCTGCGGGCTGCATGTCCGCAGTGTCCTTCATCTATCCCAACATGGCCTTCAAGAACAATGCCATCATCACCCCCTTTGCGGCTTCGGCGGCGGTCGCCACCGGGGTCCAGGCAGGGCTTCGGGCCCTGGGCAAAAGCGCCCCCCTCTCCGTGGCCTTCGCCGGGGACGGCGGCACGGCGGATATCGGCATCCAGGCCCTTTCGGGCGCGATTGACCGGGGGGAGAAATTCGTCTATATCTGTACCGATAACGAGGCCTATATGAACACCGGCATCCAAAAGAGCGGGCTGACCCCCTTCGGTGCCTCCACCACCACCACCCCGGCAGGAAAGGTCATCGGCGGCAACATCTCCCAGAAAAAGAACCTGTTCGAGATCGTGGCGGCTCACGGGGTCAGCTATGCGGCCACTGCCAGCATCGGCTACCTGGAGGATTTCCTTGCCAAGGTCCAGCGGGCCAAGGAAGCAGCGGGTCCTTCCTACATCCATGTGTACTGTCCCTGCCCCACGGGCTGGGGCACAGAAACCGATATCACCATCGCCCTGGGCAAGGAAGTGGTGGACACCGGCCTCTGGCCCCTGATGGAATTCAGCGACGGGGCATTCAGCCTGAACAAGCAAATAGAGACCTTCGCTCCGGTCCGGGAGCACATCCGGAAACAAGGCCGGTTCAAGCATTTGAAAGAAGAGGACCTGGCAGCGATTGAACAGCACCGTGACCGTCAGTGGGAAGACCTTCGGAAGCGGTTCGGGTAGGCTCAAAACCTATCCCCCCACCGCCGGATTATCCTGTTATAATAGAAGGTATTAAAATTCAAAGGATGATTCCGGTGAAACTGGCGAACAATAAGATTTTCGAAGAACTGAAGAGACGGATCATCGAGCTGGAACTGAAGCCCGGCACCGTGATCAATGAAAGGGAGCTCATGGGGGAGTTTGGCGTCAGCCGCACCCCGGTGCGGGAAGCCCTGATCATGCTGGCCCAGATCGGTCTGGTTGAAATGAAGCCCCGGATCGGCACCTATGTCACCCAGATCGACATCCAGTCCGCCAAGGACGCCTACGAGGTGAAGAAGGATCTGGAGGGCCTGGCGGCGGAGCTGGCGGCCAAGCGGGCCAGTGCCCAGGAGATCGACGAGCTGTTCGCCATCATCGACCGGTTCGCGGGCTACGACATCGTGGCGGATTACAAGCTGTGCATCCAGGATGACCAGCGGTTCCACCAGCTGATCCGGCAGGCCTCCCGGAACGAGATGCTCATCGAGATCCTGGATGTCCTGAACACCCGGACCGCCCGGTTCCTGCAGTCCATCCACTATGTGATTACGGACTTCGACTGGTTCAGCCATTCCCTGGAGGATATCGCCCAGGCCATCCGGAACAGAATGCCTGAGGAGGCCCGGCGGCATACCCAGGTGCATACCCAGGAATTCCTGGATCAGATGTCCCGCCGTTTTTTTGGAACCGATTGACCCCATGCCCGGATGCGCTCCGGGCATTTTTTTTGAAACCCAGCTGGGATATTCTGATATACTATAGAAAACAGGCCATGGCCTGAACCCGGAGGAATCGTATGCAAAAGGCCCATGAAGTGGATTTTACGATTTTCGGCGACGACATGCAGTTTGTAGAAATTCAGCTGGACAGTGGCGAAAGCATCATCGCGGAGGCCGGCGGCATGATGTACATGGATCAGAGCATCAAGATGGAGGCGGTTTTCGGTGATGGCTCCGGCAAAGAGCAGGGCAAAGGACTCATGGGCATGGTCATGGGGGCCGGCAAGCGGCTGCTTACCGGAGAAAGCCTGTTCGTGACCCAGTTCACCAATACCGGCTCCGCACGGAAATCCGTAGCCTTCGCCGCCCCCTATCCGGGCAAGATCATCCCCATGGATCTCAGTGATTACGGGAACCAGATGCTGTGTCAGAAGGATGCGTTCCTCTGCGCCGCCAAAGGCATCCAATTGGAGATCGCCTTTCAAAAGAAAGTGGGGGTGGGCATCTTCGGCGGCGAGGGCTTCATCATGCAAAAGCTGATTGGTGATGGCCTGGCTTTTGTTCATGCGGGGGGCACCATCATTCAAAAGGAACTGCAGGCAGGAGACGTGCTGAAGGTAGACACCGGCTGTCTGGTGGCCCTGACAACCGAGGTGCAGTACGATGTTGAATTCACCGGCGATGCCAAGAACGCTCTTTTCGGCGGCGAGGGTCTGTTCCTCTCCACCCTCAAGGGACCCGGAACGGTATGGCTGCAGTCCATCCCCTTCAGCCGATTGGCGAAGCGGATCATGGCTGCGGGCAGCAGGGCGGGCGGCAGCAAGGAAGAAGGGAGCGTCCTGGGAAACCTGGGCATCGGCGATCTGTTCGGCGGCGACCGTTAGAGGATTCAAATGGAGAGGTTGTGGAGGTGTCCGCGATCTCTTTTTTTATTTCAGATACTCATGCAATTGAAATCTTGCAGAAATGGATTCCGTCCGCCAATCGTGCTATGCTGAGAATAAGAGGTGATCCTATGAAAAAAATAATTGCGTCCCTATTGAGCGTGCTGCTGTTTTGGGGTGCCTTCTCCCTGGATATCCCGACCTATGCCGGCGCACTGGATGCCGGTTCGAAGGCCGAGCTGCTGGATGTCATCACAGAGCAGATTGAAAAGCATGCCGAATCGTTCTCAATTCACTATCAAGGAAGCCAGGATCTGGCGGATGAGCCGATTCTGGCCCATATCGCTGAATTTGACGGCAGCGAGCGTAATGCGATGCTGCAAAGCATTTATGGGATTCAAAATATGGGGGGGGAGCTGCGCTATGAAGTGGGAACGGATATCCAGTTCTCTTTCACGGCAGACTACACCTACAGCAAAAGTGAAGCGGCCCGCCTGGATGCGGATCTTCAAAGCTGGGTGGACAACAACCTGTCTCCGGATATGTACGGGGCAGCCAAAGCAGCCATTGTCACCAAATACCTCAGTGACCGGCTGAACTATCTGCTCAGCCCGGAGAGGAATAATGCCTATGATGGATACTATGGGCTCAGCACCGCCTGTTCCGGCTATGCCGAGCTCACCTGGAAGCTGCTCCGGAAAGCGGGGGTGCCCGTAAAGATGGTTGCCGGCTATACTCCCGATGGGGTAAGCGATACAGAAATGATAGCCCGAAAAATCACCTCAGCAGATCTCCTGGCCTATGCGGATCAGGATGCCCTCCAATCGATGCAGACCCTCCATATCTGGAACCTGGTGCAGATAGCAGGCCAGTGGTACCAGCTGGACACCACGTGGGTGGATGGGGACGACAGCGGGAAGCCGGAGGACGGCACATCCTATCCCGCGTATTTTCTGGGGAGCAGCGGTTATTTTGCTCGCAGCCATGGCTGGCTCCACAGTGAATACCCCGTGGCACCCGCTACCTGGTGGGATGAGAGCGCCGACCCCCTTCGGAATTTCCTGAAGGCTTACCTGAACACGCAGGTTTACGATTATCCCACCGTAACATCCCTGGAGCAGCTCAATGCCTTCGCCGAGGATGCCTACCGCCTGGGCCGCAGCTCCCAGACCTTCCGCATTACCCAGGGGGTCCAGTCCTATGCGGCTTTTCCAACCCTGGGAAGCGTTCGGAACAAAGTGGTGCGAAGCAGTTCGGATTACCGCGAGACGCCCCGGTTCCCAGGGGACAGCTATCTGCTCACACTGACCTTTAAGGGCAGGGATGCGGATGCGAAGCAGGCGTTGCCGCCCACGGTGCCCAGCCTCCGTGTTACCCGAGGGGACCTGATCGGCCCCGCAACCCTCCTGAAAAATCCGGCAGCTGCCGATGCGCCGGTGAACTGGATTTCGCTGTCGCCGTCCCTGGTGGGTGTTACAGGCCAGAGCCTGATCGCGCAGCAGGAAGGCCGGGGCTATATCGGGGCCTATACCCGGGATGAAGCGGTCATTATTCCTGTGACCATCGAAGGGCCCGCACTGCAGGTGGTCTTAAACGGATCGGTCCTGCCCTTGAATCCCAGTCCGCTTATTTTGAAGGGCCGTACCCTGGTGCCCCTGCGGGGAATCTTCGAAGCCATGGACGCCACAGTGGTATACGATGAGCAGAAACGAACCATCACAGGAACGCGGGGCGATCAAACCCTATTCCTGACCCTGGGGAGCGCCCGAGCGGTCATCAATGGCCAGCAGGTGATGCTGGATGTGCCCCCACAGATCATCAATGACCGGGCCTTTGTTCCGGCCCGTCTGATTGCCGAAAGCTTTGGCGCCGCGGTGGCCTGGGATGCATTCGGGAACCGTGTGCTGATTACGGATTCTAATCCTTGAACCGGCAGGAATCCGGGAGGGGGATGGCGAATGATACCCTATCAAGCCGAGGAGGGAATGCCATGATGAAGGATCTTGTTCTGAAGAATCGCAGCTACCGCCGTTTTTATCAGGATGTGCCCATTGAACGCAGACTGCTGGAGGATCTGGTGGATCTGGCCAGGCTCTGTGCCTCCGGCACAAACCAGCAGCCGCTGAAATACCGGCTCTGCTGCACAGAGGAAGAAAACGCCAAGGTGTTCCGGCATCTGCGCTGGGCCGGTTATCTGAAGGGTTGGAGCGGTCCGGTGGCGGGGGAACGCCCGGCAGCATATATTGTCATGGTGCTGGATACGAATCTGGCCAGCCAGTGCTTCTGGGATCACGGCATTGCTGCCCAAAGCATCATGCTGGGAGCCGTTGAGAAGGGCTTTGGCGGCTGTATGTTCGGTTCCATCAACCGGGAAGGCCTGCGGGAGGATCTGGCCCTGGACAGCCGCTACGAGATCCTGATGGTGCTGGCCCTGGGAAAACCCAAGGAGACGGTTGTACTGGAACCCCTGGGCCCCAACGGGGATATCAAATACTATCGGGATGAAGACGGCGTTCATCATGTCCCCAAGCGCTCCTTGGCAGATTTGCTGATATAGGAACGGTTGCAGCGGTTTATAACAATATCTGGTTTGCAGAAATTACAAGAAGTATGGTATACTTACCGTACTTCTTTTTTAATGCATTCACTTAGCACATGAATGCCATGAAAACAGGTCAATGAACGACCGCGAAGATGGCGCTGTGCCATCGGCGGCTGAGGAAGTCGGATGCAGGATACAAGCTGTTTCGGCGTAACGAAGGAGATAGTTCATGAAACGTGTCGTAATGACAGGCATATTGGCGATGGGATTGATGTTATCAGGCAGTGCGGTTTACGGAGAGAATTTCAGTACGGTCAAGGTTACCGGGGATTCCCTGAACGTTCGGGAATACAACACCCTGGAGTCAAAGCTGCTGGGCCAGGCCCGGCATGATCAGCAACTGATTGTCGTGAATGAAGCCGGCGAATGGTATGCCATTCGGACCAGCGCAGGGACAATCGGGTATGTGAAAAAAGAATTCTGCGCGCCCGTGGGCGCTTATGCGGAAGGGCATGTGAACAAGACCGATGTCAATCTTCGGGATAAGGCATCAGCCGAGGGAACTTCTGTTCTTACAAGGCTTCAGCCGGATCAAAAATTACAGGTCCTTTCAAAAGAAGAAGGTTGGTACAAAGTCACTGCCGGGGATAAAACCGGTTATGTCCGTGCAGATATGCTGGATTTGGGCGCGGCACCGGCCCAGGAAGCCGCAGTGAGCCGGGGTGGCAACCGTGATGAACTGGTGAGCTTTGCAAAACAACAGTTGGGCAAGCCCTATTCCTGGGGCAAATCCGGACCGAATTCCTTTGACTGCTCAGGATTTGTGGGCTATGTCTACCGGAATGTATACAATAAGGATTTGGGGCACAGCTCCGTTGGCATGAGCCAAATGGGCACTGCAGTTGATAAAGGCAGTCTGGCCGTGGGTGATCTGGTATTTTTCGGCACCGGTGGCAGCAGTCGGATCAACCATGTGGGCATGTACATAGGCGGCGGAAATTTCATACATGCGTCTTCCTCTAAAACCAATGCGGTGATGATTTCACCCATTAACGCAGGCGGTTATGCGGAATGCTATCGCGGAGCCCGGAGAATCGCTGTAAATTAGAGAATCCGGACGGGGCGGTAACAGGCGGACGAACCGTGCAATGCATTCACTACGTGAGTTAACCACGTAAAAACACTTCATCGGAGGGCGTTTTTACGTGGTTTTTATTTTGAAAGGATTCGGCTTGGTTCGTTTTTTATGAAGGCCTGCTCAAGAGGTGTTAGAAACACAGGTTTTCGGGTATCTACGAAAAATAGACAGGTGTTGCTGGAGTAAGATGGGGGGATGGCCCATGGAGCTGAATGAAGTGATGCAGGAGACGGGTCATCAGCCCGCCGGTGGGAATGAGAACCTGGAGAACAACTATGGTCTTTTTTCCACAATTTTGGACAATTCACATGAAATCATCGTATTTGCTTTGGACAGCAATTACCGGTATCTTGCGTTCAATAAATTGCATCGGGAGACCATGGCAGGCATCTGGGGGAAAAATATCGCCCTTGGGATGAGTATGCTGGATGTCATCGGTCGCCATGAGGATCGTGTTAAAGCGAAGGCGTGCTTTGACCGCGCCCTGGCGGGGGAAAGCTTTACCGTCGTTGAAGAGTATGGGGATGAAGCGCTTTTCCGGTTCTTCTGGCAGGACAGCTGGTCTCCCATTTACACTGAGACGGGAACGATTATCGGCCTGAGTTGTTTTTGTCTGAATGTCACGGATCGTTACCGGACCGAGGCCGCCCTTCGTGAGAGTGAAGAATTATACCGATCCATCCTCAACGCTTCTCCCGAGTGCATCGTCATCACGGATCTAGAGGGGAAGATCCGCATGGCTTCTCCGATGGCCATGCCTGTTTTAGGTTACGGGATGGAAGCGGAGTTGAAGGGACACTCCATTCTGGATTTCCTCATTCCGGAGGACCAGAAGCGTGCGACGGACAACATCAGCCTGATGTTCCAGGGGGTCATGACAGGGCCCGCGGAGTACTTAGGAAAACGCAAGGATGGCAGTGTATTCCATATCGGCGTCAATGCTGAGTTCATCAGGAACCCGGAAGGGGACCCCGCTCAAATGATCTTCATCGCCCGGGATATCACGGCGCTTAAAGGGATCGAGCAGGATTTGCGGGAGAGCCGACAGTTCCTTGCCGACGTGATTGAGAACAACGGCGCCCTGATTTATGCGAAGGATCTGGTCGGTCGCTACGTGTTGGTAAACCGGCGCTGGGAAGAAACCACAGGCTTGAAGCGCATGGAGGCCATCGGGAAGAGCGATATGGAGCTGTTTCCGGAGGATGTTGCCAAACGGTTCCGTGCAGTGGATCTGGAGGTAATCGATCAGGGCAGGCTCGTTGAAACCGAGGAAACACTAGTAGAGCCTTCCGGAAAGCGGTATATGATTTCCATCAAAATGCCGATGCGGGATCAGGATGATCAGATTAAAGGAATCTGTGGGATGTCGACTGAAATCACGGAGCGCAAGCGCGTTGAGGAAGCCCTGAAGATCAGTGAAGAGAAATACCGGCTGCTGACGGAAAACACCTCAGATGTGATCTGGGTCGTGAACCTGGATGAAAACAAAAGCATCTTTTTCAGCCCCTCTGTTGTGAATCTGACAGGCTATACGGCGGATGAACTGGTAAACCAGACCCTTGAAGAGCTGCTGTCTCCAGAGGCACTCATGCAGATTGAAAAGGATGTCAAGGAAAAGGCGGAGCATTTCCGGCTCTACCCCCAGACGGTGAACCGCCATATGTACGAAAGCAGGGAGCGGTGCAAAAATGGGGATCTCATCTGGATTGAAACCGCCATCACTCTTCGGTTTAACACCGTAAGCCAGGTTGAAATGGTCTGTGTGAGCCGGAATGTGGATGAGAGGAAAAAAGCGGAGCAGCAGATCGCCTATCTGAGCTATCATGATGCTCTGACAGGGCTCTACAACCGGCGGTTTTACGAAGAAGAGCTGCATCGGATCGATACCGACCGGAACCTGCCGATCACGTTGGTTTTAGCCGATTTGAACGGGTTGAAATTAGCCAATGACGCCTTTGGCCATCAGGTCGGCGATGCGCTGATTCAAAGGGCCGCTGAAGTCCTGGTGCGGGAATGCCGCCAGGATGAAATCATCGCCCGGGTGGGCGGGGATGAATTTGTGCTCTTGCTGCCTAAAACCGATTCATTGGAAGCCGAAGGGATCATCCAGCGGATAATCGCCAGCAGCGCGGCGCAGAAGGTCGGTTCCATCAATTTATCCATTGCCTTTGGCTGGCATACGAAATACAGGGCGGATGAGGATCTGAACCGGGTCTACAAAAGGGCAGAAGACCAGATGTATCGGGATAAGCTCTCCGCGAGTCCGGATACTCGGAACAAGACGATCGCTGTGATCATGAGCACCCTGTTCGAAAAATATGAGGAGGAGGAGCAGCACCACGCCCGGACGGTCAGTAATCTGTGCGCCGCCATGGGAGCTGCCCTGAATTTGAGCCCGGAGCGCATTGAAGACCTCCGTATCGCGGGTCTGATGCATGATATCGGAAAAGTGGCAATCAATGGGGATGCCCTGAAAAGTCCGGGGATGCTCACTGATTCGGAATGGATTGAAGTGAAGAAGCATTCGGAAGCAGGCTACCGGATCCTGAACTCGGCGGATGATTTTTCTCAATGTGCGACTTTTGTACTGGCACATCACGAGAGATGGGATGGGAAGGGGTATCCCCGTGGCTTAGCCGGCGAAAAAATCCCTCTGGAATCGAGAATCATCACCCTTGCCGACGCCTATGACGCCATGACCTGCGAGAGGCCTTACCGTCAGCGGCTGCCGGAAGCGGAGATCCTGAAAGAAATCAAGGTCAAAGCGGGTACGCAGTTTGATCCCGAACTCGCCCGGATATTCATCGAACAGGTATTAAGGAAAGAATGGAACTGATCTGAATCCGATCAGATGCGGGGAGGTTCCAACAAACAGACAAAAACCAGGAGCTGCACATGGACGAACAAATCATCAATTCCATGGGGAACCTGTCCCAACGGGGATTGATTGCCGGAGACGAGGACGATGTCTATCTGGCCTTGCCCGTGGGCTTGGTCCGCATTCGGGAAGGGCAAGCGGAGCTCCTGTTCAAGGGTGAGTGTTCTCACCTGAATCTACGGGAGGATACCCTTTGCTTTGTGGATTCGCGGAATCGAATTCTGGAAGTAGACCGGGAGGGGAGCAATCCGCTGTTGATTGTAGACAGGACCGGTATCAAATATGACGAGATCAATCAGATGGTCGTCCAGGGCGATTATCTCTATTACAGTGTGTATTGGGGCGGGTCGGTGTACCGGGTGAACCTGGATACCGAAGAGCAGGATTTCCTGTTCCATGCCACCTGCCTGAGCCTGGCCGTTGATACAGAATACATCTACTACGCCGATGAACCGACCGGCGTCATTCAGCGGTTATCCCTGGCTGAGCTGGATCATCTGCTGAGCCTGACAAAAATTCAGTTGGCAGAGCTGTGGTTTGAGCAGAATGACCTATCGGCGTCTGAGATGCCTGATTTCATGCGCAGGGGGATGGCTGAGAAGATTGACCTGTCTCTCCTGTTGGAGCCTGAAGTCCTTAATGAATGGGATGGCTGCTACAGCATTCAGCCTGTGGATGGGGTGGTGCTTTACATGGCATGCGAGGAGGACGAAGAGGAAACGCTGTGCTATCTGCAGGCATTGAACCCCGAAAGCGGTGAAGCAGTGCAGCTGCTGGATGACCCCATCGAAGCGTTCAATCTGACCGAGGAGTGGATTCTTCTGAAAAAAACGGATGACAGCTGTCTATACCGGCTGCCCTATGAACGGGGTGAAGAGAAGCGGGTCATGGGGGATGAGATCAAAGAGATATTCGTGGTGGGGGAAAGGATTTGGTGTACCCATCCCGAAGGGGATAAGATCACCCGGATTTATGCGGACGGCAGTGGGAAAGACGTCGTCCGCCTTGTAGAATAGCGTGAAAAAGCCGGACTCTGATGATCAGAATCCGGCTCGTTTTTGTGGGTGCATCGTTGCGGTTACGCGTTCACTTTTTCCTTCACGGTGCTGAGCACGATGACGGAGTTCGTCTTGATGTGGCCGGGCAGCGACTTGATGGTGCGGGTTATGAATTCCGCCAGCTCCTCGTTGTCCTTCGTAGCGATTTTGATGAGGTAATCGTATTCGCCAGCCAGGTGGTAGCACTCCAGGATGTTATCCTTTTCAGCAACCAGAACCTTGAATTCATCAATGGCTTCTTTTTCCTGGATGTTTACCAGAACAAAGGAAAGCATGTTGTAGCCCATTTTTTTGCGGTTGATCTTCACCGTATACTGATCGATGATGCCGTTTTCTTCCAGCTTCTTGATCCGTTCGGAAATGGCTGGCAAGGACAGATGAATTACATCCTTGATTTCAGAAAATTTAATTCTGGAATTCTTTTTAAGAAGTTCCAAAATTTTAAGGTCGATATGGTCCATAAATGTCTCCTCTTCTGCAAATAATGTCGTTGAATGACATAATTATATCTTTAATATAAACAAAAGTATAGGCGTTTAATCTAAAATTAATAGAATATTGAAAGCCAATTGTATAATAAGCGTTGAATTGATTACAAATTCTGAAAACCTACTAAAACATTCAGGAGAATATCCGCAGGGGGGAGACATGTATTGGTAATGTGAGAAAGAGAATGTACTTGAAGACATTAGGAGCGATGTCGATTTTAAGGGGATTTTGCGGAAAGGGCCAGCGAACCATTTTTTGAAAATTACTGAGAAACATGTGGGATTGATATGGAATCGGGGTAAGAATGGCAGTATGAATTTGAGAAATCCAGATGGCGGGCCTCTAAAGGAGAAAACACATGCTGAAAGAATTTGAGTGGAAGGAACGGTATCGTTTCGGCATACCGCAGATTGATGATCAGCATTTGGAGCTGGTAAAACGGATCAATAATCTGGTAATAGCGTTCAATGATGAAAAAAGCAGGCAGGAGATTGCTGAGATTGTCGCCTTCCTGGAAGGGTATGTGGTGATCCATTTCAACGAAGAAGAAAAGTTCATGGCAGAAAACCGATATATCGGTTTGGAACAGCACCGTGCGATCCATGATGAGTATATGCGCAAGGTGGATGCCTTGGCCTGCGAAATGCGGGCGGGTGAAGTCACGCCGGCCCTGATGGTCGAGGTGAACCGACTGTTGATTGAATGGCTTTCCAGGCATATCGATGAAGAGGACCGGAAGTTTGCTGAGAGCATTGCTGCTGAGGGGGCACCATGAAGATACTCATAGTTGAAGATGACAGGAATTCCTTGAAGCTGATGACCCATTTCCTGAGCCGGTTCGGTGCCTGTGATACCGCAGTGGACGGCCTGGAGGCTGTTGCAGCGGTGACCGCGGCCTATAAAGCTGGCACCCCGTATGATTTAGCGGTTCTGGACATCATGATGCCTAATCTGGATGGCATGGAGACTCTGCAGCGCATCCGGGCTTATGAAGAGACGACAGGCGTTCCGCCGGGTAACGAGCTCAAGGTGATCATGGTTTCTGCACTGTCGGGTGACCCGATCCGGTCGGAAGCCTATGGGAAGGGATGTATGGCCTACATCTGCAAACCCGTGGATTTTCACCAGTTGGAACGGGTGATTCACGATGAGCTGCCGATGATGGAATAGAACAATCCGAATAAACAAAACACACCAGGCATCCAAGTGTGTTTTGTTTTAGTTTATGGAAGGTGCTGTGCAGATCTTACAGTTCAAAGGCTTCGGCGATCACCTGTACCGCAAGATCCTTATCCTTGGCGAAAATCGTGTAGCTGATGCTGATTTCGCTGGTGGTGACCTGCTGGAACTCGATGCCGTTATCGGCTAAAAGTGTGAAGAGCCTTGCCGCAACGCCGCTTTGGGAGATCATGCCGATGCCCACCACGGAGAGCTTCACCAGGGACTCATCCATGGCGACACTGATATCCTTCATTTCGGCCTGGATCTCATCAAGGATATCGTGAACTGCCTGCCGGTCATCCAGCAGGGTGGTGAAAGAAACATTGACGGTGTTGTGGAAGGGCGCCGTTTGGCTGATCATATCCACCATGATATTCCGGGCGGCCAGTTTGGCGAAGATTCGGGAGATGTTTGCCGCGGTGTATGGCACCAGGCTCAGTGACACCATCAGACAGTTTTCGGTGACCGTCAGGCCGGTTACAGCTTTCTTTTCCATGGATTCATCCCACTCCTTTATGATTGTTCCGGGGTATTCCCCGGTGCTGAGGGCTACCAGGATCGGCACTTTGTATTTATGGCCCATTTCAATGGATCGGGTCTCCAGTACCTTGGCTCCCAGACTGGCCATTTCAAGCATCTCATCATAGCTGATGACATCCAGTTTCCTTGCGTTGGGGTACACCCGGGGATCGATGGTATACACGCCGTCCACATCGGTGTAGATTTCACAGGAACAGCCCAGAACCGCGGCAATGGAAACGGCGGTGGTATCGGAGCCCCCCCGGCCCAGGGTGGTGATGTCACCGTTTTCAGTAACCCCCTGAAAACCGGCGACCACGACAATCTCACTGCGGTTGAGATGCTGCACGATGCGGTCCTTGTGAATGGTGTTGATCCGAGCCTTTGAATGGGTATCACAGGTTTCAATCCCGGCTTGATACCCGGTGAGGCTCACGCTATTTCCGCCGGCTTCCTTGATGGCGATAGACAGCAGGGCGATGGACACCTGCTCTCCTGTTGCCAGGAGCATGTCCATATCCCGCTTGCAGGGGGTGCCTGAAATTTCCTTTGCCAGTTTGACAAGCCCATCGGTTGTTTTACCCATGGCGGAGACAACGACCACGATCTGTTCACCCTGGCGCTGGCGGTTCACCAGGCGATTGGCGATATCCTGTATTTTGTCGGTGGTGGCCACGGAGGACCCCCCATATTTCACAACGACGTAATTGTTCATTTTTCCACTCCTATCCGTTTCAATTATCAGCAGCTGCCGTTATCGCACATCGTTCCGAATCAGGTCATCATAGGTTTCGCGCTTCACTACCAACCGGGCGGCACCGTCTTCCACAAAAACCACGGCGGGCTTGCGGATCCGGTTGTAGTTGCTGGACATGGTGTAGTTGTAAGCCCCGGTGCCGTTGATTGCCAGGATATCATCGGTTTCGGGCTCAGGCAGTTCAATTCCATGGATCAGCACGTCACCGGATTCGCAGCATTTTCCTGCGACAGTGAAGGGTTCCACCTTGCCGGCGCTGTTCCGAGGGCTGATATGGGCCTCGTACTTGGAATCGTAGAGGGCGGTCCGGGGGTTGTCTGTCATCCCGCCGTCGACAAAGATGAAGTTCTTGCCGCCATAGGTCCTCTTCACGCCGCCCACCTTATAGAGGGTGGTGCCTGCATTGGCGACAATGGAGCGTCCGGGTTCAATCATAAGCTTAGGGAGCGGGACATCCCGGTTTTCAGCTTCCTGAACCGCCTGCTCAAGAATATGGGGCAGACACTGTTCAACATCCATGGGGGTGTCCCCGCCGGAGTAATACACGCCAAAGCCCCCGCCGATATTGAGTTCGGCAGTGAAAAACCGACAGTCTTCCTTTACCCGTTTTACGAAGTCAAACATCACGGAAAGAGCTGAAAAATAAGAAGTTTCTTCGAAAATCTGGGAGCCGATATGGCAGTGGAAGCCCGTGAGGGTAAGGTTGGGATCGTCGGCAGCCTTGTGGATCAAGCGGCAGATATCGGCCTGATAGATGGAAATGCCGAATTTGCTGTCGTTCCGGGCGGTCTGGATGAAATCGTGGGTATGGGCATCGATGCCGGGATTCATGCGGAAGAGAATGGCTTGGGTCTTGCCAAGCTGGCTGCAGAGACGGCTGAGACGTTCCAGCTCCTGCTCATTGTCGACGATGATCCGGTGCACGCCATAATCCAGAGCCATCAGCAGCTCGTCATTGGTCTTGTTATTGCCGTGGAAATAGATGCGGCCCGCGGGGAACCCTGCGGTGATGGCCGTATAGAGCTCTCCGCCGGAAACGACATCCAGGCTGAGACCCTCGTCGCGAATCAGCTTTGCCATGGCAATGGTCAGAAACGCTTTGGAGGCATAGATCACTTCGGTATCCACTTGGGGAGAGGAAAAGGCCCGCTTGTACTTCTGGCACTGGCCCTTCAATAATGCGGTATCCATCACATAAAGCGGTGTGTCAAAACGTTCTGCCAGCGTAAAAACGCTGCAGCCTCCGATCGTCAGTCGGTTGTCGGAATCAAGTTCCATTGTGCCGAAAAGTTTCATCGTGCACCCTCCTTTTGGTTTGATAGGTTCTGAGGTTTTCCAAACAAAAACAAAAATCAGCCGTAAAAGGCAAAAGGACTCCTTTCCGGCTGATGGGCGCACGGTAGTAAAGAACCTTCCGCCCCGCATCATACAGCGCCTCCCGGACAGCCTGGGCCGGCCATCGGGGAGAGTGGTGTGTCTCTTAAACACACCCCCAACATTGGGGTGGTGCTATCCAGCGGACAACACCTTCCAACGCTTCGGCGATGGCCCCTTTCCTCGTAAGAGTACTCTTGACACACCGCAACCTCTGTAAAACACTATGAAGAATGATTTAGTTTTAAGTTGAATAAGTATCCAACACGGCGCATAGTTTGCAAACCGGTTAAATTTAACTAAGCTTAACACCCCGAAATATTGGTTGTCAAGCGTTGTATCGATTTTTAGAAGGGAAATTAATACCCCACGACCAACGGGGGCTGGCCGTGGGGTCAAGGAGAAAGGATTTGTTCGGTAAAAGTAGGATTATGGCTTAAAATAGTCAATTGAACAGAAAAAGTTCAAATAGTCTACTTTAAAGAGCGTTATTTTGATAATAATAGTGTAGCCGCGTTAAAATCTGGATATAATCTATCCAAGCTGCAAAGCAAGCACCCGTGAGCTGGGAATCACGATGGGGGTAAGGCCATGGTTAAGAAGATTTTGTTTGTAGATGATGAGCGGCAAATACTCCGGGCCTTAAAGCGACTCTTCATGGATGGGGAATATGAGACGTTTTTTGTTGAATCCGGCGAGGAAGCGATCGCTTATTTGGAGAATTCACCGGTGGATCTGGTGATATCGGATATACGGATGCCTGGGATGAGCGGATTTGAGCTGCTAAAAATCGTAAAGGCAAAATATCCCTCCACGATCCGGGTGGCCCTTAGCGGCTATACCGATAGCCGAACGATCTATAGAGCCCTGGAAGAGAACGTTGCCAAAATGTATATGTTCAAGCCCTGGGACAATAATGAGCTGCGCAATATCATCGATAGGATGTTCGAATTGGAAGATATTCTTCAGAATAAAAAGATACTGGATCTAATCAATAACCTGGATGATCTGCCTACGGTTCCGGCAATCTATACGCGGATCAAGGAAATGATCAGTGAAGACGAAGACGTTGAAAAGATCGCCCGGTTGATTGAATCGGACCAGGCATCTTCTTCCAAAATCCTCAGGATTGCAAACTCCGCTTTTTATGGGGCGAAGACAGGGTCGATCAGTCAGGCGATCATGTATATCGGTCTCATGAATGTGAAGAATATTGTGCTGTCCAATTCAATTTTCCGCGTGGGCGGCCCCGGCGGTAAATCCATTGAGTACCTGTGGCACAACGCCACACTGACCAATCGCTATACCAGCCTGATTTATCAGAAATTTCTGGGGAAAAAAATCCCGAATATTTTTGCCTCAGCGGGGCTGCTCCATAATATCGGAATGGTGGTCCTCATGGCCCACTACAACAACCAGTATTCAGGGATCCTGCAGAGCTCAACGGATGACAGCATGAGCATACTTCAAAAAGAGCGGGAACAAATGGGGATTACCCATCAGGAGCTGGGCGGCTACCTGCTGAATTGGTGGGAACTGCCCCTGCCGATCATCGAATCTGCCCTGTATCACCATATGCCGATGGATGAACGGGTGATCAACCGGGAGCTGGTCTGCTCGGTCCATCTTGCTAACGCGAATGCGTGGCGTCAGTCGGGGAAAGAGATGATGGAGGCGTCGCAGGAAGATGCCTGCTACGCGTTCCTCAAGCTGAATCGAAGCGAGGTTGAGGCGTATTTTACAGAATTGGGTGAACAGGAAGATTAATGAGGTCGGGGGGAATACCAATGAGCAATGTCCTTTTTGTGGATGATGAATACATGATCCTCAGTTCCCTTAAGCGGAGCTTGATTCACGAGCCCTATGAGAAATACTATGCCAATAGCGCAGAAGAGGCGCTGAAAATCATGGAAGAGGTTGCGATTGGCGTATTGGTCACGGATATGAAAATGCCCGGAATCAACGGGCTGGAGTTACTGAAACGGGTAAAGGAAAAATATCCGGATGTCGTGAAGATTGTTCTGTCGGGATATACCAGTTTGCCGCAGGTCTTGGTGACGGTTAATCAGGGCGACATTTTCAAGTTTATCGCAAAACCCTGGGAGGATAAAGAATTCAGGGAAATCATCCAGGGCGCCGTGGACTATTATACCTATCGGGCGGATTTGAAAAAGGCCATGGGTCAGCTGGAAATAAAGAGCGCCAGCTTCGAAAGCATTTTCCGAACCTATGATGCCAGCCTATTGGAAATAAAAGCTGAAATGAACCTGCTGCAGGTTATGAACGCTAAACTTTTCAAGGAAACCCTCAGGCTGATCAGCCGGTGGGATGCTCAGAAGGAGAGCAAAGAGCATCTCATGGAGACGCTGATGCTGCTGCAGGGATTGCTGACCGAATTTTCTGGAAAGATGCCTGCGACAACGAAACGATTTTCTGCAAAGCAGGTGGTCACGGATATTGAAAACGCGCTGGCGGAGAGAGAGCTCCGGATGACTGTTGATTTTGGCATTGACAGCCAAAGTATCGGGCAGTTCAAAGGGCGGTACGAGGTGCTTCTGGTTGTGTTTCGCAGATTGCTGCAAACATTTATCATCGACGGCGCGGATACCCATGTCGGCGTAATTCTCTCTTCTCTTCCCGCGGAAGACCAGCATGCGCTGTTCCGGGTGGTGGTTCAAGTCGAGCAAAGATGGTTCGCCCATGGCGATGCCCAGCAAACGGCCCAGGCTCTCTTTAAGGATCTGGCCGGCTGGCTGGCCGGTGATTTTTCCATCATGGATCTAGGAGATAAGAAGGTTATGGTTTTCACTGCTCTGTGCGCGTGTTGAACCGAGAGAGCTGTATTTTTAAAAGGACGTTCGGGTGGTGCCTGTGATGAAATTACTGATTGTAGATGATTCCCTCATGATTTTGAGACATGCAGAGGGGATTTTAAGGCGATCCGGGCTGCCAGTGGAAATCACCACCAGCCAGATGGGCAGCGATACCGTAGAGCTGATCCGGAAGAATGGAATCCAGATCGTGCTGCTGGATATCATCATGCCCGGTACCAGCGGGATTGATATCCTGCGCCTGATCAAGGGGGATTCCGGCACCAAGGACACTGAAGTCCTCATGTTCTCCTCACTATCCGATAAGGAAACCCTGACCACCTGTTTTGAATTGGGGGCATCCGATTACATTGCAAAGCCTATCGATGAATTGGAATTTTTGGCAAGGGTGAAGTCAGTCATCCGGAAGAAGAATATGGAAATTGAAGAAACTGCCTATTTGAAGGAGATTGAATCCCAGAATATCCGGTTGAAGGATCTCAATGCCAAGCTGAATGATGCGAAGGGCCAGCTTCTGCAACAGGAAAAAATGGCCAGTGTCGGGCACTTGGCCGCGGGTGTTGCTCATGAGATCAATAACCCGTTGGGGTTTGTGACCAGCAATATCACAACGCTGAAGCAATACACAAGAAAATACAGAGAGCTGTCGGAGCAGGTGATGAATTTTGTATCCCTCCCAGTGGAACAAGGGCTGGATCCCGCGTTCATTATTCCCTTTAAGGGGCTGCGGGAATATGTACGGAAAGCGGACTTTGACTTTATCAATTCGGATCTGGAGGACCTCTACAAGGATACCCATGATGGCTTGGACCGGGTATCAAAAATTGTAAAAGGACTCCGGAATTTTTCGCGGATTGACAATATGGATGAACGAAGCGCCTACGATCTGAAAGAAGGGATTGAAAACACCCTGGTGATTTCCCGAAACGAGCTGAAATACGCGGCGAGCCTGGAACTGGACCTGGGTGAGGTGCCGGAGATCGTTGCGGCGGGGGGACAAATCAATCAGGTGATCCTCAATATTCTCCTGAACGCCTGTGCGGCGGTGAAATCCCGGTTTGCTCCGGCGCTGGGGCAGATATTCATCCGCACGTGGGCGGAGGGAGAGCATGTGTGCTTATCAATCAAGGATAATGGCATCGGTATTCCCCAAGAAAATCTAAGCAGCATATTCAATCCGTTTTTCACTACGAAACCCGTTGGTGAGGGAACGGGGCTCGGTTTGAGCATCAGCTACGACATCATCGTCAATAAACATCACGGGTCAATTGAAGTGCAAAGCACCTATGGCGAGGGGACGGAATTCAAGATTACGCTCCCGGTTGATGAGAATGCGTCTTAAACTATGAAGCCGGGGTGACCTCGTGGGGCAGAGAAGATTTATCAAGGACATCATCTACAGAGAGTATGTTAAAGCGGCGCTGATGCCGATCCTGATCATAGAGATGGCACTGCTGATCATGTATTTTGGCATCACGGGCTATATAGGCAATCACACCCAGCTGATGCTGCTTGAAGAGGCTAGCCAGAATATCCATGAGATCGCAAGCCGGGAAGTGAAGAACATCAGTCAGCAAATAGTTTCCGTGAGCAGTTTGGCCTCCGTCTTGCAAAAGGAGAATGCCAGACTGTTCAATGTGCCGGAAGCCTTTGGTCTGCCAGCCGGTACGCCGGGATTTTCAACTGCGGAAAACGGGGCGACATACAAATCCCTGGATAACGGCGGCTCCTCTGTGTTCTACTCGAATCGGACCCCCTTCGGAGAAAAAGAGCGCCAGAAAGCGGTCATGACAGAGGCGTATGACCCTTTGTTCAAAGCAACGCTGGAGACCAACCCCAATATCGTAGGCGTCTATTTCAATTCCTTTGACTCCATGTGCCGCTACTATCCGTTCCTACCGGCGGTGTATCAGGTTTTTCCAGCGGATATGGACATTCCTGAATACAATTTTTATTACCAGGCGGCTCAAAAGAACAACCCGGAGAAGATGACGGTTTGGACAGAGGCCTATTTGGATCCGGCGGGGCAGGGGTGGATGGCTTCCTGTGTGACGCCGATCTATGATGAAACTGGCTTTCTTCAGGGAGTCACCGGGATCGATATCACCATTGATAAGATGATTGAAAACATCCTGAGCCTGAAACTGCCTTGGCATGCCGGTGCGTTCCTGGTGGATCGGAACGGGGTGATTCTGGCCATGCCGGAGCAAATCGAATCAATCCTGGGTCTTAAAGAGCTGCGTCAGCAGGTTTACGAGTCCACGGTAAAACAGGATACCCTGAAGCCGGAGGAGTTCAATCTGCTCAAAAACAAGGATTCACAAATCGCTGAACAGATGAAAGCTATTTTCGAAAAAAATCAGGATGTCAATGATATCACAATCGGCGGAAAATCTTATTTCCTGACGCAGTCGATCATAGAACAGACCGACTGGCGATTGATGATCCTCGTGGACAGGGACGTTGTCTTCGAGCCGGTGTATAAACTGGATAAAACAACGAAAAGAATCGGAATCATGGCCTTTGGCATCATGGTGGTCTTCTATGCGATATTTTTCAGCTATCTGATGGTGAAATCCAGAGAAACGGCTGCCCGCATTGCGGATCCCATCAGCCGAGTGGCTGCAAAAACAACAGAAATGGGAGAGGATATCACCGCGGTTCAGTTCGAGGACCGTGAAGAGGGGATCGAAGAGATCGATCTGCTGATGAAGAATTTCAGGAAGATGGGCAAGGAGCTGCGGGAATTCTACACGGAGCTGGATGGCAAGGTGAAACAGCGGACCTTGGCACTGACGGAGATGTATGGGGATCTCAATGCCAGTAATCAGGAATTGCAGCGGGAGGTATCCGAACGGAAGCTGGCGGAGGAACGGCTTGAGAAAAGCCGGTTAGAGCTGGAAACGGCCTATCACAACCTGAAAAACGCGAACCTGCAGATGGCCCATCAGGAGAAAATGGCCTCCATAGGTCAGTTGGCAGCAGGGGTTGCCCATGAAATCAATAACCCGTTGGGATTTGTCATCAGCAATGTCGCCACGATGCAGGACTATATCCAGAAGCTTGTCCGCTATGTCACTGCCCAGGACGGCACATTCCAAGCGTTGAAGGACGCGCAGTGCTGCGAAAAGGCGGGGATGCTCTGTATTCAACTGGAGGAACGGATCCGTGAGATGAAAAAAGAAATGCGGATCGACTTCATTACGGAGGATATCGGGGAGCTGATCACGGATACGCAGGGCGGAATGGAACGCATCAAAAGGATCGTCACAGAGCTGAAAACATTCTCCAGTGAAACAACGGACATCGAGTTGACAGATATCCACATTGGTCTGGAGGGTGTTATCAAAATCATCGCCAATGAATTGAGATACAAGGTGAATCTTGTTCGGGATTATGGAGAGATCCCTCAAATCATGTGCAACCAGGGGAACTTGAACCAGGTGTTTATGAATTTGCTGCTCAATGCGGCCCAGGCGATTGAGGAACAGGGGGAAATCCGGATTCAGACAAGGCTGGTCGGGTGCGAGGTTGTGATCCGCATTACAGATACCGGCCGCGGCATCCCGGAAGAGGTCCAGAAGCGTGTCTTCGACCCCTTCTTTACGACAAAGGCGGTGGGGAGCGGGACCGGTCTTGGCCTCAGTGTTTCTTATGAAATCGTAAAAAGTCACAATGGCAGCCTGGAGATTGAAAGTTCCTCTCCGGCAGGGACCACGTTTATTCTAAAGATTCCGGTGGTTGAAATTTAGCGTGTACACAGTAAAATTTTTCAAAATTATTTTGCCCGGAACGGCTTCTTTCCGGGCTTTTTTGTTATACATCCGAAAAACAGGGTATAAAACCCAAAGAATGTTATGGGAAGAGGTGAGGGGATGAAGAGGGTTTTGATTATCGATGACGCCATGTATATCCGCAACCGATTGAATGAAGTGATTTCCGGCTGTGGGCACCAGGTGGTCGGACAAGCGGGCGATGGGTTCGAGGCAGTGGAAAAGATAAAACTGCTGAAGCCGGATGTGATTACCCTGGATCTTACAATGCCCTTTATGAACGGGATTGAAGTGTTGGACCAGGTGAAGTGGGAGAATCCCCGCATGAAGGTTGTGGTCGTGGCAGCCAACGGCAGTGAGCATACTGTCAGGGAAGCGGTTCTCCGAGGGGCGGATTATTTTATCATGAAGCCCTTTGAAGATTCAGATGTCATCAGGGTGTTTGAGTCCATGAAGTGATCGGAGGTGTTTGGAGTGGCAATCAGCAATGTGAATGAGCCAATGCTGGAAATGTACATTTTTGAAACAGGACAGCTGCTGGACCGTCTGGAGCAGATTCTGATGGCCTCTGAAGACCAACGGGATCTGGACCCCACCATCAGTGAGATTTTTCGGGTGATGCACACCATCAAGGGAAATTCCATGATGATGCTCTTTGAAGACATCGGAACCCTGGCCCATTCGGTGGAAGATTTGTTCGACTATGTGCGGAAAGTGAAGGAATGTGTGACGGATTTCACGGCCATGGTGGATCTGGTCCTGGAAGCGTTGGATTTCATGAAACGGGAGCTTCATAAAATCGAAGCGGGGCAGATGCCGGACGGCAAGGCAACGGAGCTGGTGACGACGATTCAAGCCTATCTGGAGAGCTTGAAGGGCATGAACCCCGGTGTGGAAAAAGGCATTGTGGAAAAAACTGCCTCGAACCAGAAATACTACATACCCCCCAGCGGGAAGGATGCCCAAAACAAGCCCGCTGAACAGGGGATTCCCAAACAGGCTTACCGGGCATTGCTTCGATTCGAAGAAGGCTGTGAGATGGAGAATGTCCGGGCGTTCAGTGTCGTTCACAACCTGAAATCCCTAGCCGAGCCGCTGACGCACTTTCCCAAGGATATCGTCGAGAGCGATGAAGCGGTGGGCGAAATCCGGTTGAACGGCTTTTGTATGGTGTTCCAGAGCGCGGAGCCTGAAAAGGCCCTCCAGGAGTTTTTTGCGGGAGTTTCCTTCCTGAAAGAATTGGAATTCCAACCGATTGATATGACCGCCTATGTGGAGCTTCTGGAAACCTTCGAAAAAGGACCGCTGAAAAAAGAGGCGGTGAAGATTCCCCGGAGAGAGCAGGAAACCGAGACTGCAGAAGCGCCTGTCTCGGCGGGAAAAGGCCTGGGGAACTATATCAGCGTTGGGGTATCGAAGGTGGACGCCCTAATGGATCTTATCGGCGAGCTGGTGGTTTCGGAATCCATGGTGGTGAACAACCCGGATCTGCAAGGGTTGGATCTGGGTAACTTTGAAAAAAGCGCCCGGCAGCACCGTATGATCATCAAGGAACTTCAGGATGTCATCATGTCCATCCGCATGGTCCCCTTGGAGCTGACCTTCCAGAAAATGAACCGTATTGTCCGGGATATGAGCAAAAAAATGGAGAAGGATGTGCGTCTGGAGATTACCGGATCCGATACGGAAGTGGACAAGAGCGTCATTGAACATATCGGAGATCCGCTGATGCATATCATTCGGAATTCTATTGATCATGGCATAGAGTCTGCTGCAGACCGGGTGGATCAGGGCAAGGATCCCCAAGGGGTGGTCCGCTTGGATGCAAGGCAGGCGGGCGGTTTTGTCTATATCACCATCAAAGACGATGGCAAAGGGCTGGATCCTGACAAGATTCTGGATAAAGCGGAACGCCAGGGGCTTCTGACAAAACCGCGGAAAGATTATCTGGATAAGGAAGCATGCCAGTTCATATTCGCGCCGGGCTTTTCCACGAAGGAAAAGGTTACGGAGTATTCAGGCCGGGGCGTGGGTCTGGATGTCGTCACGCGCAACCTGCAGACCGTAGGCGGGGTGGTTTCACTGGACAGCCAACCCGGGCAGGGATCGGAATTCATCTTCAAGATTCCCCTCAGCCTGGCCATTTTGGAGGGGATGCTGATGCAGGTTGGAAAGAGCACCTTTGCCGTTCCCATCACCAGTATCCGGGAATCCCTCAGCGTGAAGGAACAAGAAGTTGTACGGGATACCCAGGGCAACGAGATGATCCTCATCCGTGGGCAGGCGTATCCTATTCAGCGGTTGCACAAGGCCTTTGGATTGCAGACGGAGACCCAATCGATTCCAGACGGAATCCTGATTCAGATTGAAAATGAGCAGGACAGCGTGCTGCTTTTTGCAGACGCCATCCTGGGTGAGCAGCAGCTGGTAGTGAAGCCCCTGTCGAAATACCTGAAAAGTGTCGATGGGTTGGGTGGCTGTGCGCTCCTGGGCGATGGAAAGATTTGCCTGATTCTTGACCCGGCGGGGATGACCCGGCTGGAAAGGAGGATGTGAGATGGCTGAAGAGATGACGTATCTGGCGGATGAGTTTGAAGACACGCAAAAGGACAAGTTTCTGACGTTCTCTGTGGACCGGGATATCTATGGCCTGGATATCAGCCATGTCATAGAAATCATCGGTGTTCAGGAAATCACGCAAATCCCAAATCAGCTCTCCTGCATCCGGGGTGTTATCAACCTTCGCGGCAAGATCATTCCCACGATGGATATCCGGCTGCGTTTTGGAAAGCCGCCCCGGGAATATGATGATCGGACCTGCATCGTCGTCTTGGAGATCAATGAGCTGACAGTGGGAATCATTGTGGATACAGTAGTCGAGGTGACCTGCATTCCAGAAAACATTATCTCGGCGCCGCCTGATTTTGGCAGGAGCGGGGGGAATCAATTCATAAAAGGCATCGGAACAATCGAGGAATCTGTCAAGCTGCTCTTGGATTCGGACAGACTGCTCAATCATGAAGACCTGATGCTGGGCGGCGAGGATTTTGTTGGCAGCGATGCCCTGGCCCAGCAAGGGGTATTCCCCGGATGACTCAATTTAGAACGGAGCTAAGCCATGATCGACATCTATCGGATCGTCTGTGTTAACCCGGAAACTGGAAAATGGCAGGCGTATGAGGCGACCCATCAGCAACTTTTTTCTGCGGGAATGCGCTGGGCGCCACTGGAAACGGTCCAAGTGCAGGACGCCGATCTTTATATTATCGACGGGCCTTTGGAAGCAGAGGAGATGGGCAGGTACCTCACACAGTTCAAGGCGGATATTCCCGTAATCATGCTGCCAAAGTCTGGAGCAGGCGAGGAAAATCACCCGGGAAAAGTGTTTACGACCGGAGGCCAGTTTCTGATCAGGAGCCAGAGTTCTGTCACCCTGCTGAATATTTTTGACAGTATCGGTGAGGGGGTTGTCACGGCGGATGCCGATGGGAGGATCACATATGCCAACCATTCGGCGCTAGCGATGCTTGAAAAACCGATGGATCTGGTTGTCGGAGGGGCATTTGATCAGGTTTTCCTGATTACACATCCGGAAACGGGGCTGGCGGATCAGGGGATATTTGAACGGGGCCTGCGGAGTGAAGGTTCCATGGGCCTTTGGCGGAAAGCGGAGCTGCGTGTTGCTCCCGGCCGTGGTTTCAGTATCTCTGCCAGTATTTCCCCTGTTATCGGACAGAGTGGGGAACGGACCGGCATCGTCATGATCTTTCGGGACATTGACCGAATTGTTCAGGCCGAAGAGGAGTTGTACAAGTATTCACAGGTAATTGAACAGAGCACCAGCCCCATCGCTCTGACCGATATGCAGTGGTCTACGGAAAGCGTCAATGAGGCATTCAAAGCCCAGTTCCCCCAAGGAACCTACAGCGGCAGACCTTTCAGTGAGCTGATGCCCGAGGAAGTGACACTCAATTACTCAAAAATTGAGAGCGCTCTGTCCACCGAGGATAAGTGGACCCAGGAATTGCAGATGGATCGGCCCACGGGGGAATCCGGCTGGTATTCATTCATCATCAATAAGATTCGGGATCCAGGGGGCAGAGCAGCCAGCCATGTGGTCCGGATTGAAGATATCACGGAGCGCAAAGAGGCGCTGCGCCTTCTGGAACGGGAGCGGAGCAACCTGAAGGCCATCTTTTTCGGTACACCCTTAGGACTGGCGACGGTGGACAATGAAGGCAAGATCATCATGGCCAACGAAGAGGCGACCCGGATATTTAAAAAAGATCTGCGGGACCTTGCGGGGAAAAGGGTAGGGCACGGATTGGCTTGTACGATTGCAGAAATCCATAAGAACTGCGGCGTTGACCCGATCTGCAGCACCTGTGGGATCAATCAGAGCATTGAATCGGCGCTGTTCATGGATACGCCCGTCCGAGGCCGTGAAATCCGGCACCAAATCGCGCTGGCGGACGGCGAGAGCATGGACCTGGATCTCCGGATTTCGGCAGTGCCCATTGTTGAGGATAACCAGCGGATGGCGGTATTGGTTCTGGAAGACATCACCGCCAACAAAGATATGGCCCGCTGTATGATGGAGAGTGAGAAACGCCTCCGCCTGCTGACGGATAATATGAATGATGTGATCATCCACATCGATCATTCTGGCAACGTGCTTTATGTCAGCCCATCGCTGTTTCAACAGCTGGGATATGCACCGGAGGATGTGATTGGTCACTCGGTCTTCGATTACGTGCATCCGGATGATCGGTGTTCCTCTCAGGAGAATATGGTGAAGCGTATCGCCACCCGCTCCACGTTCTCTATGGACCTCAGAACCTTGAGAAAGAACGGGACCATTGCCAATATGGAAGTCGTGGGAAATGTCTTGGCCGATGAGCTGGGTCAAATCAGCATTGTCTACGTGTGCCGGGAAATTTCTGAAAAGATCAGAACCATGAATGAACTGCTCAGGGCGAAAGAAGAGGCGGTCGCAGCCAATCAGGCAAAAAGTGAATTCCTGGCCAATATGAGCCATGAGATCCGCACCCCGATGAATGGGATCATCGGCATGACCAACATGACCATGATGACGGAGCTCAATGCGGAACAGCGGGATAACCTGAAGCTGGTAAAAAGCAGTGCGGAATCCCTCCTGAAAATCATCAACAGCATTTTGGATTTCTCAAAGATCGAATCCGGAAAAATGATGATGGAGACCATTGATTTTGATTTGGAAAGCCTGATGGGGAAAGCTTTCAAGGCCAACCGGGTCCAAGGCTTCGAAAAAGGCCTGGGAATGCGGATGGAAATTCCTCAGGGGATTCCCCGCTTGGTCAAGGGTGATCCGAACCGATTGATGCAGGTGCTGAACAATCTGCTTTCCAATGCCATCAAATTTACGGATTCAGGAGAAGTGAAAATCAGTGTCAATCAGGTGGCGGAAACACGAGAAACCGTGCGGCTGGCATTTTGGGTGGCGGATTCAGGTATCGGAATTGATGATAAGGATACCCATCGGATCTTCCGCAGCTTCTCCCAAGTGGATGGCTCCATTACGCGCAGGTATGGCGGAACCGGGTTGGGACTGAGTATCTGCAAACAGCTGGTGGAAATGATGAACGGCGTTATCGGGTTTGAAAGCAAGCTGGGGCAGGGATCCCGCTTCTGGTTCGAACTGGATTTCGCAAAGACGCAGATCCTCGAAAAACCCCTGGGGATCTCCGAAGGTGAAATGGCCGTTCCGGTTGCGGAAAGAAGTCTGGAAGTTCTCCTTGTTGAGGACGACCGGATTAATCAGATCTTGGCGATGCGCTTGCTGGAGAAGCAGGGGCATCGGGTAGCCCTTGCTAATAATGGTCAGGAAGCCCTGGATTATCTGGTTGACCATATGGTCGATCTGGTCCTGATGGATATTCAAATGCCAGTGATGGATGGCATGGAAGCCACGGCAAGAATCCGTGAAGATGCGCGGTTCCGAGACCTTCCCATTGTCGCCCTGACGGCCTATGCCATCAAAGGGGACCGTGAAAAGTTCCTTGCTAG
Source organism: uncultured Peptostreptococcaceae bacterium (assembly GCA_964424355.1). Taxonomy (GTDB): domain Bacteria; phylum Bacillota; class Clostridia; order Peptostreptococcales; family Acidaminobacteraceae; genus CAZEHS01. Next base: position 27,677 of record CAYRIO010000030.1, read on the forward strand.
GGGAATGAACGATTATATTTCCAAGCCCATCAACCTGAATAATTTCTATGATGTATTGAAACGGTATACCAGTGGCGAGGCCCAACGGGAAGCACTGTTGGTGCAGGAACTGATACAAAAGGTCAATCATCACCAACAGATGGATCAGGAACTGAACGAAGAGGATTTGGAGTTGGTGATTCGGGATTGTGAAAAAATCATGGATGCCATTAAAACGGCGAACAGGCGAAATGAATTTTCGGAAGTGGAAAAACTGAGCCATCAACTGAAGGAGATTGCCGCCACTGCCAATTTCGAAAGCCTGCGGCGATGTGCATTCCGACTGGAGCTGGCGGCCCGTAAAGAAAAAAAATCAGAAACTGCCGCGCAGATCCAGGAGCTTGAAGCGTGTTTCGGAACCATAATATTGGAGAGGGGGGATACCCAATGCGAATCCTCATAGCTGAAGATGACTATGTAAGCCGAAAGTTCCTGTTCAAGTTCCTGTCCCAATTCGGAGACTGTGATGTGACGGTTGACGGAATGGAGGCTATCGAAGTGTTCATGATGGCTTTGGATGAAGAGCGGTATTACGATCTGGTCTGTCTGGACATCATGATGCCGGAGGTTGATGGCATCAAATCCCTGAAGACAATCCGGAAGCTCGAAGTGGAGAGGCAGATTCCGGCTGAAAAACGATGCAAGATCATCATGACCACGGCACTCAACGCCACGGAAGAAATTTTCGATTCCTTTGACTCAGGGTCCGAAGCATACGCGGTTAAGCCTATCGATACAGATAAACTGAAAGACGTGATGATCCGGCTGGGACTGAAGGTGGCATGAAGGGAAGAGCGCATCCTCAAACGGCCTGGTGACAGGCATTAAAAAGCAGCAGATTCAGTAGAACTGAACTGCTGCTCTTTTGTGGATAGGGTAACGCTGGGGGATTATTTGCGCTGGGTGAAGAACCCCGTGGCCTTTGAAGAAGATTTCGGCTTTCCGGAATCCGCTATTTTTTGTGTCAGCTCTTGTTTCACGCGCTCGGCGGCCTTTTCATTCTTGAGCTTGCAGTCTTTACAAATCTTTTCATCCCCCGCAAGCGGTTTGCCGCAGGCGCACTTGCCGCCTGACGAGGTAGACACACCGGACATTTCGCGTATTTCGCCTCCACGGATGAATTTGTTGATCTCCATGACACTGACCCCTGTTTCCTCAGAGACCACCGTGATGCTGCTGTTGGGATTTTCGTACAGGTAATCTTTCACTTTGTGAAGATTGGAGTATTCAGGGCTGATGGCCTTGCAAGCTTCACACAAGCCACTCGGTGTTTCACCGATCATTTTTCCGCATTTCGTACAATTATGAAGGGACATCGTTAACACACCTCCGTGTTTTTTTTTTTTGGATAATCAGGCTAGACGGCATCCATCATTTTCACAATCCGATGGAGCAGCTGGTCCGGGTTGACTGGCTTGAGGATATAGGCTTTCGCATGGGCCTTATAGGCGGCCTCGATCAAATGTTCATCCGTCATGCTGGAAAAGAGAGCGATGGTCACCTGGGTATCTCCCTGATCCACCTTGATCCGACGGCAAAGCTCAATGCCGTCAATGTCAGGCAGGTCCCAGTCGGTCAGGATGAGGTTGGGTTTGAAGGTTTCGTGAAGCTTCAGGCCAGCCTCGCCGGTTGATGCGGATTCCAGGATGTAGGAGGTCTGACGCTGGATCAGATCGGAGACGATCCTCCGGAGTAAGCGGTCATCGGTGATATGCAGGATGCGTTTTGGGGGATCCTGAACCGTTGGGGGCTCATCCTCATCACTCAGTGTTTCTCCCCGCAAGCAGGGGAGCAGCTGGGTCGGTTTGATCCACTGTGCGTGGATTCCGGGCGTAACAAGAAAATCAAAATTTTCTTCACCGGGTTCCGCAAGGACGAGGATTCTTTCAGGCAGGCTGTCAACGGCATCTGCAGAAACGTGTTTCAGGATGTATTTGGCACTGACATCCGCATACTGAGAACACATCAGCAGGACATCCGGTTCGGTCTGCTTGCAGAGCTCCGCAAGATCTTCCTCGGAGCCCGCAAAATCAATTTGAAATTCCTGGGCTGCCAGGGCGAGCCGAATCTCCTGTTTCCTCTCGGATGCATCGATTACAGCCAGTATGAACATTGTATTCCCCCCTCTATGTGCTAATCATCGCCATCATGGGCGGTGCGTGGATGATCCTGGAGCAGTCGGATCAGCTGTTCCTTCGGGCAGGGTTTTACAACCAACGCCCGTATGGGACTCTGTTCAATCATTTTCTGAAGCTCTGAATCGGTGTCGGAAGTCAGCGCGAAGACGGGGGTGCCCCGATTGATGGTTTCCAAGAGGCTGTAACTCAATTCAATCCCACCCATCCCGGGCATGTGGATATCTGTGAAGACCCCGTCGAAAACAGTGGTTTTCGCAATTTCTAAGGCCTGAAGGCCATCGGACGCAAAAGCTATTTCCCAGGGCAGCATCTTGAACATGCGCCGGATCACGGCCTGGTTGATGACACTGTCTTCTGCGAAGAGCAGCTTGAAGGGGGTGTCCGACGGCTGATGAGTGGGGGCGATATCAGCGGGAATCGCTGCGGCAACAGGCTCTAGTGAAAGGCCAAAGCGGAGTCGCCACCCGGTTCCCAGAGATTTTAATGACAACGGGGACCGCAGAAAGTGTGCCAGCTTATCCGCCAGGACCAGTTTTAAAGGATCAGGGGTCCAAGGCTTCATGAGATAATCACCAAGACGGTTCCAGTCATTCAAGAGCATCTGAGCTTCCGGGAGCGGAACATCAAAGTGGAGCGTGTGAGTGAGAATGTTGTTATCAAAGGAAGCCGACAGACGGATCACGTCGGTTCCGCTGTCCCGAAGGAAGCTGTGAATCAGGCTGATCAGTTGAAGCAGATGATGGCTGTCACCTTTAAATAAGCGGGTGCGGATATCAGCGGGGTGAGAATCCCAGTGGATAGCGGGCTGTGTAAAAGATTCCAGCTCGTTGAAATAGCTGTCCAATGTGAAGGATTCCACGTAAGCACTCATTTTTCCTGCTTCCAGCTTAGAATAATCCAAAATGCGGTTGACTGTTCCAAGCAGGTCTTCGGCCCCGAAGAGAATTTCATCAGCGTCGGCAGCCTGTTCCGCATCGCAGGCATCGGATTTGAGCTGATGTGCCGCTCCTAGGATCCCCATCAGCGGGGTTCGAATCTCGTGACTCATGTCCGAAAGGTTCCGGGTAATGGATTCCCTGGCATGTTCTGCAGAGCGGAGGGCCTGATTTGCCGCCGTCAGGCTTGCGTCGATCTCGGTGACATCCTTCAAGAGATACAGCGTGCCGGAAGGCGAGGTGTTCTGTCCTTGCAGCAGGTTCCGAGTGATCTGAAAATCCTTGGGCCGACGGTTGGCCTCTGTCCGGAACAGTGGGGCGGTGTTCAGCGTTTCCAAGACGTTTACCCCGGTATATCCGATGGAATCGAACAGCTCAACGGCGTTCTGTCCGACGATTTTCTCCGGAACAGAATCGAACAGGGCAAGGAATGCCTTGTTGTGCTCGGTGACCGCCCCTGTGGCGTCCAAGATCAGCAGGGCATCCTGGATGTTATCGTACAGCAGATCCTTGGTGATCGGTCCGATTTCAAAGACCCGGGTATGGTACAAGCTGTAGTAGAAGATCGCACCCAGCAGGACAAAGGTGAACGGTGTCAAATCAATCGGAGAATCGATCACCTTGGTGATGGTCAGCAGATTGATGGCTGAGGAGGCCAGAATGGCGCCGATCAGCTGCTGGGTCTGGCGACGATAATGGCCGGATTCGTTCCGGAGCTGATAGCCTAGAATCAGCAAAGTGCCGAATATGAGTAAATAGGAATACGTGCTATGCACCCAGAACCACATGTTGAAGGTGCCGTCAATCAGGGCGTAGCGCCCCACGGGCTGTAGTCGGACACTGTGGTAGAACAGATGATGGTAAGCGTCGGTCATCACCAGGACAATGGTCATCAGTGGCAGAGCAAACATCGCGCCCTTGATGGTGGGGCTTAGGATATCCAACAAATGATAATAGTCCAGGACAAAGAACAGAACAGCCAAAGGGATCAGGCTGATGCCGATGTACATCAGATTATGATAAAAGAGTTTCTGGTTGAGGGGTTCTGCCAAAACCGATGCGGCTTGCATCGCTGTCCAGATGGTAACGGAGATCAGGACGACAGCGATCCACCGTGCGCCGTGCACATCGCGTTTGTTCCAGGACACGGCGCCCAGGAAAAGCGAAATCAAGCTGACAATCAAAAGCGCGAGGATATACAACGGACCTTCCAAGGGAACCCTCCAGCACACCAAACGGATTTTGAAGCTTTCATCTATATATTACCCATAAAAGGGCGCTGAAACAGAAAAGTTTCTAATTGGGGGGGTGAATCTGGTACAATTGAAGACGACTCAATGCTTTTATAATACGCTACCCACTGGCTCATCAGGAGACGATGGGGTTGAAAAGGGGACACATATGATAGAAAAACGTATTTCAGAAATAGTAGCAGGGGATGAGGTTCAGGGATTTTTCCTGATCCGCGAATGCTCACCCCGGGTTTCATCAGGAAACAAGCTGTATCTCGATATCCAGCTGATGGATAGCTCCGGGGAGATCAACTCAAAGTATTGGGAGGCTCAGGAAGCTGATATCGCCGCGCTGACAGCTGGAACCATCGTGAAATTGAGGGGCGTGGTTCAACTGTTCCAGAACAAACTCCAACTGCGGATCGCCAAGATCCGGCCTTCGGTAGAGCTGGACGGCGTGCGTACGGAGGATTTCGTATCGTCAGCCCCCTGGGATGCCCACTGGATGCTGGAACAGATCGAAGGCTATGTGAATGCCATGGAAGTGGCGGACCTTAAAAAACTCTGCCAGGCTTTCCTGATCTTCTACCGTGAAAAACTGCTCTACTATCCGGCTGCAAAATCCAATCATCATGCCATCCGGAGCGGACTGCTCTACCATGTACTCAGGATGCTCCAGTCCGGCGAGAAGCTTTTGACCGTCTACACCAATTTGAACCGGGATCTGCTCTATACCGGGGTTCTGCTCCATGATCTGGCTAAAATCGATGAGATGGATGCCAGCGAGTTGGGGATCGTGAAGACCTATACCCGACCAGGGCAGCTTCTGGGGCACCTGATCCAAGGGATCACCCTGGTGGACCGCTGGGGAAAAGAACTGGGTGTTTCCGAAGAGTGGCTCCTGCTGGTGGAGCATATGATCCTGACCCATCACTACGAACCGGAGTTCGGAAGTCCGAAGAAACCCATGATTCCCGAGGGAGAGCTGCTGCACTTCCTGGATATGATCGATGCCAGGATGTACGATATGGAAAATGCCCTGGGTCCCGTGGAGCCCGGTCAGTTCACAGAACCCATCTGGGCGCTGGATAGGCGCCGGCTCTACAAGCCCATCATGGAATAAAGGAGGCGCCCGATGGTTTGGATGGATAAGCTATTTTCTGAAATCAGAGAAGCGCCGGAACCTTGGATTGCGGCAATTGTCACTGCCGGGTGCTTTTTGGTTTTCAGCGGCCTTGCAGCGGATCTGATTTTTCGCGTCATACGGATTTTTGCCCGAGGAATAGATCCGGAGACATGGACCTCGCTGAAAAGTTCATTTCGAAAGCCCCTGAAGGTTTTTCTGATGTTGCTGGGTCTCTATTGGGGGCTGGAGATATTGCCCCTGTCGGCGGCAACGGATCTGGTTTTGGGCCGCTATCTGGTAACCGGCTTCATTCTGACGGCGGCCTATGGAGCCTATCATCTGGAAGGCGTCCTTGGGGCGGTATTCAGCAAGGTTGACGCCCGCATGAACCTGCAGAGCAGTGAACTCCTCAAGCAGTTTTCTCTGCGCATCATCCGCTTCGTTGTAGCCGTCTTGGCTGTCACCCTGGTCGCCGAACAGTTCGGGATCAATGCAGGCAGCATCGTGGCCGGATTGGGACTGGCGGGTTTGGCGGTGGCCTTGGCTGCGCAGGACACCCTGGCCAACATATTCGCGGGGATCGTGCTGATCATGGACAAGCCCTTCGACGTCGGAGAGCTGGTGCAGGTAGAGAACCACACAGGGACTGTAGAGAACATCAATTTCCGAAGCACCCGAATCCGGTTGCTGACCCAGGAGCTGGTCACGATCCCCAACTCGGCAATCGCCAAGGGTGCCATCATCAACCTGGACCGGCGCAACCAGCGGAAAGCTCAGGTGAAACTGGAGCTGGGAAAAGGGGTGCGCCGAAAAGCCCTGCTGGATTTCATTGATGAATTGGAAGGGATCCTTCGGGAAACCCCGGGAATCGATCCCGTATCGGTTCTGGTGCGACTGGAATCCTACGCCGTCACTGGTCCTGTTCTGAACATGGCATTCCTCGCCAATACCGGCGACTGGGAAACGTTCGTCACCATCCGCCAGGAAGCCGTGTTTACCCTGATGGAAGCCTTGGAGCGTCACGATGTTAAAACCGCCCGACAACGGGTTCAGGTCGAATCCGTCAACGGATGAATCTATCCCTAAAGGAGCCTGCCGTGAAAACCATTAAACTCTTTTTCGTATTGATATACAGCCTGCTCTGGACCCTCCCATCATTCCCCAGGGCACTTCGACTGCATAAGGAAGGCCGTCAGGCAGAGCTTCAGGAGCTCCTGACAAAGCTAGGACACGGCTGGGGCCGGATGCTGGTGGATGCCACCGGCAGCAGTGTTACCGTGATTGGCGCCGAAAAGGTCCCCAAGGAACAGGCGGTCGTCATTGTCGCCAATCACCAAGGCTATTTCGATATTCCGGTGCTGTTGGGGTATTTCCCTAAAGCGGCGGCCTATATCGCCAAAGCGGAAGTTCGGAAGTACCCTATTCTGGGGAAATGGAACGAGCTGTATGGCACCGTGTTCATCAAACGGGGCAATCCCCGGGAGGCCCTGCGGGCCATCCAGGAAGGCGTGGAGCGGCTGAAGGCCGGGTATTCCCTGGTGATTTTCCCCGAGGGGACCCGAAGCCCGGACGGCCATGTGCTGCCCTTCAAGCCGGGCGCCCTGAAACTGGCCCAGAAGAGCGGCGCGCCGATTGTCCCTGTCACCTTGGTCAATACCCGGACAATCATGGGGAAGAACAGCCTCAAGATCCGCCAGGCGGATATCTGGGTGATCATCGGCGATCCCATCGATCCAAACTCAGACAGCAGCAATGATTTAGCGGATACGATCCGGGAGCAGATTGCTGCAAACCTTGAAAAATGGCAGGAGTTCGGCGAAAGTAAAAATTAGAGGAAAATAATTAATAAAGCAATTTCTTGAAAACGATTTCAGGAGGTTGCTTTTATTGTTTCATTCGGTTATGATAGAAAGGTTGGACGCACTCCGTTATAGTTGCCAGTTTCTGTCGCGAACCGCTTTTTGTCGTGTTGCAGGTCGCATCAATCTGGGAGAGCGTCCGGAATCCGCCTCATCTAAGAGGCCATCCGATGCGCACCGACCGTGCCACGAGAAAGAGAGGAAATCTATGACATTTCAAGACCTTAATTTGCATGCAGACATTCTTCAAGCGGTAACAGACATGGGGTTCGAAGAGCCCACCCCCATCCAGGCACAGACAATTCCCCTGATCATGGAGGGATTCGATATTGTGGGCCAGGCCCAAACCGGAACCGGTAAAACGGCTGCTTTCGGCATCCCGGCCCTCCAGCTGGTAGATCCCAATGAGCGCGGCGCGCAGGTGCTGATCCTCAGCCCAACCCGCGAGCTTGCCATGCAGATCACCGAGGAAATCAGTACCTTGGGTAAGCACATGCGCAAGGTTAAAACCTGCGCTATCTACGGCGGCGAAAAAATCGACCGTCAGTTCATCCGCCTGTCCAAAGGGGTTCAGATCGTTGTCGGTACGCCCGGCCGGATCATGGACCATCTCCGACGCGGCACCCTGGTTCTTAACAAACTGAAAATAGTCGTTCTGGACGAAGCCGATGAAATGCTTAAAATGGGCTTCCGGGAAGACATCGAAACAATTCTCAGCGATGTGAACACCGATCACCAGACCCTGCTGTTCTCCGCCACCATGGCCAAAGAGATCCTGGATCTGGTTCATAAATATCAGAAAACACCTAAAATCGTTAAGGTTGCTGCCAAGCAGCTGACGGTTGAGAGCGTTGATCAGTTCTACCTCCGCGTCCGCGACAGCGAAAAAACAGAAATCCTGACACGCCTTTTGGATATTCACCAGCCAAAGCTGTCCGTTGTTTTCTGCAACACCAAGCGAAAAGTGGACGATATCGTTCTGGATCTTCAAACCCGCGGCTATGCCAGCGATAAGATCCACGGTGACATGGTGCAGACACAGCGGGATATCGTGATGGGCAAATTCCGAAGCGGAATGACCCGGATCCTGGTAGCTACCGATGTCATGGCACGGGGAATCGACGTTGACGATATCGAATGCGTATTCAACTATGACCTCCCCCTGGATGAAGAGTTCTACGTTCACCGGATTGGTCGAACTGGCCGTGCGGGCCGTACCGGAAAAGCTTTCAGCTTTGCTGACCGCAACGATTCCTTCCGGATTCGCCGGATTGAGTCCTATGCAAAAACCAAGATCACGAAGCAGGAAGTGCCCACGGTCAAGGATGCTGAGCGCGTCAAGAACAACCTGTTCCTCTACGAAGTCAAGAATGCCATTGATGAAGGGGATTTGAAGCCTTACAAAGAAATGATCCGGGAACTGCGGGACATGGGCTTTGACGATGCGGATATCGCAGCCGGTCTGATCAAGCTGCAGGTCAACAAGAGCAAGTCCAAGGCCAATGATGGGGATCCATTCGAGCATACAGGCGCTTCTGCCGGGAATGTCCGCTTCTACATCAACCAAGGCCGCAAGCAGCAGCTGCGTCCCAAAATGCTTCTGGACGCCCTGCGCATTGAAGCAGGTGTGGCACCCCGTGCGGTGGGCAACATCGACATTTTCGAGAAGTTCACCTTCTTTGAAGTGACTCGCGACTGTGCCGATTCTGTCTTCAACAGCATGAGCGGCAGTCTTCTGCAAGGCAAGAAAGTGTTGGTTGAGCCGGCATCTGCAAGACAATCCTAATTCAGCCTGCCCAAACAATAAATCCAAACATTCAAAAGGTCAGCGACACGTGTCGCTGACCTTTTTTTAGACAAAACCAAGCGCAAAAGAACCTAGCGGGGGGGTGCTTGGGGCCGGGTCTCTTCTTCCAGAAGCTGAAGGATTTCGAAAGCTTCGCTGCTGCAGGTGCCACACATGTCCTCGGAAGGCTGGAGACTGGCGCAGACCTTGGGCCGTAGGGCGCTTCCGAAAATTGCGCAGCGGTTATCGGCAGTCAGCTGAATACAGCGGACGCCTGCGGGTTTCCCCTCGGACATGCCGGGAATAGCGGAGCTGATGGATGGGGCGATACAGCATGCGGCACAGCCGGTGCGGCAGTTCATGATGGGTTCCTCCTGGAGATGCATGCTAGTGACTCATATGTCAGTTTACCGTATCCGCGCCGGTCTGGCAAATAGATCACCCATCAAACCAAGCTCTTTTAAGGCGCTGGAGTCCTTCAACGAGATCGCTGCTGTTTAAACCGCTAAAACCGAGAAGGACGCTGTTGCCGGCATAGGCCTCCCGATTGATCCAATAATCGGACACCGGGTACACCGTCACTCCTTGAGCATGCGCCTGCTCAATAAGCGCCTGTTCCGTTTTGTCGGCGAATTCCAGGAGGATATGGAGGCCGGCATTTTCGCCGTGGACGTGAACCGTCCCGCCTGTCAGCTCCCGAATCGTACGGATCAGGAGATCATGCTTCCTCTTTTGGGCCAGGCAGATTTTTCTTAAATGCCGTTCCCAGTGCCCTGAACTCATAAACAGGGTCAGAGTCTTTTGATGAAGCCAGGGGACGGGGTTGTTGTAACTGGCGAATCTTTTCTTGTATATTTCCAGCCAGGGCAGTGGCAAAACCATGTAGCTTAAACGCAGTGCCGGTGCCAGAGTTTTTGAAAAAGTGCCGATGTAGACAACCCGATCCAGAGGATCGATGCCTTGTATGGAAGGGATCGGTCTGGAGTTGTACCGTAATTCGCTGTCATAATCATCTTCAATGATGACCCCGTCATGCTTGTTAGCCCAATCGAGGAGGCGCATCCGCTTTTGAATGGGAAGAACCGCCCCGGTTGGAAATTGATGAGATGGGGTGATATACACGATTTTCGCCGGGGAGCTTTCCAGCTGAGACACATCAATGCCATCCGCCTCCACGGTGATGGGAATGATCTGATAGCCATGGTTGATGAAGACATCCCGGGCGCCGATATACCCGGGCTCTTCAAAGGCAATGTCTGCCCCCTGAGGTTTCAGGAGCTGGCAGATCAGCGATAAGCAGGGCTGTGTGCCTGAACAGATGACGATTTGCTCAGGGCAGCAATGAACGCCCCGGGAGATCTTTAAATAGTTCATGATTTCGACCCGCAGCGCATACTCTCCTTGGCGGTCATTGTAGGAGAGCATCTGGTTGGCATCAAGGGACTGTAAAGCATCATTGGTATATTTTCGCCAGATCCTTAGTGGGAAATCATCAGGATTCAATTTGCCATACTGGAAATCGTACCTGTTTTCAATGCCGCCGATTTTCTTGGCTGCTTGTGTGCACGCGGGACTATCCGGGAACTTGAAATCGGAATACAGGAAGATATCGATCTTGTTGACGATAAAACCGCTTCCGATCCTGCTTTCGAGATATCCCTCGGAGCAAAGCTGCGCATACGCGGATTCGATGGTGTTTCTGCCGACATTCAGGGTTTTGGCAAGCGTGCGGGTTGAGGGCAGTTTGTGGCCCTCTGGCAATTCCCCTGAAAAGATCCGATCTTTCAGCTGCTGATAAATCTGAAGGTATAAAGGGTCATCCGACCGGTCGTCCAGGATAATCATCATGTGGTCCACCTCGCCCTGCGGGATTGTCCATCAAACGGACAAATGCCGGAACCCACTGCAGGCTCCGGCACTTATTGTACCACTTATTCATGAACGGAATCAAAAGGCGATTCCATGCCTGCAAAATCAAATCAATAGCTGGTGTAGATCCCTTTTTCCCGGTTGTGGGTAGCGGATTTACTGATAAAGGACCCCTCGATAATCGGATCATAACCGTGTTTGGTGATGATCTGTTTGATGTAATCCACATGGGGACAGCGATCATAATGGTGATTATCCGTTACCATGCAGGATGCCAGATGGATAGCTACCTCGTCTTTTTTAATGTCCGTTTTCTTGGAAAGCTTCCTGGAAAGATGCTCCAGCTTCGCGGCGACCCCTTTGCCGCAGCATCCGCCACAGGTGAATGACAGGTACTGTGTCCCGTCCCCATAGCCCTCAAAAACATCGTCCCGGTTGTAAAATCCTTGGGTGCAGGCAAATCCGCTGCACCGTCTGTGCGCAATGTCACATTGGATAATGACCACATATTTCTTCATAGCTGTTCTTCCTCCTCGTCACAATCTGTTTAGAAAAGGATACAACAAAAGTGTCTGCTCTAAAAGTGCCAGTTTCGAATAAAGTGATGGATACAGTTTTGCGCAGAAGGGGTGTCCCGTTTGAATAAATAAACGTTGGATTCAGCGGATCAGGGTTGTTTTTTAAAGGTCAATCGCAATAAAGCGAAAGGAAAAATTGTGATTGTGTATACAACGTGATATAATAGGTAGGTTGTAATCAATCACTTGACACGCACTGGCGGAAAGCCGGGAATGATAAAGGATGGAAAACGAACATGGCAAGAGACAAAGGAATTATCAATGTAGCAGTTATCGCACACGTAGACGCTGGCAAATCAACCTTGGTTGACGCGCTGTTGGCACAAAGCAATGTATTCCGTGATAACGAAACGGTTGTTGATTGTGTAATGGACTCCAATGATCTGGAAAGAGAACGTGGCATCACGATCTATTCCAAGAACTGTTCCGTTCAGCACACCTACACCAACGAAGCCGGTGAAAGCTCTGAGATCAAGATCAACATCGTGGACACCCCAGGCCATGCCGATTTCTCTTCGGAAGTTGAGCGGATCATCAAGACGGTGGATACGGCAATCCTGCTGGTCGATTCCAGCGAGGGCCCCATGCCCCAGACCCGTTTTGTCCTGCACAAAGCGCTGCAGCAAGGTCTGAAGCCAATCCTGATGATCAATAAGATCGACAAGAAGGACCAGCGGGCTGAGGAAGTTGTCAACATGACCTTCGATCTGTTCTGTGATCTGGGTGCCAACTCCGAACAGCTGGATTTCCCGATTCTTTACGGGATTGCCCGTGAAGGGATCGCCAAAGACGAAATGCACCACGAAGGTGAAAACCTGGCGCCTCTTTTCGATCTGCTGGTCAAACATGTTACCCCCTACCCGGATCGGGATTCTGAGCCGCTTCAGGTTCAAATCTCCACCCTGGGCTACGACGATTATGTCGGGCGTTTGGGCATTGGCCGGATCACCCGCGGGACTCTCAACAAAGGGCAGACCGTGGCAGTCGCTCAAGGCGACGGCCAGGTGACCCGTGGTAAGATCTCTAAAATCATGGTTCATGAAGGCCTGGCCCGTGTGGAAAAACTGACGGCTCACAGCGGTGACATCGTCATCATGGCGGGTATCCCGGATATCTCCATCGGGGACACCCTTTGTGATATCGACTGTGTCGAGCCTTTGGAGCGCATTGAAATTGAAGAGCCGACTCTGGCTATGAACTTTTACGTCAACGATTCACCTTTCTGCGGCCGCAGCGGGAAATTCCTCACGTCCCGGCATATCCTGGCCCGTCTTGAGCGGGAGTTGGAATCCAATGTAGGCCTTCGGATGG
>CAYRIO010000031.1:0-37919 GCA_964424355.1 uncultured Peptostreptococcaceae bacterium
GGCATGGGAAAAGGTGTGGAATGAAGAATTTTGTTGACAGCAGTTAGCTGGTTTAAGCGAAGGCTTACTACATCCTAACGCGCTTGGCGATATCTAATCTTTTACACATCATATTTGTTTTTCTTATAATGTCCTGTTTTATCTCGTCAATTTTCTGAGTGTCTTCATAATCTAAATACACGAATTCATCTCTCTTAGCCTTATTGCATATACGAATAATTGAAGAAACTTGATATTCAATTTCTGACAATTCACTTTGCATTGGCTCACCATATGCACATAAGGGTTTTGAATGTATATTTTTTCCTTTTATTTGACCAGTTGTAATGACTTCTTTAATTTCTTTTAAACCCAAAACCATATCCGAATATGAGCCTTCCTGGAAATGTCTATCCCTCACAGCACTTCTGTCTATTACACTTAAGACAACCTCAAACGAATTATTGTCACTTAGAGGGTACAGCTTATGAAGCGGTATTTGATTCATTAATGACGATAAAACCTTCTGCTTCACCTCAAGTGATGCACCGGATACTTTATTCAATAAGTACTTTATCCCAACTGCTGAAACATTATTTTCGCAATACTTGATGTGTTTTAGAAACCCTATGATAATCAATTCATCATACGCCATTGAATTCTCATTATAAATTCTGATTGTGTCAGTAATTTTCTTCTTTGAAGCATTTGTTGTAATTTGAATCGCTGTTTTACTTACCTCGTTGATAAGATCAATTGCAGGGAAATTTGACTTGATAGCATTTGCGTTTTTCCAATGGTCTCCACCCTCGACTATGTTTAGCAATTCAACAAACAGATTTTCAAGCGAAGAGGAAATGTCTCCAAACGATTGTTCTGTGTGGTTTTTAACATAGTTCTGAATAAATGAGAAGGTATCTACAATCTCTTTCATTACGATTTCGTCGTTCATGTTTTTTTCTCCTTTTTTTCTGACTATCATAAAGCTTTCGCTTAACGTTTGTATTCACGACACTCCCCAAATATCTCCCAGCCTCTGACGATAAGGGATGTCGCATATACTTCAAATCTAACGGTGTTAACGACTGTCGTATATACCGCCAAATGAGTGCGCTTGACGACACATGTCGTTAACATTGCTAAAGGCTGTTGTGAATGGTGTGTACCTAGTGGATACTATTCCATACGTTTCCTTTTTTACCTGCCTAAAACGAAATATTTGCCAATACCCTGCATCAACACAATTGTTAGGTTCAATAATATTGCTGGTAGCCGTTTCTACACGCCTATCTTCTGCTTCCATATCTCTGTCCACTGGTGATCCATTTTGTCCAGTCGCTTCTTTTTGAGGTTTTCCCGTATGATCCAGCGGATATCTTTATCCGTGCAGTCTGCCCATTTTTCTATGTATTCTTTTCCAACAACAGGATGTCCAACAGCGGCAACGCTCCAGCAATAGGCCATGCCTTTCTTCAAAGCAATGAATCCCTCATTTTTTCTGTCCGGAGTGTGATGGATTGATTCGGTGATGCGATCAAGTATCTTCAACACTTTAGACACGTGGTTTTCATTTTTGAGTAATTTGGGTTCGCAGAGTGCAGCTGCGGCAGCGCGCATTTCATAGGCATTACCCGCAGCCCATTTTTCCATTTCACTGATCAGGTCATCCATCTGACCTTCGCCGTAAATCTGTAATGCCATGGCAACTGCTTCACGGGTCCGCCACCGGGAATCGGATGCTATGGAACGCAATGTTTCAAGGTGCGCTGTCTTTCCTTGTTCTAAAAGCTTTCCCAAGCCCAGTGTTCCGCAAAAGAACAAAAACTCTTCCGGGGTGTTAACGGGGGCTTTGTCAGGTGTAAAACGGAGTAGAGATAAAAAAACCGCTTCATTTCCCGCCAAGGCAACCGCTTGGGCCAACTCAATATTTCCCCGGGGGCCGGGCAGTCCGGATTCCTGCATCAGGTAAGCATCCCATTCTGTTTTGCTATTCAGTGCCTCGATGTATTCCTCGAATTTCTTCATGTGACCTCCGATTATTCAGGTGATGGCTAGTAGGGGTGGACCATCAAATAAGTTGAGTGCAGGGAGCTAGTTGTTTTCCCGGGTTTCTATTTTTAGAATATGGTTTCCGTGATAGCTGATTTTAAGGAATTTCCCTACATCAACAGGGCCGCCATGAGACTTGCTTTTATTGAATCCACCGGCTGGTTCATAATCCGAATAGGAGAATCCAACACCATCAATATCAAATGATTCCAAGGCGTGTCCTCCGTAGGGCATCGGATCAAAGTTTTCAACAGTGCCTTCAACAACCTGATAGTCCCCCTGTTCAACCCATAGGTAGCAGCGCCACTGCTGCGATACGATGATGGCAATTGCAAAAAACCATATCATTAATAATACTGCCAGCAAAGTTGTGTTCCACGACATGATTTTTGTATTTTGTTCTTTGTGTTGCTTGATTTGCTTGATGAATTGGAACAGGAGTGCGCCCCAAATTGCAGCAAACAAGACCATATCCAGTGTTATAAGATGACGACCTACGTCATATAGAACGGTGTATTCCATAATGTGCTCCTGATATAGATGGTTTTCGCATGTGGTCCTTACGGGTGGTTTCCAAGCGGGATCATTCCGCCATGGCAACCGCTCGGGCCAACTGACTATTTCCCTGCGGGCGGGGCGGTCCGGATTCCTGCATTCAGTAGGCGCCCCATTCTGTTTTGCTGCTCAGTGTTTGTATTCCTTAAATTTCTTTATGCGACCTCTGCGGATCAACGCATGGACTTTGTTCGAGATGCCTTCAACAGACCTCTAGAAGCTACACATCCTTATTCGAAAAGTAATCCTTAAACATCAAGTACGGACCTGATGCCAGCTTTTCGTCAGATTCCAAAATAATCCCTGCCATTTTTCTTTCTAAAATTTTCAGATTGTATCCATTTTTCACAGGCATAAAACGGGAGATCATCGGATAGATCGCATTTTCAGGGCACAGATAGATACAGCGAAGGCATGCGACACAATGCCAACCGAATTGAGGCTTCTCATTTTTTATTTGGATATTTCCTAAGGGACAGCTTTGTGCACATTTGCCGCAACGTGTGCATGATTTCCTCACACAGAGCTCTTTTCCAAAGAACTTAACCCAGAGCTTTTCTATCTTACAGATGAACGTGAGTATTCTGCTTTTTACTGAAGGATGTGTTCTCCGACTTTTCGCTGAGAGGATGTCAGCAGTGACACTTGCCGCTTTAATGGGTAGAAGCTGCATCAGACGGATGGACACGCTTTCTTTTGTAGCGATCAGCATATTGAAGGGCATAATAATCATGCGTTCATAAAAAACCGTGTACCCTTTTCGCGTCAAAGCTGCTATTGAACCCACACGACAGGCGCCATTTATCCAATACTCGCCTGCGGCAGAGACGGAAATGATGGCAACGGGCAATCCGTTGCTGTGGGGGAGGGTTTTTATCCAGCGGTAAATGGGTTCAGGGGAATCGAATGCATGTACCGGAAAGAGCAGGATAAGGATGTCTGCCCCATTCATATTGAAACGGCCATCTTTCTGAGCGCTCTCAAGGGCCTGCGTTTCCAAAGGGAGTACCTGCACATCACAATTACTGTTTTTCAAATGTTGCGCCAAGAGGAGAGCGAAACGTTCCGTGCCCCCTGTTCCTGAAAAATAAACGAGCTTCACCTGATTCATGCATGTTTCACCTCCATCATATTTCTGAACTTTGACATGACCATCCCCAATGCCTTGGGGTTTAAAAGGCGGGGCAGCATTATGGATACTATTCCATACGTTTCCTTTTTAACCTGCCTGAAAACGAAATATTTACCAGGTGGTCGATTTCAACACAACAGGTACCCTGTATCATACAAAAAGAGAGGCCTCCATGATGGATTCCTCTCTTTTGCGTTGCATGCTGAATCGGAAGATGTTATTTTCGGGGGTGGCCCGGTCCTGCTACGCGGATTTTGTCTCCCAGGAGATGATGTTCCAATCTTAACGTGACAACCGGTACGGTTTCGAGATTCTTCTCATACCAGACGGTCAGGCCATCAACATCGAATTTGTCGAAGGCTTCTGTCCGCTTGGAATCGGGCTGCTTGCATCTGACGACATGGTCGAAGAATTCGGAGCATTTATCATCTTTGCATCGGCGGCTTGCACTGACGGTGAGGGTGTTGCAGCTCTTATGGTCTAAAAAGTTCCTGACATCCTTATCAAGATTGATGTTCATAGGTTCACCTCTCTCTCAGAGAAAAACACTCCCTAAACGTTCACCGTATATATACCCCGATTTCATGAAATTATTGATATTTCGGTGCAAAACTCTGGGAGGGTGCTGGTCCTTGCCTCACCGCTTTTGCAGATAGGCCAGGATCCGGGCTGAGAAAATCGCTTGAAAGACCGTGACGCCGTCATCCAGATCCAGACCGGTCAGGGCAGTGATTTTTTGGATCCGATAGTTTAGGGTATTGCGGTGTACCTGGAGGGTGTCGGCGGCGGTGCTGAGACTTTTTCCAGTGATCAGGTACTGGTACAGGCTCTGAACCAAAGCGCCGCTGTTTGAACGGTCCAGATCATCCAGCAGGAGAACATCGGGGTGGCAGAAGCTGCGGAGGTCCGAGGTTTCGGCGGCCAGGCCGATGAGGTCCTCGAAGGCGGCATCCTGATAGGGGTGGAGCAGTCCCTGGGGGGTGAGCCTCTGGCCCAGTCGGAGTGCCTGCTGGGTTTGCCGGTAAGCCGTGGGCAGGGTGCTCAGCTTTGAAAAGCGCTGACTGATGCCGCCGGTCAGGGCATTCTCCTTCAAAAACTTCAGCAGGGAACGGGTTTCGGAGTCCGGGAGGGCCTGGTTCTTTTCACAGCTGAACAGGGCGATGAGGTGATCCTCGTAGGCAATGGTCAGGGAATCCGGCAGAAGCTGCTCCAGGCGTTCCCGCAGATAGGGCAGGGGGGTGTTGGGCAGATCGTCGTTCTGGGTTTGGACGGTCAGCAGGTACAGGGTGTCCTTCAGGTTGAAATCCAGGCTGTGTGCCCGATCGGCGATGGTGTCCTCCTGCTGGATCCGGCCCTCGATCAGGTCCTTTAGGAAATGCTCGTGGATCAGCCCCTTGGCCCGGTACAGCAATGTATTTTTCTGAAGCGCCACCGTGAGGACATCCTTCAGCAGGGTGACGGTTTCGATGTCCGATTCTGTGAATCCGGCGGCATCTCCCACGATGGCTAGGTTGCCGATGAGGCGGTTCTCCTGAAAGAGGCCGCAGATCAGATTGGGGTGATTGGCCTGGTACTCCTGGGTGAGGATCGGGAGCCGGCTTCGGCGCACCCGTTCGATGAGGCGGTTGGATTTGAAGAAGCTGACGGTTTCGTATGAGAAATACCCCTTGGCGGACAGCTCCATCCAGAAGGGGTCGTCGGATTCGGAATCCTTGGATTTTGCCAGGAGCTTGAAACCGAGATCCACGATATAAAGGGGTTTTTCAAGGATTTCGTGGCTCAGGTCAACCAGGTGCTGCAATCCCTTGTCATGGGCCAGGGCCTGGAGTAATTGACGAAGCTGCAGTGTATTCATGGGGGTGTTCCTCCTGATTCAACTATAGTCTTGCCAGAACAAGAACACAAGAAACATCTGTGCGGGGGGCACAGTGAAATGGGGGGCCAACTCTGATAAATTGAGAGGAAAGCAGGGGTGAAATCATTTTCCTGCCATGCTCTATGAATTTGAGTGCGGAAATGAAAGAAAATGATTGGTCCCGTTGCACAAAGAAGGAGGCAACCCCATGAACGCCATGAAGGTGGACGATGAGAAGTGTACCGGATGCAAAGCATGCTACAAAGCCTGTTGGCTGGATGTGATCCGGTGGGATGAAAACAAGGCCCGGCCCGTGTTTGCTTACGGGGAGGATTGCATCGAATGCAACTTTTGTGAGGTGTCGTGCCCGGTGGAGGCTCTGACCATCCAGATTGATTACAGCAGGCCGTTTCCCCCATCCTATGTTCCCGACTCAACCCCTGGAGGAATGAAGCTATGAGCCATTTGGAAGCAGTGGGAAAGGTGATCACCGCCGATGTGCTGGTGGTGGGTCACGGGATTGCAGGGCTTGCGACCGCCATTTCGGTCAAGGAAGAAAATCCGGAGCTCCATGTCATTACCGTGGATAAGGGGTTTCCGGGCTATGCAGGGAAGGCCAACAAGGGGGGCGGCCATGTGGCCTTCATCCCCGAGGGGGCCGAGGAGCAGTATGTGGAATACCATACCCGGAACCTGGGGGATTATCTGAACGATCAGGACATGCTCCGGATCTATGCCAATAACACCGTCAAAACCCTGGACCGCTGGGCCTCCTGGGGGGTGAAGTTCCTGCACCGGGAAACCACGCAGAACGCCCACCCCATCATCCCGTGGCGGATCTGTCTGGTGGATCTGGATATCATGGTGCATATGGCCCGCCATGCCCGGAAGCTGGGGATCGAATCCTTCAGCAAGGTGGCGGTGACCGATCTTCTGACCAGCGGGGACCGGATCGGGGGCGCCATGGGCATGAGCCTGCTTACCGGGGAGACCCAGATTTACCGGGCCAAATCCGTGATTCTGGCCTGTGGGGACCAAAACTGGAGCATCATGCCCATGTGGGCCAGCGGGAAAGGGGACGGCATCGCCGCCGCTTATCGGGCCGGGGCCAGGATGCGCAACGCCGAGTTCGGCAGCTTTGTGAACATGGTGACGGCCTCCAGCAAAACCGTGGCCTACGGGGCGGAAAATGTCCTCTTCAATGCCCAGGGGGAGGCCTGCACCACTCGGGCGGATCTGGACGAGAGCCTGAAATCCGTTGTGGGGGGCGTGGATCTGGGCGGTGCCCAGGCGGTGCTGATGTATCTGGACGTTCAGGATGGCAAAGGGCCCATCTATGAGGATGTTTCGAAGAATGATTTCATCGGCTCCTTTATCGGCCGGAACATGTGCTGCTACGGCGGGGATGCGGATCCTCCCTTCCACCGGCCCCTGGCGCAAAAATTCTGGAACAAGCTGTACTTCAAGAACCGGCTGGGAAGCTTCACCGAGGAATCGCATCTTCGGGAAGTGATTCCGGGGGTGGTGGGGGAGTGCAGCCCCCTGTATGCGGACCACACCATGGCCACCTCCATTCCGGGGCTCTTCGCCGCTGGGGATATCTGCGCCAACGGCAGTGCCTGGGCCGGGGCTGTTCCCACGCCGCCGGGGAGGAACCGGGGCTCCGGTCTGGTCCATGCGGTGCTGACCTCCATGATCGCCGGAAAATCTGCCGCGGAATATGCGGCAGGGGTAGTGCATGGGGAACTTTCAGAGGAAGAATCCATTCACTGCAAGGCGGCCATGCTGGCGCCTCTGAACAGCGGCGGTGATCTGACGCCCCAGGCATACATGCGCCAGATCCAGGCCATCATGCAGCCCGTGGCCTATACCGGCTATAAGCACGAGGCCCGCCTGCGGGAAGCCCTGGGGAAAGTGATGGCCCTGAAAGCCGATCTGGGGCGGATTCAAGCGGTGGACCCCCATTCGATCAATGCCGCCAATGAGTGCCGGAGCACCATCCTGTGCGCCGAAATGTTCTTCCGGGCCTCCCTGGAGCGCAAGGAAAGCCGGGGCTGGCACCTGCGGGAGGACTACAAGGAGCGGGATGACGCCCAGTATCTGAAATGGATTGAAATCCGAGATCAGGGTGGGGAAATGCATCTGGAGATGACCCCCCTCCCCATGGAAAACTACCGGTATCAACCGGAACAATGAATCGAATGGATAAGGAGCGACTGATGGATAAAACATTATGGCAGGATGAACTGGGGACCCACCTGGAGTGGACCCATGAAAATATCACCCCGAAGATGATCGACTGGTTCTGGAGCAATATGGAGAAGGGGTTCATCCTCTGGCATCCGGAACAGCACGAGCATCTGGAATGGGCTCTGCCCCCGGTGGACGGGAATCCCGTGGGGTCCGTACACATTGCCCCCCAAACCTGGGGGGACGGAAAGCGGCAGAACCTGTATATCCGGTTTGAAAAACTGGAGGACGTGCCGGAGTCCGTGCGGCGGTATCTCCGGTATGAGCATGTGGTCATCGTGGCGGGCCTGGGGCTGGGAGAAGAGGCCCTTCAGGACCCCAATCCACTAGGCTACCGGATCCACCAATGGGAGAAGACGGATTTCGGGGTACGGGGCATGTCCTCCGCCATCGGTACCCGGAAAAAGGAAACCCCGGAGGAGGGGCTGGTGTGGGCGGCTCACTGCGGGGAGGAAATCGGCAATTGGGGTGAATTCCTGCCCCAGCTTTACCGGCTGTATCAGGTCGTGAAGAACCCCCGGACCAATCCCTATGCGGACCTTTCCGTGGCGGGGGTCGGTATTCAGGCACGGTATAAATATATTCAGGCCAAGTGATTCAAAATGAAAAATTCCTCGGACACCGGCATGGGCTGGTATCCGAGGAATTTTTATGGTTTCGGTGTGTTGTTATGCCCGTCGCTGTGCACTTTTCTCACGGTTCTTTTCCAGTTTGCCGTATGCGATGGCCGTTGAGATGGCACCGGATAAGATGCCGCTGATAACACCGCTGATCCCGTTGCCGATGCCGTTTCCAAGCCTGTCTACAGGAACTGGGATCAGGGAATAGACAATGACAAAAGAGATGACGCCTGAAACGAGTGCACTCATCAATGCTGCAATGACCATTTCCTTTTTAAGATCGTACATACTGTCGTCCTCCTGATGGGGAATCGCTGAGACTGACTTTATGAGAGTGTGATAGCGTTTTCGTTCTCCGGCAGCCTGGAACCCTTCAGGCGTTTGCGGCTACGGGCTGGTTTTCAGGGGCTCCTGTCTGGCTTTTTCGAGCCATGGCGATGATGACGCCCAGCAGGATGGACAGGAATGCCGAAGCCAGGACCCGGTACTCCGGGGGCAGCAGGAAAACGGCCGTATGACAGGGAATCCACACGAAGAGGCAGGTTTTCAGCCATGAAAAGCTGACCAGGGTGTACCAGTCCACCGATGCCACCATGCCCCGGAGCCCCAGCCGATCTTTGGCCGGAACCAGCAGGGATTCCATCAACATGTCGCCGAATTTGTGATAAACGTACATCATGGGACCAAAGGTGAGGTTCATGATGGTGCTGCCAAAGAAAGCCAGGGCCAGCTTCGAATCAGCAAAGGGCAGACGGCCAATTTTCTGGGCCGCCGCGGCGCCCCCCATGAAGACGGTGAACACCAATGTCACCATCATCCCGATAACGCCCCACACCACAGCCTTTAAAAGAAAACCCCTGGGAATCTGCCAGAGCCCGTGAAAGATCCGAACTCCCAGCAGATCCCCCATGGAGGCCAGGATGGCAAACTTCATGAAGCCTCCCAGATAGGGGTGGGCATCGGTGGCGGCAATGAAAGCCCCCCGGGAGGCGGGGAAGACCAGTATGCCGACCCATAACAGGAGGGCAAATCCCCACAGCAAATCGCCTTGCAGGCGTTTCATGCTATTTCACACCCTTTTTCAACGTGGGCGGGTGATACGCTGTGTACCGCTGGCGTTTCTCGTTGATGGTTTCCGTGTTGGTGAAATATTTCCTCATGGTATCCTGGATTTCAAAGAAGTGATCCTTTGCTCCGCTGCCGTCGCGCATGGATTTCTTTCGGCCGTCTGACTGGATCACGAAGCGCCATGTGTTGTTTTCATCCTTCTCCAGATCGCCGCCGCAGTGGCAGATCGGGCACTCGATGATGAAGCTGTCGCCATTCCAGTGAGGTTCTCCCAGGGACAGCACATTTGAGTGGCATTCAGGACACCAGCCCATTTTGTCATCTCCCAGGTAGGTCACGTCCGACCTGGGGGTTTGGATGGCTTTCACCACGTTTTCACCCAAGACTCTGGCCTGGGCAAGAACGGCGTCGTCCAGAAGCACCTGCCCCGGTCGCGGAGCACGGTTCACCATCATTTGGTCGACCACGGTCACGTCCTGGGCCAGGAGGGTGATGTGGATGCTCTCCATCGTGAGGGACATCCAGCTGCGGGTGGAACCGCCATTGCCGATGATGGCTCCCACTCGGTGTTTGAAGTAGGCGGGGTTTCCCACCTGTTTGTGAAAATTGGGCTCGTAGGCCAGGTGACGGTCGCAGAAAACCCGGTACAGCCCGGAGGGCATGAAGGAGTAGGAAGGAACGGCCACAATGACCCCATCTGCTGAAAGCCACTCCGCCATGATCCGGTCCATATCATCCCGCTTCTGGAACACGCACTCCGGGGCTTCTCCCTTTTGCGTGAACTTCACGGTACAGGATTCGCATCCCGAGCAGGGGGTGATCACGTAGTCGTGGAGATTGATCATCATCACCTCTACTCCTAATTCTTCCGCCCGCATCAGGGCTTCCTTCACCAATATTTCGCCATTGCCGTTCTTGCGACCGGCGGTTACTGCAACGATTTTCATGAATTTTCCTCACTAGTTTTTGGATTTCTGTTGTTTTGTTAAATTTCTACAGCGGTGTCGAACCCTGCGTGGACAGCGGTATACACATTTCCAACCTGCTGCCCGTCGCCGATGAGGTAGACTTCCGTTGCAGGCACCAGATTGCGCAGGGCTTCAATCGTTTCCTTTCGGGGCTTCATGCCTAGGGCCAGAGCAACGGTGTCCGCTTCGAAGTGTTTCCACTGGAATTTGGAATTGATGGTCTTCACGCCGGTATCGGTGATTTCTTCCACCTTGGTATGGGGCACCACGGTTACCCTGTGTTTCATCAGGAGGGATTGGAGAGCAAACCGGTTGATCAGGGAGGAGCCGTGGAGAAGCATTTCAGGGCCCTGCATTTCCAGCAGGGTGACCTCTTTGCCCTGTTGTGCCAGAGCCAGAGCCGTTTCTGCCCCAGTGAGCCCGCCGCCGATGACCACCACCTTTTGGCCCACGGTCACTTTGCCGCAGTCCACATCACCGGCCCAGTGCACATGGGGCTTATCGATGCCGGGGATGTTTGGGATCAGCGGCGTGGCCCCCACTGCCAGAATCAGGGCGTCGGGTTTCTCTTCCAGAATCGTCTGTGCATCTGCCACGGTGTTCAATCGGATGGAAGCACCGCTTTTCAAGGTCTGAGCCACGATCCAATCCAGATAGTTTCTCAAATCCTTTTTGAAATCCAGATCGGTGGCATGGTTCAGGGTACCTCCCAGTCGTGAATCCATCTCAAACAGGGTGACGGCATGACCTCTGTCTACGGCGGTGAGAGCTGCCTGCATCCCGGCGGGGCCGCCCCCTACAATCACCACTTTCTTTTGCTCATCGGATTTTGGGATCCGGCCGCCCAGGTATTCGGTCTCCCGGCCGTTGATCGAGTTCACGGCACAGCGGGTTTTCTTGAAGAAGGCCGACCGGCCGCAGCAGGTGTTGCAGCGCACGCAGGGGCGGATATCCTCATTCTTGCCCAGGGCAGCCTTTCGCATGAATTCCGGATCCGCCACAAAGGGGCGGGCCATGGCGACAAAATCAACCAAGCCTCTGGCCAGGATCTCCTCGGCGTTTTCCAGGGTCATCACAGAGCCGACGGTGGTGATATACAGATCATCCCCAACCGCCTGTTTGATGGTTTCCGCAAAGTGCACGTTGGGCATATAGGGGATATACAGGGGCTGGATCATGTGCTGGATGGTGAAGGGGTTGGGGAGCATGCCCACGGAAACGTGGAGGATGTCGATCTTGTCCTTGATCAGCTTCACGAAGGAAATCACCTCGTCCACCTGCATGCCGCCCTCCACCAGCTCGTCGGCGCTGATGCGGTACTCGATGATGAACTGATCCCCAACCTTCCGGCGGACCGCCTCCAGAAGCTCAACACAGAACCGGGCCCGATTCTCAAAGCTGCCGCCATAGCGGTCCACCCGCTTGTTCACATAGGGGGAGAGGAATTGAGAGGGGAGCATGCCGTGGGCGCCGTGGATCATCACCATTTTAAAGCCGCTGTCCTTGCACCGTGCCACGGCGTCAGCGTAGTCCTGAATGGTTTTGTTGATCAGGGGGATGCTCATTTCCTCCACTTCCCCCGGGGTCCTGCCCTGGAGCTTGGAGAAGAATTCATCGATCTCCGCCGGCTTGGGCGTGGAGCTGACAGGCTTGAGTCCCTTGGTGGCCAGGTTCATGGAGTTGGCGAAGCGCCCGCCGTGGTTGAGCTCGATGGAGATCACGGACCCGTATCGCTGGATTTCATCGGCCAGATCATCCAGGCCCATCTTCACGTTGTCGTCTCCCAGGTTCAGCTGACCCTCATGGTCCATGGCGTGCTCCCAGTTGATGGCGGAGTCCCCGACGGTGACAATGCCGGCGCCTCCCTTGGCGAAGGGGCGATAGAATTCGATGACTTCCTTGGTGACCCAGCCCTCCGGCGTGGCCATGCAGGGCACCATGGGGGCCGCTTGGATCCGGTTTTTAAATTCAACCCCTTTGATGGTGATGGGGGAAAATACATGGGGATAGCTGTGCATAAAGATTTCCTCGCTTTCGCATGATAGGTGTGAATGGTGGCATGGGGAATTACGCGGTGATTTCACCGCCGGATTCCCGGTACAAGTCCGGCAGGATGGCTGCCAGGTTGCTGTATTCTTCGACGTTGTGGAACGCCAGACCCATCGGTGCCTCCATGGGGATCCGCACCCCTTCCGGCAGCAGCTTTACCGGCTTGCCGTCAATCATGTGGTAACCCATCCAGAAGCGGGTCCTGAATTCCACCCCGCCGGGAATCTCCCGAACCAGGTGGACCATGATGGCCGGAGCCTTGGGACCGCCGGAACGAAGCTGGGCAACGCCGTTGGCGCCGATCACGGTCCCTGCGGCAGGGGCCTTGAACCGATCCATGTCAAACCCCAGGGCTGCAGGCTTCAGGAACGAAATTCGGATGTCCTCCGGACCGCCCCCGGTATCTTCAATCACGGTGTGGGTGCGGCCTTGGAATTTTTCAGTCATCGGCGTGGCGGGATCCAGGATGGCCGCCCGATCGGCTTCGCTGATTTCAATGCCGTAGTGTCCTTTTGGGAACCAGAGCATGTACCGCATATCTTCCAGGGCATGCCAGGCGAACCACCAGTTCACCATGGCAACCGTCACCCCGGGGAATCGGGTGTTCACGGCGGCGTACCCTGTGCCGTCGGGTAAAATGCAGTAACCGGTTTCTACTTCAAGGTACCCCGGTTTCAACAGGTCATTGATCTGCTCCGGCATCAGCGCATGAGCCGGATTCATCGGCCCTTGCTGTAAAACTGCCATCAGCTGGGGATTGGGAGCAGCAAGGGGCTGATGGTAATACTTTGAATAGGGTCGTGTTTGTTCCGCTTCAGTAAGATTCGTTCGGGGTGCTTTCATGAGGGGCTCCTCCTGATTGATAAAGAATTAACTTTTAGTGTTTCAATCGTATCAATCCCGGCAAAATTACGGAAACATCCAGTTGGAATGACTGTGATTCACAAGAGGAATGACAGGGCCCCAGTTCCGGACAAAAAAATAAACCCCGAAGGGCGGGAAGGCCTCGGGGTGGTTCTAAAGGGCGATGTCTCGGAGGACGGTATTGGTGAACAGGGGGATGGCTGGATTCATATTCTCTTTCTTCCAGGCCATGACCACGCTGAGGGGATCATCCGTCAGTTCGACGAATCTGAAATTTTCGCGGTTGTGGGTCCGAATGCTGCTGTCAACCATGGCGACGCCCAGGCCGGATTCCACACAGAGCAGGATGGATTCAACATTGGGGAGCTGCTTGACGATGCGGGGCGAAAACCCATGGCGTCGGCACAGGTCCTGAATGCCGTCAAATCCTTTGGGGGATTCATCCCTTGAAATCATGATGAAGTTTTGATCCCGAAAATCGGATAGGACCAGATCCGGATTCAGCGCCAGGGGATTCGATGCCTCCATGACAATGCTGCTGTTCTGCTGGTAAACCGTATCCCAGAGGATCCCCAGGGAGCCGTCAACCTCGAAGGACAGGGTGAAAATCAGATCCAGTGAGCCGTTGATCAGCTTTTCCCGGAGTGTTTTGAATCCATGGCGTTCAAGGAGAACATTCACCTTGGGGTGTTCTTCCCGGAAGCGTTTCATCAGGGCCGGGAGAAACCGTCCCGTGTCCATGGCGTCCAGAAAACCGATGGACAGGGTGCTGTCCTCCCCTAGGCTGGGGTTCTTGGCCTTTTCGATGGCCTTCCCGATATGCTCGGAGATGCCCTTCAATTCCTTCAGAAGAACGGTTCCGGCAGGGGTCAGGCGGACGTTCCGCTTGGTCCGGAAGAACAGTTGGACGCCGATTTCTGTTTCCAGATGTGCAATCTGCTTGCTGAGAGAGGGCTGTGTCACATACAGGCTCTTCGCAGCCTCTGTGAAATTGAGATAGGTCGCTGCGGCGATGAAATAGTCGATCTGAAGCAGGGTGATTCCCATATGGCTCATTGCGGTGCGCCTCCAACAAGAGTGATTGCATCCTTGGATTGACTTCTTAAGAACCCATACCTATAATGAGGGCATAATTCAACAGTGCGGGTCCAGGAGGGATAGTATGCGGCTTGATACAGATGATATTCTGAGAAACCATATAAATCAACTGAAAGATTTTAAAACCATTGAAACGGACCCTCTGACCGTTGAAATTGCCCGGGCCTATCGGGGGCACATCACCCAGCTGGACCGGATCATCGCCGAGCTGAAAATCTACAAGGAGCGGGAGCTGGATGCCTTCGCCATTGGGGATGCCATCTCCGACGGGATTTTTCTGGCGGACGGCGCAGGGGTGGTGATCGCCATCAACCATGGGTATACCGAAATCACGGGCCTCGCGGAGGAGGAAGTGGTGGGCAAGCATCTGGCAGACCTGAATGACAAAGGCTACTTCAGCAAATCGGTGACCCTGTCGGTGATTGAAAAACGGGAGAAGGTCTCGGCCCTGTCCACCATCACCCGCAACAACAAGAAGGTCCTGATTACCGGGAACCCGTTTTTCAATGCCCAGGGGGATGTGATCCAGGTGCTCACCGTGATGCGGGATCTGACGGAGCTGATCCGGACCCAGGAGAAGCTGGAGCATCTGGAGAAGGAAAGCGAAAAATACCTCCACGAGCTGAATTACCTGCGGAGCCAGCAGTGGCAGCAGGGGCTCATCGGCGAATCCACGGATATGGCCAAGCTGAAGGAGCTGATCAGCTATGTGGCCAAGACGGACACCACCATCCTCATCACCGGGGAAACCGGTACCGGCAAGGAACTGGTAGCCAAGGAGATCCACGATCAGAGCATGCGGAAGGATGCCCCCTACATCAAGGTGAACTGCGCGGCCATCCCGGAATCCCTGCTGGAATCGGAGCTCTTCGGCTATGAGAAGGGGGCCTTCACCGGGGCCCAGAACAAGGAGAAGATCGGGCTCTTCGAGCTGGCGGAGGGGGGCACCCTGCTGCTGGACGAAATCGGCGAGATGCCCATCCAGCTGCAGTCCAAGCTGCTACGGGTCCTTCAGGAACGGGAGCTCCGCCGGATTGGCGCCACCAAGAGCATCCGGCTCAATGTCCGGGTCATCGCCTCCACCAACCAGAATCTCAAGGAAAGCATCCACACCGGACAGTTCCGGGAGGATCTGTACTACCGGCTGAATGTGGTGCCCATTGCGGTGCCCCCCCTGCGGGAGCGGCGGGATGATGTTTCCCGGCTGGCGGCGGTATTCCTGGCGCGGTTCAACGCCAAGTACGGCAAAGAAAAGACCCTGGACGCCCTGGCCCTGATTGCCTTGGAAACCTACGGCTGGCCGGGGAACGTGCGGGAGCTGGAGAACGTGGTGGAGCGGCTCCTGGTCAGTGATGACGATCCCGTCATCACCCTGGACCGGGTCACCGCCATCATCGGTCCCGGTCGGGAAGCCATCAAGCAGGATATGACCCTGAAAGAGGCCGTGACCTCCCTGGAAAAAAGCCTCATCGAAGGGGCGCTGAAAAAACACGAAAGCACCTATAAGGCGGCGAAAGCCCTGGGGATGAGCCAACCGACGCTATTCAGGAAGGCCAAGGGGCTGGGGCTGATTAGGGTGTAATCCAATAATGAATCAACGCAATCCAATAATGGATCGTTCTCGAAAACGCTGAAACCCAGCGTTTTTCTCGTTTTTGTCAAAAAGTAAGTGATTCAAAAATGAATCACGCGTCGGGATGGGATGTTAGGGATCCGCGTCGAAAAATACGAAACCCGTTGAAAACACACGATTTATCATATTTAAACGAGTTTGGCACGGCCCTTGCGATAAGAAAGGAGTGTTGCTTGATAAAACCATCACAAACCACGGAGGTTCACCATGATCAAGAATGAAGTGAAGGACTGCAAGACCTATGCGGCACCAGGCCATTTCGGGATGACTGCCATGCGGCTCCACGGCAAGGAAGAGACCGGCGCTCAGAAATTCTGGATGGGGATGTCCCATTTCCTTCCCGGTGGCGGCGCAGAGTACGCCTACGAAGACAACCCCCTGGAGAAGGTGTATTTCGTTCTCGAAGGGGAAATCGTTGTCAAATCCAAGACGGAGACCCTGGTCCTGAAGAAGCACGATACCCTGTTCCTGGGGCCCAATGAAGGCCGCGAAGTGATCAACGAAACCAATATGCCCGCATCCATGCTGGTGATTGTGAATTATTAATTCGAGGAGGTTGCGGATGAGCAACGTGAAACTGTCAAAGTTCAATGTGTTTGCAATGCTGTTGATTCCCTTTGTTTGGATTTACGAGCTTTCAGTGGTGGCGCCAATTCTCGGAGAGCTGTCCAAGGCATTCCCGGATGCCTCCACCTTCCAGCTGCAGCTGGTGGTCATCATGCCCTTCTTCACATCGATTCCCTTCAGCATCATCGCCGGGAAGCTGGCCAAGAAACACGACAAAAAGAACCTCATTGTCCTGGGCCTGCTCATCTACGGCGTTGCCGGCATGCTGCCCTTCTTCTGCCAAACCCTGGCCCAGGTGCTGATTTTCAGATTGATCACCGGGATCGGCGTGGGTCTGGTATTGCCCCTGCCCAACGCCATCATCGCTGAAAACTTCTCCGGCGTAAAGCGGGAGCGGATGCTGGGACTGGCTACCGGGGTCGCCAATGTGGCCAACGTGCTGGACAGTATCGCCGTCGGTTTCATTCTGATCCTCGGCTGGAAATACCCATTCCTGTGCTTTGGGCTGTGTCTGGTGATCATGGTCATCGCCATGGTGGGTCTGCCAAAATCACCCCCGGTTGTGGTCGCGGTACAAGAGGGAAGCACCCCGTCTTCTGAAAAGGGGCTTCCGAAGGTGGTTTACGGCCTGCTGCTCTTCATGATCGCCAACTGGATGCTCTTCGCCTTCAACATCAACAACACCGCCCTTTTCATGATCACCGAAAAAATCGGCATGCCCTATATGATCGGGATGGCCATTTCACTGCCCGGGGGGATCAGCATCATTTCAGGGCTCCTGTTCCCCACCTTCTATCACAAGACCAAGCATTATCTGGTGCCCATCTCCATCGCCATCTTCGCTGCGGGCTACGTGGTCATGTATTTCACCCACGACTTCACGACCCAGTGTATCGCCAACAGTCTCATCGGTCTGGGGTCCGGCATGCTGGTGCCCTACATCCTGAACCTGGTTTCCCAGAAGGTTGAACGGTCCAAGCGGGATGATGCCTACGGCATTGTGACGGCAGGCATTCACATCGGCTTCCTGTCCTCACCCTTTGTCCAGCTCCTTATTTCCACCGCAACCGGTATCACGGCATTCAGAAGCCTTTACGGCATCTGTGCCAATGTCCTCATCGTCTGCACCGTGGTTTCCCTGGTGGTGGTCATGCGGATGAAGAACAAATCAGTTGAAGAAGTGGCTGCATAATGTAACGGATTTTCAAAAATAAATCGGTTGAAATGGAGGCTATCAAGATGGATCATGCAGGAATCAAGAATCTGTTCAATGTAGAAGGAAAAGTGGCTGTCATCACCGGCGCCACAGGGGCCTTGGGCCGCGCTATCTCCTTTGGGTATGGCTACGCCGGCATGAAGGTCTTTGTGACAGGCCGCAGCGATGAAAAGTGCAAGGCCCTGTGTCAGGATCTGACCGCTGAAGGGATTGCCTGTGGCTATGCCATCGGGGACCCGGCGGTGGAAGCGGATGTCATCAGCATCGCCAAGGCTGCGGTGGATACATTCGGGGAAATCAACGTGCTGGTCACCGCTGCGGGCTACAACAATCCCCAGCCCATTGTGGACCAGACCCTGGAGGATTGGAAAAAAATCATGGATTCCGATGTTCAGGGCACATGGCTGTTCTGTAAATATGTGGGCAAACAGATGATCGAGCAGGGCAAGGGCGGCAAGGTGATCCTGGTTTCCTCGGCCCGTTCCAAGATGGGAATGGCCAACTACACCGGCTACTGCACCGCCAAGGCGGGAATCGACCTGATGGCGCAGTCCCTGGCCTGTGAATGGACAGCCAAGCACGGCATCAACGTCAACACCATCAACCCCACGGTATTCCGTTCCGATCTGACGGAGTGGATGTTCGATCCCGCCAGCGCGGTGTACCAGAACTTCCTGAAGCGTCTCCCCGTCGGCCGCTTGGGGGAGCCGGAGGATTTCGTAGGGCCTTCGATTTTCCTGGCTTCCAGTGCCAGCGATTTCATGACAGGGGCCAATGTGGCCACTGAAGGCGGATACTGGGCCAACTGATCAGGAGTGATAAGACAATGGGAAAAGCAATCAAGCATATTACGATTTTCGGCTCCGGACTCATGGGATGCGGCATCGCCCAGATCTTTGCGGCAGACCCCTCCCTGAATGTCACGGTCTATGCCCTGAGTATTGCCGAAGCCAATGTGGCGGGGAACCTCAGAGCGAATCTGAAGCCCTTCATCGACAAAGGGATCTACACGGTCCAGCAGGCGGAAGCAATCATCGGGAATGTCCACGTGACGGAAGACCGCCGGGAAGCCATGGTTCAGGCGGACCTCATCATCGAGTGCGTCTTTGAGGACATGGCCCTCAAACAGAGTATTTTTGAGGAATTTGAAGCCAATTGCCGGCCGGACACCATCCTGGCGTCCAATACATCGGTCATGAGCATCAGCGCCATCGGGGAACGGGTCACGGGAAAAGACCGTGTTGTGGGGACTCACTTTTGGAATCCACCCTATCTGATCCCCCTGGTGGAGGTGGTCAAGACTGACGACACCTCGGAGGCTACCATGGAAGCCACCATGGCCCTCCTGAAAAAGGCAGGGAAACACCCGATTTATGTGAAGAAGGATGTGCCGGGCTTTGTGGCCAACCGGCTCCAGCACGCCCTGTGGCGGGAGGCCATCTCCATCGTCGAGAACGGCATCGCCGACGCAGCCACCGTGGATGAAGCCATCAAGCACGGTCCGGGCCTCAGGCTTCCGGTCCTGGCCCCCATGGAGAACGCCGATATGGTGGGACTGGATCTGACCTTCGCCATCCACGACTACATCTTAAAGGACCTGGAGGATTCTCACGCGCCCTCCCCCCTGTTGAAGGAAAAGATCGCGGCGGGAGAGCTGGGCTTCAAATCCGGGAAGGGGTTCCAGGAATGGACCCCGGAAACCATCGGCGCTTCCCGGAAGCGGCTGTCGGAGTATCTGATTGACGCCCTGGCGGCGAAGAAGAACTGAACTAAAAAAACTTGGAGGAATAAGAACATGGAGAAAAAAGTATTCGTTGACCTGACACACCCATTCAGCGCAGATATCCCCCGTTGGCCCTATTTTGCAAAGCCGGTGATCGATTCCATGCACACCCTGGCAAAGGGCGGCGTGCTGACTCAGCGGATCGACTGTGTCCAGCATACCGGCACCCACTGTGATGCCCCCCGTCACGTCATGGAAAGGGAATTCGATGGCCGAAGAGCCCGTTACACCCACGAAATGGCTGTTGATGCCTACACCGGAGATGCTATCTGCCTGGAGATCAACATCGAGCCTTGGGGCCTGATTACATCGGTTCACCTGGAAGATGCCTGTCAGCGGGCAAACATCAAGCCGGAAGAACTGGAGGGCATGATCATCTGTCTGAACACGGGGATGCACCGGAAATTCGACGATTCCAAGGAATACTACCACTATTCCTGCGGAACAGGGGTAGATGCCGGCAAGTGGTTTGTGAAACACAAGGTGAAGTGCGTGGCCATGGATATGCAGGCTCTGGATCATCCCCTGCACACGGCTATGGGCAATAACGGTGCCACCCGCATGAATCTGGCTGGGGGATCCGGCCGACCCATCACAGAGGAATACAAGGAAAAATTCGGTGAAGAAGCCTACGCTGAATTCGACAAGGATGAGTATATCCGCATCCACGGCAAAGAGGCCTACATGGATAAATTCGGCGATTTGGAAGCCCTGGGCGAATGGGGAACCTGGGAGCCTTGCCACAAGCAAATGCTGGGTCATGGCATCGTTGGCGTCGAAAACCTGGGGGGCAATCTCGACAAGGTTTCCGGCAAGCGGTTCCGATTCTTCTGCTTCCCCATCCGCTGGTTCATGGGGGATGGCTCCATGGTCCGCTGCGTTGCGGAGATTGATGAAAGCCTTGTGAACGACGTGCCGGAGCGGACTTACACCTACGGCGGTCTTTAATCAACAGTCCTGCATAGAGACTCATTGAAAAGGAAGGAAACACATACATGGCAGATTTATCGAATAAAGTCATCTTAACCGTAGCAACTACCGGGGCCTGGCCCACCAAGAACGAAACCCCCCATGTGCCTCTCCAGCCTCGGGAAATCGCCGATGAGGTGATTGCCTGCTGGAAGGCCGGGGCCTCCGTTGCCCACATCCACGTGCGGGACGATGAGGACCGGGCTTCCATGAGCTTCGAGAAGTTCAGCGAAACCGTGGGCTATATCCGGGAATCCGGCTGTGACATCGTCATCAATCTCACCACCTCCGGGGGCATCGGCCTGAAGGACGAGGTGCGCATGAAGCCCTTCATGGAGCTGAAGCCGGAAATGGCCTCCTACGACTGCGGATCCATGAACTGGATGCATTCCACGGTGTTCGAGAACCGCCCGGATTTTCTGGAGAAGCTGGGCATCGCCATGCAGATGAACGACGTGAAGCCGGAGATCGAGATCTTCGATGCCGGCATGATCTACAATGCCCTGCACTATCAGAAGCAAGGAATCCTGAAGGGGCCCCTGCACTTCCAGTTTGTCCTGGGCGCCGCAGGGGGCATGACAGCCACGGTGGAAAACCTGATGTTCCTGAAAAGCCTGATTCCGGCGGACGCCACCTGGGGCGCCCTGGGGATCGGCAAGGGCCATCTGCCCATCATGTATGCGGCTCTGGCACTGGGGGGTCATGTGCGAGTGGGGATGGAGGACAACATCTTCTTCGCCTCCAAGCAGCTGGCAACCACCAATGTGGAGTTTGTTGAACGGACCAAGCGCATCGTGGCGGAGCTGGGAAAAGCCATCGCCACCCCGGAAGAAGCCCGGGCGATCCTGGGTCTGAAAAAGCAGTAGGCATCGCGTGCTTCCTATAATAATTGAAGAGAGCGACTGACACAAAAGAGGCGACGACACATCGCCTCTTTTGTGTGTATTCTGCCGTGAATTGTGGGAAGTGTCCTCCTGGAGCGGGCAAAAACGAAGCTAATTGTATAAGGTAGAAGCCTCAATTATTAACAAAACTTAAAGTGCCATAAAACGGCCCTCCGGGAAAGCGTTATCAACAGCAGCTGTGGCAACATGCAGGGACTTTGTTACGTTTA
The DNA here is from genome assembly GCA_964424355.1 of uncultured Peptostreptococcaceae bacterium. Lineage (GTDB taxonomy): Bacteria > Bacillota > Clostridia > Peptostreptococcales > Acidaminobacteraceae > CAZEHS01. Next base: position 21,770 of record CAYRIO010000031.1, read on the forward strand.
TTTAAACGGTTCGAAGGGCTTCAACCTATTGAATTTACTGGACCTTATATTCTATAGTAAAGGGGCGGAACAGCGGTGATTTTAACAATCGCCGTTATCACCGGCACGGCTGTGCCGGAAAACAGATACCTTTATGAAAGGAGTGTGTAGTGTGGGCCGTTTCTTATTCAATCGCGCTATCGCGAGTATTCTCACGCTTTTTGTCATCATAACCCTCACCTTCACCATGATGCATGTCATTCCCGGCGGGCCATTCACCCGGGAGCGGGCGCTTCCTCCAGCAGTTTTGGAAGCACTGAACAAGAAGTACCATTTGGATGATCCGGTTTGGAAGCAGTACGTCGATTATATCGGTGGGGTTGTCCAGTTGGATCTGGGACCTTCCTTCCAGCGGCGTGGCGTCACTGTCAATCAACTGATCAAAGAGGGCTGGCCATACACCGTTAAGATCGGTACTGCCGCGGTCGTCATGATTGTCCTTTTGGGAATTCCGGCGGGGATCATCTCGGCACTTAAGCAGAACAAGTGGCAGGATCATACGGTGATGGTGCTGGCCACCCTGGGGATCACGATACCCAGCTTCGTCATGGCCACCGGCATCGTGTATATATTCAGTGCCCGGCTGGGGTGGCTGCCCTCCAACGGGCTTACCTCGTGGAAGCATCTGATCGGACCCACCATCGCCCTGGGCGGTTTCTCCCTGGCGTTCGTCGCCCGTCTGATGCGGTCCAGCATGCTGGAGGTTATGCAGCAGGATTACATCCGGACTGCCCGGGCCAAGGGGTTGCCGGAATCGGTGGTGATCGGCAAGCATGCGCTGAAAAATGCTCTAATCCCTGTAGTCACCTATATGGGCCCTACGGTGGCCTTCATCCTCACCGGCTCCTTCGTCGTTGAACGGATCTTCGCGATCCCCGGCGTTGGAAAGCACTTCGTTGAGGCTGTTGGAAACCGTGACTACACGGTGATCATGGGTCTGACGATATTCTACGCGGTGTTCCTCATTATTGCGGTCCTGATCGTAGATCTGTTGTACGGGTTGATTGATCCCCGTATTAAGCTGGAAGATTAGGAGGCGGCCATGGCGGAAATCAAACACGACAAATCCATGTGGGACAGTGTTCCCAAGGAAGAAAAAAATATTGAGAAGATCGTTCGGCCCAGTATGACCTACTGGCAGGACGCCTGGAGACGGCTGAAGCACAATCATCTGTCCATGATCGGCCTCTATACCATCATCCTGCTGGTACTTCTGGCGATCGTGGGTCCCATGTTTTCCTCCCACAGCTTCTCCAAACAGAACCTGAGCCTGCAGGGGATCCCCCCGGTCATGGACCTTTACAAGGTCACGGACAATACCTATGTATACGCTCACCGGGAATACAAGCTGATTCAAGTGGATCCAAACGGCAAGGTCATCAAGCGGATTGCCGAGAAGAAAAACGACACAGAAAAGAAAGTCCGGAGTTATGATATCGACGGCAAGAAGGTCGAACTGGATTACTCCTATATCAGTGCCCAGAACCAGGCGGTAACGGATGGCACTGAAGCTGAAGGCGGCCCGCAGGCGCAGAAATTCATGCTGCGGATCGACGGCCAGGAGGTTCAGCCGGACAAGACCGTTTTCAATAAGACCTACTGGTTCGGCAGCGATACCCTGGGCCGCGATATCTTTGTCCGTGTCCTCAACGGTGCCCGCATCTCCCTCTTCATCGCATTTGTCGCCACCTCCGTGAACCTGGTGATCGGTGTGCTTTACGGCGGCATCTCCGGATACATGGGCGGCCGTGTGGACGCCATCATGATGCGGATTGTCGATATCATCGACACCGTTCCCCTGATCCTGTATGTCATCCTGCTGACGGTGGTGTTCGAACCGGGACTGCAGTCCATTGTCATCGCCCTGGGATCGGTATTCTGGGACAGGATGGCCCGGATTGTCAGGGCGCAGGTCCTGACGCTGAAAGAGCAGGAATTCATCCTGGCTGCACGGACCCTGGGGGCCAGCACCAACCGGATCATGATCCGGCATCTGATCCCCAACGCACTGGGTCCCATCATCGTTACGATGACCATGATGATCCCTACGGCGATCTTTACAGAAGCCTTCCTCAGCTTTATCGGCTTGGGTGTAACGCCTCCGATCGCCAGCTGGGGAACCCTGGCCAACGATGCCCTGGCGGGCCTCCGGACATACAGCTACCAGCTGTTCTTCCCGTCCATGGCAATCTGTATCACGATGTTGGCGTTCAACTTCCTGGGTGACGGGCTCCGAGATGCTCTGGATCCCCGTCTGCGTAAGTAAGTGAGGTGAAGGATAATGGCAGAAAAACTACTTGAAGGTCAAAACACCAGCTCTGAGAAGGCTGGCTCAACCCAAGGGATTTGTCCGGCTGAAAGATTGCTGGAAGTCAAGAATATGAAAACCTCCTTCTACGCCCATGTTGGGGAGATTCAGGCGGTTCGCGGTGTATCCTTCCATGTGGATAAAGGAGAGGCCCTGGGCATTGTCGGGGAATCCGGCAGCGGCAAGAGCGTCACCTCCATGTCCATCATGCGGCTCCTGCAGTATCCGGGCGTCATCAAATCCGGAGAAGTGCTTTTTAAGGGACGCGATATCGTCACCCGTTCCGACAGGGATATGCGGGAGATTCGCGGCAACGAGATCGCCATGATCTTTCAGGATCCCATGACCTCCCTGAACCCGGTTTACACCATTGGAGATCAGATCATGGAAGCCGTGATGCAACATCAGAAGATCAGCAAGTCAGAGGCCCGGAAAAAGGCCGTCGAAATGCTGACCCTGGTTGGTATCCCGGATCCTGAAAAACGGGTGGATAACTACCCCCATGAATTCTCCGGCGGCATGCGTCAAAGGGCCATGATCGCCATCGCCCTGTCCTGTCAACCGGACCTCCTGATTGCCGATGAGCCGACCACGGCTCTGGATGTAACGATTCAGGCGCAAATTCTGGAACTGATGAAGGAATTGAAGGATAAGGTTCAGACCTCCATCATCCTGATCACCCACGATTTGGGGGTTGTGGCCGATGTCTGTTCCCGGATCGTGGTCATGTACGGCGGTCTCATTATGGAAGAGGGGAAAGTGGAGGATATCTTCTATTCCCCGAAGCATCCCTACACCCTGGGTCTGCTGAAATCCGTTCCCCGTCTGGATATCAATGAACACCAACGGCTGATCCCCATCGATGGAACGCCGCCGGATCTGCTGAAACCGCCGAAGGGGTGTCCCTTTGCCGATAGATGCGATTATTGTCTGAAAATATGCCTGGAAGAACAGCCGCCTTACTTCTCCTGTGGGGAAGGCCACCGTTCGGCCTGCTGGCTCCTCCATGAAGATGCGCCTGCTTCCGAATTGGGCAAGGGTGTCATGAAGGGAGTCACGCAATGAGCGAAAACACGAAGAGCAAGAACGATGTCCTGTTGGAGGTCAAGAACCTGAAGAAGTACTTCAACATCTACGGGGGCTTGATGGGCAATAAGGTGGAGCATCTGAAGGCCGTGGACGGCGTCTCCTTCCAGATCCGCCGGGGTGAAACCCTGGGCCTGGTCGGTGAATCCGGCTGCGGTAAATCCACCATCGGACGGACGATCATCCGGCTGTACGACATCACCGACGGAGAAATCATCTACGACGGTACAGAACTGGGGCGACTGAAACAAAAAGAAATGCGGCCCTACCGGAAACGGATGCAGATGATTTTCCAGGATCCCTACGCCTCCCTGAATTCCCGGATGACTGTCGGCGATATCATCGGCGAATCCCTGGATATCCACGGCCTCTCCCGGGGCGCCGAGCGCCAGAACCGCATTTACGAATTGCTGGACAAGGTCGGTCTTGTCAAAGACCACGCCAATCGGTATCCCCATGAGTTCTCAGGCGGTCAGCGGCAGCGGATCGGCATCGCCCGGTCCCTGGCTGTCAGCCCGGATTTCATCATCTGTGATGAACCGATTTCGGCTCTGGACGTTTCGATCCAGGCCCAGGTGGTCAATATGCTGGAGGATCTCCAGAAGGAGTTCGGACTCACCTACCTGTTCATCGCCCATGATCTGTCCATGGTCAAGCATATCTCCGACCGGATCGGGGTCATGTACCTGGGCAAGATGGTGGAACTGGCCGATGCGGCAGATCTTTATGAAAATCCCATGCACCCTTACTCCCAGGCACTCCTGTCCGCCATTCCCATTCCGGATCCCAATGTGGCCAAGGCCAATAAACGGATCGTGCTCCAGGGCGATGTGCCCAGTCCATTGAATCCACCTTCGGGCTGCCGATTCAGAACCCGCTGCTCCCATGCGATGGATATCTGCGCCACACTGGAGCCGCTTTTGTTGGATATGGGGGGCGGTCATATGTCGGCCTGTCACCTGAACACCATGAAATAGGAAGGGAACTGGAATTGAGTCGAAATCTTAACAAGCTCTGAAGGCCTTCTGAAGCCTGCGATGCGACAAGGCTGAATCCTCTGATTGGAAGGGTTCAGCCCCGTATTAATTGATTAATACGGCACCTCGAAGGTATAATGAACTAAGATTTTGAATTGCGCGAAAACTCAGGGGACCGCGAAATTTGAAGTATGTTTCAAAAATTCAAAATGAGATGGAGGGGATGTATTTGTTTAAGAAAGGCTTAGCAATTCTGATGGCAGCAGTGATGGTTATGGCGGTGTTCTCCGGTTGTTCAAAACCCGCACCGGCAGCAGAAGCACCCGCTAAAGAAGTAACGGCGAAAGAACTGATGAAAGACGTTAACATCCGTAAGGCACTGACCTTGGCAATTGATCGTACCGCCATTGTTGAAACGGTTACTAAAGGTGGTCAGGTTCCTGCTACTGGCTTTGTGCCCGCAGGACTGAAGGATTCCACCGGTAAAGACTTCCGCGAAACCAACGGGAATTTCGGCATCGATCCTACGATGGCCAGCGTTGATGAAGCAAAGAAAATTCTGGCAGATGCCGGTTATCCCGATGGGAAAGGCTTCCCCAAGCTGACGATCATCTATAACACCAGCGAAAACCACAAGGCCATCGCTGAGGCTGTTCAAGAAATGTGGAAAACAAACCTGGGTATCGAGGTTGAACTTCAAAACCAAGAGTGGGCTGTATTCCAGGATACCCGCCACCAAGGGAACTTTGAAGTGGCTCGTGCAGGCTGGATTGGTGACTACGAGGATCCCATGACATTCCTGGATCTTTGGACGACTTACTCCGGGAACAACGATGCACACTGGTACCGTACGGACTACGATAAACTGATCGAAGAATCCAAACTGGCTACTGGCGCGGCGCGGGACGAGAAGCTGTATGCAGCTGAGAAGATGCTGATGGACGACATGATCGTCATGCCCATCTACTACTACACACAACCCATCATCGTCGCAAAACGCGTGAAGGATTGGGAACTGTCCATGCTGGGTCACTTCTACTTCGGTAAAACTTCCACAGACAACGGCAAAATGACCTTCAACCTTGCCAGCGACCCCAAGACTCTGGATCCAACCCTCAACAGCGCTGCTGACGGCGGTCACGTCATCAACAACCTGTATGAAGGTCTGATGAGAAAAGATGAGAGCGGCGCGGTTCAACCCGGAATTGCTGAAAAATATGAGGTTTCTGCAGATGGCAAGACCTACACCTTCCACCTTCGTGATTCCAAATGGTCCGATGGCAAGCCTGTAACTGCCGGCGATTTCGAATACGCATGGAAACGCGCCCTTGACCCTGCAACCGCTTCCGAGTACGCTTTCCAGCTCTATTATGTTAAAGGCGGTCAGGAATTCAACGAAGGCAAAGGCAAAATTGAAGATGTCGGCGTAAAAGCCATCGACGAGAAGACCCTTCAAGTCGAGCTGATCTCACCGACACCTTACTTCCTGGATCTTACAGGCTTCTACACCTACATGCCAATCCGTAAGGACATGGTAGAGAAAGATCCTGACAACTGGGCAAAGAACCCTGCAACTGCCCTTTCCAATGGTCCTTTCAAAATGAAAGACTACAAAACCGGCGACCGTATTGTTCTGGCTAAGAATGAAAACTACTGGAACAGCAGCATGGTCAAATTGGACCAGATCGACATCCTGATGATCGTCGATGCCTCCACATCCCTGACGGCTGTTGAAGCCGGCGAGATTGATGTTGTCGACCAAATGGGGATCCCGAACCAGGAGATTCCACGACTGACAGCAGAGAGCGACACCTTCAAGATCATGCCTTACATCGGCACCTACTACTTCATCTTTAACGTAGGCGATACCAAGTAAATGGATTCATGAGAGCTCCCCGCTGGCCGGGGGGCTCTTTTTGTCCCGCTTCAGCCTGACATTTGCTGGTTTTCGCCTTGCATCCCATTTTTCCTTCCTGTATGATGGTAGAAGAGTCAAGAGAACAGGAGCGACCCATGATCAGAACCGGTAAAACCATTTTGGCGATCCTTACGGGGATAACCCTTCTCATAGGTGGGTGCGCCCCATCAGAAAAGCCTCTCCCGTCGGAGGATGCCTCAAAGGCCGCTGCTGAAGAGGCCGTTGCACAGGACATGAAATGGAATATGGGGTCCGAGCCTAAAACCTTGAACCCTCAATTGAATGCGGCCCTGGATGCCGGGAATGTCATCAATAACCTGTTTTCTGGGATGATGCGGGAAAAAGACGGAAAAATGGTCCCCGAAATTGCGGAAAAATATGAGGTCTCCGAAGATCAGCTGACCTATACCTTCTATCTGAAGGATTCGAACTGGTCCGATGGGAAATCCTTGACGGCGAAGGACTTCGAATACGCCTGGAAGTGGGTACTGAATCCGGCCAATGGCGCGGAATATGCTTTTCAACTATTCTATATCAAAGGTGGACAGGATTATTACGAGGGCCGGGCCGGGGCGGATGCCGTGGCGGTAAAAGCCATCAATGACCGGATCCTTCAGGTGACCCTGATCGCGCCGACCAGTTATTTCCTGGAACTGACGGCATTCCCAACCTATTTCCCCCTGCGGGAGGATATGGCCCGAAAATCACCGGATGGCAGCTGGGCAAAAGAGACGGAAGGCTATGTCTGCAATGGCCCTTTCATATTGAAATCCTATCAGCCGGGGACGGGGATGATCCTCGAAAAGAACCCGGAATACGTGGGTGCGGTCAGTCTGAAGATGCAGAAAATAGAAGTCCTGTTCGATCCGGATGCGGAGAAAGCCTTGACGAACTTTGAAGAAGGCGCCTTGGATCTGGCGGATAGCGTTCCTGTCACCAAAATCAGTCAATTGGAAGCCGAAAACGAAAGCTTTTACATATTCCCGCATATCGGGACCCATTTCTATTATCTCAATGTCAATAAACCGGCGTTGAAGGATATCCGAGTCCGCAAAGCACTCAATCTGGCCCTGGATCGGACCGCCATTGTCACCCAGGTGACGAAGGCCGGGCAGATTCCGGCCACCGGGATTGTTCCCATGGGGATCCGGGACAGCGAGGGCAACATGTTCCGGGATGTCGCCGGAAATTATGGCATTCCTACAGAATACGCCAGTGTGGATGAAGCACGGGGGTTGATGAAGGAAGCCGGATATCCGGAGGGGAAGGGCTTCCCTGAGCTGGAGATTCGTGTGGATGACACCAACGAATATGAAGCCATCGCCTATTTTGTTGCAGCCAGCTGGGAAGAAACCCTGGGGATCCATTGCAAGGTCACCACGTACCCCTGGGCCGTGCTGCAGGATATGCGCAATAAAGGGGACTACATGGTGGCTCGGGGCGGTTGGATCGGGGACTATTCAGATCCCATGACCTTTCTGGACCTGTTCCTCAGTTACTCCGGCAATAACGATGCCCACTGGGGCAATCCCCTCTATGATAACCTGATTGAGGAAGCCAAGCTGCTGTCAGGCCCGGAACGCTCCAAGCGGTTGTACGGTGCTGAAAAACTCCTGACAGAAAGCCAGGTGGTCATCCCGCTATATTATCTGACCGATCCGGCTCTGGTCTCTAAAGGGCTGAAGGGCTGGGAACGGACCGGGATGGGGTTTTGGTATTTTGGAAGGGTCGAGAAAATCAGGCCCCAGCAGTAACGACATATCAAGGTAAGGACGTGGCATGATGCTTCAGGCAGGAAAGCTGGATTCAGATCTGTTGAAGGAATTGGTGTTCAAACACCTGAAAATTAAAAGGCCGGAGGTGCTGCTCCGATCCGAGCTGGGTGAAGACTGCGCCGTGCTGGATCCGGCGGGGCGCCTCTGCGTGCTGTCCACGGACCCCATCACCGGGGCCAGCGAGATTCTGGGCAGTCTGGCGGTTCACGTGAACTGCAACGACATCGCAGCACAGGGCACCGCGCCGGTGGGCTTGATGCTGACGATCCTGGCGCCGGTGGGTACCACTGCGGAAGAGCTGGAGGGTGTCATGATGCAGGCCGCAAAAGAAGCGGCCCTGCTTAACGTTGAGATCATAGGCGGGCACACCGAAATCACAACGGCGGTGAACCGGATGGTGGTTTCCGGCGTGGCAATCGGATTCAAGCCGGCGGCTTCCCGTGAGGGCCGTTCCCCCAGGCCGGGGGATGTTCTTGTCATGACAAAAACCGCGGGTCTTGAGGGGACAGGCATCCTGCTGAGTGACTTTTCTCAGGTGCTTTCCGCCGTACTCAGCCCAGAGGAGATCGATCAGCGCACGGCTTTTTTCAATCAGCTCAGCGTTGTTCCCGAAGGGGTTCTGGGGGGGCTGCACCAAGCGCTTAAATTACATGATGTCACCGAGGGCGGTATCTACGGCGCAATCTGGGAGCTGTGCCAGGTGGCCGGTTTGGGCGCCCGTGTGTTTCAGGACCGGATTCCGGTACACCCCCTGACAGAAAAGGTCTGCGCGTATTTCAAGATCGATCCCTATCGTCTGATTTCAAGCGGCTCCATGCTGGTACTCCTTGCCCCCGAATCGGCCCCTTCCTACCTGGAGGCCCTGAAAAACAAGGGGATCCTGGGGACCGTGATCGGCGAGATCACAGAGGGGGGCATTCAAATCGTGGCAGGGGATTCTGTGCTGCCGCTGCTCCCGCCCGGCCCAGATGAACTGTTCCGGGTTGTGGGATGAAGTGTTACATGTTTTTGACAATTCACCCCGCTGCACTCGATGCGTGTCCCGAAAGGATATAATGGGGCTGTAATCAATGAGATTTAAAAGGCTGGGGTGCTCATCGTGAAAAAAATTCTGAGTTTGATAATGATGTTAGGTCTGTTTTGTATGCTGACAACAGGGGTGTTCGCCGATAAAAAGACAGAGGATGGGGCGATATCCCTTGCAGATGCCCAGACCGGAAAAATAAAAACGTACCCCGCGGCAAATCTGGTGATGGACGGGAAAACCGTCGTCACGGATATCCCCGCCATCCTTTTCGAGCAGGATGGCAAAACCCGTGTCCTGGTTCCGCTGCGGTTTGTAATCGACAGCTTGGGAGCGGAGGTCACCTGGAATAATGAAACGAAGGAAGCCATCATCGTCCTGAAGGATCAGGTGATCGTTCTGCAGGCCGGCAGCGCCACCGCACTGGTGGATGGCGAGCCCCGCCCCATGCCGGATAATGTGCCCGTGAAACTGATGGGTGTAAATTACAACTACCGCACCATGGTGCCGGTCCGTTTTATCAGCGAACAGCTGGGTCAGTCGGTGAATTGGGTTCAGGATACGCAGACCGTCATGGTCAGCAAACCGGTGCCCGCGGTGAAATCCGTGCAGTTCAACACGGATCTGCGCCGCCCGGAGCTTGTTTTCAAAACCACCGGAGAAGTGGCGTTCACGACCGAATTCATTGAGGCGAAGAAAGCCGGTGAACCGGACCAACTTGTCCTGGATCTGCAGAACACCCTGTTCGACCTTGAAAACAAATCGGATATTGACCCTAACGGCACCTATCATCTGGCGGTAAGTACGGAGGATATCCTGTCTGTTGAAGGATTCCAGAAAGATGTGCTGCCCTACCGCACCCGTTTCGTTGTGAATATGGACCATGAAATAGACTGTAAATCCGAATACGATCCCCAAACCAAGGAAATTCGTCTGACATTCCAAAGCCGCATCAGCGTGGTTGAACCGGTCAGCAATCCGGGCGGCAAGGTCGTGGTGATCGATGCAGGTCACGGCGGCAATGATCCCGGTGCCACCAGCCCCTTCTCTCAGACGAAAGAGAAGGATCTGAACCTGAATATTGCCCAAAAATTGAAGCTGGATTTGGAAATGCAAGGCTTTAAGGTTTATATGACCCGAAGCGATGATACCTATATCGGATTGCATGACCGTCCTGCCATCGCCAACAATCTGGCTGCGGACATCTTCCTCAGCATCCATTTCAATGCATCCACAAAGCCGGAACCTCATGGCGTTGAAATGCTCTACGTCCCGGATGGCCGGGACAGCAAACAATTTGCTCAGATCCTTCAAACGGAGATATGCAATGCCACTGGTGCCTATTCCATCGGCCTGATCGAGCGGCCCAATCTGGTGGTGATCCGCGATACTGCGATGCCGGCGGTGTTGGCCGAGTTGGGTTTCGTTACCAATGCGGAAGAGGAACAGCTCCTCTTAAACGCAGACTATCAGGACAAGCTTGTTCAAGGGATGCTTCATGCCATCATGGCATATGTCAACTAATTCATGATATCGGGGTGGACGTGTGAAAAGAATTCTGAGTCTGATCATGGTCTTGTGTCTGTTCGCCGCTGGCGCCTCAGCGGTCTTTGCTAATAAATACGTAGAAACCGGCCAGATTTCGCTGACGGATGCCGCCACGGGAAAGACCCAGGCGTATAGAGCGGTGAATCTGGTCATGGGTGGTAAGGATGTGATTACGGATATCCCTGCCGTTCTTTTTGAACAAGGGGGAAAAACCCGCACCCTGGTTCCGCTCCGCTTCATCATCGACAATTTGGGTGCGACGGTTACCTGGGATAACGACACCAAGGAAGCCACCATCATTTTAAAGGACAAGGTCATCGTCCTGAAGGCCGACAGCTCCGTCGCCCTGGTGGACGGCAATCAATACACGCTGCCGGACAAGGTGCCCGTAAAACTGCTGGGTATGGAATACAACTACCGGACCCTGGTTCCGATCCGATTCGTCAGTGAGCAGCTAGGTCTTGATGTCGGTTGGATTCAGGATACGCAGACGGTAACCGTCAACAAATCCCTGCAGGCCGTCAAATCGGTAAAATACAACGGCAATCCGAATCATCCGGAATTGATTTTCAAGACCACCGGCGATGTGGAGTTCTCTTCGTATTTTCTGCAGGCGAAAGAAATCGGCGGAACGGATCAGTTGATACTGGACATGGCGAACACCCTGTTCGATCTCGACAATAAAGGGGATCTGGATACCAACGGCGTCTCCCACATGGGAATCTATGCGGGGGATATCCGGACGGTGGAAGGGTCACAGGCGGAGGTGGTTCCTTATCGGACCCGCTTCGTAATCAGCCTGGACCGTAAGATGGGCTACGAGGCCAAATACGATCCGGAAACCCAGGAGATACGCCTGGCCTTCAACAACAGCATCAACCAGATCAAAACGGAAAAAATCTACAATGCCGAAACCGTCATCATCAAAACCGCAGAAGCCCCAACCTACAACGTGAAGTTCGCGGAGGGGCAGGTCGTTGTCGATTTCATCAATGCCCGGCTCGGTCTCAATGACGGGCAGCCAGGCAGCATGTCTGTCGGCAAGGGCGGAATCGACACCATCACCTATTCCCAGGCGGATCCAGCCGGAGAGTATGAACCTACGGATGTGATCTCCCGAGTGGCGGTGAATCTGAAACCTGGGCAGAGTCTGGAAGATGTCTATATTGAGGATATCGATTCGGACCTGTACGTGTATGTTTCCGGAAACCCCCTGGACGGCTTCGATTACGGGAAGGATTCCCTGGACAGTGCCCACTTGAGTATCAACACCCTGGAATCCGGTACATATGCCACGCAGTTCGACAAGCTGACGAACACGCTGGCTGTGACATTGCCCAAAGAGTCCATCAATCTCGATTCCATGAACCTGGATGTGGACGATAACGTGGTGCAGAACATCGCAATCAAGGACATCGGTAAGCAGTACCAGATCAAGATGAAGCTGGCGAAAGGCACCATCTATGTGGATAATTCCGCTGGGCCGGTCACCAGTGCCCTGAAGTTCATTTTTGTCAACGACAGCCTTAATAAATATGATTACCAGAGCAAACTGATTGTCATTGATGCCGGACACGGCGGCAAGGACCCCGGTGCCATCAGTCCGTTTTCCAAAGCCAAGGAAAAGGATCTGGTGCTCAATATCGCCCAGAAACTCAAGCATAAGCTGGAAAATATCGGGTACAAGGTTTATATGACCCGGGATGATGACACCTATGTCGAGTTGAAGAGCCGGGCAGAAATCGCCAACACGATGGGCGCCAACGCGTTCCTGAGTATCCATATCAATGCCAACGGCACCTCGTCTCCCAAGGGCGTTGAGATGCTCTATGTTCCAGATGCCCGTGACAACAAAGGCTTCGCCCAGCAGCTTCAAACAGAGGTCTGCAAGGCGACCGGAGCCACTTCCATCGGTCTGATCCAGCGTCCGAATCTGGTGGTGATCCGAGAAACCAAGATGCCGGCCGTTCTGGCGGAACTCGGTTTTCTGACCAACCCCGCCGAGGAGCGTCTTTTGTTGGATGAGGCATATCAGGACAAGCTCGTCCAGGGGATGTATAATGGAATTATAAAATTCGTTAAATAAATAACTGGTTTTAGGGGCATTGAATCGGGTATAATGGATTTAGCGCCCACAGGCAGGTTATTCCGAGGAGAAGCTTATGCGGCTATTTAACGGAAGAATTTCATCAAACTACCGGGACGTTCACCTCGTGGTGCTTGACGTCGTTGAGTTGCTCAGGCTGAAATGTGACTTGACGGACAAGAATCTTTTATTTACAATTAATTTTGTGCTAAGAGAAGTGTTGAACAATGCCGTCGAACACGGGAACCGGTTTGATGAAACAAAAAAAATATGCATTACTGTCGACTATGACCCTTCCAAGATTGTCTTCACCGTGCAGGATGAAGGTGATGGCTTCACGATGGATGAGGAGCATGTGTCACAGGATGTAAACTATGTTCTCCGTGAACGCAACAGAGGCATGCAATTGATTCGTGATATGAACTTTGAAATTGATGTGGAACACACACAGGTCAAGTTAGTGCTGGATTTGAAGAACAATACCGGGAGGAATGCCTAATGGAAAAGATTGTTCAGGGAGAAAAGGTAGTCTTAAAGCTTCACGAGGACTTGATTGCCGCCAATGTCCGGCAGTATAATCTCAACGTCATGGAGCTGCTGGACCAGGAAACCGATTTCGAGGAACTTGAATTGGACCTGGCTGAAACAGAAAATATCGATTCCGTTGGTGTGACCTTCGTCATCAGTCTTTATAAGACCTGCCTGAATGAAGGCAAGCAATTCAAAGTATCCGGTAGTAACGATGATATCGTACAACTGTTCAAGCTCATGAAGCTGGATGAGTTTTTTGACTTGGATTAAAAACGACTGAAAAACTATGCGCTGATATTCCGAAATTATTTTGGACTATCGGCGTTTTCGTTAGGAGAAACCCTATGGAACGTGTAATCCTCATTGCTGATGATGCTGTTATGAATAGGGTGTTGGTTCGCAGTGTTCTGAATTCAAAGCTGCCCAGTGCTGTGATATACGAAGCGGAGAATGGCTTGGAAGTTCTTGAAATCGTCAGAACCCGTGAAGTGCATCTGATCATTCTGGATCTGGTCATGCCCTATATGGATGGCTACCAGACCTTGGTTGAGCTGAAGAAAGATGAACGCTACCGGGATATCCCTGTCATTGTGAACTCCTCCATCTCAGAAATCCAGAGTATCGAACGGACCCTGAAAGACGGGGCCATCGATTATTTCATCAAGCCCCTGTCGCCGGATGAGATGCAGATCATCCTGCCGCTCAAAGCCAAGAACGCCTTGGTTTATTATGAGCAGAACAAGACCATCCACGACCTTAACCGACGGATCAATGAAGAGCTCAAGAACGCCAACGCCTTTGCAAAATACATGCTGCCAAAGCCGGGAAATTTTGAAGAGCTTGATCTGTACATGAAATACCAGCCCTCCATGGGGATTGGCGGCGATTTCTTCGACTGCGTCAAGGAGAATGACCGGATTTGGTTCATGATTGCCGATGTGACAGGGCATGGCATTGCCGCAGGGATGGCATCCTCCATGCTGAAAATCCTTTTCAGGACCACTGTTGAACGGGAAGATCTGACCCCGCAGGCGGTTCTAGAGCACATCAATAAGGAAATCTTCCAGATATTCGATCGCGGAGAAAAAATGAGCTTCATCGCCTTTACGGCCTTTCTGGGCTGTGTTCATCGGCACAAATTGACCTATTCCAATGCAGGACAGCCCTACCCGCTGGTATTCAATCAGAAGGCGATGGACCTGCAGTTCTGTAAACAGAACGGTCCTCCCCTGGGGATTCTGGAAGGGGTCCGGTTCACCGATTCAGAGCTGGAGCTCAGTCCTGGGGACGGTCTTTTCCTCTACACCGATGGCCTTTTCTCCGGCAGCAAGGGTGGGGATTTCAAGAACTGGGGCAAGGTGCAGGAAAACAGCACCGAGTTCATCGCGGATCTGGATCAGCATCCGGAAACGTTCCTGCGAAAGATCAACGGTTCATTCAGAGATGCCCACTTGGATGAGCATGGCAACCTCATTGATGATGTGGCCATGGCACTGATTAAAATCAAGTAAGAAAACGATCGGAACCTCCGCCTAAAACGGGGGTTCTGCCCTGTTAGAAGGAGAAAATCCATGAAAAAGATGGTCCTGGCAACCTCCAATGCCAACAAACTGCGGGAGATCCGCGCGATTCTGGGGGATTTGGACGTTGAGATCCTCAGCCTCTCCGATGTCGGGCTGGAAGGGGTGGAAATCATTGAAGATGGTGTCACCTATGAAGAGAACTCTCTGAAAAAAGCCCGTGAAATCATGAAACGAACGGGGATCGATACCATTGCGGATGATTCAGGTCTGGAAGTGGATGCCCTGGGAGGGGCTCCGGGGGTCTATTCTGCCCGGTTTGCCGGGGAAGGGGCTACGGATGCCTTGAATAACAGTCTGCTCCTGGAGAAACTGAAAGACGTCCCTGAACAGGCCCGCACGGCCCGGTTCGTATCAGCAGTCAGCGTTGCCTTTGCAAACGGCAGGGAGTTGGCTGTCCGGGGAACCGTAGAAGGACGCATTGGCTTCACGGGTCAGGGGCATAACGGTTTCGGCTATGACCCTCTTTTTTACTATCCCGAGGAAGCCTGCACCTTCGCACAGCTGGATCCTGTCATCAAAAACCGGATCAGCCACCGGTCGCGGGCGCTGGAAGCACTGCATGAAGCCCTGAAGAAAGGATGAACAGCCATGCGGATTGCGGTGATCAGTGACACCCACGGGGATAGGAATGCGCTGGCGCGTGCCCTGAAGCATGTCGGTGCCGCGGATGTCATTCTCCATTTGGGGGATTACGGTGCGGATCTGACGGATTCAGTCACCGACGTCCGTGAAACCTACGCGGTCCATGGGAATTCGGACCCCCTGAAAACCTTGCCGGAAGAGCTTCTGCTAAGTTTTTGCGGCCACACCCTGTTCATGTGCCATGGCCACCGCTATGGCGTAAAACAGGGGCTTCAGCGCCTGTATTACAGGGGTATCGAGCTGGGAGCGGATATTGTCGTTTTTGGGCATACCCACGAGGCTGTGAACCACCAAGAAGAAAATCTGCTGCTTTTGAACCCCGGCAGCGCCGCGCGTCCCTACCCGGGGCATAAAGCATCCGCTGCGGTTATCGAGCTGGAACCGGGTGTTTGCAAGGCTCGGATTATAAAATTTTAATTAATGACGAAATCGATTTTCGTGGGTTGACTTGGCCATTCATATGGGCTATAATAGCTTTTGTCAGCTAAAAAGGTTGACGACATGGCGGCTGTCGACAAGCGGTTAAGTCAAAGGACTGTGACTCCTTCATACGGGGGTTCGATTCCCCTCAGCCGCCCCATTTTTGGGGATTAGCCAAGTCGGTAAGGCAACGGACTTTGACTCCGTCATTCG
>CAYRIO010000032.1:0-37105 GCA_964424355.1 uncultured Peptostreptococcaceae bacterium
CAATTCATGATGAAAACTCAGTTTGACTTGTCCTATTTTTATTCTAGCAGCAAAAGCTCAAGGATCGCAATGATAAAAAATCGAAAATCGAGCAGCAAATCGGTGATGATGAAAACATGCTGCGACAAGTTGATGCTATATGGCGGGAAAAAAGCGAGCAGGACGCAGATGTTTTTGAGATGCTGAGAAATATGCAAGAGGAGGCATTGGGACGTGCTTTGCTAACCATTGAAACATGTGACAGCCGGGAAAGAGAGATGCGGGAATGGTTGCAAAGCAAAATAGACAGCGAGGACAAAAAACTGAAGAAAGTCAGTGAAAAGATTATCCAGGCCATGACAAAGTATAAGGAGGATTGGGTTCTCGAAACCAGAGAAGTGGATGTCAACGTCGAAGCTGGACCTGAATACAACAAAATGCTGTCACAGTTGAAAGCCGACGATCTACCGCGCTTTGAGGAACGTTTTAAAGCACTTTTGAATGAGAACACCATTCGGGAAGTAGCCAATTTTCAATCTCAGTTGAATCGGGAGAGGGAATCCATCAGTGACCGCATTCAACAGATCAATCAATCACTGACCCTGATTGATTACAACCCCGGACGATACATACGGTTGGAGTCGCAAACCAATCTGGATGCAGAAATTCGAGATTTTCAGTCGGAACTTCGTTCCTGCACGGAGGGCGCATTGACAGGTTCGGAAGATTCGCAATACTCTGAGAGTAAGTTCTTGCAAGTGAAGAAAATGATAGAACGTTTTCAAGGACGTACAGGTTATGCAGATCTCGATCGAAGGTGGACGGAAAAAGTAACGGATGTCCGGAATTGGTTTTTGTTTGCTGCTAGCGAACGATGGCGCGAGGACAATACGGAATTTGAGCATTATACCGACTCTAGCGGTAAATCCGGCGGGCAGAAGGAAAAACTTGCCTATACGGTACTTGCGGCAAGCCTTGCATACCAGTTCGGGCTTGAGTGGGGAGCGGTTCGGTCGCGTTCATTCCGCTTTGTAGTGATTGATGAAGCTTTTGGCAGGGGATCGGATGAATCAGCCCAGTATGGGTTACAGCTGTTTGCTCAACTCAATTTGCAACTGCTTATTGTAACGCCGCTTCAGAAAATACACATCATCGAGCCTTATGTTGCCAATGTCGGGTTTGTCCATAACGACAATGGCAACTGCTCGGTTTTACGCAACATTAGTATTCAGGAATATCGTGATGAGAAACAGAAAATGATGTGAGGCATTATCGGAGATTTTGTCCGAGTTGCTTTGGGATTATGAGATGAAAACGAGGACGAAGTGATGGACTGGACGCGGCCAAATGATATCAAGGAACAATTACAAAAGCGTTGGGAGAGTGGTGCTTTGTTAGCATCGCTGGCGGAGGATGTGGATTTATTTCCCTTGCGACTTGTTCTCAAGCGCCCAACGACCAAGGAATTAAGCGAGCGATTTTCAGAGGTGCAAAGCTGGATCTCCGAACTCTCAAAGTCAGCGAAGAACTACCGGATCGTGTTTCGACAGGTGAATCATCGAATTCTGGGCCCCAATGAGGTACCTGCTGAGATCTATGTTGACCGGCTTTCAGATGCACTGGTGATTTTGGGGAAACAAAAACAGGCACGTGTTTATGCACAGTTACTGGAACAAACGAGGCAGGAGGTGCCTGTTCTGGTACAATGGCTCATTAAAAGACCACTTCGGGCTTTGGAAGTGGCGGATGTTTGGACGGAACTTCTGACCATTGTTCAGTGGGGGTTGCATCATCCAAGGCCAGCCGTTTATTTGCGTCAAATCGACCTTCCTGGTGTACATTCAAAAATGGTTGAATCCTATCGGGGGCTTTTATCTGAGCTTCTGGATCTAGCACTTCCGCCGGACTGGGTAGATTTTAATGCAACGGGAAATAGCGGTTTTTGCCGTCGCTACGGCTTTTTGGAAAAGCCGAACAGGATTCGGTTTCGTATATTGGATTCCAACGTCAGTTTGATTTCAGCGGAATGTGACCAAGACATTAAAATCACCGCAGCCGCTTTTGCGAAACTGGATTTGCCTATGACGAAGGTTTTTATTACCGAGAATGAAGTGAATTTTTTAGCATTTCCTCTCTTACCGGATTCCATGGTACTGTTTGGCGCCGGGTATGGTTTTGATTACTTGGTTGGTGCACAATGGCTCAAACAAAA
Organism: uncultured Peptostreptococcaceae bacterium; assembly: GCA_964424355.1. Taxonomy (GTDB): domain Bacteria; phylum Bacillota; class Clostridia; order Peptostreptococcales; family Acidaminobacteraceae; genus CAZEHS01. The sequence continues at coordinate 2,192 of CAYRIO010000032.1, forward strand.
AAAGGTTTATTACTGGGGTGACATAGATACCCATGGGTTCGCAATTCTGAGCCAGTTGCGGGGTGTACTCCCGGATGCAATCTCGTTGTTCATGGATGAGCAAACACTCAAACTTCACAAATTACTTTGGGGTACAGAGGACAAGCCCGAGAAAAGAAACTTGACACAGTTGAGCGAGGCGGAATCGCAACTCTATGATGACTTGCGATGGAATCGACTGGGTGGCAATGTCCGTTTGGAGCAGGAGCGGATAGGATTTCAGTATGTTTTGGATGTGCTTGTGAATCTTTGATGACTTGTGACATGCCGGGATGAAAATAATCAGCCTTGACGTTTAGTGGTTGATAACGATGTGTGATAAGTTTATTGCTTAAGCTTGGTCCCTCAATGATTATATCAAAACATTTTATACCGATATCGGAACAATATTTACATTATTCCGATATCGGTATAAAATATTTATGAGGTGATTTTTATGAAATATATGAGTGTTACTGAAGCAAGCGAGAAGTGGCAGATCAGCGATAGAAGAATACGTGTTCTTTGTGCAGAAGGGCGAATTGAGGGTGCTGTGAAGTTCGGCAAAAGCTGGTCCATTCCATTTGAAGCCATTAAGCCTGCAGATTCCAGAGTAAGTCATAGAAAATCATATATAGGCATTGCCTATGATTTTAGCAAAATTGATGAGATGAAAGAAAAGATTGATCAGCATAGGCCATTTTCAAAGCGATTAGCAGATTCATTACATGAAAAGCTAATTATTGAATGGACTTATAATAGTAATGCCATCGAAGGCAATACGTTGACCTTATCAGAAACGAAAGTTGTGTTAGAAGGAATAACAATTGGTGGGAAAAGTATCGTCGAACATTTAGAGGCTATAAACCACCGAGAGGCTATACTGTTTATTGAAGAACTGATTGGGAATATGGAGTCTTTATCCGAATGGAATATAAAGAGCATTCATGGGTTAATCCTTAAAGAAATTGATAATCAGAATGCAGGCCGATATAGAATGGAAAATGTCGTGATTGGTGGTGCTGTTCATATACCGCCCAAGTACTATGAAATCGATATACTTATGCAGAATCTAATAATGGAGTACAGAGAAGAATGGCAGTCCTTTCATCCATTAGTAAGAGCGACTTTGTTGCATGGGGAATTTGTGAAGATCCATCCTTTCGTTGATGGAAACGGAAGAACCTCAAGGCTGCTATTGAATTTTGAGTTGATGAAAAATGGATATACACCCATCATTATAAAAAAAGAAAACCGTGCTCGGTATTATGAAGTGTTGGACTACGCACATACCACAATGGATTATAAGCCATTTCTTGAGTTTGTTGCTGAACTAGTGATTGAATCAGAAGAGCTTTGGTTGTCTTTACTGGAGTAGAAAATACAACAATATTAAAAGTGCAGTCCTCAATCCGCCAAGGAACCAATGGGTCTTAACGACATCATTTTTGTCTACTCAAGGCATGTGGAGACGGTTGTAAAATTGCAGCGCAGAATTCCAGTGTTCCAAGGATGAACAAGGCACCCTACGTCATCATTTCGTAGAGTGCCTTGCTTACTTTCAGGGCGTGTAAAGTAGCCGGTGCTTTTTTCAAAACCCAGAGGATGGTACCCATCCATATAGGGGAGCACATCATCGTTTCAGCAGTTTTTCATCTCAAGGATTTAGTGAATCATTTCCGGAGAAACAATGCTCTAATCAACTTTCCCTGCCAGGGTTTAAATTCATCCTTCATGCTTTTCAAGGCAGCCATCTTGAAGATTTCTGCTTCTGTCGGGTAGGAGAAAATCATGTTCAGGAAGGCGGAGACCTTTAGCTTTTGGCGGATGGCGAGGGTGGCAACAGGAATCATTTCCCCGGCTTTATCGCCGACCAGCGTTGCGCCGATGATCCGGTTTCCACGATCCAGAATGACCTTTAGGAATCCATGAAGGTCATTTTCGGCTTTGGCGCGGTCTATTTCATCCAGTGGGATCAGGACGCTCTTCCCGAATACGCCCTTGGCCACGGCAGTCGGCTCGGTATGCCCCACATGTGCCACCTCTGGTTTCGTGTAGGTTGTCCAGGGAACAGCCGAGTAATTCAGCTTCACACCCAACCGGAAAATACTGTTCCGGATCACCAGCCCGGCCTGATAGCCCGCCATATGGGTGAATTGATAGGGGCCCGTGGCGTCTCCGCAGGCATAGATGTTCTTAACAGAGCTTTGGAGCTGATCATTTGTGACGATGTACCCCTGATCATTGAGCTTCACGCCCACGGTTTCCAGCCCTAAATCCTCATTCACAGGGACTCTGCCCAAGGAGACCAGAAGCCCGTCTCCAATGATTGCGTGATGGCTGCCATCCCTCTCAATGGTTACCCGAATGTTGCCGCCCCTTTGCTGAACGCTGATGATCTTGGCGCCGAGTTCAAGTGCAATCCCATCGGCGGTGAATACTCTCTCCATGACAGGGCCTACCTCAGGATCATCCTTGCCAAAGAGGCCGCTGCTCTGATCGATAATGGTAACCTCAGATCCCAGATGTCTGAACCCCTGCCCCAGTTCGAGACCGATGGGGCCGGCTCCCAGAACGATCAGGTGCGCAGGTTGCTTTTTCATATTGAAGAGGGTGCGATTTGTCAGGTATGGAACCGTATCCAACCCTGGAATCGGCGGAATTCGAGGCGCTGACCCTGTGGAGATTACAATGTATTCTCCTGTGAGGGCCTGCCCGTTGACCTGGACGGTATGGGGATCCAGAAGCACACCTTTACCCTGGAGTACCGTGACTCCAAGGCCCTGGTACCGCTCAACGGAATCATGGGGCTCAATTTCTGCAATCACGGAGTGAACCCGGTTCATCAGGGCTTCAACGCTGATATCTTTAATCTCGGCGCGGATGCCAAAGGTATCCGCACCGCGGATGTCCTTGGCCAGATGGGCGCCCTTTAAAAAACTCTTGCTGGGCACACAGCCGGAATTCAGACAATCGCCACCCATTTTCTCGCTTTCAATCAGGGCAACGCGTGCACCCAAGGCCGCTGCCCCGGATGCCACCACCAGACCGCCGCTTCCCGCGCCGACGACGATGATATGATAGTCGTATTTCATGGGGAACACTCCTTTTTCTGAATGCGGCTTTTCCTGATGTTCATCAGGAGAGAAGGCCAAGCTAAAAGAAGCCGTTCAAAATCTTCATTAGCTTTTTTATCTCAGCCTCTGGCATAAGTTGAGGATCATAGGGTAATTATACCCTGTAGAAACAATTTCTAATGTGAAACTTCTTACATAAGAAAACTATATTCAGGTTTATACTGAGAACATGACGACAAGACATATGGAAACAGATAGTTGGGAGGTGGTCTCTGGTGATGAAACGCTATGATAAACAGGTGAAGCTTCTGGCCCTGGTAGTAATCCTTGGAATCATTGCATTCAGCCCCCTAAAAGAGATTCTGATGAATAGGAACATCCCTGATCGCATCAGAGAACTGGGCAGCAATCCATGGGCTCCCTTGATATATGCAGGCTTCTATATGGCTGGCGTTCTCTTTGCCATTCCGGGCCTGCCCATGACGGTTATGTCGGGAGTTTTGTTTGGATTTGGGATGGGGACCGCGGTGGCGGTCATTGGTTCTAATCTTGGAACCCAGTTGACCTTTGCGCTATCGCGCTATTTTGGCAGTGATCTTACCACGTTTCTGACACGGCGATATCCCTATCTGGGGCAGATGGACAAGCAATTGCGGCATAATGGGTTTCGGGTATTAGTCACCCTGCGGCTGCTTCCGGTGGTGCCTTTCAATGCCATCAACTATTTAGCGGGACTGACCAGTATTTCGTATCGGGATTATACCTGTGGGAATCTGCTGGGGATGTTGCCGGGAACTATGCTCTATGTCTACTTTGGAGCTTCGGCGATGGATACCGACAATCCTGCAGGCATGATTCTTTCAGTGGCATTGCTATTGATCTTCACCGTTGCGGGGGCGCTTATCAAGAAGAAGAGCGGTCTGGTGGATTCTACAGAGAAGGATGAACTGAACGGTAAAACCGAGGGGGGCAATAAGGATGGCTACTTATAAACATGCCAAAGTTCTTCTGGTAGGCGGCGGTCATGCCCATTTGGAATTGCTCAGACTGGCTCAGAAAGACCGCGTGTTTCTTGAAAGTGTTGTTTTGATCAGCAATGCATCCAAAACCTATTACTCTGGGATGATTTCATCCTGGATAGAGGGAATATACACTGAAGAGGACGTTTTCATCGACATGGAAGTATTGGCGGGTCACTATGGCATTCCCTTCATTTGCAGCGGCGTGACACAGATCGATCCTTCGAAAAAGGCAGTGATGTTGGAAAATGGCGAAAGAGTTACCTATGAGATTGCTTCTGTTGATATAGGATCAAAGGCCGCTTCCCGTGACCAAGGCCGTATTGGCCCTCCAGAGTTCCACCTGAAGCCGTTTACAGGACTTAAAGCCCTTAAAGAACAGCTGCCTTCAATAGCGAGTGGCACCTTGCTGGTTATCGGCTCCGGGGCCGCGGCACTGGAAACAGCCATAGCACTGGGAGCATCCAAAAAAGTTTTTCAAGGATCTGTGATTTTGCTAACCCATGCATCTGGGATTCTGCCTTCCGGAACGGAAAAGGTTCGAGGGCGATTTATGGATCGGCTGCGGAAAATGCCACAAATTACAGTGGTCGCCGATGAAATAACAGCCATCGAGCCCTACCGGATCACGACCGCTCATCAAGAGTTGTGTGTGGATGCTATTGTCTGGGCAACCGGTCCGAAAGCCGATCCGCTATTCGTTGCTTCTGGAATGGCAACGGATGCCAAGGGGTACATGCTGGTGGATGACACCTTGAAAAGTATCACCGGTGGTGATGTGTTTGGGGCGGGCGACTGCATAGCCATTGAAGGAAAAATTCTGGCAAAAAACGGTGTTCATGCTGTTCGCGAGGCTCCGATCCTGTATCAGAATATCAAAGCCTTGTTGAGTGGAGGGGCTTTAGTTCCTTATGAACCCAAGAATGTTCAGTTGGCAATCTTTAGCACTGGGGAACGCACAGCGATTCTTCAATATGGTTCAGTTGTCCTCAGCGGACGTTTGCCCTGGCAGTTGAAAAATGCAATTGACAGCCGCTATATGAGAAAGCACAAGCATTTATAGGTCTGGGTGTGTTCCACGAGAAAATGGATACTCTTTCTGAGTTTTACGGTAAAAGACATTAACTGTAATAGAGGATAAGGCAGCACTGATACCCAGACAGCAACACGCGGTTCAACCATCCTAACAGATGACTGAACCGCGTGTGTTTTTATGAAAAATCCATCCATGAACCCCTGCCGCTCACAGGGGATTTACGGCGTCCTTCAAGAATGCAAGGATGCCATTGACCACCAGGGCATGGTCCTCCGCTTGAGGCAGCCCCGATACGGCGATTGATCCGACTACACCGACGTTCTTGATAATGATGGGAAAGGCTCCGCCATGGGGCGCATAATCAGCGGTGCTCAGGTTGTACTTCTCCTCCAGTGAAGCATTGCAGCTTTTCAAATAGATGCCCATCCGATAGGAGCTCATATTAAAGCGGTTCACAATTCTGGCTTTACGGAGGAGCCACTGATCCTGATCCGGTGAGGTGCCGGGCAAAGCCGCATGGAATAATTGTTGGCCATTTCGTGTAACATCGATGGCAATTGCCAGCTTCTCGCTTTTCGCCTTTTCATAAAATGCCATGCCCAGCGTAACCGCATCTTCATTCGTAAACGATGTGAACTGCAGGTCCTGTTCCTGCTGGGTCAGTTCTTCAAGCAGCTGTTCATAAGCCATCATCGCACCTCCTGTAGTTGGACTCTTCTCTTTTCGCGATTACTGATTTCTGCCGCTTCGATGATCTTCAGTACATCAACGGCCTCTTCCGGCTTTACGAAAAGTTCTGCACCGGTTGTCATGACTGCATAGATGTTTTCATAGTATTTTCCGTAATTGCCTGGAATGGTTTGCGTTTTCTGATGGTGAATGGCTCCTGCCTTTGCAAGGGAGAGTGTTCCATAATACGCTTCAAGGTCGTTCCCCCAATCTTCAGTTGGTGGTCGTTTCCCAGCAATCAATGCATCTTCCTGAACATCCATGCCATATTTGATGAAGCTCCCTGTTCTTCCGTTAACCCGAAAATGCGGCCCAGGGTTCGCAACAACTTCTCCAGCGGAGAGAATGGCCTTTCTGGCCCCATAATACAGAATCACTTCAAAGTTATCAAAATCAGGGGATTCCGCACGGTGTTTCCTGAAATCGGCATACACTTCTTCAGGCATTCCAAAGAGTGTATAGGCTTGATCAATAATGTGAACGCCTAAATCATAGAGGATATTGACGCCTTTTTCGCCGGTCTCCTTCCATTTCTTAGAGCTGGGGGATGTGACGAAGCGATCATAATGGACTTCATAATCCAGAATCTCTCCCAAAACGTCATCCCCAATCAGTTGCTTCACCGTTAAAAAATCGCCGTCAAGCCGGCGGCTTTGATAGACAGAGAACAGCACCTGTCTTTCTTTTGCGATTCCGACTAATTCTTCGGCCTCAGCTGCCGTAACGGCTATGGGTTTTTCGACAATGACGTTTTTCCCAGCGTTCATGGCTTGCTTTGCCATCGGAAAATGCTGCACGTTGGGGGTTGAGATGATTACCAGGTCGATATCCTCCGTCAGTAATTCTTCAAAGCTTCGAACCACCTCTACATAGGGGTATTGCGCTTTGGATTTTTCACTGGACCGTTCAAAAACTTTTTTAATTGCAAAACGGGGATTTGCATGTAGAAAAGGCGCCTGAAAGATTTCTCCCGACATTCCAAAGCCTGCGATTCCCACACGAATAATTTGATTTGACATAAGCTTCTCCTTTCATTCATAGAAATCCTGGGTAGATGTGTGTAGATCGCGTTCAGCTGATGATAGTTATACTATACGAACTAGAAATGCCGATAGATATCAAAACGATTGGCTTTTTATCTTTTCTGTTGGGTGGTTATAGAAACCGCATAGGGAGACATTTTATGAAGAAGGTCCACAACAAAGAACTGTCCTATTTGGCGTATCTTCAAAATGAAGCACAATTTGTACATCACACTTACGAAGAGGAAAGATATATCTACAAATTGCTGGCTTCAGGAAATTCGGAAGCCGTTGATTTGATGCATCAGAAATTCATCGGAGAGCATAACGGGACACTCTCTACAATTCCTTTGAGAAATGCACAATATCAATTTGTCGTGGATGCAGCACTCATTGCAAGGGCTTGTATCAGCGGCGGGCTATCCTATCAGCTGTCCTATCGTCTCAGTGATCTCTACATCCTGAAGGCAGATGCCTGCAAAAGTATAATTGAAGTGAACGAACTGCACCTGGAGATGCTGGCAGATTATATGAAGCGCTTGAACAACGCGATTAAAGAAGGCATCTACTCAAAACCGATCCACCAGTGTGTAGACTACATCAATAACCATCTTCATGACAGGATCACCGTGAAAACTCTGGCAGAATACACCGGTTTGAATGCTTCTTATTTGTCGGTCCTCTTCAAGAAAACAATGGATGTTCCTATTTCTGTCTATATCCGAAATAAAAAAATTGAAACAGCGAAGAATATGCTGAAGCATTCAGATTTCACCTACGTTGAGATTTCAAATATGCTGGCGTTGGGCCCCCAAAGCCATTTTACAGCGTTAATAAAGGCGAATTGCGGTTTTACACCCAAGCAGTTTCGGGATCGGTTTTACAATTATGAGTAAGTGGAACGCGAATACGGCTCAAAAGGTTTTAAAAAGCCCTTGACCGGAGTTCATTCAAGGGATATGCCGTTCCTGGAAGCATACGATTTCGCCGGGAAGACAATCATCCTCAGCGTATTAAAAACAAAAAATCCGGTTACCGATAATCTGCAATCATCGGTGACCGGATTTTCTATTTCAAATACCCCTTCAATTCAGCAGCTTTTCGAATCCTTTCAAGGGCGGTTTCCAGAATGCTGCGGGGGCAAGCCACATTCATCCGCAAATAACCGTTCCCTTCGGGACCGAACCAGCTGCCGCCGTCCAGGGCAACCTGGGCATCGTTGATGAAGAACCGTTCCAGTTCCTTATGGGAAAGCCCCCAGCTGCGCACATCGACCCACACGAGGTAGGTCCCCTCCGGCTGGTTGGGCCGGAAGCCGGGGAGGTGGGCTTCGCTGTATGCGATCAGGAATTCCATGTTTCCCTGCAGATAGCCTTTCAGTTCCTGAAGCCAGGGGTTGCCATGGAGCAGGGCCGCCTCCGTGGCTTCCAGGCTGAAGCTGTTGTTCCGGGCAATATCCTGGAAGTACAGGGCGTGGGCTGTCTGCTCCCGGATGTCGGCCTGGGGAATCACGATAAAGGAGGACTGGAGTCCTGCCAGGTTGAAGGTCTTGGAGGTGGACAGGCAGGTGATGGTGTTTTTGAGGGTGTATTCGTTCAGGGTTGCGAAGGGGGTGTACCGATTTCCCCAGAGGGCAAAATCCCCGTGAATCTCATCGGAAATCACCAGCACATCCCGTTTCTCACAAACCTGGTGGAGTGCCAGCAGCTGATCCCGGCTCCAGACCCGTCCCACGGGATTATGGGGGTTGCAGAGGATCAGTACCTTCGCTTTGGAGGCATCGATTTTCTGCGCCAGATCCTCCAGATCAAAGGTGTAGTGACCATCAATTTCTTTCAGGGGATTCAGGACGGGAATCCGGCTGTTGGCCTCGGTGATGTTCTTGAAAGGGTAGTAGACTGGGGGCTGGATGATGACCGGATCCCCGGGGTTTGTCAGGGTGCGGAGCAGGGTGCTGAGGGATGCCACCACCGTGGGGGAATGGATGATCTGGCTGTGGGTGATGTCAAAGGCGTTATGGGTCCGGTGCCAGTCAATGAAGGCCTGGTTATAGCTTTCAGGGCGGGCGGCATAGCCGAAAATACCGTGCTCCAGCCGGGCTTTCAGGGCATCCAGCACCGGCTGGGGGGCCTTGAAGTCCATATCGGCCACCCAAAGCGGCAGCAGGTCGGACCGGCCGAAGGCATTGGCCATTTCATCATACTTCAGGCTCCGGGTGTCTTTTCGTTCAATCACTTCATCAAAGATACTCATGTGAATCCTCCTCAAAAATTAGTTAAAATCCCTTTCATAGTGAAAGAGATTCCTAAATTTGAACAGGAGGTTCTCTCTCATCTTCCAGTACGAAAAGCATACTGCTGGAATTAGCACCTGGCGAACTGAATCGCTGGTTGCTGGGTTTCATCGGGCCAGTCCCTCCACCACTCTGAATAAGAGTTGTCTATGAAATTGGGATTAGATTACCACGGGAGTGCAACGGGTGTCAAGGAAGAAAAATAAAAACATATAAAACAGATAATAATTATATTTTCGGTGTTGACAGATGGGTTGCCGAGATTGTATGATTAATCATATCAAATTAGTCAGATATAAAAACCACAAAATCAGGAGGAATCACCCATGAGAAAAGGACTTCTATTCGGAATCATTCTTGCTATATCCGCCCTGGCCTTTGCAGGCTGCGCAGCACCTAAGGCGGCAGAATCGGCACCGGCTGCTGAACCGGCTCCTGCGGTCCAAGAGGCCACACTGCTAGATGAAATCAAAAATAACGGTGTCATCCGCATCGGTACAGAGGGAACCTACGCCCCCTTCACCTTCCACGATGAAGCCGGGAAGCTGACGGGCTTCGACGTGGAGCTGGCAGAAGAGGTAGCCAAGCGGTTGGGCGTTAAAGCAGAATTCATTGAAACCAAATGGGATGGCATGTTTGCAGGGATCGATGCCAAGCGGTTCGATACCGTAGCCAACCAGGTGACCATCCGGCCGGATCGGGTAGAGAAGTATGATTTCTCCACCCCTTATATCCAAGCCCGGGCGGTACTGATCGTCAACGAAAAGAACACCGATATCAAGGCCTTCGCAGACCTTAAAGGAAAAAAAGCGGGGCAGACCCTGACAAGCAACCTCGGTGAAATGGCCAAGACCAACGGGGCGGAAATCGTCCAGGTAGATGGCTTCAACCAGGCCATCGATCTGCTGGGCTCCAACCGGATCGACGCCACCATCAACGACAGCCTCTCCTTCCTGGACTTCAAAAAACAGCAGCCCGATGCACCCATCAAAGTGGTGGCCCAGGCAGATACCAGTGATCAGGCGGCTTTCCTGTTCAATAAGGGGAACCCGGAGCTGGTGGCCGCTGTCAACACCGCCCTTGAAGAAATCCAGGCGGATGGCACGTATCTGAAAATCTCTCAGAAGTGGTTCAACGAAGATGTATCAAAATAGGGATCATGTGCGGATCCCGGGGGGACTGAATGGATGACAAAATGCTGCGGATCGCGGGAATCCTCTGGGACTCCCTGATCCCTCTGATTAAAGCCGGGCTGATGTTCACGGTACCTCTGGCCCTGACCTCCTTCGCCTTGGGATTGATCCTGGCCTTCGCCACGGCCCTGGCCCGGATTTCTGGGAATCAAGTTTTGAAGCGCGTTGCAGAATTCTATGTCTGGATCATCCGGGGAACCCCCCTGTTGGTCCAGCTTTTCATCATCTTCTATGGCCTGCCCAGCATTGGCCTCACCCTGAACGCCTTCGTCTCGGCGGTGATCGGTTTCACCCTCAGTGTGGGGGCGTACAATTCCGAAACCATCCGGGCGGCCATCCAATCCATCGATAAGGGACAGTGGGAAGCATCCCAAGCGGTGGGGCTGACCCGGTCCCTGGCCCTGCGGCATGTCATATTGCCCCAAGCCCTGCGGGTGGCGATTCCCCCCCTCGCCAATTCCTTCATCGGGTTGGTGAAGGATACCTCCCTGGCGGCGGCCATCACGGTGACGGAGCTTTTTCAGGTGGCCCAGCAGATCACCGCCCGGACCTATGAACCCCTGTGGCTGTATACGGAAGCGGCGGTTGTATACCTGCTGTTCTGCTCCGCACTGACCTATTTTCAAGACAAGCTGGAAGCCCGCTCAGGCAGGCATCTGTCGGCATAAAGTATTCAGAAAGAGAGGACCCCATGATCCGTCTAGAGAACGTGCATAAGAAGTTTGGAACCCTGGCGGTGCTGAAGGGCATCGATCTGACGGTGAAACAGGGGGAGGTGGTGTGCATCATCGGGCCCAGCGGATCGGGGAAAAGCACCTTGCTCCGCTCTCTCAACCACCTGGAGCGGATTACCGACGGGAAGATCAGCATCAACGGGCATCTTTTGGATGAACGGATCAACGGGAAGGATGTACACCGGCAGTCGGCCCAGCGGACCTTGGAAATCTGCGCCGAAACCGGCATGGTTTTTCAGCGGTTCAACCTGTTCCCCCATATGACGGCCCTTGAAAATGTGATGCTGGCGCCCCGGAGTGTTAAGAAAATCTCCGAGGAGGAGGCCCGCGACAAAGCCCTGGATCTTCTCCGAAGGGTAGGGCTGGAGGAAAAGGCGGATACATATCCTGCCCAGTTATCCGGCGGCCAGCAACAGCGGGTGGCCATCGCAAGGGCCCTAGCCATGGAGCCGAAGATCATGCTGTTCGATGAACCGACTTCAGCCTTGGACCCCGAACTGGTGGGAGAGGTGCTGGAGGTCATGAAATCCCTGGCAAAGGAAGGCATGACCATGCTGATTGTCACCCATGAGATGGCCTTCGCCAAGGAAGCGGCTCACCGGGTCATTTTCCTCGATAACGGTGTGATCGTGGAAGAAGGCCCCCCAGAAGAGATTTTTGAAAGACCGAAGCAGCCCAGAACCCAAGGCTTTTTAAATCGGATTGTCACCTACAACATTTAAATGGAGGATACACGGATGGATATTCGTTCCCAGCTCATACACGGCGGCGTAGACGGCGACAGGCATACAGGCGCGGTCAGCGTGCCGATTTACCAGACGTCCACCTATAAGTTCACAAACCTGACAACCAACAGCGGTTATGACTACTCCCGAGCCGGCAACCCCACTCGGGAAGCCCTGGAAAAGCTGGCGGCAGAGCTGGAAGGCGGCTTCGGCGGCTATGCGTTTGCTTCCGGTATGGCAGCGATCACCGCGGTGCTGACCCTGTTCAAATCCGGGGACAAAATCCTGCTGTCTGATAACGTCTACGGGGGCACCTTCCGGGTGCTGAATCAGGTGCTGGTGAATTTCGGCATCACCTTCGAGCTGATCAATACCAATGACTCGGAGGCCATCCTGTCCCGGCTGACCCCAGAGGTCAAGGCGGTCTTTGTTGAAACCCCCACAAATCCCCTGATGGATATCACCGATATCCGCAAGGTTTCCGAAATTACGAAAAAACACGGCCTTCTCTTGATTGTCGACAACACCTTTATGACACCCTACCTACAAAAGCCCCTGGAACTGGGCGCGGATATCGTGGTTCACAGCGCGACCAAGTATTTGGGAGGCCACAGCGATCTGTTGGCCGGGCTAGTGGTGACCAATACCCAGGAACTGGCGGACCGGGTCTACTTCATCCAGAAATCCACCGGCGGGATTTTGAATCCCTTTGATGCCTGGCTGCTGATCCGGGGCATCAAGACCCTTTCCGTCCGACTGGAGCGGCATCAGCAGAATGCGGCGGTGCTTTCGGAATACCTGCGTAACCATCCGGCGGTGAAGAAAGCCTATTATCCCGGCTTCAAGGATCATCCCGGCCACGCACTCCACCAGTCCCAAGCCAAGGGCTTCGGCGCCATGGTGTCCTTCGTTCTGGCGGACAACTGGGATTTGGATACCTTTGTGAGCAGTCTGGAGATGATCACCTTCGGCGAAAGCCTGGGCGGGGTGGAATCCCTGCTGACCCATCCGGCCTCCATGACCCATGGCGCCATTCCCTACGAAATCCGCCAGCAGATCGGCATAGTGGACAACCTGCTTCGTTTTTCCGTGGGCATCGAAGCGGCAGCGGATCTCGAAGCAGATCTTGAACAGGCTTTTGAAAAGGCCCGGAAAGCATAGGAACGGGAGGCGCGTATGCATTATTACAATGATATCCGGGAGCTGGTGGGGAAGACCCCCCTCCTGAAGCTGAACACCATCCATTCCCGCAAAGGTGTGAACCTGTTTGCCAAACTGGAACTGTTCAATCCCGGCGGCAGTGTCAAGGACCGGATCGGCATCAGCATGATTGAGAAGGCAGAGGCGGAAGGCCTGTTGAAGCCCGGGGGGGCCATTGTGGAGGCCACTGCGGGGAACACCGGCCTCGGCGTAGCCCTGGCAGCTCTGAACAAGGGCTATCGGGTGGTTTTGGTGGTCCCTGAAAAGTTCTCCGTGGAAAAGCAGATTCTGATGAAGGCCCTGGGGGCAGAACTGGTCATCACCCCCCGGGAAGAAGGGATGAAGGGGGCCATGGATCAGGCGGAGCGCCTGCTGAAATCCATTCCGGATGCCATTTCCCTGAAGCAGTTTGAAAATCCTGCGAATCCGGACGTACACTATCGAACCACCGGGCCGGAAATCTACGAAGCCCTGGACGGCCAGATTACCTACTTTGTAGCGGGGGCCGGGAGTGGCGGCACCTTCACCGGAGTCGCCCGGTATCTGAAAGAAAAAAATCCGGAGATCAAAACCATTGTCGCCGAACCTATCGGCTCCACCATGGGCGGCGGTGAGGAAGGGTGCTACGAGATTGAGGGCATCGGCAACAATTTCATTCCGGATACCATGGATATGTCTCTGACAGACGGCTTCATTGCCATCAGCGACGCTGAAGCCCTCGATACGGTCAAACGGCTGGCGGCCCTGGAAGGGGTCATCGGTGGCTCATCCTCAGGGGCGGCTCTGGCTGCGGCCATCCGTCTGGCAGGTACCCTGGAGCAGGGCAACATTGTGGTGGTTCTGCCAGACCGGGGGGATCGGTATTTCAGTAAGGGAATACTGGGGTGAGTCCTGGACCCGAAAAATTCAACAACTTATTGACTTACTCGGGATTCCTGTGGTACACTCATCAAAATTGAATACATTACAAACTCTTATCCAGAGTGGCGGAGGGACTGGCCCTATGATGCCCAGCAACCGGCGATTGATTTCGCGAGGTGCTAATTCCAGCAGTACGAAAGTACTGGCAGATGAGGGAGGTAAATCGACAGCGACATTCGGCCTCTTTCTCAGTGAAAGAGGCTTTTATTTTTTGCAAAAGGAGGTTTGGTTATGAATCTAAATGAGAAACTTTCTCTGTTAAAGGAAAACCTAAGCCGCTTGGATGCTTTGATCATCGCATTCTCAGGGGGCGTGGACAGCACATTTCTTTTAAAGGTGGCCACGGAGGTTCTTGGCCAACGGGTTTTGGCGGTGACGGCCCGTTCAAGCACGTATCCGGAGCGGGAGTACCGGGAGGCCGTGGAATATGCCCGCATCATGGAGGCAGAGCATCTGGTGATTGAATCCGAAGAGCTGGATGTGGCGGGCTTTGCGGATAATCCGCCCAATCGCTGTTACCTGTGTAAGCATGAGCTTTTCGGCAAGATCACTGAAATCGCCAAGGAGAAGGACATTTCCTGGATTGCGGACGGCTCCAACGTAGACGATCTGGGAGATTACCGGCCGGGAATGGAAGCCACCCGGGAGCTGGGAGTCATCAGCCCCCTCCGGGAAGCCGGGCTCACCAAAGCGGATATCCGGGAACTTTCCCGTCAGTTGGATCTTCCCACCTGGGATAAACCCGCCTTCGCCTGCCTGTCCTCCCGCTTTCCCTACGGTCAGAAGATTACAGGGGAAGCCCTGAAACGGGTGGATGCGGCGGAGCAGTTGCTATTGGACACCGGATTCAGACAGGTTCGGGTCCGTGACCATGGGGAACTGGCCCGCATCGAAGTGGCACCGGAGGAACGGAAGCGGTTTTTTGATGAGGCGCTCCTGGATACCCTGTATGAAGCCTTCAAGGCCATCGGCTACCGGTATACGGCTCTTGATCTGAAGGGCTACCGGACCGGCAGCATGAATGAAGCCCTGAACCTGAAGCCCTTGAAAGCCATTAAACCTGTGAGGAGTGAATAAGATGCGAGAAGATACCAAAGTGGTTCACGGCGCCCAATGTATAGACCCCCACACGGGGGCCATCAGTTTTCCCATTTATCAGTCCGCAACGTTCCGGCACCCGGGTCTTAACCAATCAACGGGGTATGACTACTCCAGAACCCAGAACCCCACACGGGAGGAGCTGGAAAAAACCATCGCCCGGCTTGAACGGGGCACCCAGGGCTTTGCCTTCTCCACCGGCATGGCGGCCATCAGTGCGGTGCTGGGCCTCTTCGATCCCGGCGATAAAATTCTGGTTTCTGATGATCTGTACGGCGGCACCTACCGGATCTTTGAGGATATTTACCGGAAATATGGAATTCAGGCGATTTATATCGACACCCAGGAGCCGGGGAATGTCCGGCGGGCCATCACAGAGGATGTGAAGGCGGTGCTCATCGAAACCCCCTCCAATCCCATCATGAAGGTGGCGGACATCGCAGCCATCACGGCGATCGCCAAGGAGGCCGGGCTCCTCACCATCG
This sequence comes from uncultured Peptostreptococcaceae bacterium, assembly GCA_964424355.1. GTDB lineage: Bacteria > Bacillota > Clostridia > Peptostreptococcales > Acidaminobacteraceae > CAZEHS01. Next base: position 17,742 of record CAYRIO010000032.1, read on the forward strand.
TGGACAACACCTTCCTCACGCCGTACTATCAGCGGCCTCTGGAGCTGGGGGCCGATGTCGTGGTCCACAGCGCCACCAAGTACCTGGGGGGCCATAACGATACCCTGGCAGGGCTGGTGGTGACTGCCACCGATGAACTGGGAGAGCGGATCCGATTCATCCAGAATTCAATCGGCGCCGTGCTGGCCCCCTTCGACAGCTGGCTGATCCTCCGAGGCATCAAGACCCTGGGGGTCCGGCTGCGAAAACAGGAGGAAAATGCCCTGCGGATTGCCCGGTGGCTGAAAACACAGGATCAGGTGACCACCGTGAATTATCCGGGTCTTCCGGAGCATCCCGGGCATGGGATCTCAAAAAAGCAGGCCACCGGCTTCGGCTCCATGATTTCCTTCACCGTCAGCAGCACAGAGCTGGTGGCACAGGTGCTGGAAAAGGTGAAGCTCATCTTTTTCGCCGAAAGCCTGGGGGGTGTCGAAAGCCTGATCACCTATCCCCTGACCCAGACCCATGCCGCCATCCCGGAGGAAATCCGGAACCGCATCGGGGTCAATGAGCTCTTGCTGCGGCTTTCGGTGGGGATTGAGGACGCGGAGGATCTGATTGAGGATCTGGAACAGGCACTGAAATCATAAAGGGGGATTCGAAATGACTTACATTCCAACCCGGGAACAGGCCTGGGCACTGCTGACTGAATTTAATGAGACGGAATACCTGCTGAAACATGCCCAGGCGGTGGAAGGGGTGCTGCGGTATTTTGCCCGGCTCCTGGGAGAGCCAGAGGTGGATAAATGGGGAGTTGTGGGTCTGCTCCACGATCTGGATTTCGAGCAATTTCCGGATCAGCACTGCATCAAGGTGCAGGAGATCCTGGCCCAGCGGGAGATTGACCCCGCCGTCATCCGTGCCGTTGTCAGCCATGGCTACAACCTCACCGTGGATACAAAGCCGGAGCACGTGATGGAAAAGGTACTCTACGCCGCCGACGAACTGACGGGCCTCATCCATGCGGTGAGCATCATGCGCCCTTCCAAAAGCGTGCTGGATCTGGAGCTGAAATCTGTCAAGAAGAAGTACAAGGCTCAGAACTTTGCAGCGGGGGTATCCCGGGAGGTCATCGAGTACGGCGCAGGTCTCTTGGGTTGGGAGCTGGACTATCTGATTGAACATACGATTTTGGGCATGCGGGAGGTTGCTTCTGAGATTGGCCTTGCGGGCGCTTCTGCTGAGGCAATCGGGAGTGAAATCAGCGGATAGGATGGGCAGAAGGATTGACCGTGGAACACAGTGCCGCTCTTTACACGGTGTTCCGCGGTCAAAAAAAAATGAATATTTTTTTCGAAATAAACATATAAAACAGATATGATATGTGTTAAGCTATAAAAAACCATCAAAGAAGAAAGGAACAGGAGGTGCGTCATCATGGCGGTATTGATCTTAGGTGCAGACCGATTAGGCAACATTGAAGACCAATTAAGAAGCAGTGGTTCCGGTCCGATCATCCATTGGGACGGACGTAACAAATCGTACAGCAACCGTGCCATTCCCCAGAATGTGGAGAAGATCATCGTCTTTTGCGATTTCATCAGCCACCGGGCCATGCAGAATATCAAGAAGCAGGCGAAAAGCAAGGGGATGCCGATCCAATACAGCCGCCGTTCCATGATCGGATTGATGCCGGAAACCTCTCAGTGAAAACATAGTTGACAGATAAGATAAACATGGTTAAAATGAATTGACAGATAAAACATATAAAATTAGTTTACAAAATAAAAGGAGGCACCACCCATGGCAAAGATCGTAAAAAGTCTGACAGATCTGATCGGCAATACACCGCTTCTGGAGCTGGGTAACTTCAGCCGCAATGAAGGCCTTGAAAAAGGGATCATCGCTAAACTGGAATACTTCAATCCTGGCGGCAGTGTGAAGGATCGTATCGGTTACGCGATGATTGTGGATGCTGAGGAGAAAGGCCTTCTGAAACCGGGCGGCGTTATCATCGAGCCAACCAGCGGGAATACCGGCATCGCTCTGGCTTTTGTGGCCGCGGCAAAAGGGTACAAGCTGATCCTGACCATGCCGGACACCATGAGCGTTGAACGCCGCAACCTATTGAAAGCCCTGGGTGCGGAACTGATTCTGACCCCGGGGGCCGAAGGCATGAAAGGCGCCATCAAAGCGGCTGAGGAATTGGACGCCAGCCAACCGGGCTCCTATTTACCCCAGCAGTTCAACAATCCGGCCAACTCGGAAATCCATCGCAAAACCACGGCGGAAGAAATCTGGAGGGATACTGACGGTCAGGTGGATATCATCGTGGCGGGTGTCGGCACCGGCGGCACCATCACGGGGATTGGCGAAGTGCTGAAGGCCAGGAAACCGGGAATCAAAGTGGTGGCAGTGGAACCGGATGACTCTCCGGTACTCTCTGGGGGGAATCCCGGGCCTCACAAAATTCAGGGGATCGGTGCGGGCTTTGTGCCGAAGGTCCTGAACACAGCGGTCATTGATGAGATTATCCGGGTGAAGAACGATCAGGCCTTTGATACGGCCCGAAAGCTTTCAAAATCCGAAGGGCTCCTGGTGGGCATCTCCTCCGGCGCTGCGGCCTTCGCAGGGGCTGAACTGGCCCGACGTCCTGAAAACAAGGGAAAGACCCTCGTGGTGATCCTGCCGGATACCGGTGAGAGATACCTTTCAACACCGCTTTTCCAAGAAGCATAATCCATAACTGAATAGAACTCTTATCAAGAGTGGCGGAGGGACTGGCCCTGTGAAGCCCGGCAACCGGCGATTAAGTCGCGAGGTGCTAAATCCAGCAGCATGGAAGTGCTGAAAGATGAGAGAGGATTAACCCTGTGTATCACAGAGCCTCTTTCAGATCAAAAGGGGCTCTTGTTTTATTTGAAGACTTGGGAGGGGCACATGGCGGAAGGCGGCAGAAAGAAAGAAACAGGTCTCACGGATGAGAATCTAAGGACCGTACAGGAATTACTGGCAGATCTCCGATATGGATCGGTCACCCTGGTGGTGCAGGATGGCCGGGTTATCCAGATAGAAAAGCATGAAAAGGTGCGGTTGACATAATGCATCAGTTTACCAGACAGACTGGAGGCTGACTTGTTCCCTATTGGTAGAGGGGAGCAAGTCAGCCTTTTGTTATATACACACATCCAAGGAGGCCCATATGGCTAAAAAGTTGAAACAAATCGCAATCTACGGGAAGGGGGGGATCGGTAAGTCCACCACCACTTCCAACCTCAGTGCCGCCCTTTCGGATCAAGGCTACAAGGTGATGCAGTTCGGCTGTGACCCCAAGGCGGATTCCACCAACACCCTGCGGGACGGCACCTATATCCCCACCATTCTGGACCTGCTGCGGGAGAACGGCTCCCTCAACGCCCATGACGCGATTTTTCAAGGCTATAACGGCATTTATTGCGTGGAGGCCGGTGGACCGGCTCCCGGTGTGGGCTGTGCAGGCCGGGGCATCATCACCTCTGTTCAGATCTTGAAGCAGCAGCGGGTCTTTGAAGAGCTGGATCTGGATTATGTGATCTACGATGTTCTGGGCGATGTGGTCTGCGGCGGTTTTGCGGTTCCCATCCGGGAGGGCATCGCCGAGCATGTGTTCACCGTGGCATCCTCCGATTTCATGGCCATCTATGCGGCCAATAACCTGTTCAAAGGGGTCCAGAAGTACTCCAATTCAGGGGGCGCCCTCTTAGGCGGGGTGATTGCCAATTCCATCAACAACGATTTTCAAAAAGAGATCATCGACGATTTTGTCAGTCGCACCCAGACCCAGGTGATGGCATATGTGCCACGGTCCATCACGGTCACCCAAAGTGAGCTGCGGGGCCGCACCACCATTGAAGCGGCACCGGATTCGGATCAGGCCCAGGTTTATCGGAGCCTGGCCCGGAAAATCGATGCCCATACCGAGTCCAAGGTACCGGCTCCCCTCAATCCTCAGGATTTGAAGGACTGGGCATCCAAATGGGCGGATTTACTGGTGGCTATCGAAGCGGGGGAAATCAGAAGTCAGGGATCCAACATCTAAGAGGAGGCATCATGAGTACAGTGAATCTGAAAGCGCCGGAGGTGGCCACGCGGGAAAACCGGCTGGGGTCCATCACCGGATTTAATGGCACCGCCGGAGAATTGGTGAAGTGCGGCGGCACCGGCAAGCTTAGGGACAGCAGCCGGTCCTTCAGCCAGTGCATGGGCTGCAGCTCCAGCAATGCCTTCTGCATGCTGGCCATGATCAAGGATGCGGTCATCGTGAACCACGCCCCGGTAGGGTGCGCAGGGGATTTTTCATCCTTCAACTTCGTGTACCGGGTCGGTCAGCAGGAACGCAACCTCCCTGCCGCCATCGGCCGGTACTTCAATACCAACATCGAGGAAAGGGATACCATCTACGGGGCCGCCGGAAAATTGGAGGAGACCATCCGGGGGGCCTACGCACGGGTGAAGCCCAAGGCGATTTTTGTCACCACCTCCTGCGCCTCCGGCATCATCGGGGACGATGTGGAAGGGGTCACCGACGCTCTTTCCGAGGAGTTGGGGATTCCGGTGGTGTCCTGCTTCTGCGAAGGCTTCAAGTCCAAAATATGGACCACCGGCTTCGATTCAGCCTTTCATGCCATCGTGCGTAAGATCGTGAAGCCCCCCACGAAAAAAACCAACAAGGTGAACATCATCAACTTTTGGGGCAGCGATGTCTTCTCTGAAATCCTGGGCAAGCTGGGCTATGAGGCGAATTTCATCGTGCCGTTTTCCACCATCGCCGACCTGGAGACCATCTCAGAGGCGGCGGCCACCATCCAGATCTGCCCGACCCTGGGCACCTATCTGGGAGCCGCACTGGAGCAGGTTTATGGGGTGCCTGAGATTCGGGCCTCCATCCCCTATGGCATTGCGGCCACGGATAATTGGTACCGGGAGTTGGGCAAGCTTCTGGGTAAAGAGGCGGAGGTGGAAGGGATCATCGCCGAGGAAAAAAACCGGATCCAGCCGGAACTGGAACGGTACCGGGACCTGCTTCGGGGAAAAACGGCGTACGTCACTGCGGGTGCCGCCCACGGCCATGCCTTGATCGCCCTGCTCAGTGAACTGGAAATCACCGTTCAGGGGGCGGCCATCTTCCATCATGATCCGGTGTATGACAACGCCGATCCCAAAACCGATGCCCTGGACCACGCTGTGAAGACCTATGGGGATGTTCCCAATTACAACGTCTGCAACAAACAGGCCTTCGAACTGGTGAACCTGCTGAACCGCATCCGCCCGGATTTCCTGGTGGCCCGCCACGGCGGCATGACCGTCTGGGGCGGCAAGCTGGGAATCCCATCCCTGCTCATCGGGGACGAGCAGTTCGGTCTGGGCTACCAAGGGCTTCTGAACTACGCTGAACGGATTCTTGAAATCCTGGACAACCGGGAATTTGTCACCAATCTGGCCCGCCACAGCACTATGCCCTATACGAAATGGTGGCTGGAGCAGGACCCATTCGCATTCCTGGGAGGTAAGACCCATGTCGAATTATATTGAACAGCCCCGTTATTCCTGCGCATTGGGGGCACAGCAAACCGTCATCGCCATCAAGCGGGCAGTGCCCATCGTCCATGCGGGCCCCGGCTGCAGTGTGAAAATCGGAGATCTGATCGGTCAGGGGGAGGGCTATGCCGGAGGAAGCACCATCCCCTGCACCAATTCCAGTGAATCGGAAATCGTCTTCGGCGGAGAAAACCGCCTGAAGGAAGTGATCGCGGGGTCCTTCCAAGTGATTGACGCGGATCTGTACGTGGTCCTCACCGGCTGCACCTCCGATATCGTCGGGGATGATGTGGGCCAGGTGGTCCGGAACTTCCAGGCGGAAGGGAAGCCCATCGTGTACGTTGAAACCGGCGGCTTCAAAAGCAACAACTATGTGAGCCACGATACCGTGCTCAAGGCCATCGTTGAACAGTATGTGGATTCCCACGCCACGGACAGGGAAACCGTTCCGGGGTTGGTGAACCTCTTTGCCACGATTCCTTATCAGGATCCTTACTGGAACGGCAATCTCCGGGAGCTGAAACGGGTGCTGGAAGGGATCGGGCTGAGGGTGAACACGCTATTCGGAGCGGATTCGGAAGGCGTGGCCGAGTGGCTTGCCATTCCCAAGGCCCAGTTCAACCTGGTGGTCTCCGCCTGGCCCGGCCTCGAAACCGTCAAGGATCTGGAACAGCGGTACGGAACCCCTTATCTTCAATTTCCGTATCTGCCGGTGGGCGGGGTGGAAACCACTCGGTTCTTAGAAACGGTTGCCGCCTTCGCCGGTCTGGAGCCTCAAAAGACTGAAGGGTTCATCAAACGGGAAGAGGCCATTTTCTACTCTCATCTGGAACGGACGGCGGACTTCATGCTGGAATTCCGGTATGGGATTCCGCGAATCTTCCACACGCTGCTGGATGCCACCTATGCGGTGGGCATTTCCAAATATCTGCTCAATGAGCTGGGCATCCTCCCGGGAAAGCTGTACATCGTCGACAACACGCCGGAGTCCTATCAGGAAGCCATACGGCAACAATTCCTAAAGATTTCGGAAACCCGCAGCGCGGAGGTTGTCTTTGAAACCGATGGGGGACAGATTCAGGAGGAACTCCGAAAGCATCCCTCCGGAAAACGGGCGCTCCTGCTGGGCAGTGTCTGGGAGCGTGATCTGGCGAAGGAGATCAACGCCGATCTGTTGCCTCTCAGCGTACCCATCTCCCATCGGCTGATCCTGAACTGCGGCTATGCCGGATACAACGGGGGCCTCCGAGTCATCGAGGATCTGTACGACCGGGTTCTGGATACGTATCGCTAGAAAGGAGATTCCATGCAGCACAGAATCGCCATTGCCAGCACCGACGGCAAGGTCATCAACCAGCACTTCGGTCATGCGGACCGGTATCATATCCTGGATATCTCCGAGGCGGGACATAGCTTTGTGGAAACCCGGGAAAGTCAGCCGCTATGCGGACCAGAGGGGCACACCAGCCAGGGCTTCGATGGGGTCATTGAACTTCTGGCCGACTGCCAGGGAATCTTTGTGAGCCGCATCGGGCCTGGGGCCTCGGGCTATATGAAATCCAAAGGGGTGCTGGTGTTTGAGGCCCCGTACCCCATTGAAACCGTGGTGTCAAAAATCATCGCGGGGAATATCCTTGAAAAATACGCCCCCGAAAGGAGGGAACCCCATGTCCCCATTCGATAAACTGGCCAAACGGCATCCCTGCTTCGGCACGGAGGCTCATTTCAATAAGGGTCGGATCCACCTGCCGGTGAGCCCGGACTGCAACATCCAGTGCAAATTCTGCAAGCGGGGGCTCAATAAGTTTGAAGAACGCCCCGGTGTCACCCGAAAGATCCTGACCCCGGAGGAAAGTGTGGGGCTGGTCCGAAAAGCCCTGGAGCTATGCCCGGAAATATCCGTCGTGGGTATCGCCGGTCCTGGGGACACCCTGGGGACAGATCACGCCCTGGAGACCTTCCGGGCCATCCACAGTGAATTCCCAGAGCTGATCAAATGCCTCAGCACCAATGGGCTGAAACTGGCCCAGCGGGCAGAGGAAATCGCCGCAGTGGGGGTGGAGACCCTGACGGTCACCGTGAATTCCACCGTGCCGGCGGTCCTCAAGCATATCGTCACCTATATCAAGGTGGACGGCAAGGTGCTGGTTGGGGAAGAAGCGGCAAGAATCCTGATCGCTGCCCAGCTGGAAGGCATCCGCCGCATCACTGCACTGGGGGTGGTGGTGAAGATCAACATCGTCCTGGTTCCCGGGGTCAATGACCACACAGTGGAGGAGACCGCCCGAACGGTGAAGGAGGCCGGGGCCAGCGTCGTCAATATCATCCCCCTGATTCCCCAGCATGACTTCATCGCCTCTACAGAACCAACCTGCACAGAGGTGAACACAGCCAGGGCCGATGCGGAGAAACACCTGAAGGTTTTCCGTCACTGCAAGCACTGCCGGGCAGATGCCTGCGGGGTTCCAGGGACGGGAAAGGATGTTTCAGATCTGCTCTACAACTACGCATTTCCGGAAAACACCTTCTCTCACGGCTGATTGAACCAGAAAGGAGTCCCCCAATGGGAAAAATCTATCTCGATCACAGCGCCACAACGCCGGTTCGGCCGGAAGCGGCACAGATCATCACCCATTTTCTGATGCATGCATACGGCAACCCCTCCAGCGCTCATTCCTTCGGCAGGGAGGCCCGGGAAGGGCTGGCTACGGCAAGGCGACAGGTGGCGGAGCTGATTGGCGCTGCCCCTGAGGAAATCACCTTTACCAGCGGAGGCACTGAAGCCGACAATCTGGCAATCCTGGGTGCCGCCCTGAATCATCGGGGAAACAGGATGCACCTCATTACCACTGCCATCGAACACCATGCCGTACTGCACACATTTAAATACCTTGAAAGCAAAGGGTTCAGAGTCACGATCCTGCCCGTGGACCGGGAAGGGATTGTCCGACTGGGGGATGTGGAAAATGCCCTGACTGAGGACACCCTCCTGATTTCGGTCATGCACGCCAACAATGAGGTGGGAACGATCCAGCCAATCGCCCAAATCGGTTCCCTGGCCCAAAGCCGGGGAGTCCTGTTTCACACCGATGCAGTCCAAAGCCTGGGGAAAATCCCTGTGGATGTGGCGGCACTCCATGTGGACCTCCTCTCCGGCTCCGGACACAAGCTGTACGGACCCAAGGGCACTGGCTTTCTCTATATCCGCAAGGGAATAAAGCTGAGTCCCCTGGCTTTTGGCGGGGGACAGGAACGGAAGCTGAGGGCCGGGACAGAGAATATCCCCGGCATCGCAGGGCTAGGAAAGGCGGCAGAGCTGGCTGCACTGGAGCTGGATCAGGAAGCAAGGCGTCTCACCGCTCTGAGAGACAGCCTGGCTGAGGGACTGATCAGACGGATCCCCGGCATCCGCATCAACGGCCACCGAACCCTGCGGATTCCCACCAATGTCCATGTCAGTGTGCCGGGCGTGGAAGGGGAGTCCCTGCTGCTCTCCCTGAACGCCCAGGGCATTGCAGCCTCCAGCGGTTCCGCCTGCACCACCGGCTCTCAGAGCGTTTCCCATGTGCTGGCGGCACTGGGGTTGGGTGCAGAGGAGGCTCAGGGCTCCATACGCCTCACCCTGGGGCGGGACAGCCACGAAGATGACATCAAGAGGGTGCTGGCGGTGTTCCCGGCGGTTGTGGAACGGCTGCGGAGCATATCACCGGTTTTTTAAAGTTCGGGTTCCGTTATGAATTTTTATCTGATGCCTTAACGAAACAATCCTCCCGTTTTTGAAGCGGGAGGATTGTACTGTTAGGGTCTATAGCTTTCTCGGTTTTGCAGGGGAAACATGGATGGCTTCTCCGTTTAGGCCAAGAATGGCCTCGTGGAGGGCCTCGCTGAGGGTCGGATGGGCATGGATCAGGGAATGGAAATCTTCGGATTTCAGTTGAGTCCGGATTGCCAGAACCCCTTCATGGATCAAATCGGAGGCGTGGGGCCCCATGATGTGTACCCCGATGAGATGACCTTCCGGGTCTGCAACCACCTTGACGAATCCCTCGGTTTCACCGAGGGCCAAGGCCTTCCCGTTGGCAGCGAAGAGGAATTTCGAGGTTTTGATGCCCTCTCCGAAGGTTTCCCGGGCATCCTCCTCCGAGAAGCCGGCAGAGGCGATTTCAGGAAAGGTGAACGTGCAGTCGGGGACAACCTGGAGGCCCGGATGGGGGTCATGGGGTTCTATGCCCATGGCGTGTTCCACCGCACGGGTTCCTTGATAAGCCGCCCAATGAGCCAGCATGATGTCGCCGATCACATCCCCGATGGCATAAATACCGGGAACGTTGGTCTGAAGCGTGTCATCCACAGGTATTCCCTTTTCCGAATAGGTGATACCGGAGCATTCCAGGCCGAAGCCTTCCAGCAAGGGGTCCCGGCCCAGGGCCATCAGGACGTGCCGGGCTTCCAGAGCGATGTCCCCGGTTTTTCCGGCCGCCACGACCCGAAGCATGCCATTGTCCGCGGGTTCAATGCGCTGGATGGCAGCATTGCCGTGGAGGGTAACACCCTTGCGCTTCAAAGAGGTGCTGAAGCGTTTTGCGATATCGCTGTCCATTTTTCTCAGAACCACCGGTTTTCGGATCAGGATATCCACCTTCGTACCCAGGGCCGCATAAATGGTCGCGAATTCAACGCTGATGACGCCGCCTCCCAGAACAACCATGCTTTCCGGAACGCTGTCCATGGCAAGCAGCTGGTCACTGTTGAGGACTCCCGGCAGGTCTTCTCCCGGAAGACCCAATCGGGAGGGCTTCGAACCGGTGGCGATAATGGTCCGGTCCGGTGTGAGCTCCTCTGTTGCCCCATCAGGACAGCAGACCCGGACGGTTTTGGCATTCAGGAAGGCGGCGGTTCCACGGATCAGCCGGATGCCATTGTCCTCCAGCAGTTTTTCGATGCCGGAACGCAGCTGGGAAACCACGGTGTCGCACCGTTTTTTCAGAACCATGCCATCAACGGTGAAGGGTCCCGTTTCCAGACCCAGGGTACTGGCTTCGCCGATAATCCGTGCGGCTTCAGCGGAACGGTACAGGGTTTTGGTAGGGATACAGCCGCGATTGAGGCAGGTGCCCCCAATTTCGTCCCTTTCAATCAGAGTGACGCTGGCGCCCAGTTGTGCTGCCCGGATTGCGGCGGTGTATCCACCCGGTCCGCCGCCGATGATCAGAATGTGTGTGCTCATATTTCCTCCTCAAGGTATAAAAAAGAACGCAAAGCGTTGCGGCCCTTGCGTTCTCTGTTTAATGACCTGAGAGATTCACGCCTGTCAGCGCTTGCTCCTTCGGTGCCCATTCAAGGGCTCTTCAGAGATCCATCCGATATCGGTGCTTTTGCCTGAAAGATTCCAGCTGTACTGGGTGGTACTGGCTGTTGCCTCTTCGGCTCCTGATAAACAGGATCTCCCGATAACGTCATCTGGTCCATCATATGTTATTCAGAAAATTCTAACAGAAATTAAATGAGGAGTCAAGGAAGGAACGCAGGGAAGGGGCGAGGCTGAGAGGATATTAGGCGCAAATAATCCTAAGAAAACGAAAACAGGGTTGACACCGAGTAAATCACCATGTATAGTATGTAATATAAAACATATAAACATTATATGTTAACTGAATAAACTCTTATCGAGAGTGGCGGAGGGACTGGCCCTATGAAGCCCGGCAACCAGCGATTAAGTTCGCAAGGTGCCAATTCCAGCAGTACGCAAGTACTGAAAGATGAGAGAGGTCTGCGGATGCATTTCCGTACGAACAGCCTCTTTCTTCTACTTAGAAAGAGGCTGTTTGCGTTAACAGACAAAGTGCCGACTGGAACAGACCAGAGGCAGGAAAGGAGGATGACACCATGATTCAAATCCAGGATTTACAGAAAGTCTACAAGTCTCATAACACGGAAGTACAGGCATTGGATGGGGTCACCCTTGAAATCGGCAGGGGCGATATCTTCGGCGTCATCGGATTCAGCGGCGCAGGTAAATCCAGTCTGATCCGGTGCATCAACAGGCTGGAGGAGCCGGACAGCGGCACCATCACGATTGGCGGCACAGACATCACCGCCCTGAGTAAGGAGAACCTCCGTCATGCCCGCAGCAAGATCGGCATGATCTTTCAGCACTTCAACCTCTTTGATTCCCGAACGGTTCTACAAAACGTGGCCTTTCCACTGGAGGTGGCGGGATATCCCCAAAACCGCATCGAGGAACGGGCACGGGAAATCATTGAGCTGGTAGGCCTTTCGGATAAAACAGATGTCTATCCCTCGCAGCTCAGCGGCGGACAGAAGCAGCGGGTCGGCATCGCCAGAGCCCTGGCAAACGAGCCGGATGTGCTGCTGTGCGATGAAGCCACTTCGGCCCTGGACCCCCAAACCACCTTCTCCATCCTGGAGCTTCTGGGGGATCTGAACAAGAAGCTGAATCTGACCATTCTTCTCATCACCCACGAGCTGGACGTCCTCCGGTACATCTGCAACCAGATGGCGGTCATCGAAAACGGCCGGATTGTGGAAACGGGTCCGGTGAGGAACCTCTTCAAAAATCCGGAGAGTGAAACCGGACGCCGGTTTGTTCAAATCCTGGAGAATTTCAGAAGCAATGAAGCCTTTGAAAGGGGGGAAGGCATATGAGCGCAGATCTGCCCGGCCTTGTTTGGACAGCCCTTGGTGAAACGACCTACATGACAGTGGTTTCCACAGTCATTGCGCTCCTGCTGGGGCTTCCCCTTGGCATCATCCTGGTCATTACGGACAAAGGCCATCTGCTGGACAACCCCAAAGTGAACAGCCTTTTGGGAACTCTGATCAATGCCCTTCGGTCCTTCCCATCCCTGATCCTGATTATCCTGCTGCTTCCGCTTTCCAGACTGATTGTCGGAACCACGCTGGGTTCAACGGCGGCGATTGTTCCACTTTCTATCGGATCAGCTCCCTTTGTGGCCCGGATTTTCGAAAACAGCCTGAAGCAGGTGGAACGGGGCAAAATTGAAGCGGCGCTCTCCATGGGGGCCAGCACGAAGAAAATCATCACCGATGTCCTGATTCCCGAAGCGCTGCCTTCACTGGTGCGGGGATTCACGATATCCGTCATCACCATCATCGGATTCACCACCATCGCCGGGGTCATCGGCGGCGGCGGCCTTGGCAGCCTGGCCATTCGCTTCGGCTATCAGCGGTATCGGGACGATATCATGGTGGCCACGGTCCTGATCCTCATTCTGATGGTTCAGGGCGTTCAAAAGGGCGGCGATCTGGTCGCGGCCCGCATCAATAAGAAGCGCCATAAATTTGACTGATTCCAGTCAATGAATAATGGAAGAGAAACGTCAAACACACAAAAACCCAAAAGGAGGATTCACCCATGAAAAAAGCACTTATCCTGGCACTTTCCGTACTCACCATTACAGGTCTTTTAACAGGCTGCGCACCCAAAGTAGAAGCCGCCCCAACTCCAGCCCCTGAAGCCGCCGCTCCCAAAGCGGTGACCATCAAGATCGGTGCGGATCTTGTTCCCCACAGCGAAATCCTTAATTTCATCAAGCCCAAGCTGGCAGCGGAGGGCGTCAACCTGGAGATCGTCAATCTGGACGATGCGGATCAGCTGAATCCGGCTGTGCAGGACAAGCAATTGGACGGCAACTATTTCCAACATGTACCCTACCTGGAATCCATAGCGGCTGAAAAAGGCTACGACTTCGCGGTACTTGCCAACGTCCATGTGGAGCCCATCGGTGTCTACTCGGACAAACTCAAGAATATTGCGGATCTGAAGGATGGCGCCACCATTGCAATCCCCAACAACCCGTCCAATGAGTTCCGCGCCCTGACCCTTCTGCAAAACAACGGCCTTCTGAAGATCAAGGAAGGCATCAAGGACTATGCGGCCACACCGGCAGATATCGTTGAAAATCCTAAGAACCTCAAATTCGTCGAAGTCGACAGCGCACAGCTGACTCGGGCCCTGCCGGATGTGGATGTCGCCGTCATCAACACCAACCGCATCCTGGAAGCCAAGATCGACCCCAATAGCGCATTGATCCGGGAAGATGCCAAATCCCCCTATGGCAATATCGTGGTGGTCCGCAAAGGCGACGAAACCCGTCCGGAGCTGATCAAACTGAAAGAAGCACTCTTGAGTGAAGAGGTGAAGAAATTTATAACCGAGAAATACGGGGTTGCAGTAGTCCCCGCATTCTAAGAGCATAGTACGATCACAAGTCCGGATCCGAACCTGAGAAACCTGCAGGGAATGGATTCGGACTTTGTTTGCGTAGAGGAGACAGCACCGATTGACATTGCGCAGATAATCCTTTAAACTTAAATCAGACCGATAGGAATACTATCATTAATCCGAGGTGTAACATGAAACTATCTACTAAAGGCCGATATGGACTTCGGTGCATGCTGGATCTGGCGCTGAATTCCACTGGAGAGCATGTGGCGCTTTATAATATCGCGGAGCGCCAGGGGCTGTCCGTACTGTACCTGGAGCAGGTCTTCTCAACCCTGCGGAAAGCTGGATTGATTAAGAGTGTTAAGGGCGCTGGAGGCGGTTACTCTCTGGCGGATGCCCCTTCTAAAATCACGGTGGGATCCATTCTGAGAGTCCTTGAAGGAAATATTTCCATCGTCAACAGCCTTTCAAAGGAAGACAGTGATCAGCAGAATACACTGGAACGCTGTATACGAACGTCCTTGTGGGCCAAAATCGACAACAGCATCAGCGAAATCATCGATTCGGTCACATTGGAGGATCTGGCTGAGGAATCCCGGCAGATGGAATCTTCAGATCATTTTATGTTCTATATCTAGAATATCCCAGCTATCCATCAAAAGGCCGGTTCCAAACAATTAACAGTTGCTTGGAACCGGCTTTTTCTATGCTTTTTCCAAGATTGTGATTCGTTCCCTCAGAGAAAAAGATAGTGGGCGCAACTGCCATAACAATGGAGGGAATCATAGGTATTTGTAGAATAATGTTGAGAGCAGCAATAAAGCCCTAAAAATTCGGAACAGAGCATTCACGAGAAATTTCCAAAAAAGTCTGCGGATCATATCCTGAGCGTATAGATATTGAAAGGAGTCCACCATGAAGATTTTACACACCGGGGATTGGCATATCGGAAAACTGGTTCACGGCATTCATATGACCGAGGATCAACGACACATACTGAAGCAATTGATAGCCCTTATCGATGAGGAGAAACCGGATGTGCTGATCATTGCCGGGGACCTCTACGACCGGTCCGTTCCCCCTGTTGAAGCGGTGGACCTGCTGGACGAAATTCTGTCCGAAATCGTGATGGTCCACAAGACAAAGGTGATCATCATTGCGGGGAACCACGACAGTCCGGACCGGGTGGGCTTTGCCAGCAAGCTGCTGCGGGACAACGGGCTCTATATCAGCGGCAACCTGACAAAGACCATTGAACCGATCATCCTGGAAGATGCCTACGGCCCGGTGTGTTTTTACCCCATCCCGTTCATGGAACCCGTCCTTGTAAAAGAACTTTACGGCAATGAAACCATTAAAAACCACGACCTGGCCATGGAAGCGATCATAAACAACATCGGCGAAGGTATCAACGCCTGCGGGCGGAATGTGTGCATCGCCCACGCCTTTGTGATGGGAACCGAAACCCTTGAAACCAGTGAATCTGAGCGCCCTCTATCCATCGGCGGTTCGGAGTATGTCAGCGTGGAACATTTCGACCGGTTTAACTATGTGGCCCTGGGCCATCTCCACGGCCCCCAGAAGGTGAAGCACGACCATATCCGGTATTCCGGGTCCCTGCTGAAATATTCGTTCTCCGAGGCGGTTCAGAAAAAATCCGTGGCCCTGATCACCCTGGATGCCGCAGGGAATGCCGAGGTGACACTGAAAGAACTCCAGCCCCTGCGGGATATGCGGGTCATCAAAGGAAATCTTGAGAACCTTTTGGATAAAGCGGTGTATGGGGCCGCCAACACCGACGACTACATCATGGCCATCCTCACAGACCGGGGGGAGCTGATCGACGCCATCAGCAAGCTGAGAGCCGTGTACCCCAATATCCTGCGCATGGAAAAGGAACAGGTCGACCGAGAAGCCGGTGATTCCGGAACCTCCGCCAGCAGGGCGTTCGCCCAGAAGAAACCCCTGGAGCTGTTCGCTGAATTCTATGAGAACGTATCCGGTGAAGCCTTTTCCGAGGAAAAGAAGGGGCTTGTCGCCGCCATCTTTGACGAAGTCGCTCAAAACGGGAGGAACAGCTGATGCGCCCGATAAAACTCACCATGACAGCCTTCGGTCCTTACAAGGACGTGGAAGTGGTTGATTTCAGGGAACTGGGCAACCGCAATCTGTTCCTGATCACCGGCCCGACGGGGGCAGGGAAGACCACGATTTTTGATGCCATCAGCTTTGCCATCTACGGCGAAGCCAGCGGTAATATGCGCTCCGCGGACAGCCTCAGGAGCCATTTTTCAGAGGATCAGCTGTTAACGGAAGTGGAGCTGGAATTCGAACTGAAGGGCACCCGCTACCACATCCACCGGATCCCCAAGCAAAGTAAACCCAGGGCCCGGGGCGAAGGTACCACGGATCAGAAGCCGGATGCCACCCTGACGATTTACGATGGGGAACCCAATACCATCGTCGCTGGCGTGAAGAACGTGAACGAAAAAGTGGAAGCCGTTCTGGGCATCAACGCCGAACAGTTCCGGCAGATCATGATGATTCCCCAGGGGGAATTCCAAAAGCTGCTCACCTCCAGCACCGAGGAACGGGAGCGGGTGCTGCAGCAGCTCTTCGATACCGGCATCTACAACGCCATCCAGATGAAGCTGGATATGCAGGCCAAAAGCCTCCTTTCCGAGATCAAACGCAGCAGGGAAATAAGGGATCACGAGATTACACGGATCGAATGCCCGGAGCAGGAGGAATTACAGGCCCTGATAGCCGCGGATGATAAGCTGATTACCGAAATTGTTGTCCTAACAGGGGTTCAGATTGAGAAGGATCAGCAGGTCAGCCGCCGCCTTGAAGAAGCAATCCAAGCCACCCAAGAGAAAATAGAAAAGCACATCGAGGCCAGAGAAAAAGCCAAAGAGAACAACGAAAAGCTCAAGGCTAAAGAAGTCACGGACCTAAAACTGGCGGAAAAGGAGCTGGCCTCAGCCGATATTGCCCTGTTGGACACCCGGGTAAAAAAAGCCGAAAAGGCCCAGATGATCGTGCCCGTTGAGGAGAACTACCAAGCCCGTAAAGCGGACCTCGAGAGTAAGAACAGGGAGTTAAGCACCGTAGACAGCAAGCTGGAACAGGCACAGGTTCAGGCAAAGGAAGCGGAAGCGGCTTACCTTGCGGAATCCTCTCCAGAAAAAATAAAGCAGCGGGAACAGTTCATCGAAGAACTGGCCCGGCTCCATTCCTACGAAGACAAAGTAAAGCGCATTGAAGCCATTACACTGTCCATCGCCGAAGCGGAGAAACAGTGCAAGCAAATTGAAGTCGATAAGCAGAAAAATGCGGATTTTGTCACCAACGGCAACAAATCCATCGAAGGACTGCGCCTTAAACGGGATGAAGCCAAAGAGGCTGAAATCAAAGCTGCAGGCAAGAAAGAAGCCCTGAACAGAACCCAGGACATTGGCAGAAAACTGAAAAAAATGCTGGAAATCCAGTCCGAATTCATCGCTGAAACCGGCAGGCACAATGTCGAAGAGGGTCTGGCAAAAGAACTGCTTCTGCGGATAGAAGCCAGCACCCGGAAATATAAAGAGAGCAAGCTTGATTCCCTGATGAATCAGGCAGCCGTGCTTGCAAAGGATCTGAAGGAAAACGCCCCCTGCCCCGTGTGCGGCTCCACCCACCATATTGCACTGGCTCAGTTTTCAGAGCATGCAGTCACCGAGGAGCAGCTTATTGCCTTGGAAGAAGCCCTCAAAGCACTGGAAGCCCAGTGCAACGATAAAAAAACAACCCTGGCAATCCTTGAAGAGCGCATCAATAAACTGGCCGCCAGCGGAACCGAATTGATGGATGAGCTGTCCGGAATGATCATGCTCCAAAGGGATCACCTGTCTGCCGAAGATCAGCAGGCCTACATTAAGGAACAGATTGAAGAAAACAGCGCCGAACAGCTGAAAATAGAGAGCGAATTGACTGCCTTGGAACAGTCAGCCAAAGCCTACGAAACCCTCACCGCGGACATTGCAAAGCTAACTGCGGAGATCAAGGCGGCGGAAGAGAAGCAGGGCGAGCTGGACACCAAATACCTGGAAACAAGCAGAACCCTATCGGAACAGAAGACCACGTTAAACCACATATTCGCTGAAGTACCGGAACAGATTCGAAACAGTTCCAAACTGACGGAAGCCATCAAAGCACAGGAAACACAGCAGCGGAAGTCCAACGAAACCCTCGATCGTACCCGCAAAGCCCATGAGGATACCAAAGCCATTCTCCTTACCCTGAGTGCCAATAAGGATCAGCTCAGCAAGGATGTCGTTTCAGCCAGTGACAGCCTTGAAAAAGCCCTGCAAAATCTCAATGACAAAATAACCGAATCCGAATTCAGTAGTCTGGAAGACTACACCCAAGCCAAACTGCCCCAGGAAAGCATCAGTCGCTACAAAAACCAAATCGATCAACACGGCAGAGAACTTCACGCACTGAAAGAACAGCTGGCGGACCTTAACCAAAAGACAAAAGACCTTCAGCCTGTTGATATCTCTGTATACGAAGCGCAGATAGAAGCCCTCCGCACCGAAAACACCACCCACGCCACCACCCGTAGCGCCGCCATCAACCGCATCACCAACAACACCAAGATCCTCAGTGAAATAGAGGCCATCAACACCGCCATCGGCGATAAGGAAACCACCTACAACGTCCTCGGCAACCTTGCCAAAGTAGCCCAAGGCAACAATCCCGGCCGCATCACCTTCGAACGGTACGTACTGGCCGCCTTTTTAGAAGATATCATCACCGCCGCCAACATCCGCCTCAACCAAATGACCAGCGGCCGCTACAAGCTCTCCAGAACCGAAGAACTCCAGCGCAGCAATGCCAAAGGCGGCCTAGAGCTGGAGGTGTACGACAACTACACCGGCAAATCCAGGCACGTAAAAACCCTCTCCGGTGGAGAGGGCTTCAAGGCGTCTCTGGCAATGGCCCTGGGGCTGGCGGATGTGGTTCAGTCGTATGCCGGGGGTGTGCAGTTGGACACCATGTTTATTGATGAAGGGTTTGGAACGCTGGATCAGGAGTCGTTGGATAGTGCGATTAGTTGCCTCATTGATTTGCAGAAGACCGGGAGGTTGGTTGGGATCATATCGCATGTGCAGGAGTTGAAGGAGAGGGTGGATACGCGGTTGGAGGTACACAGCAGCAGCGTTGGGAGTGGGACACGGTTTGTGGTGGGGTAAAGAATTGAGAACAAAGGTACCAGGCACTACCTATCCACTTAATCAACAAAAGAAAAATGACAAGTTTCAAGTGAAAGCGATAAGGTCTGAAAATTCAATTCAAAATAAGAAAAACCGGTATAACTGCTGGATATCATCCTGTATTTTTACGGGGTATGGAACGCTTCATCATACACAAATTCCGGATCAGTATCAGCTGCATTTGGCTATTTAATTGTATCGAAGCAGACAAATTAAGCAATTGGTGATGTGGCAGTAAGATAGCAGGTAAAAATATTTCTAAATAAGTGGATAGGTAGTGCCTTATAATGCCCCCCGATGTCAAGACACGCAAAATCGATTTCTAAGTTAATCTCCTT
>CAYRIO010000033.1:0-36722 GCA_964424355.1 uncultured Peptostreptococcaceae bacterium
GAGCCTGGCCTGGAAGTACGATCCCGCTTTTTGTCTTTTCTTCCGCCTCGAATTTTTTGATGACAACTCTGCTGCCAAGGGGTTTGATTTGCATTTTGGGTCCTCCTTATGGGTTAGTTTAATTGACTTTGAGTGGCGATTAGCACTCTCTTTTAACGAGTGCTAACAATATCACTATAGAATATCCCCTTGCAAAATGCAAGAGGATTTTAGAAAAAACCGTTACAAATCGTAGAGCTCCTGGGTCCATTTGATGGCTTCGAAATAGGAGTCAAAAAGCATTTCATCCGTCATGCCCCGTCCCATTCCTCCAAGCCGCTCCAGCGAATCCCAATCTGCCCGTTCGTAGGCGGTGATGATATCCAAACCCTTCCTTAAAACATTCGGTTCCCCCAGCAGAGCCTTCTTGATCTGGTCGTCCAAGGGCAGCTCTTCTAGGATGTCCGCCAGCGAACGGTCCATGATGACATCAATCATCGAGAAGACGCCCAGCAGGAAGAATTCTGTTTTCCGACTGCCCAGCTTCACCTTTTCCGCAAGTCGTTCCATGGCCCGGGCCCGGACCAGCGAAGCACGGACCAGCTCCTCCGGCTTCTTTTCCCCGGCATCCCGCATCATGATCAGGGCGGTCCATTTACGGATTTCTTTCATCCCCAAGCGAACCAGGGCCTGCTGAATAGAGGTGATTCGGCTGCTTCCATGGTAAGCGGCAGAATTAACCAGCCGCAGCAGCTTATAAGTCAGAGCCAGGTCGCTTTCAATCGCAGCGGCGATTCTCGAAAAATCAGGTTCATCGCCGCCCAGTTCTTTGAGAATCTGGATATGTGAAACCTTGATGCCCTGCATGTCCTTCGAAGCGACGATGCTGGGCTTTTCAAAAAAATACCCTTGGAAATAGGTGTATCCCAGCTTTGCGGCGATTTCGAACTGTTCCTGGGTCTCCACCTTCTCTGCCAGCAAACGCACCCGAGTCCCCTTGAAACGCTTGGCGATCCGCGTAATCTCCGACATGTCGCAGAGCAGGAAATCCACCTTGATGATGTCCACCAGGGCCACGATATCTTCAAATACGTAGCTTTCAACATAGTCGTCCAGAGCGATGGTGTAACCCAAGGCTTTTAACCGCTTAAGGGATTCGAGCAACAGGGGATCCGATTCTACATCCTCCAGAACCTCCACCACCAAGGTTTCCGTGGGGAAAACAGTAGCCGTTCCATCCACCAGCAGATTCCGGGTGAAATTGATGAACGCCTTTTTCTTATCCGTCAGGGTCTCCAGACCGATCATGAGTAAGCCGTTGATGATGACGCTGGAAGTTGCACTGTCGCCGCCGGACAGCGCCGCATTGGTCCGCCCGCTTCTATAGAGGAGCTCATAGGCCGCTACCTTGATGTGCTTGTCGAAAATCGGTTGTCGGGCGATGAATATGTCCATAGAAAACCCCCATATGCTGTTCCACTGCCAGCGGACTTCAACTGCAGGACTTGTTCTATGTTAGTACCCACCTTTTGTACTCATTACACATCGTTTTTTCCTTATGCGTGGCTGATCCATATTTTATAGAAGATTTGGATGCCGTACCAGACCAGGGGCAGGAAAATCGCAGGCAGGAGATTGCCCACCTTGATACGGATGATGTCCAGAATATTGATGCCGATGGCGGCGATCAGAAGGCCGCCAGCTACCGACATCTGACCGACAACCGCCGGAATCAGCAGAGGTTTCAGGAAAGAAGCACACAGGGTGATACCCCCCTGATATATCAGAATAGGAATCGATGACGCAAGAACCCCGATCCCAAGGGTGGATGCCAGAACCATGGAAAGAACACCATCCAGTACCGATTTGGCAAACAGGATATCGTGTTTCCCCTCAAGGCCCCCCTGCAGGGCCCCCATGATGGCCATGGAGCCGACGCAGTAGATCAGGCTGGCGGTGACAAAGCCTTTGCTGAACCCGCCGCCCAGCTTGGCAAACCGTTGCTGTACGGCATTCCCGAAATCTTCAAGCTTCTGTTCGATATTGATCGCCTCGCCGATGCAGCCCCCGATGATCATTGAAAAGATAATCAGCAGCGTATCCTCGCTCTTCATCCCCATGGCGCCTTGCAGGCCGATGAGGAGGACCGACAGGCCCAGGGCCTGCATCAGTGTTTTATTGAACCGCTCCGGAAGCCCGCTTTTCAAGATAAGCCCCAGACTTCCGCCGGCAACAATGGCCAGCGCATTGACAATAGATCCCGTGAACATCTTCAATTCCCCCATTTCTGATAGCGGGCTGAATAGAACAGCACCTGCTGGACATAGCCAATGGTGCCGCAGCGCTGTGAATCACTGATACAGCTCATGATCCTTTGCGCCTCAGGCTTACCTTGGTCCAGTTCTTCCAATGTCTTTCGAATCCAGGTGTCTACCGGAAACGCATCCAGGCGCCCCAGGCCGAACAGCAGAATACAGTCCGCCACCTTCGGCCCCACGCCGGGCAGCGCCAGCAGCCTTTTACGCACGTCAGCGGTGGCCCCTTCCCGGTAATCCTCTTCCTGCCATTTTCCTGTCAAGAATCCCTGGGCCAGTTTTACGACAAAGGGGGCCCGATAGCCAAAGCCCATGGCGCGCAGCTCACTCTCCGTCAGCCGACCAACCGCCTCCGGGCCCGGGAAGCCATGGATTCCGGATTCCAGACGTTCTCCAGCCGCTTGGCAAAGACGTTCGATCATCCCCTGAATCCGGGGGATATTGTTATTGGCGCTCAAAATGAAGGACACCGTTGTTTCCCAAAAGGGCTGTTTCAGGATCCGGATGCCCTGCCCCAGGCTCAGCGCAGTATCCAGCCGGGAATCCAGGCCTTTATAGAGCGATTCAAGCGTTTCGTAATCACGGTCTAAATCCAGATAGGATTTCCAGAACCCCAGGAATTCTTCCTCTGAGCAGGGGCTCAGGAGCCAACCGGTCTCATCCAGGCTGACAGACAGAGCCCGTGATCCGGCGGTACCCCGCCAAATCCCCTCTGAAAAACGCCAGCGAAAGCATTGTCCACAGTCAAAGGTCTTATGTAAATCCAAAAAAGGGGATGACGCCAGGCGAATGCCCGCGCCATCCACTGTCCAATTCTTATTCAAAGTGTTCATATCAGGCACTTCCTCCACCGTTATTATATATTACCCCCGGTGATTCTCCAAGAACCCCCTGCCTCGCATGCTGTTTGCAAGCAATCCGTTTGCGGCAGGCCCAGGAGATCAGACCTCTATTGCCCAAGTTCTCCCTGAGCCTTCTGGCCCTTTCTGCTCAACCCCCAGGCCGCTCCAAGCTGAAATAACAGCAGAATTGGAAGAATCCACAAAATCGCATGGTTGGACCACTGGATGGCAATCCCGGCGCCCAGCATCGGAGAAATCACCCAGCCCAGACTCCCCACGGTGCCCTGAATACCAAAGAGGGCACCCCGCTTTTCCTGCGGTGTTTTTTCCGCCGTCATGGACATGACCAGGGGTTCGATACCGCCCAGAAAAAAGAACAGCAGGCCATACAATCCCGCAAACACCCATAAATTCCCTGCAAAGCTGATCCCAAGCGCAACCGCCAGTCCAGCCAGCCCCATGTAGCGGATCAGCCGGGGCTTATCATGCCTGTCCCCCAGCCTTGAAAGGGTCAGGCCGGATACCGCCGTTGCCACTCCGGTGATGCCATTGATATACCCCGTCATTGAGGGCGCTCCAACTCCGCCCGGCAGCTCACTCTGGATGAACAGCGGCAAGTACGGCGAAAAGACCGTTCGAACCACCCGCATCAGGAACAGCATGAGGAGTAGGTTGACAATCAGCGGCGTCATGATGCCGCCCGCGGCACGCTTCCCAGTTTTAGACGTCTGCTGCCCATAGGAGGTCGGATCCTCCACCACCAGGAAATGTACCAGAAAAAAGCCGAACAGCATCAACAATGCCCCGGCGAAAAAACTGAACCGATAGCCCATGGTTTCTGCAAACCATCCCCCGAGAACCGGACCGATGGAATAGCCGATGAAATTCGAGGACGACAGAAAACCCAGGGCGTAGGAGAGCTTATCCCGGGGTGTTTCCGCAGCCACAAAGGTATTGGTCGCTGTAATGGTCCCCGTGAAAATCCCTTGGGCAGCCCGCAGAGCCAAAAGCTGCCAAACGTTCTGGGCAAGCCCCATCCCACCGATAACGAAGACCGCGGCCAGCATGGCCCGGAGAATCATGAGTTTCCTGCCCCAGCGATCTGACGCGATCCCCCACAGTGGGGCGAAAATCGCCATGGTCACAGCAGGGGCCGCACTGAGGATGCCGGTGTAAAGGTGGAGCTGGACCGGGTCCTTAACCCCCAGTTCCTGAATATAAAAGGGCAGGAAGGGCAGACCGAATCCGAAGCTCATCAGGGAGATGACTTGGGAAATCCAGAGGATATTCAGATTGATACGCCAACGTTCCATTAAAGACCTGCTTTCCTGGTGCCATTGTCACTTCAGTTTCCAGACATTTAAATTCCAACCCTTCAATTATAGACTTCTTACACCCATTGGACAAGGGAGCCCTTCCATCTATTCACGCACAAAAGCGCCCTTCTCCTGAGAGCGGGCGCTTTTGCATGTGGGTTAGAGGTCTTCTATTAAAGGGGGAGTGTGGCTTGGATGGTTCTAAAACTGGTATTTCAGGACAGGGGTCCGGGCTGCCAGCACTTCATCAATGCGGCGGACCGGGGTATGCATGGGGGAATCGTGAAGCATGGCGGGATCTGACGCGGCTTCCTGAGCGATCTGGATCATTTTCTCCACGAAGATGTCCAGAGTTTCCAGGCTCTCGGTTTCCGTCGGCTCGATCATGATGGCATTCTCCACGATGAGCGGGAAATAGATGGTGGGCGGATGATAGCCCAGGTCCAGCAGCCGCTTGGCCACATCCAGAGTGGGGACATCCTTGGCGCCGACACCGGCCAGAACGAATTCATGCATGCAGATGCCCGGGTACGGCACGTTGTAATGACCCTTCAGCTTCTCCAGCAGATAGTTGGCGCTGAGAACCGCCATGCGGCTGGCTTCCTCCAGTCCGTCCGAGCCCATGGTCAGGATATAGGCATAGGCCCGGACCAGGATGAGGAAGTTGCCATAGAAGCTTCGGATGCGGCCAATGGTAGCAGGCCGGTCATAATCAAGGGCAAAACCGTCTCCTTTTCGCACCACCAGAGGAACCGGCAGAAACTCAGCCAAACGCGCTTTCACGCCCACGGGGCCGCTGCCTGGACCACCGCCGCCATGGGGGGTGGAGAAGGTCTTATGCAGGTTCACGTGCATCACATCAAAGCCCATGTCGCCGGGGCGGGTGATGCCCATGATGGCGTTGAGGTTGGCCCCATCGTAGTACAGGAGGCCGCCAGCATCATGGACCAGGCGGGCCACCTCGCAGATGTTCTTCTCGAAGAGCCCCAGGGTGCTGGGGTTGGTGAGCATCAGTCCGGCTGTCCGGTCATCCAGAACCGCCTTTAACGCTTCCAGATCCACAGAACCATCGGCTGCCGATTTGATCTCCACCACCTCAAAGCCCACCACTGTCGCGGTTGCCGGGTTGGTGCCATGGGCCGCATCGGGAACGATGATCCGGTTCCGCTGGGTATCGCCCCGTTTCTCATGGTAAGCCTTGATCAGCATCAGCCCGGTCATTTCACCGTGGGCGCCGGCTGTGGGCTGCAGGGTGAAGCTGTCCATGCCCGTGATGCCGCAGAGCTGTTCCTGCAGGCCGTGCATCAGTGCCAGCGCCCCCTGTACGGAGCCCTCCGGCTGGTTGGGGTGGATAGCGGCAAAGCCGTTCATCCGGGCCGCCTCTTCATTGAGCTTGGGATTGTACTTCATGGTGCAGGAGCCTAAGGGGTAAAACCCTGTATCCACGCCATAGTTCTTGTTGGAAAGCAAGGTATAATGCCGAACCGCGTCCCCCTCGGTGATTTCCGGCAGGCGCGCCGCCTCCGCTCTCAGGAATTCCGAACCGATGGCTTCGTGGAGATTCACAGCGGGCACATCCAGTTCCGGCAGGCGTGAGCCCTGTCGCCCGGATTTACTGACTTCGAATATGAGTTTATCGTAGTTTATCATGGCTATGCCTCCACTATGGCTTTCAGGGCAGTGGCCAGCCCATCGATTTCTGCCCGGCTCCGTTTTTCCGTGGTGCAGAAAAGCATGGCCGCTCCTAGCTCCGGGTAGGCCTCTTCCAAACCGAAGCCGGCAATGAAGCCCGCCTTCAGAAGGGCTTCGGTCACCGCAGGGGACCCCTTGGGCAGCCGTACCGGGAATTCACGGAAGAACGGTCTGTCGAACAGCGGCTCCAGGCCGATGGCTTTGAGTGCATCCCGCAGGTACCGGGCTTTGCTGAGGCTCTGGTTGGCCGCTTCCCGCAGGCCTTCTTTCCCCATGAGGGTCAGGTAAACCGTTGCCGTCAGGGCATTGAGCCCCTGGTTGGAGCAAATGTTCGAATTGGCTTTATCCCGGCGGATATGCTGCTCCCGGGCCTGGAGCGTCAGCACGAAGCTCCGTTTGCCTTCCAGATCCACACTCTGCCCACAGATCCTGCCAGGCATTTTCCGCATGTGCTTGTTGGTGGAGGCCATGAACCCCAGATAAGGGCCTCCAAAGGAAAGGCCGTTGCCGAAACACTGGCCTTCGCCTACCACGATATCCGCGCCGCACGCTCCCGGTGTTTTCAGGAGTGCCAGGGACAAGGCATCCGACACGGATACGACCAGCAGGCCCTTCTTCTCATGGACCAGCTGCCCGGCTTCCGTGACCGACTCGATGAATCCCAGGAAATTCGGGTTCTGAACGATGACTGCGGCAGTCTGATCATCCGTCAGCTCCGCTAAAGCCGACAGATCCGTGACCCCGTCCTTCAGGGGCACTTCTACCAATTCTTTTCCCTGAAAGTGCCCGTAGGTCGCCAAAACCCGGCGGGTTTCCGGATGCACCCCTTTTGAAACGAGGATTTTCTTCCGATTGGTGATGTTGGTGGCCATCATGGCCGCTTCCGCACAGGCAGAGGCGCCGTCGTACATGGAGGCGTTGGAAACTTCCATGCCGGTCAGCTCACAGATCATCGTCTGATATTCAAAGATGGCCTGGAGTGTCCCCTGGCTGATTTCAGGCTGATAAGGGGTATAAGACGTGTAGAATTCCGACCGTCCGGTGATGTGCCTCACCGCTGAAGGAACGAAGCTGTCGTAGGCGCCGGCCCCCAGGAAACAAGGAAGCTCAGTGGCATCGGTATTCTGATCGGCTAATTTTTTCAAGGTGTCCAGCACCAGCATCTCCGACAGGCCTTTGGCGATGGGAATGCCGCCTTTCAGCCGGAGCGCCTCGGGAATGTCCGCGAAAAGTGATTCATCCGAATCCAACCCCAGAGCAGCCAGCATTTTCAGCTTGTCATCCGCACCGTTGGGAATGTATGGATGCATGTTACTCACCACCCAGGAATTCGGTATAGGCGGCTCCGTCCATCAAGACATCCAGATCCGCCAGGTTCGTGATCTCAACCTTGATCATCCAGTTGGCGTATGCATCCTTGTTCAACAGGCTGGGATCATCAACAATGGCTTCATTGGCTTCCGTCACCGTCCCGCCGATGGGCATATAGGTATCGGAGGCCGCTTTGACAGATTCGATCACGGCGAAGGTTTCCCCTGCTTTGAAAGCCTTGCCCACATCCGGCAGCTCCACATAGACGATATCGCCCAGAGCGTGCTGTGCATAGTCTGCAATCCCGATTGTCGCCATATTGCCTTCAACCTTCACCCATTCGTGGTCCTTGGTGTACTTCAGCTCATTGATAACGATTGACATAATTTTGCCTCCTCGGTTTTTTTATTAAGTATCTACTTCTTATAGTTTTTTATCAGGAATTTCTTCGAAATCACTACGGCCTTGGCGGGTTTGTTGCGGATCAAAACCTCCAGCTCCGTGCCCAAATCTGCGCACTCGGCGCTGATCAGTGCCAGCCCAATGGTTTTGCCCACGGTAGGGGCCGGATAGCCGGTGGTGACTACGCCCACTTCCTTGCCGCCGCAGTGAACCGGGTAACCCTCCCGGGGAATGCCCCGGTCGATCAGTTCAAAACCCACCACTTTACGCTTCAGCCCTTCCGCCTTTTGTTTCGCCAGGGCGTCCCGACCGATGAAGGGTTTGTCCAGCTTCACAAAGATGCCAAGCCCCGCTTCCAGGGGAGTGATGGTGGACGAGATCTCATGGCCGTAAAGGGGCAGGGTCGCCTCGAAACGGAGTGTGTCCCGACAGCCCAGACCACAGGGGACAACGCCCTCATCTTTCCCGGCTTCCAGGATCGCATCCCATACCGCAGGCATGGAGGCATGGTCCGCATAGATTTCAAAGCCATCTTCACCGGTATATCCGGTCCGGGATACCAGGCACTGGGCCCCGGCAATTTTCACATGCTCCCTGAACATGAAAAAACCAATGGTGTCCAGATCCGTGTCGGTGATCTTCTGCAGGGTCTTTTGGGCCAAAGGGCCTTGGAGGGCCACTTCGGAGATGTCTGCCGACAGGTTCGCCAGCTCGGCGTCATACCCTGCGGAGCATTCTTCCATCCAGGCA
The DNA here is from genome assembly GCA_964424355.1 of uncultured Peptostreptococcaceae bacterium. GTDB lineage: Bacteria > Bacillota > Clostridia > Peptostreptococcales > Acidaminobacteraceae > CAZEHS01. The sequence goes on from CAYRIO010000033.1 coordinate 8,608, forward strand.
AAGTCCTTTTCCACATTAGCGGCATTGATGACCAGATACCAGGAGTCGTGGGATTTCTTATAAACCAGCAAATCATCCACAACGCCACCGTCCGGCTGACACATCATGCCGTAAATGACCTGACCGTTCACCATTCCGGAAACATCATTGGTCACCAGGTTCTGTACGAAGGCTTCAGAACCCGGGCCCTTCACGCTGACTTCACCCATATGGGAGACGTCGAACAGCCCCGCCTGCTTCCTGACTGCATGGTGCTCCGGCACAAGGCCGCTGTACTCCACCGGCAAAAGCCATCCGCAGAATTCGATGATTTTTCCCCCGCATGCCACATGGTTCTCGTAAAGCGCTGTCTTTTTCAATGACACCCCTCCTTCTCGTTGAACACATTGTCCCCTGATTGATATACCCTTTTGCTTTCTTCTCTAACTCTTTTCTCGCAATTGGACAAAATAAAGAGGAACGCATGCAGGGCAAAGCCTGCTGCGTTCCTCTGTTTAGTGACCTGAGAGATTCATGCTATCCGCACTTGCTCCTTCGGTGTCCATTGAAAGACTTTTCAGAGTTTCGTCCGCTTGCGGTTCATTTGCCTGAAAGGTTCCATCCATGCGTGCAAGCATGGCTGTTGCTTCTTCGGCTCCCCTGAGGAGATCTCCCGCAAACATCATTCGAATCCATATTTTCATGTCCAAATCGAGTGTAGCACGCCAATTTTCACCCGTCAACCGTTTTTAGAATTATCAGAAACTATTAACAAATCGTATCCTCCGGCGCCGGATTGTGGAAATTTTCGGTTGACAGTACCGATAAAGAGCAGTACCATGGTACCAAAATCCGGACCGACCGGCCCCTCAGGAGGACCTATGACGCCAACTGTCTCATACAAACGAAAGCCCGACTGGCTCCGGGTGAAGATCCAGGGCGGCTCCACCTCCCTGAACGTTGAATCCATGGTGGAGGGGTTGTCCCTGCACACGGTCTGCGTGGAGGCCAATTGCCCCAACCGGATGGAGTGCTTCAACCGAAAAACCGCCACCTTCATGATCCTGGGCCGTCACTGCACCCGGAACTGCGCCTTTTGCAACGTGAACCATGCGGAACCCTCCCCCGTGGACGCACTGGAGCCTGAAAAGGTTGCCGATGCCGTGGTCAAGCTGGGGCTTCGCCATGCGGTGATCACCTCTGTGACCCGGGATGATCTTCCCGATGGCGGCGCTTCCCATTTTGCCGCCGTGGTCCGGGCCATCCGCCACAAGGCCCCCGCCGTGGCCATCGAGCTCCTGATTCCCGATCTGCAGGGGAGCATCACCGCGCTACAGACAGTGATGGACAGCAAACCCGATGTCCTGAACCACAACGTGGAGACCGTGCCGGAGCTATACAGCGCCGTGCGACCCCAGGCCGATTTCCGGCAATCCGTCGAGCTGCTGCGGCGCTGCAAGACCATGGACCCCAGGGTGAAGACAAAATCCGGCATCATGCTGGGGCTGGGCGAAACCCAGGAACAGATTGCATTTGTCCTGCAGGCCCTTCGGGAAGCCGATGTGGATCTGCTGACCATCGGCCAGTATCTGCAGCCCTCCGATGCCCATTACCCCGTCCAGGAATATGTCACCCCGGAGGCTTTTGAAAACCTGAGGCGGCTGGCTTTGGAGATGGGGTTTGAAAGCGTTGCCTCTTCCCCCCTGGTCCGAAGCTCATACCATGCCGATGAATTAGCCGGAAACGCCTGATACCGTCCCTGCCACGCCCTGCGAACCTGTCAGGGCTTTTTTTATGCCCCCGGTTCAGAGCCTGCATATCCCCCCCAAAAGGTGGGTATCAATTCTCCGTTATGACCACTCCTCTACAAAGGCGGTACATCCATGAGATATCATCGACACGGGCTCCTGCTGTTTCAATTCCTTTTGATCTGTACCCTGTCCCTTTTATGGATTGCGCCAGTCTCCGCCATGGCTGCCTCCCCTAAAAATGTACTGATCATCCATTCCGATGAGGAATTCATTCCAGCGAATGTCGACATCAACAGCACATTGCAGGAGGTTCTCAAAAGCGATCCTAATATGCAGGTGAACCTCTTCAGTGAATACCTGGATGCCCGCCGCCTTTCATCCGTGGAGCTGTATGATAAAAAAATCAAGAACCTCATTGAGCGGTATTCCCTGAATAAACCGGACATCGTCATCGCTATCGATTTGAAGGCGTTCACGACCATCCAGAACGACCTGAAGCCCCTGTTGGAAAAGACACCGGTTGTCTTTTGCATGCTTCCCGAAGGCACGGTTGATGAAAAAAAACTCAGCCCACTGATTACCGGGAACTATATGAATATCGATGGGCTCGGCACCGCGCAGCTGATCCAGGAGATCCATCCGGACACCCGTCGGATTGCCATCATCTCCGGTGTTTCACCGGCCGACACCGTAAAAACAGAGGATATTGTCCATGACCTGAAGTCCAGCGCCTTCCCCATCCCTTTCGATGTGGTCGATCAAATGTCCTTCAGTCAGCTGAAAACGTATGTATCCACTCTGGAACCAGGTACCGTTCTGATGTACAGCGCCATCTTCCAAGATGTCGACGGCAATCTCCACATCCCCAGGGAAGCCCTCAGACAGCTCAGTGATGTTTCCAGCGTGCCGATTTATGGTGTTTTCTATACGAACATGCCCTTTGGCTTAGCCGGCGGGAGCCTTTTTGAATTCAAAGAGGTGGCAAGGGATGCCGGGAAAAAGGCCCTGGGGATTCTCAAAGGCACGCCGCCCTCCGATTTCCCCATAAATCGGGTGGATAACACCCGTTATATGAATTGGGAATACATGCAGAAGTGGAACATTCCTGAGAATCGGCTGCCTCAGGATGTGATCGTGACGAACAGACACTTCACCTTCTGGGAACAGTATTGGATGGCAATCGTCGGCACCTTGGCTTTCCTGATTTGTGAAACTGTCTTGGTCGCCTTCCTGCTGAATCTGCTGCACCTCAAAAAACAGGCAGAAAAGCGGATTCTGCAAAGAACAGAGGAACTGTCCGAATCCAATCACGCCCTCGAAAAGACCAATTGTCAATTGGAAGAAGAAATCGAATACAATAAGTCGCTGAAGGAACAGGTTGAACTGAAAAACACGGAGCTGATCGAAGCCAACTGCCAGATTTCATCCGCAATGTCAACGATTCAGGCAAATGAGACGCGTTGGGACTATGCGCTGGCAGGATCAGGAGACGGAGTATGGGACCTGGATATCCAGGAAAACCGGGTATTTTATTCTAAACAGTGGAAGCATATGCTGGGCTATCGGGATGAAGAATTGGAGAACACCTTAACTAGCTGGATCAATCTGCTTCACCCGGAGGACAAGGAAGATGCCCAGAGCAAAAATTCTCAGCTGATTCGCGGGGAAAAAACGGAATACGCCGCAGAATTTCGACTTTTATGCAAAAACGGCGGCTACAAGTGGATCCTCACCCGAGGGAAAGTCATAGAATTCGATGCTGCAGGTCGCCCCAAACGTGCTGTCGGCACGCATTCTGATATCACGAACCGCAAAGCTGCCGAGCAGGAGCTCATTGATGCAAAATTGCAGGCAGATGCGGCGAACATTGCAAAGAGTCATTTCCTCGCCAACATGAGCCATGAAATACGCACACCGATGAATGGATTTATCGGCATGCTGCAGCTGCTGGAAATGACGGAGCTGGACGAATTGCAGCGAGAATATCTGGCGATATCCCGCTCCTCTACGGATGCGCTCCTGGTCGTAATTAACGACATCTTGGACTATTCAAAAATTGAAGCGGAAATGATGACCCTTGAAAAAGCGCCTTTCAGCCTCCGAAAATTGATCACTGACATCGATTTGGTTTTCCGGACATCCGCGCGAAAAAAAGCGCTGAACCTCTCGTTTTCAATCGACGAAACCACCCCCGACCGGTATTTGGGCGATTTTTTCAGACTCAAACAAGTCATGGCAAACCTCACCGGAAACGCCATCAAGTTTACCCGTGCCGGCCATGTCCATGTTGCCATCGCTGCTTTCGAAGCTTCTGATGACAGGCATTATCAACTGACGTTTACCGTGAGCGATACCGGTATCGGCATTTCAGAATCCCATCTGGATACGCTCTTCCGGCGGTTCAATCAGGTCGATGCCAGCCATACCCGAGAGTATGGCGGAACAGGATTAGGCCTTGCCATCTCCAAGAAGCTTATTGAGCTGATGGGAGGCGAGATTAGCGTCAGCAGCACCATCGGCGAGGGCAGCCGGTTTGTATTCACCGTCCTTTTGGAGGGCGACAACGCGAAGAACACTGACGGCCCCTTCACAATCAACAGCTTAACGCCCCAGGACTCCCCCCGCGTATCCCTTCTTTTGGTGGAAGATGACCCCGTGAGCAGAACCATCGTGGAGAAATTCATCCATAACAGAGGATGGCAGATCACCCACGCTCAAGATGGAAAAGAAGCGCTGGAATTTTTCAAGAGCCACCGCTTTGATGCCGTTCTAATGGATATTCAGCTGCCTACACTGGACGGTTTCCAAGTGACAGCCCTTTTCCGAGCACTGGAGAGTGCATCCGGTCAGCGGACGCCTATCATTGCTCTCACAGCCCACGCGCTGGCCGGTGATCGTGAGAAATGTCTGGACGCCGGGATGGATGCCTATTTGTCCAAGCCCCTAAGAGCAGAGGACCTCTACCGCGAGGTGGAGCAAATGATTCAAAAGTGAACCCATCAAAAACCCCTTGGAGCTCATCCAAGGGGTTTTTTGTCCATTTATGCTTCTTCTTTTTCCATCTCTTTGATGCTTTCAATTTCCGTCCTGGATTCCCGGATGGCATGCTCCAGCTCAAATTTCACACTGAGGGTTTCGCTGTAGCGATGGGCCAGTGAATATCTTTGTTCCAGGGTCTTCACATTTTCAAGCTCATAGCGGTACTGTTTGTAAATCTGGGAATCATGGAGTTCACGGAGTGCCTCTTCAGCATTTTTCAAATGATTCATTTCAAAAACTATTTGAGGGGGGTTCTTGTTCATGGTTATGCCTCCGGCTGATACCTTTCGACAAATTTCGACAAATTTCGACAATTCGCCTTCCTAAATACATCAAATCCCACACTTTCGCTTTCATTTATTAACGCCTACTTTAAATATACAACGACTCATTGGAAAATTCAAGTATAAAAAAGGTCCCTCTTTCCATTCAGGAAAGGGGGACCTTTTTTATACTTATTTCTTAAAAGTTCGGTTCTGCCACCTTTTTCCCCTGGATATAGCGGGTGTGGATATTCCGATCGTCTCCACAGTACAGGTACCGTTGAACCCGTTCTTCCAGGCTCCGTTCATTCACATCTGCCAAAGAGGCGTCATCAATGACCAGGGCATCCAGGGCATAGCCCGGTTCAAAGCTGCCCACCTTGCCAAAGAAGCTGCCGCCGCCCTTTGTCGCCAGGTAGAAAAGCTCCTGGGTATTCAGGGGGGCACACTGCTTGCCGCATTCCAACCATTTCAATTTGCTGACCTGGGCCGCCACCGTAAGGACCCGGGGCATGGCGATTTCGTGGCTGCCGGACACATCGCTGGCAAGTCCCACGGGCACACCGGCCTCCAGCATTTTTCTCACCGGGGCAATGCCGCTGGACAGGTTATTGTTCGAATGGGGCGAATGGGCGACATAGACCTGATTCTTGGCCATCAGGGCGATTTCATCCTCGGTGACGTGGACACAGTGGGCCATGACGGTCTTTTGCTGCCCGAAGAGGCCATACACGTCATACACCGTGGCGTAATCCTTGATTTCCGGATGCAGTTCCTTCACCCAGGCATTCTCGCCGGTGTTCTCCGAAAGATGGGACTGCACAGGTACCCCATACTTGGCGCTTAGCTCTCCCAGGCCCTGCATCAGCTCAGCAGTACAGGTGGGTACGAACCGGGGGGTGATGATGGGCTTCACCAGGGCATGACGGTCCCGTGTCTCCAGAATGAACCGCTCGGTTTCCGCCAGGGATTCCTCCGTGGATTCAATGTAAAACGGCGGACAGTTCCGGTCCATGTTCACTTTCCCCACATAGCCGCCCAAACCGGCCTGGGCCATGAGATCCATCAGCAGCTCCGTAGCCTCCCGGTGCAGGGTGGCAAAGACAATGGACCGGGTGGTTCCTTGCTGCCACAGGGTTTTTACGAATTTCTTGTACGCTTTTTCTGCAAATGCCACGCTTTTGTATTTCGACTCTTCCGGGAAGGTATAGGTCTCCAGCCAGGGCAGCAGTTCCTTATCCAGCCCCAGACCCCGATTGGCGAATTGAGGCGCGTGTAGGTGCATATCCACAAAGCCCGGGATGATCAGCTGATCGCCATGATCTTCCACTGCGGCATCCTGATGCTCGGCGGGCAGCTCGGCATAAACGCCCAGAACCAGCCCCTCATCATAAACGAGATAACCGCCGGGGACCATGCTGTATTCGCCGAACACCGGTGTATGGATGATGTTTCCTTTGAGTGCGTGTTTCATCGTAGGACCTCCAAAGTGTGTATGCGGCGTCTATTCTTCCAGCTCGTTGATCCCCAGGAAATCGAACCGGGTCACATCGAACAGGCCCATATCTGTCAGTTTGATATCCGGAATGACAGGCAGAGCCAGGAACGCCAGGGTCATGAAAGGATCCATGGCGGGGTTCACGCCCATGCCATAGGCGGTTTCAAGGAGCTCATTCAGCTCGCAATCCAGTTCTTTTAGGGGTTGATCGGACATCAAGCCCGCAATGGGCAGGGGCAGGGATTTCACCACGACCCCATCACAGGCGATGACCAGGCCGCCGCCGATTCGCTGGATTTCCGCGATAGCCACCAGCATATCCGCATCATTGGTGCCCGTTACGATCAGGTTGTGGCTGTCGTGGGCCACGGTGGATGCCAGGGCCCCTTTTCTCAGCCGGAAATTCTCGATAAGACCCAGCCCGATATTGCCGGTGGCTTTATGCCGCTCGATGACCACCAGTTTGAGGATATCCAGCTTTTCATTGTGGACAAATCGGCCGTCTTCAACCTCCACCTTCCGGACCACCCGCTCCGTGACCAGGCTATGGGACAGCAGGCGGATGACATTGGCGATATCCCCCTCCAGCTTCAGTTCCAGCTGCTCCGGTTTGATGGCGTGGAGGTTCACAGTGTTGCGGACCTGGTCTCCGTTCAATTCAACCACGTCGAAGAGCGCCTTGCCTTTTTCGGCCACCAGCCTCCCTTTCTTGAACACCTGGTTGATGGTGAAACTCTCCAGAGAATCAAAGACAATGAGATCCGCCTGGTAACCGGGGGCAATGGCGCCCTGGTCATACAGCCGGTAGCATTCCGCCGCATTCAGGGTGGCAATGCGGATGGCAGAGACCGCAGGCATCCCCTTGCGGATGGCCGTGCGGACATTGTTGTCGATATGGCCTTCCCGGAGGATATCCCCCGGGTGCCTGTCATCGGTGCAGAACAGGACCCGCCGCAGGTTCTGGGGGGTCACCCGTTTGATCAGGGCCTCCAGGTTCCGGGCGGCGGAGCCTTCACGAATCTGGATATACATGCCCAGCCGGAGCCGCTCCAGCATCTCTTCTTCCGTGCTGCATTCGTGCTCCGTATGGATCCCGGCCGACACATAGGCGTTCAGGCTTTTCCCTGAAAGGGCCGGACCGTGGCCGTCGATGAGCTTTCCCGCTCCAACGGCGATCTTTTCCAATATATCCTTCCGGGCACCGACCACCCCGGGATAATCCATCAATTCTCCCAGTCCCAGGACCCGGGGATTTTGGAGCATGTCCACCATATCCGGGGCCATCAGGACCGCGCCGGCATTCTCAAACGGCGTGGCCGGCACACAGGAGGGCATCATCAAAAACACCTCCAGGGGGATATGGGCGCTTTGGTCCAGCATGTACTGGACACCGGCGAGGCCGCAGACATTGGCGATTTCATGGGGGTCCGCGATGATGGTGGTGGTGCCGTGGGGCATGATAGCCTTGGCGAACTGCCCCGGGGTGACCATGGCGGATTCGATGTGCACATGGCCGTCAATCAGCCCCGGTGCCACAAAAGCCCCCTCCAGGTCTATCTCCTTCACCCCTTTGTAATGACCGATGCCGATAATCACACCGTTATGAATCGCCACATCGCCATTGATGATTTCCTCGGAGAACACATTGACGATCCGCCCGTTCTTCAGTACCAACTCGGGCAGTTCCCGCCCCGCAGCCATATCTATCCGCAGTTTCAACTGCTCTGTGTCGGTAAATGGCATCAGTTCCCCTCCCGCTCTTTGGCTTCCAAAGCCGCCAGTACTTTTTCCGCCGTTGCCGGCAGGGACGTAATCCAGATGCCGGTGGCATCATGGATGGCGCTCAGGATGGCCGGAGCCACCGGCACCATGACGGGTTCCCCGATCCCCTTCGCCCCATAGGGCGCCGTATTCTCGGGATCTTCGATGAGGTACTTGTTGATGACCGGCACGTCCATGGCCGTGGGGAGGATGTATTTGCTGAACCGATTGTTGTTGATCTTGCCTTCTTTCACACCCAAATCCTCATACAGGGCATAGCCCAGACCCATGACGAACCCGCCGTCGATCTGGCCTTCGCACAGCTCGGGATTGATGGCGCGGCCCACATCCTGGGCACACCAGGCCTTGGTGCACTGCACCCGGCCGGTGAGGGTATCCACGGCCACCTCCACGCCGTAGGCATTGAAGGTATAGGGCCAGTAGGGGGCGCCATAGCCATCGTTGTCCATTTTCACGGTCTGGGCGGTGAAGGATTCCTTCACCCGCAGGGTCCGCCCCTCGGCGTTCAACACCTCTGCAACCGCTTGGATGGACATCCGCAGCTTTGGCAGGTGTTTCAGGTAGATTTCATGGTTCTCGATATCAAAGTTCAAAGCGGTGTTGAGCTTTGAAAAATCGTCCCGGGACCGGTTCATGATGGCGACGGCTTCCCGGATCAGTTCCTTCTTGAAGGTTTCGCCGGCCAGCCGCACGGCGTTTCCGGTGTTGTAGGTTTGGCGGGTGGCTGCTGCCGTTCCCGAATCCTCACAGTCCTCCGTGCTTTCACTGAGGATGATGATGTCTTCCGGATTGATTCCCACCGCTTCCGCACAGATCTGGGGCATGATGGTCCGGGCCCCCTGGCCCACCTCGGCTGCGCCGACCCGGAGGATCACCCGGCCATCGGCACCCAATTCCACCTCGGCCACGGAGACATCCGGAAAACCGTTCCCATACCCGGTTCCATACCAGGTGGTCGCAATTCCTCTTCCGCGTTTGATCATTGCTGTCCACCTCCCGTGTTAGGTTCCATGGGGTCGGCGGCCATGGCCGCTTCAATGGCGGCAAGACACCGGTCCAGGGGCACACTGGCGTTGAGGATCTGCCCGTTGGCGGTTTCGCTGCCCTCATGGTACATGTTCCGTTTCCGGATTTCAAAGGAATCCAGCCCCAGCTTTTCGGCCAGCATCTCCAGCAGGGTCTCGTGGGCCATGGGAACCTGAGTGGCTCCAAAGCCCCGCATGGCACCGGCGAAGGGGTTGTTGGTATAGACCGCATAGCTGTCCACTTTCACATGGGGGATCTCATAGGGGCCCGTCACATGGACCCCGGCCTTGCGCATGACATTGATCGCCCAGGAGGTATACGCTCCGGAATCGCCATGGAGCAGCGCTTCAAACGCCAGAATTTTCCCGTTGGCGTCAGCGCCCATCTTACATTCCATGTAAATGGGGTGCCGTTTGGAATGCGCGTAGAAGGATTCTTCCCGGGTGTACGTCATTTTCACGGGTCGGCCGGTATGGATAACGCCCAGGGCGATGTGGATCTGCAGGGTGATGTCCTCCCGGGCACCAAAGGCGCCGCCGATGACGGGGTTCAGGATCACCAGCTCCGACTCCGGGATTCCCAGGGCATCGGAAAGCTCGATCCGGTCGAAATGCATATACTGGCTGGCGGCACTGACCACCAACCGGCCATCCTCACCCCGGTAAGCGATGCCGCTTTCCGGCTGCAAAAAGGCATGGTCCACAAAGGGGGAGAAGAAACTGCTTTGGGCCACAGCGGCGCAGTTCTCCCAGGCTGTGTCCACATCCCCTTTCCGGCAGCGGTAATGGAAGATCACGTTGGGAAAAGGATCGTTCTCCGGCTTGTCGAAGACCATCTCCATGTTGTCATCGTAGTAGAAAAAACGCTGGGCGTACTCATTGACCACCGGGGCGCCAGGCTTCATGGCTTCCCGGGGATCGAAGACCGCCGGCAGGAGCTCGTAGGACACTTCCACCAAGGTTGCCGCCGCGCGGGCCTGAGCTTCGGTTTCCGCCAGCACCACGGCAACCGGGTCGCCAATGCGGCGGACCTTTTTCGCACAAAGCACATCGTGGTCCTTATACAGGACCCCATGGCTGTTATGCCCGGTTATATCTTTGGCGGTAAGGACTTTCACCACCCCCGCAGCACTCTGGGCTGCCTGGGTATCAATGTTCAGGATCTTCGCGTGGGCATGGGGAGACCGGACCGTTACCCCATGCAGCATCCCTGCCAGGGTGATGTCCTCAGGATAGATCGCGCGGCCGGTCAGCTTATCGGCCCCATCCCGGCGGCGGAGGTTCTGACCGACTGATTTGAACTCTGTCATTTATTTTCCCTCCCGCTTCTTGTAGGTTTCGGAGGCTTTTTTGATGGAGACGAACATCTTGTCGTAGCCTGTACAGCGACACAGGTTTCCGGAAATGCATTCCTTGATCTCTTCATCACTGGGGGCGGGCTTCTCATCCAGCAGGGCCGTGGCTGAAAGGACCATGCCGGGGATGCAGAAACCACACTGCACAGCGCCATTGTCCAGGAACGCCTGCTGAACAGGGTTCATCCCATCTGCGGTTTCAAGGCCTTCAATGGTGGTCAGCTTCCTGCCGTGGATCTGCGCCGCCATGACGAGACAGGCATTCACGGTCTTGCCGTCCAGAATCACCGTGCAGGCACCGCATTCCCCCTCGCCGCAGCCTTCCTTGGTGCCGGTGAGCTGCAGGTTTACCCGCAGGAAATCCAGGAGACGCAGGGCGGGCTCTATATCTGTTTCGATTATTTTTCCGTTGATGGTGGTCTTTAAGTGAAACATGGTCACACCTCCTTATCGGGATAGTTGGGCCAATGCTTTTCGGGCAGCGTTCTCAAATACCCCTTTGACTGCAATCCGCTTATACGGCATGGTGCCCCGCCCGGCCAATCTGCTTTCCACCTGTTGGGAGAACCGCTCCATGCCTTCTGCTATCCAATTTCCATCCAGGGACTGCCCTGTCAGGAATGCTTCCATCTCCGTTTCCCGCATGGGGGACAGGCCTATGGAGCCGCTGGCAACCCGGGCTTGGGTGATGATCCGGTTTTCAGCGACCAGATAAAGCGCCAGGCTGATTCGGGAAATCGCCAGGGCGTTGCGCAGCCCCAGTTTTTCAAAAACAATCACCGCGTGGTCCGGCAGTTCAGGAAATTCAACAGCCGTCAGGACTTCATCCGTCTGCAGAACGGTGCTCCCTTTTCCGGTGTAGAATGCGTTCAGCGGCACTCTCCGCTCTGAATCCAGTGTCCTCAGAACCGCCGTCCCCTCCAGGGCCAGCAGTGGCGGCGCAGCGTCTGCCGCCGGGGATCCATTGGCGATATTGCCGCCCACCGTTCCCGCGTTGCGGATCTGCGGGGATCCCACGGACCTGCACGCTTCAATCAACCCTTGATAATCTGCCAGCAGCGGCGAGGTGGCAACCTCGGTGAACGTCGCCCCGGAGCCGACGGAAACCGTTTTCCCGTCAGCTTCGATACGGCGCATCTCCTCAACGCTTGTTAAATCAATGATTTCAGATCCATGAAGCTTCCCTTCGTGCAGGTGAACCAACACATCCGTGCCACCGGCCAACAGCACCCCTTCGGCTCCGGTGCGTGCTTTCAGTTGCAGACATTCCTGCAACGACCTGGGTTTGTGGAACATTGTAATGGCCATTCAGGTTCCTCGCTTTCCCACTTCAGTTCTCGGCGTATGCCTTCTCTCTGTCTGAATCCCCACGGTTCTATACCTTTCAAATCCCGGGTCACGGGCATATCTGGATGCCAGTCACCCCGAATGTGAAGAAAACGCCGACCGGATCCCGGCCGGCGTTCAATCCGCTTATTCTTTGATGGGAGGGAGGATTGTGAAATTTTCCACATCCACCAGACCCTTGTCCGTGATTTTCCATTTAGGACTGGTTGAGAGCCCCAGGAAGGAGAGGTGCATGAAGGGGGCATGAACCTTGCCGCCCAGCTCCTCTTTCACGGTTTTATCCAGGCTGTTGAGCTTGCGGCTCACTTCAGAACCGGTCAGTTCGTCGGTGATCAGCCCGCCTACGGGAAGCCGCATGTCATCCAGCACCCGGCCGCCCTTTACCACGGCAATGCCGCCACCCATTTCAATGACCCGATTCACTGCCAGGGCCATATCCTTGTAGTTGGTACCGGTCACCAGCAGGTTGTGGGTATCGTGGGCCACGCTTTCAGCAATGGCGCCGCTTTGAAGGCCGAAGCCCTGCACAAACGCCTTGCCGGTGTTGCCGTTGCGGCCGTACCGTTCCAGACAGATGATCGGCAGGACATCCGACGCCGTATCCGGCTGAGCGATCCCGTTCTTCACCTTCACGGGCAGCTCCAGTGCATCCGACAGGTTCTGGTCCGGAATCAGTCCGATGACATTCCCGATGACCTCCGAGCCGGTTGCTGGAATCACCAGATCCGCTTCTGTCACCGGAGCCCGCTTGACGGAATTCTTCACGGAATCCGGGTAGGTGTATTTGGGAATCTCAATGAGCATATCCCCGTTTGCAGCGACCAATTTCCCTTCCAGGAATACCGCGTCCACCACCATGTTGTTCAGATCCCCGATGATGGCGATATCCGCCAGCTTGCCCGCTGCAATGGCGCCGCGGTCATGGAGCTTGAAGTAGGTGGCGGGGTTGATGGTCACCATCTGGATGGCTTCCACCGGATCAACCCCTTCGGCGATGGTGCGTTTGACGATTTCGTTCATATGGCCCAGCTTCTCCAGATCCTCTGCCACCATATCATCGGTGGCCAGGATGGCACGGCGGGAATCCAGTTTTTCTTCGGTGATGGCCCGGACGCACTCTGCCATGTTCCGCTGAGTGGAGCCCTCCCGCATGAAGACGTAGACCCCTTGGCGCAGTTTTTCAACGCATTCCGCCTTGGTAGTGGTTTCATGACAGGAGCAGGTGCCTCCGGTGGCGATGATATGGGCGGCCAGTTCTTTGCCGAACAGATCCGGCGCATTGCCGTCCACCACTTTGCCGATGCTTTTGGCATAGACCGTGGAGGCCACCAGGTCCGTGATGATTTCCGGCGTGTTCCGGTACACATGGCGGGCGTTGGAAAAGCCTTGCAGCTCGCCGATCCCGATGATGTTGGGGTAATTCAGCAGGTCTTCCATATCCGCGGAGGTGACATCCACCCCGGCGGTTTCCAGGCTGGGGCAGTCCGGGGTCAGGGCGGGAACCACCAGATGCACGTGGTTGGGCACCTTGCCCGCTTCGTCAGCCATGGCCTTCATGCCCACAGAGCCCAGGGCGTTGCCGATCTCATGGGGATCCGCCACCAGGGTGGTGGTGCCCGATGGGATGGACAGCCGGGAAAACTCGGAAATGGTCAGCATACTGCTTTCAAAATGCATGTGTGAATCGATGAAGCCCGGTGACAGATACTTGCCGCCGACATCGACCACCAGGGTCTTTTCTCCAATCAGGCCTTCTGAATCGCCTGCAACCAGAATATACTTCCCCTTAATCGCCACATCGGCGGGATAGATTTCCCGCGTCAGGGTGTTGATCAGCTGACCGTTCACCAGTACCACATCGGCAAACTGGTGGTCGGACATCAGCACATCGATGAGGTTCCGGTATTCCATGGCCTGTTTGATTATTCCAGGGTTCATATGCCTCCCCCGTCCGTTTTATTTTTCTTTCTTCAGTACATCCAACCGCAAATCCATGGTATCGATGATGCCCACAATCGCTGCATCAATGGGGGATTCCTTTTGGTTGGCGGCGTACCGTGCCGAGGTGCCCACTGTATAAAAGACGTACTCGCCAATCCCGGCGCCCACTGTATCAACAGCGATAACGGGTTCCCCCAGGGGCTCGCGGTTCACATCCACGGGCTGTGTCATCATCAGCTTATGGCCCACCAGTCTGGAGTCTTTTCGGGTGGCTACAACGGTTCCAATTACAATACCGGTTTGCATAGGCTCTCTCCTGCTTCGCACCCTTTGAAGGATACTCAGATTCCTCTCAAACGCCATCCTCGCAGCCCATTTCCAAGCATCGCTTGCAATCAGGCTATATCCATGTGATTTCAATGCCCCGAGCACCAGCCAAATCCTTGGCTGCCGGGGTGATCAGCTGTCCCTTGGTCAAGGTCAGCTTTTTCTGTGTGCCGGCCTCTGCCACCAGATTCCCTTCATGGATCAGTCTCACCGCCGAGGGCGTAGAAACCGTTTCAGGCGTTTCTGTTTTCAGATCCCAACAGTATTCGGTCGTGATATGCGCGCCAAAGGCTTCCACCTGTTTCGCCGCTTCATCCAGCACCATGCACATGGCATGATTGCCCGGAAGTTTTGCTGTCCAGTGACTGGCGGCATTCAGGGTCAGCGTCACAGGCTTTTCCTGGGTCAATGCCCACCAGAGCAGGCAGGTCCCCAGGGAATCCGTAATGCCCCGGGAAAGCTTCACCAAGGTGTTTTGGGTGATATTGGGGCACCAGACCCGCTTCACCGATTTCAGCCACCGCTCCATGTCGCCATGGTCGGATTCCAGGTAAACCCGGCTGACACCGTCCCGTTTCTTGAGGACCTCAGGAGGAAAGAACTTCTCGGCGTTCCGGGTCAGGACCACTGTCAGCGCCCCGTGTTTCTGGGCCGCCCTGTCCATTGCCCCGAGAACCTGATCCTTGTCAAAATCACTGCCGCACAGAAGCACCAGGGGGCGTTGGTTCTTAGCGGCCGATTTCTTGCCGTCATAGTCGCTTCCCTGATAGATCTTAATGGAAATTTCGTCGAGGATGCTCTGTATCAATGGATTTGCAGTCATTTAAAGCACCCCTTACCGAGTTTCTACTTGTCGCTTCCCAAAATCATGCGCTCAACTTCGCCGTGAGGGCGGGGGATGACATGGACGGAGTGAAGCTCGCCCACTTTTTCAGCGGCAGCAGCCCCTGCATCGGTAGCAGCCTTGACCGCCCCTACATCGCCGCGAACCATGACCGTTACCAGACCAAAACCGATTTTTTCATAGCCTACGATGGTTACATTGGCAGCCTTCACCATAGCATCTGCCGCTTCGATAGCGCCTACCAGACCCTTCGTTTCGATCAATCCCAGTGCTTGTCCCTGACTCATTTGTTGTCCTCCTCAGTAGGTGTTTGTTTTTTCTCCGCCACAACGGGGGTTTCTACTTTCTTTGCTTTTTTGCTTCGAAAAGCGAGGAGCAGTTTTTCGACCTCTTCATGGGGCCGGGGAATCACATGGGCACTGAGTACCTTGCCCACTTTTTCTGCCGCTGCCCGGCCTGAGGCCACGGCTGCGGTTACTGCACCTACATCTCCTACAAACTGGATCGTCACGCTGATGGTCTTTCCAGCGCCGATCACCTTTTCGGACCCGACGAATGTCACATCCGCCGTATCCAGGGCTTCATCCAAAGCAGCTGCCGCTGAAGTGAGGCCGAGGGTTTCAATCAATCCGAGTGCGGCTCCTGACATGGACCTGCCTCCTTATCGCGTTTTCCTGCTCTTGACCAGGGCGTCCAGGGACAAAGCCCCTTCTGCTTTCTGGCTGACTGTCCCTGGCCTTGCCGGGGATGCCGCCGTTTTCTTCCTGTTGATCAGTTCCGATAACAGGACCGCCTGACGGTCTGTCAGATGCGGCTGTCCTGCTGATTGGCATTCTGTGGTTTCCTCCGGCTTCGGCTCTTTGCCGCCTGCTTTCCGGACAATCTGACTCATGACGCTGAGGGTTAACGGATCAGCCATCACAGCACCCCCTAGTCTTCAAAGAGCTCAAACAGCTCTTTGTTGGGTCTCGGAATCACGTTCACCCCAATGACATCCGCCATCAGACCGGCACGATTCTGGGCCGCTTCGATGGCTGCCTTGACCGCAGCCACCTCACCGGAAACAATGACACACATGATGCCGGAACCCACGTAATTGAAATTCTGCAGTGCCACATCCGCCGCTTTCATCATCGCATCTGCGGCCTCAATGGCAGCTACAAGACTGCGGACTTCAAAAAATCCCAGTGCATCCCGCATGGGTTACCCCCTCTTTCGGTCGGCTGGAAAGAACCGCGCCAGGTCGATTGACCCATAGCCCGGAATCTGCGCCTTTTCAAACTTGCTGTTCATGGCTCCCAGGGGCTTGGTGGCATCAATGCCCACCTTGTCGCTGGTCTGCGTGAGCAGATGGGAGGGATCAAGACCCGTGCCCAGGGCGCCGGGGATGACCACGATATCCTTGGATGCCTGTACCCGGGCAGCCAGTGCCCCTTCAACATCCAGAGGATCGAAAATATCGATGTCCTCATCCACAATCACCACGTGCTTCATATCCTTCGCACTGGAGAGGGCGCCGATAATGGCGGTTTTCCCGTCCCCTTCGCTTTTCTTGCGGATAGAGACGATGCCATGGAACCGGCACCCGCCACCGATGGTGACATTGGCGTCCACCACCTCGACCAGCCGGTTCACGTGGGTGTATAGCTCCACATCCCGGATGAGGCCATTGGAAAGATGCTCTTCCCGGCAGGGGGCCGAAATCTGGAAGATCGGATCGTTTCGGTGGGTCACACACTGCACCCGCATGACAGGATGCTCCGCAACGGTTCCGTAATACCCCATCAGCTCCCCGAAGGGGCCCTCCGTCTTCATCTCATCCCAGGGGATGATGCCTTCCAGAACGATTTCCGCCTGGGCCGGAACGGCGATATCCACGGTTTTGCATTTGACCAGCTCCAGAGGCTCTCCCCGCAGGGCGCTGTCGAAGGCGTACTTATCAATGCCGTAAAGCCCGGAACTGATCTGACTGGCCAGACAGAAGGTATGGTCATAACCCAGTATGACCGCCACTTCCAGATTCTTTTTCTGCTCCCGGAGCCGCTGCAGCTGACCGCTGAGAGGCTGGGAAGTCACCAGGGCGCTGAGGCTGTTGCCACCATTATACTGGAAGCGCCGGATGGAGGTATAGGTTTTTCCGGTGTCCGGGTCCTTAACCGCCAAAACCCCTGCCGTAATGAAGCTCGATGAATCCAGTTCATGGAACGTTGGCAGAGGGAGAAGCTTTCCTAAGTCAATCCGGCCGTTAATGATATTCTCATGGACCGGTGCATCTTGTACCAGTTTGGGTGCCTTGGGCGCGGCCATGGCTCCCAGTATCTTGGCAAATCGGCCTTCCCGGGTGGTGCCGATCAGATCATAGAACATCTCCCGGTTGCCGAACATGCCCCCGATCACCGGCATGATGTGTCCTTTCACTTTCTTGAAAAGGACCGGTTTGTCATTCCCCAACTTTTCGAGAATACCGCCCAGTTGGAATTTCAGGTCCACGGGTACATCACATTCCAGCATGCCGTACTTATCCTTCAAGCTGCCCAGTACCGACCGCAGCATTTGCTGTGACAAAACATCACCACCTTTATTCCCATCTTTCAAAGAGATTCCCTTCAATCCCCAACTGATCCAAGGTCCTGCCCACCATGATGTTCACCAGATCCCCGATGGTCTGGGGTTTATGGTAAAACCCCGGCGAGGCGGGCATGATTGTCACACCCAGCCGGGACAGCTTCAGCATGTTCTCCAGATGGATCGGAGACAGGGGCATTTCACGGGGAACCAGTACCAGCCTGCGGCGCTCCTTGATGGTCACATCCGCAGCCCGTTGAATCAGATTGGAGCTGACACCGCTGGCCACTGCGGCCAATGTGTTCATGGAACAGGGGATGATCACCATGCCGTCGGTCTTGAATGAGCCGCTGGAAACAGCGGCTCCCAAGTCCGTAATCTCATAGGAGCAGGTGGCCATGGCCTGCAGCTCCTTGAGGCTGAGACCACATTCATGGTCCAGCACATGCGCCCCCATACGGGAGACAATGAGATGGCTTTCGATATTCAACTGTTCCAGGGCTTTCAGCAGCCCCACTCCGTAAAGGGTGCAGCTGCCGCCTGTCATTCCAACCACTATGCGCATGATGCGCCTCCACTACTTGACTTTGTTTTCCTGATCTCCGCCGCCGATCCAGGGATCTTCGCCCCGTTCCCAAGCCGCGATGTATTCATCTAGATTCATGACTTTTGTGAAGATGGAGAGGTCCACCAGGCCGTGCTCATGCATTTCCTGTGTCTTGGAAGCATTGCAGTCTGCCAGGGTGATGACTCTGTAGGCGTTTGCCAGAGCATCGTTAGCCGTGCAGCGGCAGCAGACGTTGGTCCATGCGCCGGTGATGACCACGGTATCGAGGTTCTCTTCCCGGAGGTACAGGTCCAGATCGGTATGCTGGAAGCCGGAGTGACGACGCTTTTGAACGACGTACTCGCCCTCTTGGGGCTGCATTTCCGGAATGAAATCGGAGCCCCAGGTGCCTTTGATGGCGTGAACCGGACGGACCTTGAAATCGGCGTCACCCTTGCGGTGAGCCTCCTGGATGTGGATCAGCTGGATGTCATCCAGACCGCGGGCATTCCGCTCGCGAACCCAAGCCATCAGCTTTTGCAGATTCGGCAGGATGGTCCGGCCCCCTTCACAGTACAGGGCGCCGTCCGGATGGGCAAAGTCGTTGAGCATATCGATGAGTACAATTCCATGTCTTGGCATGATTCATAGTCTCCTTTAGTTTAATCTATCACGTTGTTAACGTTACGTCTGTGTACGTTGTCAAAGAAATCGGAGGAAATGGCCCGATAATTCTCAAAGCTCAGCTTTCGGTCCAGCTCCTGGGTTTTCACACGGCGGATGAATTGGCCATAGCCTGGTTCCACCATGATTTTTCCTTGCGCCTCTTCCTTTGTTTCTGAATAGACCAGGGTTCCCCGGACAATCGTCTTGCATACTTTCCCTTTCAGCTTCAGGCCGTGAAGGGGGGTGTATTTGTTCTTCATGAAGGAAACGTTCTTATCCACTGCCCATTCCTTGGCCAGATCGATGATGGTGATATCCGCGTCGGAGCCAATCTCCAGGGCGCCCTTTTTCGGGAACAGGCCGTAGTGGATGGCGGCATTGCGGGACAGCACTTCAACCAGTCTTTCCAATGTGAGGCGGCCCTTGTTGTAGCCTTCGCTGACCAGGATGTTGACCATGGTTTCCGTACCGGAGATGCCTGGGAAAGCGGTCCAGATATCCATGCCGGGAGCATCCTTCTCAACCGGTACATCGTCATTGTCTTTGTTTTCCTGGATTTTGTAAGGGGCATGATCAGTCGCCACGAAATCCACGCTGCCGTTAGCCAGCCCTTCCCACAACTCCACGTTGTCCTGTTTGGTGCGCAGTGGCGGTGCAATCTTGGCAAAAGCGCCGAATTCTGTCATGGCTTCCGGAGCGTTCAGCACCAGATAGTGCGGGCAAACCTCCGAGGTCACCTTCAGGCCGCGCTTCTTGGCTTCGCCGATGAGTCGGGCACCTACGCCGGTGCTCATATGCACCACGTGGTAACGGGCGCCGGTTTCTTCAGAGAAGGCGATCCCCAATTGGATCGCTGCTTTTTCAGCCAATTCCAAACGGGCTTCTGACCAAGCGGGACCATCCTTGCGGCCTTCTTTTTGATATTTTTTTACATAATAGTCGCACATGGCGAAGTTTTCAGCATGAACACCGACAGGGAGTCCGGTCTTTGCCACTTCTTTGAAGACTTCATGCATTTCCGGATCGGTAACCCGGTTGTAAGTAGGAACGGAAGGCGTCATATAGACCTTGAACGCCACAACCCCTGCATCGGTCTGTTTCTGGAGCTGATCCAGATTGCCCTCCCGAACGTCTTCTCCGGTGATGCCGCCCCACATGGCGTAGTCGACAATCGCCTGAGGACCCACCGCGGCCAGCTTTTCATTCAGAGAGCTGACGTCCCGCACGGATCGGGGAGAGGAACAGCAAGGCATATCGATGGTGGTTGTCAGGCCGCCGGCTGCCGCCTGGCTGCTGCCTGTGAGGAAGGTTTCCCGGTGTGTGAACCCAGGATCCATGAAGTGGGTGTGTGAATCGATACAGCCCGGCAGAGTCAGATTGCCCTCTGCATCGATGATCGTGTTCGCTTCCAGGCCTTCGACATCTCCCAGAAAGCCTACAACTTTCTCGTCTTTGACAAGAATGTTCGTCATAACTGTGTCATTGCCGTTCATCATGGGAACCTTCGCATTTTTCACAATCAGATCATATTTCATCGAGGCAATCCTCCTTTTAATATTCAGCGTCCGTTTGCCAGACACCAAAAGTCATACCAACCATACATAGCGGATCACAGCGCCGGACACATCCTCACACAAAATCGGAGATTTTGGCGAGTTGTGCCTCAGCTGCGTAAGCGATCTGCACCGAATCGAAGATTCGTGCAGCCTGCTTAGAACAGTCCGACAATCTCGCCGCTTTCCAGGATATCGATCTTGTTGGCAGCAGGCACCTTGGGCAGGCCGGGCATCCGCATGATCTCGCCAGCCAGGGCCACCAGGAACCCGGCGCCAGCAGAGAGCTTCACTTCACGGACGGTCACTTTGAAGCCCGTGGGGCGGCCCAGTTTCTTCGCGTCATCGCTGAGGGAGTACTGGGTTTTCGCCATACAGATGGGCAGGTGACCGTAGCCGTCTTCGGTGTGCTTGGCCATGTCCTGCAGGGCTTTGGCGGTGAAATCCACGCCGTCGGCGCCGTAGATCTCTTTGCAGATCTTCTCGATCTTGGCACGGGCTGGCATGTCCAGTTCGTAAAGGGGCTTGTAGGCCGCTTTGCCGCTTTCTGCGATTTCGATGACTTTCTTCGCCAGGGCGATGCCGCCCTCGCCGCCCTTGGCCCACACTTCACTGAGGACCGCTTCGGCGCCCAGTTCCTTGCAGCGGCTTTCTACGAAGGCCAGCTCTGCTGGCGTGTCCAGGGGGAACGCGTTGATGGCAACCACGGCGGGAACGCCGAAGAGCTGGACGTTCTGGATCTGTTTTTCAAGGTTCTCGAAGCCTTTTGCCAGGGCTTCCAGGTTCTCTTTGTTCAGGTCGTCCTTCTTCACGCCCCCGTGGTTCTTCAGGGCACGGACAGTGGCGACGATGACGGTGACGGCGGGCTTCAGACCGGCGTACCGGCATTTGATGTCGAAGAATTTCTCAGCACCCAGGTCGGCGCCAAAGCCCGCTTCGGTGACCACGTAGTCCGCCAGTTTCAGGGCCATGGTGGTGGCGACAACGGAGTTGCAGCCGTGGGCGATGTTGGCGAAGGGACCGCCGTGGATCAGGGCCGGGGTGTTCTCCAGGGTCTGTACCAGGTTGGGCATCAGGGCGTCCTTCAGGAGCAGGGCCATGGAGCCGGTGGCTTCCAGTTCGCCGGCGGTGACGGGTTTCTTCTCTTCGGTGTAGGCGACGACCATTTTTGACAGCCGCTCCTTCAGGTCTTTCATGCTGGTGGCCAGACACAGGATGGCCATGATCTCGGAGGCCACGGCGATGTCGAAGCCGTCCTGACGGATCACGCCGTCCCCTTTAGCGCCCATGCCCACGATGGTGTTCCGCAGGGCACGGTCGTTCATGTCGATGGCCCGGCGCCACATGATGCGCTTGGGGTCGATGTTCAGGGCGTTCCCCTGGTAGATGTGGTTGTCGATGAGGGCGGCCAGCAGGTTGTTGGCAGTGGTGACGGCATGGATATCCCCGGTGAAGTGGAGGTTGATGTCGTCCATGGGCACCACTTGGGCGTAGCCGCCGCCGGCAGCGCCGCCTTTAACACCGAAGCACGGCCCCAGTGAGGGCTCCCGGAGGGCAGTGAAGGTTTTCTTCCCCAGCTTGTTCAGACCCATGGAGAGGCCCACGTTGGTGGTGGTCTTTCCTTCGCCGGCAGGGGTGGGGTTGATGGCGGTGACCAGGATCAGTTTCCCGTCCGGTTTATCTTTCAGTCGGTCCAGAACGTCCAGGTGGATCTTCGCTTTGTATTTCCCGTAAAGCTCCAGATCGTCCTCTGTGAGGCCCAGCTTCGCGGCCACGTCCTTGATGGGCTGCATGGTTGCTTCCTGTGCAATTTGTACGTCTGTTTTCATTCTCAGGCCCTCCTGTTTTCAGTACCGATGCTTTCTATTGGAGATGGAACTCAATGATCGATTCCTTACTGAATCCTTCCAAGCACATTTTATCGGCCAGGCACGCGGCAATGGCATCAAAATCTGTGTCATTTCCGGTGTATCCCAGGGATTTTGCGGAATCCAACAGGTACTGCAGCTTCACAGGCCCTACGATTTGAGTGCCGATGACTTTCTGATTGCGTTTGGCTGCTTCTTTGCCGACAAACTCTTTCAGCATGGCCAGAGGAGTGCTGGCAGCATCGAAGACGTTCATGGAAACCGCTGTACCGACATGGCCTTCATCCTTGAAGCCGATGCCCTTGATGGAGGACCACCCGGTTTCTGGGTTTTTTACGACTTTTGCGATATCATTGGCGATGGTGGTTTCTTCGGTATCCAGGAACACGTTGTAAGCTGTCAGGCCCTCATAGTCCGCGCTGACCGTAACACCGCCCATGGTGGCGCTTAGCTTTCCGTCTACAGAAAGATCAGGCTTCCGTGTTTCAAGGTCCGGGTGCTCCGGATTCTCAAGCAGGGCTTTCAGCCCCTCATATTGTCCTTTACGGATGTTTGTGTTGGATTTCTTGTAGTCCGTACGGGCATTGAGGCCGGAGAAGTACACCGGCACTTTATATTCTGCGTGAAGAGCTGCGCCGATTTCTTCTGCCAGCGCCTTCACTTCATCAATGGTGACATTCTGGAGTGGAAAAACCGGAGCCGTATCCAATGCACCGATTCGGGGGTGGTCGCCCTTTTGCACTTCCATGTTCACGTGCTGATAAACCGCCCCTGCCAGTTTCACCATGGCTTCCTTGCAGAACTGGGGCTCACAGATGAACGTGAGGACTGTCCGATTGAAGTTTGCTTCCGGTTCCACTGCTACGACACGGACCGTGGCCACTGATTTGACCGCTGCTACCGCCGCCTCAATCGCTGCTGGGTTCTTTCCGTCACTGAAATTCGGTACCGCCAGTATGTACTTTGTGTTGTTTGCCATGGTGGCATGCCTCCTTGAAATAGTTGATTGGGGTTTTGTATTCTTTGGGTGCTTTTACCCGAATAGAATCACACCGTGTGATAACGTTTGCTCACTTCATTATATCCGGAAAGGCTTTGTGTAGTTTTTATGAACCAAAGCAATTGTCTGAAAATTTACCCCTTGTTTTTTGTGTTGAATCCACAAGGCTTTTTCTTCATATATAAGGAATAATAAGGACAACACCCCTTGGAGTCCCCCCACGGATTTCCAAGGATTTAGAGTAAACATCCACAAACCCATTTCTGACTTTACCCTTTTCACACCCCTCCGAAACATGTTTTAAGGTCATAAGAATTGGGTAATTGCTGAAAAGACTCTATTCACTCTCTTGTAAAATAACCATAACATTGAGGAGGTTCCACCATGGGACTCAGGCTCGTCGATCTGTCGCAGGAAATATTCCAGGGAATGTCCGTTTTCCCGATGCATCAGCCCACATTCATCATGACCAACATGACCCACGAGGAGAATATGCAGGCAACGGGGAGCAAAAAACTAGGCTTTTCCGCCCGGAACCTGCTGATCAGTGAACACGGCGGCACCCACAGCGATGGCATCTGGGAATATCGCAAGGAAGGGGCCACCATCGATAAGATGCCCCTTGAATACTTCTGGGGCAGCGCCATCTGTGTCGACTTGTCTTTTGTTCCCGCAAGCCGCTCCATCGAACCGAAGGATCTTGAAAAAGCGCTGAAAGCCTCCGGTCAGGAAATCCTCCGCGGAGACATCTTCCTGATGTATACCGCCCATTACGATCGGAATTTTGGCACCGATAAATGGCAGAAGGAATACTCCGGCCTGAATTACGCCGCCGCCAAGTGGTTGGCCGAAAAAGGGGTTGTCAACATCGGCGTGGACGCCCCCGCCATCGACCATCCGGCAGATATGGATTTTTCCGGCCATCTGATTTGCGGCGAATACGATATCACCAACACCGAGAACATGTGCAACCTCGACAAAGTCGTGAATCGGCGTTTCCTCTATTTCGGACTCCCGCTGAAGATTCGGGACGGCAGCGGCTCACCGATCCGTGCCGTGGCACTTTTGGAAGATTAACCGCTACACCCCATACACCCCTCCCGAAAATCCCCGCTTCCTGCCCGAAGCGGGGATTTTCACGTCCCTTGGCAGCGGCAGCAAAAAATAAAACTGAACCCCTTTCGGGATTCAGTCACTCTTGAGCTGATTATTGACGACGTGCACCTGCCGCTCCTCAATGAAACGGTCCAGGGTCCGCAGGGATACGCCGGTATCCCGCATCACATCGGTTACCGTGGCTCCATCGTGGCGTTCCAGATACGAACGAACCTTGGCATATTCAGCCCGATCACTGTCGTTGCAAGTCTTGCATTTCACCTGGGCAGCATTTTCCCGTTCAAAAAACCGTTGGCACACCGTGCAGATTCCACGCCCCATAGCCACGCACACCCCTCCTATAAACCCAGAATGTTCATGATCTTCAGCGCTGTCTGCAGCCCATAGCGATCATGTTCCAACTCCAGGTTTTTTGCTGTGATTTCCTTGATCCTGTTAATGCGGTACAGGATCGTGTTGTAATGGGTGAACAGCAGCTCCGACATGCGTTTCAAATTCCCATTGGTGTCAAAATACACCTGCAGGGTTTTAACCAGCTCCGTATCCCGTTTCCGGTCATACTCCACCAGATCCTTCAGTGTCGAATTATAGAAGCTCTGCAGCTCTTCCTTCAAATGGTCCTGACAGAATATCTTATAGATTCCCAGCTTTTCAAATTCCACAATCCGTTCATCCATATAGGCCCGGGCAGCATCCACCGCTTTTTCCGCGTCCCTCAGGCTGTTCCAGGCATGATCGATGCCCTTGCAGGCCCGACCGATCCCAATCCTGAAATCCAGACCGCCGATTTTCTGTTCCAGAAGCCGGTCAATGCCATCGGCCACCTGACGGATTTCCCGGTCATAATTCTGCACGTCGTCCCACATGAACAGGATATTCACGTTGTTCCCCTTATTCGCAATCAGATAAATCCGATCTTCCGTCTTGCAGTTCATATCGATCAGATAGATGATGCGCCCCAAGGTCTGACTCAGCTCTTCAACGGTATTCGCCATGGTCGGAGAATCATTCAGGTGAATTGTCAGCACCGAGTACCAGGCATCCTTCTGCAGGCGATAATAATTGGCCCTTTCAATCGCCTTTTCCTTCCGCCGTTCATCCAGGGAAATCAGATCTTCAAAGAATTCCGCCTTGTATTTGTTCTCCACCTCCTGCACGGAAATCCGCTTCAGGAATTCCAGTGCGATGATGGTCGATGCCGACTCCAGATTCAGGATATCGAAATTGGTGATCTTCCGCTTCAAGCCAAAAATAATCATGTGCCCGTGCACATTGTTCCGGATCAGAATCGGAACCATCACCCGATCCACATATTCACTGTTGAGCGGCACCCGCTCCTCCACCTTCTTCACATAACGGTAGTGGTTGGAGGCGGTCTTGAAATATTTTTTCACCGATTTGATCAGGCCCTCATAATCGGATTCCTGATCCTGTTCGTCATAAATGTATTCTTCAAAATGGTGGTCCTTGATCAGCACAGGATTCTCTACGGACCGCATCAGCACCCGGACAATCTCCTTGATGCCGCCGCCCTTCAAAATGACATCCATGGTATCATTGTGCACATTTTCAACCTTCTGAAGCATCACGGACTGCCGATTGAATATCTCCTTGAATATCGGGGTCATGATATCCCCGAAAGGGATATCCGAATCCAATTCCACAATGGGAAACTGCAATTCATCGGCCAGGGCGAGGATTTCATCCGGCAGCTTTTCCAGATAAGGGAACACCTTGATCCCAATGCCCGACAGTTGTTTTCGCGAGGCCTCTTGGATAAGTTTTTTCTGCTCATCCAAGGAGGTTATCTTGAAAAAATAGGCCGTGGTCAAAAGGAATTCTCCCTCCGTCACCCAGTTGAGCACATCCGGATCCGCCATAATATTGACCCGGGTGATCACATTATTCTGTGCATCCTTACCCGCTATCAGGTGACAGCTCTTCATCAGATCCATTTCCAGTACTTCTTTAAGGATAATGCCGCTTTCCTTGATCATGGTAAGCCCCCGTATCATGCATAACTGCAAAGTCGTCGCAGGCAATAGTCGCAACGCTCTGAACTCTTTATGGATTAATGCTAACCTATTACCCCGTTTCCGAGGTCTTAATCCATTTAGTTTGTATAAATGCTCTATGATTCAAACACATCATAGCACAGGGGCCGGGATCGCCGCAAAATAATTCGAATATTCAATGAAAATATCTTTGTAGAATAGTGACAACTTAACTTTCAATGTGTCATTGTGACACCAGGACTGTTCCCACCTCCGCACCCGTTAAAAATCAAGGGCGAAAGGAAACAGACAGCAGGAGAGGCCGTATAGCCCTTTTAAAAAACCATCTCCTCCTGCCACCATAAGATATCTCCATTCACCAAGCGGGCACTATTGAACTTTCTTATACCGTGTTCAACCCCTAATCTTTAGATACTTTACACAACCAAAATCCCAGCACCCTCAAAAGTAGCCATTTCCTTGCTCATCATCACCGCCGCCTCCAGGATGCCGAACATCAGGGCCGCACCCGTCCCTTCTCCCAACCGCATATCCAAATCCAGGCAGGGCGCCACACCTAAAAGCTCAGACGCCAGGCAAGCCGCTTTTTCCAAAGATTTGTGCGAGGCAATGAGATAGTGGCGGACTTCTGGTTTCAAACGCACCGCGACCAGAGCGGACACCGTTGAAATGAAGCCATCCACAATCACCGGTTTTCTCGCGGCAGCACAGCCCAGCATGACGCCGGCCATGCCGCCGATTTCGAGGCCGCCCACCTTGGCGAGTACATCGATGGGGTCTGCGGCATCCGGCTGGTTGAACGCAATCCCCGCCTGAATGACCGCCACTTTACGGGGCAGCAGGTCCAAAGGCAGGTTCGCCCCTACCCCCGTAACCTCCTCCGCCGATCGCCCCGAAAACACACTGAGGATGGCGGAGCTGGGTGTGGTGTTCCCAATGC
The DNA here is from genome assembly GCA_964424355.1 of uncultured Peptostreptococcaceae bacterium. Lineage (GTDB taxonomy): Bacteria > Bacillota > Clostridia > Peptostreptococcales > Acidaminobacteraceae > CAZEHS01. The sequence goes on from CAYRIO010000033.1 coordinate 36,029, forward strand.
CCATTTCTCCGGTGCCCAGAATATCATATCCCTGTCCGATCAATTCCGTCGATACGCGGATCCCCGCCTCCAGACTCCGCACGGCATCCTCCCGCGACATCGCCGGTCCCTTCGTGAAGTTGGCAGTGCCATACCGGACTTTCTCATTGCGGATGCCAGGATCATCAACATCCGCAGCAATCCCCACATCCACCGGTATGATCTGGGCTCCCGCCTGCTTTGCCAGGGCACAGACCCCCGTCAGGCCCCGGACAAAATTCCGCGTCTGCGCCAGGGTCACGGACTGCAGCCCCGTGGCGATCCCCTCTTCAACAATTCCATGGTCCCCCGACATCACAACGATGCCCCGCCTTGAGACCGCGGGATAAAGCTCACCCGTAATGGCGGCCAACTGAACATACAGGTCCTCCAGCTTCCCCATGCTTCCCATAGGCTTGGCCAGATTGTCTACATGGCCCCTGGCCCGCTTCTCCATAACCCGGTCGATATCCGTGATCCCTGCGAGTGTTCTTTGTAAAAGTTCCATCCCGACGCCTCCTGTGGGAAGTGCCGTCCCTGCAAAAATAAAAAGCCCAGGAACCGACACAAAAATGTCGACCCTGGACTTTACCATGATCCATGTCTAATCAGCAATTCAGGCAGGTCTCCTGGCTCCGGTTCATCGCACTTCCGACCCTTCCCGGTTACCCAGTGG
>CAYRIO010000034.1:0-21525 GCA_964424355.1 uncultured Peptostreptococcaceae bacterium
CCAGTTCCACCGTGACCCATCAATACAATGTTGCGGATTTTGTCAACTGAATAGTTATTCATGCTGATCCCCCTCAATAGAGTGTGATATGTGTTGCATGTCCAAGCGTGACATGTATATGATTCGATACCCGAATTCAAAATCCTCTAAACAATCAAATTATTTTTGTGCCGCTCGGTCCACCTCAAAAGCATCTCCGACATGCCAGCTCCCAATACAAAAAAGAAAAAAAACGACAGAATGCATTATTCTGGCGTTTTTTTCTGAATGGGTTATTTACTATGCTATCGTAGCAGAATCTGACTTTTCCATCAGCAGTTCGTAGGGGTCCAAAGCCGTTTTTTCTTCCGATTCGTTACCTTCGGCCAGATTGTAGTCTAAAATCCCCTTATAGTCACAAAGCTCCAGTTCCCACCCGGAGTCCATGGTGAGTTCGTTCAGGATCCAGGAGGCGCTGCCGACCAATACCTTTTTAAAGGCGCTTTCAATCCCGTCGATTTCCTGCATCTTGGTGAAGGCCTGAATATCTCGGGGATTGAACTGCATGTGACCGGAGGTTGCAAAAATCCGATTCATCATGCCCGATCTCATCGCCAGCATACAGGCATCCGCTGATTTGTTAAGTGACAGGTGCAGATTGGCTTTGAGGCCGTCCAAAGAATCATAGTCATGAATCATCGAATCCACTCCGTTTCATAGTTGTATTTTGTTAATAGTTTATCAGATTAATTGTTTATATAAAAGACCTTTTCAAAAATATTTTAACCCGTAAACACACGCAAGCCGTTGGATTCGTTCACAAAACTGGACTTGTTTGATTTTTTCGACAATGCCGTTTTCAGATGGCCCCCGGGGATAATTCGTTAATTTTTTGACGAAATTTCGTCAATTACTGTGTTTTACTCTCTCAAGACAGCACCGCATAAAAAGACCGGCACCATCGCGTTTAAGAACGCAGTGGAACCGGTCTTTATTACGCCTATTTCATCGGACCGTACCGATCTCCTTGGGTGCGGTTCCTTTTCCCAGCCACCCATCGATGGCAGCCGCAGCCAATCGGCCATCCTCAATGGCTTTGCAGACCAGGGACTGCCCGGTATGCACGTCACCGGCGGCGAAGACCCCTGGAATGCTGGTCTGGCCGGATTCATCCGTGGCAACATTGCCCCGGGGATCCAGCTTGACACCCAGACCGCTGAGCAGCACCTCCTGCTCCGGGTGGAGGAAGCCCATGGCCAGCAGCACCAGATCCGCTTCCAGATCGAATTCACTGCCTGGGATTTCTGCCCACACCGGCCGGCTGCCCTCCGTCCAGGAGAGCTTGTTGCAGCGCACCTTGTTCAGGATGCCGTCCTTGCCTGCAAAGTACCGTGTGCCCACGGAGAACATCCGGGTGCCCCCTTCTTCGTGGGCCGTATTGGTTCGCAGGATTTTGGGCCACTCCGGCCAGGGGGTATCCGGATCCCTGTCCTTGGGGGGCTCCGGCATCATCTCCACCTGCACCACGGACTTGGCACCCTGCCGGAGGGAAATCCCCAGGCAGTCGGCCCCGGTATCGCCGCCGCCGATGATGACGACATGCTTCCCTTCCGCGCAGATCCTTTCTTCCTCGGGAATGGTTTCGCCCTGGAGGATGCGGTTCTGCTGGGTGAGAAAATCCATGGCGAAATGGATGCCCTTCAATTTGCGCCCCTTCACGTCCAGATCCCGGGGCACCGTGGCACCGGCAGCCAGGCAGACCGCATCGAAGCTTTGCAGCAGGGAGGCCACCGTCATATCCTGGCCCACATAGATTCCGGTTTTGAACTGGACCCCTTCGGCTTCCAGTTGGGCCAGCCGCCGGTCCAGTACGGCTTTTTCCAGTTTGTAGTCCGGAATCCCCAGGGCCAGGATGCCCCCGATCCGCTCATCCCGCTCCAGCACCGTGACCCCGTGGCCCGCCCGGGCCAGTTGCTGGGCAGCCGCCAGACCCGCCGGACCACTGCCCACCACCGCCACCCGGCGGCCGCTTCGGATCCGGGGCATCAGGGGCTGAACCCAACCTTCCTTGAAGCCCCGTTCGATAACCGCCAGTTCGATTTCACGGTTGGCCGTGGGCTCTTTGATGAGCCCCAGGGTACAGGCCGCTTCACAGAGTGCCGGGCACAACCGCCCCGTGAACTCCGGAAAATTATTGGTGCTGTGTAGGATATCCAGCGCTTTTCGCCAGTTTCCATTCTTCACCAGCTCGTTCACATCCGGCAGGGCATTGCCCAGGGGACAGGCGTAGTGGCAGAAGGGGACGCCGCAATCCATGCACCGGGAGGCCTGAGCCTCAATCACCTCATCGGGCTGATCGATATGGAACTCCGAATAATCCTTGACCCGCACCGCCGGCGGCTTTTTCTCCGCCGTTTTCCGGGGGATGGATTTGAATCCCGTATGTGCGCTCATCAGACCACCTCCCGCATGGGTTTCAGATGCTTCTTCTTATCCAGTGCCGCCGCGTATTCCGGGCTCACGATCCGGGCGAACCGGTTCTGTGATTTTTTCCAGGTATCCAGCAGCGCCTTGGCCTGTGCACTGTCTGTGTGGTTGTAGTGCCGGAGAAGCAGATCGTAGACCTCTGCGGTATCCTGGTCATTCATGGCTTCCACCCGGACCATATCCCCGTTGATCCGCTGCTCCAGCTTGCCGTCGATATCATACACGTAGGCGATGCCGCCGCTCATCCCCGCCGCAAAGTTCCGGCCGGTTTCACCGATGACCACCACGCGGCCCCCGGTCATATATTCGCAGCCGTGATCTCCCAGCCCTTCCACCACCGCCAGGGCACCGCTGTTCCGTACGCAGAACCGCTCTCCCACCCGACCGGCGATGAACGCCTCTCCGGAGGTGGCCCCGTACAGCAGCGTGTTCCCGGCAATGACATTATCCAGAGCGTTCAGGGTAGATTCCTTGGGGAACCGGAGAATCAGCCGCCCCCCGGAAAGCCCCTTGCCCAGATAGTCGTTGGCCTCCCCTTCCAGGGCGATGGTGACACCCTTGGGCAGGAACGCCCCGAAGCTTTGTCCCGCGGAACCTCTGAAACGGAGGTTCACGGTGTTATCCGCCAGGGTATCGCCCCCATAGCGCCAAGCCAGTTCACCGGCCAGCAGGGTTCCCGCCGAGCGGTCCGTATTGCGGACAATGCGGTCCACTTCAAAGGTCTTGCCCTGATCCAGCTGGGCCTGAGCTTCCCGAACCAGCTGACGGTCCATGACATACAGGGTTTGGTTGGGCTGTGCCTCCACCTTGCGCACAGCAAACCGTTCAGGCATTTCAGGCCGGTACAGCAGCTGGCTGAGATCCATATCCTGGGTCTTCCAGTGACGGCGGGCCGAATCCACTGCCAGCAGATCCGAACGGCCCACCATGTCGTCAAGATTCCTGAAGCCCAGTTCCGCCATGATTTCCCGGAGTTCCCGGGCGATGAAGCGGAAAAACTGGATGACATGCTCCGGTTTTCCCTGAAAATTCTTCCGCAGCTCCGGATCCTGGGTGGCCACCCCCACAGGGCAGGTGTTCTCATGGCACTTGCGCATCTGGATGCACCCGCAGACAATCAGGGGCGCCGTGGCAAAGGCGAATTCCTCCGCACCCAGGAGGGCGCCGATGGCTACATCCCGGCCCGTCCGCATCTGGCCGTCGCACTGGAGAGTCACCCGGCCCCGCAGGTTGTTCAGGAGCAGGGTCTGATGCGCCTCTGCCAGCCCCATTTCCCAAGGGATTCCCGCCGAGCGGATGGAGGTCAGGGGGGCTGCCCCGGTGCCGCCATCATGGCCGCTGATGAGGATCACATCGGCGTTCCCCTTGGCTACCCCGGCGGCAACGGTTCCCACGCCGGCTTCCGAAACCAGCTTCACGCTGACCCGGGCCCGGGTGTTCACATTCTTCAAATCGAAGATCAGCTGCTCCAGATCTTCAATGGAATAGATATCATGGTGGGGCGGTGGTGAAATCAGCGTGATTCCCGGTACGGAATTCCGCACCCGTGCGATTTCCTCGGTCACCTTCTCCCCGGGGAGATGGCCCCCTTCACCGGGCTTTGCCCCTTGAGCCACCTTGATCTGCAGCTCATCGGCATTGGCCAGATAATCCGCCGTGACCCCGAACCGGGCCGCAGCGATCTGTTTGATGGCACTGCCGGTATAATCCCCGGAGGCCGGCCTTCTGTAGCGTTCCGTGGCTTCGCCGCCCTCACCGGAATTGCTCTTGCCGCCGATGCGATTCATGGCTACCGCCAGGGTTTCATGCATTTCCCTGCTGAGGGAACCGAAGGACATGGCTCCGGTGCAGAACCGTTTCATCAGAGCCTCTTCAGGCTCCACCTCTGCCAAGGGAACCGCGCCGACCGATTTGAAATCCAGCATGCTGCGGAGGGTCACCGGCGTGTCTGAGGGGCCGTTGATCAGTTTTGCATATGCCTGATACAGCTTCTCATCACCGGTCTTGCAGGCCTGCTGCAGTTTGGAGATCACCTCCGGCCCCATGAGATGCCGTTCCTCCCCCTTGCGCCAGTGAATCTGGCCGCCCAGCTCCAATGCATTGGGACGGGCCACGCCGGAGAAAGCTGCGCCGTGACGGAGCAGGGTTTCCTTGGCGATGACATCCAGCTCCACCGCTGGCAGACGGTTGATGACGCCCGGCAGCCAGTTTTTTGTCAGCTCCTTGCCCAGTCCCACGGCTTCGAAAATCCGGGCGCCGGTGAAGCTTTTGAGCACCGATATCCCCATCTTGGAGATGATTTTCAGCACGCCGTCGCTGAGGCCCTGAACCGCGTTCTTTTGTGCCTGATCCCAGGGATACACTTCCGTGTAGACACCGCCGGCCGCCATGGCCTGGAGACTCTCCAGAGCCAGCCAGGGATGCACAGCGGTGGCGCCGAAGCCTACCAGCAGGGCCACATGGAAGGGATCCTGCACCTCGCCGCTCTCCACGACGATGTCAATCCGGGTTCTCAGCTTGCAGTCGATCAGGTGGCTATGGACCGCACTGATCGCCAGAAGGCTGGGCACCGGGGCGTGGAATCGGTCTACGGACCGGTCGCTGAGGATGATGATGCCGTATCCCAAGCGGACCGCTTCTTCAGCCCGGGTCTTCAGAGAGGCCAGAGCATGCTCCAATCCCAGCTCCCCTTCGTCCGCTTCAAAGACGATGGGCAGGGTCACCGCCTGGAGGGCATCGCTTTTCAAGGTCTGTACCGCTTGGAATTCCTGCATGGTCAGCACCGGACCCGCCAGTTCCAGATATTCCACGGGACGGATCAGGCTGCTGTTCTCCAGGAGGTTCCCCCGACCGCCCAACTGCTGGTTCAGGGCCATGACGGCCTTCTCCCGAAGCGGGTCGATGGGGGGGTTGGTCACCTGGGCAAAGAGCTGCCTGAAATAATCGAACAGGAGCCGGGGCCGGGGCGACAGGACCGCCAGGGGCGTATCGTTCCCCATGGAGCTCATGGCCTCATGGCCTTCCGCAATCAAGGGTGCCAGCACCCGTTTCAAGGTTTCCTCCGTGTATCCGAAAATCTGCTGCAGGGTGGTCAGATCCCCTTCTGTGAGACCCAGTTCCGGGCTGGCTACTTCCGGCAGTTCCCGGCGGCTTTGTTCCAGCCAGGTGCCGTAGTCCTTTTCTTCCGCCAGACCTGTCATGATCTCCTGGGTTTCCAGAAGGGCACCGGTCTCCAGATCCGCCAGCAGCATTTCCCCTGGACCCAGCTTGCCCCTGCGGACAATCCGTTCCTCCGGGATATTCAGGACCCCGGCCTCGGAGGCCAGGATCACCAGGTTGTCCTGGGTGATCACATACCGGGCGGGGCGCAGACCATTCCGATCCAGAGTGGCCCCCACCCGTTTGCCGTCGGAAAATGCTACGGCCGCCGGACCATCCCAGGGCTCCATGAGGTTTTCATTGTAGGCATAGAAGGCCCGCTCTTGAGGGGTGAGATCCCCACGGGTCCGCCAGGCTTCGGGAATCAGCATCCGCATGGCATGGGCCATGGGATAACCGCTGAGGACCAAGAGTTCAAAGGCGTTATCCAGGTTGCCGGAGTCGCTGCAGCCGGGCTGCATCACCGGCAGGATCCCCTCTGTGGGATAGCCGAACCAATCCCTGTCAAAATCCCCTTCCCGGGCCCTGAACCACTGCTGGTTTCCCCGGATGGTGTTGATCTCGCCATTATGGGCCAGGTACCGATACGGGTGGGCCAGCTTCCACGAGGGGAAGGTGTTGGTGCTGTACCGCTGATGGACCACTGCCAAGGCGCTCTCCATCGAGGCATCATCCAACTCCGGGTAGAACAGCTGAATCTGGTGAGCCAGGAACTGACCCTTGTAAACCATCGAGGTCGACGAAAGGCTGCAGATGTAAAATGCCTCCGTATAAGGACGCATGCTGTCGGCCACCGCTTTTTCAACCCGTTTGCGCATGACATAGAGCCGACGCTCCAGTTCCAGCCCGGTCAGCCCGTTTCCTGAAATGAACACCTGGTAAACCAGCGGGCAGGTGGCTCTGGCGGATGCACCGCAGGCATTTTCAACCACTGGTACCTCCCGCCACCCCAAAGGCTTCAGCCCGATTTCCCGAGCAATCCGCTCAAAGATCCCTTCGCAGAAATTCCGGTCATTGGGCTCCTTGGGCAGGAAAACCATCCCCACGGCATAGGCCCCCGCTTCTGGCAGGACAATCCCTTGCCGGGCGGTTTCCTTGCGCAGCCAGGTATCCGGCAGCTGGATCAGGATCCCGGCACCGTCTCCGGTTTCAGAATCCGCTCCGGTGGCTCCCCGATGGGACAGCTTCTTCAGAATCTCAAGACCCATCTGAATGATTTCGTGGCTTCGCTGTCCATCCATCCGAGCGACAAATCCCACACCACAGCTTTCATGTTCCAGGTCTGCACAATAGAGACCCTGGTGGCTTTCCCCCGTGTTGTTCATGGTATTTCCTCCTTGTTTCCGGTAAGAATACTGAATGATTGCACATCGTGGCGATGCATAAAAACCCGTCAGCAACATAGTACCCGGCAATACTTGTTATCTGCTGTTTACTGGAGCTTTTGAATGTATCGGAATTTTCTGAATCTTTAGAACTTAGTATAAACGCGTGTTTTGCAGCTGTCAACGAGTAAATATGCAAAAAACGTTTTCCTCTTTTCAAACAACCGTGTCTTTCCATGGCACACAAAAAACCGCCATGCAAGTTGACGGTTTTTTGTGCAAGTGTATACAATTTTTCTTGCATTTTTAAGATTTCCTCATCTGAGCTTAAATCTGCTGATTTGGGAGAGCATGACATCGGACATGCTCTCAAGATTCAGAGCAACCGAAGCCACCGTGTTGGAAGTTTCATTCATCACTTCTGAAGAAGCAGTTATTTCCTCCGTGGATGCCGACACTTCCTCTGCCACACCTGCCAATCGATTCCGTTTAATTGAGAGGGCATTTTCCTTGTTTTTTATGGTTTTCATATTAAATGATTTATTTTTCCAGGTTTATGCCACTGGCCCTCTTATCCAGGATATTCTTCATGATGGTTGCCAAGTGCGCTCCGGCCTCGATGGGTGGCGTTCCTCCCGAATGGATATTGGAGAGGACGGTCCGTTCCGCCTCGGCTACCCCCCGGCGGGGATTGTAGATCATGTAGGCGCTGAGGGATTCTGCGGTGATGAGTCCGGGCCGCTCCCCCACGAAGATGATGGCCGCTTCCGCGCTCAGATCCTCTCCGATGGCATCCATGACCCCCACCCGGCCGAATTTCACGAAGACCGGGGTGCCGGTTTCAATGCCGGCCAGCTTCAGCCCCTGGGTGAAGGCGGGGAGGATATCCCGCATATTGGCTTCCACGGCCTTGGAGCTGAGGCCGTCGGAGACGATGATCTGGATCCGGGGTTTCCGGGTGCATTTTTCAAGCAGCAGGGCCTTGGAATCCCCACACAGTTCTCGGCCCATATCCGGCCGGGTGAGGTGCTGGTCCTTGTCCTCCACCTGGGTTTTCAGGGGAAGCCAGCCCATCTGCCGGACCATGTCCTCGTCCACGGTGCTGAAGACGGAATCGATGGCCAGGGCATGGTCTGCCCGGAACCGGATCACGGTTTCCGTCAGGGGCCGGTCCCCTGCCCGCCACACGCCGATCCGGGCCGGGGTGGTGCCTTTCATGTAGCGATACGCCTTCTCATCCTTGGGAACCGGCACCAGGAGGCGCTCCCGGTAACCCGGGGCCGTGATTTCGTCGGTATCGTCGCCGCAGTCGCAGTCCCCTTTGCCGCAGCCGTTGGAATTGATGCATTTCACATCGCCACAGCAGCCGCTGGCGGCCATGGGCAGCGCCGCAGCCGGTTTTTCCTTGCCCATCTGGGAAACCACTTCCTGGATGATATCCTTGAGCATCTGTTCGTTCACCATCGTCTGTTCCCCCTTAGCGTGTGAAGAAGGAGGCGTCGCCTGCCAAAGCCGATAGCCTGCCGTTTTCCAGGAACCCCATCTTTTGCATCCATGCCTCGAATTCCGGCAGGGGCTTCAGGCCCAATACGGTCCGAAGGGTGGCGATGTCGTGGAAGCTGGTGCACTGATAGTTCAGCATGACATCGTCTCCCATGGGGATCCCCATGAAATAGTTGCAGCCCGCAGCGGATAACAGCACCGCCAGGTTTTCAATATCGTTCTGATCCGCCTTCATGTGGTTGGTGTAGCAGGCGTCAACCCCCATGGGGATGCCGGAAAGCTTGCCCATGAAATGGTCTTCAAGCCCTGCCCGGATCACCTGTTTGCTGTCGTAGAGGTATTCCGGTCCGATGAAGCCCACCACCGTGTTCACGAGGAAGGGGGAGAACTGCTTGGCCAGGCCGTAGCACCGGGCTTCCATGGTCACCTGATCGGCGCCGTGGTGGGCATCGGAGGAAAGCTCGGAACCCTGGCCGGTTTCAAAGTACATAACGTTGGGACCGGAGCCGCTGCCGCATTTCAGGGCGATCTCGTGGGCTTCCCGGAGGGTGAAGAGGTCGAAGCCGAAGGCGGTGTTCCCTTTTTCAGAACCGGCGATGCTTTGGAAGATGAGATCCGCCGGAGCCCCTTTTTCGATGGCCTTCATCTGGGTGGTGACATGGGCCAGGATACAGTTCTGGGTTGGCACCTCCCAGGTCTTCATGAAATCGTGGGTGGCGTGAAGGAGCCGGGCCGTGTTCTCCACGTTATCCTCCACCGGGTTGATGCCGATGACGGCGTCCCCGATGCCGTAGGTGAGCCCTTCCCGCAGGGAGCTGAGCATGCCTTCCACGTCATCGGTGGGATGGTTGGGCTGTAGCCGCACGCCCAGACGGCCCGGGAGACCGATGGTGGTGTTGCATTTGGCGGTGACGGTGATCTTTTTAGCCGCCGCCACCAGATCCAGGTTGGACATCAGCTTGGCAACCCCGGCCACCATTTCGGAGGTGAGGCCCCGGCTCATCCGGGCAATGCAGTCCCCGGTGGTTTCATGGGCCAGGAGCTTTTCCCGGAATTCCGCCACGGAGAGGTTCTTGATTTCGTTGTAGATGGTCCGGTTCACGTTGTCGTCGATGATCCGGGTCACTTCGTCCAGCTCATAGGGGACCACGGGATTGTTCCTTAAGTCTTCAAGGGTGACCTGACTGAGCACTCTTTTGGCTGCCACGCGCTCCGCATTGGATTCCGCGGCAACACCGGCCAGCCGGTCTCCCGATTTTTCTTCGTTGGCTTTGGCCAGGACCTCTTTGAGATCCCTGAACTGATAGTTCCTGCCGAATACTTTTGCGATCAGTTTCAAATGGTTATCCCTCCCGATTGGAAAATCAGCGTTTTCACAACCAATGGCACTGCGTCGCCGCCCAGCACCGGTTTTCCAATATCAATGTAGTCCCCGTCGTGGATCACCACGGAGTCGATGCTTGCAAAGCTGCCCCTGTCCCCTGTCAGCATGCGCAGGGTCTGGCCCAATACCTTTCCAAAATCCTGTTCCAATAAGATGATCAGCGGCGACTGCCGCCCGTCCCGGGATTCCCAGGCCCCAACCAGGGCCTGGGCCAGGAGCGTCACCTCCGTATAGCCGGGGTATTTCCAAAGACCGATGCTGAGGCCGATGGCTCCGGACCGTACAGCACCGCCGTACCGCTTCAATGCCTGCTCGAATGTTGCAGTCAGGCTGTCCAACGCCATGTCGCCCGCCCCGAGATCCACCCGGGCCACCGGCACATTCCGCACCGGCAGGTTATCCCAGCCGATATGGATGGTACTGCCGCTGACTTCCAGGGAATAGCTCCCCGCGCCGATCACCGTGGCCCGGATCTTCTCCCGGGGCTCCACCAGGGGGTATACCTGGGCCAGACGGCTGTTCCTGAAGGCTTCCGCCAACAGGGGGCCGATATCCCCAAAGAGATACGGGTTCCCCGCTGGTTGGGCTTGATAGATGTGCTCCGCGACGCCGCCGGAGAACAGCACCCCGTCGTAAAGCGGCGCTCCCTGTCTGCGGCTTCTTTCCAGATAGGCCGGATTCAGGGGGGTGGTCATCAGCAGGGCTTCCCTTCCCGCCGGGAGGGGTTCATGGAAGACACAGGCGTCCACCGTGCGGACCAGCTCCTGGCACAGGGCCGTATAGGAGGCTCTGCCCCGATCCAGGGGGATTCCCTTTGCCTGGGCTGTCAGCCGGGCCGGTTCGGAAACATAGAGCAGTTCTCCCGTTCCCACGCAGACCTCCAGCAGGCGCCCCCCCACGTTGAGGCAGGTGGTATCCTCCAGCTTACCGTCGTTGAAGACGGCGATATTGGTGGTGCCGCCCCCCACATCGAGGTTGATGATCCGCCCGTGGGTGTGGCGGGAGAGGTCCATGGCACCGGACCCCTTCCCCGCCAGGATGGATTCCACATCCGGCCCAGCGACCGCCACCACAAAATCCCCTGCCAGCTCAGCCATCAGATGGACGATGGCCTCCGCATTCTCTTTCTTCGCCGTTTCACCGGTGATGATCACCGCCCCGGTATCGATCTGCCGCGCATCCAGTCCGGCCAGCCGGTATTCGGCCTCCAACAGTCCCTTCAGGGCGGCTGCATCCACCGTGGCGTGGTTGAGGATGGGGGTCATATGGATCCGGCTGCGATAAATCACTTCCTTATCGGTGATTTCTATTTTGGGGATCTGGGAACCCGGCATCCGGTTTTTCAGTGAAAGCCGACTGAGTACCAGTTGTGTGGTCGTGGTGCCGATGTCGATCCCGGCACTGATGATGGTCATATCCTTCACTGAAATCACCGCCTCCGGATCCTACGTTTAAATGAAGGAATTTTATTTGCCTAAGGGCAGGATGGTTTCAACGTCATTGTGGGGCCGTGGGATCACGTGGACGGAAAGCAGTTCCCCAACGCGCTGAGCCGCTGCAGCGCCGGCATCCGTCGCCGCTTTCACTGCCCCTACATCGCCTCGGACCATGACTGTGACCAAGCCGCCCCCTACCAGTTCCTTGCCGATGAGATGGACGTTGGCCGCTTTCACCATTGCATCCGCTGCTTCGATTGCGCCTACCAGACCTTTTGTTTCGACCATGCCGAGTGCTTCTGTAGCCATGTTTTGTTCCTCCTGAGTTTTGGGTTTTGTTGTGTCACCGCGTTCAATTCCACTTGCTCAATCTTCATAAAACAGTGTATATACTATTTCCTATTCCAAAATATCCAGTGCGTGGAACTCTTCTTCCTCGGATTTGAGGTTTTTCTTGCCCCAGATGGCGTAGTAGATGGCGGCCAGGACAAAGGAACCCAGGGTCCACATAACCACGGTCTGATAGGCCACCGCGAAGGCGATGAAGCAGTAGATGCCCAGGACCAGGGCGATGCCCGGTACGATGGGGTAAGCGGATTTGAAGGGGCGCTTCATGTCAGGGTACCGCTTGCGCAGGACAAACAGGGTGATCATACAGAGGATGTACAGAATGGTGGCGCCCAGGGCGGAAACCATGATGACCACATTGGCGAGACCGCCCATGGTGGCGATGATTCCAACGATACCGGGAACGATGATGGCCATGTAAGGGGCTTTTTTGCTGTTTACTTTGGACAGGAACTTAGGCAGGTAACCGGAGCGGGAAAGGGCGAACACCTGACGGGAGTAGCCGATGATGATGCCGTGAAGGCTGGCAACCAGACCGAAGAGGCCGATGAAGCCTACCAGGCGGGCAATCATGCTGTCGGGGCCGAAGACTGCAGCCATGGCCAGGGGCAATGGGAAGTCTACTTTTGCGACGTCGGTGGTGTTGTAATCCGCGATACCGGCGGTGATGACCAACGTGAACACCGTCAGCAGCATCAGGGTCAGAATGCCGGAGATAAAGCCGATGGGGATATCCCGTTGGGGATTCTCAACCTCTTCAGCCGCCATGGCGCCGCCTTCAACGGCCAGGTAGAACCAGATGGCGAAGGGCGTGGCTGCCAGGACACCCATCCAACCGTTAGGCAGGGCGGGGTTGGTGATGATGTTGCTCAGCTGGATGTGACCGATTCCAGCGCCGTCGAAGATAACCAGACCGATAATGGCGATGACCGTCACCACCAGTTCGAAAACAGCGGCGGTTTTGACCCCGGCGGTGTTCAGAACGATGAAGAACGTGAACGCGGCTACCGTGGCGATCATGGCGGGGACCCCCGGAATCAGGAAGTGGATGTAACCGCCGATGGCCAGGGCGATGGCCGGAGGAGCGAAGACGAACTCAATCAGGCAGGCGAACCCTGTCATGAATCCCGCAAAGGGGCCCATGGCATGCCGGGCATAAGCGGAGGGCCCGCCGGCGTGGGGAATGGCTGTGGAAAGCTCCGCATAGCTGAAAATAAACGTGGTGTAGAAAATGGTGACCACAACCACGGCGATCATCAGGCCGATGGGGCCCCCTGCCGCCAAACCGTAGCTCCATCCGAAGTACTGACCCGAAATAACCATGCCCACTGCGATGGCCCACAGGTGAATCGGTTTGAGAACCTTTTTCAAATGTTGAACGTCTTCCTGCTGTTGGGCCTTCATAGGTTCAGCCATGTTCAATTACCTCCCTTTTCCACAGATAGTGACACTGTCTCCTTCTTGCATCCCCATGGCGTTGGCTTCATCGAAATCCACATGGAATTCGAGGCGCCCTTGGGTTGAAACCCTTACCGTCACGTCGTTCAGCGTGCCTCCCCGCTCGCCGTCGCACTGCACCGTCACCGCTTCGCCATCGGTGCAGCCATGGACCGCCGCATCTGTCGGGGTCATATGGATGTGCCGTTTGGCGACGATGGCGCCGGCCTCTACCGCCGTACAGCCCTTGGGGCCGCACAGGGTCAGTCCCGGGGTCCCATCCAGCTTGCCGGATTCCCGAAGAACCGCTTGAATCCCCAACCGTCTGCAATCCGACTGCAGCAGCTCGATCTGGGTCTTGCCCCGAACTGGCCCCAGAATACGGACCTTTTCGATGATGCCCTTGGGCCCCGCCAGGGTGACCGTTTCTTTGCAGGCATACTGCCCGGGCTGGCTGAGATCCTTCATTTTTTCAAAGGTATACCCTTTTCCGAAAAGCGCCGAAGCCGCCGCTTCCGATAAATGCAGATGTCTGTTGGAGATTCCCGCCGGGATCCGCCGAGGATCCGTTTCAGCTTGGGACACCTGTTTCAGCCGCTCCAGTACCTTTTCAACGATGGCGTTGACCTCCATCAGCACCCCCCCTTGGCTTCCAGACTTTTCACCACCCGGGAGACGATTTCTGCCAGCAGGACCGCGTTGATTCCCGCCGGAGAGGGTGCCGGTACACCGGGGGCTTCTCCAAGGACCTCTTCAGGCTCCAGGATGCCGTAGGCGATCCGTTTGGTATTGATGAGATGAAGAGGAGTCACATTATCTGAGGTGCTGCTGCCCCCCCAGGTGCCGCTCCCCAGTGTGAAGCTGGGAGCAAGCCCTGTAGTGGCTCCAACCCCGCCCTGACTGGAGGGGGAATTCACCAGGATCCGAAAAACCGGTTTCGCTGCGAATTTCAGGACCATGTCCCGATCCTCGGTGTGGATGGAAAGACTGTGGCCGACCCCGCCGTTCTTGATGAGGCTGATACAGAGGTCGCAGGCCTCCTGCCAGTTTTCAACGGTGTAAAACCCCAGAACCGTGGTGAGCTTTTCGTAGGAGAGGGGCCATTCCTTGCCCACTCCCTGCTGTTCGCCCAGGAGAACCGTGGTTCCCGGGGGCACCGTGATCCCCGTTGCTTCGGCGATTACCTCCGGCGATCGGCCCACCAGCTTGGCGTTCATGGCGTGACCGGCACCGGTGAAGAGGGCCTTGGATACCTTGTCCGTTTCCAGGGGTGTCATGAAGTACCCTCCCTGCCGCCGGAACTCCGCCATCACTTTGTCCCGGATGCTCCGCTCCACAATGATGGCCTGCTCCGAGGCGCAGATGGTGCCATAATCAAAGGTCTTGCTGGAGATGATTTTCCGAACAGCGTTGGGGATATCCGCCGTTTTTTCAATGAAGGTGGGAACATTCCCTGGGCCTACCCCCAGGGCGGGTTTCCCCACGCTGTAGGAGGCCTTTACCATGGCGGAACCGCCGGTGGCGATGATCATGGCGGTTTCAGGGAGCCGCATCAGCTCGCTGGTCGCCTCCATGGATGGCTTCGAAATACAGCTGATGCAGTCTACAGGCGCCCCTGCCGCCACCGCCGCATCGTGCATCAGCTGGGCCGCCTTCAGGGTGCATGCCAGAGCCGAGGGATGGGGGGAAAGAACGATGGTATTGCGGGATTTAATGGCGATAAGTGCTTTGAAGATGGCCGTGGAGGTGGGATTCGTGGAGGGGATGATCCCCATGAGAACCCCCACCGGCTCGGCGATTTCAATCAGTTTCTGGACGGGATCCTCCCGGATGATGCCGATGGTCTTCATGTCCTTAATGTAGCTGTACACACCACTGGATGCGAAGCGATTCTTGAAGGTCTTGTCTGCCACCTTCCCAAAGCCGGTTTCCTTCACCGCCATTTCAGCCAGCATCACGGCATTCTCTTCCCCGGCCCGGACCATGTTCAGAAGAATCCGTTCAATCTGGGGGGCGTCCATTTCTGCCAGCTTCTGCTGGGCGATCTTACTTTTCCGGGCTAAATCCCGGACTTCCTGTATCGATACAAGATCCTTATCTGCAAGCGTCACGCGTTACCCCTCCTGTCCGCCAATCCCTGAATTCTTTGAAGCAGGGCTTCCCGATTGGCTTTTGAAATTTCCCGGCCTGTAATCCCAAGACCGGTCAGGGTCCGGGCGAAGTGTCTCAGTTCTGCCACCGACATCTGTTCCAATGCCTCCGGCAGTGCCAGCGCCTCCAGCACCTTCTCTTTTGCGGCGGCCGGTTCCGGAGGCTGCGGTACGATGCGCTCCACATCCGGATGGAGCCGGGGGATCACATGGGCGGAAATCAGCTCTCCCACCCGGGCAGCTGCTGCCTTTCCGGCATCCACCGCGGCTTTTACCGCCCCCACATCTCCGCGGACGGAAACCGTCATCAATCCGCCGCCTACCTTGGTCAGCCCTTCCAGTACAACAGCCGCCGCCTTCACCATGGCGTCCGCCGCTTCCACCGCGCCGATGAGTCCTTTGGTTTCAATCAGTCCCAGCGCCTGCTGCATGTGTTGGGTCCTCCTGTCTTATACCAGATCCGCCCAGTTGGCCGGATAGGTGGAATAGAAATAGCGGGCAAAATCCGGGGTACTCCAGGTGATTTTCGTCCCTTTGGGGATGAAGAACACATCTCCTGCTTTTCCGCTGTATGTCCGTCCGTTGACGGTGATGTCCAGAGTCCCCTCCAGGATCACGTCGAACTCCTCATAGTTCAGGGTCCAGTCGAAGGCGCTTTTTTCGATGGTCATGAATCCGGCTCCCATATTGGGGGATTCCCGGGTGCTGACGATGTCCGTCAGGCCCACCACCGCCCGGGGATTCCCGGTATCGAAGGGCTCGCATTTCACGGTGTTGCCCCGAATCAGCAGGAGCCCCCCTGCGTCCACTTCCTTTTCAAACGCCGGTATTGCTTCCTGCTTCGCATTTCCCGCCAGGGCTTCAATCACCAGCCGGGTAATCATGGCGATATCCACGGCCCCCGTCATTCCCATGGGCTGCACCACCGGGGCCTGTTTGGGCTGGACCGGGGCCGGTGTGGCGCCCTGAACCAGCTGCAGGCCTGCCTCCGCCGCCGCATCCCGTGCAGCCGGTGTCACCAGGGTGTTGCCGTCCACATACAGGATTTTTTCTCCTCTGGCTGAAATCTGTCGGATTTCGCTCAGTGAAATCAATCGTTTCAATCTATCACCTCCCTTTCAGAATGCTGTTTCATGTGCTGCCTATGCTACACCAGGACCGACAACAGCTCTTTGGCCGGACTGGGAATAACCACTTTTTCAACCATCATCCCTTTTTCGGCCAGGAGCTGGGCCCCCGCCGCCACCGCCGCATTCACCGCCGCCACATCCCCGGTCATGGTGAAGTACGATTTACCCCCCAGGCCGCTTCCCAGCCGCAGCTCGATGGCTTCCACATCCGCCGCCTTCAGGCAGGCATCAGAAGAGACGATCATGGCGGCGATGGAGAAGGATTCCAGGATCCCCAGAGCCTTCAGGGGCATCAGGGGGGATGTGGCCGTGATGGCCGGGAACACCGCCGGGTGGACATTGGCCAGGACAAATTCATCCACCAGGTACTCCCCGGCAATGGTCTTTCCGGCTTTCACCGCGCTTTCCACGGCGGATACATCCCCGTGGACGATGATGAAATACTTGCCCGGACACACCGGGGTGGAGGCCAACAGCTCCACGGCTGCGGTTTTCAGCATGGCATCCGCCGCTTCAAACCCCTTGGCGATGCTTGTCATTTCAACCATTCCTATTGCCTTCAGCATGCCGCACCTCTACTTTGCACTGATGTGTATGGTATTTGCTTCAACCGCGGTGACGATTCCCGCAATGCTGGCGTGAACCCTTGCCCCCAGCGCTTTTTCAGGGATTTCGCCGATCAGCTGCCCCTTGATAACCCGATCCCCGCAGGACACCACCGGAATCGCCGGGGCGCCGATGTGCTGTTTCAGGGGAATCCTTACCTCTGCGGGTTCGTACCCCGCCGCTGCCAGGGGGGCTTCCCGATCATATTCCTTCAGGCCCAGCTTCAGCAGCAGCCGTTTCACCGGTGTTTTCCGGTATTCCCGGATGTTCCTGAATTCCGGGGCCGGGTTGGGCTGGTGCCGAAGGCCTGCCGCCGCCAGCTTTTCCTTATACAGCATATTGATGGTCTTGGGGGGCAGATTCACAGGACAGGCGTAAAGCTCGCACAGGTTGCATTCGCAGCAGAGCTGGGCGATGGTGGCATCCTCCAGCCGTTCGTAGGTGTAGCTCACCTTCCGCATCATCTTATGGGGCTGCATGTTGTGGCCAATCAGGTACCGGGGGCACAGGTCCGTGCACATCCGGCACTGCTCACAGGCTGTCCGGGCAATGCGCCGGGCCTGATCCACATTCACGGTTTTCCGCTGGATCAGCCGGTGTTCCTGATCCAGAAGGATAATCCCCTTGGTGGTCTTGGTGATGGGTTCCGAAAAATCCGTGACCACCCTGCCCATCATGGGGCCGCCGTCGATGGCCACCATCCCCTCCAGCTTCTCCGCTCCCGCCAGCCCCAGGGCTTCCCGGTACGTGGTGCCAATGGGGAGCCAGAAGGTCATGGGCCTGGGCACCTGCCCCGTCACCGTCAGGCAGGTCTGTGTCACCGGAATCCCTCCCAGGGCCGCTCCGACATTGAGGAGGGTCTCCACATTCATGACCACGCTGCCCACCTTCAGGGGAATCCCCAGCTCCGGTACCGCCAGCCCGGTAATCTCCGCCACCAGGATCTGTTCATCCCCGGCGGGATAGAAATCCTCCAGGGGAAACACCGACACCCGGCCGTTTTCACGGCAGTACTTCTCCAATATCTCCACAGCCTCGGCATGTTTTTTCTTGATGCCGATGACCGATTTTTCCGCTCCCAGATGATCCGCCACCAGGGCCATCAGCCCCACCAGCCCCTCCGCCTGCTCTTCGCAGAGCTGCTGGTCCACCTTCAGCAGGGGCTCGCATTCCGCGGCGTTGAGGATCAGCCACTGTGCCTGGGCCTCCAGCTTCACATGGGTGGGGAATCCGGCACCGCCTGCCCCCACCACTCCGGCTTCCCGGACTTTACTGATGATATCCACCCGTCCTCACCCCCGATCCTGATTACGCTTCAAACTGACAATCCGCATCAATAATCCCAATCACCACGGAATCCACCGGGGTGCCTTCCAATCCCATGAGCTTCCGGGCCGAGCTGCCGCCGCAGAGGATCACCCGTTCCCCTATTCCCGCGCCGATGGTATCGGCGGAGATTACCAGCTGTCCAGTACCGTCCAGCAGCTGCACCATCAAAAATTTCAAACCCCTGAGGGATTCATCCTTCCGGGTCGACCAGATCGTATCCACTACCTTGCCTGCCAGCATCAGAACTCCCCCCTTTCGTTGTCTGCCATGGCCTTCACGGCTTTGACGGCCGCTTCCACCGAGGCGGTGTCCCCGAAAATCCCCAGCATGGAGAAGTGTTGGGGGCACAGGCCCCGGATTTCTTCCACGTGGACCGCCGCCGCTTTTTCCGCCACATCCGCCGCCGCCACCATATCCAGCAGCTTTCCCTGCACCAGGCCCACCGCATCGCACTGGATGTACTCTTCAATGGGCCGCGTCAGGCCTCGGCGACGGTCCAGCATTTCCATGGTTCCCCGTGTAGGGGATTTGATGATTCTGAAATCCATAAGGCCTCCGCTCCTGAAGGGTTACGCTTCCTGTCCACAGCACCGGGCGATCCGCTCAAAATCTGCCCGGATATCATTCACCATACTCATAGCCTCCGGATTTCAGTCGGCACATCAGGATATAGGCGATACTACTGAACCGGTTCAGGGCCAGGATCAGATCCGGCCGGGCCTCTTTTCCGGCATCCTTGCCGAAGACCTCCGAGGCCGCCACCTCCATCTCCCGTACCCGGGTCCGCAGGCGGTTGAGCCGGACCATGACCATGCCATTCTTCGGGTGAATCCTGAAATGCCCGATGCCATAATACTTCTGCGGATAATGGGACCGGTCCCGGATCTCCTCCGGGCTCCAGCCGTTAAAATCGATGAAGGCCAGCTCCTTGCCGGTGACTTCTGCCATCATGATCTGGCCGGCGTACTTGCGAAGAACCCGCAGCTCGGCCTGGAGGTCCGGGATTTTCTTTTCTTCCGCCAGAAGCTCCAGCTCCACCAGGAAGCCGTAGAAGGAATCCGCCAGGCCCCGGAACCGGATCCGGGGATGATGCTTCACCACCAGCTCCCGGCCATTCAGATGGGTGCAGCACTCCGGCTTGCACCCGTCCGCCTCGGAGGGTTTCATGCTGGAGGGTTTCATGCTGGAGGGTTTCATGCTGGCGGGTTTCGCCGCCGCTTGGGCCTCCATCAGGTCTATCCGCCAGTCCGTCAGGAACTGCCTGGCTGCCGGGGTCAGCCGCATATCTCCCGGAAGGGTATACGTTGTGAAGGGCTCCTGTTTCCAGGCATCCCGAAGTTCCGTTTCGGTGATGATTCTCAAGGGCCATCCCCTCCTGTTTTTTTAGTAATCCGTAGGGGCGGAGGCGATGGCGATGACGGAGTCCCTGAAGGCATCACAGGCCGCTTTGCAGGCCGACTGGGAGCCGGTCATCAGGCCGCCGCCAAAGTTGGTTTCCGTGGGGGGCCCATAGAAGCACACCAGCTTCACATCCGCCGCCTTCAAGGCCGCGTCCAGGGCGTTGATGGCTTCCAGGGGGGGCGCGATGCAGTAGGCCAGGGCATCCCCTTCGGCAATCCCGGCCACGCCAGACAGATAGCTGCCGGTCCGGGAGATGGTTTGGGCATAAAACGGGACGGTGTCGTCATCGTTGGCACTGTAGAAGCAGGCGTCGTTTTCAACAAAATCCACGGCGGCGCTGAGTCCGCTCCGGACCTCTGCCGGGCTAGGCCCTGCCAGGATCCCGATAAATTCCCCCGCCAGCTTTGTGGAAGCGTTTGCCGCACCGGCATACATGGATTTGGCGTAGACCACCTTCACATCCGCCTTCTTGGTGGCCTCATCCAGGGCCGTATACGCCACATCGTCGCAGTCCGTTGTCAGGAGCCCCAGGCTCTTTTGGCCGGGCTCCAGGCCCAAGGACTCCGCCAGGGCCGGGTCCACGTTGGAGATGATGCGTACTGCCAGTACCGTTGCCTTGATCGGATCCAGTTTCATCTGTTTTCCTCCTGATAGTGCTCGAAGTCCGGCATATTGAGCTTGCTTTTCAAATACCGTGTCAGGTCTTCCAGGCCTGCCCCGGTTTTAGATGAGGTGGTGAACACCGGCCCCGCCACCCCGGCATGCCGAAGGATCCGGGTGGCCCGCTCCGGGTCGCTGTCCGGGTGGTCCGCCTTGGAGATCACCCCCACCACCTGGGCGGCGATGCTGGAGACAAAGCCCGGGGGATAGTGGTGCATCCCATCGGCCCCGTCGTGGAGCATCAGTACGCACTGCACCTCCTGGGCCAGGGAAATGATATACCGGTAAGACCGGGGATTTTCAAGGTATTCTCCGGGGGTATCCACCCCGTGGGTGCCGTAGGTGACCGCCTGGGTCTTTACGGCCTCCTCCCGGAGCCCCTTCAGTGCCGAGAGCAGGGAGGATTTGCCTGCCCCCACCGCTCCCACCACCATGAACCGGTCCCGGCCGCTCATGTTTTCGTAATGCTGCAGGGGGTGTAGCCCAGCATGTTTTCCAAGGTCCGGTTGATCTCCCCCAGAGCCGCTGAAACCGATGCCACATCCCCGATGATCACCAGGGAGCCGGTGAACCGGTCCAGGAATCCGATGGAGATATCCGCCGCCTTGGTGGCGATATCCCCGGCGATGATGGCGGTTTCCCCAGGGGTCAGGGTGACGATCCCGATGGCCCCCGCATCCTGCAGTCCCAGCCGCTGGTACAGATCCTTGGCCGGGCTGGCGATCACATGGGCCAGGGTCACCTGCTTGCCGGGAACATACTCCTGAATGATCCGCTGCTTCTGTTCTTCCACTGCGCCACCTTCTTTTCGGAAAATAAAATAGCCCCAAGACCCACCGGTGAGGTGAGTCTTGGGGCTTCAATGCCCTAGGTCGCATACGCCATTGTATGCATGAAATTGATTAAAAGATATCAGAAAAGTCTGTGAGTGTCAACGGCTGTTTTCGAAGAGAAGAGCCTCATTGTACGATCTTCAGTTTCACCTCATGGGTTTCCACTTCTTTTTTCAGCACCTGAACCTCGGTCTTGAGTTCCTTGATCGCTTCCGTGTTGGCCTTATAGCCATCAAAGAGGGCCTCCAGCTTCTGGCCGTGGTCATGCTCGATACGGGTTAGAGTCCCTTCCACCCGGCCCATCCGCTCATCCATTTGTACAAACCGCTCATCCATTTGTACAAACCGCTCATCCATT
>CAYRIO010000034.1:21625-36646 GCA_964424355.1 uncultured Peptostreptococcaceae bacterium
CCGCTCATCCATTTGTACAAACCGCTCATCCATTTGTACAAACCGCTCATCCATTCTTTCAAACCGCTCGTCCATTTGAACAAATCGCTCATCAACTTGAGTAAACCGTTGATCCACCCGGGCAAACCCTTCTTCCATCCGGTTATACAGTTTTTCCATCATTTCAAAAGACTTATCATCCATCCCGTTCGACCCCCGATTCCGTGCCTTCAATCCTTAATCTGGTATTATCATACCATATTCCGGTCAGGATTCACATCCGGAACACTGGCGGGTTTCGTTCCATAATGGATTGAAGCGACCCCCAACGTCAGGGATTCAAAGCCGGCCTTCTCAAACCCGGCCCCTTCAAATGCGCTTCTCAGCTGCCCCTTCGTCATAAACCCATTCACCGAATCCCGCAGATACCGATAGGC
Source organism: uncultured Peptostreptococcaceae bacterium (assembly GCA_964424355.1). GTDB lineage: Bacteria > Bacillota > Clostridia > Peptostreptococcales > Acidaminobacteraceae > CAZEHS01. Next base: position 22,042 of record CAYRIO010000034.1, read on the forward strand.
CGCTTTATCCCGGGTGCCCACATAGCCGATCACCGGCAGGACATGGCCGAAATACAGGTCATACACGTTTCTGAAAACCGGCATCTCCGGCTTGGACAGCTCCAGGCAGACCGCTCTGCCGCCGGGCTTCAGGACCCGGATCATCTCGGAGAGCGCCCGGGGTTTGTCCGGGATGTTCCGGATGCCGAAGGCCATGGTGACACAGTCGAAGGTTTCCGCTTCAAAGGGCAGCGCCGTGGCATCCCCCTGGATCAGGGTGTATCGGAAGCGGGGGATGAGCCGGCTCAGCCGGTCGGCCCCCACATCCAGCATGGGCTGGTTGAAATCCAGACCGGTCACCGGGGTGGTTTCCCCCACTGCCGGGCACAACCGCTCTATCATTTTCCCCGTACCGCAGCACAGGTCCAGTACCTGGTCCTTCTCTTGAAGCCCGCAGAGCTTCACGGCCCTCTTCCGCCAGAGCTGATCGATATTGAGGGTCAGAATCGTATTGAGCCGGTCGTATTTTTTGGCGATGGATGAAAAAACGCCCTGTACATCGGTGGCGGTTTCTGGCATGGCGGTTCCTCCCGAGTCATTCCAAGGTCATCAGGATCGCCTCAGCCACCTCTTTCATGGTCTTGCGCTGATTCATGGCGATCTGCCTGATTTTTTTGAAGGCGGCGTGCTCGTCCAACATGTATTTTTTTTGGAGCAGGCCCTTGGCCTTTTCAATGACCCGCCGGGCCTCCAAGGCATCCTGGAGCGACAAGATTTCCTCCCGCAGGGTATAGAACTCCTGATAGCGCTGGACAGCTATCTTGCAGGCGGGAATCAGGTTCTGCTTGCTCACGGGCTTCACCAGGTATGCCAAGACCCCTACCTTCCGGGCCTCGTCGATGAATTCCCCCTGACTGTAGGCGGTCATCAGCAGCACCGGGGCCACCTTGTCCTCGTTCATGATCCGAGCCGCCTCAATGCCGTCCATGACGGGCATCTTGATATCCATCAGGACCAGATCGGGCTTCAAGGCCCGCACCAGGTTCACCCCGCTGAGGCCGTCGCCGCATTCCCCCACGGTGATGATGTTCTCCTCCGCCAGCATTTCGCGGATGTCCATCCGGGCAACCGGATCATCCTCAACCAATACAACCCGTAATTGACTCACTTGGACACCTCCCCTTTCATAATGGAAACCTGATTTCTGCCTTGGATCCGTACGTGTGCCCATCCAGCCGGAAGGTTCCCTTCAGGTTTTCGGCGGTGATCATCTCGATGATCTGGAGCCCCAGGCTGTTCCCCTTGGCCTTGTGGCCCTGGAAGCCCACACCGTCGTCCTCCACGGTGATGATCACCTCACTGCCGGTCTGTTCGATGGCCACCAGCACATTCCCTTTTTTTCGAATCACGAAGGCATGCTCCACCGCATTCTGGATCAGCTCCGTGATGCACAGGGAGATGCTGCTGGCCTGACTGCTGTTCAGGTAGATGTCCTGACCCTGGAGCTCTCCGCGGATGGTTTTTCCCGGTTCCTGCATATTGGACAGCACCATGGACATGATCCCCTGGACGCAGTCCATGATGTTGACGGTGTTCTTCCCCTCCTTGGACAGGGTTTCGTGAATGAGGGCGATGCTGGAGATGCGGTTGATGCTCTCCAGCAGGGCCTTTTCCACCGAGCTGTTGCCGGACCGCCGACTTTGAAGCCGCAATAGGCTGGCAATGGTCTGCAGATTATTCTTCACCCGGTGATGGATTTCCCGGATCACCGTGGATTTATTGATTACTTCCTGCTGCATTTCCCGTACTTCCGTGGTATCCGACACCATGATCAGCGTTCCCACCTGCAGTTCATCACTCATGACAGGACAGGCGGATACCATGAACGAAAAACCATCTACCTCCAGGTCCACCCCATGGCACAGCCCTTCTCCGGTTATCTCCTGCAGGTTTTGATTGCCCAGACCCAGGCTGAGGAATTCTTCCAGCCAGTCTTCTCCCAAGCTGAAATAGGTCCTGAAATCCTGGCAGCTGTTGTTCAGATCCACCAGGCCGTCCCGCTCCGACACAAAGACCGTGGGTTCCCAAAGCAAACCCGGACTCAGCCGCGCTTTCCTTCCCAAAGACTGCAGATGCCGGGTGAAAAGCTCCTTCGGATTCCCCTGCAACAGGGTTTGCGGCGGGGAGCTCAGGGAGGATAACCGGATCAGCCCATAGGGGCCCCGATGATTGCGGCAGAAAGGGATATAGAGACTGCCATCCTTCCCGCTCACCCGCCGGATTCCTTCCATGGCCTCCTTTGCCGCCTCTCGTTCCTCTTCCGGGAGCACCACCCCTTCAAAAAAGGACAGGGCGCCTTCCTCGTTCCGGAATCCCAAAGCAGTGATATACGACTGCCCATTGCGCTCGGGCAGCAGAATCGCAATTTCGCGGTACAGATCCATACACCGGGCATAGCATTCCGCTACCCGCTCCAGCAGGATCAGGTTCTCTTCGTCAATGCTGGCCTGTCTGATAATCCCCTGGTTAATCCGCACGGGTCTCCTCCTGTTTTACCTGTTCATTCACCTTCCGCATCCTCTCTATCCGGATCAGGTCTTCCTCCGTCAGATTCCCGGGCTCTCCGGAAAAATCGTACCGGGCATATTTCCAGTAATAGAATCCGGCTACCGCCATCACCACGAGGAACATCAGGGCAGCGCCGATATTGAACAGCGTCACCACGGCACTGACGAACAGCGTCCAGATTAGGGAAATCACCTTCACCAGGCCGCTGTATCGTCCCAGGCTGAAGGCTGCGCCGCTTATCTGCCGGGGGGCCTCCATCAGGGAGCTCCACAGGGTGATCCCGTGGGACAGATAGATTCCCAGGGTGCTGAAGGCGGTGATCATGGGCAGTACCTTGACCAGCTGCTGCCCCCCCAGGGATGCGCCGCTGCCCAGATAATTCAGCCCCACGGCGGCAATACACAGGATAAAAGCCGCACTCCCGGATACGGCAATCCCGTAAACCGGCGTGCCATGGCGATCCGATACATATTTGAGAAACCGGGAATAAGGGAGCCCCCTATCCCGGGAAATAGCGTACACGATCCGGACCAGGAGGGTATTCACCGCCAGGCCGCAGGCAAACTGCGCCATCAGCATGATGACGGTCACATATTTGGAAACGATGGGTCCCAAAACGCTTTTGACCACATAGAGGGCCGCCGGCTGCCCCGAGCCGAGAACCTCCTCCACATTTCCGGTGGCGTTGGCCAGCCCGAAAAGCAGCAGGATGCCCAAAACCACGCTGACGACGACCGAAAGGATCATCCCCAGGGGAACCGTCCGGCTGGGGTTGATGCTCTCCTCCGACACATTGGAAGAGGCGTCGAAACCGGTCAGGGTCCAGGCCGACATCAACAGGGCTTGAAGCATGGGCAGCCAGGCTACAGCTCCGCCGCCCGAAAAATCCGGGGATGAACCGTGGCTGTGTCCGCCAAAAATGATGAGCAGGCTTCCGATCAGGAGTGCCCCGACGATATGGACCACACCGCTGACATCGGAAAACCATTTGACCAGTTTGATGCCATAGAGGTTGAGGAGGCAGTGGGAGGCGATGAAAAAGCCGATGATGCCCAGGATTACCAGAGAATTTTGCTGACCGATGCCCAAGAAATCTGCCGTGAACTGTCCCAGCCCATATTCGATCCCCGCAGTGCAGCCCAACCAGCCGAACAGGGAGATGATGCCGCAAAACCACCCGATTTTCCGGCCTGCCAGGATGGTGGTCCATTTATAGGCACCCCCGGCCACCGGATACTGTGAAGCGATCTCCGCCAGGGACAAAACCACCATGATCTGCATGAGGCCCACCAGGGGCCATGTCCAGACAGAGGCTGTCCCCCCGGCGCTGAGGCCGTAGCCATAGAGGGTGTTGAGGCCGGTGAGGATGGAAATGACTGAGAACGACAGAGAAAAGCTGGAGAAAACATCGATATTCCTGTCCAGCTCTTGAATGTAACCCAGTTTCCGAAGTGCCGCCCTATCCTTTTGTTCCTGCAGGCGATTTTTCATAGCCATCAAGTACCCTTCCTATCGGCCTCTGACCAGTCGATTGATTTCATCTGTTACCGCCTCCGCTTCTTCCGGTGTGTCCGCCACCAGCCTACCGGAGCTCACGATGGCGTAATATGCCGAAGTGCCAATGCCATACCCGGCCAAAATCCCCAGGGCCCGCCAATCGATATGGAACAGGAAGGACACCAGCAGCACGAAGCCAAACACGGTGCCTATCAGGGAACAGGCCACCAAAGGGGGATTGCCGTCCCGCGCCGAGCAACAGCAGCCCGAAATGAAAATCAGGATATAGACCACCACCGCCGAAAGATTGGCCATGAATAACAGGGTATCCAACCTGACGAGCATGGCCATCACGATTACCAAAACCCCTGGAACCAGGATCCCCATATAGGGGGTCCTATTCACATCCGTGACCCGTTTGAAGAGAGGGCCGATATAGCCCGCACGGCCCAGGGCATATGTCAGGCGGGAAAAGCCCACCGTCAGCCCACCCAGACCGGCTAGGATCAGGCTCAGGCTTAAGGTGGCAAAGACCTTGGACAGCACCGGGTCTCCCATGTTCCAGTTCCGGATGATCTCCAGCATTGGATACCGGTAACTGAAAAGGGTCGCCGATGAAGCCACCGTGGTCGCCACCATCAGCATCAGAAGCACCAGAACCCCTATAGTCAGAAAGCTGCCAGTGAGACCTGCCATGATTGCCTTTTGAGGATTCCGGCTCTCTTCTGCCGCCATGGTGACCGTTTCAATGCATACAAAGAACCAGATCGTATAGGGCAATGCCTGCAAGATTCCAAACCATGTGGCGGGAACCATTTCCTGAGGAATCTTCGGCACGGCCCCCTGGGCCGACAGAAACATGACCACCGCACTGATTCCCAGACATACCAGAACCAGCTGCACCAGCGCGGCATTCTTAAGCCCGCTGGTGTGCAGCAGCCCCAACAGCAGGAACAGACCCGCGGCCATGACCATCCGTCCCTCCCCGGGCCAGATGTAGTTCAGGTAATCCCCAAAGGATACCAGCACCGCTGCAGTCACCGATACCAGCGTAATCAACTCCGCCATACCCGCCGCATAGCCGCCGATCCGCCCCAGCCCCTTGCGTACAAAGCCATAAGGCCCCCCAGCAAAGGGGACCGAATGGCTGAAATTGCCCATGACGTTAATCAGCAGCGCAAAAAAAATGCACACGATGACAAAGGCAATCAGAAAGTCACTTTCCCCGGAATAGGCGAAACCCCGGGTCCATCCCATATAAATCCCCGGAATGACCGTGCCGGTGCCCAAACCCCACAGTGCCCAGACCCCCAGCACCTTCCGCAGGCTGTTCTGCCGCATGTACTCCAGAGTATGACGCCTGGTGATGAGGATATCTCCGTTTTCATTCGGTTCCATCTGCCACCCTCGATTAGAATGATTCGTCCTAAATAATTATTCGCTATGGGTGCTTAAAAACCTTCCGTGGACATGAATATTGTCCGGATAGAAAAACAAGGACGTATCGCAATGACTGCGATACGCCCCTGTCCGGCATTCTTTATTGCACTTCATTCCCCTTGATCATTCAGGTTCCGACAACCCCGCAGCAAGGGATCACTTCCAGCCCCGCTGCCCGCCAGGCCACAATCAACCGGTTGATGCCGATGGAATCGCTGGGCATGTGCCCCGCCACCACCACATTGCCGATATTCTGTTCCTCCACGGCTTTTTTCACATCCTCTGACACGTGCATGCAGACGATGGTGCCCACGCCGGCCTCAAAATACGCCTTGAATACGTCGGCGCCGCCGCCGGTGCCCCCGGCCATCAGCACGGCAATTTTTCCGGCGTAGTCCTGCTCTCCCCCGACACGGATCACAGGTTTCACCAGGGAGGCCGCGTATTCCGGCAGGGCGTTCAGGGCATCCACCAACTCCTTCAGGGTTCCCTTGGGTCGGTCTGTAAACCAGCCGTCCAGATAGCTCTGTACGAACCCCTCCGTAATCAGATCCGCGGGCATGTGTACATTCATGTAGCCCAGGTTCAGCAGCCGAGCCGCCGAACTGGCCCGGTCATGGTTGGCCACATGGGAATTCAGGTCCACCTGGGCCATCCGCTTGCGCAGGACCTTCTGGGCCTTGTTGATGGGAACGCCGAAATGGACCATCCGGTCGATCTGGCGAATCATCACCCTATGGAAGTCGATGACCGCGGACCCGGCATGGGGATGGTGGCTGATCGCCGCATCGCATCCCAGCTCCCGGGCCAGCAGCACCTCCGGCCCCTCCAGATCCACCCCCACCAGAACCTTTTTCACCGCCTCTTTTTCTACAAAGACGCCACTGTCTTCCGGCAGCGTTTCAAGCCCCGCTTCTTTCAGGGCGATATTCAGGATATCCGATGTGTTCATACCTTCACAACCATCCCTTTCTCCGCGCTCTCCATGGCCAATTCGATGATCCGCATCACGTTCCGGGCCTGCTTCGCTGTAACCGGCGGCTCAGCGTTCTCTGTAATGGCCCTGTGAATCCCCCGGTAGTACTCCCGATAGTCTCCCGGGAGTGTCGTGACAGCGCCTCTGACGGTGACGCCGCCCACCTCCGTATGCAGGGTGCCATAGGCCGACTCCGGCTCCTGGCCCCAGTCTTCATGGTCATTGGGCTTAATGCCTTTCCGCAGGGCATCCTCCTGCACGTCCAGGCCGAACTTCACAAAGGAGCCTTTATCCCCCTGAAGAATGAATCGGGGCAAGGGTTCCCGCACAAGTGACCCGGATTTCAGCGTAACCTTCAATCCTTCATAGAAGAGAATCAGTTCGAAGCTGTCCACGGTTTTTCCGGCGGGCCGTTGAATACGGCTATCCGCAAACACCCGCTCCGGCATGCCGAACAGTGTCAGGGCCTGATCGATCAGGTGGGAGCCCAGATCGTAGAGCAACCCGCTCCCCGGGCCTTCATCCTCTCGCCAGGATTTTGTTTTCAGCACCGGCCGGAACCGGTCGAAATGGGATTCGAACTCCACCAGATATCCCAGGGTGCGGTTATCGATCAACTTCCGAACGGTTCTGAAATCGCCGTCCCATCGGCGGTTCTGATACGCGCTCAGGACCTTGCCCGTTCGTTCCGACAAGTTCACGAGATCATCCGCTTCGTCGAAGGTGATGGTGAAGGGTTTTTCGAGGACCACGTGCTTGCCATGCTCCAGCGCTTTCTTTGCCAGGCTGTGATGGAATACATTGGGGACCGCGATCACCACCAGGTCGATGGCCGGCGACTCCAGGATTTCCTCCGGCGTGGCGGCGATCCATATCGTTGGGTCCATTTCACGGATCCGCTCAATGGCCTCTTCATTCTTTGTCATGATACTGGCAATGTGAAACCCTTCCACGCTGCGAATCACCGGCGCATGGAATACACTGCCCGAAAGACCGTAACCCAATATCCCTACGTTGATCAGTTTCATCATTTTCCTCCTTACAGCCTCAGGCTGCTTCACTACCGGTCCATCAGACCGCGTCAGTGGACTACGCATCTATTATACCCCCAAGCGATTTAAAAAAACGGATATTGTGTGTGGTATAATAGGTTTTGAATAAGAAAAAAAGGAGATACCCCCATGCCAAAATCCCTCCGCGACTCTCTTTATGAAAATATCCTCCATATCCTCCAGCAGGCACAGCCCAAGGGCTGGGAAAAACTGCTGCTCTACGGAGAAGTGGATGATGACCAGTGCTACTCCTTCTTTTACAGCTACCCCAAAGGCGGCGGCAAGCCGCTGTTCTGCAACGACCTGCCCGAGACCGAGAAAATGGATCCCGAAGAACTGGCAGACCTGCTGGACGAGCTGGACGACTGCCTCATCAGTCTGTGGGAAGAAACCGCAAGCCTGAACGAAAGCCCCTGGACTACCGTCACCATCACCTTCGACAGCGCAGGTGCCTTTCAACCCCGTTACACCCTCACCGATCTAAAGAAGGGGAACATGGAAAGCCGCAAGAAGGTTTGGGAAAAAGAGAATCTGAAATAATCAAAAGGCGTCCTCAGGGGCGCCTTTGTTATTCGGAAGCTCTCGCTTCCATATCAGTCAAAATCCTCAATGCGGTATAAATCCACGGTTGCCTTAACGCAGATCACCGTGCAGATGTTGCCCCTACCCCCTGCATGACAAACAACACCAGCATGAATCGTTCTTTTCAGGGTATAATTGAATCGATAAAGCCCATCAGATGAACATCCACCCTACAAGGAGCCCCCTATGAACCCTACAGACAGCTGGATAGATTTCGATACCATGGAACGTTTCATGACAGAGGTTTTCATCAAAATCGGCGTGCCGGAGGAAGATGCCCGGATCTGTGCCGATGTCCTCATCACCTCCGATAAGCGGGGCATCGATTCCCACGGCATCGGACGCTTGAAGCCCATCTATGTGGACCGGATCCTCAAGGGGGTTCAGAATCCCATCACGCATTTTGAAATCCTCCGGGAGGGAATGACCACCGCCGTGGTGGACGGTCATGACGGCATGGGCCATGTCATCGCCAAACGGTCCATGGAAATGGCCATTGAAAAGGCCCGCAAGCATGGTATGGGCATGGTGGCCGTCCGCAATTCCACTCATTACGGCATTGCCGGCTATTACACCATGATGGCCGCCGAAGCAGGCATGATCGGCATCACCGGCACCAACGCCCGCCCCTCCATCGCCCCCACCTTCGGGGTGGAGAACATGCTGGGAACCAACCCCATCACCTTTGGCATGCCCACGGATGAGGATTTCCCCTTCGTACTGGATTGTGCCACCTCCATCACCCAGCGGGGCAAGATCGAGGTGTACGAACGGTTAGGCAAGGACCTTCCCGCCGGATGGGTCATCGGTGCGGACGGCTCCGCCAAAACCGATTCCAAGCAGGTGCTGATCGATCTGGTGGAGGGCACCGCTGCTCTGGCCCCCCTGGGCGGCATCGGCGAAGAACTGGGAGGCTACAAGGGCTATGGCTACGCCACCGTGGTGGAAATCCTCTCCGCCGCCCTCCAGGGAGGCTCCTTCCTAAAAGGACTGCTGGGCTTCAGTCCTGAGGGAACCCCCCAACCCTATCACCTGGGCCACTTCTTCATGGCGGTCAACGTCACCGAATTCACGGAGCTGGACACCTTCAAACACACCACTGGGGAAATCCTCCGACAGCTCCGGGCCTCGAAGAAGGCCCCTGGCTGCGACCGCATCTACACCGCCGGAGAGAAGGAATACCTCGCCTGGCTGGAGCGCAGGGACAAGGGGGTCCCCATCAACGGCCCTCTTAAAAAGAACATTCAGGACCTGATCGCCGATCTGGGCATCACGGGATATGCCTTCGGGTTTTAAACAACAAAAAATCACGTGGCAGATGCCAGGTGATTTTTATTCAGCCTATTTCTTTTGATTCAGCGCCCTCACCACCAAGGTCCTCTTGATGCCCAGCACCACGATGGAGAATGCTGCCAATCCCACGAAAACCCCGACGCTGTCCACCATCACATCAAAAATGCTCTGGGTACGCCCGGGGGAGCTGCCCTGAACCCACTCATCACAAAAGGCGAAGGCTACTCCCATTATTCCCGCCAGCGGAACCGCCAGCCAGGCCCTTTCCAGCAGGTTCGTCAGGGCCACCGCCAGAAGAACCCCAATCAGCAGGTACTCCGAAAAATGAGCCAGCTTCCGAACGATGAGGTTCACATTCTTCAGCGACAGACTGTCATCCCCTTGCAGCACCATATAGTCCATGATCCGATTCGCTACTTTATAGGAAAGGCCATTGGACTGTCCGCCGCTTTGGGATGAAAAGGAGAGGATCATCCCCATCAGGAATATCACCAGAACCAGTACTGCGATTTTTCTCATAGCCTCGCCTCAGCCCCTTTCTTACCGAACCCTTCCTGTCGCACCGAAGCAATCCAATGCCATTTTTAACCGTTCACGCGTCTACACCATCAGGAAAATCAATAAAAGGGGCCGTCTCAAATGGCAGGTGATTCCTGATTCGAGACAGCCCCCTTTTATGTGCATCACCGCGGATGGCCTAATACCCATCCGGGTTGTTTTTCTGCCAGTTCCAGGCGTGGCGGCACATGTCCTCCAGGGTGAATCGGGCTTTCCAGTTCAGCTCCCGAAAGGCTTTGGACACATCTCCATAGCAGGCGGCGGCATCGCCGGGACGGCGGGGGACCATCTCGTAAGGAATTTGGAGATCATTGGCCGTTTCAAAGGCCTTTACCACTTCCAGCACGCTGTAGCCCACCCCAGTCCCCAGGTTATAAATGCTGCACCCGGTGGCTCCTTCGGATTTTTCCAAGGCCTTCACGTGGCCGATGGCCAGGTCCATGACATGGATATAATCCCGGACCCCGGTCCCGTCCGGCGTGGGGTAATCACCGCCGAAAATCTTGAGTTTTTCTTGCTTCCCCACCGCTACCTGGGTGATGTAGGGCATGAGGTTGTTGGGAATGCCATTGGGGTTTTCCCCGATCCGACCGCTTTCATGGGCCCCGATGGGGTTGAAATAACGCAGCAGGGTAACCTGCCACCGCGGGTCCGCTTTGGCGAGATCCTGAAGGATCTCTTCAATCATCAGTTTGGTGCGGCCATAAGGATTGGTGGCACGTCGTGGGGATTCCTCTTGAATGGGAACGGTTTCCGGTTCGCCGTACACCGTGGCACTGGAGCTGAACACGATATTGCGCAGATTGTGCTGATCCATTTGTTCACAGAGGGTCAGTGTTCCGGCAACGTTGTTGTCGTAATAGGCCATGGGCTGCCTGACCGACTCTCCAACAGCCTTGAGGCCGGCAAAATGAATCACCGCATCGTAAGGACTTTCCCTAAAAATCAGGTCCAGCGCTTGGCGATCCCGGACATCCGCCTGATAAAACCGGAAGGTTTTCCCGGTAATCTCACGGATGCGGTCCAGGACCTGGGGCTTGGCATTGGAAAAATTGTCCAGAATGGTGATTTGGTGCCCCTGTTCCAGGAGCGAAACGGCCGTGTGGCTGCCGATATACCCGGCACCGCCGGTAAGCAGGATGTTCATCGTCTTCCTCAAGGGAGCAGTATTACTGCGCCACAACTTTCTTCATATAATCCAACAGAGGCTGCCTCAGCTCCGGCCGCTTCAGCGCGTAGTCGATGGTGGCTTCCAGATAACCCATTTTGTCGCCTACATCGTATCTTCTGCCTTCAAAAATCCGGGCGTAGACCTTGTCGTCCTGTGCCAATTGGTTCAGGGCATCGGTGAGCTGGATCTCGCCGCCCTTGCCGGGAGCCGTGTTTTCCAGGATTTCAAAGACTTTTGGGCTGATGATGTATCGGCCCAGGATGGCCACATTGGAGGGCGCTTCACCGGGAGCTGGCTTTTCCACCAGGGCATTCACGCTGTATGTAGAAGCATTGAGGCTTTCGCCGTCCACAATTCCATACTTGTGGGTTTCGGAATCCGGTACCGCTTGAACCCCCAGGATGGTTCCCGGGTATTCGTCATAGGCATCCATCAGCTGGCCGATGCAGGGCTGGGCGGCATCGACGATGTCGTCACCCAGCAGGACCGCAAAGGGCTCGTTGCCAATGAAGGCTTTGCCGCAGAGGATGGCATGGCCCAGGCCCTTGGCCTCCATCTGCCGGACATAGTGGATACGGACCAGCTCGGAAATATCTCTGATTTCCTTCAAAAGTTCCGTTTTGCCGCTGCGCTCCAGGAGGAGCTCCAGCTCGATGGACCGGTCGAAGTGGTCTTCGATGGCGTGCTTGTTGCGGTTGGTGACGATGAGGATTTCTTCGATCCCCGCTTTGATGGCTTCTTCGATGATGTATTGGAGGGTGGGCTTATCCACCACCGGAATCATTTCTTTCGGCTGTGCTTTGGTGGCCGGCAAGAAACGGGTTCCAAAGCCGGCGGCTGGGATGATGGCTTTTTTGATTTTCATGGTTTACCTCACTTTTCGATGTAATCCTTCGGGCCTGATTCCGTTGACGGGAATATATTTCGGCTTCTCCTCTCAATTTAATCATATTCCACAAGGTACTTCAAGTTTCCTTCAAAACGACAGAGCGGCCAGTTTAAAACACCCACCGTCCGCTCTGCTTGTATTCCGGGTTCCGCTTATCTTGACCCCCGCCTGCTGAACACCACCAGTACCGTCTTGAACAGGATCCGGATATCCATCCACACGGTCCAGTTCATGATGTATTCACTGTCCAACCGGACGACATCTTCAAAATCCGTAATGTCGGAGCGGCCGCTGATCTGCCACATGCCGGTGATGCCGGGGGTGATGCTGATACGCTTCCGGTGGCGGAGTTCATAGTTCTCCACCTCGGGGACCGTTGGGGGGCGGGTCCCCACCAGGCTCATGTCCCCACGAAGCACATTATAGAACTGGGGGAGCTCATCGATGCTGGTTTTGCGGAGAAAGGCACCGATTTTTGTAACCCGGGGATCGTTGCTGACCTTGAACATATGGCCGCTCATCTCATTGCGGCCTGCCAGGGCGGCCTTCTGAGCCTCGGCATTGACGCCCATGGACCTGAATTTCCAGATTTCGAAGGTCCGCCCGTTTTTGCCGACCCGAACCTGCTTGAAAATAACCGGACCCGGCGTTTCCAGCTTAATGAGCGGCGCGAAGATGATGTAGGCGATGCCGAAAAATACCATCCCCACCATGGCCCCGCAGACGTCCAGAATCCGCTTGGCAAAGATTTGGCTCTCATTGAGACTGACGGTATGGAATTTGAGAACCGGTACCCCGCCCACCATGGCTACATGGACCTTGGACTCGTCATGGTTATGGCAGTCCAGCAGCATCGAGATGGTGATGCCCATGCACTGGCATTCATCCAGCACAGTCAGGAGCAGGGGATCATCATTCAGGGGATGGGTGACCGCAATTTCATCGATGCGGTAATTCTGTGCGATGGCATCCAGATCCTTGACATTGCCCAGGTGCGGAATATCCGGATAGGATGCGCATTCGTTGACATCCACATACCCCACGACTTTCAGGCTGAGATATTTGTATTTGTTGATTTCATCGATGTATTCCTGCCCCTTGGGGGAACACCCGACAATGAGGATGTTCCGGTCCACCTTATCCTTGGCGAAGTTGGCATCCGTGGCTTTTAACAGCAGGATCTTGCTGAGCATGTACAGACCATAATAGCTCATGAGAAAGAGCAACATGAACAGGCGTGAGACCGGGGCATTGATGAAGAACATGAGGGAGCCGCAGACTCCGGTTGCGATGATGAAGGACATCACCGTCTTCACTTGAAACCGCAGGGTATAGAATTCATCTTCCACCATGCTTTCATCATACAGATTGACTGCCAGGAACACACCGGTATAGACAAAGGCCAGGAGCATCAGGTGCCCCACGGTTTCCAACATGTTGATCTGAAACACCCGGCCCAGATAGCCCGTATACAGGTTAACGGCGAAGCTATACGCCAGCAGAATGTTCAATAAATCAATCAGTAAGTAAACCAATTTTCGGATTCGTTTTCTCCAGCGGATCATGATGACATCCCTCCTTTACGGCCAGGAAAAAGCCCCTAGCGTAAGCAGTCTCAGCTGGTGTGTGGCGAAACCGGATATCCTCTCCTCTCTTTTTGAGACATCAAACCCTTGAGATGTTTTACGAACGCCCGACAACCCCAGTAGTCCCGTTCTTAACAACAGGCCTGCTGGAGTGGAGAGGATCCGGTCATTTCAACTGAGGTACAGGTGAGAGCGCAACCCCTCATCCGAAGAAAATATGCTACAATGCAAACCATCCTGTTAGGTTATTTCTACCCCATAAACTGTCATTCAATCATAATTGTCGCCGGTACCAGCCTGTCATTCTTCCATAATAAAGCAATTGGATCATGGCTTGATGCCATTCAAATGAATATGCCGCCAGTTCCTGGCTTGCGTCCTCATAAAAACCCTCTCCAATGGCTTAAATTCATTTGCCGTCGGGGAGGGTTTTTGAGGGGTGTATCTTCTACATCAAGCTCTATTTTGTAAAGGAGAACGTCTCACTGATTTCACCACCAAGTTCATATTCAATTCCGTTGACACTCACGCTTTTAACGGTGAATGTGAATTGCAGTGGCTTATCCCTATATTTGACTTCATCTGAAGTCAATTTTACATTGCCTGCGGCCCCAGTGATTCCAGTATCAGCATCAATGGCAGCGCCACTCCAGGTCCCAGAAACCGTTGCGTTTTCAACACCAACATTCACATCTGCAATTGCGCGGACAAACAAATTCTTGCCTGCGCTTCCTGCATTTCTTGAAGCTGTCGACAGCGTGATTTCAATAACTGCCGTTCTATTCACTACCAGCAGCGTAACGACTGCCGTATCACCGCCACCCTTTCCGTCCGAAACGGTGTACCCAAAGCTGTCTGGCCCGATGTAGCCGGAGGTTGGCGTGTAGCTGACCTTGTTGTCGGCAATGCTGACGGTGCCACTTCCTGGTTGGTCAACAGACTGGAGGCTCAGCGAATCACCGTCAGGGTCACTGTCATTGGCCAGAACGTCCAGAACGTTGCTGACGCTGTCCT
>CAYRIO010000035.1:0-25988 GCA_964424355.1 uncultured Peptostreptococcaceae bacterium
TTGGACCTATGAAAGTTATCGTCAGCGGAAAAAACATGGCAGTCACAGATTCACTAAGAGAAGGCGTTGAAAGTAAGTTCATGAAGTTCGACAAATACTTCAAGACCGATGTTGAAGCCCATGTAACCCTGAGCTATCAGGATGTGAAGACAGCAAAGAATTGCCAGATCGTAGAGGTGACCATTCCTCTGAAAAACGGTGTGATATTCAGAGGCGAGGAATACAGCGATGATATGTACACAGCGATCGATAAGGTGATCGATAAACTGAAAAGACAGATGGATAAGCATAAGACAAAAATCGAAAAACGCTACCATAAGCATGACACGATTCGGTTTGAGAATATTCCTGACATGAAAGAAGAGGAAACAGAGCGGAAAATCGTGAGAATGAAACAGTTTTCTGTGAAGCCCATGGATGCGGAGGAAGCGGTACTGCAGATGGAAATGTTAGGGCATGATTTCTACGTGTTCATGAACCACGAATCTGAGGAGATCAATGTGGTGTATATCCGCAAGGATGGACAGTATGGGTTGATCGAACCCACCAGATAGATGATGTGAACGCCGCCGAAAGGCGGCTTTTTTATTGACACAGGCGGGTAATAAATGTGAAAATGAGGGCATACAAGGCAAATAGCGGAGTGGAGCATATGGTGAGAATAGAAACACAGCGGCTGATCATCCGGGATTATTGTGGGGAAGACATTGAGGGGTTCCATGAACTGTTCACGAATGATGAGGTAATGTGGCTGATGCCGGAAATCAAGACGTCTTCTCTGGACGAATCCAGGAAATTCCTGTACGAGGCAATTGTAGAGTCGAAATATGATGACCGACGCAAGTTCTTTTTTGCCATCACGCTGAAGGGGACGGATCAATTTATCGGCGAAATCGGATTTTCAACGCTGATCGACTGCGATGAAGGGCGATTGGTCAACCTGGGCTATTTCATCCAGCCGGAATGCTGGGGGAAAGGACTGGTGACGGAGGCGGTCAGGGCCATTATGGCATACGCATTCCAGTCCCTGGACGTGATCAAGATAGAATCCGGTTGCCTGAAGGCCAATGTGGGGTCGATCCGCGTGATGGAGAAGGTTGGCATGATTCAGGAAGCGGAATATGTGAAGCACATGTACTATAATGGGGAGCTTCATGACCGGCTGGATTTTAGAATGTTGAAGGAAGAGTGGGAAGAACTGCAGGCGCAGGGAAAATGAATCATGGGTGTGCCGATGATTTTCCCTCTCAACATATTGCGGCTTTTCTGATATAGTGAACGTATCAAATACACGATATGGTGGGAGGGATGAACCATGTTTCTCGAAGCGGTCTTACTGGGTCTGATAGTAGGTCGGTTGCGGGGCGGTCGCTCTTTAAATATTGGCAGCTTTGAATTCAAAGGCTGGGTTCTGATTGTAATCGGGTTTCTCCTTCAGATGCTTCCGATGCTTCTGGGGCGTATGAGTTGGATGACCCATAATGGACACACCATCGCTTTTGCTACCCTGATTCTGGTGTTTTTCATTGTGATGTTGAACGGCAAAAAGCGCGGATTTTGGCTGGTGGCACTGGGAGCGTTTCTGAACATCTTGGCCATGGCATCCCATGGGTTGAAGATGCCGGTTTCCCTATCTGCACTTCGGGGGATGGGGCATCAGGAGCTGGTGGAAAGTCTTTCGAATAGCGCTGTCCTGAACTATACTGGCTTGGAGCGGCTTACGCAGTGGAACGATTATCTGGGAAAAGTGATTGCGCTGCCCAGCGGCTATCCACTGGCTCAGGTGATTTCACTGGGAGACATTCTGATGAGTGTGGGCCTGTTTCTGTTCATTGTGGGTCAGATGACCGCCAGTCAGCATTACCGGAACAAAGGCAGGATGATGAATACGTTTTATCCGACGAAATACTGAATCCGTATGCAAAATCAACGGCTGTGCCAGAGAAGATTTCTCAGGCGCGGCTTTTTTTAATCGTTCAGTGCCTTTACGGGGGCACTGAAAAACCGTTACAAAAGAAAAAGGGAGAGATCGCCGCGTCATTTCATTCCTCGCGAAGACAGACAATCATTGAAAATGTTTGGTTTTGTGTCTGTCTTTGCGAGGGTCGCAGGCCCGCGGCAATCTCTCCCTTCTGTTTTCTTCACAAACCATTCACATTTGATTTCGCCTGTATATGTTATAATAAAGCGTTGACTAAAAATAGGCACTTAAAGGAAGGAACTTAAAACCATGGCTTTAATGGATATCATAATGGGTAATTTGAATGAGCGGGAAGTTAAACGGATGCGTAAAACCGCTGATAAGGTGATTGCGCTGGAAGCCGAAATCCAGGCGCTTTCAGATGACCAGCTTCGGGAAAAAACAACGATTTTCAGAGAACGACTGGAAAAGGGTGAAACTCTGGATCAATTGCTGGTGGAAGCCTTTGCGGTTGTTCGGGAGGCGGCTTGGCGGACATTGGGGATGCGGCATTATCCCGTTCAGCTGATTGGCGGCATGACCCTTCATGAAGGACGCATTTCGGAGATGAAGACTGGGGAAGGTAAAACCCTGGTGGCTACCCTGCCGGCATATCTCAATGCCCTCAGTGGCAAAGGCGTTCACGTCATCACGGTGAATGATTATCTGGCCAAGCGGGACAAAGAGTGGATGGGGCAGATTTTTGAGTTTTTGGGGATGCAAGTGGGCTGTGTGATCCATGGTGTGGAGGGGACAGACCGGAAAAACGCCTATCTGGCCGACATCACCTATGGTACCAATAACGAATTCGGCTTTGACTACCTGCGCGACAATATGGCAATCTATTTTGAGAACAGGACCCAACGGGAACTGAACTACGCGATTGTCGATGAAGTAGACAGCATCCTGGTGGATGAAGCCCGAACACCGCTGATTATCTCCGGCGAAGGGTCTAAATCAACCAGTCTCTATTCCATGGCGGATCTGTTCGTGAAAGGTCTTCGGAAAGATGAAGACTACATTGTCGATGAAAAGGGCAATACGGTGGTCCTCACAGACGAGAGCGGCGTGACCAAAGCAGAACGGTTCTTCGGCGTTGAAAACCTCAGCGATCCGGAAAACATGGAGTTCTCCCACCACGTGAACCAAGCTCTTCGCGCCCGGACGATGATGCGGCTGGATGTGGATTATGTCATCAAGGACGGCGAAATCATCATCGTGGATGAATTCACCGGCCGACTGATGTTCGGCCGACGCTATTCCAACGGGCTGCACCAGGCGATTGAAGCCAAGGAAGGCCTGGAGGTCCGCAAGGAAAGCCAGACGCTGGCGACGATTACGCTGCAGAACTATTTCCGCCTCTACAACAAGCTGTCCGGAATGACCGGTACGGCAAAGACAGAAGAGGATGAATTCAAGCATATTTACGGCATGGACGTTGTGATCATTCCCACCAATCGTCCTGTCACCCGGAAGGACCTGCCGGACAGCGTGTATAAATCCCTGACAGGGAAGTTCAATAATGTCATCGAGCAGATTGTAGAGCGTCATAAAACCGGCCAGCCGATGCTGGTAGGGACCATCTCGATCGAAACCTCGGAATACCTGGGTTTGCTCTTGAAAAAACGGGGGGTTCCCCATGAGGTCCTCAACGCCAAGCAGCACGAACGGGAGGCGGAAATTGTCGCTCAGGCCGGGCGCTTCGGTGCGGTGACCATTGCCACCAACATGGCAGGCCGGGGAACGGATATTCTTCTGGGCGGAAACCCGGAGTTCATGGCCAAGAAAGAAATGCGGAAGATGGGGCATGATGAAGAGATGCTCTACCATATTACGGGTCCATTAGAGCCAAGGGATCCAGAGCTGCAAGAGGCCAGACGGATTTATCAGGGCATTTACGCGGAGAAGAAAGCCATTACCGATGCGGATGCCGAGAAGGTGAAAGCCGCTGGGGGACTGCATATCATCGGAACCGAGCGTCATGAATCCCGTCGGATCGACAACCAGCTCCGCGGCCGTGCAGGTCGTCAGGGCGACCCCGGTTCATCCCAGTTCTATCTTTCCTTTGAGGATGATCTCATGCGGCTGTTTGTCAGCGATCGGATCAAGGAAATGGTCGAGAAGCTGGGCATGGATGACGATATGCAGATTGAAGCCGGTATTTTGAGCAAGTCCATTGAATCGGCCCAGAAAAAAGTGGAAGCCCGCAACTTTGGCATCCGGAAGCATGTGCTTCAGTATGATGACGTTATGAACCGTCAGCGGAGCATCATTTATACGGAACGGCAGAAGGTGCTGGAAGGCGACAACCTGCGGGATCATATCGCCGGCATGGTGGATGCGGTCATAGACGATACGATTCTGCGTTATACGGCGGCATCGAACTTTTCGGAGGAATGGGATATTCCCAAAATGCTGGAGTTTCTACACACGGTATTCCTTCCCCGTGAGGCGTTGACCCCAGCTGATTTGGAGCACGTTACCCGGGAAGAGCTGAAAGAAAAACTGCAGCAGATTGCGACTGCCATCTACGATGCGAAGGAAGCAGAAGTAGGTGCTGATCGGATGCGGGAGCTGGAGCGGGTATTGCTCCTTCGGGTGGTGGATACAAAGTGGATTGAGCATATCGACGCCATGGAGCAGCTGAAACAGGGGATTGGTCTGCGGGCCATCGGTCAGCAGGATCCTGTGCAGGCCTATCAGATTGAAGGCTTTGACATGTTCAATGAATTGATCAAGTTTATTGAAGAGGACACCGTTCGCTATCTCTACCATGTTACGGTGGAAACGCAGGCAAAACGGGAAGTGGTAGCCAAGGAAACCGGCACCGGTGGCGCGGATCAACCCAAAGCGCCCCTGAAGCGACCGGATCAAAAGGTTGGACGGAACGACCCATGCCCTTGCGGCAGCGGGCTGAAGTATAAGAAATGTCATGGTAAAGATGAGTAAGAGCCAATAAAGGGTGGTGAACGGAATTGCTGGAACTTGAAAACGCGTTGTTGGAATTGAAGGAGTTAGAGAGCAGTATCCGGGACTTGAGGGATTCACTTTGACTTGGAACATTTGAAAGAACGGACTCAGGAACTGGATGATAAGATGTTGGACGCGGATTTCTGGAATGACCAGGAAAGTGCCCAAGGGATCCTGAAGGAAGCCAAGTACCTGAAGCGCCGGATTGAAATGTTCACAGAGCTGGAGCAGCAGTGGCAGGATTTGATCCTGCTGGCGCAGATGTCCATCGAAGAGGGAGATGCTTCGGTGAAAAAGGACATCCTTGCCGGCAAAAAAGAACTGGAGGGAAGGCTGGAGAAGGTTCTGATTGAAACCCTGCTTTCGGGAGAATTTGATCGGAACAACACCATCCTTTCCATTCATGCGGGAACCGGTGGTCTGGATGCTCAAGACTGGGCGGAGATGCTGATGCGGATGTACATCCGTTATGCTGAGGACCAGGGTTTTTCCGTGAAGCTGATGGACTGTATCAAAGATAACGAAGCCGGCATCAAGAATGCGGTGCTGCTGATCCAAGGGGAGAATGCCTACGGCTACCTCAAGGGCGAAAAGGGGGTTCATCGGATTGTCCGGATCTCCCCCTTCGATTCCAGCGGGAAGCGGCACACCTCTTTCGCCTCGGTGGATGTGATGCCGGAGTTGGATGATACCATCGAGATCGACATCAACCCCAAGGATTTGAAGGTGGATACGTATCGGGCGACAGGCGCCGGTGGACAGCACATCAATACCACGGATTCTGCGGTTCGGATCACCCATCTGCCCACAGGGGTTGTGGTACAGTGCCAAAACGAACGGTCTCAGATCAGCAACCGCGCTACGGCCATGAAAATGCTGATGGGCAAGCTGGTTGAGCTCAAAGAGTCGGAGCAGAAAGAACGGATTGAAGACCTGGCGGGCGATTATTCACAAATCGCCTGGGGCAGTCAGATCCGATCCTATGTGTTCAATCCCTACAACATGGTGAAGGATCATCGCACCAATGCCGAGGTTGGCAACGTGCAGGGGGTCATGGACGGCAAGTTGGATCCCTTCATAGATGCCTGGTTGAAAATGAAAGCGACAGGGAAAAAAAGTGAGTAGTATAGGAACCGCCCTTAACAGAAAAATGCTGTGAGGGCGGTTTTTTTGAAGAGAAAAGGTGCTATGATTAGTTTGGAATGAGCAGGGTATCTGTAGACTAATGAATGTCATCGGAGGTTGATCAAACGGGATGGAGGTGGAATTATGGCTGGGATAGTGAAGGCTGATTCCGAAGAGAAAATACGTGAACGGACATCTGATATATGGGATGGTCCGGACACCGGATTTCCGGATATGGACGATGAAGAAGAAGACGACGACGACGATGACGATGATGACGACGAAGATAGCGATGACGGCGACGATGATGACGACGAAGATAGCGATGAAGACGAAGACGACGATGATGATGACGACGGGGATTTTGACGATGAGAGTGAGTAAGCACTGATAGGGTGGAGGAAAGTGCATGGATCAAAAGAAGGCGCACGAGAACGAAACCGGTGAGTCCGGGCCTTTGACTCCGGAATTTTGGGAAGACGGCGATGGTCAGATTGATTCCGAGTTGAAAACAGAACCGGCTGCTGCTGACGAAGATCTGGAATGGATTGAGAACCCAGATGACGAAAGCTTGGAAGCGATGGAGATCCAGGAAGAAGAGGCGGAACCGGAGCAGGAGGCTGCTGCAGGCGGTGAAGACCTGATCGTTGTTGCGTCCGGCATTGCGGGCATTCCTTTTCACAAGCGGCTCAATGTTCAGTTTGCGGTAATCATGACAGTGATTCTGGCAGTGTCCATGGGACTCAGCGGCTTCATCAACTATCAGGTGGAGCGGGGGAAAGAGCTGAAGAGTTCCCGGGAAGCCAACTTTGCTTTGGCTGTGAATGCGGGGCTTCAGGTAAACCAATACCTGAACAACACCATCAATACCGTGAAAACCACGTTAAATGCGGTGGATTTTCAGAGCATGACCGAAAGCAACCGGCAGTTGACCCTGGTTAAGATCCTCAACTACAATCTGCAGATAAAAAATCTCTATCTAACAGATGCAGCAGGGAGAATAACCGTAACAACCAAGTCGAATCAGGTTGGTGCCGACGTATCCGGTGAGGAATGGTACAAGCAGGGGAACAGCGGATTCACATACATCTCCGATGCGTTTGTTGATCCGGACACAAAGATGCCCATGGTGATTATTTCGCAGCCCATCGAGAATGTCAGTCAGGGACGTATCGGAACAGCGGCATTTGAATTTCGGCTGGATAGCATCTATCGCTTGACAAAGGACTCCGGTGTTGGTAAAACCGGACAGATCTACGTGGTGGATAAACGGGGAAACCTGATTTCACACCGGGACTTCGAGAACAAGGTTCAGACACAGGCGGATTTTAAAGGAATCGCCGGGGTTGCAGCTGTCCTTAAGGCGGAGAGCTCGGATAAACTGCTGGAGGATCCCGCCTTCAAGGTGGATTCCCCAATGGGCACCGATCAATATAAGGATGCCGATGGGAACACGGTGGTGGGCGGCTATGCCAAGATCCCGAAACTAGGCTGGTCTGTGGTTGCAGAAGAACAGTACAGTGAGGTGGTTGGAGGGATTCGGGCTTCGCTGGCCCGCATGCTGATCTCCATGGTGGTCTTTATCGTTATTGGGATATTTGTCAGCGCCTTGGCCGCAAAGCGTTTTACCCGGCCGATTCTGGGGATGGTAAGCAGTGCCCAGAGAATCAAGGATGGGGACCTGACGGTGGCTGTAGCGGTGGATTCTGAAAATGAAATGGGTATTTTGCAGACCGCCTTTTCAGATATGGTACACGCGCTTTCAGATCTGATCCGCAATGTAAACCTGTCTACCGGGATGATCAAGGAAGTCTCCCAGGAACTGAACCGCAATGCAGAGCTGACGGCGGAAGCCTCTAACCATATTTCGGGGATCATTGAGAAGGTTGCCCAGGGAACGCAGGGGCAGATTACCAATGTGGAGCAGGGAAATGCTGCAATCACCCAAATGGCATCCAACCTGAAGGGGGTTGAAGAGCATTCCCTGGTGATGCTGCAGTCTTCGGAAAAGGCCTCGGCCATGGCCCAGGATGGCTCCCACAATGTTGAGAAGATCATGGGGATCATGGACACGATCAATCGTATTGTGAGCAATACCAGTAACCTGGTTGAGAATCTGAATGCCCACATCGGTGAAATCGGCGTCATCGTGGATTTCATCAAAAAAATATCCAACCAGACCAATCTATTGGCCCTGAACGCCTCCATTGAAGCAGCGCGGGCGGGTGAACACGGGCGGGGATTCACGGTGGTAGCCAACGAAGTGAAAAATCTGGCGGAGCAGTCGAAGAACGCCTCGGAGGAAATCAGTAAAAAAATCACGGATATCCAGAAAGAAACCCATAATATTGTCAGCAGCATGGGCCAGAGCATCCAGGATATTCAGAAGGAAACCCGAGTGGTCCATGAAACAGCAGATTCGTTCATGAACATCATTCAGGAAAGCCAGGCGGTGACCCACGAGATCAGAACCTTTACAGAATCGTTGAAGGAACTATCTGCAGGGATGAACTCCGTTGAGAGCAGCATTCAGGAAATCATGGAGGTTTCCGAAGAGACATCTTCTGAAGCGCAGAATGTTCTGGCCAATGTTCAGGAGCAGAATGCAGCCATCCACCACATCACGGAATCCATCGATGGCTTGGTGATGATGTCCGGGGAATTGGAAGCGGTTGTGGCTAAATTCAAAGTGTGACCCCTTCGCAGAGTAGGTCCTGGTACCCGATGAGTCGGAAGCGGTTGTAACAAGGTTCCATTTGAATGTATAATAGACATGCAGGGCCCCGGCTTTTTGCCGGGGTCTTTTTTCAACTACAAGGAGGCATTATGAACCCTATCATAAAACAACTGGCCAAAGAACTGGGGCTGAAGGAATCGCAGGTTGTCAGCACCGTTGAACTGATTGATCAGGGAAACACCATCCCGTTCATTGCACGATACAGGAAGGAAGCCACCGGCGATCTCAGCGATGTCACCCTGCGGGATTTGGGGGATCGGCTGATCTACCTGCGCAATCTGGCGGCAAGGAAAGACGAAGTGCTGCGGATGGTCGAAGAGCTGGGGCAGCTGACACCGGAGCTGCGGGGCGCCATTGAGAACGCCAAAATCCTGGCGGAAGTGGAAGACCTCTACCGGCCTTTTCGGCCCAAGAAGCGCACCCGGGCCATCATCGCCCGGGAAAAAGGGTTGGAGCCCCTGGCAGACCGGATTCAAGCTCAGGATACCGTTGGCCTGGAAGGGCTGGCGGCCACCTTCATCTCCGAAGAGAAAGGGGTTGCTACGGCGGCAGAAGCCTTGCAGGGAGCCATGGATATCATTGCGGAGCGGATCTCCGACAATGCGGATTATCGAAAACACATCCGAAAGGTCACGGCAGACCTTGGCAAGCTGCGGTCCGAGGCGAAGAATGCGGCCACAGAATCTGTCTATGAGCAATATTATGACTATGCAGAAGCCCTGAAGACCCTGCCGCCGCACCGGACCCTGGCCATTAACCGGGGGGAGCGGGAAGACATGTTGAAGGTGAAGGTTCTGGCTCCCGCAGAGATCATCCTCGAGTGGCTGACGGCCCAAATCATTCCCAATACCGCCCATGAGTCCGCTGAATACCTCAAGAAAACCCTAGCCGACAGCTTCGGCCGACTGATTGAACCGGCAATTGAGCGGGAGCTGCGCAACGACCTCTCAGAAAAAGCAGAGGAACAGGCCATCAAGGTTTTTGGCATCAATTTGAAGAATCTGCTGCTCCAGGCCCCCATCAAAGGGAAAACCGTCATGGGCTTCGATCCGGCATTCCGTACGGGCTGCAAGATTGCGGTCATGGATCCCAACGGCAAGCTGTTGGCCTATGACACCGTTTATCCCACGGCGCCGGAAAACGATGTGGCAGGCGCAGCGAAAAAGCTGACTGCCATGATTGAAACACATGGGATCGATATCATCGCCATTGGAAACGGAACGGCTTCCCGCGAATCCGAACTTTTTGTGGCGGAACTGATCCGCGGCCTGAGCCGACCGGTGACCTATACCATCGTGAACGAGGCCGGGGCCTCTGTGTACTCAGCCTCCAAGGAAGCCACCGAAGAATATCCGGATATCAACGTGTCCATCCGAGGGGCCATCTCCATTGCCGGCAGACTGCAGGACCCCTTGGCAGAACTGGTGAAAATAGAGCCCAAGGCCATCGGTGTCGGGCAGTATCAGCATGATGTGAATCAAAAGCGCATGGATGAAGTGTTGGGCGGTGTCGTTGAGGATGCCGTGAACCGGGTCGGGGTGGATGTGAATACGGCTTCCGCCGCACTGCTGCAGCATGTGGCCGGCATCAATAAGACCCTGGCCAATAACATCGTCAAGCATCGGGACGCCAACGGCTCCTTCAAGAGCCGAAAGGAACTGAACAAGGTCCCACGGCTGGGCCCGGCGGCCTTTACACAGGCGGCGGGCTTCCTGCGGATCCCGGAAGCCAAGGATCTGCTGGATCGGACCTCGGTGCATCCAGAATCCTATGGGGTCGCTAAAGCCCTGCTGAAGCTCCTGAACTGTGAAACACCGGAAGAAGCGGAGGGCCGTGCCGCTCTTTATGGTCTGGATAAGCTGGCGCGGGAACTGGAAACCGGTCTTCCCACGCTGAAGGATATCCTGGCCGAGCTGAAAAAGCCAGGCAGAGATCCCCGGGAAAACATGCCGGCTCCGGTGCTGCGGTCCGATGTCCTGAAAATGGAAGACCTTCAGCCGGGCATGCTGCTGCAGGGCACGGTCCGCAACGTGATTGATTTCGGTGCCTTTGTAGATATCGGCGTCAAGCAGGACGGGCTGGTCCATATCTCCGAGCTCAGCGACAGGTTCGTGAAAAATCCCATGGATGTGGTCGCCGTTGGAGACGTGGTGGATGTGAAGGTCCTGTCCTTTGATGCGCGGAAGAACCGGATCGCGCTGACCATGAAGGGACTGAAAAAATGAAGGAGAAACCCATGCACGCCATCATAAACGCCAAGGTATTCGATGTGCGCAACGGCACGATCATTCACAATTGCACGGTGGTGATAGAAAACGGAAAGATCCAGGCTGTCGGATCCGATGCAGTTATCCCGGCAGGCGCTGAAATAACGGATGCCCAGGGGATGAACCTCCTGCCGGGCTTGATAGATGCCCATTGCCATCTGGGCATGTTCGAGGATGGCATGGGCTTTGAAGGGGATGATGGCAACGAAATGACGGACCCGGTCACCCCGGAGCTCCGCGCCATCGACGGCATCAATCCCATGGACCGCGGCTTTTCGGAAGCCCTTGCGGGGGGGGTCACCTGCGTCTGTACCGGTCCGGGGAGCGCTAATGTGCTGGGGGGGCAGTTTGCCACCATCAAGACAGCGGGAAACCGCATCGATGCCATGATTGTTCAGGCCCCAGCTGCCATGAAGACCGCTTTTGGTGAAAACCCGAAGCGGGTCTACAATGACAAGAAGCAGGCCCCCATGACCCGGATGGCCATCGCCGCCAAGCTGCGGGAAACCCTGCTGCTGGCCTCGGAATACCAACAAAAGAAGCAGGGGGCTGAGGCTGATAAACAGCCGGGATACCACTTCAAATATGAAGCCCTGCTGCCCGTCCTTTCTGGGGAATTGCCGATGAAGGCCCACGCTCACCGGGCTGATGATATCCTGACCGCCATCCGGATTGCCAAGGAATTCGGTCTGAAGCTGACCCTGGACCATTGCACGGAGGGGCATCTGATCACGGAAGCCCTGATTGAAGCCGGGTATCCCGCCATTGTAGGCCCCCATCTCACAACCCGGTCCAAGATCGAACTGAGGGCGTTGGATTTCAAAACCCCGGGGGTGCTCAGCCGGGCAGGGATAAAAACCGCCATTATGACTGATCATCCGGTTATCCCCATCCAGCACCTGAATCTGTGTGCCGCCCTTTCGGTTAAAGCCGGAATGGATGAATGGGAAGGTCTGCGGGCCATCACCCTGAATGCCGCTGAAATCCTGGGGATCCATGAACGGCTGGGTGCGATTGAACCCGGTCTGGATGCGGATCTGGTTCTCTGGAACGGGCATCCCTTTGCGTGGGACGCCATTGTGGAGCGGGTCTGGGTAGAGGGTGTGGAAGTGCATGTATCCTGACCTTCCCCCAGTGGGAGATCGGTGACTTCAGTAGACAAGGAGCAACTCATGAAAATCACTTTAAACAGTGTTGAACAGACCCGCCGCTTTGCTGCCTGCCTGTCTCATTTTCTCGCGCCGGGGATGGTCCTATGCCTCACGGGAGATCTGGGGGCCGGAAAAACTACCTTCACCCAGGCTCTGGCAGCGGCGCTGGATGTTTCGGAACCCGTTACCAGCCCCAGCTTCACCATTGTTCATGAATATCACAGCGGGCGGTTTCCGCTCTATCATATGGATGTTTACCGGGTTGAAGAGGCTGCGGAGCTGGAGGATTTCGGTTTCGATGACTATTTCGCCGGTCAGGCCCTGGTGGTGGTGGAATGGGGAGAGCGCGTGGAATCCCTTTTGCCTGAGAGTCGGATCCACATGGGCCTTTATCGCTGTGAAGATGAGAATCAGCGCATGCTGAGGATCGGTGTCAAAACTCCCTTGGAGCAGCGGGCGGTCGCTTGGCTTGCCCAACATTGGAAGGAATAGCCCATGAAATTACTGGCATTTGAAACGTCTGCCCAAACCGCGTCGGTGGCGGTTGTCACCCTGGATGGGGTCCTAGGCGAAATTACGATGAATACAGGCCACACCCATTCTGAAAGGCTGATGCCTGCCATGGACGCACTTTTGAGTCAGCTGGGATTGGGGCTGGAGCATCTGCACGGATTGGTCGTGTCATCCGGGCCGGGCTCCTTTACGGGGATCCGGATCGGCGTCGCGACGGTCAAGGGATTGGCCCACGGAGCGGGGCTGCCGGTGATTCCGGTGTCCTCTCTGGAGGGAATGGCCTGGAATCTGGCCGGCTTTGGGGGCGTGGTGTGCCCCATCATGGATGCCCGGCGGGATCAGGTCTATACCGCTCTTTTCGACTGTGCCCAAGAGCTGCCTGAACGCCTGATGGCGGACTGCGGCCTCTCGATAGAAGAATTGATCGCGGTCCTGAAGGAGCGGGATGAGCCGATCTGGTTCGTGGGCGACGGCATCCTGCGTTTTCGGGAAACCCTGGAGGAGGCGATGGGCCATCGGGCTCGTTTTCCTCAGAAACATCTGTGGCTCCAACGGGCTGCTTCCCTGGGCATGGCTGCACTGATGGGTCCTGAACACCTGAAGCCTTCCTCCTATCAGGAGGCTCAGCCCCAATACCTCAGAAAAACGGAGGCGGAGCGCAACCATGACGCAAAACATGGCATTTGATGCCCGGTTCAGGGAAATGACCCCTGCAGATGTTGCTGAAGTTGGCGTCATCGAACGCCTGTCTTTTGCAACACCCTGGTCAGAAGAGAGTTTTATCTCAGAGCTGCTCTATAACCAATTGGCGTGTTATTACGTTCTGGAATACAAGGATCACGTGATTGCCTATGGGGGGCTGTGGACCATCGCCGGGGAAGGGCATATCACCAATATCGCTGTCCATCCGGGTTTCAGGGGAAAACACCTGGGTCGGTACTTGGTCGTGGAGATGCTGAAGGCCGGAGAAGACAAGGGATGCGATAAATTCACCCTGGAGGTCCGGCCGGGAAACAAGCCGGCGATCCAGCTCTATGAAAGCCTGGGTTTCAAAGGGGTGGGGGTACGCCCCAAGTATTATCAGGATACGGGAGAAGATGCCTTGATCATGTGGAAAGAATAGAGTCCATGATATTTTAAGAAACCCTTAAGATTCCATACGCCCATTTCGTCAGAGCCATCAGTTAGAATAGAACTGGTGGCTTTGCATTTTTATGGATTTTAAATGCAGTTTCATAACAAGAGTCTCCGTTTTGAATACGGTCTGGTATTCTGTATACATAAGAAGGAGGTAAACACATTGAATCGTAAACAGGTATTGATAGCCGGGGGGATCGTTCTTCTGGTGAGCACCGTGGCCTTTGCCACGTGGAAAGCCCTGAGTCCGGCTGATAAACCAGGGAAACCGGTACAGACGGTGATGGTGAAACAATCCGATTTGGAAGCCCGGGTGTTCGTGAATGGGAAGGTTCAGTCAAAGACCATCCGTACCGTAACGGGCAATTTATCAGGAAAGGTCTTGGAGGTATTTGTTCAGCCTGGAAGTCCAGTTGCAATAGGGGATATCCTCTGTACCCTGGATCCGGGGGATCTGAATTATCTGATTGAGCAGAAGACGATTCAGATCGAACAGGAAAAATATCGGGCATCCCTGGGAGCGACCACGCGGAATGCTTCCTTAAAATCCAAGCTGGATCTGGCAATCACCTCCGAGGAGAAAGCCCGGACGGATCTGGAGAGCCGGAAGGCGCTGGCGGATTCGGGCGCCCTCAGTAACTCGGAATATCAGGAATACGTCCTGAAGCATCAGCAGGCCAAGGATGAACTGGTTTCGGCAAGAACCGCCTACGAATCCAGAGAAGCAGAAACAAATTCGGCTTTCCAAATTCAGTTGCTGAGCTCCGAACTGAAAAAACTCCGAGAGGATCTGGATAAGAAGACCGTGCGGGCCCCGATTTCCGGTGTGGTGACAGAGGTGAATGTGAAGCCTGAGGATCTTGTCGGCGAAATCACAGGCCTGTTCGTTGTGGAAGACACGGCCCACCTGGAGGCAATCACCCAGATCAGTGAATTCGATATCAGCAAGGTGAAAGTTGGACAGGAAGTGCTTCTGGAGCCCACCGGACTCAAAGGGGTCGAGCTGAAAGGGAAAGTGAGCAGCGTGGCACCCACCGCAAAGCTGCAGACCACCGGACAGACTCGGGAGACCGTTGTCGAGGTGAAGATTGATGTTCTGGAACCGGTTGCGGAACTGAAAAGCAATTTTTCAACCGAGATCACCATCAAGGCTGAAACCCACAAGAATGCCATGGTTGTCCCCTATGAAGCCCTGTACATTTCCCCCGAAGGCAAGAAAGAGATTTTTGCCGTAGAATCCGGTGTAATCCATATCCGGCCAGTCAAAACAGGGATTGAAGGGGATCTGGAACTGGAAGTGAGCTTCGACGGCGTGAAAAAGGACCTGCCGGTGGTCATGAACCCCACCGATGCCCTGAAAGAAGGGGATAAGGTGAAACCCATGGACCTGAAGGAGGTCGGCGATAAAAAATGATAAGTATCCGAGACCTTTGGAAAATATATGATACGGGAACGGTACAGGTGCCGGCGCTGAAAGGGATCAGCCTCAATATCCTTGAAGGGGAATACGTGGCCATCATGGGTCCCTCAGGCTCAGGAAAGTCAACCCTGATGAATATCCTCGGGTGTCTGGACCGCCCCACAAAAGGCCAGTATGTGCTGGATAAGGAGCCGGTCAGTGCCATGGCGGAAACGGAGCTGGCATGGATCAGGAATCAAAAAATTGGGTTTGTATTCCAGTCCTTCAATCTGCTGCCCCGAATCAGCGCACTTCGGAATGTGGAGCTGCCTATGATTTATGGCAGGGTTCCCTTGAAGGAGCGTCAGGAACGGTCGTTGGAAGCCATGCGGCGGGTCGGTCTGGCAGACCGGATGCATCATAAATCAAGTGAACTCTCCGGTGGCCAGCGGCAGCGGGTAGCCATTGCCCGGGCCCTGGTGAACCGTCCGGCCATCATCCTGGCCGATGAACCCACCGGCAATCTGGATTCCGTCACCTCCCAAGAAATCATGGGACTGTTTGAGGAACTGAATCAGGAGGGCTCCACCATTATCCTGGTGACCCATGAAGCGGATATCGCCGCCCATGCCAGGCGGGTAGTGGTTTTCAAAGACGGCTGCATTCAGGAAGACAGGCAGAATCATCCGGGAGGTGAGCCGCTGTGTTCCGAGAAAGCCTAAAAATCGCATTGGGCGCCATCTGGGTCAATAAGATGCGCTCCCTGCTCACCACCCTGGGGATCATCATCGGCATCTCCTCGGTAATCGCTGTCGTCGCCCTGGGCGACGGCCTGAAAACCTCTGTGGCGAAGGAATTTGAAAGCATCGGCGTTAAACGGATTTACATCACCATGAACTGGGAAAAGACGATCCTTGACCGGGACATTCTGAGCCATAAGGACTATGACGCACTCAAACGGGCATTTTCAAAGGACATCAAAGCTTCCACGGTGACCTACACCCAAAGTGGGAAGGTCATTGATGAGAACAAAGGCAAAAAAGAGATTGATGTGCAGCTGATCGGCGTCAACGGTGAATTCCCGGATATCGAGCCTCTGGATATGAAGGACGGCCGCTTCTTCATGGAGACGGATGTCAGCTCCTATCGGACCGTAGCGGTGATTGATCAGACCCTTGCTAAAAAATTGCTGGGACGCGAAGCGGTCATCGGAGAACGGATGACAGTACAGCTGAACAGCCAGAGCCTGTCCCTGGTGATTGTGGGCACCTACGCCACCAAATCTTCCAGCATCAACAGCGCTTTCGGATACATTCCCCCGGCCACGGTCTATGTGCCCATCACCATGCTGGAAAAAACCGTTGGGCTGGATGACTTTGTCTATGGAATTGATATCAATCTTCAACAGGATGCTGATCCGATTGCCGTCATAGATAAAATGAAAGCCTTTCTGGATCGGCGTCACAATGCCGCCGGAGAAGATAAATACATGGGTTACAGCGCGGAAAAACAGCTGGAATTCGCCAATCAGTTCACGGGGATCCTCACCCTGGTCATCGGCGCCATTGCCGCCATCTCCCTGGTGGTGGGCGGCATCGGGGTCATGAATATCATGCTGGTATCCGTTACCGAACGGACGCGGGAAATCGGAATCAGAAAGTCCCTGGGGGCGCGACGGCAGGATATCCTGACACAGTTTCTTGTGGAAGCGGTCATTATTTCAGTGCTGGGTGGGGTTGTCGGCACCCTGTTGGGCGTCGGCTCCGCCTATGGATTGTCGGTGCTGATCAAGATACCACCCCACGTGAGTATCGGAACCGTCTTGGTAGCCTGGCTCTTCTCAGCCGGGGTGGGGATATTCTTCGGGATCTACCCCGCCAACAAGGCGTCCAAGCTGGATCCAATTGAAGCCTTGCGCTATGAATAGGAGGGAAAATATGCAGCCAAATGATAAGGAGCTGTCTGAAAAAACGGGCGGGGTTGATCCCGTGGAGAGTGCTGTCGGCGAGAATGAAACGCCGGATTTTGAGACGGATGAGCCGGTAGAGGCCATGAGCCTGTTGCAGTGTCTGGGTGGGGTGTTCGTTTCCCCGGCGAAAACATTCCGCAGCTTAACGGTGAAAACCCATCTGCTGTGGCCGATGGTGATCCTGTTCACCGTGATGATCCTGACCACCTACCTGAGCATGGACGCCCTGGAAGGGTTTACGCGCATCGCCCTGGACGCGGCCATGGCCAAAAATCCGCAGGCATTTACCCCGGAAATGATGGAAGCCCAGCTTCAGATGAGCATGAAACTGTTGCTGATCACGACGCCCCTCATGGCACTCCTGACGCCCGTGATTAAAGGTGCTGTGGTTCAGGGGATCTCTAAGATCTTTGATGGGAAGGGTGCGATGAAAGCGACGGTGTCAGTGATGGCCCTGTCCTATATGATCCTCCTGGCGGGCGGGTTGGTCCGACTGCCTCTGATGATGGTCTCTCAAAACATGGTGACCTTTTCCCCGGCCCTCTTCTTGAGGGCGGACCAGATGGCCACCCCTTTGGCGAACTTCCTGATGAATTTTGATCTCTTTACCCTATGGTATCTGGGCACATCGGCAATCGGCATCAGGGAGGTCCACCGGATCTCCTATGGGAAAGCCCTGATTACGGTGCTGATTCCTTTTTTCCTCATCCTCTTGATGAGCCTTTCTGGGGTGATTATCGAGAAGATGATGGGCTGACGTGAGAGGTGTAAACGAAAAACGGCCCCTGGTGGCCGTTTTTGATTTGAGGGGTGCTATTCAGACGTACGGGAATATGATATCTTTTTCATAACGCGACATGCAAAAGCCACGACAGACAACGCATAAACCAGAAACGGAGATTTCCTATGAAAGATATATTGATCCTGTCCATCGAAACGAGCTGCGACGAAACCGCTTGTGCCGTCACGCGCAATGGGCGGGAAGTGCTGTCCGACACCGTGTTTTCTCAAATCGACCTGCATCGCCGATACGGCGGCGTGGTGCCGGAGATTGCCTCCCGGAATCATCTGGAGAAAATCAGTGCGGTGGTGGATGAAGCCCTCGAAAAAGCGGCGGTCAAACTGGAGGACCTGGATGGGATCGCAGTGACATATGGGCCTGGCTTGGTCGGCGCTCTGCTGGTGGGCGTGTCTTATGCCAAGGGGCTGGCATATGCTCTGAAAAAGCCTTTGATACCGGTCCACCATATCGAAGGGCATATCGCTGCCAACTACCTGACAGATCAAAAGCTGGAACCGCCCTTCCTGTGTCTGGTGGTTTCCGGCGGGCACAGCCACTTGATCCATGTGCAGGACCACACTGGCTTTGCCGTTCTCGGACGAACCCGGGACGATGCGGTGGGCGAAGCCTATGACAAGGTTGCCAGAACCTTGGGGCTTCCCTATCCCGGGGGACCGGAGCTGGATAAGCTGGCTAAGGAGGGGGACCGGAAGAAGGTCCACTTCACCCGGACCTGGCTGGAAAAAGGGAGCCTGGATTTCAGTTTCAGCGGCATCAAATCCGGGGTGCTGAATCATTTGAACAGCTTGGCCATGAAGGGGGAAGCCTTTCATGCCGCCGATATTGCTGCGGGCTTTCAGGAGGCCGTGGTGGAGGTGCTGGTTTCAAAAACCCTGGAAGCGGCCGCTCGTACCCGGATGAAGACAGTGGCCCTGGCCGGCGGTGTAGCGGCCAACAGCCGCCTTCGGGAAGCGCTTGCTGAGGCCTGCGAAGCCGAAGGACTGACCTTGAATATCCCGGAATTCAGATACTGTACGGACAACGCGGCCATGATCGGCTGTGCAGGGTACTACCGCTACCTCTCCGGTGTTCGCGGCGGACTGGATTTGAACGCGGTTCCCAATCTTCAAATCGACAGGAAATAGTTCGAAATGCCCATAGACCCCCAGACTATCCACTGAGAATAGTCTGGGGGTTAATATTATTATGTTAACTGCGTTGGGGATGAAATTTTGTCGAATTTTGTCGAAAATGTGGACAGAACTGTGGATAATGTGGATTAAATGCTGAAACCTCTGAAATACAGAGGTCTGGGCTTCGGGAAATGTGGAGAAAACGACGGGGTAGGTGTGGATAGAAAATGCAAACTGTGGATGACTTGTGGATAATGGGGATAACCCGGGCTTTTGGTTGACGGAAGCCAGGATTTGGATCCTGAGATGTGCTGGAGAGCCCCTCTGGAAATAACAAAAGCGACCCTGGGAGGTCGCTTTTGAAAAATGCATTATGGGCGGTTCTTAAATGTTCTTCTCGACATAATCAGCGATATCGCCGATGCTCTTGAACCCTTCAGCAACCTCATCGGGGATTTCAATATCGAATTCATCCTCAATGGACATGATGATTTCAACAGCATCCAGAGAATCAGCATCCAAGTCGTTCATCAGGGATGTCCCTGGAAGAATAGCGGATGTATCTGAAAGTCCCAGTTGTTCTGCAATGATCGCTTTGATTTTTTCGAATACCATGATAGCCTCCTGAATCGCTCTGTAAATTGTCGGGTGTGCCAAATCTATAACTTATTATAACCGAAAAACGATTTCTGTCTACATGGAAATTTCAATCAGCTCCGTCCACCGCTCATAGGTCTGATCAAGCTCTGCCCGGGTCTTTTCCAGAGCCTGCTGGACCTCGATGCTCCGATGCGGATTCGCATAGACCTCCTCCAGGCAAAGTTCGGCGGTCAGGCGGTCAATCTCTTTTTCAAGGGCCTCGATCTGCTGCTCCAGGTTCTGCGTTTCACGCTTCACGGACCGCTGCTCTTTCTCAAGATCTTTTTCCCGGCGCTTGTTCTCTTTCTGCTGTGTCTTCGTCAGCACTTCGACAGGCTCCGCGGTATCCTGCTGCGCATTTTCGTTGCGCTTGGCCAGATAATAGGTGTAGTTTCCGTAAAAAGCTTCAGCGCCGGCAGGTTGCAGCTCCAGGATCTTGGTACAGACCTGGTTGAGAAAATAACGGTCATGGGAGATTACCAGAAGCGTTCCTTCATAGGCCTGGAGCGCGTCCTCCAAGACCTCTCTGGCGGGAATATCCAGATGGTTGGTGGGTTCGTCCATCAGCAGGAAGTTACTGGTGCCCAGGAGCAGCTTCAAAAGGCTGAGACGGGCTTTCTCGCCGCCGCTGAGGGTGCCCAGAAGCTTGAACACATCGGTGCCGGAGAACAGGAAGGAGCCTAGAAGGCTGCGCAGTCTCGTGTCCGAAAGATCCGGGCGGCAATCCGCCAGTTCATTCAACAGGTTTTGGTTGTCATTATGAAACTGCAGGTTTTGATCGTAATTGCCAACCAGGACATTATGGCCCCTGATGATATTGCCTCCCAAGGGAGCCAGTTCACCCAGGATTAGGCGGAACAAGGTCGTTTTCCCAATGCCGTTGGGGCCGATCAGACCGATCCGTTCCCCTTTATAAAGATCGAAGGAGATATCGTTGAAAAGCGACAGAGAGCCAAATCCCATGGAGAGGTTCCGGACAGCCAGTACATCCTGCCCGCTGGGGGAGGCGACATCGAACTGCAGCTTGAACCGCGCACTTTCTTGTTCCGGGGATTCCGTGCGCACAATGTGCTCCAATTGTTTCTCCCGGCTTTTAGCCCGCTTTGCCAGTTTTTCTGTCCCGTGCTGCTTAAAACGGCGAATCAGCTCCTCCTGACGCAGCAGCTCCGATTCCTGCTTCTCGTAGGATTTTAGCTGCACTTCGAAAACTTTCTTTTTAAATGCCTGGAAGGCGCTGTAGTTTCCGGGGTGCGACAAGGCCTTGCCATGCTCGATCTCGATGATCCGCGTGGTCACCTGATCCAAAAAGTAGCGGTCGTGGGTAATCAGCAGCAGGGTGCCGCGGAACTGCTTCAGGTATGACTCAAGCCACTGTACCGCGGCGATATCCAGATGGTTGGTCGGTTCGTCCAGAAGCAGGATATCCGGTTCGGAAAGCAGGAGCCGGGCGATGCTGAGGCGGGTGAACTGACCGCCGCTCAAGGTTGAGGCAGGTCTTTCCTGATCGGCATCTGAGAAGCCCAGCCCTTTCAGGACGCCGGTGATCCGGCTTTTATACGTATAGCCTCCGTTGGCTTCAAAAGCTTCAACCGCTTGATGATAGGCATCCAGGAGGTCGTTGAAATGGCTGGCCTCGTGATCGGTAGTATGGATCAAGTCCTCTTGTGCCTTCAAGTCCACTTCGGCCCGGATCAGATCATCAAAAACCTCCAGGCAAAAATCCTTCATGGATCGTGAATCTACATCTTCAGATTCCTGGCGGAGATACCCCACCGTTTTTCCTGCCATAAGCCAAATCTGGCCGGCATCACTTTCGAGCTGTCCGGTCAGGATCCTGAACAAGGTGGATTTTCCGGCACCGTTCCTGCCGATCAGGCCCACCCGTTCTCCTTCTTGAAGCTGTAAACTGACATCAGACAGGATCACATCTGTGCCATATGATTTTGATAAATGGCTGATACTTAATACATTCATAATGAACTCCTTCAATTCTCTGCTCTCATGACATTTTAGCACAGAATTATGCTATAATCTCATCATAGTAGGATTCTTAACAAGGCAGGTGCGCTCATGCAAAATGAAA
The DNA here is from genome assembly GCA_964424355.1 of uncultured Peptostreptococcaceae bacterium. Lineage (GTDB taxonomy): Bacteria > Bacillota > Clostridia > Peptostreptococcales > Acidaminobacteraceae > CAZEHS01. The sequence continues at coordinate 21,865 of CAYRIO010000035.1, forward strand.
GAATTTCGATGGCGGTCATCCGCCGGTTGCCCAAATATCACCGGTACCTTCAGGAACTTCTTGATAAGGACGTGAAACGGATATCCTCCAAGGAACTCAGTGATATCATCGGATTTACGGCATCTCAGATCCGGCAGGATCTCAATAATTTTGGCGGCTTCGGACAACAGGGATACGGCTACAATGTTGAAGAACTGTTCAACGAAATCGCAAAGATCCTGGGGCTATCAAAAACCTATAAAACCATCATTATCGGAGCAGGGAATCTGGGGCAAGCTCTGGCCAACTACAACAGCTTTGAAAAATTCGGTTTCAGATTACAGGGGATGTTCGATGTGAATCCCCGATTGATCGGACTCAAAATCAGGGATCTTGAAGTTTACGATATGCACGATATCCATGATTACCTTAAAAAAAATCCTGTGGATATCGCCTATATCTGTACAAACCGCGACGCTGCCCAGAAAGTGGCAGATCAGCTGGTGGCCTGCGGCATCAAGGGGATCTGGAACTTTGCACCGGTGGATCTCAAGGTGCCCGAGGGCGTCATCATAGAGAACGTCCATCTGATTGAAAATCTTCTGACCCTCTCCTATTTCCTGAAGGGCATTGGCCGGAACCGATAAACGCCATAAAAAAAAGCCGACTCAACTGAGTCGGTCTTTCTTTGTTGTTTTACTTAGGTTGTGGAGCGTCTACTGGACAAACATTTGCGCAAGCGCCACAATCGATGCAGGCAGCTTCGTCGATTACATACACGCTATCACCAGCAGTGATTGCGTTTACGGGACATTCGGGCTCGCATGCGCCACAGCTGATGCAGTTCTCATTGATTACATATGCCATTTTTAAATTCCTCCTTTGGTAAGTTAACATCCTATCAGTGCAATTATATAGAATTATTTGAAACTCGACAACTACCGAAAAGGAAAACTGCGAAAAAAATATACTGCAAACGATTCTCATTAGCGGAATGTATGAAACAGTACCTGTCAGGGTAAAGGTATGGCATAATATAAAGGGAAAGAAAAATCAGCCATCCCCCTCATCTAAAGGAGCTTCCATGAAAGTATATGCGTTCGTCGGATCCAGCGGAACCGGAAAAAGCTATCGGGCAATGAATGTAGCCAGCAGCCGGGATATAGAGTATATCATCGATGACGGGCTTCTGATAAAAGGGAGTAAAAAACTGGCGGGATCCTCTGCCAAACGGGAAAAGACAAAGGTCGGGGCTGTCAAACGGGCGTTGTTCAACGATCTGGAGCATCGTCGGCAGGTAGCGGAAATGATTGCGGCGGAGAATCCTGAAAGTATTTTGATTTTGGGCACGTCGGATGAAATGGTCCAGCGGATCGCAACCAACCTGGGCGTGGGCGACATCTACGAAACGGTGTACATCGAAGAGATCTCCACGGCTCAGGAGATACAGACCGCCAAGGACCAACGCAACCTATTCGGAAAGCACGTGATCCCGGTTCCCAGCGTGGAATTGAAGCAGGATTTTTCCGGCTATTTCATGGATCGGCTCAATGTCCTGCTGCGCCGCCGGGGCAAAGGGCCGCAGATGGCGGAGAAAACGGTGGTGAGACCCACGTTCAGTTATCTGGGGAACTATACGATTGCAAACCGGACCCTGATCCAGATCATCAGCCATGTGGCTCGGCATACCCCTGGTGTGGCCAAAATCCTGCGCATCGCCATTATCAAATATCCTCAGGGAATTGAGATCGATGTGGATCTGGCGTTGGCCCTCGAGGTGAAAATTATTCCGGTGTGTGAATCTGTCCAAAAAAATGTAAAAGAAAAATTGGAGTGGATGACAAATTTGCATGTGATCACAATAAACATACACGCCCGGACATCGATTTCGAATAATTAACACATTATTCAAGTAACTGCTAATAATATTCTGTGTAAATCACTTTGTACAGATTTCAAGTTTTTCTGAGCCACAAGGTTGTTCTCGGATGAAGCTGAGGAGGGCTTTGGGACGGATATGATGTTGAAAACATTGAAATATAAAGGTTCTTGCGGGAGTATTCCCGTTGAAACACACCCGGATTTTGATGCAAAAATCCGAAAAAAAACGGTTAAGCTGCTTAGAATTCGATATTTACTTTATAAAGGGCCTATGCTATACTCTGAGTGTCAAGGAACACTGGAGAATCACACAAATTCGCCGCAATTATCTGGTAATTAGACATAGATTATACACGCCAGGAAAACGTTCACCTCTGTTTGCATACTGGTATACAATCTGAATGTGTCTAATATCAAAGGGTTTGCGGAACTCGGTTCCATAAAGCGGAACTTTTTTAAAGCCTCAGCATGCAATATTTCTTTCATAAAAAGAAAGAATTGTATGAATATTCGAGTAATGTGCAATAAATAAATCTTTTTAGGCAAATGTGCTTCAAAATCTTCCCTATGTAATGTCTGTCTGTCTTTTGTGATTAAAGGGCACAGAAGAGAGAGTAGATATATTAAAATCTTTCAAATCAAAGGAGATGTGGAACCCATGGATTACATCAAAAGTGTTTTTGAAGAAACCAAGAAAAGAAATGCAAACGAGCCAGAATTCCTCCAAGCTGTCGAAGAATTTTTCCACTCATTAGGTCCCGTTATGGAGAAACACCCAGAATGGGTACAAGCAAATATCCTCGGTCGGATCGTAGAGCCCGAGCGACAAATCATCTTCCGTGTACCTTGGGTTGATGACAAAGGCGTTCAACAAGTAAACCGCGGCTTCCGTGTTCAATTCAACGGCGCTATCGGACCTTACAAAGGCGGCCTGCGTTTCCACAAATCCGTTTATATCAGCATCATCAAATTCCTCGGTTTCGAGCAAATCTTCAAGAACAGCCTGACGGGTCTTCCCATCGGCGGCGGCAAAGGCGGCTCCGACTTCGATCCCAATGGCAAGTCCGATGCAGAAGTTATGCGTTTCTGCCAAAGCTTCATGACTGAGCTTTACAGACATATCGGGCCAGACGTTGACGTGCCAGCTGGCGATATCGGCGTAGGCGGTCGTGAAATCGGCTACATGTACGGTCAATACCGACGCATCCGCGGCGCTTTCGAGAATGGCGTACTCACAGGCAAACACCTGCAATACGGCGGTTCCTTGATTCGTCCGGAAGCTACTGGCTTCGGAATCACTTACTACACACGTGAAATGCTTAAAGCTAAAGGGCAAACATTCGCTGGCAAAACAGTTGCTCTTTCCGGTTTCGGTAACGTTACCTGGGGTACTGCTCTGAAAGTGACTGAGTTGGGCGGTAAAGTTGTTACTATTTCCGGTCCTGACGGGTACGTTCACGATCCCGCTGGTATCGCTGGCGAGAAAATCGACTTCCTGCTGGATCTTCGTGCAAGCGGCAAAGATATCGTTGCACCTTACGCTGAGAAATTCGCTGGATCCAAATTCTTCCCAGGCGAAAAGCCATGGGGCGTTAAAGCGGATATCTGCATTCCTTGCGCTACTCAAAACGAAGTTGGCATGGAAGATGCGAAGAAAATTGTTGCCAACGGCACAAAGTTCTACACTGAAGGCGCTAACATGCCTACTTCCAACGAAGCAGTCCTGTTCCTTCAACAGAACGGCGTTATCGTAGGACCTGCTAAAGCAGCGAATGCTGGCGGCGTTGCAACTTCCGCTCTGGAAATGAGCCAGAACTCCATGCGTTACAGCTGGACTGCAGAAGAAGTAGATGCGAAGCTTGACCAAATCATGACAAACATCCACAAGGTTTCCGCAGAAGCTTCCGAAGAGTACGGCTTTGGTTACGACCTGGTTGCAGGCGCTAACATCGCTGGTTTCCTCAAAGTTGCTGAAGCAATGCACGTACAAGGAAACTACTAAGCTTCAATTTCAACAGCGATCAATCCCACGGAGAATATCCGTGGGATTTTTTGATGAATCCGCCGGAGGAATGGGACTTGCGCTGGTTCCGGCGTCGATGTACAATAAGCGTGATAGAGCAAACAGGTGTCCTCGAAGGGGGAAGAATAGGGAACGGGGTGTGAGTCCCCGGCGGTCCCGCCACTGTAACGGAGAGCGTCCGATAAACCACTGGGTAACCGGGAAGGGTCGGAAGTGCGATGAACCGGAGCCAGGAGACCTG
>CAYRIO010000036.1:0-25289 GCA_964424355.1 uncultured Peptostreptococcaceae bacterium
TGCTGGAGGCCCTGTATCATATTGAACATACGAACAGGACCTCCAGCTATGATGATGCGTTTTATACGCTGCGCAGCCGGGAGCGGCACCGCAGCATTATTTTTCTCTTTACCGATTTCGACACCCCGGAGGATGCAGAGTATATCCTTCGCGTCATGCCGATTCTCAGTCGGATCCATGTGGTGGTGCTGATCCTTATCCGCAGTGAAGGGGTCGAGGCCCTGGGAGAATCAGCCATAGCGGATCAGGAAACGCTGTTTCAGAAGGGGGTTGCCCTGGAACTGCTGGAGGAGCGTCGGCGGATCATTCATCTGCTGAACCGCCGGGGGGTCCTGTGTATCGAATGCCCGCCGGAACAACTTGAAACGGTTGCGATCAACCGGTATGTGGAAATCAAGAACCGGATGATGGTCTAAGGCAATAAAATCCGATCCCTGCCGCACTGGCTGCGGCAAAGCCCAGCTTGACCCACGGGTCCAGGGGCAGGGGGGTGAAGAAGCCTTCGATGATGCCGGCCAGAACCAGCATGACCGCTACACCGAAAACCAGTGAGATTGCCTGCTGGGCTCCTTGGATAAGGCTGTGGCGGCGAGCCAGCTCACCGGGCAGCAGGATGCCCCGGGCCAGGATCAGACCGCTGGCACCGGCAATAAAGATGGCTGTCAGCTCCAGCACCCCATGGGGCAGGATCAGGGACCAGAATCTCAGCGGATCCCCATACAGATAAACAGCCGCCGTTAAGGCTCCCAGCAGGGCGCCGTTGAAGAAGAGGATGTAGACGGTGCCTATTCCCAGGGTGATCCCCAGCACGAAGGCCTTCAGGGCGATCCCAATGTTGTTGGTCATGATGATGCTGGACATCAGGGGATAATTCCATTCCCCAGAGCCCATTTTATTGTCTTTGATCGCATCCAATAGGCCCTCAGGCAGGAAGTAAACGGCATTGTCCACAGACATGAAGATCATTCCGAAACCAACAGCGGCCCCGACCATGAAAATGGCGAATGCTGCCAGAATAAAGCCCTGATAGTCCCGCAGGATGGCAGGATACCCCTGGGTCAAGTATCTGAACATTTCACCCGGATCCACCTTTTGAACCGCGTAAACATGGGTCTGGCACTTGCCGATCAGATTGTTCAGATATTTTGTCAGATCACTGTCGGGATAATGGGTCCGGGCATAGGCTAAGTGATGGCTGGTATTCCGGAAGCTTTGCAGGAAAAGCCGCGCATTCTCAGCGCCCAGTTTTCTGAGACCTGATTTTTCAATGCGCACAGCAGCTGCTTCAAGGGACTCCCACTCACTCTTGTTTTTTTCTATAAAAAAATCTTCTTTCATTCTCTTCACCTCAGGCTGATTTTACCAGAATCGACCATTCCTGTACAGAATCAAGGAGGCCACTATGCGAAAATACACTGTCATAACCCCGGAAAACATTGCTGTGGAGTATACCTTGGCAGATCTGGGATCCCGATCCGCTGCCGCCGTGATCGACTTCACCATCCAGCTGATCTTCATGATGGGGATCACCATCGCGTTGGGGGTCCTTGCGGTGTTCGCTCCGGAACTTTGGGAAACGCAGTATGGATGGATTCTTGGAATCGCCCTGCTCTCCTGGTTTATCTTCAGCACCGGCTACTATATCGGTTGCGAGACGGCCATGAACGGGCGTACCGTGGGCAAGCGGCTGATGAAGCTCCGGGTCATCCGGATGAACGGCCAGCCCATCACGCTGAAGCACGCAGCCATACGGAACCTGTTCAAGCTGATTATTGATATGCAGGGAATTGGCGTCGTGATGATTTTCTTTTCGAAGCACTGCCGGCGTTTAGGGGATTTAGCGGCGTCAACGGTGGTGGTGACAGAGGTTCAGCCGTCGGCCCCGGTGTCTTTGGCGGTGTTGGCGGACAATCTTGACCGGATCAACGCGTACCTCAGTCAGGAGGAACAGGCAATCCTAAGATCCTGGTTGGAGCGGCGAAGTCGATTGGACCGGCCTGAAGAACTGCGGAGCGCTCTGGTTGCCAGGCTGGAGGAACGTTTCACCCAGCTGGGCCTCATCGGTGAATTTCAGGGGTTCCTGCAAAAAATATAACCGGCAGTCAGGAGACTGCCGGTTTTCTGTCGACTAAAATTCGATGGGTGAGGATTCTGTCGGTTCGGATGTGGATTCATGAAAAAAGGAATCCGATGCGTTTGGTTGCTGCCCGGCTTTCAAATCCAGATAGAACGCTGTTGTAGATGCGGTCACATAGGGCGTCAGCCAGAGGGTGCCAATGCCGACCGTCAGGATTGCCAGCAGAGCCCAACCGATGAACGACAGGTGCAGGAGGAACAAATCCATCCGATGGCCCTTCATCAGCGCTTTACTGCTGCGAATCACTTCTCGGGCAGGCATCGTGGGATTTTCCCGAAGTATGTAGAAGCACATGCTGTAGCTGTAGCCTGCCACAATACCGGGAATGATGAAGAGCAGCGTCCAAAGCACAGTGAAGATCATCACCAGCAGATAAACAACGAATGCGGGCATGAAATTCTTGAAGCCCTCCAGGACATCCTCCAGGGCAACGGGCTCACTCTGCATGAGATGAACCATGCAGATGGCGATTCCCAGGGCGATGGGTCCGCTCACGACGATGTCGATGATTGAGCCGAAAATGGGGATGAGGCCGACACACCAGGTTGCCACCCCGACAATCAGGTAGAGCAAGGCGAATTTTCCCCAGTTGCCGGTCAATTGCTGCCGGGCCTGAAGGCGGTACTCAGAACTGCTTTTAGAATAAGTGCGGGTGTCCATATGAAACCTCCAAAGTAAGATGTGATATTTGAACAGCGTATCCGACTTGCACCCATTTGTCAACAAAAATGGAAGCAAAATTACGATTGACGGACATGGCCTGAACTCGTTGGAATGTGATAGAATAATGCTGAATATGTGGAAGAAGGTGCGAACATGAACAAACCCCCATTGTTGAATGCGCAAACGTTAAAATGGCTGAAGATACCGGTGTTGAGTCAGGATGAGAAATGGCTTGAAATAATAGGCCCTTATATGAACGAAGATATGCAGATCCTGGTCAAACGGCAGTCGGTCCTGATTCAGGAAGAAACGCAGGGAAGCAACAAACTGATCCAGCTGAAGCGGCAGAAAAAAGAGGCACTGTCTCAGCTGCTGGGTTTAACGGACCAGCTCCAGCGGAACAATCACGAAGCAGAAGGGCAGGCCGACCGGATCAAAGTTGTTTTGGAGCGGATCAAGGATGAGATCGATCAGCTGGAGTATGTGCTTGAAACCGCTCCAGCCGAAGTACAGAAGCTCAACGTGGCGCTGCTTGAAGAGACTATCGGGCTGGGATATGAGAAGCTGCTGGCGGACCGTGAAAGCATCACGATGTTGAACATGAAGATTCAGAAGCTGCGCAGTGAACTGCTGGCCTTGAACGAAGAAAAATTCACGTTGGAAGACGAAGCCACGGCGGTGGGGCAGTATATGCACGCTTTACTGGGGCGGGAATTGTCCAACGAGATGGATGTGCACTATCATCTGAGTGACGAGGAGCTCATCCTATGAATCCCCTCGGCCTTGGGGTGGATATCATCGAAATCGATCGGATCAGAAGTGCGATGGACCAGAATCCGAGGATCTTGAAAAAACTCTTCACAGAGAAGGAACTGGCCGATTACAGAGTACGGGGCAACCGGGTTGAAACCCTGGCGGGCAAGTTTGCCGCGAAGGAAGCAGTGGTCAAGGCTCTTGGAACAGGCCTTCGGGGATTTCCCTGGATTGATTTGGAGATCCTGCCGGATGCGTTGGGAAAACCCCATTGTTTTTTTTTGAGGAAAGCAGCCGCTAGGATTGCGGCGCTGGAGATTGAGTCGGTACTGATTTCAATTGCTCATAACCGAACCATGGCCATTGCCAATGCGGTGGCACTGAAAAAGGAGCGTCCATATGAAACTGGCGACCAATGAACAGATGTCACAGATAACGAAGATTGCGGTGAAAGAATTTGGGATTCCCGGCATTGTACTCATGGAAAATGCCGGATTTGCAGTGCTTCATGAAATTGTGAAGGTGTTCGATCCAACCAACCGGATTGTAATCATATGCGGAAACGGCAACAATGGCGGAGACGGATTTGTGCTGGCCCGGCATCTGCATCAGCGTGGCTATACCCTTCACATTTTTCATGTGGGTTATCCGGAACATCTCATCGGGGATTCAGAAATCAATTTCAAGATTGTCAGCAAGCTGGCCATCCCCATGACGCAGATTCATAGTGATAAGGACCTCGCGGAGCTCTATATCGAACTCAGCCGCTGCAATCTGGTTGTTGACAGCCTGATTGGAACCGGCATGCATGCATCGGCCGGGGGCGTGGACGCGAAGATCATCAATGCCGTCAATGAAGCAACCTGTAAAGTCTATTCAGTGGATATGCCCTCCGGCGTGGGCGGAAATGACGGGCGGATCGGGGGCAGTGCCATCCGGGCGGATAAGACGATCACCTTCAGCCTGCCCAAGGTCGGCAACCTCCTATACCCCGGAGCCGAGTACAATGGGGAACTGGTGATTCGGGACATCGGCATTCCGAAGGAGATCATCAATGAAGTCCCAATGGATTATGAAGTGATCACCCGGGAGATGGTGGTGGACATGATTCCGAAACGGGATCGGAATTCCCACAAGGGATACTACGGAAAAGCCAGGATGATCGCAGGCTCCATGAGTATGGCTGGAGCGGCAATCCTGACAACCAAGGCCGCTCTCAGGAGCGGCCTGGGAATGGCTCGCCTGTATGTTCCGGACAGCATCAACCACATTATGAAAACCGCGGTTCCTGAACTGATCACCATTCCGTTCCAGGAACTCCGCAAGGGTGTCATCGGGATCAACCATATTGAAACCATTCTAAAAGATGCGCCGGATTCGGATGTGTTCACCATCGGGCCGGGCTGTGGAATCTCCTTCGAACTGGAAGAAATCGTTAAGAATATCATCGAAAAGGTACCCAGTCCGATTATCCTGGATGCCGATGCTTTGAATGTGCTGGCGAAGGACGTCAGTGTGCTGAAGGGAAAGCAGTCTCCCATCATCATCACCCCGCATATGGGCGAAATGAGCCGGCTCACAGGAAAGCCTCTGGAAGAGATCATTGAGGACCCCGTCTTCACAGCCAGGGATTTTGCAGTGGAGTGGCAGGTGTATGTGGTTTTAAAGAGCGCCCGGACCGTGGTGGCGACACCGGAGGGCAAAGTATATGTGAATATCAACGGGAATTCAGGGATGTCCACTGCCGGAACCGGCGATGTGTTGACTGGGATCATCACCGGCATGGTCGGTCAGGGACTCAGCCCGCTGCAGGCGGCGTTGGTAGGGGTGTTCGTCCACGGGATGACCGGGGACCGCGTTGCTGACCGGTTAGGTGAGCATGGTCTGCTGGCGGGCGATCTGGTGGAATCCCTGCCGTATACGTTAAAGGAATTACTGGGAAGATAGCAGCAAAACATACACAGGATACTCAAGGAGGAGTTACGCATGCCTATCATTACGCGCCCTGTCTGGGCAGAAATCAATCTGGACAATCTGGCCCATAACATTCGGGAAGTCCGGCGTGTCACACGGCCAGAAAGCAAGGTGACTGCGGTCATCAAAGCCGACGGCTATGGTCATGGCGCAGCGGTGATCGGCAGGACGCTGCTGGAAAACGGGGCGGACCGGTTTGCGGTTGCAACGCTTTCCGAGGCTATCCAGCTGCGGAAGTGCTACCCGGACACGGAAATCCTGGTTCTGGGTTATACGCCGGCTGAACTGGCGGACCGGGTGATTGAACACCGTCTGATTCAGACGCTCTACAGCCTGGATACGGCGATGGCTTTCAGTGATCGTGCGGTTGCCAGCGGCACCCGTGTCAAGATCCATATCAAGCTGGATACCGGCATGAGCCGGATCGGTCTGCAGGCAACACTGGAAACCGTCGATGCGATTCTGGCAATCAGCAACTTGCCAGGGGTCGATCTGGAAGGGATGTACACCCATTTCGCAACGGCTGACGAAACGGACAAGACCTTTACGCACCAACAGGCGGCTAAATATCAATGGGTGATTGACGAACTGGCGAAAAAAGACTTCAGCTTTGCGGTGAAGCACGTTTCCAACAGTGCGGCCATCATCGACCTGCCGGAATACAATCATGATATGGTACGGGCCGGCATCATGCTGTATGGCCTCTACCCCTCGGACGATGTGAATCTGAAAGGCGTGGAGCTGAAGGAAGTCATGACCCTGAAGGCGCGGATATCTCATGTGAAGGATCTGGAACCGGGCAGAGGGGTTAGCTATGGCCTTAAATACGTCACGGAGACCACGGAGAAGATCGCTACCCTGCCGATCGGTTATGCAGACGGTTACACGCGCATGCTTACCAATAAATCTCAGGTTCTGGTTCAGGGAAAGCGGGTGCCGGTTGTCGGACGGATCTGCATGGATCAGTGCATGATCAATGTCACCGGCCTTGATGTGAAACCGGGAGACATCGTAACCTTGTTCGGTGGAGACGAACCGGATAAGATCTGGATCAACGAAGTGGCAGCCTGGCTGGGAACCATCAATTACGAGGTGGTCTGCATGATCGATAAACGGGTCCCCCGGGTGTACACTCAGGCGGGAGAAATCTGTCAGGTACGGGACTACGTTCTGGAGCTCTAAGGTTCTTTTGACGTTCACGTCGCTTTCAGTTATAATAGACGTGCTTGTAATGTTTCTTTGGAGGTGTCGGAATGGGGCGGATGAACCGCAAGAATGACGGAATTGTCCATGAGGCAATGAATTGCAACGTCCAAGAATTGCGACGCCGGGAGCTGCTGGACGCACTGCGCTCAGGGTATGAGGCAATGGGTGCGATCAACTTGCAGTTTGCAGAGAGTATTCAAGAACACGATCTTAACCAGTTGGAGCAGTACGAATCCATCCTGGCAATGGGACGTGATTGATGTGGATATACGAAGAGGAGACTTGGTCGTAGCGGATTTGAGCCCGGTTGTGGGGTCTGAGCAAGGGGGACTGCGTCCGGTTCTGGTGATCCAGAACGATGTCGGGAACCGTTTCAGCCCAACGGTTATTATTGCGGCTATCACATCACAGATAGAAAAATCGAAGCTGCCAACCCACGTGGAACTTTCGGCCCGGGAATTCGGTCTGACACGGAACTCCGTCGTCTTGCTCGAACAGGTACGGACCATTGACAAACGGCGGATACAGCAAAAACTGGGACGCCTGGATTCCAAGACCATGGAACTGGTGGATGATGCTCTGGCAATTAGTCTGGGCCTCGTGAATATCCTGTCCGGCAGCGAATGATCCTTGATTTTGACACGGAAAAGACACACATAGTAAAAAACTGAAGGAGACCCCAACGGGTCTCTTGCCATGCCGGTTTGAAGGAGGCATCATGATGAAAAAACGACAGATCGCCCTGTTGGGGCTGGCAGCACTCCTATCCCTCAGTGTCGCGACGGCAGCTGTTGCATATGCCGGAAGCGCCGGATCCGATCAGGATCCTTTGGTCACCCTCAGCTATGTGGAAAAAAGGATTCAGGAAACGCTGACCAATGTGACCGCTCAGATTGCTGATTTGAAAAAACAAGTGGCAGCTTCATCAGGAACCTCGGGTGGAACATCCGCGGGCGCTGTTTTTCAGGTGGTGCAGGCTGAAAAGGGAAGCTTCATCTATTTTGGCGGCAGCACGGAATTCATTGTCAGGAGCGGTAAGGTGTCAGTGATTGCAACTGTGGACGGTGGTCTTTCAGACCTGACCGATGGCAAGGATATCGGTATGGGCCAATCCGTTCCAGCCAACCACCATATGCTGGTTCCCCGGGATGACGGGCGAGGTCTTGTCATTGTTGACACAACATATGTTCTGATCAAAGGGCCTTATTCCATTACACAATAAATGTTTACCCGGTAGGATGGGGGTGAATATCCATGAGAGGAGATGACGGAATGAATAAAAATCCTTGGCAGTGGGCTGCCATAGTCTTGATAGCCCTGGGGATTCTCTCTGCATTCCTGCTGATTAACAATCGCATAGCGACAGAGAACCAGGCGAAGGTTGCGGAAATCGCCCTGGACTACACTGAAATCCAAAAGTTGGCAGATCAATCCGAACACACAACGGATTGGTGGCTGGCGGAGTTTCGAAAAATGGGGGCTCTTTCGGCCGCTGTGGGGGAGGAATCTCTCAACAGTTTGCGTGAAGAGGGCCGAGCTTTGGATTACGGCCTGCTTTACAATGTCCGAAAGCTTCCGGATTGGCAGAAATCTTATCCAGAAACCTTGATACAGAAGGTGACCAGCCGAGAGTACAAGGACCATTATCTGCTGGTCAGGATTCAGGATCCTGCCGTACGGCAACTGGTAAGCAAAGGGCTGAAAGCCCGTTATCCTGATGAACTGTACGACATATACAGCTCGGCGGACATGGACTGTTATGTCATCAAGAACCGGGCAGAGGATATTTATTATACCGAAACCACCAAGCTGGTGGATAAGGATTCCAAGCCGGACAAGGAAGTGACAGGTCCTGCGGTGAGCCTGGCCGAAAACATGGGTCTGGGGTTTGACCCCCTCAAGATCAAAGCGGTCCAACAGTCAGGTCTCGAAGTGATTCCAAGGTCGATCAACTACAGTGTTTACCCGGATAAACTGGTGAGCGCCTATAAGAATGATTTAAAAGCGCTGGGCATCAAACCCCGGGTCGTTCTTTTCATTGGCAAGGAAGTCACCGGCTATCCGGACCACCAATCGGAGCTGACGGCTTATCTGAAGGAAAACAAAATCGCCGTGGGGCTGATCGAAACACCGGTACAGCGGGGGCAAATCGAGCAGGCGGATAATGTGAAGCTCACCGAAGACCTCAACTACCGAGCGGTTCGTGTGTTTTCCGTGATGCCTTATATCCAAAAGCGGTATCAATTCTATAACTATAAGGGTGCTGAAGAAATTGAGAACACCCTGTATCGTGCCATTACAGAGCGGAATATCCGGTTGATCTACTTTAAGCCTTTCAAATATAATGACCGGGCATATGTTACGGATCTCAGTGAATACCAGAAGACCTTCACGAACTTAGGGGAGCGTCTGAAGCCACACCAGATTACCCTGGGGAAATTCAGTATGATGCCGGCCAATGCCCCCTCCAATACGCTTCGGATTCTATTGGCATCCGGTTTGTGGGCAGCGTTGCTCCTTCTGCTCAGCCAGGTCTGGCCCATCCGCCCGGTTATCAAATGGAGCCTGCTGGCGTTGGGGATAGTCGGTGCAGCCGGCCTGTTCCGGGTTGCTCCCAGCTTGGGCGGGGAACTGACCGCTTTGGGTTCGGCCGTGTTCTTCCCTTCATTAGCGGGATTATATCTGATCCGGCAGATGAAAGCCCTGTACCTGTCCGATACGCCCCCCGCCTTTGGGAAAACACTGGTGCAAGGGGTTGGCGTTCTGGCGGTGACGACCGCACTGTCTCTGACCGGAGGCCTGATTGTCGGCGGCGCACTGTCCGGTTCTGAATACCTGCTGGAGATGCAGATTTTCAGAGGGGTTAAAGCCAGTCAATTGCTGCCTTTGGTGGTAATGACAGCCGTATATCTCTATGCCTTCGGCTATAGGCGATCACGGCAAGAAATCAAGAACCAGCGTCATTTTGCAGGGGATTTGAAATCAATCCTTTTTGAGGACATCAAGATTTACTACCTTGTATTGGGAGGGATTGTCGGCGCTATCGGGTATATCTATATCGCTCGAACAGGCCACGAAACGAATATCCAGCCCAGCGATTTTGAAATGATCTCCCGTAATTTTCTGGAATACATGCTTCTGGCACGGCCGCGGACAAAGGAATTCCTCCTGGCGTTCCCCATTGTTGTGGCAGGCTTCGTATTCGCCCGCTTCCACTTCAAGAAATTGATTTACCCGGTGGCTCTGTTTGGAATGATCGGTCTGACTTCGGTGGCGAATACCTTCAGTCATCTGCGGACGCCGGTGTATCTTTCTGTTGTGCGAACAGGTTATTCCATTGGATTTGGCGCGTTGCTGGGCATCCTCGCATTTGCTGTTTTGTGGATGCTTGTCAGTGCCCTTGAGAACAGGATCAGGAGCATCGTTGAATGAAAAAAATAGTTTTATCCGGTTATTATGGATTTGATAACCTGGGTGATGAGGCGGTTCTTGAATCGATCCTGAATAATGTCCGCGAAGCCTTGGGCGAGGTTCATATCACTGTACTTTCTGCTAATCCGGAAGCGACAGAGAGGCTCTATGGGGTCCGTTCAGTGAAGCGGATATCCCCGGTGAAGGTTCTGAAGGCCTTATGGGCTTGTGATGTGCTGGTCAGCGGCGGCGGCAGCCTGCTTCAGGATGTGACCGGCAGACTCAGTATCTTCTACTACCTGGCCCTGATTGCCATGGGCAAGCTGATGGGGAAAAAAGTGATGATCTACAGTCAGGGAATCGGTCCGATCCGAAAGCCCTTCAATCGGTTCATCACGAAACACGTTCTCAGCCGGGTGGATGCCATCACCGTTCGTGAACCTAATTCCAAAGCGGATCTGGTCGGCATCGGCATTGCGGCTGACCGGATCATCATTACTTCAGATCCGGTCATCAGCCTGGCTCCCCGGGAGGATCGGATCCTTTCGGAGTGGCTGGCAGGCTCACCTGGATATATACCGGGGGCGCCGCTGATCGGTCTTGCCTTTCGGGGCAAGGACATGACCTTTGGTGCGGCAGAGAAGCTGGTAAAACTGATCCGGAAGCTTCGGGAGGATCAGCATGCCAATATCCTGCTGATCCCCTACTATGCAGAACAGGACGGCATGGTGCTGGACTGCCTGGAGCGGTTGGCGGAAGGCCTGGTCATCCCAATCCGGCGAAAGCTGTGTGTCAGTGAAATGCTTTCCCTGACGGCTCAGCTGGATGTTTTGGTGGGAACACGGCTGCACTCGCTCATCGTTTCTGCGATTTGCGGCACGCCGATGATTGCTGTGAGCTATGACCCTAAAATAGAATATTTCATGGAGACCATCAACCGGTCTGTTTTTGCGGATGTCCGCTCTTTTGAGCCGGACCTTCTGCTCCAGGAGATTCTTGAAACCCTGGAAGCCGGGAAAAAGCCTATGAAAGCCGTGAATGAGAAAGTGGCGCTGCTGCGGGACAACCTGCATCAGAACGAAGAAGTTCTCAAACAACTACTGAATTGAAGGTGAAATCATGTCAGAAAAATCCGTAAAAATATTAGGCGTACGCATCGATCGTGTGGATATGGACGAGGCCTTCAATAAGTTTCTGGCCCTCCTGAACCGTGAACGGACCGCGGTCATTTATACCCCCAACACCGAAATGGTGATGATGGCTGAAAATGATCCGGAGTTCAAGGACGTCCTGAACAGCGCAGATCTGATTATTCCAGACGGCATCGGGCTCGTTTATGCATCCCGGATCCACCATCTGGGCCTGACCGACCGGGTTCCTGGCATTGAGCTGATGGACCGGATCCTGAAATACTGTCACGCCACCCGGCGTTCCATTTATCTGTTCGGTGGAAAACCCGGAACTGCGGATCTGGCAGGGCAGAAAATTCTGGAGAAATACCCCAACATCATCATCAAGGGGATTGAAAACGGCTATTTTGGTCCGGAGGATGAGAATCGGATCATTGATAATATCAATGAAGCCAAGCCGGATGTTCTTTTTGTGGCACTGGGGGCACCCAAGCAGGAAAAATGGATCGCCAAACATCGCCGGACCCTGAATGCCCATGTGTCCATGGGCGTGGGCGGGTCATTGGATGTGTACGCCGGGAATGTGAAACGGGCCCCAATCATTTTTCAAAAGCTCGGAATCGAATGGATGCACCGTTTATTGAAAGAGCCAACACGAATCGGGCGGATGATGGCCTTGCCGAAATTCATGATCAAAGTCATCACGACTCGAAATATTTCAGGATAAGGATGAAACCCGTGAAAAAGATACTTTTGCTTGCCGGACTTATTTTCGCAATGAGTGGGATGACGGTTTTTGCGGACCTGGGCACCCTCTATTACATGGATGGCGCAGCGGTACCGGAGCAGAGTCTTAACTGGAACCGCGATATCCAGACCGTTATAGCCAATGGCGACGGCACCAGCCGTTTTGTCAATCACAGCCAGGGGTACAGCCTGGATTTTCCAACGGATTATCAGGTGGACACCACCATGGCGGACGCCCAGTCGGTTCTCTCATCTCCCAAGACCCGCATAGAAATCTATCATGATGATTTCTCAGGAACCGTACATAGCGCCAAATCATATGTGAACTACAACATGGGTTTCCTGAAGGATCCCCGACATAAGGCGGAAATGAACTACTGGACAGCGTATGACGGGATTCAGGTTCATATCACCACCTGGAGCCGCGAAAAGCTGGCGCGGGTACCCGGGGATAAGAACTACTACTTTGTGGCTGAATTTCTCCGAAGTCCAGAGGAAGTAATCACAGTCATGGTGAAATCCCAGGATCCCATCGGAATCCATGACCGGATCCTGCAAAGCTTCCGGTTCACGAATAAAATCGGAGCCTCCGGCAATCACCGGGTTTTTGCTGCGGATCAAACCCATTTCACTGATTCCTTGAAACAGTATTACACCGCGGCATTCTCCCCGAGCAGCCCGCAGCGTTGGGGGATATTCTCCTATGGTGCCACCGCCAATCTCGACTATCTGAAAGGGTTGGAAAAAAGGCTGAACTATCAGTTCGATGTCCTCGTGCGTTATCAGACGTTGGAGACCAAGGCGCCGGTTGACGAACTGAACAGGGCGTGGGATGATAACCGGGTTGTGGAGCTTACCCTTCAGACCATGCTGAACAATGGGGATAATACCGGCATTGTGTATGACATCCTGGATGGGAAGCATGACGCGTTCTTACGACAATATGCAAAAGATCTGAAAAGCTTCGGAAAGCCGGTGCTTTTCCGCTTGAATAATGAAATGAATGGGGACTGGTGTGTCTACAGTGCCTACCATTACTCTCGGGATCCTGAGCTTTACAATGAGATGTGGCGGTACGTCCATGGAATTTTCAAGGCAGAAGGGGCGGACAATATTCTGTGGGTCTGGAACCCTCATGATGTGTCGTTCCCGAATTTCAACTGGAATCAGGCCTTCAATTACTTTCCGGGCCAGGAGTATGTGGATATCGTCGGGTTGACCGGCTATAACACGGGAACCTATCATCCCGGCGAGCGCTGGCGCAGTTTTGACGAAATTTATCCCAAACTGTATGCATCCTATACCAATACCTTCAACTTCCCACTGATGATTACGGAGTTCGGCTCCAACAGTGTCGGAGGGGACAAGGCCGCATGGGTCCGGGATATGTTCGCCAAGCTGCCCAAGTACGACCGTATCAAGATCATCATCTGGTTCAACGGAACGGATATGGACGCCGCAGGAAACCCTGCGCGGATCTACCGCTTGGATACCGGGGACGTGGTTCAGGATATATTCAGAGACAATCTCAACAAATTCGGCAGCAGAACGCTGCCATTGGTTCAACAATTAGGCGCTGGTGAAAAGGAGATCCCATGGAAAAATCATTGAAGGAATTACAGCAGATTGCCACACAGATTCGGAAGGATATCGTTGGAATGATAGCTGCCGCAGCTTCCGGCCATCCCGGAGGGTCCCTGTCCGCAGCGGACATCATGACGGTCCTCTACTTTGAACATTTGAAGATCGACCCGGCGAATCCCTCCTGGGAAAATCGGGATCGCTTTGTGCTTTCGAAGGGGCATGCGGCACCGGTGCTGTACGCTGCACTGGCACGTCGGGGATTCTTTGAGCCGGAGCTTCTGAACACGCTGCGTCAGACGGGGTCGAAGCTTCAAGGCCACCCGGATATGCGGAAGGTGCCAGGGGTGGATATGTCCACCGGTTCCCTGGGACAGGGGATTTCTGCCGCTGTGGGCATTGCTCTGGCCCTGCGGATGGATCAAAAGCCATCAAAGGTATATGCGCTCCTGGGCGATGGTGAACTGAACGAAGGCATTGTCTGGGAGGCTGCTATGGCTGCCAGCCACTATAAGCTGGGCAACCTGGTGGCAATTCTGGACTACAATGGCCTTCAGATTGACGGCCCCAATGAGGAAGTCATGGGGATCAAGCCTGTGGATGACAAGTGGCGCAGCTTTGGCTGGCTGGTTCTGGAAACCAACGGCCACGACATGGAAGCGCTTGCGGCAACGCTGAAAGAAGCAGATCAGGCATCACAGCCTGTATTGATCATCGCCCACACCGTGAAGGGCAAAGGGGTATCCTTCATGGAGAATCAGGTGGGTTGGCATGGAAAAGCGCCATCCAGAAGCGAACTGGATCAGGCAATATCGGAACTGGAGGCGTAAATCATGGCAAAAACAGCAACGCGGGAGGCCTACGGCGCATTTTTAGAGGCGTACGGCGAGGAAAATAAGAACATGGTGGTGTTGGATGCGGATTTGTCCAAATCGACCATGACCAATGGCTTTGCAAAAAAATACCCAGAGCGGTTCTTTGATATGGGTATTGCGGAGCAGAACCTGATGGGAGTTGCGGCAGGACTGGCAGCTGCCGGAAAAACAGCAGTAGCCAGCACGTTTGCGGTGTTTGCGGCCGGCCGTGCTTTTGAGATCATCCGGAATTCCATTTGTTACCCGAAGCTCAACGTGAAGGTCTGTGCTACCCATGCAGGGCTCACTGTGGGCGAGGACGGCGCATCCCACCAAGCCATTGAAGATTTGGCCATCATGCGGGCTCTGCCCAATATGGTGGTTCTCAATCCTGCAGACGGCGTGTCGGCGAATAAACTGCTGAAGGACGCCATGATCCTTGATGGTCCGGTATATGTCCGTTTGGGCCGGTCCAAGGTGAATGATATCTACGCGGATGAAAGTCAGATCGCAATCGGCAAGGCTGTTAAACTCAAGCCGGGCCAGGATGTGGCGATTCTTGCAACCGGTATCATGGTGGAGATGGCGCTGCTTGCCCGGGAACAGCTGCTTGAAAGGGACATTGAGGCTCAGGTGCTGGATATCCACACCATCAAGCCCTTGGATCTGGAGGCTGTCATTGCTGCGGCCCGTGAAACCGGCGCCATCGTTACAGCTGAAGAGCACTCCGTCATTGGCGGCCTCGGCGGGGCTGTCGCAGAGGCACTGGGAGAGTATTATCCGGCACCCTTGAAGCGGGTAGGGCTCCAGGATGTTTTCGGCGAATCCGGAAAGCCTGAAGAACTGCTGCTCAAGTACGAGCTGACCCCAGCGGCTATCGTCCAGGCTGCTTTGGCGGCCATGGCCATGAAGGATCAGGAATAGCACTTATAATGTTCGCCATAGAGGCCGGAGATACGGGACAACCGAATCTCCGGCTTTTTTTACGAAGAAATACAATTAATAAAAGTTTATAGTAAATAAATGTTTACTATAAACCGACGGCCGGGTATACTGGAGGTATAGGGATCAGTCAATAGACGGAGGCGTATGTGATGGAACGAGATGAAAAAGCGGCAGAAAGTCTACTGAAATTTTTGCCCTTCATGCATGAAAAGTTTTTAAATCCGATGGAGCGTTTGGTATTTCACCGAATGAGCAAGCAGCAGTTCTTTGCGCTGATGATGCTGTTCCGCAAAGGCCCCCAGACCATGTCGGAGCTGTCCGCTGCCATGCATATTTCAAAGCAGCAGATGACACCTCTGATGGACCGGCTGCTTGAACAGAAGCTGGGGGAACGCTTTACCGATTCGCAGGACCGTCGGGTCATTCGGATCGATATCACCGAAGCGGGTAGAGAACTGATGACAGAGATACTGAGGCAGAATCGGGATTCATTGGCGAAAAAATTGAGTGTTTTGCCGGAAAATGAATTGATAGAGCTTGATGCGATGATGCTTCGGGTAAGGGAACTTTTAGAAAAGGCGGATCGGATCGCTGCCAATAAAGACGGAGAGAGAGGATGAACGGGATGAACAAAGTGAAGAAAATCCTGACCATAGTGGGGCTGTTGGTTTTAGTGACGGGTATCGCCTGGGGGATTTGGATCTGGTATGAAGCACGGACGTTTTTTACAACGGAGGATGCCCAGGTGACGGCGGATACGGTGGCGATTGTTCCGGAGATGACCGCGAAGATCAAGACCTGGGACATCCGGGAAGGGGATACCGTTCAGGCAGGTCAAGTTCTGGGCCGTCAGGAGCTGGGGATGCTGGTCAGCAGTTCGGCGCTGAACACCGATGCCCTGGAGAACACCGCTGACAGTCTGGTATCGAAGGCGGCTATCAAAACCCCCATCAATGGCAGAGTGGTACTGAGCTCTGTGGTGCCGGGGGAAGTGGTGTCCCCCAGCATGGAGATTGCCACCATTGCGGACACCGACCATATGTATATCAAGGCCAATATTGAAGAGACCGATATTTTCAAGATTCAGGCGGGGCAACCCGTGGACATTCGGATTGACGCCTATCCTGGGGTGACATTCAGCGGTCAGGTGGAGCGTGTCGGTCAGGCGACCCATCAGGCATTCAATACGTTTCCGTCCCTGAACACCAGCGGGGAGTTCAGTAAAGTGACCCAGCTGGTCCCTGTGCGGATTACGCTGCTGGATATCGGCGATCGCCCCCTGATGATGGGGATGAACACAACTGTGAAGATTCATTTACTGGATTAGGAGGGGAAACCATGAAGCTGACGCTCAAAGACACAATGACTCTCCTGCTCTGTGGCATCGTAGCGGTCACTGCCGCCGGATGCACCCAGGGAAATCCCGGGAGTGCCTCTGTTACAACCACCTCTGTTGAAAAGAGAGCTCTGGACCCGACCCTGACGGTGGAGGGGGTTTTGGTGCCGACACAGACTGCGGTCCTTTCAAGCCGAATCACCGGGCAAGTTGCCTCCGTGGCGGTTGCCGCAGGGGCAGATGTGAAGGCCGGACAGGTGCTGGTAACCCTGGATGATCGGGCCCTGGCGGCTCAGCTCAACCAAGCGGAAGCCGGGTATCAGACTGCCCAGGCGGGACAGGAAATGGCAAAAGTACAGGCTGAAATGGCAAAAATCACGCTGGATGCCGATCAAAAGAATTTTGACCGGATCCAAGCGCTTTATGGGTCGGGGGCCGCTTCTCAGAGTCAACTGGATGATGCGGCTGATCGGGTGAACACGGCGAAGAAGCAGTACGAGAGCGCTGCCGGTCCGGCCAGGAGCCAGGCTGCGGCCTCTGTAGAAACGGCTGCAGCCGCTATCAGCAATATCAAGGTACAACGGGACTATACAGTCCTCACAAGCCCCGTGGCCGGTGTCGTCACGGTTCAGAATGCAGTCGTCGGCGAAACCGTATCATCCGGCGCTGCCCTGGTGACGGTAGCCGATCTGAGTACGTTGAAGCTGAAGGGGATGGTTTCCCAGGATATGCTGCCCGCCCTCAAGGTGGGTCAGGCCGCAGCGGTGACGGTGGAGATCTATCCGGATGTTCCTATCACAGGGACCGTGACAGGGATCGGACCCACAGCGGTCGGCACCGGGGAATTGTTCCCCATCGAAATTTCCGTTCCCAATGACGGGAAGCTCATGGCCGGGCTGACTGCCAGTGCCTCATTGAAAACAGCAGGGCGGAAGGGACTGGTTATCCCCGAGGCCGCTGTCGTCCAGGAATCCGGGAAACATTTTGTCTATGTGATTCGGGACGGGATTGCTATGAAAACAGAGGTGACCCCCGGTCTGACACACAGCCGTGAAACGGAAGTGCTCAAGGGGCTCCTGGAAGGCGACACGGTTGCCGTAACCGGCGCTGGCAGCCTGAAAAATGGCATGAAGGTAACGGTGCGGCAGTAAATCCCCTGGATGAGGGTGTACAAGGTACAACCTGATCAGCTGTTCAAATCATTCCAATTCGGTGGATAGAAAGAGTGGTCCGATGTTCAAACTTTTACGTTTTCTCAAACCCTACAGCGGCCCGGTTGCAGCTGCCTTGATCTGCCTGTTTCTTCAGGCTATCGCGGAGCTGTACCTGCCGACCCTGATGTCTGATATCGTGGACAATGGGATGCTTCAGGGGGATTCCGCCTATATCCTGAAATACGGCGCCTACATGCTGGCTGTGGCTCTGGCCAGCAGCGTCTTTGCCATTGCGAGCAGCTATCTTTCTTCTGTAGTGGCTCTGGGCATGGGCAAAGATCTGCGCAATACGCTCTTCACAAGGGTGGAGAGTTACAGCCTCAATGAATTCGACCGGGTAGGGGCTTCATCCCTCATAACCCGCACCACCAACGACATCACCCAGGTTCAGACCCTCGTGGTCATGGGGATGCGCTTCCTCATCTATTCCCCCATCCTGTGCTTCGGCGGGCTCATCATGGCCTGGAACAAGGATGCCGAGCTGACGAAGGTGCTGTTCATCATCCTCCCGGTCATGCTGGGCCTTATCGGCCTCCTGGCCTCCCTGGTGGTGCCCCTCTATCAGTCCATGCAGGTGAAGCTGGATACCGTGAACCGGGTGCTGCGGGAGAACCTGACCGGGATACGGGTCATCCGGGCCTTCGATCGGCAGCAATCTGAAAACAAGCGGTTCGATACCGCCAACCGCGATCTGACCGATGTCTCCATCCGGGTCAATGAAATCATGGCGGCCATGCAGCCCCTGATGATCGTCCTGATGAACGTCACCACCCTAGCCATCATCTGGTTTGGCGGTCGGCTGATCAGCATGAACCGTATGGCATTGGGGGATATGATGGCATTTCTGCAGTATGCCATGCAGATCATGTTCTCCATCATCATGGTCACCATCATGTTCGTCATGGTCCCCCGGGCCCAGGCGTCGGCTACTCGGATCAACCAGGTCCTGGAGCTGGAGCCTGAAATCCGGGATCCGGAGGACGCCGGGGAAATGACCTGCAAGAAAGGGTGCGTTGAATTCAGGGATGTCACCTTCAATTACCCGGGCGCCGAAGAACCGGCTCTCCAGGGAATCAGCTTTTCAGCGATTCCTGGGGAAACCACGGCAATCATCGGGGGGACGGGCTCCGGTAAATCCACCATGATCAATCTCATTCCCCGGTTTTATGATGTCACCGGGGGGGCTGTTCTGGTGGATGGCGTTGATGTGCGCCATCTGTCTCAGCGTACTCTCAGATCCCTGATTGGTTTTGTTCCCCAGACCCCGGTCCTCTTCAGCGGCACCGTGGACGCCAACATCCGTTATGGCCGCCAGGAGGCCACGGCGGAGGAGGTCAGCCGCGCTGCGGCGACCGCCCAGGCCAGCGAATTCATCCAGAACCTGCCGGAGGGCTACGGGGCTCCGGTTTCCCAGGGGGGAACCAACCTGTCCGGGGGCCAGAAACAGCGGCTTTCCATCGCCCGGGCCCTGGTGCGGAGACCGGAAATCTATATCTTCGATGACAGCTTCTCGGCCCTGGATTTCAAGACCGATGCCTTGCTCCGTGCCGCTCTGAAAAAGGAAACCGACGATGCCACTGTGATTGTGGTGGCCCAGCGGGTCACCACCGTCATGGACGCAGACCGGATCATTGTCCTGGACGACGGCCGGGTAGCCGGCATGGGAACCCATCGGGAGCTCATGGCCACGTGCCTGATTTATCGGGAGATAGTTTCCTCCCAGCTGTCAGAGGAGGAAATCGCATGAGTGAGCCCAATAAACGCCCCAGCGGCGGTCCCGGCATGGGGGGCCCTCCCATGGGCCGGATCGTAGAAAAACCACGGGATTTTAAAGGAACGTTCCGCCGGTTGGCGGACTATCTGAAGCCTGAAAAATACCGGTTTGTTGCAGTCTTTTTCCTGGCCATCGCCAGCACCCTGTTTTCCATCATCGGACCCAAGGTCATGGGGCACGCCACCACCAAGCTGGCAGAGGGGGTCATCGCCCGGTACCAGGCCTATGGCAAAATTCAGGCAGCCATGCAGAGCCATCAGCCCTCGGCGGTCATCGAAGCATTGAAGCAGCAGCCCATCCCGGGCTTTGATATGGCCTATGTGGGGAAGGTCCTGTTGGTCATGCTGGTCCTGTACCTGATCAGCGGCGTTTTCGGCTATCTGATGGGCTTCATCATGTCCGGTGTCTCCCAGAATACGGTTTTCCGCATGCGGGGAGATGTGAAGGAGAAGCTGGACCGATTGCCTTTAAGTTATTTCGATCAGCGTACCCACGGGGAAATCCTGAGCCGTACCACCAACGATATGGATACCATCGCCACCAGTCTTCAGCAGAGCCTCAGTCAGCTGATCACGTCATTGGTCACCGTGGTTGGAATCCTGATCATGATGGTGACCATCAGCCCGGTCATGACGTTGATCGCTCTGGTCACCCTGCCGGCCAGCGGTGTCATCACGGCCATGATCACAAAAAAATCTCAGAAGTTCTTCAAGGAGCAGCAGAAATCCCTGGGTCAATTGAATGGCCATGTAGAAGAAATGTATTCCGGGCATAAGGTGGTCAAAGCCTTCGGTCAGGAGCAGGAATCCATCGAAACGTTCAGGGAGATCAATGAACGGCTGTATCATGTGGGATGGAAAGCCCAGTTCATGTCTGGCATCATTTTCCCTGCCCTGAACTTTGTCAGCAATCTGGGATATGTGGGGATCTGTGTTGTCGGCGGCCTGCTGGTAGCCAGAAAAGCCATTGAAATAGGCGATATCCAGGCGTTCATCCAATACATGCGCCAGTTCACACAGCCTATCATCCAGGTGGCGAATATCGCCAATGTCCTCCAATCCACGGTTGCTGCAGCGGAACGGGTTTTCGAGGTGCTGGACGAACCGGAGCAGGTGCCGGAAGCCGCAGATGCCACCGTTATTCAGCTTCCCAAGGGACATGTCCGCTTCAATCATGTCCGGTTCGGCTATTCCGAGGATAAAATCCTCATGGAAGACCTCAGCATCGATGTGGCGCCGGGCTCCACCATTGCCATCGTTGGCCCCACCGGTGCAGGGAAGACGACCCTGGTAAATCTGCTGATGCGGTTTTATGAAATCCAAGGAGGGTGCATCACCATCGACGGCACCGATATCCGAGACCTCAAGCGCAGCGACCTGCGCAGGCTTTTCGGCATGGTGCTGCAGGATACCTGGCTCTTCGGGGGCACCCTGCGGGACAACATCGCCTACGGCCGGGAGGATGCCTCTGAGGAGGATATCATTCAGGCCGCCAAGGCTGCCCATGCCCATCACTTCATCAAGACCCTGCCGGAGGGATATGCCACCGTCCTCAATGAGGAGGCCAGCAACATCTCCCAGGGCCAGAAGCAGCTCCTCACCATTGCCCGGGCCATCCTGGCAAATCCGGCCATCCTCATCCTCGATGAGGCCACCAGCAACGTGGATACCCGCACCGAGGTGCTGATCCAGAAGGCCATGAACAACCTCATGGCTGGCCGGACCAGCTTTGTCATCGCCCACCGGCTGTCCACCATCCGGGATGCGGACCATATCCTGGTCATGAACCAGGGGACCATCATCGAGCAGGGAAACCACCAAAGCCTGCTGACAGACGGCGGCTTCTATGCCGATCTCTACAACAGTCAGTTCACGGGCAAAAATTTGGAAAGCGCCTAAAAGCCAGAAAACCGATCGCAGACTGCGGACACCGACTTGGGAAGGCCGGTTATAGCAGACTGTGATCGGTTTTTCTTATGAATCCGGAGGCGTTCCCACTTCTGTTTAACCCTACCGGTTAAATTGTAAGAATATTTTTTCTATTTTGTGTTGACAGGGGGAGCACCCCTCGGTATAATCATCTATAAATCATGAAATGCACTGACGGAGTGCAAGACTGAACGTAGCTTTTCCAGAGAGCCGATGGGTGGTGTGAATCGGTAAAGGCGGTCAGTCGACATCCCTCCCGAGCAGTCCCTTCCAAAACCAGCCGGTGAGTAGAAGAGAACGGCAGCCACCGTTACCAGGCTAGAATTCACTGCTTGCAGTCGATTCAAATGAGGTGGCGGCCTTTGGGCCGCAATTAGGGTGGTAACGCGCGATGAGATTTGCGTCCCTAACAAAGAGGCGAAGCGCGGGGACATTTCTAAGATGACCTTATTTTGTTACAAATTTTAACCTTCGCACATTAGCTGCGAAGGTTTTTTAATTGGGGGGATGAAAAAAATGCTGTAAGACGGGATGTCTTACAGCGCAAGATGAAAGTTAAGGAGCTATTTTTATTTTACTGTCCGTAGAGAGAAAACACAAGGACAAAGCTTAAAAAATTTGAAGCATTCAATTTTGGGAATGAGGAAGGAGGCAGCTTATGCATTGTGTCGTATCAGCTAGAGTCAACGAAGGGATGGACGCCCTGATTCGCGTAATGGGTGTGCTCCGCCGCAAGACCTTCCAGATCAGGGATGTTCACATGGTTCCCTCCGAAACCCTCGGGTATTCGGATATCCGGTTCACACTGGAGGAAAGAGGCGCATACTCGGCCGAACAGGCCGTTCACTTTATGAATAAACTAGAGGATGTCAAAGACATCCGATTAACCCGGGAGGAATAACACATGGCTAAGATGTACTATGGTAAAGACGCGGATTTGAACTTGCTCAAAGATAAGACGGTAGCGGTAATCGGATATGGCAGTCAGGGTCATGCCCATGCCCTGAACTTGAAGGAAAGCGGTGTGAAGGTTGTTGTGGGTCTCTACCCCGGCAGCAAGTCCGCGGATAAAGCAAAAGCAGAAGGCTTGGAAGTTCTCACCACTGCTGAGGCTGCGGCAAAAGCTGATATCATCATGATCCTGCTTCCCGATGAGAAGCAGCGGGCCATCTATCTGGCAGATATCGAACCCAACCTGAAACCCGGCAACTCCCTGGTGTTTGCCCACGGCTTCAATATCCATTTTGGCCAGATCCAGCCCCCGGAGGATGTAGACGTGTTCATGGTTGCGCCAAAGGGCCCCGGTCACCTGGTTCGTCGGGTGTATCAGGAAGGGTTCGGCGTTCCTGCCCTCATCGCTGTTCATCAGGATAACTCCGGGAAAGCCAAGGACTTGGCTCTGGCTTACGCCTGCGGTATCGGCGGCACCCGCGCCGGCGTCATCGAAACCACCTTCCGGGAAGAAACGGAAACCGATCTCTTCGGTGAGCAGGCTGTCCTGTGCGGCGGCGCTACCGAACTGATCAAAGCCGGTTTCGATACCTTGGTGGATGCGGGGTACCAGCCTGAGATCGCTTACTTCGAATGCCTCCATGAACTGAAACTGATCGTTGACCTCCTTTACGAGGGCGGTTTTGAGAAGATGCGCTTCAGCGTCAGCGATACCGCTGAATACGGCGATTATGTCGTTGGGCGCCGGATCGTCACCGACGAGACCCGGGCCACCATGAAACAGGTTCTGGCAGAAATCCAGGACGGCACCTTTGCCCGCAACTGGATCATGGAAAACCAATTGAACCGGCCTCAGTTCAATGCCTACAAACGTCGTGAACTGGAGCATCCCATCGTTGAAGTGGGCGCAGAGCTTCGCGGCATGATGTCCTGGATCAAGAAGGATGGGGTGAAATAGTGAAAAGCAACGCAGTGAAAGAAGGGGTTGAGAAAGCCCCCCACCGGTCACTGCTCAAGGCACTGGGTTTGACAGATGCACAGATCAGGCAGCCCTTCATCGGGGTTGTCAACGGCTTCAACGAAGTGGTTCCTGGGCATATTCACCTCAGAAGTCTGGCAGAGGCCGTGAAGAAAGGCATCCTCATGACAGGGGGCACCCCTCTGGAGTTTCCGGTCATCGCCGTGTGTGACGGCATCGCCATGAACCATGAGGGGATGAAGTATTCCCTGGCCAGTCGGGAGCTCATCGCCGACAGCATTGAAATCATGACCAAGGCCCACGGCTTCGATGGCTTGGTCATGATCCCCAACTGCGACAAATCCGTGCCCGCCATGATGATGGCGGCGGCACGGCTGAATATCCCATCCATCATCGTCAGCGGCGGCCCCATGCTGGCGGGACGGCACCGGGGAAAAGCGGTGTCCCTGACCCAGGTCTTCGAAGCCGTCGGCTCGGTTCGCGCCGGGAAAATGACGGAAGAGGAGCTGGGAGAGCTGGAGAATAACGCTTGTCCCGGTTGCGGCTCCTGCTCCGGCATGTTCACGGCCAATTCCATGAACTGCATGACAGAGGCCCTGGGCATGGCCCTTCCCGGCAATGGCACCATCCCGGCGGTATACGCTGAGCGGATCCGCCTGGCGGTTGAAACCGGCCGTCAGATCATGACCCTGGTGGAACAGGACATCAAGCCCCGGGATATCATGACCACCCAGGCCTTTGAAAACGCCCTGACCATTGATATGGCATTGGGCTGCTCCACCAACACGGTCCTGCACCTCACCGCCATTGCGGCGGAGGCCGAGGTGCCCATGGATTTGGAACGGATCAACCAGGTCAGCGGTAAAACGCCAAACCTGTGCAAGCTCAGTCCGGCGGGCCCCTACCACATTGAAGACCTCTATGCAGTGGGTGGGATTGCCACCGTCATGCGGGAGCTTTCTGAGAAAAACCTGCTGAATCTGGATCTGGTGACAGTTACCGGCCGCACCCTGGGCGACATCATCGCCAAAGCCCCCCGGGGAGACGGCACCGTGGTGGCCCGCATCGAAAAGCCCCACAGCGCCTCCGGTGGCATCCGGGTTCTGAAGGGCAGTCTGGCGCCTGAAGGGGCCGTTGTCAAACAGAGCGCCGTGGCGCCGGAGATGATGGTGAAAACCGGCCCGGCCCGGGTATTTGAATCAGAGGAAACGGCCTCCGCCGCCATCCTCAAAGGGGAGATTAAAAGCGGCGATGTCGTGGTCATCCGCAACGAAGGTCCCAAAGGGGGACCGGGAATGCGGGAAATGCTGGGCCCCACCTCCACCTTGGCAGGGATGGGACTTGACAAGGAAGTGGCCCTTCTCACGGATGGACGCTTTTCAGGGGCCACCCGGGGGGCAGCCATCGGCCACGTGTCACCGGAATCGGTTTCCGGCGGCCCCATCGGTCTGGTCCAGGAAGGGGATCTGATCCAGATCGATATCCCGGCAGGGCTTCTCAACCTGCTGGTGGATGAGGCGGTTCTTGCTGAACGGCGAGCTGTCTGGACTCCGCAGATCGATCCCAACCTCAAAGGCTACTTACGGAAATATCGGCGCTCTGTCACCTCGGCTTCTGAGGGGGCCATCCATCGGGAGGAAGAATAGCATGAAACTCTCCGGTTCGCGCATTATCCTTGAAGTGTTGAAGGAACACGGCCGGCGGGT
>CAYRIO010000037.1:0-24697 GCA_964424355.1 uncultured Peptostreptococcaceae bacterium
TATCCGGCAGGCTGTGTACACCGCAGTCGCCGCCAAAAGCCCAGATCGTTTCATATTCGGGGCCGCCGCCTTTAACGTCATCCACTTCGCAGTAACGCCCACAGGCGATGGGGCAGCGGTAACAGACATCTTTCTTGGTCATGTACTTCTCTGCCAGGGTCTCGCCGCTGATCTCCTCAGCCATGGGGAACTGGGATTTTTGGAAATTGTTCACCGGAAAAGCGCCGTTTTCATTGATGATATTGACCAGCACCGCCGTCCCATAAGCCGGAAGCCCCTGGCCTGTAACGCCGTTCTCTTTGATTTTTTTCATGCAGCCGGAGAAAACTTCCTTGAATTTTTCGGGGTCCGCCGTCTCTACCTTGCCGGAGCCCTTCACGACGATGCCCTTCAGGTTTTTGGAGCCCATCACAGCGCCCACACCGGATCTGCCGGCAGCACGGTAACGGTCGTTCATGACAGCGGCGATCATGGAGAGATTTTCTCCCCCGGGGCCGATGGTCAGAACCTTGGCTTTTTCTCCATGGGCGGCTTCCAAGGTTTCCGTGGTCTCAGAAACCACTTTGCCCCACAGGTGCGCCGCATCCAGAATCTCCACCCGATCGTCAACGATATTCAGATAAACGGGTTTATCTGCTTTCCCCTCCAGGATAATCGCATCATAACCGGCGAATTTAAGCTCGGCTCCCCAGTGTCCGCCTGAGTTGGAACAGGCGATCGTTCCCGACAGGGGGGATTTGGTGATGACCATGAACCGACCGCTGGTGGGGGCATTGGTCCCCGTCAGGGGGCCGGTGACGATGAACAGCTTGTTCTCAGGAGCCAGCGGCTCAATGGCCGGATCCACTTCATCCATGTACATCTTGGTCCCAAAGCCACGGCCCCCGATGAATTTAAGCGCTTCCTCGTGGTTCAGGGCCTCTGTTGCAGTGGTGCGGTTTGTCAGATTCACACGCAGTATTTTTCCTGTATAACCGAACATGGTATCCCTCCTTAAAGTCTGTGTTGCCTCTTTAATAGAGCAATTCCCATGCCAAAAGAAAAACCGTTGCGCTGCAACGGTTTTAAAAAACATGTTTTCATACCTTCGCACTATTGTTCCAAAACGGAACATTATGCGCAAGAATCACCGTTCCACAACGGATCACTGTTCAAATTCGGAGCACTCAATCCCATGGGCCTCAATATTCCGGTACAGGGTATTCCGGGCAATCCCCAAGGCCTTGGCACTGAGAGAAATATTGCCGTTATATTTGATCAGGGTGTGAAGAATGTGGCGCTTCTGAACCTCATTCAAAGAAACATCCTCTTCTCCCGGCATCCAGGCGAACTGCAGTGACGGAATTTCCGCTGGAGCAGCACCATTCGGCTGAGCCGCTTCCAAGCTGGCAGGCATGGCCTCGGTATTGATGATCAGCTCAATGAAGTTTTCCAGTTCCCGAATATTCCCCGGCCAGTCATAGTCGATCAGCAGCCGCATCTGCGGGTCTGTCAGGGGGAAGGGTTTCTTGTTCAGCCGCTTGGAGATCCGTTTCATGAAAAAATCCACCAGCATGGGAATGTCATCCTTCCGCTGTCGGAGGGGCGGTAGGATCAGGGGCAGTACATTCAGTCGATAATAGAGATCCTTGCGGAAATTCCCTTTTTTCACTTCTTCCTCAAGATCCTTGTTGGTGGCCGCGATGATCCGCACATCCACGACAATTTCCTTGCCGCCGCCGATACGGCTCACCGTCCCCTCTTCAATGACCCGCAGGAGCCGGGTCTGCATATCCAGGGGCATCTCGCCGATCTCGTCCAGGAACAGGGTCCCGCCATCCGCAATTTCAAACTTCCCGGGATTACCGGAGGTTTTGGCCCCGGTAAACGCCCCTTCTTCATAGCCGAAAAGCTCCGCCTCGATGAGGGTTCGGGGAATGGCACCGCAGTTCAACGCCACAAAGGGCTCCTCATGGCGGTCCGAATGGTTGTGGATCGCCTGGGCAAAAAGTTCCTTTCCCGTGCCGCTCTCCCCCATGATCAGGATGCTGGACCGGCTGTCCGCCACCTTCTTAGCAAAATCAATGACCTTGCAGAAATGTTGGTTGGCACCCAGGATCTTATCGAAGGTATAGACCGCGTGGCGCCCCATGATCCGGTTGGCCAGCTTCCGTACCTTCTTCACATCCTTGAAGACAAAAATAATGTCCCGCAGCTCCTTGCGACTGTCCACAATGGGATAGGTGCTGAGGTTGAACTGCAGCTTGTTCCGCCGGGAATTCACAAAAACCTCTTCGTCCACATAGCCCTGGTGGGAATGGGCCGCATTCAGCACGCGGTCCCAGCCTTCAAACAGCTGCCAGGCCTTCATCTTTCGGATTTCGGCGGCAGAATAGCCAAAAAGCTCCGAAACCGTCCGATTGACCGTCTTGATGGTCCCATCCACATCGGCAGTCAGGATTCCGGAAGCGATGCTGTCGATAATGGTTTCCGTGTAAAGCTTTGCCATGGAGAGGGCTTCATTGAACTCCTTCACCTGGAGGATCCGCTCAATGGCGTTGGCCGCGGCCACCACCATGCCCAGGGTATGGGGATGCACCTGTTCCGAATAGCCCGTAAGATCCATCGTGCCGATGATTCTTCCCTGAGTATCCCGGATCGGAGCCGCTGAGCAGGTCCACCGCTGATAGGACTCAATGTAATGCTCTGCTCCCGATATCTGGACTGGCATCTCTTCCGCCAGGGCCGTCCCCATGGCATTGGTGCCGATATCGGCCTCGTCCATGAAGGCACCGGGCATCATCTTATAGGAAAACGCCTCGGACAGGATGCTCTCATCCCCGATGATCGTCAGGATACAGCCTTCCTCATCGGTCAGCAGGGCAAAGAAATCCGTTCCCTTCACGAACCCATACAGCTGATTGATGAAAGGCTCCGCATTTTCGATGAGATCCCGCTTCTCAGCCAAACGGTGAAACAGCGCTTCTCCCGTCAGGATCCGCTTGCTGTAGATCCGGTCCTTACCGATCCCCATCTGATCGCACCGCTGATGGGACCTCGCCACAAACGTCTTATCAAATCCTTCTTTTGCGGCTTTCATAGGCACCTCTACTCCACAATCTCGATAGCGTCCCCGGCCTTGATGAGTCCGCCCTTCAGAATCCGGGTGAAAATCCCTTCCTTGGGCATCACACAGTCCCCAACGGTATGATAGATGGCGCATTTCTGATGGCATTCCTTCCCGATCTGGGTCACCTCCTGAAGGGTTTCCCCGATTTTCAGGCGGGTGCCCACAGGGAGTTCATAGAGTACGATCCCCTCGGTGGTCAGGTTCTCTGCAAATTTTCCGGTGCATAGGCCCTGAACACCAATGGCCTTCATCTTGTCGATGCTCTCAATCCCCAGCAGGCTCACCTGCCGATGCCACTTCCCGGCGTGGGCATCCCCCTCCAGACCGTGTTCTTCAATAAAGTTCCCCTCCGGGATGGTTACCTTGGGCACCCCTTTTTTTTCGCTGATATTGATGGCAACTACACGCATAGTCAGTCCTCCCTGCGGGTATATATCCCGGATTTTCCGCCGGCCTTATATACCAGCCGGACCGCTTCAATGGTCATGTCCTTATCTACTGCTTTGCACATGTCGTAAATGGTGAGGGCTGCGGCGGTCACCGCATGGAGCGCTTCCATTTCAACCCCGGTCTTGCCGATTGTCTGCGCCTCCGCTTCAATCTCCACAGTCGATTCCGCTTCGTTCAGGGTGAATTTCAAGTCCACCCCGGTCAGGAACAGCGGGTGGCACATGGGAATGATGTCAGCGGTCCGTTTGGCTGCCATAATGGCTCCCACCTGGGCCACCGCCAGAACATCCCCTTTCTTGATGCTCCCGTCCCGAATCAGGGCCAGGGTTTCAGGCTGCATGCGAACCTTCCCTGTTGCGATGGCGATCCGCTGGGTGTCGTCCTTCTCACCCACCTGGACCATTCGCGCCCGACCGCTTTCGTTGATATGTGTCAGCATGGGTCATCCTCCGATCTGATGCATGTTCCGAGATACCGGTTTAAAATCGGATCCCAGGATGTGATGGCTTTCCGGCTTCAACCGAATGGCTTCAAGAATCCGTTCCGACAGGCTGCCATCGCCTCGAAGCGCCTCCAGCAGGCTGATTTCCGTATCCGCATTGAGACAGGGCTTCAGCTTGCCGTCCGCCGTCAGCCGGATGCGGTTGCAGGCAGCGCAGAAATGGCTGCTGATGGGGTTGATCAGTCCCACTTTCCCCTGGGCTCCGGGCAGGGTGTAGTACCGGGCCGGGCTCTGGGCATCTTGAACCGCCAGCGGTGCCAGTTCCGGCATCCGCTTCAATACCGTCTCATTGGGGATGAAATGCTCGGCGGACCACGTGCTGGCCTCCCCGATGGGCATCAGCTCGATGAACCGGACATCCAGGGGTTCCTGCCGTGTCAGCTCCACAAACTGCTCGATTTCCATGTCGTTGAACCCGCCGATCAGGACCGCATTGATCTTGATGGGGGTCAGGCCCACGGCCCGGGCCATCCGGATGCCTTCCAGCACCTGTGTCAGATCCCCGCCCCGGGTGATTTCCCGGTACTTGTCCGGGTCCAGGGTGTCCAGACTGATGTTGACCCGGTGCAGGCCCGCTTCCTTCAGTTGCTGTGCATATTCTGCCAACAGCAGGCCATTGGTGGTCATCGCGATGTCCCGGATTCCAGGCACCAACGCCACCAGGCGGACCAGCTCCGTAATCCCCCGGCGCACCAGGGGTTCGCCCCCGGTGATCCGCACCTTGGTCACCCCCAGCGCTGCCGCCTCCTGAACAATCCTTTCAATCTCCTCAAAGCCGAGGATATCATCATGGCCCTTGAGGGATACCCCTTTTTCAGGGATGCAGTATTTGCACCGCAGGTTGCACAGGTCTGTCACAGAGATCCGCAGATAATCAATTTTCCGGCCACAGGTATCATGCATAAGGGATCCTCGGTTCTTGGTTTATTTATAGGGCTGGCTGATTCTCATACTCTCACTTTATCCGATTAATTCGAGCGCTGCTATCCCAATCCACTACAAATCCATCACAGGGGGATTATGACACCGGGTTCTTCCAGTTCATAGCCGCCCAGTGCCAGCACCTTGCGTTGGAATGCCTCCAGCCTCAGGGTTTCGATGAACCGCTGAACCGGCAGGGTTTCCAGATACTGCTCCGGCACCAGGAAATCGTACGCTTCCACCCCTACCGGAATGAAATCCAGCCCCAAAATCGCTGCCGCCGATTGGATGCCAAGGCCCACATCGGCAGTGCCGGACTCAACCGCCGAAGCCACCGCCATATGGGTGGTCATCTCCCGGCCGTAACCGGCAATTGAAGCGGCTTCGATTCCCATCCGCTTCAGATTGTAATCCAGCAGCAGCCGGGTTCCGGACCCCTTTTGGCGGTTGACGAACCGAAGGTCCGACCGTCCCAGATCCGCTATCGTTGTGATGCCCTTCGGATTCCCCGCCGGCACCATCAGCCCCTGTACCCGCCGGACGCCTTTGACGAGGACCGCCTTCAGCCCCGGCAGGACTTTGCGCACATAGGACCGATTGTATTCCCCGGTCGCTTCATCCAGCAGGTGGATCGGCGCCACATGGGCCTCCCCCCGCTGCAGGGCCATCAGTCCTGCCATGCTGCCCACATGGGCGGAAGACAGGCCGCTGTCCGGCCACGTTGTATGCATGCAGTCGGCCATCAGGTCCACCACCAGATCATGGCTGCCGATGACCACCACCGTGTTCTCAATATCCCTCAAATCCCGCAGCAGTTCCACTGCCACGGTTTCTCCCGCTTCAATCCCTTCACTGCACAAGGGGATCGGCAGGATGCCGTCCGCCTTCACCAGGGACATGGTTACGCCGGCACCCCGGCTGAGAGGCGTCGCAATCAGGCGCCCACCAACCATCCCCAGCTTCACCCGCACAAATTCCAGATGCTTCAGGGAGGAGACAATCCGCCGGGATACCACGGCGTCCACCGTGGCCCTCTCCGGAGACCGCTGCCGCAGCATGGCATGAATCAAGGGCTTCACCAGGGCATCGAAAACCACCCAGGCGGATACCGGATAACCCGGAATGCCGATAACCGGCTTCCCGGCCACCGTCCCTAAAATAGCCGGTTTACCCGGCTTGATGGCCAAGCCATGGACCAGCACCTCGCCCAGCTCGGCTATGACTTTTGCGGTGTAATCCTCCGTCCCCGCCGAGGAACCGGCATTGATGATGACCAAGTCACTTTGGGCCACCGCTTCCCGCACCGTTTCACGGATCAGCCCGTAATCATCCGCCACAGGCTTCAGCCGAAGGGGGGCCCCGCCACATTGTTTCACGATGGCCTCGAAGACCCGGGAGTTGGATTCGATGATTTTTCCGATAGCCATGGGTTCTTCGGGCTCAATGATCTCCGTTCCCGTGGGCAGAATCGCCACCCGGGGCTTGCGGATGACCGGCACCTCCAGGATCCCGCCGCTGAGGAGGGCTCCGATATCGATGGGGGTCACCCGGTGACAGGCCGGGAGGATCAGTTCTCCCGCCACGATATCCTCCCCAACGGGGCGCACATGCTCCCAAGGGGATACCGCCCCACGGATTTCAACGGTTTCCAAATCCAGCTCCGTCACGTCTTCAATCATGATCACGGCATCCCAGGGATCCAGCAGCGGATCCCCGGTATCCACCACCACATACCCGGTGCCCTTCTTCAGGGTGACCGGATTCCGCTCGTGGGCGCCGTAGGTGGTTTCAGCCTTCACGGCAATCCCGTCCATGGCAGAGGCGTTGAAAAACGGGGCGGAAATCCGTGCAAAGATGGGCTCCGCCGTCACCCGCTCCAGTGCTTCAGGCACCGGAACCCGTTCCGTGCCCAGGGGCGCCCCGGCACCGGCATAAGCTGCCGCCAGCTGCTCCAGCGCCTCCGCCAGCTCCATATTGGATAGATAGATATTTCTCTCACTGCACATATGCGCCTCCGCGGAAATGAATGGGAACCTTGCTTAAAAAAGGTGAACCTGAACCGCTTCGCCCTTTGTAACCCCTTCTTTTCGGGCGTCTATCCGGATATACCCCTGGGCCCGGCTCATCAGAGAAATCATCCCGGATTTTCCGTACACCGGCACCGCCGTGAGTACACCCTCCCGCATCTCCAGGGTGACCATCTGGAAGGTTGTCCGCCCCGGGGCGGAGGGCATGTTGACTGCCGCAGCCGCCGTGGTCCCTGCGTTCAGGCTCGGCGTTTCCCCCATCAGCGTTCGGATGAAGGGGGCTGTCACCGCTTTGAAGACCACCATCGCTGAGGCGGGCTGACCCGGCAGCCCGAATACAGGCTTTCCCTGGACCCGCGCAATCACCGTTGGCTTCCCAGGCTTCACTGCCAACCCATGGACGAGGATTTCCGAATCCGGGAAAGAATCCAGCACCTGGGAGGTGTAGTCCTTCACCCCCACCGAACTGCCGCCGGAAAGGACAATCAGGTCGCTATCCGCCAGCGCCTCGCCCAAGACCTGTTTCAAGGTTTCGAAGGTATCCGCCACCACCGCCCGTCGGTGCACCTCAGCGCCACATTCTTCGGCCAGGGCAGCCAGGGTATAGGTGTTGATATCCCTGATTTGACCGGCTCCGGGCTTTTGATCCGGGGAAACAATTTCATCCCCGGTTGAAATCACCGCAACCTTGATTTTCCGGACCACCTGCACCTGTGAGATGCCCGATGCTGCCAGCACCCCGATATCCTGAGGCCGAAGCCGCTGCCCCTGCCGCATCAGCAGCTCTCCGACCGCAAGGTCCTCGCCGATCCCCAGGGTATTCTCCCCCGGGGCAACAGGCTTGTAGACCGCCACAGCACTCTCGCCGAACCGCTCGGCGTATTCCACCATCACCACCGCATCGGCCCCTTCCGGGAGTGCCCCCCCCGTAGGAACATAGACCGCCGCGCCAGGAACCACCGGGCACAGGCTGCCCTGTCCCATTTCCACAGCGCCGTC
Source organism: uncultured Peptostreptococcaceae bacterium (assembly GCA_964424355.1). GTDB lineage: Bacteria > Bacillota > Clostridia > Peptostreptococcales > Acidaminobacteraceae > CAZEHS01. Next base: position 8,009 of record CAYRIO010000037.1, read on the forward strand.
CACCGTCAGGAAGGCCGGTGCACTCTCGCCTGCACCGAAGGTATCGCAAGCCCTGAGAGCATATCCATCCACCACGGACCGGGAAAAATGCGGCACGGGATCCATCCCCATCAGATCGACCGCCAGGATCCGTCCCACACTCTGGGCAAGGGGCAGGGTTTCTGTTTCCCGATTAGGGGGTGAAAAAGAATTATGAATCAGCTCTGATGCAGCTTCCAGGGTTTGTACCTTGAACAGATCCACCGTGAAGCCCCCCTTTTGCGCTATTGGCGTCTGCCCCCCGACAGAAAGCCGAGGGGCAGATCACCTGGATTTTAATTATTTTGCATCGGGAACGAACAATTGATGGCCATTCTTGTTGTAGTCTTTGATGATCTTTTGACCTTCGGGGGATGTGATGAAATCGGAGAAGGCCGCTGCTGCATTGCGATGGATCTTCGGATATTTGGCCGGATTCACTTCAATAACACCATACGGATTGAACAGAGCGGCATCCCCTTGGGAAACGATCTTCAAGCCCACTTTATCCATATAGGCGAACCACGTGCCGCTGTCCACCAAGGTGTACGCGTTCATCTCATCAGCCATGGTCAGCGTCGCTCCCATGCCTTGGCCTGCTTCCACATACCAGGCGTCCGTCTTTCCTGTGGGGGCCAGCCCTGCCTTTTTCCAGAGTGACAGTTCTTTGCTGTTCGTGCCGGATTTGTCTCCCCGTGAAATGAATTTGGCTTTGTCCCCTGCAATTTTCTTAAAGGCGTCTACTGCGGTTTTGGAAGCCGCCACCCCAGCGGCATCGGCCTTCGGCCCAACCAGGAAGAACTCATTGTACATGACATCCTTGCGGTTGATGCCAAATCCGCTGGATACGAATTCATCCTCTGCCGTGCGGGAATGTACCAGCAGGATATCCGCATCGCCTTTTTTACCCATATCAATGGCTGCGCCGGAGCCCACCGCTATGGTTTTCACCTTCACACCGAATTTTTTCTCAAAGGCCGGAACCAGTGTATCCAGTAGCCCTGTGTCCTGGGTGCTTGTCGTTGTGGCCAAAACCAGGTCTGCTTCCAATTTATTCACCGTGGTCACGGGTTGGGACGGCGTAGCAACGCCTTTACCCGCAGTCATTTTAAGATATTTCCCAAACACGTAGCCCGTCTTGCCGCTGTTCAGCTTAACCTGATACCAGTTCCCCACCTGTTTGATGACCGTCACTTCCGTGTTCTTCTTCAAAACCGTCAGAACCGCTTTGTTCAGGGCAGGCCCTTCACGAAAATTCAGTCCCACGGTGGTAGTGGCCTTGCTTTCCAGGCTTTGTCCGGCGGTGGCGGCAAAGGCCGATCCCAGGGGCAGCAGCGAAAACACCAGGGCCAGCATCAGAACCAGGCTCATAAATCTTTTCAGACTCAATCCTCTCATCATCAAATCCTCCTTGAGTTTATAGGTACTGCATTGAATCCGTGTTGAACGTTCAGCACACCATTTCCCCGTTGATAAAGGCCCGGGTCAGTTCTTTTTCAGGATCCGAAAAAAGTTTTTCCGGTGTCCCGGCTTCAACGATTCTGCCATCCATGATGAAAACCATGTGATCAGCCAGCCGTTTCGCCTGATGCATATTGTGGGTCACGACAATGACGGAGGCATGGAGCGTGTCCCGCGCATGACGGATCAGTTTTTCGATGACTGCCACGTTGCTGGGATCCAGGTCGGAGGTGGGCTCATCCATCAGCAGCAGCCGGGGTGCCGTCACCAGGGCCCGGGCAACCGCCACCCGCTGGGCTTCCCCCCCGGAGAGGGTCAGTGCCCGCTGATGAGCCTTGTCCTTCATGCCGATCAGCTCCAGGATGTCCGTGACCTTGCCCGACAGGCTCTGCTTATCGGCTCCCCGTATCTTCAGGCCGTAAGCGATATTCTCATACACCGTGGTGTTAAAAAGAACGGACTTCTGGAAAACCAGGATCATTTTCCGTCGGGTCTCCAGGGAAAAGGTTTTCTGGAAGGGGATTGCTTCCCCATCAAATGCCATCGCCCCTTCGCAGGGCGTTTCGATACCGTTGATGATTTTGAGGAAGGTGCTTTTTCCCGAGCCGCTAGGACCTACAAGGGCTGTTATCCGGCCCTTTTCCAGGGTGAGCGCCGGAATGTCCAGAACACGCTGTCCCCCATAGCTCTTCTTTATGTCCTTCAAGGTGAGGATGGTTTCCATCAGTGCGCCAACTCCCTTCCGCCGCGTATGGCATCGACAACCATGGTGATCAGGAAAGAGACCAGCAGCAGGATGAATCCCAATGCCAGAGCCTGCTGGAACTCACCCATACTTTTCTGCAGGGCGATGGAGGTGGTCATGACCCGGGTCTGGTAGCGGATGTTGCCCCCCACCATCATCACGGCCCCCACTTCCGCCATCAGCCGCCCGAATCCTGCCAGCACCGCTGCCCCGATGGCATACCGCGCTTCCCGGATAATCAGCAGCACCAGCTGGAAGGGTGTGACCCCGATGGAGATCGCCGTATGCCGGATGTGCTTGTCAACACCACGGACCGCTACGATTGTCAGCCCCGAAACAATGGGGATTGCCAGAAGAACCTGGGCGATGATCATGGCGGCGGTGGTATAGAGCAACCTGATATCCGGAAAAAGTCCGGTCTTGTTGGAGAGCAGGATGTACACGATCAGCCCCACCACCACCGGGGGCAGGCTCATGAACGTGTTGATCACATTGATCACGAAGGATTTGCCCCAAAAATCCCCCAAAGCGATCCCAATGCTCATCGGAATCGCAATCGCCGATGCAATCAGCACCGCAGTCAGGGAAACCTTCACCGATAGAAAGATGATGCCATACAGCTCTGCATCTAAGGAAATCAGCAATGCCATGGCTTTTGAAAATGCCTCTATGAATACGTCCAAGCCCACGCCTCTTTTCTGTTCCATTTTGTAGCACTGTTCAATTGTGGCGCATTACACAAAAATTATAGCACGGCTTATCCGGATATACAATGTCAAATAGTCTGAATTTTCTCACCCGCCTGCGGTCATGAATTGCGTCCGGAATTGTACAGCTTCTCTGAGAACTGCCTCCGAATCCCCTTCAAAGCACACTTCCACCTCCGTGATTTGAAAAGAACCCAACGGCACTTTTCGAGGAACCTGAAAAACCGCCTGAAGTCCGGCGGCGCGGAACACATCCGGGCCGGACCGGTGATATCCCTTCAACAGCAGGTATCTCTCCATATGATAGCGTTCGGTCCCCCGCAAAATAACGGTTACAGAATGGTTCATCAGATCGCCTCCCGGCTTTTGCCATGGTTCATCCATGAGGACCTATGCAAAGAATTCTTTTCCCCGCTCCTTCAGCCACCGATCATGAATCTTATAATCCCGGTTATGCTGACCCAGGTAATGGTAGTATGCCGCCGAATGGTTGGGGTGCACCAGATGGGCCAGCTCATGGATGATGACGGCGTCCATCACCTCCGGGGGCATCTGGACCAAGCGCCAGTTCAGGTTCACATTCCCCCGGCTGCTGCAGCTGCCCCATCGCTTTTTCTGGTCCTTGATGGTGATTTGATTGCACCGAAGGCCCATCTTGGCCTCCAGGACCCGCAGCCGATCCGGCAGAATCACCTTGGCCTGCTGTCGGCACCACTGCTCCAGGGCGCTGCGGATCATCTTTGAATCCTGTTCAGGTACCGTGATTCGAAAGCCATCCGCCTCCAGCTGGACAGACGCCCGGGACCGGCGGGGATCATAGACGATATGCAGGGGATGTTCCGTCCCCTTATAAGGATACCGTGTACCCGCAGCAAATTCCCGGGCCTGGGCGGTGGGCGGATTCTGCCTGAGGGCTTCAAGCTTGCCCAGAACCCACCCCGTCTTTGTCTGCACCAGCTCGAGGAGTTTCTTCTCACTTGTTTTCAACGGCCCGCGGACGTGAAGGGTCCCTTCCGGCGTCATCCGCATTTCCCAGGTTTTCCGATCACTCCGGGTCACTTGGACTTCAACGTATTCCTTGCCAAACTTGATTTTCATCACGGATCATTCCTCCAAGACAGATTCCCCTCCATTGTATCGAAAGGACGCCGCATCCGGCAAGACTCCCTCAAAAAAAGGCTAAGAGCCCCGATGCTTAGGGGCTCTTAATCTTTGGACCAAGGGAGGGTTATCCGGATGGTGTTGCCGGGGATTTTCTTTCCATCGTACGGAGCGATGATGCTGAAATAAGCCTTTGTTAAAGACATCCTGCGAGGTTTATTTGATCCTATTATATGCTCTCAAATCGAATTTGTGCCTGCAGTAATGCAAATGTAAAACAATAGTAACGCAGTAATATCTTGTAGTCCTTGAGACCTACATCTTTTCTTGTCCCGAGGTATGGTATAATTGAGGACTACAAAGACACATTCATCCCTTTTGGACTGCAAAGGAGCCCTTATGACACTGGCCATTCTTTATGAAGATCCCCATCTGATCGTCTGTCTGAAACCCCCTGGGGTCCCCTCACAACCGGACCCTACCGGGTCGGAGGATATGACGGCGCTCCTGAGCAGCCAGTTGGGCCTGGCAACCCCGCCCGGGATCGTCCACCGCCTGGACCGCCCCGTCGGCGGAATCATGGTCTACCCCAAAACAAAAAAAGCCTTGTCAGGCTTGAATAAAGAACTTCAGACAACGGGTTTTGGCAAGCACTACCTGGCCGTCTGCTGCGGCATCCCCTCCCAGCGTGAAGAGACCCTCAGCCACTGGCTGCTTCGGGATGGCCGTACCAACGCCTCACGCATCGTCCAGCCCAAAACGCCCAACGCAAAAGAGGCCCGCCTTTCCTACCGTGTGCTGGATGAAATCCACACGGAGGCCTGGGGGCCCCTAAGCCTAGTCGCCGTGGAGCTGGAAACCGGTCGCCACCACCAGATCCGCGTTCAACTGGCGGGGCATGGGCTTCCGATTTGGGGGGATACCAAATATAACCCTTTATTTCAAAAACGGAGCGGATGGTTCGCCATGGGGCTCTTTTCCAATGCCATGACCTTCACCCATCCGGTTTCAGGGAAGCCGATGACCTTCAGTGCAGTACCGGAACAGGAACCCTTCAGCTTTTTCAGCTCGCCTGCTCATCCCGCTCCCCGTATTTCAGGCGAGGAAATGTAAGGAGGAAGCTCACCCCTTCCCCCGGGAGGCTCTCGCAGATCACACTTCCCTCAAAATGAAGCGTCAGCATTTCATAGACTGCAAAAAGCCCCAACCCTGTATTCCCTTTCCCCCGGGTCGTTGTAAAGAACGGATCGAAGACCTTGTCGAGGTGTTCTTCCGAAATCCCAATGCCGTCGTCCCTGAAAAGGATCTCGACACCCCCAGGCTTCTCCTCCACATCGATCGTGATGATCCCGTCATTCTGTTGTTTGAAGCCATGAACCAGGGAGTTGGCTATCAGACTGCTTAAAATCTGCGATAAGACCTCCACGCTTCCGCTTAGCAGGATGTCCGATGCGCAGTTCACGTGGATCACTTGGTTTTCTTTTAAATCCTTGCGAACACCGGCAATCACATCATGGATGCTCTCATGGACATTAAATTCCTGCATCGGCTCCTGACGCTTGATGCCTGATAGGATTTTCAAACTGTTGATCAACCGCACCGCCGTCTCCAGGCTTCTCTGGATGATATCCGATACCTCCGACGCCTCCTCCAAATAATACCTGTATCCTTTCTCCGTGGCATTGCCGGACTCCCTGAGTTCCCCCAGCTCCTGCCCGATCTTCACCAAATAGGAATTGGCCGTGATACAAATCCCGATGGGGGTGTTGATCTCGTGAGCAACACCGGACACCAGCCGTGTCAACGCCGAGAGCTTCTCTGATCGGAACAGCTGCTTCTGCGTATCCACTAAGGTCTGCAGGGTTTCCTGCAACTTGACATTGAGGTCCTTCAACCGCATCTCCGTTTCAATCCGGACCGCCATTTCGCTCTTTAAGGATTCATTGGCGGTGTTCACCTCATCGTTCGTGTCCTGCAGCTTTTCATTGACACGCTTCAGCTCCAGAGTCCGCAGCAGCACTTTGTTCTCCAAATCCGAATTAGCATTTTCCAATGCCAGCGCAGCTTCATCGCGCTGGCTTATCATTTTTGTGAGATTCTCCGACATCTGGTTGAAGGAATATGACAGCTCCCCGATCTCATCCAGGGACTCAATCAGCAACTTCTGCTGTGTAGCCCCCTGGGCGATCGCCCGTGTCCCCTTTGTCAGCTCAACCAAAGGCCGGGTGATATTCCGTGAGAGGATGGTGACCAAAAGTGCCTGTAAAATCAGAAGCACCAGCATGGACAGCGCAAAGAAAAACACCTCCTGCCGCAGGGCGATCTGATAGTAGTAGCTGGTGATCCCCAGGGTGACGGTCCCGATTGCCTCCCCTTCCTGACTGGATATCGTCACCTGTTTTTCTACCAGATAGCGGGGAGTGTAAGGCTCTCCAGCCTTGGTTTCGTTAAAAAGAACGTCATTGTAATTGGAGACGACCGCAACCGAACCGATTTCACGATCCTCCAGAAACGCCGTCCCGGTGGCCTTCACGCCGGGTTTGTCCAGATGCCAGACCGGATTCTCAAAGGTCATGGTTGCCAGTGTTGCTGCGGTTTCCAATTTTCTTTCAAGTTCCCGGCTGTATTTTTCATACTGCATCACCGTATGAAGCACACCATAAAGCGTCATCGCTGCACAGGAGGCAACAATCACGGATAGCAGGAATTTTTTATGTATCGTATGGGGCCCGTGTCTCAGCCACCATTGAGGCGTGTGTTGTTTCAAGGTAAAACCCCCTGCGTCAGATATCGGATACCCCTATGAATTCCTAATGAGCCACCTTGTATTTTTCCATGATACCCTCATAAGCCCCGTTTTCGCGGATGATTTTCAAGCCTTCGTTGAAGCGCTTCAATTGATCCGCTGCCTCCGGGGTGGTCCTGTTCACCAGAACATACAGGGCCTTCTGTTCCAGTGGGACTTCCAGCGTTTCGAATTCGGTGGTTCTGTCACCATAGAGCTCTTGAATGGTATGCCAGCCGACCGCCTCATCCTCAATCACCAAATCAGTCTTTTGACTATCCAGCATTTCAAAAGCGCTTTGCAGACTGGTGGATAAATCATAGGTAAAGTGTTCCTTTTCAAAGATGCTTTCATAGTAATACCCGAAAACACCGCCGAACCGGTATGCCTTCAAATCCTGGAGCTGCTTGTATGTGGGAAGCTTTCCCTTCAGGATTGGGTTCTCCTTTTTATAAAATGCCATGTATTTCACGGTGTTGATGGGATCCGAGTATTCGAATGATGCCCTGCGATCGGTCTGGTCAATCCATGGGAACGTTCCCCATGCGTCTCCATGCTTCGTCATTTCAAACGCCCTGGCCCATGGCCGAAACTGGTAAATACACACCAGATCGCTGGCTTCCATGGCCGCAGTCACAATTTCCGCAGACATCCCATAGCCCTCCAGGGACTTTGATGTGAACGGCGGCCATTCATCAATCGCCAGAATCACCCGATCAGTCTTTGCTGTAGCCTGTTTAGGGATGGCTGCCTCGGGTTTTACAGGTGCCGCCGGTTCCAGGGGTGGTTTTGTGCAGGCACCCAGGATTAACAGGGACGCTGTTCCCAAAAGCATATAGCGGATCACCTTCAGCAAAATATGCTTTTCCACACAACCACCTCCATTGATGCCTCGACTGTCAACTTGCTTCCCTAGAGTTTACCCCATGATTCCCCTCGGCAAACGGCACGTTTGCGCTTTATATTGGCGATTCTCCTCTCTATGCAAAAAGACCTGAGCATTCCCTCAGGTCTCAACTTAAAACTATCACCCCGTGTCATCCGAACCGTCCTGTAATATAATCCTGAGTCCGTTGATCCCGTGGTCGTGTAAACAATTCTTCAGTCGGCCCGAATTCAATCATATCCCCGCTGAGGAAGAAGGCGGTGTTGTCCGAAATCCGTCCGGCCTGCTGCATGGAGTGGGTAACAATCACCACGGTATAGGTCTGCTTCAAGGATTCCAGCAGCTCTTCGATTTTAAGGGTGGCTATCGGATCCAGAGCGGAAGTCGGCTCGTCCATCAGCAGGACTTCCGGTTTCATAGCCAGGCACCGGGCGATGCACAGTCGCTGCTGCTGCCCTCCGGATAACGCCAGAGCCGACTTTTGCAGGGTGTCCTTCACCTCGTTCCAGAGGGCGGCTCCTTTCAGGCTTGCCTCCACCAGCTCGTCCAATTCCAGTTTATCCTTCATGCCGTGGCGGCGAGGCCCATAGACCACATTCTCATATATCGATTTTGGGAAGGGGTTGGGCTTTTGAAACACCATTCCCACCCGTTTTCTCAGGGCCGTGACATCATAGCCCTGATCAAGGATGTTCTCATGATCCAGCAGGATTTCCCCTTCCGAACGGGTCCCCTCAATCAAATCGTTCATCCGGTTCAGCGTTCTGATGAATGTGGATTTCCCGCATCCCGAAGGGCCGATCAGGGCAGTGATGCTGTTTTTCTTGATATCCAGGCTGATATTGTTCAAGGCTTGGACAGCCCCATAGTAAAAATTAAGATCGCTCACCTGTATTTTGACGGTCATAGTAGTGATGCCTCCATCAGTCCATCCGATTCTGGTATTTGTTTCTCAAGATAATCGCAATGCCATTGGCTGTCAGCAGGAGAATCATCAGCACCAGGATGCCTGCACCGGCAATATGCTGGAAGTCCGCCTGGGGTCGGCTCGTCCAGTTGAATATCTGGATCGGCAGGACCGTGAATGCATCCATCGGCGTTTTGGGAAGGAAGGCGATATAACCCGCCGCGCCGACCATGATCAGAGGGGCCGCTTCTCCCATAGCCCGTGATATCGACAGGATTGTCCCGGTGAGGATCCCTGGCATCGCATACGGGAGTACAACCCCGGTGATGGTCTGCCACTTTGTCACACCCAGCGCGTAGGAGCCCTGCCGCAGAGAATTGGGCACGCTGCGGACCGCCTCCTGAGCAGATACAATGATGACCGGCAAAATCAAGAGTGCCAGTGTCAGCGCCCCGGCCAGGATACTGCGGCCCATCCCCATCAGACGGACAAAGACAGTCAATCCCAAGATGCCGTATACAATGGAAGGTACGCCGGCCAAATTAGAAATATTCAGCTGCACCAACCGATTGAGCCAGTGCTTAGGCCGTGTGTATTCTTCCAGATAAATGGCCGTTCCTACGCCGATGGGGAACGCGAGGGCTGTTGTGATGCCGATTACCCAGATACTGCCCGCCAGAGCCGAGATGATCCCAGCTTTCTTCGGAAACCGCGAGGGAAGGCTTGTAAGGAACTGCCAGTCCAGCCAGCCCACACCGATGCTGATCACCTGGTAGAGCAGAAGGATCAGCACAACAATCCCAAAACCGGTAGCCGCAAAAAGTAGACCATGGAACAGGCTGTTCTTCATTTTGCGCCGATTGATCCGACGGAGCTCCACATCGGTCTTCAGCGATATCTTCGTTGGGAATTCCATCAATATTCCTCCCGGTATTTTGCAATGATCGTCCGTGCAAACAGGTTCATGGCAAAGGTCATCATAAACAACATGGAACCCACAGCGTAAACCGTCTTGTATTCAATCGTTCCCTGCTGAATGTCTCCCAGGCTGAGGTTCACCATGAATCCGGTCATGGTCTGGACGCTTTGCAGGGGATTCAGTGTCAACACCGGACTTTGTCCCGCTGCAATGGCCACAATCATCGTTTCTCCAACGGCTCTTGAAATCGCCAGGACAAATGCCGCCCCGATACTGGACAGCGCTGCGGGCACCACCACATGGATGGCTACCTCCAGCTTGGTAGCCCCCAATGCATAGGCTCCCTGACGGATGGAATCCGGCACCGCCATCATGGCATCCTCACTGAGTGACGCCACCATCGGCAGTGTCATGATGCCTACCGCGATACTGGCACTCAGGGCATTGAACACCTCCACGGTTGGAAAAATCTCTTTAATGAGCGGCGTGATAAAGGTCAGTGCGAAGAATCCATAGACAATGGAAGGAATGCCGGCCAGAAGCTCCAGGAGGGGTTTTACAACCTTACGGACATGGCCGGGGGCATATTCACTGAGATAAATCGCAGCAGCCAGTCCCAACGGCAATGAAATGAAACTGGATCCGATGGCGATCATTCCAGTTCCCACCAGCAGCGGAAGAATTCCAAAATGCCGTGGATGCAGGGTCGGAGTCCACTGGGTACCTGTCAGGAATTCAACGATTGACACCTCTTTGAAAAACGAAATGGTTTCTCCGAACAGCGAAAGCACAATGGCCAGCGTGGTCAGAATGGATAACACCGTGAAGAGCATCAATGTTTTTTCTATCAGCCGCTCTTTCAGCGGTTGCTTTCGTTTTTTTCTTGCCTGGGAATCCATAAACCCTCCTGTTTCAACGGCCAACATCTATTTGTCATCAGAACATACCAGAGAATACCCTGTGTCACCATCATAGCACGGACCCGAATTTCAGGGGTTAAGTCCATGTTAAATCTGAATCCCATGAAAAAAAGCGTCCTCCCGAAGGAGAACGCTCTAAAAGGGGACTATTGGATCGCGCTGAGACCTGCGGCATACTGATCATCCGGAAGAGCGACATAGCCGACTTCTTGGGCGATCGTCTTGACGTTTTCCAGGTAGAAGGTCAAGAACGTCTTCACCTCTGGCTTCGCGAGGGCTTCTTTATTCACGTACATGAAGAGGGGACGGGAAAGCGGAGCATAGGAACCATCTTTGATCGTTTCGAACGTGGGAGTAACAGGGCCTTTGCCATTGTCAATGCTGACCAGCTTCAGCTTATCTTTGTTTTCTTCATAGTAAGCGAAACCGAAGAAACCAAGGGCGTTCTTGTCACCGGCAATGCCTTGTACCAAGACGTTGTCATCTTCGCTGGCAGTGAAGTCGGGGCGAATCTCTCCAGCTTTCCCATTGATGGCTTCTGTGAAGTAATCAAACGTACCGGAATCCGTGCCGGGAGCGTAGAGTTTGATGGGATCTGCTGGCCATTCCGGGCGAACATCTTTCCATGTCTTGACGGCACTGTCAGGGGCCCAGATTTTCTTGAGCTCCTCAACCGTCAAGGACTCTACCCAGGTGTTTTCAGGGTTCACGAGGATGGAAAGGCCATCAAATGCGATTTTCACTTCCACATACTCAATACCAGCAGCTTTTGCATCGGCCGCTTCTTGTTCTTTAATGGGTCTTGAAGCATCGTTGATGTCGATTTCCTTGGCAATCCATTTTTTGAAGCCGCCGCCAGTTCCAGAAACACCGACAGGTACTTTCACATCCGGGTGAGCTGCCAGAAATTCTTCAGCGATCGCTTCTGTGATTGGAAACACCGTGGATGATCCGTCAATCTTGATCTCTCCAACAAGCTTGGCCTCTTCAGCAACCGGCGCTGCGGCATCTGCTGCCGGTGCAGGCTGTGAACAACCGGAAAGTCCAACAACGCTCAGCGCTCCGATCAAAGCAAAAGCAAATATTCTCTTTTTTAATCCCATCATTTGTTTGAATCTCCCTTCGGATTTTAAGTGTTTTTATCAGTGTGGTGGCTACAGGACTACTATACCACGGCACCCCGCACCCATATGTTTTGTAATTGTTGACCTTGGGTTAACTGTATGTAAAATAGCAAAACACCCCCATCAGGAGGTGCTCCGCGAACCCAGCCATGGGCTTCACTTGGAATGCTCTTTCTCTGCCAGTTTAGAGGCTTCTTCCATGACAATCTGATGAAGCTGCCAATCTAGATCTCCGGCACAGTAGGATTGGTTCCCCAAGATGACAAGATCCAGATTGAATATTGGATAATGGTAGACCCTGGCGCTGACGCCGGGATCCTCTCCAGTATGTCCATAGCGAACAGATACATCCGCCTCGGTGTCAAACCAGATGCCGTACCCATACTGCCATTTATTGTCCACCACCACATGGGGTTTCAGGATGCTCTCCGTGAAATGATCATTGAGAAGAACCCCACCCCGCAGGGCCCTCATGAAATGGACCAGGTCCCACGCCGTACAATATGCGCCACCGTCAGGAAGCCCATAGGCCGGCAGCGAGTAGATATTCCGTTCCCAGCCCATCAGAAAGTTCTCGCCATCCCGCAGAGGCATGTAACCCTCCGCTACATCTGCAACCACCCGGGTTAAAGGGATGAAATCCGAGTGATTCATCCCGGCCCTTTGAAAAATCTGCCGGCGGATCACTTCCTCATAGGGAAGCCCCGCAGCTTTTTCAAGAATCAGCCCCAGGAGGATATATCCTGCGTTGTTATAATCAAATCCTATGCCAGGCTCCTGTATGGGGCTTTCATCCATAAAAAACGGCAGAAGCTTTCCAGGAGAATCCACAGAACAGGGACCGATCGTTTTCCATAGGTTTTCAAACCCCGCCGGATCCTCATCCGCCATATAATCCGCAATGCCTGAGGTATGAGTCAATAGCTGCGAAATCGTGATCGCCTTGGAAAACGCAGCATCCTGAAGTCCCAGATACGCCACCACCGCCGTATCCCAGCTTAGCCTTCCAGCTTCAATCATCTGCACCACGGCCACCGCGGTGAACATCTTCGTGATTGAAGCAGTGGCAAATCGCGTCTCGATCCGGTTGGGCATTCCGCACATCCGGTTCGCTTCACCGCAGGCTTTCTGGTAAAGCGGGTGCCCATTCCTTGCCAATAGGACAACACCGGAAAACAACTCCTTCTCCGTAAAGAGTCTTACCATCTCTTCAAATGCTTCAATCATGGAATCACCCCATTCAGGTTCGTTTTCCAAATAGTTCTCCACGAAAGTTCATTTTCCTTCTTTTGATCCGCAGATAGAAAAACCGGGGTCATCGACCCCGGTCCTATCACTTGCTGCCATTTCGATTTAGCGTACCGGACAAGCACCGGATTCACAGCCATCCGTCCCGATATCCAGCTGCGTTTCAGCCTTTTCATACTTTTGAAGCAGGGATGGACGGAAAGGCTTCATGGCTCCCTTGCGCTTCTTATACTCAACCTCATCAATTGCTTCATAAGGCAGTAATTCATAGAAATTATCATCCAGAGACAGGAATGAAATCGCCATCACATCATCCCAGTTATTCCAGACCCATTCCTCCACCAGCTCCCATTCATGGGCCCGAACATGAACCGTGATCGAACAGTTGTGATCCACATAGTGTTCCATGAACAGCTTGTAATTCTCTAACTGTTCCAAAGCGGTCACATCATACTTGGTCTTTCCTTGGGGGGATTTCTCTGGGAATTCGATGACCTTCGTCGTGCACGTATCCCAGTCCTGCCCCACCTCAGGCTTTACGGGGTACCCCAGTTCCTCGGAGACCTTCACCAGAGGATCATTGGCATTGATCCGCACCCTGCGAATGAAGTAAGGGGAGTGCGAGTAGTGAACACCGCTAGATACAGAGGGCAGCTGCGAGAGCGTCCCTTCTGGCTTCACCGTCGTCACCAGGATCGGCGGCTTATCTCCCAATTCCATCGCGTAGTTCTCCGCTTCTCGCTGGGAAACACTCCGGAGCTTTTTAAGAACCTCAATCTGATCCTCACGGCTCATGCCGGTCCCGTTAACCATGTCCTGCCAACCCGTCAATGAACAGCCAATCAGTTTATCCCGACGCTGCACGTCATCCCACTTCGGCAGCTCAAGTTCCACGCAGGTCATCCGGTAACCCGCACGGGCAGAAAGCTTCTGGGCTTTCAGCAGGCCGTTGATATCCAACGTACCATCCTCTTTGACAAACGCGAATACGTTCACCGTTGTCAGGTTGCAAAGGCCCTTGCTGTCCAACAGGATTTCACCGCAGGGATTCACACCATTGAAATTGGGACGCCGTTTGAGGCCCGCTTCCGCATTGACCCACCCGGGCTCTCCAGAATACCGCATGGCTTCGATTTGCCAGTGAAGCTTCTCCCGACTCGGTTTTTCCGTATAGTAGATGGAGTTGTTGCTCATCTGCCGATGCATGATATCCTTATCGATTACCCACTGGCCATCCACCTGTTTGTACAGGTTGGTCTTCGCCTCAATACACTCCTGATCCCCCTGATCGATCAGCACGATCTCCGCCGTTCTCCGGACACCGCCGACCACCACATTCTCACCAATCACATTGGCGATATCCAGACAGTCGATGGGCCGCAGCTTCACCCGCTTGGATTCTTCCAACAGGCTGCGCTTTCGGATGACCCGATTGATCTTCTCAAACATCGACTTCAAGCTGGCATGACCGCTGGCCGTTCCGCCAAACCGTTTCAGCCGCTCACCCTGAGGACGCACATGATCGTAGTCCACGATGATGGTCTTGATATCCCGGTATTCCAGGCTGTATATCAGGCGGAAGTAGAAATCCAAGGCCTGAACCCAGCCTTCCTTGCTATCTCCGATAGTTATCTTCACCGTATTGTTATAAATGAATTCCAGGCTGGTGTTGTCTTCCCGTTCACCCCGGGGCATTGCCGTATAATCCTTATGTACCAGCTCAAAATCCGTACGCACCTTGGGCAGCATCTCGACATCGGTCTTCAGGATCCGAAGGCCCACGCCGCTGCCGATCATCAGCAGATAGAATACATCCCGGAAGGCCTCAAAGCTGTCAATGATCTGAAAAGAGCAGTTGAAATTAGACATCGGATAGTGACGTGTCACTTCCGTATTTCCTACCCAAAAGGTACGCCCCGACAAAAATTGCCGCAGATGAAAGATGTTATCATACAATTCTTCTGCCTCCGAACGGCTTGTCGGCGCTAAACTGCAGCTGTATTCAACAGCCCGCTTTACCGTTTCCCACCAGAATTCCCGGCGTTTCTCCTCCGGCAGCCATCGGGAATACGTCCGGTAGTATACAAAATTGCCCAACTCGCCCATAGGGGACATCTTGTGCTTGTAATGGCTGATAAAATCGTCCGATAGCAGCGTGGTATCCGTCGAATGTGTCATCCGTGTCCGATCGCGCTCATTTCGATAGATGATATATTTTTTAGCAACATCCCTGCGGGGGCTGCTCATCAATTGGTCTTCAACCAAGTCCTGGATAGTTTCCACATCCACCGGGGCGTCACTGGCTTTCAAATCATCATAAATTTTCTTGGCTATGGACTCGCTCAATTTGTGGTCGACGCCTATTTCAGTTTCCATCATCGCCTTTTCGATAGCCAGAATGATTTTTGTACTATCGAATGCCACAAAGCTTCCGCTTCGCTTCGAAATCTTAACCATTTCATTTCCTCCCGATATCCAGCAATAACATCTACATTTTGTTGTTCCCGTCCTTCTGTACACCATATATTGTATCATCCGTGTTTTAGGGGTACAACAGAACAATATTTTTTCAGTCCTATAAATTTACAAGAATGCCCTTCACAGAAAAACGGTTTTATGCATCATCCCATAGTTCGTATTCAGGCTTAAAAAAAGAAACCGATCTTCATCGGTTTCTGAATAGTTTTATTCGGTTATCTCGGTTATCCTGCCTGCCTTTTTATTGAAGAGATCTTCCATCTCATCTTTCCCGGATGTTGTCCGAATGCTCCGTGAAGGCTTTCCCGCCAGATTCAGCACAACCTCCGGTTTTCCGCTTTCCGCCCAGACCCAAGACTTCAAATCAGCCCACGCAAAAAACTCCATCTCTAAAAATATGCCCTGCTCATGAAATTGATAGGGGCGAATACCGCGGGCAATCCACCAGCCACTGAAAACCAGGATGATTACCCCAAACATCCAATCTCCATTGATCAAATCATTCATGCCAATCAGCATAAAGAAAATCGATCCAATCACATCCGCATTATAGCGTTTTCTGGGAAGCTTGAAAATAATCGCACCGGCCTTCTTAACACCGTCCAGGTATTGCCGAATCATACGCGCCAAGAATACAGACGCCAGGACCAGCATGAAAAAGGAAAGACTCTCTAAAATCGCCATCGGGTTTACTCCTTAGTTTTTATATAGTCCAGCAGCTGCTCTACCGTCGCATCTGCATACCTGCCGGCCTTGTAATCCTGCATGCATACAATCCGATCCGCTTGGTTCCCTTCAAGAATCCGCTGCTTCAACAGCTCCGGCCTTTCAACAAAAATTCCGGCTAGTTTATCATTCACAAAAACCAGGAAGGTCGGTATATACGCTTTCTGCTCACTATTATAAGCCCCAATCAGAGCCTCATGCCCTTCTCTCCCCAGGACTTTCACAGTAAACCGCGGGCTGTGTTCGGCCATCATTTCAAGAACAGTCAGATTGATGACACAATCCGGACACCAGGGCTCCGAAAAAGCAATGACCTGAATCTCATCCATCAGTTCCGAAATAGTCTTTACTGCCCCGTCACTGACCGAATACGTGAGGATCTTCTCTCTCAGTTCCTTCAGCCGTGGATCATTTTCATCAAAATAACCCGCCAGATTCTTTCCTTCATTCCACAACGTCATAAACTGTTTGTGATCCATGCTGTCCTCCTTATTTCCATCATTACATTCTATTATAGCACAGGAAGCGGGCCCTTCGCCGACAAGATGGCTCGCGCCAGTATTTCAGCACCAGCGGAACTTGAGCACATTCCCCTCGTCCTGTCTCCCTGCTCGGGTCTGATTCTGCAAGTTCATCTGCATTTATCTGTGAATTCACTCAGATT
>CAYRIO010000038.1:0-23112 GCA_964424355.1 uncultured Peptostreptococcaceae bacterium
TCGTATCAATGAGTTCATACGCCTTACGACATGAACCGACACATCTTCCGCGATTGCCGCTTCGATAGCCGATTAATCCAGACATGAGACAGTTTCCGGAATAAGATACACACAAAGCACCGTGAACAAAAATTTCCAAAGGTATTTTAGCGATTCTTCTGATCTCTTTTACTTTTTCAATCGCAACCTCCCGGGACAGAACCACTCTTTTAGCACCCAGTTCTTTAAATAATAACGTTCCGTCCAGATCGTCTATTCCCATTTGAGTGGAGCAGTGGGCTTCCATATCTAAAAAGTTCTTAACGATATAATCGAAAGCAGCCAAGTCCTGGACGATGATGCCATCCACACCGATTTCATTTAATGCGTGCATCTGCTCTTTCATCTCTTCAACTTCGCTTTCGAAGACGATGGTATTCATTGTGACATAGATTTTAACGTTCCTCAGGTGCGCATACGTAACAGCCTCTTTTAACGATTCTAAATCAAAATTAGAGGAGTATGCCCGGGCACCAAATTTTTGCATTCCCAAGTATATTGCATCACAACCATTAGAAATAGCAGCTTTTAAAGCTTCCATATTTCCTGCTGGAGCTAATAATTCAGTCATTTTTTCCTCCATACGACTCGCTATTCTGCGCTAAGGCTTCTAATCTGGTTGCAAAGTTTTTCTACAGTTAGCAGCTCGTTTTTTAAAAGGCTAATGTGTTATTTGTGGTAGCTTCTGTTCTGAAAATTTTTTGTCTGAATTTGTCACAGAAGAATTATAGCAATTCACACTGCACAACACAAGAAAAGTTGCCAAAACAATGGCATCTGCTTTAGGAGAGTGCATACAGTTATATATAATTCGGGGGATACTCCCAGACATTCTATTTGAGTATCTTTGTGCTAGTAAATAAGATCAACCTATCGACAAAACGGGGCGTTCCTTTTTACATGCCATTCAGAGGCGATTGAGGTATAATGGTGTCATATGAAGAGCGGATGGCCTGTGACAGTCTCTTGATTGTAGACTTTTACAACCATCCCACCGAAAATTGTAGACCCTGACACTGTTTTAGTGAAGGCCCTCTGGGTATAATTGAAGAGGCACAATCCCACCCATCAAGACAGCAGCCTGAGAGCTGCCTGAATAAGGAGGCTATTATGGAATTGAAAGGTAAGGTACTTATCGCCCAAGGGGGAGGCCCAACGGCGGTCATCAACCAATCCCTGGTCGGAGCGGTTCTTGAAGCGCGGAAGTATCAGCAGGTCACTAAGGTTTATGGCGCACTTTGCGGCGTTGAGGGCATCGTTAATGAAAACTTCCTGGATCTGTCCCAGGAGACCACACACAATCTGGAGCAGGTTGCGCAAACCCCATCCTCTGCACTTTTTTCCACTCGGGTTAAACCGGACGAAAAATTCTGTAAGGAAATGTTCGACGTCATGCGGGCTCAGGATGTCCGCTATTTCTTCTACATCGGCGGGAACGATTCCTCCGACACCGTGCGGATCGTCAATGAGCAGGCAAAGAAATCCAGCTATGATTTCCGTGCCATCCATATCCCTAAAACCATCGATAACGATCTGGTCATGAACGATCACACACCGGGTTTCGGTTCTGCAGCCCGTTTTGTGGCCCAGGCCTTCTCAGGCGTCAATCTGGACAACCAGGCACTGGCCGGCGTATACATCGGCGTGGTCATGGGTCGCCATGCGGGCTTCCTGACGGCGGCTTCCGCCATGGCCAACAAATATCCGGATGATGGTCCTCATCTGATCTATCTGCCGGAGCGCTCCTTCGACATGGATAAATTCCTGGCTGATGTCAAACGTATCCACGATAAGCTGGGCCGCTGTGTCATCGCGGTTTCTGAGGGCATCTCCGATGCTCACGGCACACCGATCATCACGAAACTGATGAACAAGGTTGAAAAGGATGCCCATGGCAATGTTCAGCTTTCAGGAACCGGCGCTCTTGGGGACCTGCTGTGTGAAGAAATCAAATCCAAGCTGGGGATCAAGCGGGTCCGTTCCGATACCTTCGGCTACCTGCAGCGCTCCTTCCTGGGCTGTGTATCCGATGTGGACCAGCATGAAGCCCGTGAAGTCGGCGAAAAAGCGGCACAGTACGCTATCTGGAACAAGGTGGACGGTTCCATCACCATCCAGCGCACCGGCTGGTATTCCGTGGATTACAAGATTGTTCCCCTGGAGCTGATTGCCGGGAAAACCCGCCATATGCCGGATGAATTCATCAATGCGGAGGGCAACCACGTAACCGACGCGTTCAAGTTCTACTGCCGACCGCTACTGGGTTCGGGCTTCCCCACAGCTTCCCGGTTAAGAGCCACAATGGCTCCCAAAATCCTGCGCCCCAACGATTGATATCTTTTCTGATTAAGGAAGTGAGCCTGTGCTCACTTCCTTTTTTGTGCAACGAAAGAGGGGTTTTCTTAAGAAGACTATGGGTATAAACTAGAACTGACAGGCTGTGGAAGACAGGCGTTTTTTCCGAAGTGATTTGGTTTGGGGAGGTGTGTTTTTGAAAAATTTCACAATTGCGATGGCCCACAGTACGGAGCTGGATTCTCGTGCTGCCGCAGCAGAACTCCTTGAGACCTGCGTACAGAAGCTCGGAAACATCACACCGGACGCAGGGATCCTCTATGCGGGGATTGATGCGGATCATCAGCTGATACTGGATAAAATCATGGGATACTGGCCTGGCCTTCAACTCATCGGGTGTACAACGGATGGGGAATTTTCTAATGCGCATGGATACAGTGAGGACTCTATGGTGCTGATTTTGCTGTCTTCAGAGACTTGCAGCATGGCATCGGGGTATATCAATAATAGCGCAGCCGATCTGGAAGCAGAATGCGGTGCGGCGTATCGCGGCGCAGTCAGTCGGCTGGGGCAGGAACCGAAGTTGTGTATCCTCTTCTCGGATGTTCTCCGGATCAATGGCGAATTGGTGATTGAGCAGCTGACCCGAGCCTCAGGGAGCCGAATGCCAATCATCGGCGGGATGTCAGGAGATAGCTGGCGTTTCGGAGAATCCAAACAGTTCTGCAATGGAAAGGCTTCTTCAGGAATATCTTCATTTTTGATCCTGGGAGGGGAATTTGATTTTTCCTGCGGGATGGACAGCGGCTGGGAGCCCTACGGTGATATGGGAACCATCACCCGGGCTGAGGGAAATGTGGTTTATGAGATCAATCATAAACCGGCGCTGGAATTTTACTGGGACATTCTGGGTGAAGGGGCGAAGCCCTCACTGGAACTGCCCATTGCCATCCATGATGAAAAGGGGGTTTTTCGTTTCATGCGGACCTCTTTTGAAAACTATGATCTTGCATCCGGTTCGGTTACCTATCTGGGAAATGCCCCGGTGAACAACAAGGTACGAATCACCATGGTGAGCCGGGAATCCATACTGGCGGGTGCCGCCAGCGCCATAGATAAAGCGGTAAAACTATTTCCCGCAGATAAGGCTCCGGCTCTGGTCCTGTGTTTTTCTTGTTCCGCGCGGCGGGTCCTGCTGGGAACCCGTACAAAAGAAGAGTACGGTACTGTCAGCTCCCGCATGAGTCCGGACATCCCTCTGGCGGGGTTTTACACGTATGGGGAGATCTGTCCACGTGACCAAGGCGCTTTCAACGAATTTCACAATGAAACCTTTGTAGCTGTTCTGCTGGGCTGACGTTCGCCGGGATGGGGAGATCACATGAAAAAGGACGAAATTGAGGCCCTGGAGAAACAGATCACGCTTTTGAAGAAGAAACTCCAGCGGTCAGAGGAAAGCCGGAATTTAATTGAGCAGGCTAAGGATCACTATGATCTGGTGTACCGGTCCAGCATAAAGAAGCTGGATGCACAAAAGAATCTATTGGACCGCCAGAACCAGGAGCTGGATGTGGTGAGAAGGGAACTTCTTATTAAGAACCAGGAACTCAGTGATTCCAGAAAAGCCGCAGATCAGGCCAATGAAGCCAAAAGCAGATTCCTGGCAAATATGAGTCACGAAATCCGAACCCCTTTAAACGGAATTTTGGGCTTTTTAGAGCTGCTGGAACTGACACCACTTGATGAAGAACAGAAAAGGTACCTCCGGGAAGTCAACGGGGCTTCGGAGATGCTGCTATTCCTGATCAACGATATTCTTGATTTTTCAAAGATAGAAGCCGGTCAGATGTCGCTTGAAGCCATCCGGTTCAATCTGCAGGAAACAATCCATAATGCGGTGGCTCTTGCTAAACCGAATGCGGAAAAAAAGGGCGTACGGATAGAGCTGCAGATGGATGCCAATCTGCCCTGTGAAGTGACAGGGGACCCGATCCGTCTGTTGCAGGTGCTCAATAACCTGCTCAGCAACGGGGTCAAATTCACCGCTCAGGGTTATGTGGCTCTCAATGTCGTACTGGCAGAGGATGACGGAGAACGCCAGAACATTGAATTCCGGGTTGAGGATACCGGAATCGGGGTGAAGGCGGCAGAAATCCCGCGGCTGTTCACGGCCTTTGCCCAAGCGGATACCTCGATTACGCGGAAATATGGTGGAACCGGTCTGGGGCTCGTCATCTCTCAGGAGCTGGTGCGATTGATGGGCGGTGTCATACATGTGACCTCCGGCAGTGAGGGAGGGGCCCTGTTTTCATTCTGCATCCCTTTCAAGAGGGAAAAGGCTGCGCCTAAGATTTGTCCATCAAAGCCCTGGGAACGTTCTTTTATTCAGAATATCCCAGAGGGGTGTGATATCCGCGTGCTGCTGGCAGAAGACAATCCGACCAACGTTCATCTGATGGAATTGATGCTGAAACGGATCGGGTTGGTTTGTGATGCGGTGAACAATGGAATCCTGGCAGTCGAAGCCTGTCGGCTGAGAGATTACGATCTGATCCTCATGGACTGCCAGATGCCGGAAATGGATGGGTATCAAGCCGCACAGTGCATCCGTACTCAGAAAACCCACAGCGCCGGTGCGGTGATCATCGCGCTGACAGCCAATGCCATGGTCGGGGAAAGAAATCGCTGTATTGCCGCAGGAATGGACGATTATTTGGCGAAACCTATATCAGGAAATGTTTTTTACCCTCTATTACAGAACTATGTGGATCAAATCAGCGCTCGGCTCGCTGAGAAGAGGATGGAGATGGCAGGAGAATTGGAATTTGAGAACATTGAGCACGTGACGGCTCGGCTCGCAGCGGACCTTCAATGTGACAGCGACATGCTGCGGGAGCTGGTAGTGGATTTCATTGACAGGCTGGGGCCGTTGTCAGATTGCCTCCTGGACACGATTCAGCGTCAAGAAGCAGAGGCTGTTCGGCTGCAGCTCCATCAAATAGCCGGTGTTTCAGGGAATATGCGTTTCATGTCGATTTATGAACAGGTGAATCGCATAGCGGAGACGGTTAAGGACGGAAACTGGGAAAATGCTGCGCGTTTGGCAAAAGAGCTGAGGCGGTGTGCGGCCAAGCTGCGGCAGGAGTGTGAAGGGAACAGGGGGTTTCAGGCATAATCCGGGTGAATAGAAAAGAGAGGAACAGCCGCGGCTGTTCCTCTCTTTTCTATTTCAGGTCTACAGATTCACATCATCCCCGGCGTCAACGGTCAGGGTCTTGATGGAAGTAGAGCCATCCTTGATGGTGAATTTGATATCGGCATCCTCGGATTCATCCCAAAGATCATCGCAGATATCCTGGAGAAGTCCCTCTTGATTGGCGGTGGTGAGGTCGTCCCAATCGTCTTCGTCAATGTCAACCTTCACGGTGATCAGGTCTTCATCGCCGCTGAGGCTGTACTCAAAGTCAAGGCTCTTATAGTCTGCATAGTCATCGTTCAGATTGTCTTCCAGTTCGTCTAAATCCAGGTCGTCCAGGGAGACATCATCATCGGCTTCAACAGAGAACGAATCCAGCGTTGCTGAACCATCCTTGACGGTACAGCTGATATCGGCTTTGTCAGCTTCGTCCCAGATGTCGTCGCAGACATCCTGGAGGAAGTTTTCCTTTTCGGAATCCGTCAGGGTATCCCAATCGGTGTCATCAATGGCGATTTTCACGGTGACTTTATCCTCATCCCCGGAGAGGGTGATGGCGATGTCGAGATCTTCAAAATCCTCATAGTCGTCGTTCAGTGCATCCTCCAGATCGTCCAGATCGACATCATTGGCGGAAGCCTGTTGTGTAGCAAGCTGGGTTTCCAGTGTTTTGACCTTGTTCTGCAGCTCCGTGATCTGGGCGTTGCGGCTTGTGATCTGTTGCATGTATGTGGTTTCCATCTGGGAAACGCCACTGGAGATAAGCACTTTTCTGGCGGTGTTGTCCCAGGCGATCTGCTTATCACCAAAGGCGTCCATCAGCATCCGTAGCGGAACATAGGTGATACCGTCCACGATGAAGGGCTGGTTAGTTGATGTAAGAACCTGGTTGTTGTAGAGGATCTGAATCCCGTAATTGGCTTTGAGAGTTTTTTCGGTGCTGGCAGCCAATGTGGCGGGGGCGGCCAGGCTGGCCACAATCAGTAAGGCCAAAGTGATCAAGGCAAGTCGACGCTTCATAATCAAGCTCCTTTCAATGTGCGTTGTATTGTTGTCCTACTCATTATACCGCAGGCGGTACAGCATACGTCATTGTTTGTATGAAAATCATGAAAAAGACATAAAAGGACGTCTGAAAAAGTTGACTTTCGGATGCTGGATCGTTGAATTTTTTGGTTAGTGCCGGAGGCGGCTGGGTATTGATGAGGCAGATTGAAAGTGGGGTGATATGAAATGCGTGTGCTGGTTGTTGACGATGCGATGTTTATGCGGAATTCCTTGAAAATGATCCTTGAGAAAAACCAGATTGAAGTGGTAGGCATGGCTGGAAACGGCCTGGAAGCCATTCAGCAGTACAAAACCCTGAAGCCGGACGCGGTAACCATGGATATTACCATGCCCGAGATGGACGGTCTTGAGGCGCTGAAAGCAATCCGTGAGTATGACAAAAGCGCTAAGGTCGTCATGGTTTCGGCGGTGGGCAAGGAAGATACCGTCAGGGAAGCGATCATCGGCGGTGCCAAGAATTTTATCGTGAAACCCTTTCAAGAGGACAAAGTCATTGCAGTCCTGAGTAAACTTTAAACACCGGCCGGTTCTTCCGAGCCGGTTTCTTCATTTCCGGGGCAGGAATCCGGGGGTTCTTGGAGAACTAGTGTTTATAGAAACACAAGAATTGATGCCAGGAGGCAGACACCCATGACGATTTCCCGAAAAATCCGCATACCGATTTATCTGCTGCTTGCTTTGATGATGCCCTTGGTGGTGCTGCTGTCCAGTACCCTCCACTTCGCGTTTGACACCGGTTTTTTTCTGAAAGCTTTCGAAGCGGACCAGACTGCAGAGCATTTGGGGCTGGATCCTGCCGGAATGGCGCAGGTTGCCGATACCCTGACAGGCTATATGGCAGGCCGCCTGGATTCCATGGATTTGGCGGTTCCCATCCACGGAGAGCCGACCCGGTTCTATAATGAGCGGGAGCTGGCCCATATGGTGGATGTTCGCAATCTGATGGCCTTTGGGGGGCAGGTGCGCAGTGTCCTGCTGTTTTTCAGTTTACTGCTGCTGGTACTTCTCAAGCGATTTGGGGGCGTTGAATCCTTTTGGCGGGGACTCCTGGCCTCATCTCTGGGGGCTTTGGGGTTTGCCGGGCTCTTGGGGTTCTTGGCGGCCAATGATTTTAGCGGTGCGTTTTACAAATTCCATGAAATATTCTTCACCAATAGCCTCTGGCTTCTGGATCCTGCTACGGATCGGCTGATTCAAATGCTGCCGGAGACATTTTTCTTTTCGATGACGACCCGGATCCTGTTTTGGAGCGGCTTCACCGTCTTTTTGATGGGAGCCGTGGCAATATGGGGAATCCGGCGCTGCAAAGCCGCTGCAATGAAGGTGGACAGTCATGCGGATACTCTATGATGCCAGTCAGTCAACCCGAGAGGCGGTCATCGCCCGGGAGTTGGCTGATGCCTTGAAGCAGGGGAAAGCAGTATCCCTGTTCGTACCGGAGCAATATACCCTGGAAACCGAGCGGTGGTTGAGCCAGGCGTTGAGAGGGACCCCCCGGCTGAAGCTGGATATCGTCAGCTTCAACCGTCTGGCCCATCGGATGGTGGACGGCAAACGGGGCTCTGCCCGAAAGCTGCTGAACCACTCAGGAACCCTGATGGCCCTGCAACGCATCATTCTGGACCATCAGGCGCAGCTGGTGACCTACGGGCGTATCGCTGGAAGGACCGGGTTCGTACAGGAAATAGAGGTGCTCCTGAAGGAACTGAAGCTGTCCGGAATCGGGCCGGATCAGCTGCAGACCTATGCCCAGGGAGAGGACACACCCGCTTTGCTGGCAGCCAAATTGAAGGACCTCTCCCTGCTGTATGGCGCCTTTGAAGCTTGGATCGCCTCCGGTTATCTGGATGACGCAGACCGGCTCCAGCTGCTGGACGATGTTCTGGGCAGCGAGCTGACGTTTTCCGGAAAAAGTATCTGGTTCCACGGTTTCAGAAGCTTTACCCATGTGGAATGGCAGCTGATCCGAACGCTGCACGAACAGGCGGGTCAGACGACTTTCTCACTGGGGATACCGGATACTGAGGCGAAGGCTGAGGTGTTCGCTCCGGTGCGCAGAACCTTGGACCGGTTGACGGAGATGAGTCACCGGGAAGGCTTTCTGGCCTTGGTTCCCTGCGCGGGAGACGGGGTTTCAGGGAACGCTGACCTGGGGGACCGGGTATTCAGTCTGAATGTCCTGGATGGAAGCACGATGAAACTCATGGCCGAAGTGAACCGATGCATCACCCCCTTTCAGGAAATCGAGGCGGCGGCTCAGGTCATGTTAGCCTGGGCACAGGAAATGAACTGGCGCTGGCGGGACATGATGGTGGTGACCCCTTCGGACCCGATCTGGCAGGAAACCCTGGGCAGGGTCTGTACACGCTATGGGATTCCCCTTTATGTGGATGCGAAGGTGCCGCTGTCGGTGCATCCCATGGCCCGGTATGTGCTGGACCTGATTGCGGTGGCGCAGAGCAACCTGAACGGCGAAACGGTCTGCCGTGCCCTGAAATGGGGGTATGCGGGCGTTACACGGGAACAGGCGGAGTCTCTGGAAAACCATGTTCTGGCCCGGGGGATCCGGGGTTATCGCTGGGGCTACAGCCAGCAGGCGCCACCGGAGATCGCCGCCGTGATGAACTGGGTAGCGGATGCTCTGGGAACCCTGAGCAGGGAACTGGCCGATGCAGCCGATACGGCGGAGCGGACAGACCGGTTGATTGCTTACCTGAACCATTCGGGGATTCCGGAAATCCTGGATCGGGAGAGGGAGCAGCTGGCAGAGCAGGGGCGTCTTGAGGAAGCTCAGGTTCAAGGCCAGGTATGGGAACAGCTCCTGGATATTCTGGATCAGGTGAAGACGCTGATGGGCCAGGAATCCCTGACACTGGATGCCTATGGGGAAATCCTTCAAGCCGGGCTGGAAACCATTGAGATCGGCATCATCCCCCCGACAGGGGATCAGGTATCCACAGGGACCCTGTTCCGTTCCCGGAGCAGCCATGTGAAGGGGCTGATCATCCTGGGGGCCAATGAAGGGCAGCTGCCGGCTTACGATTCCGGGGACGGGTTGTTGCTGAACGAAGAGAAGCTGCTGCTGGTCAGCCGGGGAATGCCCTTGGAATCCGACCGGGATACCCGGGGCTCAGAAGAGGAGTACGCCCTGTACGAGCTGTTGGGAAAAGCGGAGGAGCGGATTTATGTCAGCTGTTCCCTGAAGGATGGGTCAGGGGAACGGATTCAGGAATCCTGGTTCTTTGAAAAGCTGGTGTCCGAATCAGCGGTCAGCCCCTACCAGGCGAGACAGGACACCCCGGGTCATCCGGCGGCCTTCATGGGGCTTTTGGCGGATCTGAAGCGGGAAAGCATTCCTCTGAAGGCCCGACAACGTGCCGCGCTGGAGCGTTTGAAAGAGCACGGTGAATGGGGGCGGACCCTTAGGACGGTTGAAGCAGGGCATGCTCACCGGTACCAGGTGCCCGCTCTGGAAGGCGCTACTGTGGAAACCCTGATGGGGCAGTCTTTGATCTTGAACGCCACCGGACTGGAGCGTTATTCCCGCTGTCCCTTTGCCTGGTTTGTGCGCTATGGGCTGAGGCCTCAGCCCCGCAAGGCATACACGGTTGAAATCCCGGACATGGGTACCCTGTTCCACGCAGCAGTGGATCGATTCATCCGTCAGAACAAGGAGGACGCCTGGGAATCCTGGCCCCCGGAAGCGATGGCGAAGGCACTGGAACCTGTTGTAGATGATCTGGCCAGGAATTTCGGCCATGGCATATTGGAGGATACGGCCCGGAACCGATTTCTTAAAAAGAAGGTCCAGCGCTTGAGTCTGCGGGCACTGGGCACCCTGGCCCGGCAGCTTCAGGCCGGCAGCTTTGAAATTGCAGGGACGGAGCTGGCGTTCGATCTACGGCCGGAAATGGGGGGATTGCCCCCGCTGGTGCTGGAAACCGATGCCGGGCAAAAACTGGTGATTCAGGGCCGGATCGACCGTGTGGATCTGTGTCCCCTGAAAGAAGGGACCTATGGTCGAATCATCGACTATAAGAGTGGGCGCCCCCGGTTTTCCCTTTCGGATTTTGCTCAGGGCTTGGAGCTCCAACTGGCAGTGTATCTGGATGTTTTGAATCAGCATGGAACGGCCTTGGTGCCGGAAGGGATTATTCCGGCGGGGTTCCTGTATTTCTATCTGGACGATCCCCTGGTGGATCCCCAGGATGACACGCCGGAAACCCTTGAAAGAGAACTTTACCGGGAACTGCGGATGGAGGGGCTCTTGGTGGAGGATCTGCAAGTTCTGTGTGCCATGGATGAAGCCCTGGAGACTGCCAGACAGTCCGCCGTGATTCCCGTGAGCCTGAAGCAGGACGGCACCCCTTCGGCGGTGTCCTCCGTCATCAGTCAGGATGCCATGGCTGCGCTGCTGACCTATGCGGAAGGGGTCATCCGGAAGAACGGCACGGCCATCCTGGCAGGGGAGTACGCAGTGGCCCCCTGTCAGACTGAAAAGGGAATGGCCTGTCTGTACTGCGATTATATGGCACTGTGTCAGTATGACCCCGGCGCGGAAGAAACACCCCGGCGGATCCTGCGCAAAATGGCTCCGAAAAAGGCATTGGAACAAATAATGGGAGGGCAAGACCATGGGCACACGGTGGACAACGGAACAAAATAGCGCCATACAGGCAGAGAACAGCAATCTGCTGGTTTCTGCCGGTGCAGGGTCCGGAAAAACCGCCGTGCTGGTGAATCGGATCCTGCGGCTGATTCTGGAGGAAGCCATTCCGGTGGACCGCTTATTGGTGGTCACCTTCACGAAGGCTGCAGCGGGAGAGATGAAGGAGCGGCTTCGACGGGAGTTGATGATCCGAGGCGCTGCAAACCCTGAACTGGCCCCCCTGATCAAGGATCAGATGCACCGGCTGAACCATGCCTGGATCACCACCTTTCATGGCTTTTGCAGGCAGCTCCTGCAGCGTCATTTTCAGGAAGCCGGTCTGGAGCCCCGATTTCGGGTGCTGGATACCCCGGAAGCCGAAAAGCTGCGGGTCCTGGCGGTGAGCGAAATTCTGGAAGAGGCCTATGAATCGGCAGACCCGGCCTTCATGAACTGGGCGGATTGTTATTCAGGGAATCGCACGGATCAGCGGCTTGAGGCCATGATCATGGATCTGCACAGCTTCATTCACAGCCAGCCGGATCCTTGGGCGTGGGTGGATCGGATCCTGGAGACCTACCAGCTTCCCCTGGATAACGAGAATCCCTGGCTGAAACAGGAATTGAGGCGCCGGCGGGAAATGATCACAGAGGCTCTGGAGCTGCTTGACCGTGCCCTGGAATATGCGGAGGACCCGGAAGGGCCTTCGGAATATCTGGGAGCCCTGCAGAATGATATGATCCAGGCAGCTCGGCTGGAGGAAGCCCTGGAGCTGGGGATGGTCCATTGGAACAGCTGTGTTGCCGTCATGAGCCGGGCCCGGTTGAGTCCGGTTTCAAAGGCGCGCAAGGCGGAACTGTCTCCCCTCCACATCGATATGGTGAAGGATCTTCGTGACGAAGCCTGGGGCATTCTGAAAACCCTTCAGGATAAAGCCTGGGCAGGTCCCGGTTCCCGAACGGAGTCGGATCTGCGGGTGGTCGCAGAAAATTGCAGGGTGCTGGCCGGACTTGTAAGGGATTTCGATGATGCGTACGGCGTCCTGAAAACCCGGCTGGGAGCAGTGGATTACAACGATCTGGAGCATAAGACCCTGAGGCTGCTGGAATCAGAAGCCCTCTGTACCCAGTACCGGGAGTATTTCACGTATCTGTTCATCGACGAATACCAGGATTCCAATATGGTTCAGGAAACTCTGTTGAGAGCCCTGCAACGGGAGAACAACCGGTTCATGGTGGGGGATGTGAAGCAAAGCATTTATCGGTTCAGGCTGGCGGAACCCCAGCTTTTTGTCAGCAAGCTGACAAGCAGCAGCCTGGAGGAAAATACACCCCACCGGCGAATCGATTTGAACAGGAATTTCAGGTCCCGCAAGGAGGTCATCGACACCATCAATACGGTGTTTGAGGCGGTCATGTCCCCGGAATTGGGCGATGTGCCCTACGATGCCGGTGCCCGGCTGATTCCCGGCGCGGATTATCCTCCCTGCAGCGCCGCCAATATCCAGCTGACAGTTCTGGATCTGGGCGCCTCCGAGGGGGATGAGGCCTCGGAGGGTGTCGAATATACCACGGCGGAGTGGGAAGCCCGGCTCATGGGACAGAAGATTCTGGAAGCCGTGGGCACCCCGGTCTGGGATGTTCGCAGCAACCAGTGGCGTACGGCTGTCTGGGATGATATCGCTGTGCTTCTGAGGGCTGTCAAGCCTTGGCTGAACACCCTGAGCCGCGTGTTTTCAGAGATGGGTATCCCCACTAAAGCGGAGGGGGGGACCGGGAGTGACGAGGCTTGGGAGCTGTGGGTGCTGATCCATTTGCTCAGGCTCATCGGCAACAGCCAGCAGGATCTGCCCCTGATGGTCATCCTCCGTTCTCCTTTGGGCGGTTTCACCGTGGAGGAATTGGCTGAGATCCGGGGAGTCCTGCCGGAGGGAGCTTTTCGGGAGGCTGTCCGCGCTGCCCTTGAGGGCGATTCCCCCTTGAAAGAACGGCTGGCTGCATTCTTTACACGGTTGGGCCGGTGGCAGGAACAGTGCCGCACCGGTTCTCTGGGCAAATTCCTGTGGACCCTGTGCGAATCCCAGGGCTTCATGGTGTATTGTCAGGCCATGTCTGGCGGAGCGGCCCGGAAGGAACGGCTGCTCTGGGCAATCCGTCAGGCCGATCAGCGGGCTTCCCGGGGGGCGGATACCCCGGAGGCCTTGGCAGACCATCTGGAAACCTTAGTGGCCCGGGGAGAACTTCCGGCGGGAGTAGATACAGGGGAGCAGGGCGGTGTGCGGATCATGAGCATTCACCGCAGCAAGGGTCTCGAATTTCCCATCGTCTTTCTGGCGGGTCTCGGTAAAAAATTCAATACCGCGGATCTTCGGGAAGAAGTCCTGCGCCACCGGGAATTGGGTTTCGGTCTGCGTTTTGTAGACCCTGAAAAGCGGATTCGCCGGGGAACCCTGGTAACGGAGCTGATTCAGGATGCCGTGCAGTCTGAAAACCTTTCTGAAGAGATGCGGATCCTCTATGTTGCCATGACCCGTGCCATGGATCGCCTTTATCTGGTGGGGTCCGTGCAGAATCTGGAAAAGCGGTTCAAACAGTGGCAAAAGGGGCCAGAGCTCTTCTTTCTAAAGAACGCCCGCAGCTATCTGGAATGGCTTTTACCGCCCATGCTGGCCGATTCGTTGGAAGCGGAGCCCTGGCAGGGGGCTCGGGAACTGAGGGCGGGGGATTCCAAGCTGCAGGTGAATTTCCTGTCGCCGACTCAAGATCTCCGGGCAGCAATCCAAGCGGTATCCCCCGAAGAAGGGGCGCCGGATGCGGCGGTGTGGCATCTGGAGCAGTGGCCCTGGGTATATCCCTGGACCCAGTCCTCACGGATCCCCAGCAAACTGTCCGTTACAGAGATCAATCGGCTGAATGCCCCTTTAAAAGAGGCAGAGGCTGTGAAGCCCGGGCCCGCGGAAAGCGGTGCGGCGCCTCCGATAATAACCGGTGCAGAGCTGGGCACCCTGCACCATCTGGTGCTTCAGCATCTGGATCTTAATGGCCGTTTGGACGAGGCGGGGTTGGGGTATCAGTTAAACACC
Organism: uncultured Peptostreptococcaceae bacterium; assembly: GCA_964424355.1. Classification (GTDB taxonomy): domain Bacteria; phylum Bacillota; class Clostridia; order Peptostreptococcales; family Acidaminobacteraceae; genus CAZEHS01. The sequence continues at coordinate 14,329 of CAYRIO010000038.1, forward strand.
CTGCTGGAAAAAGAAATTCTGGCGCCGGAGGATCTGAAAGTCCTCCGAACCGACTGGCTGGCGGGGCTTTTCCGGTCCGATCTCGGCAAACGGCTTTTGGGAAGTTCTCAAGTTATCCGAGAGGTCCCCTTTGTAATCCTCAGGGATTATAAGGCTCTGGGAGGGGATGCGGAAGGCGATATCCTGGTCCAGGGCGTCATTGACTGCTGTTTCAAGGAACCGGAGGGCTGGGTGCTGTTGGACTACAAGACGGACAGCTTCGCTGATCCTATTCGGGCCATTGAAAAGTACGGCAGGCAGATCCGCCTGTACACAGATGCGCTTTCGGAGCTGACCGGGGAGCCGGTGAAAGAGAGCTGGCTCTACCTCATGAAATCCAGTGAAGCCATCCTGGTAAAGCCGGATGATAAATAAATTTGAATCGTTATGAATTTTTTTCAGTTCTTCACGTATAATGGGTAAAGAAAAACGAAAGGACTGAGCCTATGCATGAAGCCTTGAAAATCGCCATTGAAGCAGCACTTCTTGCCGGGGCGGCGATCCTGGAAGAATACGAAAAGCCCCATGAAATAGAATACAAAGAAGACGAATCCCCTGTAACCCAGGCGGATCGCCTTGCCAACGACATCATCGTGGCTCATCTGGAGGCTGCGTTCCCGGAATATGCCATCCTTGCGGAGGAATCCACCGACGACCTCGCCCGGTTGGAGAACGACTGGTGCTGGATCGTGGATCCCATCGACGGGACCAAGGAGTACATCAAGCGGAACGGGGAATTCACCGTGAACATCGCCCTGGCATATCGCCACGAGATTCAACTGGGGGTTATCTTTGTTCCCGTCACCGGTGAACTTTATTATGCCAGCAAAGGGAATGGGGCCTTTTGCCGGGTCGGCGGTCAGGAACAGCGTATCCATGTCTCCGACCGGGTGGATAATCTGGTGGTCCTGATCGGCCGCTCTGAGCAGCCGGCTATCAGCAAGCAGGTGATTGAAAGGAACGACCACCGCATTGAAAAGGTGATCCGTACCGGCAGCTCCCTGAAGGGATGCCTGATCGCCCGGGGCAAAGCGGATGTGTATTATCGTTTCGGCCCCACGATGGAATGGGATCTGGCGGCCATGGAGATCCTCATCCGGGAAGCCGGGGGCATCATTTTGGAAATGGATGACAAGCCCTTCCGCTACAATCGGGAAAATCCGTTGAACGAAAAAGGTTTTTATGTACTGAACAGTTTGCGGAATAAGATGGATTGATTGAAACCCACCTGAGAAATATTTTCAGGTGGGTTTTTGCTTGCAATGCAATCCAAACCGCAGTATAATAAACATGTGATTACAAAGTAAATAGTTGTTTATGGAGCGATTATGACAAACCGCGAAAAAGAAATTTTAAATCTGCTCCGGCAGGATCCCCTGATTTCTCAACAGGACCTCGCCGAACAGCTTGGGATCACCCGGTCATCCGTCGGTGTGCATATCAGCAACCTGATGCAAAAGGGTGCTATCCGGGGGAAGGGGTACATCCTTTCCGGTGAGAGCCGGGTGACCGTCATTGGAGGGGCCAATCTGGATGTCTATGGCTTTCCGACCGGGGAACTGATGCCTGGGGTATCGAACCCCGGCCGGGTGGAAACCACCTGCGGCGGGGTTGCGCGCAACATTGCGGAGAACCTGGGTCGGCTGGGGACAACCGTTTCCCTGATGACGGCCATCGGACGGGATGCTCACGGGGATCGGATCCGGAACGTGTGCCAGTCTGCAGGGATAGACTCAGAGCACAGTATCCTTTCGGACCGCTATCCCACTTCCACCTATTTGGCTTTGCAGGATGGCCGGGGCGATATGGCCTGGGCGGTTTCGCAGATGGACATCATGGCGGAGATGACGGTGGAGAACCTGCGCAAGGAAGAAGCCTGGCTGGATCAGGCATCGGCCCTGGTGCTGGATGCGAATCTGCCGGAGGCCGCTCTGAACTGGCTGGCCGACCGCTACCGCCATCTGCCGGTATGGGTGGATCCGGTGTCCGTTGAAAAATCTAAAAAAGTAAGAGGGTTTTTGAGCTGCCTTTACGCCATCAAACCCAACCGGCAGGAAGCAGCTCAGCTGTCCGGTATTCCAGCAGAGGATACCGAAGGGGTTTTGGCAAACTGGCGTTATTTTATGGCGGCAGGCGTTTCCGAGCTGTGGCTTTCTCTGGGTTCGGAGGGGCTGTTCTTCGGAAATGCCCAGGGCGGTTTTTTTGCCAGACCGCCGAAAATCAAGCTAATCAACGCCAACGGGGCAGGTGATGCCCTCATGGCAGGGGCGGTATCGGCGACACAGGCCGGATATACCGATCAGGACCGGGTCCGCATGGCACTGGCTGCCGGCGCTCTGACCTGTACCTCCTCAGAAACGATTCATCCTGATCTGTCGACAATCCGTATAAAATCCATGATGCATGAGGTGACGATTTATGAAACAGTATCTTGATATGACCCCGGAGGTCCGGGAAGCAATTGAACGGGGCAAGCCGGTGGTGGCTTTGGAATCAACGATCATTTCCCACGGGATGCCTTATCCTCAGAATGTAGAAACCGCACGCCGCGTCGAGGCCATCATCCGGGAGCAGGGGGCCGTACCGGCAACCATCGCCATCCTGGGGGGCCGCCTCAAGGCTGGTCTGACGGACGAAGAACTGGAATACCTGGGCAAATCCCCCGGGATTAAAAAAGCAAGCCGGCGAGACCTTCCCGTCATTGTTGCGCTGGAACAGGATGGCGCCACAACCGTGGCATCCACGATGATCATTGCGGCCCTGGCCGGCATCAAGGTCTTTGTAACGGGCGGGATCGGCGGCGTCCACCGGGGAGCACAGGAAACCTTCGATATTTCTGCCGACCTGACGGAGCTGGCCAATACCTCCGTGGCGGTGGTCTGCGCCGGTGCCAAGTCGATCCTGGATATCGGTCTGACTCTGGAGGTTCTGGAAACCCAGGGTGTTCCGGTAATAGGTTATGAAACCGAGCATTTTCCCGCTTTCTATACCCGCACCAGTGGATATGGTGTGGACGTGACGGTTTCCAACGCATTGGAAACTGCCGCAGTGATGCAGGCCAAATGGGATATGGGCTTGCGGGGCGGTCTGCTGATTGCCAATCCTATTCCGGAAGCCTATGCCATGGATGAAAGTCTGATCACCGGAGCGATTGAAAAAGCACTGAAGGAAGCGGAAGCTCAGGGCATCCGGGGTAAGGAAATGACCCCCTTCCTGCTGGCACGGGTAAAAGCCCTGACGGAAGGGAAAAGCCTGGATAGCAATATCCAGCTGGTTTATAACAATGCTCGGGTTGGCGGTCAAATCGCAGTGGCGTTTGCGGGACTGCGGTAAAGAGAATCAACGGATGCGGCAGCTGTCGGGGTGAATACCGGCAGCTGTTTTTATTTTTTGGTTTCCGGATCCTTTGCCAGGGGTATGAACTGCAAGAGATCACACGGGTAAAATTTGGCGGGGGTAAACGGAGGAGAAGCTATGGTAAACCGAATTGAAGAAAAAGCCATTGAAACGATCCGCTTTTTAGCGGTTGACGCTGTCGAAAAAGCGAATTCAGGACACCCGGGAATGCCCATGGGGGCGGCTGCCATGGCGTGGACGCTTTGGAGCCGATTTTTAAAAGGCAGCGCCACGGATCCCCTGTGGGTAGACCGGGACCGCTTCGTCCTTTCTGCAGGGCATGGATCCATGCTTCAATATGCCCTCCTTCATCTGTTCGGGTATGCGGTATCCTTGGATGATCTCCGGCGGTTCCGCCAGTTCGGTTCCCGTACACCGGGGCACCCGGAGCACGGCGAAACCCCAGGGGTGGAGACCACGACAGGACCTCTGGGGCAAGGTTTTGCCAATGCGGTGGGGATGGCCATGGCAGAACGCCGTCTGGCGGCGGAATTCAATACACCGGACTGCGATCTGGTAAACCACTATACCTATGTTCTGGCCGGAGATGGCTGCATGATGGAGGGGGTTGCTTCGGAAGCTGCCTCCTTAGCGGGGACCCTGAAGCTGGGCAAACTGATTGCCCTGTACGATTCAAACCGGGTTACCATTGACGGTCCCACGGAGCTGGCGTTTACGGAGGATGTGGGGCAGCGCTTCGAGGCCTATGGCTGGGAAGTCTTTAGAATTGCGGAAGGGAATGAAGTGCCAGCGATTGCCGCTGCGCTCCAAAAGGCACGGATTGATACAACGAAGCCCAGTCTGCTGATTATCGAGACCACCATCGGGTACGGCAGCCCCAACAAGGGGGGCCATGCCAGCGCCCATGGAGCGCCTTTGGGTGCTGAGGAAGTCCTGCGGACCAAGAAGCTTTTCCGATGGGATGAGCATCCGGATTTTCATGTGCCGGATGCTGTTGCTGATTACATGAAAGAGGTCATCGATCAACGGGAGATCGAGCGGTTCATGTGGGAGGAAAAATTCGAGGATTATCAGGACAAATACCCGGAAAAAGCGGCGGCGTGGGTGCGGTGGCATGATTTTGAGGCACTGGATCTGGATGATTCGGAGACGGGTCTTTGGAGCCGTTTTAAAAAAGCTGAAGCGACCCGAAGTGCCGGGGCGATTGTGATGAATGCCATTATGGAGAAGGTGCCGAATTTTATGGGGGGGTCTGCGGACCTGGTGGGTTCCACTAAAACATGGCTGGAGGGGAAGGAGGCGTTCACCTGGGAAACGCCGAAGGGATCCAATATCCACTTCGGCGTCCGGGAGCACGCCATGGGCGCCATCCTCAACGGCATGGCCATTCATGGGGGCTTGCGGGTCTTCGGATCCACGTTCCTGACGTTTTCGGACTACATGAAACCGGCTATCCGACTCAGTGCGCTGATGAAATTGCCGGTGATTTATGTCTTTACCCACGACAGCATCGGCGTTGGGGAGGATGGGCCGACCCATCAGCCCATTGAACACCTCTGGATGCTCCGGGGGATACCGGGCCTGGCGGTCTTCAGACCGGCTGATGCCAAGGAAACCGCCATCGCTTGGCAGGAGGCCATGATGCGTACGGAAGGGCCTTCGGCCCTGATCCTGTCTCGGCAGGATCTGCCTGTGCTGGAAGGGGTCAATAAAGGGGCGCATCACGGTGGCTACATCCTCAATAACGAAGTGGGGGAACGCCCACGGGCCGTGATGATGGGCACCGGTTCAGAGGTTTCTGTGCTGCTGGGTACCCAGCGGCTCCTCCGACAGGAGGGGATCGATACCCGGGTTGTCAGCATGCCCTGTCTGGAGCTGTTCGACAGCCAGCCGGAAGGCTACCGCCGGGAAGTCCTGCCCCCGGGAATCCCCCGGATATCCCTGGAAGCGGGCAGTACCCAAGGCTGGTACAAATACGTCCTGGAGGGAAAACCCCTGGGGCTGGACACCTTTGGTGCCTCGGCGCCCTCGGAGGTCCTGTTCAAACACTTCGGTTTCACCGCAGAGGCGGTGGCGGCCCAGGTACGAAAGCTGGTATGAAGCCTATAAAAAAGCACACCCTATGCAGTGGGCTAAACCATCTGCATAGGGTGTGCTTTTTTCAGGGAGCCATAGTGCTTCAAGGCTTCCAGGGTCAGTATGTGGCGATCCGTTTCTTCGAAAAAACCGATGAAGCTCAGGACCAGACCGGCATAGCCCGGGGCTGAATGATTGACAGGGTTGCTGAGGTAGTATTTCCAGTGGGGGACGAGGTTCAAGCCAGGGTAGACTGACCAGGCCTTCAGGATCAGCTCCATGACGTTCCGGGAGGAAACCGGGTGGGTCCTGGGGGAAATGTCTGTCCCGGCACGCCAGGCAATCCGCTCAAAAAGCTCAGGGGATTCTATCTGTAAGGCGGATTCCATCAATCTGAGAAAGAGCTGTTCAAAATGCGGGTATACAGCTGGCGCGGCTGAAAATTCCGTCCACATGGCTTCCAGGCTTTCGGTAGACAGGGTATGGGGATCCATGCGGCCCCGAAGGCATGTGATGGTGATCCTCAGTGCCCGGTGATCCTCGGAGAGTCCATCCTGTATCTGCTTTTCCAGAGCGCTCATGATTCGGTTGGCGATGCCGAACATTCCCTTGCTGATATAGCAGTCGATCTTCATGGTGAGCAATTGGTTTTGCCACCGGGCCGGTTCCTTGGGAACCAGGTGCTCGCAGAAAATAAGGCTTCCCAGGGCTTTTTCATAGTCCTCGGCGGCCATATACGCCACTGCCTGATTCAGAAAAACCTCCAAGAGAAGCAGATCCGGAATCTTGCCCTCGTAGCTTCGCAGGGCTTCGGCAGAGAGGATGGCGCTCTGGTAATGTTCAAGCTTCAGCGCCGCCCGGGAAAGGCACAGCGCTGTCTGGGCCAATTCGGAGGGGTCCTCCGAGCGGGAGGCGTTCTCGTAGGCCCGGCTATAATACAGATGCGCCTCCTGATTCTTCCCGGCATCCTCGAAATAATTGGCGATCAGCAGGTAGGCCTGCGTTTTTTCCTTTGGCAGATCCCATTGGGAGAAAAGGGCGGAAATGCGGGTCAGATAGTTATCCATCGTGAAATGACTGTCGAAGCGGAACTCGGATATGGTTTCCAAGAGCCCCCTGATTTCCATTCGCGCCTGATACCGGGCCGGTACGGAAAGGTCCTCCACGGTAATCGGCTCGAATCCGGTTTTTTCGGAAAACAGGGTGTTGATCCGGTCAGTCAGGACTTTCGCAGTTTTAGCGGTAAGGGGTGTGCGGCCGTTTTCAATCATGCTGAGCAGATTGCGGGTGATCTGGGGCCCTGCCAGATCCAACTGGCTGAGGCCCAAACGGATGCGGAGTTCTTTAAGGTGCTTGCCGGACATATGGCCTCCTGATACAAGGGATACTCAATTATATCAGATTGAGCATGGAGAAAGGCTAAAAGCAGACAATGAAAAAGAACCTCCCATGCCATATCCTGCGCACGGAGAGGTTCTTCTGTGTATGAGCCATTATGGAATTACAGCAAGCCCATCCCGTTCAGCTGCTCATAGGTGTCGACTCCGTAAGCGGAACAGCCAGGATGATTCCATACATTATCCTGAAGCTGCCAGTCCGCGCTGGTATTGGTTGCGGCCATCAGCAGTTCTTTGCCGATGCCAACCCCAATCAGGACCATTGATCCGGTCAATTGCGCAATCTGGTCAGACAATGCGGTGAATTCCTCGGCGCTGAGAATGCCATCGGAAACCACACAGATATCCGTGCCCAATTTCTGAAGGGTACTGGGATTGAATTGCTTTCCGAACACATTCAACGCGTTGTTGGATTTGAAGGCTGAGAAATTCTGCGGGCTCATCCCCAGGTTGATCACCGCTACTTTTTTGGGTTTTGAGCTGACATGGACATATTCTGAACCGGTGGATTCAAGGATGGCAGCCACATCACCTTTAGCGAGCAAGTCGTGAGAGATAACAGTAATCATACGTTGAATCCTCCTTGTGTGTTTTTTATTATCATACACGAATGAGCATAAATATGCAACAACAAAACGATAAATTTCGGAAAAAATGTTGTTAAGCAAGGATTGTTTGGTTTGAACAACCAAGTAAACGTGTTTAAAGTTGCATGCCTTTGTATATGTGTGCATACGGTGTGAAAAAAGGAGTTTTGCGCACGCTTCCGGGGGTGGGGTGAAATGCATAAAAAATCCGGCTTGTGTGCAAGCCGGATCCAATCACTTCTGAGGGAAGTATTCCATGTGGGTGATATCCTCGGAAATCTTTTGAAATCCGAATCGGTGGTAAAACGAACTGGCGTAGGTTGTCTTCAGTCGCCACTGGGGAATGTCTTTCAAGAGCGGGTGGTGGAGGATGGTCTCGATCAGTTGGGTGCCGCTGCCGGTTCCCTGATAATCGGAATGGATAACGACATCGCTTAAATATGCAAAGGTTGCCATGTCGGTGATGACACGGGCAAACCCGATGAGCTGCAAATCGTTCATCATAAAGAAGCAAAAGGAATTCTCCATGGAGGTTCTGACGGTTTCCAGTGAACGGCTGGATGCCCAGTGAGTTTGCCGGAGCAGCTGCCACACGGTTTCAGGGCTACAGGCGCCCTTGTCGGTTGTCACATAAATGGTTTCATCAAGAGCTAAAGCAAACACAGAATCACCTCCTTGGTATAATAGTAATAATATACATCAAAACGAATAAAAATGCAATACTGAAATGCTTGACATTTCTGCAGAAAATTCAAAATAGTGAAAAAGTAACAGTGACGAATCTTATTGGACCTGATACACTGTGCTCAAAGATAAATGATCGGATGATGTGTGCGGAAGATCTCTTAAATGGGAGCCGAAGAAGCAACGTCCTATGCAGCCCGGCATAGACGGAACCTTTCAGGCACAAGAACCGCAGGCGGACGAACCTCTGAAAAGTCTTTAGATGGACACCGAAGGAGCAAATGCGTCAGCATGAATCTCTCAGGTAAATCAACAGAGAACGCGGCAGGCTGGACCTGTCTGCGTTTTTTTTGTAGGCACTTAAAACACGAACGATCAAAGTGTTTTTTAAAAAATACACCCGGAATTAGACGTTTTATTGACAAAACCAGATGGATAAAAGCCGGATTTTAGATATACTTGTAGAGAGCGTTGGACGTTTCAGTGACGTCTGCCTAATAGAATGACCCCATACAAAGCTTGAAAAATCAGGAGGAAGAAAATCATGGCAGAATTCAAGACAGACGTACAAATTGCACAGGAAGCAACGATGCAGCCCATCAAGGACGTGGCCGCGAAGCTGGGCCTCACAGAGGACGATCTGG
>CAYRIO010000039.1:0-19493 GCA_964424355.1 uncultured Peptostreptococcaceae bacterium
TTCCTATCACCAGTTGGATATCCCCTTTGAGTCTATGGAGCTGTGCCAGGACATCTTGCCCCCCATAAGCGGTCAGGATGTTGATGGGTTTCATTTCTGATAACTGTTTTGCTACCTCCGTGATCTGTAGCGCAAGTTCCCTGGTTGGCGCAATGACCAACCCCTGAATACTCGGATTTTCAACGTCCATTTTCTGAAACATCGGCAGTAAAAACGCGTAGGTCTTTCCCGTACCGGTTTGGGCTTCCGCGACCAGGTCCTTCCCATTCAATATGTGTGGAATGCTTAAGGACTGGATCGGTGTTGGTATTGATATATTCTTTAATTCAAGAGAATAGACGAGATCTCCCTTGATGCCCAATTTATAAAATGACATGGCTTCACCTCTGGTCCATTATACAGTGAATTATCTAGCGAAAGATCAAGATTCTCTTAAACTCTATGGCCTTTTTCGGCATGGCTTCAACGCCATGTTCTTTTCGACAAAAAGCAGCAGATTTCTCTGCTGCCAGTTTAACATCTATTTATGCGCATTATCAATTACCTGGTCTGACCCAAATTGACGTTCCCTTTTGAGATTATATCAATTTGGATTTCTTAAGCAATCTCTGAACAATTGCCGCAACTTCCCCGCGGGTGATATTGGCTTTTGGCGCAATTTCACTGCTGCTTTTGCCGGAAATAATGCCTGCTTTGGAGCAATCAATTGCACTTTCTTTTGCATAGTCTGCCAGCTCTATCGAATCTTTAAAGGATGCTAACAGCTGATCTGTATTGTCGGTTGTTGCATCCGCTTTGAGTCCTGTAATCTTCATTGCCCTGGAAACCATTGTCATGGCTTGCTCTCGGGTAATCTTTTCATTGGGCCCAAACGTTCCTTCGCCAAAACCGGAAACAATGTTGTATTGGCTGGCAATTGATACGGCATCGTAATACCAGTCGGACTTCGCTACATCGTTGTAGGCATCCTTGCCTGTTCCTGTGCGCATCAGTCCCAACCCTTTTACGATGATTGATGCGAACTCTGCCCGGGTGATTTCACGGTCCGGTGCAAAGGTATCAGCGTCCACACCGCTAATGATCAGTCGTGAAGCCATGTCGTTAACTGCTTCTTTAGCCCAGTGGTTCTCAACGTCTTTAAAGGTCTTTTGATTCCAGATGACGCTGTAGGTGCTGTTGGTAAGGCTGTTGATTTTTGCGTAGTATTTCCCGTTAATCACGACGATGGTTGTTGGTACGTGGGAGAAGGTGCCATCACTGTTCAGAACAATACCTGTGGTGATTTTGGAGGGATCCACACCGCTCGGTATGGCGATGGTCCGTTCAACGTAGCCGTTGAATTTCGAAACATCTACAGTCTTGCCGCCGCTGGTGCAGCTGATGCTGAACTCTATGGGTTTAACCACCAATTGGTAGCTGTTCTTGTTGGCCGTATCTGCTATGATTTGTGCCGTACCCGCAGAAGAATCAGATATCTTGACACTGATGGTGATGTCTTTCAGAGCCACGAGTGAGCCAATCTGCTGAGATACATTGTCGATGTTGATTTCTGATGCAGGAAGTGTATAGCTGACGGTACCGGTGTTGATTTCCAGAGTGGCCTCTTTGGCTTCCATGCTCTTGATGGTTTGTCCGTTCAGTTGACCGATGACAACGTCTGATCCGGTGTTGACCGGAATAACCACCGTCGACCCCATCCCTTCACTCTTTAGTTTTGCTTCAATTTTACTTTCATCCACGGCTACAGTTGTTGTAGATTGATTGCCTACGGTCGTGGTCGTTGTAGTTCCTGCATTTTGAGGTTGCCCATTGACCAACACTTGGGTTGTCGCCGGGGTGCTGGGGTTGGTTGCCGGGGTGCTTCCACCACCGCCGCCTCCGCTCGAAACCGATGCTGTGGGCGTTACTGCATTTGAACTACCAGAGGCCGGTCCAACGCCTGCACTGTTCGTCGCTGTCACTGTGAAGGTATAGCTCGTGCCTCCAGTGAGTCCAGACACCGTAATCGGGCTGGTGGTTCCTATTCCAGTTAACCCTCCAGGGCTGGCAGTGACCGTGTACCCTGTAATGGAAGCCCCTCCTGTGGATGCAGGGGCTGTGAAGCTTACGCTGGCTTGAGAATTGCCCGCTGTTGCAATTCCAATGGTTGGTGCGCCGGGAATGGTTGGTGCATCGGGAATGACTACATTGTAAGTGTATTGATCGGAAGAGCTTGTTGCACTGGTTCCTCCAGCGGTGGTTATGGTAACATGCACAGCACCTGCAGATCCGGTCGGTGCTATTGCCGTAATTTCAGTTGCGGAGTTCACAGTATAGCTAGTGGCAGCAGTACCGCCGAAGCTCACGGCTGAGGCTCCACTCAATTTCGTTCCAGTGATGGTCACACTGGTCCCCCCTAACGCGGGACCGTTGGCAGGACTCAGGCTTGTAATGGTGGGAGCAGCCACATACGTGAATTGATCGGAAGTCCCCGTCGCACTGGTCCCCCCAACAGTTGTCACGGTAATATCGACGGTACCTTCAGCACCAGCAGGTGCTGTCGCTGTAATTTGGGTTGCCGAGTTCACCGTATATCCGGTAGCAGCGGTACCATCAAAGCGCACGGCGGATGCACCGCTCAAGTTTGTTCCCGTGATGGTGACACTGGTTCCCCCAGACATCGTCCCGCTGTTCGGGCTAATGCCGGTAATCGTTGGTGCTGCCGTATAGGTAAACTGATCCGAAGAGCCGGTTGCACTTGTCCCCCCAGCAGTTGTCACGGTAACATCTACCGTCCCAGCAGAACCGGCAGGGGCTGTCGCTGTAATTTGAGTTGCCGAGTTCACCGTGTACCCCGTGGCTGCAGTGCCGCCAAAGCTCACGGCGGTAGCCCCGGAAAGGTTCGTTCCTGTGATTGTCACCGTCGTTCCGCCACCGATAGGACCGCTGAGCGGGCTAATGCTTGTGACCGTGGGTTGAAGGATCGATGTATGGAATGATTGATCGCTGCCGTTCGACGTTCCTGCACTGTTGACACCTACAACACGGTAGTGATACGTGGTATTCGGGTCAAGTCCGGTAATGGCCTTGCTGACAGATGTCCCCGTTAATCCGGTTACCGTGCCGGGGGTCGCACTGATTGGTGTTCCGTAGCCCATAGTCAGACCATATTCAAAAGTAACCGTCGTACTGCTGTTATTGGCATTCACCGTTCCATTCAAAGTCGCACCCGTTGCATTCAAGCTGCTGGCTGCATTGGTGGCTACAGTTGGGGCGATTGCCACCGTTGTAAACGTCAAATCGCTGCCGTTCGTCCTGCCACCACTGCTCACGCCGACAACCCGGTAATGATAGGTGGTATTGGGAGCAAGACCTGAAATGGCTACACTTACAGCAGTCGCACCGGATCCTGTTGCCGGGCTCGGAGTCGCAGTTACAGCTGTACCATAGCTGGAATTCATACCATATTCAAAGGTCACTGTCGTACTATCACCTGCGGCATTCACCGTTCCACTCAAATTCGCCCCAGTCGCTGTAACTCCGCTGGCTGCACCCGTTGTTGCGGTCGGCGCTGCAACATAGGTAAAGAAACCCCCGGCGGTTGCAGATCCAAAGGCGGTTGTAACAACAACATTTTTCGCACCAGCCGTCCCAGCTGGTGTCTTTGCGGTGATGGTTGAGCCATTGATCAAGGCAACCTCGGTGGCGCTAGTCCCTCCAACTGTTACCGTCGAGGATCCCACAAAATTGCTCCCAGTAATTGTGATGTTTGTACCGCCCCCAAGGGGTCCTTTATCTGGATTAACAGTGGTAATGCTCGGTACCGCCGCATACAAAAAATGATCCGCAGAGCTGGCTGCGCTGGTTCCGCCGGCTGTTGTCACGGTAATATCTACCGTACCAGCAGCATGAGCAGGTGTTGTGGCAGTAATTTGATTTGCCGAATTCACCGTGTAGCTGCTGGCAGCAGTGCCGCCAAAGCTCACTGCGGTTGCTCCTGTAAGGTTAGTTCCGGTGATGATAACACTGTCTCCGCCGACCGTAGGCCCATCGGTCCGGCTAAGACCGGTTACCGTAGGTGCAGCAACGTATGTATACTGATCGGCTGAGCTGGTTGCGCTGGTGCTTCCAGCCGCTGTCACCGTAACATCAACGGTTCCGACAGAGCCGGCAGGGGTTGTTGCTGTTATTTGGGTGGCCGAGTTTATAGTATAACCGGTGGCATTGGCAATACCGAATTTTACAGCCGATGCCCCGATGAAGTTCGTCCCTGTAATCGTTACAGAGGTAGCGCCAGCAGTGGGGCCACTGGTTGGGCTGATACCTGTGATGGTGGGTGCTCCCGCAGTTGTGAAGGTGACTTCACTGCCGTACGCGGTATCAACTGCATTGGTGGCATAAGCACGAACATGATAGGTTGTTCCGGGAGTCAAACCCGTGATACTGCTTGTAAATGCACCGGTGGACGTTGTATCTCCGTGCTCTGTTTTGGTATCAAGCGCCGTGGTCGGCCCTGTCGATGTATCCCAAACAACACCGTACTGAGTCGGATTTGAGGAACCCAAGTCCGTGATATTCCCGTTACCAGTGGCCGTTGTGGAAGCGATGCTGCTCACCGCCTGCGTAGTGACGGTCGGCGCTTCATTCAAATCATTGATGGTAATGGCAAATGCTTTTTCATATGTCAGACCACCTTGGTCTGTTGTGCGAACGCGGACAGTATAGCTGTTTTTCGCTTCATAGTCTGGGCTATTGGTGACACGCAAACTATTTCCGCTGATGTTGAATGAGGCATTATCTGTACTCCCTGTTCCAGATACAAGCGTATAGGTAAATGTATTCCCCACATCAGTATCTGTGGAGCTCAACGTACCCACCGTTGAGTTGGATGCTACGTTTTCGTTGATTGCGCTAGCCGACAATGCAATGTCAGTTGGCGCGGTGTTGATTGTGTTGCTTACGTTAGCAATATTTATGTTTTCAAAAGCCAAATTGCCTGCACCAGTTATAGCATTATCATTTAAAAAAAATGTCATTTCTATTGATGTCACATTGGCGATATCCCACACCGCATGACCGGTAACCGTGCTGAGTTGCGAAACACTGTTTTGAGAAATTTCATTCGAATTAGTAAAATCCTGATTATACAGCGAATTCCCCGAAGCATCTTTAAGAGTTAAATTCAGCGTTGCAAATTTGTAATGATAATCAACCCCGCTGTGATATGCACTTATTCCCAAATCTCTAAATGTAAATGTTTTACACTTCGCACCGCCTTCAGCTTTAATAACTATTTTATAAGCGTTTTCCGTATATTCTGCAATCGCCGAGGCGGCGCTATCGGTCGGATAAAATGCCGTGTTAGAACCACCTAGCACCCCATTACATGCTGAATATGTCGCAGTTTCCGCATCATTTCCAACCTTGAATTTATCGCCAAGAGCATAATATCCGCCATCTGAAGTATTTCCAAGTCCTCCGAAATCATAGGTACCGTCGGCAGTCCCAGTTGTCCCCTCCGCACTCGCCCTAATCGTCATCGCAGGCAAAAGTCCAACCACCATCACTAAGGTCAAGAATATCGCCATAAATCTCTTGCTGTGCTTTTTTACCATTTGAATTCCTCCTGTTTCTCTTTCTGCATTATTTGGGCAAAATCTTTTCTCCTACGCTCGCCCGGATTCACAAAACGTCCCTATTTCGTACAGCTTACAGCTGGAATTTCGGAAACACTCCCAATCATCTTCACTCTTCGGCCTTTCCAACGCAGAGCGGCCCCCTGAGCATAAAGTGCCTACTCTATAGTACACAATCCCAGTAGACATGGATATCACCCACCGGGTGATTCTTTCAGAGCTCTTTTCACCGTTTGAGAAAAACTCATTTTGATTTGATTCGTTTGGAGTGCAGAAGGAGTCAGGCACTACTTATCCACTTATTTAGAATTGTTTTCGCCTGCGCCCTTATCACCACGTCACCAATCGCTGAATTTGTCTGCTTCGATACTGCTGCAGTACTAAGTTCCAACCGGTCTGCAACTTCACGCTGGGATATTGCCGACTTAAATGATCAAATGGACATGATTTGATAGGATTACCCAGCTGTATACTTTGAAATCATACCGTTTCTTGTACTCCTCTATCAGGGTTTTATACGCCTGCTTTACTGTATCCGTTTTGAATATCCATTCCTTATTATTTCCACGACAGATAACATGATCCAATGCTCCGGGATAATTGATCCGAGGTTTTTTAGGCATTGGCGTTCTCCTGTTGGTCTACTCAATAAAAAAAACGGCAGTTTATTCCTGCCGTCAGCATAGCATATTTTGTCTATTAGGTGGATAGGTAGTGCCTGGCCCCTTCCGCCTTCTCTTTTTTTTCGATTACTTATTAATCAATTTCGATTCAACCAACAGGTTCTTGATGGCCTGCACGGCTTCTGCATAGGTCAGATTTGATTTTGGCGAAATGGTTGTTGCTGTTGTGCCATTGACGATATGGGCTGATAGCGCTTCTTTCACACTATTGGTGGCCCAGGTGCCTACTTGGTCATAATCTGTGAAGGTTTGATATCTATTGGGGGTTGTGCCGACAAGCTTTGTCATCTTCATTGCCCGCTGATACATGGCCATCGCTTCTTCACGGGTAATCAGGCCATCCGGTCTGAACGTGCCATCCGGATATCCCGATACAATCCCATTGGCGTTGGCAATGAGTATGGCCCGTGTGCGTGCCCCCTCAGGGCTTACATCCGTAAACCCATTCTCGGTGGTTGATCCTTCTCTGTAAAGACCCAGCGCCCGAACCATGTACTCGGCAAAATCTGCTCGTGTAATCGCCTGATCCGGTGCGAACACCTCCGAGTTGAAGATCACCAGGCGAGACGCCAGATCGTTGACCACAGCTTTTGACCAGTGATTCTCTACGGATTTCACAGTAAGCGGATTCTGAATAACTGAGTAGTTCGAGTTTGTTAAGGAATTGATTCTTGCGTACCACTTTTCATCCTTTTGGAATACCTCTGTGGGTACATGGCTATAGGTGCCATCCGGGTTGAATACAATGCCGGTTGTGATACTGCTTGGCCCTACTCCTGCAGGAATTTCCAGCACTCTCTCCACATATTTACTGAACGTGTTGATTTTAACCTCTCCAGTTGACCCATCCGTCTTTGTTGTTTTAGCCACCACTTCAAAGGATACCGGCGGGAATACCAGCACTGCACCGTTGACCTTCGCCGCTTCGTTATATCTTTCAACCGACTTTTCATCTAACCGGGTGATTTTCACTTCCACTTTGATGTCAGCCAGATCCTTTTCCTTGAGTCCAAGGTTCTCTGCTACCCTGCTGATGGTGAATTCTTCTGCTGGAATGATGTATTCTACTGTATCCCGTTTAACCGACACATCAAAAGCGCTCTCTTCCAGCTTCTTGACAATATCGCCGGTGAGTTCAACCTTCGCTACATCAGATTTCGTATCGGCAACCGGCACTTGAATAACATTGCCTGTACCCGTTGTATTGGTTTTAATGGCTTCGTCAATTTTACTTTCTATAAGCTGATTGTCGAGTTTTACGTTTACAACTGATTTTCCTGCCTCATTGGTCTGCGTTTCAGTACCAGCGCGTTCCGGCTCGCCATTGACAGTGACGATGGTGTTCCCTGGTTGTTGCGGGGTTGAATGGGTTGAACCTCCGCCGCCACCACCTCCTCCTGTTGACGGTAATGCGGCAATGCTCTTGTTTACTGCAACGGTGCCACTTGCGCTGTTCAGTGTGAGATTGAGTGTGCCTGTGATTGAACCGGCTGCTGAGCTTGTGGCATTGGTCTTGCTAAAGCCGTTTGTGCCGTTCCATGCAACACTCACGCCGTGAAGGGTTGCATTTGTTGCTGCAGTAAGGATATCATTGGCTGTGGTTGCGTTGCTTACACTTAAATTGGAAAGGGCTGTCTCTATGGCTATTTTTGCCGCTGCGACTGCGTCAACATCACTTATACCTGCATTGGGTGTTGCTGTAATCGACATGGTTTTCTGTGCCGATATTTGCTGTGTTCCGCCGCCTTTGTTGATAGTTACGGTGAATGTATAAGCGCCATTCGTACCTGCAGGTGTTCCTGATGTGCCCGCCACTGCTGCTGCAAAACTGCCAGGCACTACTTCCGCTGTTGTACCTACCAATTCCAAAGCATTGACCAATGCCTGTGCTTTTGTTTCAGCTGCGTCTGCTGTCCCAGCTTCTGCCTGGGTTGCTGTGTATGTGGCACTTTCGATAGTGCCTTTTGCCGTCCCTATGGCTGTATTGTCTGCTGCTGGGTCATACGCTGTCGCTGTAATCGTCATGGTTTTCTGTGCTGATGTTTGATGGGTTCCACCGCCTTTGTTGATGGTTACGGTGAATGTATAAGCGCCATTCGTACCCGCAGGTGTTCCTGATGTGCCCGCCACTGCTGCTGTAAAGCTTCCAGGTACTACTGCTGCAGTTGTTCCTACTAATTCTAAATCATTGACCAATGCCTGTGCTTTTGTTCCAGCTGCTTCTGCTGTCCCAGCTTCTGATTGAGTTGCTGTGTACGTAGCACCTTCAATTGCGACTTTGGCAGCTCCAATATCTAGCGCCAGATTCGCTAATGTATACGGCGTTTCGCTTGTACCACTCCCCCCAGCTATGGTGATTCCGGCATTTAAGTATAACGCAGGTCTAACACCAACAGAGGTATTTACTGAAAATGAACCGTCGACACCCCCAACAGGTGTAATACCCCATGCCTGAGTAGCCGAATCTGCAGTTGCT
The DNA here is from genome assembly GCA_964424355.1 of uncultured Peptostreptococcaceae bacterium. Classification (GTDB taxonomy): domain Bacteria; phylum Bacillota; class Clostridia; order Peptostreptococcales; family Acidaminobacteraceae; genus CAZEHS01. The sequence continues at coordinate 8,775 of CAYRIO010000039.1, forward strand.
ACACGTGTCCACGAGTTAGAATTCGGGTTACCTATAAAACCTTTGTATGACTGCCACTCAGCTAATGAAATCAAACCTAGCTTTTGCTCAAATGAGGCCGGAGATATCGCCCCTGCAGCTGTTGAAGTTGCCAGAGGTGGATCTGCTAGACCACTATTCGCCCACGTCACGGCTCCAATGTTCCATACCTTGTTATCTATTTGATCACGATCCGATTCTACAGAAATGATGCTATCGAACGCCGTGTTTAAGTAGTTAAACACGTTACTTGCATCTGTGTTACTAGCCGATGGGGACCACCGGTAAATTGAATAGTTTGTCGCCATAACAAGATAGCGTGTTGCGGGGTGTGCAAGCCTCCACGTGCGTCCACCAAAGTTTATATAACTCCCTGCGTCAAGAGCTTCTATTGCCGTACCTGAAGGGGATGCGTCTGCGTAAACTCCAGGGGTAAGTAAGCCCATCATCATGACACACACCATAAGTAATGCCATGTACCTCTTACCTTTTTCTTTGAAATATCTCATCACCTAATACCTCCATTAATTTGATTACTTAAAAATAATAAGTAGGGCTATGTCATTTTCAATTCTAGCAAAAGCAACAACACAAAACCGCCTTTGGGGTATTTGCCATCATTTTAGGGGTAATTGCTTATCTTCTCACGCAAAACGGCTGCCAGTAATGACTGACAGCCGTTTTCAGTATTGCTTATTCTGTTATTTCCCATTGAGTACAATTTGAGTGATGAACTTTCCGGCGATCACTGAGAACCCTGCCGTCCCGTCATAGCGTTCAGCCGTGTAGAGTATGCTCTTTGTCCCGGTTCCGCCAGCCTTTTTTTGTGTAACCGGCAGTTCCCCTTCAAAATGGATGTCTGTTCTACAGGTGTTCTCCACCATCACCCGCAAACGATTGTCAAAATACTTAACCGTCACACTGATTTCCTTTTCCGCATCCTCTGGGAGCCGCAGGCATCCCTCCAAGGCATTTTCCAGGACATTTCCAAGGACACAGGTGAGGTCGATATTGTCGATGCCAATGCTCTCTGGCACATGGACATGAAAGGTTGTTTTTATGTTTTTTTCCTCTGCCCTGCCGGCATAGAGGTTCAGAATGCTGTTGGCAATTGGGTTCAGGCAAATTGCCTGGGTAAGATGGGCATCCAGTGTTTCGTCGAAGCTTTTCACATAAGCCTTTAAGTTGCCCAGATCACCACTTTGCAGCAGTCCCATGATCACTGCATTATGGTGGTGCATGTCGTGTCGTTGCTGAAACGCTAGCGCAGCCGTGGCCTTCTGGCGGGTCAGCTCCAATTCCCACAGTTTTTCCTGCTGTGCCATCAGCAATTGCCGCTTTTCCAGTGCATACTTTTCAACGATGGCACTTGCCTGTATGTACAAGAGGTAATACACGGCCAAAAACAACATATAAACCGTAAGAATAATGAACCTTGACCAATTGCCGCTATTCCAATGCCAATAAGGAGCCGGATAATACAGCACCATGACGTGCATGATTAAAAACACCAACGGAACCAATGTGGCTGCGCGCCATTCTTTGTCCAGGGTATCCACCAACATTCTAAAACGGGGGCGCACATATTTGAACAATAGTGGCAAAATCACAAGATAGATCAACAAGCGTATCACGATGCGGGCGCCTACAAAGGCACTGCCATCAAGATTGATTGCCAAGGTATCACTGATATAGCTGATGGAGACATAAACATTGACGAAGGTCAAAAAACTGAAGAGGGATACAAAAAAACGGTCCTTTGAGCAGATCAAAAACCATGAAAGCTGGATCAGGAGAATAACAAGTATGGCGTAACGGTCCACCGAATTGAAGCCCTGGGTAAACAGTGTATACGAAAGAAGGCTGATTCCAGAAAGCATGGCGACAAATCCTGCCATAATTCGTTTTTTCACAGGCTCTTTAAACTGCATCATCGAGGAAGCCATCAATGTAAACCCGATAACAGACTGCAAAAATGACAAGAAGACTAAACCATTGTACAGCACATCAGCTTCCTCCTGCATTGTGATACCCTATTGTGTTGTAGCCTATCATTTTGTTATATCTTAGCACACAGTGACTTTATAAACTATTTTCGGGGCAATTGCCATCAGATTTGGGGTGTTTGCCGATATTTCATTCCTCTATGACCATTTGAAAGCACAGAAACGCTTCTTTCAGCTTTTGATAGGCGCGGTAAGGATAAGCCAATTGTTCGCCTGAATCGAAGATGATGGCATCCTTCCTGATTTGCCGAATGTACTTCAGATTCAAATTGATGGAAGCACCACATCTCACAAAAAATTTGGCTGGCAATAACAGTTCAAAAAGCTCTGTGGAGGTCATCCGCACTTCAATTTTTTCTCCGTTGAGTGTATGGATGATCTGGTAGTTGTTTCTACCTGTTTCAGTAAAAACCACATGTCTAGTAAAAAGACGCACCACCCCCTCTGATGTCTTGAGGGTGATCATATGACGCCGTTCAACACTGATTCGTTTTAAAACCTTATCCAGTGCCGAAAATAAGGCACTTTCCGTGTATGGTTTTATCAGATACTGGGCTGCATCCACTTCAAAAGCATCGATCGCATGGTCCCGGGAAGTGGTGACAAATATTATTTCTCCACCATCGTCTAACTGGCGCAGTTCCCGTGCAGCCTCCGTGCCCAGCATGCCCGCCATGTACACATCCAATAGGACAATGTCAAATCCGCCATACGCTTCTACAAAAGATATCAACTCGAGGGGTGCAAAGAAGGAAGCGATTGTGATTTCATATTGCGGGTGCGTTTGTATGTATTTTGTAAGCAAGCTATGGGCCCACTCAAGCTCTTGCGATTCGTCATCGCAGATTGCAATACTGATCATTGATCCGCCTCCCTTCGTCTTTTATCATCCTGTTAAGATGCAATTCAATTCTTCAAAATCAAACTCACATCGAAAGAGCCACTCCTCATTATTTCTCCACAATCCAATACATCCCTGCACTCAATGAAATTTATTTCCAAACTATCTCCAGTGAATATCCCCCTATTCCTGCATAAATGTTCGATCCCCTTACAAACAAAAGTCCCTCAGGAATTACCCTGTGAGACCCAGACTCCATACCTTCATTCACTTAAACTTACAAAATTGTTGATTTCACTCTATTTACGGACCAACAGCACAACCGTCTCCACATGCCTTGAGTAGATAATAATGATGTCGACCCCCGCTGGTATCCTCCTGGTGGCGGAAATATCAAATATCCACAAATACCTTACAGCGGCTCAGCCTATGAAGTGCTTTTAATCGCACATGTTATAATCTCGAACAGAAATCACTGGATTGATCACCCAATACACTTGAGGATGGCAGTTCTGGGCGTATCACGTAACATTGAAGTAGCCTCTTTTAATCCAGCCTTTGCGGCACTCATGTGAGCATTAAATGCCTCAACACTTTCCCATTCCTGTGTTGAGTAAAAAGTCCCGGGGTCATTACAGTCTTCAAAGATTTTATAGCTCAAGAGTCCAGGTTTTTCTGTTGTTTCAATTGTTGTTGTAAAAGCTTTCCGTGCAATGTCTTCTTCTCCTTCATTTGCGTGTATTTCAATGAATATCGTTACACTGTTTGGATATTTGGTGCCATCATTGTTTGTACTCATAATGTCCTCCTATTTTGACTATCCCTATTTTTTGAATTCATTTGTAAATCTTATTAAAGTAAGTTACATATTTTAAAATTGATTATATTTACTCTTTATTGAATTTCAAAAGCAGCTTTCTCATAGTTTGTGTGGCTTCTTTGACAAGTTCCAGATCCTGCTCATCAAAGTTATCTAGTAATTTGGCTGAGGACTTTATTAACGCTTCAGATGATTTATCCATGAAAATTTTTCCTTTTTCTGTAATTCGAATAAAGATTACTCTTCGATCATTGTTGCTGCTTATACGCTCAACATAATTTAGCGTAACCAGTTTATCAATTAAAACTGTTACATTTGGTTTTGTAACATGGAGGAGTTCACTTAAGTCACTCATTGAAAGTTCTTTTCCTCCCGCTAACTCATGTAAAATACCAAAATGTGTTCTAACCAATCCTGTTTTTTTTAGTTGTGCATCAATAAATTTATTGGTCACATGATAAAACTCATTAAAAACATTTGAAAATTCCTTAATCATTAACAACATTTCATCACTTTGCACCTTATTCCTCCTTCGGGATAATCGAGAATACAAACCGTTTTTTAGTTAAACAGATAACATTTAAATGTTTAACTAAATACAATCTACCACTCTATATATTAAGTGTCAATATATAAATAAGCACCTGGCAACTATCTACTCTTTTTTTTCAACGGTAATATAAATCGTTTTCATTGTCTGTTTTACCGCTACGCTGTGCAGGGGATGGTCTCCGCAGTTCCGAGCCTCACTTTCGGCACATGCTGTTTCTCGTACACCGGGAGATTCTTGGGTGGGCACGAAAGGGGGTCAGGCACTACCTGTCCACTTATTTAGAAATGTTACTACCTGCGCCCTGATCGCCCCATCACCGATTGCTGAATTTGTCTGCTTCGATACTGCAGCAGTACTAAGTTCCAACCTGTCAGCAACTTCGCGCTGAGTAATGGCAGTGTGCTCGTGCACAATGAGCATTAACACCTTTCTGGCATCTGTAAACCTACGAATGCGGCTTCTTCCTGTCAGCTCAGTGATTGTTATTCCATGGAATTCCGCGACCGCTTCAATCAGTTCGCTCAAGGACTTCCTGATCATGTTCTTATCCGGTATTTCCGGCTGATGATCCTGTGTTCCCTCTTCAAGCTCACCTGGCTTTAACGTGCCGATTGTTTCCTCGTCTTCATCCATGTAATCCAGATATCGATGGACGGCTGTTGCCTGGTTCTCCGAAAACAGGCTCAGTGGAAACCGGATATCCGTAAGCCCCTTGTCGTTCTGATTGATGTAGTCCTGATGGCTGCTCCACCGGTAGTTCAATCCCCCTTCAAGCTTGATACGAACAGGGTTCTGATGGATGTACCGGATCAGCATCAATAGGTAACTATCCTTATTGCAGTGTATTGCCTTATACCGCTGCTCAAATACATGGCCGGTTCTTTTGTTTTTTCGATTATACCACTGTGTGTAATTCTGCTGAATTCCCTGCATGATTTTACTCAAGGGGATACTGCCAACTTCAATGATCAAATGGGCATGATTTGATAGGATTATCCAGCCGTATACTTTGAAATCATACCGTTTCTTGTACTCTTCTATCAGAGTTTTATACTCCTGCTTTTCTGTATCCGTTTTGAATATCCAGTCTTTATTATTTCCACGACAGATAACATGATACAATGCTCCGGGATAATTGATCCGAGGTTTTCTAGGCATTGGGGGGCTCCTGTTATTCTACTCAATAAAAAAACGGCAGTTAATTCCTGCCGTTAGTATAGCATATTCAGATAATTAGGTGGATAGGTAGTGCCTGACCCCTTTTACTCTATGCTTTAGTCCATTAATAAAAACTCTATGATGTTTTGGTGTATAACACCATCGATATTTTCCTCACTGGTATAGTCCATGGATAATATTGTCTTTGGATAATTGTCGTTAATCTTTTTAAAACCGCTGACCTCTCTTGCTTTCACACTTTCATCAACCATAGACAGCGTTACTTGATAGTATTTCTTCTCAGCACCCTTAATCGCAACAAAATCTATTTCAAAGTTTGGGTCTGAACCAACATGAACGTGATACCCACGTCTTATGAGTTCCACATAGACAATGTTCTCAAGCACCCTACCCGTATCAAAGGATTCGAACGCATGTACCATGCTCCGAAAACCTATATCCACTACATAAAATTTGTCGGGTGAACGCAGCTGCTGTTTTCCGTGGATACGATAACGATGGGCTCTATATACGATGAAAGCATTTTCAAAGGCTTTCAGATAATCAATAACCGTACTTGCCTGTGTCGTCCGGTTATTGCTTGTCAAGAAATCCGCAATTTTCGTAGCGGAAACCAAATTCCCAACATTATCGATCAAGTATCGCAAGATACGGTTCAGTAGATCGATGTCTTTAACTGTGCTCCTTGCAATAATGTCTTTAACTACAACCGTATTGAATATCCCTTCCAGGTAGATCCTCTTTACCTCGTCTTGATCAACCATTTCCAACAAACCTGGAAAACCACCATATTTCATATACCGTTTGAATACGTCATTAGCACGCTCTGCAGGATAAGCCGACGCAAACTCTTTAAATGACAACGGCAATACATGTAATTCAACATATCGACCTGATAAAAAAGTCGCTAATTCTGAGGATAATAAATAGGCGTTAGAACCGGTGATATAGATATCGCAATCAAAATCAACCTGAAAACTCGAAATCGCCCTCTCCCAGCCCTGAACTCTCTGAATCTCGTCAAGCAGCAGGTAAGTTTTTTCGGTGCTGCTTCTGTGTTCACTAATATATGTGTATAAATCTCTATAATCTACTATAGATTCATATTGCATGGACTCGAAATTGATATTCACAATGCTAGAAGAAACAACACCAGATGCAATAAGATCCTCATAAAATTGCAGCAGCAGACTCGACTTGCCACTTCTGCGAATTCCAGTGATTACCTTAATCACGCTGGTATCTTTCAAGGCTCTGAGGTTTTCAACATATACTGTTCTTTTAATCATCTCTCTGGTTTTCACGGGATCACCACCTATAAATAAACTTTATAGCTTGCAAGCTATAAAGTCAAATAATTATTTGTTTTATAGCTTATAACACATTAAAAAAACAGTGTTGAAAAGTTGCAGTTAGAATTTAACGACCCATTAATTGATCAAGAACCAAACCGTCCCCACCGCTTTCACTTAGGTGGATAGGTAGTGCCTGACCCTTTTCGCCTCCTGTGTGGCTGCCTTGATCCATGAGGGGGAAATCCTCCAAGCGGTGGAAGCGGTGACTGGAGAATTGGAGTTTTAAAAGCAGGCATCATAAAAAGCAGGGATGGTTCAAAACCTTATCATAGGTCTTGAACCATCCCTGTTATATTTGAGTTATTCAGGAGTCAGGAAGGTGCTCATGATTTTAAATACTATTTACTAACTTCTTCATTCTGCTTTGTACTGTAATCAACTTCAGCTGATTCTGTATCTTTTCCTCTTTTCTTAATTTCATTATCATATTGTAATTGTGTTATATTTCCTTTTGATAGTTTTTGCTTTAATTCATAATCTGAATCATTTGATAAATTTGCTGTCGAAGATGTCGATGTTGACGCTGACGGTTCCGCCGATGCGGAATTTGGAGCGGCAGACATTCCTTGCGCTTTGCTCATACCTTGTTTACTTAATTCAACGGTGTCACCATTGAACGATATTCTAATCGCTAGACTGTCTTCATTTGACGCTGACGGTTCAACCAATGCTGAATTTGAAGCGGCAGACATTCCTTGTGTTTTGCTCATACCTTGTTTACTTAATTCAATGGTGTCACCATTGAACGATATTTTAACCGCTAAACTGTCTTCAGAAGATACTTCTGCTTTTGTTTCGATTATTTTTGATTCCACCACTGCTTTTTCTGTAATATTCCCGTTTTTTTTACTTAACTCTTCTTTTCCTGATTTCAGCTTTAAATTCTGATCTTCAGTGCTATCGTAACCGGAACTTATTGAGGAATAAACAGGTACTATACTCATTTAAAATCACTCCCTTTTGGTTTATTGATTTCATCGTTTTTCTTAAAGATGCTATGCAACCCTCAGTTATTCGGCGAGACATATCCATTATCTGAATTTCTTGTTATTTTAGTTCGCTTGGCTTTCTTTTGTGATAGAAACCGGATATTCTAGATATTAATTTTGAAGGCTTTAGCTTATTCTTTATATCATCCAAAATGGTATATATGACCGGTATCACCAATAACGTAAGCATTGTTGATGAAATCAGTCCACCAATAATGGCGATCGCCATGGGTTGTCTCATTTCCGATCCTGCACCGGAATCTAATGCGGAAGGCAACATGCCCAGGATCATTGCAAGAGTTGTCATCATGATCGGCCGCAGTCGGACCATTCCTGCCTGCAGGATTGCGTCTTGTCTGTTAATACCATTCTGACGCTGCTGCTTGATAAAATCGATCAGCAAAATCGCGTTTTTCGTTACCAAACCCATGAGGAATATAATCCCAATTAACCCTATCATGCTAAGGCCTGCTCCCGTTATAAATAATGCAAACATCGCTCCGATAATCGCCAGCGGCAGTGAAAACATGATTGCAAACGGATCGATCCAGCTTTCAAACTGCGCTGCCAGAATCAGGAATACAAACAGGATTCCCAGCACAATCGCCTGTACCAACGTCATCATACTTTCCTGCATGGATTGCTGATCGCCTCCCGCTCCGGTACTGATTCCATCTGGCGTCGGCAATTCTGTCGCCAGTTTTTTCATGAACTGCTTGCTGAAGTCAGAGGAAGAAATCCCGTCAAAGTTTGCCTGAACCTGAATATCTCTGCTTTTATCGTAGCGTTCGATCTGTGAAGAAGCGGTCGCATACGCCTTGTCAGTCAGCATTTCTATCGGCACCATTTGACCGGTATTGGAGCTGGTTAAGTAAATTCCGTCCACGCTGTCTATCCCTGTGCTTTGCTCATTCTCAACGCTTACCGTCACATCGATACGGTCTCCATCGTCTTCATACTGCCCTACTGTTGATCCGTTGAACAACGTCCCTAGTACATTTGAAACACCAGTCGGTGCAACACCCAAATCAGCGGCAGCATTCCTGTCTACCACGATTCTTGCTTCCGGCTTTCCGGCCTTATAACTCATACTGACATCAACCGTTCCAGGTATTTCCGACATTGTTTTCTTAACTTTCTGGCTGTACAAAAGAAGCTGATTAAAATCTTCTCCTTGAATGTGAATCGAATAGCTCTTGCCGCTTCTTCCGCCGCTGGAGCTCGATGAACCTGATACAGAAAGATCCAGTCCGGCAATCTTTTTAATTTCGTTTCTCATTTCAGACGCGAGCTCATCTCCGTTCTTTTCTCTCTCTGTTTTACCCGTCAGATCGAGGCTTAGGCTAACACTACCTTTTTCCACTGTTGTATAGACGGATTTAACTTCAGGATATTTTTTTACAATATTTTCAATCTGCTTTGCTTTTTTCTCGGCGGCAGCCAATGACAATCCGGAATCAAGATCAGCACTTATACTGACACTGTCTTTATCCTGTTTGGGCTGGAAAGATATTCCCATGGCAGGAATTGTGATCAGGCTAAGCGCAAACAGGACAGCAACGATGAGAACGGTTTTTTTTCGATGACCCAAAACCAATGAGAGCATCTTTTTATAAAATACCGCCAGCGTATCAAACTGATGGTTGAACCATCGGAGGAAAACTCCCAGTTTCGTCTGCGGTTCCCGGTCTTCCTCATCTCTCACATATCTTGCCGCCATTAAAGGCACTAAAGTAAAAGATACAAATAGAGAAATCATCACGGCAAAGGCGATCGTCAATCCGAATTCCCGGAAGAATGATCCAATCATTCCTTCTGTTACCGACATCGGAAGGAATATGGCTACAATCGTCAAGGTTGTGGCCAACACGGCCAGACTGACTTCTGAAGTTCCATCTTTTGCCGCTTGCAGAGGAGGCTTTCCCATACGCAGATGTCGAACGATATTTTCAATGACAACAATCGCATCGTCAACAAGAAGTCCTACTGAAAGCGACAATGCCATCAGGCTCATGGTGTTTAGAGAAAACCCCATGATTTTCATTGCTGCAAATGTCGTAATGATTGATGTCGGAAGCGATATTGCGCTGACTACAGTGCTTCCCAAGGTACGCAGAAACAGGAAGATGATGACCACTGCCAGTGCACAGCCCTCGATCATTGTTTCCTCGACACTTTTGACTGAGGCTCTGATGGATGTGGAGTTGTCGCTCACCACATCGATCTGGATCCCCCGCGGCAGTGTTTTTTTCAGTTCTGTGATTTTCGCCTTGATATCGTCAGCTACCGTGACAGTATTGGTCCCTGACTGTTTGACAATATCGACACCAATACATTCCTTGCCATTGTAATAGGACTTGCTGTCTTTATCTTTATAGCCGTCAACTACTTCAGCGATATCTCCCACGCGTATTTCTGTTCCGCCTAGGGTTGCAATGATAATATCGTTAAAATCTTTGGCGTTTTCGATACTGCTATATGTTCGAATTGTAACTTCTCTGTCGCTGTTGCCCACTTTTCCGCTCGGTGTATCAATGTTGTCACTTTTTAAAGCGCTTGTAACCTGATCAATTGTCAAATTCAAGGAAGCTAGCTTGTCTTTGTCTACCTTTATCTGTATTTCCCTTTTAAGGAGTCCGTATTTTGTCACGGAACCCACACCGCTTACGGTATTGATTCCCGGAACAATCGTGTCATCAACCAGGTTGGCCATTTGCACTTCAGTCAGATCCCCGGTTATTGCCAATGACAATACGGGCATTTCGTTAAAATCCAGTTTTGATATTGTCGGTTCGCCGATATCCTCCGGCAAATCTGCTCTGATTGCATTTATTTTTGTTCTTACGTCTTGAGCTGCATCATCAGCGCTGATTGAATCATCAAACTCAATCATGGTTATCGATAATGGTCCTCTGTCAAGAAATCGGACAACCTAAACTTAGTTTTTCTGCATGAAGT
>CAYRIO010000040.1:0-17724 GCA_964424355.1 uncultured Peptostreptococcaceae bacterium
CAGTGGACTGAAAATCCACGTGTCGGTGGTTCGATTCCGCCCTTGGGCACCAAAAAACGATCTATTCTTAACAGAATAGATCGTTTTTCAATGCGCTTCAATTGAAGGAAAGCAGCCGCTTTATAGCAAATGTCAGCGGATCAGGAAGGTACCTGATGCCGGATCGAACCAGTAATCCCATTTTGTCTTCTAAGCTCAGTGCGTTGAAAGGCAGGGGTGAGAAACCGGGGATACGGTCAGGATCGATATAGAGGCTGCCTGGGGATGGGTAGGTAAACTCAATCACCGGCAAAGAGGCATCGAGGTTTCCCTGAGTGATTTTCAAGGAGGCACTTCCGGAATAATGAATTGCCGCATAGGACCCAATCTGTTCAGTCATTCCTTTAAGCATGAGAAAGCCATTACTGTAAGCGGGTGATTCAATCCAGAAATCCTGCTGTTCAACAGAAATCCTGAAGGGCACACTTCTCAGTGGAGAGTCCAAGGGGAGCTTGGCATAAAGTTGGAGCAGAGGCGCCATATGGAGGATATCCTCATAGTTGTGTTGGCATATTTGAGATGCCAGTTCAGGTGCTTTTGTTTTCAGATAGGTCTGGTATTGGTGAACGCATTCCAATCCGGAGAGGGTATCCTGTCGCTGGATTCCCAGACAGATTTCAACGGCTTTAAGCGTGTGCCGGGGGGCGTCCGGCAGGGCTTTTTTTGCCCAGTACATAAGATCGATACCGCGGCCGGCAGGAATGCGATAGGGTAGACCATGTTTAACCAAACGGTGATTGATGTAAGGGATATCAAAAGATCGCCCGTTATAGGTAAGAACCAGGCTTCCCGGGGGCAAGTTTTCCATCAGGGAACGGAGGATGTTTTCTTCATCGGCAATGTCCTGAGCGAAATACTGGTGGAGTTGCCCGCTGTCGGGTCCTAAGAGCATCATGCCGATAAGAATGATGGGATCCCGTCCCCGGTTCAGACCAAGCGTCTCTATATCCAAGAAGGCAAGGCACTGATTATTGGGATCCGGAAGCAGGTTTCTGAACTTCAGGAAATCCACTGGGACGGATGTTGAATGGATGAGCATGAGTCCTCCTAAAGATGTCAAAGTGCGCTGAGGAATTGATATATTTTCCAAAGCTGCTCGATATGATATAATGGCTAGGTAAGTCTTAAGTACAGGTGCGGATGGCAGAATGTCAAACAGTTCTGCAACGATTGGGGGAACCTCATTTGAAGCTGATGCAGATTAAAGATTGTAAACCAGGCATGTGCCTGGGTGAAGATATTATCAACAGTAAAGGTGTGATTTTCCTAGGAAGCGGCACCCGTTTAACTGACAAGCACATCAGCACGCTGATCAATATTGGGGTGGCTACCGTCTATATTGCCAATCCTGAGCGCGTTGAGGAACAGGAAAACGACGTGATACTTTTTGATAAGCAATTGAATTCGGAATTCAAGAAAACAATTGATTCCTTTAAGAATGTATATCAAAATGTCCGAATGGGCAACCAGATTATACTGAATGAGTTGAAAGATAATATCACCCCATTGGTAAGCAGGGTTTTAACAAATAACAACATCCTCGGCAATCTCCGGATGATTGAAGTGGCTGATGAGTATACCTACAAACATTCGATTAACGTGGGAATGGTGTCATCCATGATCGGAAAGTGGCTGGGTTACAGCCAGAATGAGCTGATGGATCTTGCGCTGGCAGGGATGCTTCATGATATCGGTAAGAGCCGGATCTCCATGGAGATCATCAACAAACCGGCGAAACTGTCTCCAGAAGAATGCGATATCATCAAAACACATCCCCGTGTAGGCTATGAAATTCTCAGTGAGTCAAAAGAGGTCAACTTTGATGTGCTCTTCGGGGTTTTGGAGCATCATGAATGGATTGATGGCAATGGATACCCCAATGGCAGCGCGGGAAAAAAGATTCATGAATACGCTCGAATTGTCGCCGTTGCAGATGTTTTCGATGCGATGACATCCAACCGATCCTATAAGAGTAAGATATCCCCCTTCAAAGCGGCAGAGATTGTGATGGAGGAGTCTGCGGCTCATCTTGACCCTGAGATCGTCCAGCTTTTTCTTGGACGGATATCACAGTTCTATGTAGGCAATAAAGTGCAGTTGAATACGGGGGAGTTCGGAGAAATCGTGATGGTTAACCGATACAATCTGACGCGTCCCCTGATTCGAGTGAACGAGCATTTTTATGATATGTCTTCAAATTATCGGTTGCAAATTGTAGAAGTACTCATTTAGAGCGGCCACCGGCCGCTTCTTCCATGAATACCCTCTGTCAGAGAGAATGGTCATACATCGGTGGTTATGAGGAGAACAGCAGAATGATGAAAGAATTTTATTGGGATAACAGCGCGACCACTCAGGTGTCAGAAGCGGCGGTGCAGGCAATGCTGAGGATGCTGACGGCGGATTATGGAAATCCGAGTTCCCTTCACCGCAAAGGCGTCGAGGCGGAGCGCGTCCTGAAGGATGCACGGCTTACGGTCGCCCGTTCATTGAGAGCAAAAGAGAAAGAAATTTATTTCACATCGGGCGGTACGGAGGCCAATAACCTTGCGCTGACAGGTCTTTTCAGAGGGAACTGTCGACGGGGAAAGCATATTGTTACCACACAGGTTGAGCACCCCGCTGTTCTGAAAACCTTGGAGTATCTGGTCAGCATCGGTGCAGAAGTTACTCTGGTCAAACCGTCTGCTGCAGGCGTTGTTCAAACGGAAGCCATAATGGATGCGATTCGCCCGGATACGATTCTTGTCAGCGTGATGATGGTCAACAATGAAACGGGAGCACTGAATGACCTATCCGGCATAATCAAAGCCATCAAGACCCTCAGACAAGACATTCTTTTTCACACGGACGCCGTACAGGCCTATGGGAAATTTCCGATTTCTCTGGCGGAGTTGAAGGCGGATGCGCTCAGTCTTAGCGGGCATAAGCTGCATGGTCCTAAGGGGATTGGTGCACTCTTTTTGCGGGAAGGGGTGAAGTGCAGCCCCATCCTTTTCGGCGGCGGTCAGGAATCCGGATTGAGACCCGGGACAGAAAACATGCCGGGTCTAGCCGGGTTAGCAGCGGCGGTTAAGGATAATGAAGGCTCTGTTTTCATTCAACAAGCGACAGCTATCCGCAAACAGTTTCTTCAGGGACTCACAGACCGCGGTGTAGCCTATGAACTGAATGGCACACTGGAAAATTCCGTGCCCTACATCATCAATCTTAGTTTTCCGGGAATCCTGTCAGAGGTATTACTGCATGCGCTGGAGAGTAAAGGGATTTTCGTGTCCTCGGGTTCTGCCTGCTCGTCCAAGAAGAAAGCCTATTCTCCGGTTCTGAAAGCAATGGTGATCCCTGAATCTCGTCTTGAAAGCGCCCTGAGGTTCAGTTTCTCGAAAGTGAATGAGAAAGATGATTTTGAAACCGGTCTGGATGTCCTGGCCGATACCGTCAAAGAAATAGCGCAGATTATGAATAGGAGAGACACATGGAAGCGTTGATATTGGTAAGATACGGAGAAATAGCACTAAAAGGCCACAATCGCCCCCAGTTTGAAAACATGCTGGTCAGTAATATACAGAGTGCGGTCAAGCCTCTCGGCGCGAAGGTTCTGAAGCGTCATGGCAGGATTCTGGTCTCCTGTGATCCGGAGCGCATTTTGGATGTTCAGGATCAGTTAAGCCGGGTTTTCGGAATCGTTTCTTTTTCCCCGGGCGTAGCCGTAGAACTGGATATGGGGGAGATTCAGGACGCTGCTCTGGCTCAGCTCCGCGAAACCGTTGCCGGTGGGGCTAAGACGTTCAAAGTGGAGTGTAAGCGGGCGAATAAAGGCTTTGCACTGAAATCACCGGAAGTGTGCATGGAGATTGGCGGAAATCTGTTGGAAGCCTTACCACAGCTTCGGGTTGATGTGCACCATCCGGATACGACTGTAACTGTTGAAATCCGTGAAAAAGCATATGTATTCACTCAGATCCTGAAAGGGATCGGCGGGATGCCCTATAAGAGTGCGGGCAAGGCTCTTCTGCTTTTATCAGGAGGGATCGACAGCCCTGTAGCGGGATATCTCATGGCGCGACGGGGTGTACAGATCGAGGGGGTTCATTTTCACAGCTACCCATTCACCAGTGAAAGAGCCCTCGAAAAGGTCATGGCGCTGGGACGGAAATTAGCGGTGTATACTGGCCGTGTCCGTGTGCACAGCGTTAATCTCTTGGAGATCCAGCGTGCCATCCAGGAGCATTGTCCCCAGGAAGAAATGACGATCCTCTCTCGCCGCTTCATGATGCAGATTGCGGAGAAGGTGGCTGGCACGCGGAATTGTCAGGCGCTGATTACGGGAGAGAGTATTGGGCAGGTGGCCTCGCAAACGATGGAAGGACTTACTGTGACCAACAGTGCCGTTACATTGCCGGTTTTCAGACCACTGATTGCCATGGATAAAGTTGAAATCATAGAAATCGCCCAGCGCATTGATACGTTTGAAACGTCAATCCTCCCGTTTGAGGATTGCTGTACCGTCTTCTTGCCTGATCGGGTTGTTACGAAACCGCGGGTTCAAAATATCGAAGCCTCCCAAGCGCTTTTAGATTCAGATGCCTTGATTACACGGGCAATTGAAGGTGTTCAGGTGTATGATTTGAACCAGGAATGATTTTAGCATCAAAGACGCCCGGACAACAGTTCGGGCGTCTTTGATTTGTATCATTTTTCTATTGTACTTCCATTCAGTATAAAATATTCTTATAGCGTGAATCGTAAAAGGAGGCTTCTATGATCAAACTTCCCATAGAACAGGCAATTGGAAAAATCCTGGCCCATGATATGACAAAAATCGTACCAGGAGAGTTTAAGGGTCCTGCCTTTAAGAAGGGACACATTTTGAGGGCCGAGGATATCCCACAGCTTCGGCGTATGGGTAAGAACCATGTCTACATCTTTGAAATGAACGATGCACTTTACCACGAAGATGATGCTGCCCATCGGATTGCAGCCTTGCTGGCTGGTGATCATTTGGAAAATACAGAGCCCTCAGAGGGGCGGATCAATTTGAAGGCCACTATCAATGGACTGTTGCGTGTCAACCGAGAGGTTCTCTACCAAATAAACGCCCAGCCGGAAGTGATTGTGTCAACACTCCACGATTTTACGCCAGTTCAGGCCGGGCAAGTTGTCACCGGAACACGGATTATCCCTTTGACCATTGAGAAGGAAAAAATCACCGCAGTGGAATCAATCCTGAAGAAATCCGGTCCGATTGTATCGATATCGCCATCACAGCCGCTGAAAATCGGGGTGGTCGTTACTGGATCAGAGGTATTCAATGGTTTGATTGAGGATCGTTTCGGGCCGATTCTGACCGATAAAATCGAAAAATATGGCGGGGCCCTACAAGGCGTTTTGTATGCCCCCGATGATTTTGAGATTATCTCCTCCCGAATCATGGAATTGATTGCGCAGGGGGCTGAGGTGATTCTGGTTTCTGGAGGGATGTCGGTTGATCCAGATGATGTGACGCCACGGGCGATCACATCGGTCGCAGATCGCATTATCACTTACGGCGCACCGGTTTTACCTGGGGCCATGTTCATGCTGGCATACTCGGGATCTGTTCCGATTATGGGGATCCCCGGATGCGGAATGTATCGCAGAATCACAATATTCGATTTGATATTTCCGCGTATTCTGGCGGGGATCCCGGTTGAACGGAGAGATATCATCGAATTGGGTCATGGTAGTCTTTGTTTGAATTGTAACACCTGTACGTATCCGATTTGCCCCTTCGGAAAAGCCTGATAAAGAATCCCCTGAAGCTATCCAATAAAATGGAAGCTGCCAGGGGATTTTGTGTGTGATGGGGAGCTACTGGGGACTTTTCTTTTGGAATCGTTGTTGAAACTCATTTTGCAGCTGTTCAATCCGTTTGCTGCCATCTTCACGGGTTGCGCGGGCTTGATTTTCGATTGCCTGAGTTTCCTCAATGCCTTGCACGATGGTTCTCCATGCTTCTTCGAGGGTTTCGGTTTTGATGGAGCTGTTGGCGGACAGCTGTGCTGTCAATTTAGACTGGGTTGACGTATTCTGCGCATTTTTCAAGAGCAGTTCGTTGGTTTTCTCATCCAAGGCGGCCATAGCCTCAGCTTGAACAGCCTGGCGTTTCAGGGCGATGGCTTGTGTAATCCCTTGCTTGAAAATCGGGATTGTCACAATGAAGGCAGAATTGATTTTCCGGACAAGATGAAAATTTCCCCGTTGGATCATTTTGATCTGGGGCATGCTCTGAAGCGCTACGTTCTTAGCCAGTTCAAGATCAAAAATCCGCTGCTCCAACAATTCCAAAGCAGATTTGACATTGTCCGTCTTGATGAATTCCAGTTGATTCTGAGAAGCGTTGGCCTTGCTTTCAAGGTCAGGAATAGTAACAGTCCGGATTTCTTCCACAGCCGTTTTCCCAGCAAGGATATACTTTTCAAGCTGCTCATAATAGTCCACGTTCTTCTTGAACATTTCTTCCAAGGTCCCGTTGGTCCGGTTGATTTCCTGCTCATATTTTTTCAGCTGAATATAGACAGCATCCACTTCGCTGCCCATGCTTTCATATTTGCCAAGAAGACTGTCGATGGTCTTCTTACCGCCGCCAAAGAGTTTTTCAAAAAAACCAGGATCTTCATTCTTTTCTGAAAAATCGCCGATGTTAAACTTATCCATAATCTTATTCAACTGCTTCAGCAATGTTCCGGAGTCTTCCACGTTAACGCTTTTAATGCTGCTGAGGATCTGATCCGCAAAAGTGGAGATGCCTTTCGCGGTATCTTGACCGAATTGCATGACGCTTTCTGCCTGTTGAATATCAATCTGATTTTTAAGAGCGGTGATTTCGGGAGAATTCTGCAATTTAATGGCTATTTCAGTGGTTGTGCTTTCAAGGCTAAATTCACTTGGTTGCAGAGCTTGGTCATCGGATGTACTCATTGGTGAACCTCCTACATGAATATAAAGATTGATACCATTGTATCCCAATGTGGAAATAATTACAAGATTGCTGCCGGAGCTAAAAAAACTGCAGATGTCGACACAGATTGCTGTACTGTGTCGACATCTGCAGTTGGGGTTTTCAGCCGGCTCTTACTGTGGGACTTCTGGTGCAGCGCCCTCTGGGTATGCCAGTTTGATCATATACACATAAAGAACAGTGCCATCGGAAAGCTTGATTGCGCCATCCGACATGATGACTGTTCCAACCGGAAGCTTCCATGTGGACCCATCAGTCAGCTGGGCGACTGCGGGTTCCATGAGGACACGGGATCCTTCCAAAGAGGGTTCTGTCTTGATGTTCGAAAAGAGTCCGCCTACGCCGGGAATCTCCAATGACTGCGCAGTATGGACATCACAGGTGGATGTGGGTACCTGATATTGATAGTCCTTAACCTGTATTGATTTGCCGCCCTCCATGTTTTTAGAGGGGATATAAGGTTCTTTGCGGTTGATGAAGACCTTTGTTTCAACCAGAGACGCCGGACAGAATTCTGTAGCGAGCTTGCCGCTGGCGGAACAAATCTCTGCGGTAACATGGACATCATCGGTTTCTGTTGGCGCCGTGCCGGGTACAAACCATTCCGTGATGACCGTCCCCCGGGGATCCTGGCTGGAAAGGCTGGAAGGTTTCTTTCCGGAGGTGGTATCAACAGAGGCTTTAACCATGGCTGCCGGTACGTCAAAATCCTTGGGTGAAAGATCTGAATGGACGGATTTCATGACATCCTTCCAGAAAAGTGCACTGATCTTACTGCCGTCGGACAGCTCCATCTGAACATCGTTGCCAATCCACACCGCTGCTGCGTAGTAAGGCGTGAAGCCGACAAACCATGCATCAAACTTGTTGGAGGTTGTTCCTGTTTTTCCGGCAGCGGGAATGCCTGTGTTTCCTGGCGAGAAGGCTGCCGAGCTGGCGAGCCCGCGGGTCGCTCCGCTCTGCATCATATCTTGGACAACGAAAGCAACATTTTCATTAACGACACGCTGTTGGAAGGGGGCTTGTTCATAGATGGTTTTCCCTTCACCGTCTTCAATTTTTGTGAATGTGGTGGGCTTGATATAGACGCCCTTATTGGCAATGGTGGAATAGGCGCCTGTCATCTCAAGGGGGGAGATCCCTTTTGTCATCCCGCCCAGGGCAATGGCAGCTAGATTCAGGTCGCTGACCGAGCCCTCTTTATCGATAGAGGTGATTCCCATCTTTTCAAGGTATGGGATGCAATTCTCAACTCCCACCGCTTCGCCAGTCTTTACAGCGACCACGTTGTTAGACCATTCGATGGCTTCGCGGATGGTCATCAGACCCCAATATTTGAATGCACCGCTGTCGTACCAGTTGATAGGCCAACGCTGGCCTCCCTCATACCGGGGGACATCATCAAAAACGCTGGCAGCGGTATAGCCCTTGTCGATTGCGGGTAGATACACACCAATGGGTTTGATAGAGGATCCTGGTTGTCGGGGATGCAGTGCCCGGTTGTATATTTTCTGACCGGATACATTGCGGCCGCCTACCAGTGCTTTAATCTGTCCAGTGCGATAGTCCATGATAACGGTCGCACTTTGGGGCTGAATGGTCCCTGTGCTCCCGATTGAATAGCTTTCTTTAGGAACAATCAGATTGCCATTGCCATCTTCTTTGAAAAATTCAGGGTTGGCGGTTAAAAATTCTCGGGAGATAATCATGTCGCGGCTATCGTCAAGGTGCTTGAATTCATAAGGGATCTTAAGAGCGCCCCCCTTGTAGATGAACATCTCCGGGATATTCACCTTCTTAGTGTAGAATGCGCCGCCTCCGCCAATGACCTTTTCACGGCTCTCATCAGATTTATAGCAGTCCTTCAGAGTTACCAGGATATCTTTAACCTGATTATCTTTTCCGTAAGCGCGATAGAATGAGAACATGCGATCTGCATAAAGAACCAGATTGCCATCGGTGTCAAACTTGTAGTTATCTTTCCCGATAATCAACTGCCCATCGGCATTGATCGTTGTATCATAGGCATTCAGCAGGATTTCTGAATCGGTAACCGTTTTTCGATTGGTTTTGCTGAGAGCCACGATATTATTCAGTGCATCTTTATAAGCAAGGATTGTGGGCATTTTAGGGTTGGTTTTGAAGAGAAGCCCATCCTGTTCCAAAGCCTCTTTCAATTTGAGGATATCCTCAGAAGCTTCCCCAAGTTTGTAGGTGTCTTTTGTCAATTCGGTGGTATCGACCAGGCCTAAAGAACTCATCTTCTTGATCGTTTCAGAATTGATGGTCCCGCTTATTTGGAGTTGATGGGTTTTCTGAAAACTGGTGACTGCCTTCTTCATTTTATCATCGAACTTGTTAGTGAAAGGAACAGGCTCATAAGCAGTTTCAAGCTTTTTCTGGAGGCCGATGTCAACGGTTGCGTATATTTTCAAACCACCGCCATACAGCATGTTGGTAGCCTGTTCTTCAGTCAGATCCTTTTGTTCCATTAAGACCTGGATGACCTCCCGTTTAGTCAGATCAGTAAAGTAGCTGGAAATGTCGGCGGTCTTCACTTTCCCAGGATTGAGATAAGTTTTGAGATCGGCATCCTTGTACTGGTCATATTCTTCTTGGGTGATATAGCCATTATCATGGATCAACTTGAGAGCGGTTTTGTATCGCGAGAGGCAGGAGTCATTGAAAATAGTGGTTAAAGTTGGATCTGAATCATCCATAATGAAATCGGTGGTCTTTACCTTGCTTTTTTCGACAGTGATGAAAGGTGAGTTTTTAGTGGGGTTCTTGGGGATTCCTGCCAGCATAGCGGATTCAACAAGCCCCAGCTCACTTGCATTTTTTGAAAAGTAAGTTTGAGCGGCAGCTTGAACGCCTTTGGTGCCAGAGCCCAGATAAATCGTATTGAGGTACGCCTCTATTATCTGATCTTTCGTCATTTTATTTTCCAGCTGAACGGCATAAAAGGCTTCTTTTACCTTCCGTGAAAGGCTGCGCTGGGATTTGATGTCACTGAGATACAGGTTTCGGGCAAGCTGCTGGGTAATGGTGCTGGTACCACCGGTACGGTGTCCTTCTGTAACACTTTCAATCACTGCACCGACAACTCGGACGAAGTTGAATCCGTGATGCTCCCGAAAGGTCTTATCTTCCACTGCAATATAGGAGTTGATCAGGAGGGGGTTTATGTCCTGGTATTTGACGATTTTCCTGAGCCCATCTGTTTGGATATTCTCAATGAGGTCGCCTTTTTGATCCACAATCGTGGAGTTTTCATCCAGTAAGGCGCTGATGTTGAATTCAGTGATGGGATCTGTTTCACTGATAACTTTGTAGACATATCCGGAGGTGATGCCAAATCCCAATAAACCGATGAGGAGCAATGTGAAGAATACTCCCTTGAGAGCCCGCAGCACTTTTCCTGCTTTTTTCTTTGACCGGGGAGATGGAGCGGTGCCTGCCGGTCGTTCCTGACCGGAGGTAGGACGTGTTTTTTTAAACATATAAGCCTCCTGAACCCTTACGGGATTGAATTCATATTTCAACAACCTATTATAACACAAAGCACCCTGCATGGGGCAAGGGTGACAACCTGTTTGCTGAGGCCTTAGCTGACGTCCTTAACAGGATATGCTACAATATAAGAGGTATAAGTCATAGAAAAAGGAATAACTATGCGAGATGATAATCAAAGATTGCAGGATCAGGATCGTGCTCAATGGGCAGTACTGGTCGGTATGCATACAGGTGGAAGAAAAGAGATAACGATTGAAGACTCCATGGATGAATTGGCAGAACTTGCCATGGCGGCGGGGGCAGAAGTGAGAGGCCGCTTGATCCAAAATCGGCCGACTATTGATGCGGCCACCTATATCGGTAAAGGTAAAGTGGAAGAAGTTCGTTACATGGTAGAAACAGAAGGGGCAGAGCTGGTCATCTTCAATGATGAGCTTTCTGGTGCGCAAATCCGCAATCTGGAAGCCGCTTTAGATTGTAAGGTAGTAGACCGGACGGCACTGATCCTTGATATTTTTGCACAACGTGCGCTCAGCAGTGTTGCCAAACTTCAAGTTGAACTGGCACAGCTTCGTTATTCATTGCCACGCCTTACCGGTTTAGGGATATCCATGTCCAGAACCGGTGGCGGGATCGGTACCCGGGGCCCCGGGGAGCAGAAGCTTGAGATGGACAGGCGGAGAATCCGAGATAAGATTACAGACCTGATGCGGGAACTGGATGACGAGAAAAAAATCCGTGAAACTCAGCGAAGCAAACGGCAGAAGAGCGATCTCCCGGTAGTTGCGCTGGTCGGCTATACAAACGCGGGGAAATCCACAGTCATGAACCGCCTGCTCTCCTTAGGGGAGACGCCGGATGGTGATAAACAGGTTTTTGAAAAGGATATGTTGTTTGCGACACTGGATACCAATCACCGACGGATCAGTCTGGAAGACCGAAAAGACTTCATCCTCATCGATACCGTGGGCTTTGTATCCAAACTCCCCCACGCGCTTGTCCAAGCGTTCAAAGCAACGCTGGAGGAAGTCGTTGAGGCGGATTTATTGCTCCAGGTCATCGATATCTCCAATGAAAATTATCGGATGCAGATGAATGTCACGGACTTGGTGCTCAAGGAGCTCGGTGTTAAAGAAAAGACGATGATCTATCTGTACAATAAAATCGATCGGGTTCCTCAAGAAATTGAAACGGAGCGGCAAGAGGATGTACTGCAGATCTCAGCCAAAACAGGTCAAGGAATCGACCTGCTGATGGAACGGCTCCGGCAGGAGTTATTCAGTTCCTGGCGGGCCAAACGTGTCCTGATTCCTTATTCAAAGGGCGAAATCAGTTCATTCCTCCATGAACAGTACACGGTGATCCGCAGTGAATACCAGAATGATGGGATTCTTTTTGAAGTGGAATTGGATGAAGCGGGATTGGGGAAACTCCAGGAGTTTTTGGATGAGCAGCGGAGTTTTTCGGATGAAACTATTTGATACGGTCTTGGAAGAATCAATCACTGAATTGATGGTACAAAAGTCACGGTTCATCACCTACCTTCTCCCTGTGTGTTCTGAAGAAAAAGCCTCCAGGCACCTGGAGCGGATTCGGAAATCACATTGGGATGCCGCCCACCATGTACCCGCTTGGATCCTCAGGAACGGGCTTCAAAAATTCAGTGATGATGGCGAGCCAGGCGGGACCGCAGGTCTACCTGTATTAGAGTCGCTGAAGCATCAGGAAATGAAAAACGCCATGCTGGTTGTCGTTCGATACTTCGGTGGCGTGAAACTTGGGACAGGCGGCCTTGTTCGTGCATATGGACAGGCTGCACGGGAAGCCCTCACTGCGGCAAAAGTATACGCTGTCGAAGAATTCGATCGGGTGACGGTTGAGGTAGAATATACGCAATTGGGGAAGCTGCAGGCGTATCTGAGTCAGTCTGAAGTTCTGGGAATTGAAACCGTCTTTACCGATCACGTTGAATTGTCATTTTTCATCGAGATGGATCGGACTGAAAAAATCCGTGAAGCACTCACGGATATGACCCATGGAAATGCAAATATCAGAACCGTCAGCACGGAGCTGCTGGCTGTAAAAGGGAAGACGTTTGTAAGATACCACGAGGAGGAAGTCCCATGAAAAACCTGATTGAAAAGGCATTAGACAGTAAAACCTGGGTAGTGGTAGGGGCAACGACTAATTCAGCCAAGTTTGGGAATAAGATTTATCGTCGCCTGAAGTCCGCAGGCTATCACGTCTACCCAATGAATCCTGTATACAGCGAGGTTGATGGCGATCCTTGCTATCCCACTCCGGGTGATCTGCCCCAAATACCAGATTGTGCCAACATGGTTGTCGCGCCCGACAAAGGGAGGGCCTTGCTTCAACCCTTGTTCGAATCCGGGGTACGCCTTTTATGGTTTCAACCGGGGGCCTATGATAAACAGATTCTGGATGAGGCGGTTGCAAAAGGGTTCGATATCATCTATGATTACTGTGTTTTAATTGAACTGAATAATATCGGAAGATAACGTAAAAGAGCATCTCCTTTTCATCGGAGCTGCTCTTTTTTTAAAAGGATTCTTCTCAGGAGCGGTAATCGCCATTGATTTTTACATAGTCATAAGTCAAATCGCAGCCCCAGGCAACTCCAGCCCCCGTTCCATCCTTCAGGTCGATTTGAATGATTATGACAGGGCATTGCAATACCTTCAAAGCGAGGTCTTCATCAAAGACAATCCCAGCTCCCTGGTCATAGACCATGATTGAACCGCCCTCACTGATCAGCGTGACCTTCGCTGTAGACAAGTCCACGGGGACCCCTGCATAGCCGAGTGCACAGACGATTCGTCCCCAATTGGCATCATTTCCAAAAAAAGCAGCTTTCACAAGACTGGATCCGATCACAGATTTTGCAAGAATCTGAGCGGTTCTTTCATCTAAAGCGCCGTTGACCCGAGACTCCAGCATTTTTGTAGCGCCTTCACCATCCTTTGCGATTAACTTAGCGAGGTCAATACACACCTCCGTCAGCGCCTGTGAAAAAATCGCATAATCGGCCCCTGCATCTGAAATCTTGATATTTCCCGCCATGCCATTGGCCAGTACCAGCGCACAGTCATTAGTACTCGTGTCCCCATCGACACTGACCTGGTTAAAGCTCAACGCGGCAGCCTCGCTTAGGGCTTTCTGAAGAAGTGTTTTCTCAATGGCGGCATCCGTCAGGATAAATCCCAACATCGTTGCCATGTTGGGATGAATCATCCCTGAACCTTTTGAAAAACCAGAGAGTGTAACAGATTTCCCTCCCAATAGGATCTTGCGAGAAGCGGTTTTGGGGAAAGTGTCCGTTGTCATGATTGCTTCAGGAGCGTCCATTGACGATGAATCTGTCAGTGATTCAACCAATTTCTCCATATTCTTTTGAAAGGGCGCCATCGGTAATTGAACGCCGATGATTCCTGTGGAAGCATTCAAGACTGAACCAGGTTCAATCCCCAGGGCGTCGGCTGCCAGAGACGTAGCGGCCACAGCGTTCTGGAGCCCCAACTCACCGGTACAGGCATTGGCGTTTCCGCTGTTCACCAGCACTGCCTGATGAAAGTCATGGGTCATTCGCTGTTTTGACAAGATCACCGGCGCGGCAGAGGCTAAATTCAACGTGAAGACACCGGCAGCTGCCGCAGGAACTTCTGAGTAAATCAGCATCAGATCCTTCTTGGAGGAGTCCTTTTTTATGCCGGAACAAATACCGGATGTTTTGAATCCTTTTACTGACTGCATAGGTTGCATATTAACCTCCTAGGGGATGATAGGGGTCCTTGGAAGCCCCAGAGTTTCGTTCAGACCGAACATGATGTTCATATTTTGAACAGCTTGAGAGGCTGCGCCTTTCATCAGATTGTCAATTGCTCCGATCATAATCAACCGATTGGTTCTTAAATCAACCCGGACAGAGAGATCACAGAAATTGGAGTGAGCTACCCAGCGGGTTTCCGGTAGTTCACGCCGAACACGGACGAAGGGTTCGGCCGCATAAAAATCCTGATAGAGAGCCATGACATCTTCTTGAGTCACGGTTTTTTTCAAATTCGCATAAACCGTTGAAAGGATGCCGCGTTTCATGGGTATCAAATGAGGCGTGAAGGTTAAGGGGATTTGAGCCCCGCTCAAAAGATTGATCACTTGTTCGATCTCGGCAGTGTGTCTGTGACTGGCTACGCCGTAGGCTTTCATGGAGTCAGAACTCTCACAGAAGTGGCTTCCCAGGGAAAGGCCTCGACCAGCGCCGCTAATCCCGGATTTTGCATCGATAATCAGGCTTTCCGGCTCAATCAGCTGATGGATTAGCGCCGGTATCAGAGCAAGAAGGCTGGCTGTAGGGTAACACCCTGGGTTGGAGAGAAAGCGGGTTTTCTGAATCGCTTTTCTATTCAATTCAGGCAGCCCATAAACCCATTGATCCAGAGACTCCGGCATTGCGTGCTTTACATTGTACCAGTACGCGAATGCATCAGGATCTCTCAATCGAAAATCGGCTCCTAAATCAATCACACGAAGCTTTTCAGGAATCTGTACCGCAGAGAGCAGTTCCATTGAAATACCATGGGGAAGAGCAAAAAACAGTACATCCAGATCATTCAACCGTGAAGTGATTTCCTCTACGGTGAAAGTCTTAAGGGTCACAACGTCACTAAATCCTTGGAAAAGTTCATCGAACATCACGCCTGGTCGACTTTGCACCGCCAATTTAACGGATTTTACGGAAGGGTGCGATGTGAGTAGGGACACTAATTGAGCGCCGGCGTATCCGGATGCCCCGATGACTGCAACATTCAAATTCATAGAACCTCCTCATTACAAATGATATGTATAAATATACGTTAATATTTTAAAAAAATCAAGATTTATCAGCAATTATATTGCGTTGATAATCATATAAATGTATAATTAGCCATTATAGGAGGTGCTTTTATGAAGAACGCCGCACAGAAAATACGGAACCTTATTGAAGCGTTGCCGTATATCCAAAAGTTCACCGGAAAGACCTTTGTTATCAAATTCGGTGGCAGCATTCTCAAGAAGCCTGCTGCAAAAGAAGCGTTCATACAGGATATTCTTCTCCTGTCGCTGGTAGGAATACGGCCAGTGATTGTACACGGTGGCGGAAGTGACATCACAAAAAAACTTGAGAAGCTGCAAATACCCACTTCTTTTATCAATGGTCTGCGTGTCACCGATTCGGATGCCATGGAAGAAGTGGAAATGATCTTGGCAGGGTCGATCAATAAAGACCTGGTCATGGGGCTTCAGAATGTAGGTGGTCGAGCAGTTGGGATCAGCGGAAAAGACGGCGGTTTGTTAAAGGCTAAACGGATGGGCACGCTCGTGTCGGGCGAGATGGTGGATATCGGTTTTGTAGGGGATATCGAAACGGTGGATATTTCTCTTGTAAGAGACCTGATTGAGTTGAACTATATCCCCATCATCGCACCGACAGGATTCGACGAACATGGGCACACCTATAACATCAATGCCGATACAGTCGCCGCGGCCATTAGTTGGAGCCTGGGAGCCGAAAAGCTGATTCTTCTGACAGATGTGGATGGTCTTTATCTGGATTATCATGACAAGAGCACCCTGCAAACATCCCTGTCATTAGCCTATGGGAAGTCGCTCATCGAAAACGGAACCATACAGGGCGGTATGTTGCCCAAGCTCCAATGCGCATTGGATGCACTGGATCGAGGCGCCCATAGCGTTCACTTGATCAACGGATCTCAAGAACACGGGCTGCTGTTGGAAATATTCACGGATGATGGCGTCGGCACAATGATCACTCAGGAGGGAAAAAAATGAATCACAAAATGATGAATACGTATACACGTCCTGAAATTGTATTTACAAGAGGCGCTGGATCATGGCTCTACGATACTGAGGGCAAAGAGTATCTGGATTTAGTAGCGGGAGTGGCAGTTAATGCACTCGGGCATGCACACCCTGATCTGGTTAAAGCCTTGAATCTGCAGGCACAGCAGCTGATGCACTGCTCAAACCTCTATTACAATGACAAACAGCTTGAACTTGCTGAAAAACTCACTGGACTTGCAGATATGGAAAGTGTTTTTTTTGTGAATAGCGGGACGGAAGCTATCGAAGCCGCGCTTAAGCTTGCAAGGAAACATGGAACTGCAGTTTCCCCGGAAAAGAATGTGCTGCTTTACCTGAGCAATTCTTTTCACGGAAGAACGCTGGGAAGTCTCAGTGTTACAGGTCAACCCAAATATCAGAAGGACTTCCTCCCGCTGTTGGGCGGGACTGTCTGTTTAGAAAAAGATGATCCGGCATTGTTGGAGGAAGCATTCAATGGAAATGTGTGTGGCATCATCATTGAACCGATTCAGGGTGAGGGTGGTATTATACCCATCAATTCAGAATTTATAGAAAAAGCCAGAAGTCTTTGTGACAAATTTAATGCCCTGATGATTTTTGATGAGGTTCAGTGTGGTCTTGGGCGCACAGGAAAAATGTTCGCATTTGAAAATCTTTCTGTTAAACCGGACATCATCTGCCTTGCCAAAGGGTTGGGTGGTGGGTTTCCCATTGGGGCGGTTATGGCCAATCATCGGGGAAACTGTTTTGTGAAAGGGGATCATGGCTGTACATTTGGTGGAAATCCTATGGCATGTGCTGCCTCGCTGACGGTGTTGCAAATCATTTCTGATGCCGAGTTCCTGAAGTCTGTTCAGGAAAAAGGGAAATGGGCCATTGGATACATCGAAGAAAAACTTTCTGATAAAGGCATATTCAATAAAATGGCGGGAGCAGGTTTGATTCTAGGCATCCATCTCAACAAACCGGTGGCCGAGATCATACAGGCGGCATTGACCCATCAAATCCTTTTAGTGAATGCCGGACCTCAAGTGATTCGATTGGTCCCTGCCCTGAATATTCCATTTGAAGAATGGAAAACGGGCATCGGGAAGATCTGTGACCTCATTCTCGATAGCGAATAAACAGGTATATATAAGGTAGGTTATAACCCCGTTAATTCGGGGTTATTTTTTATTGCAAAAACTATCGAGAACCCTATTGACGGGGAGAAACGAGGGTGGTATTATAACTAAGTCGCCGCAAGCAAACACATCGCGGTGGCCACCTGGAGATTGAAAACTGAACAA
>CAYRIO010000041.1:0-16768 GCA_964424355.1 uncultured Peptostreptococcaceae bacterium
AATCTGAGTGAATTCACAGATAAATGCAGATGAACTTGCAGAATCAGACCCGAGCTGGGAGACAGGACGAGGGGAATGTGCTCAAGTTCGTTGACAGTGAACAGATACATCATGTAGAATGATAAGCGAGAGAAAGAATTCGGAGTCTTTTACTGGAGGAACTAATGGATCTGCTTGATCAAAAGAAAGAAAATAAGTCATTAACGACAATAATATTTGAAAAAGTACGGGAAGATATCTTAAATGATGTATATATTGATGGCGAGAAAATTGTTGAAGCAAAACTTGCAGAAGAACTGGGCGTAAGCCGAACCCCAGTGAGAGAGGCGCTGAAGCAGCTGGAGCTTGATGGACTGGTAGAAAGCATTCCGAATCGGGGTGTTATTGTTAAAGGAATTTCAGAACAGGACATAGCCGATATCTACACGATTCGAATCGCTATTGAAGGCATTGCTGCGAATTGGTCTGTTCAGAGAATCAACGATGAAGAAATTGCGATGTTGAAGGAAGTCTATGAACTGATGGAGTTTTATACGGCCAGAGGGGATACGGATAAAACTTTTGAACTGAACACGAAATTTCATGAGATCATTTATCGGGCGACCCGAAGCCGTTATATGGAACATGTTCTTAAAGACTTTCAGATGTTCATTAAGTCAACACGCAGCAAGTCACTGAAATCGGAGGGTCGATTGGCGGAGGCATTGGGAGAGCATAAAGCTGTTCTGGATGCATTTTTGATCCGAGACCCAGATGCGGCCGTTTCAGCAGTGCTGAAACATGTGAATAATTCCAGAAAAAATGCAGAGAATTTTTACCGCACCCACAAGTAATTGGAATAGATACAGCCGTATTTCCCCGAAACAAAGTTACGCGTTTCGGGGTTTTTTATGGTATGATTGAAAATGATTATGTAGCTATCCCATCTTTTATTTTATATATTTTTCAGATTCATGAATGATGAAAGGAGTATTTATGGAAACGAAGACAATGATTGAAGAAATCCTGCGGTTGAAGAAAGAAAAAAATGCGGTGATTCTCGCTCATAACTACCAGATTCCTGAGGTGCAGGAGATTGCCGATCTTGTTGGCGATTCGCTCAAGCTGAGTCAGGAAGCTGCAGAGACCAGTGCGGATGTGATCGTTTTCTGTGGGGTCCACTTTATGGCTGAAAGTGCAAAGATCCTGTCGCCACAAAAGAAGGTCTTGCTGCCGGTACTGGATGCGGGATGCCCGATGGCGGATATGATTACAGCTCCAGAGCTCGCTGCGTTTAAGGCGCAGCATCCGGGGATTCCGGTTGTATGTTATGTAAATACCTCCGCGGCGGTAAAGGCCCTCTGTGATGTCGCATGTACCTCTTCAAATGCGGTGAAGATCGTGAGAGGTCTTGGTGCTAAGCAGATTCTTTTTGTTCCAGACAGAAATCTGGCACATCATGTACAGAATCTGGTTCCCGAAGTGGAAATCATTCCATGGGAGGGCTTCTGCATCACACATGAACGGGTGGAGCTGGCTGAATTGACAACATTACGGGCAAAGCTGCCTGGGGTGCCGATCCTGGTTCATCCGGAATGCAATCCGGTGGTGACACAACTGGCGGACTTTGTGGGCAGCACCTCTCAAATCATCAATGCCGTGCGGGAGTCTTCAGCTCCGGAATTCATTATCGGAACTGAAATGGGGATTCTGCACACTCTGCGCAAGGAAAATCCGGGTAAGGAATTCCATTTGCTTTCCCCTGCATTGATCTGTTATAACATGAAGAAGACCGGATTAATAGATGTATACCTGGCCCTTAAAGACGACCGTCACGAAATTACATTGGATGAAACCTTAAGATTGGACGCTTGCCGTTCATTGGAGCGTATGCTGGCTTTAAGTTGAGGAGATGTTTTAATGAGCAGGTATCTTTGTGGGTTTGAGGCCGGTGGTCAACAGGAGCCCGGATTTGATGTCATCATTGTTGGATCAGGTATTGCCGGTCTCTATACGGCCCTGAATATAGTGCCAGAGAAAAAGATCCTTCTCCTGACAAAGGATGCTCTTTCTGAAAACAACAGCAACCTGGCCCAAGGGGGCATTGCCGCCGCCATGGAAGAAGACGATTTCCAGCTGCATATGATGGACACCCTGACAGCAGGGTGTTATCATAACGCGCCGGAAGCGGTGAAGATTGTTGTTGAAGAAGGCCGGGAAAATATCCTGAGATTGATTGAGCTGGGTGTCCAATTTGATCGAGATGATGCCGGGAAACTGATCAATACCCGTGAAGGTGGACATTCCAGGAGCCGGATTCTTCACGCCAAGGATGCAACTGGACGGGAGATCATCCGCGCTTTAGCGGAAGATGTGCGAAAATACGACCACATCACGATACTGGAGTATTCCCAGGCGATCGATCTCATCACAACCGATCAAGGCTGCCAAGGGGTCGTTGTGTGGCATGAAGATCAAGTGAAGACCTTTATGGCAGGAGCCCTGGTTTTGGCTACCGGCGGGATCGGACAGTTGTATCAGCATACCACCAATTCCGTGATTGCTTCCGGTGATGGCATCGCCATGGCCTATCGGGCTGGGGTAAAGATTTCTGATATGGAGTTTGTACAGTTTCACCCCACCGCACTCTATTCCCCGAACTATGATCGGAATTTCCTGATTTCTGAAGCGGTCCGCGGCGAGGGCGGTATTCTCAGAAATGAGCAGGGTGAAGCGTTTATGGAGCATCTGCATCCACTTAAGGATTTGGCTCCCCGGGATATTGTGGCCCGTGCAATCCTCCACGAAATGGAGAAGGCCGGTAAAGCCTATGTCTATCTGGATGTGACGCATCTGGATCAGGCGTATATTCAGGAGCGCTTTCCGAATATCTATGAACGCTGTTTGCTGGAAGGGATCGACATCAGCAAGGACTACATCCCCATTTGCCCCGTAGAGCATTACATGATGGGCGGCGTTGAGAGCGGATTCAAAGGAGACACGTCACTGAAAGGCCTCTACGCTTGTGGGGAAGTTGCACGGACGGGGCTTCATGGAGCCAACCGGTTAGCCAGCAACTCTCTTCTGGAGGCGATTGTCTTTGCGAAGCGCATCGCCACGGCCATCAATGATACAGAGCAGAGCCAGCCTTTTGATGGAGCAATCAAAGAAGAATCGCCTCTGTTGCCGGAGGTAGAGGGTGTAGAGGATATCATTCATGAAATTCAATTGATTATGACAGAAAAGGTCTTTATCTTTAGAGAATCTCGAGAGCTTAAGGAAGCTCTAGCGGAGATGGCTTCTCTTGAAGCCTTACTCAGCGGGCACCGGATTGATTCGTTCAGATCCGTGCAGGTCCGGAATATGCTGACGGTAGGAAGACTGATCGTTGAAGCGGCCCTGGCGCGGCATGATTCTCTGGGAAGCCATGTGATAGATGCTAAACAGGAGGGCGCAGATGTTTGATTGGATGCTGGATCCACTGATTGAAAACAGCCTCAGGGAGGATATGCCCTTTTCAGATATGACGACGGATGCTTTGGTCTGCGAGGGGGCTCAAGCAGAGGCGATATTGACAGCGAAGGCGGCGGGGGTTGTTGCGGGCCTGCCGGTTGCGATCCGGGTCTTTCACAAGGTGGATCCGACGCTGACCCTGGAGCAAGCGGTGACCGATGGGGACTGGGTGGAGAGCGGGACGGTTCTGCTCAGGATTCAGGGAAGCGCAGCCACTCTGTTGAAGGCTGAGCGGACGGCCCTGAACCTTTTGCAGCGTCTTTGCGGGATAGCGACTTCGGCTAAAACCTATGTGGATGCTGTCAAGGATTTGCCCGTAAGGATTGTGGATACCCGAAAAACGACCCCGTTGCTCCGGAATCTTGAAAAATATGCAGTTCGAACAGGGGGGGCCTATAACCACCGGTTTTCCCTGTCTGACGCGGTGATGATCAAGGACAACCACATTGCAGCAGCCGGATCCATCCGAACGGCTGTAGAGCGTGTCAGAGCCAGAATTCCGCATACGATGACCATAGAAGTGGAAGTCACAAATCTGGAACAGCTTCAGGAAGCTTTGGACGCCCAAGCGCACATCATCATGCTGGACAACATGTCTCTTGAAATGATGGCAAAGGCGGTTTCAGTGACAAAAGGGCGTGCTGTGCTGGAAGCCTCCGGGGGTGTTACATTGGAAACAGTCAGAGATATCGCTCTGACCGGGGTCGATGTGATTTCCGTAGGTGCATTGACACATTCGGTGAAAAGCTTGGATATCAGCATGGCGTTAGTCTTGAAATGAAGAGCAACTAAAAAAATGGCGCACCCTGAGGGGTGACGCCATTTTCGTGTCTATCAGCGAACTTCAAAAGAGCAAGTGACGACGGCCGTGATCTCTTTGTCGATGGAGGAGGTATCATTGATGCCGGAGTCGGAAATTTCATTGGAGTAGAGAGGCGTAATCTGGAAAACGCCAACGGAGGCAGAGATAAGATCTCCTGTGGTTTTCCCCGTTGCCTTCAGCATCCCTTCAGCGCGTGCTTTGGCATCCTTGGTTGCCAGCTCGATCATGTTGATTTTCTTATCGGCCAGCTTGGTATAGAAATACTGTGGGGGAAATGATTCGAAAGTAATACCCAAATTGATCAGCTCTGTGGATATCCTTGAGATCTCGGCAATCTTATCCACATCGTTGGATCGGATTTCCACAGTCTGGCTTAACCGATAGCTTTCAATGATGTTGGAGTACATGCCGTTTGGCAGGATCGTATTCATCGGCGTCGTTGTGACACTGGAGAAAATCAGATCCTTCTCGGTGAATCCTTTTTTGACAAGAAAATCTTTTACTTGAGCAGCGCTGGCATCCAAATCCTGATAAGCTGTTTTCAGCTCAATGCTGGAAGTGCTGAAAGATCCCGACCAGACGGCATAATCCGATTTGATTTGCTCCTTGGCGGAACCCTTCACGTCCAATGTGTTGCGGTCGATCTTGATTGCTTTCATGCCCTCCGTGATGACCACGGTGGACGCGATCAGCGAAATCCCCAGAATAAGGGCTGCGATGATCCATGTTATTCCACGATTCTGTTCCATAGTTCACATCCTTTCAATAGTGTTGATATCTAGATGTTACCATGTTAAGCGGTCAGCTAAACTTAAACATGCCTTAATTTTCATTCGCCCATCTTTTCTTCAAATCCCTGGCAGGGCATTCCTGTGGATTGAAAAACCAAAAGGGAAGGCATCAGCTGGGTTTTAAAGCCATACAGGCGGCAGCCTCGGGGGTGTTTCGGCTCCCAGGTAACAAAAAAATGCTTGCATTTTAAACAATTCACGGACTTTCGACTCATATGGGGGCTCCAATGATATAAAATTTTACAGTGTCCGTTCGGTTACTTAAGTTGACCGAACGGACGCTTTTTTCAAAGTTATACACAGTGTTAGTCACAGGGTGTTGATAACTTTTGCTTTTATTCTGAGGGATTCCCTGTGAACACTCGATTCTTCTTTCATTATACAGTATAATGAAAAAGGGAAAAGCTTTTGTAGCATTGAGGTAGCGTATGAATATCGAATCAACCAGTCCGATCGGTGTTTTCGACAGCGGTTTAGGGGGGCTTTCCGTACTGGCCACCATCCACGCGCTGTTGCCCGGTGAAAATCTGATATACTATGGGGATTCTGCCAACGCCCCCTATGGAGAAAAAAACCGCCAACAGGTACGGCTGCTCAGTACCCGGATTTGTGATACCTTGGTTGAACAAGGGGCAAAGGCGATTGTAATTGCTTGCAATACAGCTACCAGTGCGGCAGTGAGCGACTTGAGGAAGCGGTATGACATTCCCATCGTGGGCATGGAGCCTGCGCTCAAACCGGCAGTTGAACAAACGGAAACAGGAGCAGTTGCAGTGCTGGCGACTGCGCTTACCCTACGAGAATCGAAGTTTCAAGGGCTTCTGGAACAGTTCAGAACCGGGAGGCGGATCTATTCGATTCCGTGCCCAGAGCTGGTGACATTGGTTGAGTCCGGTGTTCTGTCCGGCGAGAAGGCAGAGATCATGGTAGCCGAAAGCCTGAAAGGGCTCGACAAGGATAAACTGGCTGCAGTTGTTCTGGGATGCACGCATTATGTGTTTCTGAGGCAGGTGTTTGAAAAAACCCTCGGGGGAAAGACCCTGATCGTTGATGGAAACAGAGGGACAGTCCTGCACTTGAAAAAATTACTTGGGGACCGCCACATGCTGACGGAATCCCAGATTGAAGGAACCATTCGAATTGATAACTCCGCAGGGGAAGCCCTGATTGCAAGATCGTGGATGATCCTGGAACACTATAGGATGATGGAGGAAAAAGACAATGCGCGAACTTATCAAAAGAATTCTGATGTTTTTCAGCCGTGATGTGGGTGAAAGCAGTGTGGATAAAGATTTGAGGCAGGCGTTCCTGATTCAGGGACATATCATGCAAACCACCCACAAACCTGGACGGGGAAGCGTATTAATGAGGAAATGATGATGGTTGAAGGGTTTCATCTCACAAAGGAGCGGGTTGAATCGAAACTGGCGGAGTTGATAGAAAGCGGAAAGCT
The DNA here is from genome assembly GCA_964424355.1 of uncultured Peptostreptococcaceae bacterium. Lineage (GTDB taxonomy): Bacteria > Bacillota > Clostridia > Peptostreptococcales > Acidaminobacteraceae > CAZEHS01. The sequence goes on from CAYRIO010000041.1 coordinate 6,560, forward strand.
GGACAGCAACACCGAAAAGCTGGTGAGTCTGCGGTTCGGCATCGGCACTGAAAAACCGCTGACGATTCAAGAGATTTCAAGGGTGTTGAAACGCCCCCAGAAAAAAATCCGTCAGGAAATTGAAACGGCGGAACGGCGGGTCTTCAATCATTTAAAGGATCACGTTTAAGGAAGAGTGCGGTTCTTCCAGCTCATTCAGAGCCGGGAGGCCTGTTTATTTTTTGAAACCAGGAGGGGAAAAGATGCTGGATATCAGAAGATTGAGAACGGATATGGAAGAGGTAAAGGGCCGGCTTAAGATTCGAAGCGGGGAGTATGATGTAGACAGCGTACTGGCTTTGGACGAGAAACGGCGGGAGATTCTTCAAAAGGTTGAGCAGATGAAGAATCAGCAGAAATTAGTGTCCAAGGATGTGCCGCGGCTCAAGAAAGAGGGCAAGGATGTGGCGCCCATTTTTGAAGAGATGCGGAAGCTAGGGGATGAAATCAAAGCCCTGGATGACGAGGTTACGGGTCTGGATGAAGAGATCAGGAACCGTCTGCTCAATATTCCCAATACACCTCATATCTCGACTCCGGTTGGAGAAACGGATGAGGATAATGTCGTTTATCGGACCTGGGGCACACCTAAGGACTTTGGATTTGAACCGAAGGCGCACTGGGATATCGGCGCAGATCATGACATCCTTGATTTTGAGCGGGCCGTGAAGATTGCCGGCACCCGGTTTACAGTTTTGAAGGGACTTGGCGCCCGGATGGAACGGGCCATTATCAACTTCATGTTGAATCTGCACACGGATGAACACGGGTATACGGAGATTTTCCCCCCGTTGATGGTCAATCGGGATGCGATGACGGGAACCGGCCAGCTGCCTAAGTTCGAGGATGACATGTTCCACGTTCCTGCCAAGGATTTCTTTTTGATTCCGACTGCAGAAGTACCGGTCACCAACCTTTACATGAATGAGATTCTGGAAGAACAGGCACTTCCAATGTATCATACCGCCTTCACCCCATGCTTTAGAAAAGAAGCGGGTTCTGCTGGCCGTGATACCCGGGGTCTAATCCGGCAGCACCAATTCAACAAGGTTGAATTGGTGAAATTTGTGAAACCCGAGAATTCCTATGATGAACTGGAAAGCTTGCTCCTGGCGGCCGAAGAGGTGCTTAAACGGCTGGAACTTCCTTACCGGGTCGTTCAGCTGTGCAGCGGCGATTTGGGCTTCAGTTCGGCGAAAACCTACGATATAGAGGTGTGGATGCCTAGCTACAACCGCTATCTGGAGATTTCCTCCTGCAGCAATTTTGAAGACTATCAGGCGCGGCGTGCCAACATCCGGTACCGTGAAACGGACAGCAAGAAAGTTCAGCATATCCACACGCTGAATGGATCCGGTTTAGCTGTCGGCAGGACGCTGGCAGCAATCCTTGAGAATTATCAGAATGCAGATGGATCCGTCACTATTCCGAAAGCGCTCCGTCCTTATATGGGCACAGCAGAGAAAATAGGGTAGGATATGCACACAGGGTCACTCGATTGAGTGACCCTGTGTTTTGATACGGCGAGATTATTGGTTGAGCGTTTTGAGATAGAATTCTTTCAGGCGGCGTAAGCCCTCTTTGATGGAATCCATATCCGTGGCGTAGGACATTCGGATGAAGTCATCCATGCCAAAGGCTACCCCTGGCACAAATGCAACCTGACAATCTTCCAGGAGACGATTGCACAGTTCGATTGAAAAGCTATTGGTATAGGCCAGTTTTTCCTTCAGTGGCGACAGGTCCATGAAAATATAGAAAGCACCGTCCGGTTGGACGATTCGGAGCCCGGGGATTTCGGACAGCAGGGTGACGATTTCATCTCGGCGGGTGCGATAGGTGCTGACCATGGTCTGCATATCCTCGGCGCTGTCGGTCAGAGCTTTCAGTGCGGCATATTGGGAGATCGTGGCCGGGTGGCTGACCAGGTGACCCTGGATCGTCCCCATGGCTTTTGCAAGCTCGATGCTGGAAGCAGTGTAACCGATTCGCCAGCCGGTCATAGCTGCGGATTTGGCGAGGCCGTTGATGATGATGGTGTTTGCTTTAACGGCATCGGACAGGGACGCGATGCTGGTGAAGCTGTCCAGGTAGCAGATCCGCTCATAGATTTCATCGGCGATGATACAGATATCATGGGCAACGCATACCTCGGCAATTCCGACCAGTTCCTCACGGGTGTAAATCGCCCCTGTGGGATTTGAAGGGTTTGTCAGGATCAGGGCCTTGGTCTGAGGCGTTAAGGCGTTTTTCAGTTCCGTGGCAGTCATCTTGAAGTTGTTTGCCTGTTGGGTGTCCACAAAAACAGGGGTCCCACCGGTGAGCTTGACCATCTCGGGATAGCTGACCCAGTAGGGTTTGGGGATAAGCACTTCATCACCGGGATCGGTGATTGCGATCAGGGCATTGGTGATGGCGTGTTTGGCGCCGCTGGTGACCACGATCTCCTCCGGCTTGTACGTCAGGTTGTTTTCCTGAGCCAATTTGTTGCAAATGGCAACGCGGAGTTCCTGAAGGCCGGGCGCTGCGTCATACCGGGTCTTATTGGCTTCAATGGCTTCTATCCCGCCAGTCTTCGCGGCAGTGGGCGTATTGAAATCCGGTTCTCCGATACTGAGGTTGATAATAGCAATGCCTTGTTTTTTCATCTCGTTGACCTTCGTGCTGATGCCAAGGGTCAGTGAGGGTGTGATTGAAGCGATTTTTTTTGCCAGCATGGGATGACTCCTTCTCAATCGTGTTTTTAACAGCATAACAAATGAGTTGGCAATGGGCTATGGTTTTGATAAGCTTTTTTTGAACGGAGCTTGCTTGAAAAAGGAGAATCGGAGCTTCGGGCGGCTGTGAATCCCACAGGGACGGTGATATGATGTTTTTATTGAAAATCCTGATAATCCTGATTGTATTGATTCCGGTTGTATTCATCATGTTGCGGATCGCTTCGGATATCCGCAGGGATATCATTCGGCATAAGAAACGGGAACGGGCGGCCTCGCCCCCGACCCGGGATCGACTCAGGGTCATCAAATAGTATGAAGAGAGATGGGAACGCCATGGTTAGAAGTTATCCATTCAGGGACCAACTGGAACAAGCTCTGAAGCCTGTCCGGATTTCATTCCATGTTCCCGGGCATAAATATGGACAAGCACAGAAAAACGGACAGTATCCCTGTGAGCCCCATTTTCAATGGGATACAACGGAGATTCCCGGAACCGATAACCTGCATGAGCCGGAGGGTCTGATTCGGGAAGCTCAGGAGCGGGCCCGTATTTTTTACGGAAGCCGGGAGACTTACTTTCTGGTGAATGGCACAACGGGGGGCGTCCTGGCGATGATCCTGGCTGTCCTCGAACCGGGAGATGCCCTCCTGGCCGGCCGTGACTGTCATCAGAGCGTGTACCATGGCGCCTATCTGGCCCAGGCGGATCTGCGCTGGCTGATGCCGGAATACGATCCAGACACCCTGTTGAATCTGGGGATTCGCAAGGAGGCCGTAGCGGAGAAGCTGGCGGCTCATCCGGAAATCAAGGCAGTTGTCCTGACGTATCCTACCTATTTTGGCATATGCAGCGATCTTCAAGGCGTTGCCCAGGTTTGCAAGGCTTACGGGGTCTTGTTGCTGGTGGATGAAGCTCACGGGGCGCATCTTCCCCTGTCCGCGGCACTACCTGTGTCGGCTCTTGGGGCGGGGGCGGACATTTGCGTACAAAGCACTCATAAAACACTTCCGGCACTGACTCAGAGCGCTTTACTGCACGTTGGCAGCGATCGGATCGACCGGGATAAGCTCCGGTGGATGCTGCGGATCGTTCAGACCAGCAGCCCTTCCTATCTACTGATGCAGTCCTTGGATCAGGCGGTCACGATGGCAGCAGAATCCGGAAGCCATGAAATGAACCGGCTGCTGGAGGATATCCAGCGCTTCAGGGGAAAAGTCGCCAAGATTCCAGGACTGAGGGTTCCCGGGAGGGAGCTGATCGGTCAGGGCGGCGTTCGTGGGGTGGATCCGACAAAAATCATTCTGAATCCCTGCGGGCTTGGCCTTTCGGGACCAGAGCTGTCGGATTTCCTTCGGGAGCGCTCAGGGATTCAGATGGAGCTCTCAACACCCTGGTATACCTTGGGGATTGCTTCAATTGGCAACACCTCCCGTGACCTCGAGGTTTTAGGAATGGCTCTTGAGAACGCGGCGCTATACGCAAAGGAGCGGGGTCCGGTTATCCATAGGGGGATTCGCCCCCCGGAAGCCCCTGAAATGGTGATGACCTGGCGGGAGGCTCTGAAGGCCCGGAAGCAATGGGTCGGCCTTTCGGAAAGTCTGGGAGCAACCGCGGGCACGATGGTGACGCCTTATCCACCGGGGATTCCCTTGCTGATGCCGGGGGAAAGGATTACGCAGGAGATTCTTGATTATCTCAAGGTCTGCAGTATTTCAGGCATATCAGTCATTGGCCTTCGCGGTCAACCGGACGAACTCATACAGGTGGTGGAAGCATGAATAGACGCGGCAAATTGATCATCATTGAGGGTGGAGACGGCAGCGGAAAGGCAACTCAGTCGTTTAAACTGGTAGAGCGGTTGAATGCGGCAGGGATCAAAGCGCTGCGCATCACTTTTCCGAACTACGAAAGCCCTTCCTCCTCACTGATAAAAATGTATTTGGGCGGCGCCTTTGGGGACAGCCCGGAAGCGGTGAACCCTTATGTGGCCTCCACCTTCTACACGGTGGACCGGTTCGCATCCTTTACAACGGAATGGAAGGCGGAATACGAAACCGGAACGGTCATCATCGCGGACCGGTACACCACCAGTAACCTGGTCCATCAAGGCGCGAAAATCGAGAATGCCGATGCACGAAAGGCTTACTTTAAATGGCTTCAGGAATTTGAATACACACTTTTCGGCTTGCCGAGACCGGATGGCGTTCTGTTTCTGGATGTGCCGCCCAGTGTTTCAAGGCAGTGGATTTCTGACCGTGCCAGCAAAATGGATGGGTCAGACCAGAAGGATATCCACGAACGGGATCAGGACCACCTGGACAAGGCCTATCAGACCGCCTTGGAGCTTTGCGCCCTGGAGGACTGGATTCAGGTATCTGCCGTGGAGTCTGGCTGCCTGCTGGACGTGGAGCAGATTCATGCGCGTATTTGGACCGTTATTCCCACCCTTCTCAATGACGCGGGGGGATGTGCGGAATGAAGTATCCATCGGAGTGGCTGGGGCATGAGAATATCCGCCGGATGCTGGAGGTTGCTTTTCAGCAGAATCGGTTGAGTCATGGTTATATTTTTGATGGCCCCGCAGGGATCGGGAAGAGCAGCCTCGCGATTTGGATGGCGGCCCACCTCTTTTGCGAGGGGACAGATAAACCCTGTGGTGTCTGCCCGGGATGCGTGAGGCTGGAAACAGACAATCATCCCGATATTGTGATTCTCAAGCCAGAGGATGGCAGTATCAAGAATCATCAGGTGGAAGAATTTCAGGAGTTTTTGCGGGTCAAGCCCTTCATGGGGCTGGCTAAGGTCGGGATTATTGAAGATGCTGACACCATGACCCCAAGCGCCCAGAACCGTCTTCTGAAAACCTTGGAAGAGCCTGCTTCCGGAGCAACTCTATTTTTGATCACGACGAATTTCAACCGGATGCTGCCAACCATCATGTCCCGCTGTCAGACCCTTCGTTTTCAGGGGCTTCCTCAGGGTGGGATTGCAAGTTACCTGATGAATCACTATAATGTTGATAGGGTCCGCGCAGAGCATTTGACACTGCTGTCCGGCGGTTCACTGGCCAGAGCCTTGAGGCAGATGAACGCGGAAGGACTTGAAGAATCTGAGGAACTGGTGAAGGCATGGCTGAACGCGTTGGCACAGGGAGATCGCGCCAAGGTATTCGAATTGACAGACCGGTATGAAAAGACAATAGATTGGCAGCAAACCCTGGTATGGTTGATGCGGGCCCTCCATGAATGGCTGTCGTCGTCGGTGGAGAAGGGGAAACCCGATGAAACTAAGATTGCGGCCCGGCTGGGAAAACATGCGGAGGATGCGCTGAAAGCACTCCGTGAACAGGCCAACGAACGCATTGTCATAGATGTGATGCTGCTGAAGATGCAGGAGGATTATTATGGTTGAAGTGATTGGCGTTCGGTTCAAGAAGGCCGGCAAGGTATATTATTTTGATCCGGATGGGATCACCATCCAAAAGGGCGATTTTGTGATTGTGGAAACCGCCCGGGGCATTGAATACGGCAGTGTGGTGGTGGGCCCCAAAATGGTGCCGGAGTCTGAGATCATTCCGCCGCTTAAAAAGGTCCTGCGGGTTGCAACCGCAGAGGATGAGCTCCATAATAACGAAAATCGGGAAAAAGAAGCGGAAGCCATGGAGACCTGCCTCAAGAAAATTGAGAAGCATGATCTGGGTATGAAGCTGATTGATGTGGAATACACCTTCGACAACAACAAGATCATCTTCTATTTCACGGCAGAGGGCCGGGTGGATTTCAGGGAGTTGGTCAAAGACCTGGCTGCGGTGTTCAGGACCCGGATTGAGCTGCGGCAGATCGGGGTGCGGGATGAGGCCAAGATGCTGAACGGCATCGGCCCCTGCGGTCAAGGACTTTGCTGTGCCAACTGGCTGGGCGAGTTCACGCCGGTTTCCATTAAAATGGCCAAGGACCAGAGCCTGTCGTTGAATCCGACCAAGATATCAGGAATTTGCGGGCGTCTGATGTGCTGTCTGAAGTACGAGCACGACGGCTATCGCTATCTGATCCGCACACTTCCGAAGCACGGCGAGAAGATCCAGACGCCGGATGGCTTGGCGTATGTTTTGGATACCCAGATCATTCAGGAGCGGTGCAAGGTCAAGATGATCCTCAAAGACGGCACACCGGGCCAGGATTTGGTGCTTGGTGAGGAAATCCGGTACTATAAGGGCAAGGAAATCGTCCGGTTGGGCAAGCACCGGGAAGAACCGGAAGAGGATGAAGAAGAGGCACACGGTAAAGCATGATGTGATACCGGGCGGTCGGGGGAGTCCCCTGGGTGCCCGGTTTTATTTTGCAGCAGGATGGCTGCCGTCCCTTGGAGGAACGCATGGAAGAATTCATTAAACAAGGAGAGCGGATTGACGATTTACAGATAGGCGGGCTTCGGATCATCCAGAATCCCAAGGGATTCTGTTTTGGCATCGATGCGGTCCTGGTCAGCAATTTTTGCGAAATCAGGAAAGGGGACGCCGTGGTGGATCTGGGAACCGGGACCGGGGTCATTCCCCTGCTGATTGCCGGAAAATCCCAAGCCGGCAGGATCACAGGTTTTGAGATCCAGGAGGAAGTAGGAGATATGGCGGGCCGCAGCGTACAGCTCAATCAGCTGCAGGATCGGGTCCGGATTATCACGGATTCGTTCCTCCACGCAAAAGACCATCTGAAACCCGGCTCCGTGCAGGTGGTGGTATCCAATCCTCCCTATGTTGCCCGGGGGGCCGGCATTCACAATCAGGGGGACCTGAAGACGGGTTCCCGGCATGAGGTCCACTGTACTTTCGATGACGTTGCGGAAACGGCGGCGGAGCTGCTTCAACAGGGCGGGCGCTTCTACCTCGTCCATCGGCCGGACCGGCTGGCAGATGTCATTGCCGCCTGTCGGCAGAACCGGCTGGAGCCCAAAGTGATCCGCTTTGTACAGCCCAAGCCGGATACGGCCCCCAACATGTTCCTGCTTAAATGCGTCAAGGGAGGCGGAACGGACCTGAGGTTCCTGCCCCCCCTAGTGGTCTACAATCAGGACAACACCTATCGGGAGGAAATCTATGACATTTATCGATTGGAATGTATCGATGTCTTTGACAAGCGATGACTCCCTGGAGGCCGGCCTGTATCTTTGCCCCACGCCCATCGGGAACTTGGAGGATATAACACTCCGGGTGCTTAAGGTTTTGGCATTGGCAGATGCGGTAGCGGCAGAGGATACCCGGCACAGCATCAAGCTTCTGAACCATTATGGAATCAAGAAAAAACTGATCAGCTACCATGAGCACAATCTAAAAAAAAGAGGCCCGGAAATCGTTGAAGAAATCCGGGCGGGAAAAGCAATTGCTTTGGTCAGTGATGCCGGCATGCCCGGTATTTCGGATCCTGGGGCGGATATTCTCCGCTTGTGTATTGAAGCGTCACTTCCGGTAACGGTGCTGCCGGGGCCGACGGCATCAATAACGGCTTTGGTGGCCTCCGGTTTGCGGACGGACCGCTTCACCTTTTGGGGGTTTATGGAGCGGCAGGGAGGGCGCCGGAAAGAGCAGCTTGAAGCCATGCTGGATCAGGAGGGGACGGCGATTCTCTATGAATCTCCCCACCGCGTGGAAGGGACCCTGCAGGATCTTTTAGATACCGGGGGCGACAGGCCCGTGGTGTTGGCCCGGGAAATCACCAAGCGGTATGAGGAATACCTTCGGGGGGATTTGACAGAGGTGATTGCCCGAATCAGCGCACATCCTGTCAAGGGAGAGATGGTCCTTCTGTTTGAAGGCTCACCGGGACGGAATACCCCGGTAGTGGATGCGGACAGCCGGTTGAAGGAACTGCTGGCAGAAAATCTGCCCACCAAGGAAATCGCGCGGATTCTGGCCAAGGAAACCGGCAAGAGTCGCAAAGAAATTTATCAATCCCTGATCAAAAATGAACAATAAAAAACTGCGCTTCCCTAATTGAGGAAAGCGCAGTTTTTTTATGACTACATGTTAGCCATTTCGTCCAGACACTCAGGACAGATGTTCTTGCCCTTCAGATTTTTAACGCCTTTTGCTTGACCGCAGAAAATACAAGCGGGTTCATATTTTTTCAGGATGATGGTATCTGCTTCAACAAAAATTTCAAGGGCATCTTTTTCACCGATGCTCAATGTTCTTCTCAGTTCAATGGGGATTACAACGCGCCCCAGTTCATCCACTTTTCTAACAATACCAGTTGATTTCATAATTAGCCTCCTGTAGTCAAAATCCGACAAATTTCGCTTAAGTTAATAATAACAAGGGTGGCTATTATTGTCAACGATTTATTTGACAAATCACTGTAAAACAAAGATAAACGGGAGGAATGTGTTGCTAAATCAGTGTTCATTTTAAAGTAATTAATTTGAAACGAAGGGGTAACGTGGGAGAATGGGCGAAATGGAAATATGCATGTCTAATCTTTTTTCGACAAAATACGACAAAAAAATGGGCTTAAATGGAACAATTCAAGGAGAGAAAAAAAGAAAAAACCCTTCAATTTGAAGGGTTTGGAGAAATTGTATTTAGTCCGAGATATTTGAATTCAATTTATCCAGCAACCGTTTGAATGTGTTAAGAACATGGAAGAAGGAGACAATGACTTCCGTGATGCTTTGATTATCCTTGATAGCCCGCGTAACGGAATCCGAGGTTTCAGCCACGTTGTCCACGGTGGGCCTGAACGCCTGCATGCCATGGGAGACTTCCGTGGTGATTTCCTGGACATTCTTCGTGATGGCGGGAACTTCCTGAAGGGTCGCATCCACCTGCTCGCGATTCCGTTCAATCAGCTTATGGACTTCGGTGACCGTTTTGTAAAGCTTGTGAAAGATCATGACCAGATACCAGACTGCCAGGGTGCATCCGGCCCACAAAACCAGCATGCCAATGTCTTTAATGGTAAAGGTGATTTCAGAGCTCATAACCATCCTCCTGTGTCATTTTCAGTTTTTAGGATATCCAACCCGATAGGTCTGCCCATTGATCTTCACCGTGCGGGCCTCAATCAGAAGGGAGCGGTCCATCATGGAGACGATGAAGTTAGGGTAAGAGACGATGAAGGGTGCGCTTTCCACCCCATCGATCACCTCAATGGCTGCAAACTGTCCGAAGCCCTCACTGTAGAATGAAATAGCACTGAGTTGGTCTCTGGGAACGTTCCTGAGGGGTTGTGCCTGCCGATGTTCATCCAGGTAGTAAAAAGCGGATACTTCTTCAAAAGTGATTTCGATGGGATCGTCCAAGCCCATGTGATTGGGCTTCAGCCGTATGGTGATGGTGTCCTGCTTCAAATTGATATTCAGTCCGTCTATAAGTGCCGACCCCATGGTGTCCAGGAACGGGATCAATTTCGTTTGATTCATGAAACCTCCGGTTAATCTGATGAACAGAGTTGTCTT
>CAYRIO010000042.1:0-16139 GCA_964424355.1 uncultured Peptostreptococcaceae bacterium
TCTTCAGTATAATCCTGTTTCAGTCATTGCTGACTATTTGTCATTGCTGACATTTAATACTTAATTGAATCGTTTTGGATTGTTCAGTTTTCAATCTCCAGGTGACCACCGCGATGTGTTTGCTTGCGGCGACTTAGTTATAATACCACCCTCGTTTCGCTCCGTCAATAGCAGATTTGAAATTGTTGCTGATATTTTCGTTTTGGGTGGCCGTTCATATTGTCTTGGTTTTTCACTACATTAAAAGCCCCTTGTTTTTGAAAATCGAGCTTTCAAAAACAAGGGGAGATTTTGCTGATCATTTCAGGTTTCTGACTATTTCAGTCGCGGAAGATATTCCGTGCCGCTCCAGGTAGGATTCAATTCCGGATAGCACTTCCAGAGGGGCCAAGGGATTAGAAAACAGGATGGTGCCCAGCGCAATAGCGGTTGCACCGGCCAACATCATTTCAATACCATCCCGGGCTGTCGCCAGCCCCCCCATTCCGAGAATCGGGATTTTGACAGCCTCATAGGTTTCATAAACCATTCGAACCGCTACAGGACGAACCGCCGGACCGGACATGCCCCCGATGCCTCTGGCGAGGATCGGTCTACGGGTTTCGGTATCAATGACCATGCCTGTAAGGGTATTGATCATGGACAGACAGTCGGCTCCACCCGCTTCTGCTGCGCGGGCTGTCTCGCGGATATCCCGGACATTGGGACTGAGCTTGACCATAAGATGCTTGCGGGTGCTTTTTCGCACCGCCTGGACAACTTCATAGACCATGGCGGGATCTGTACCGAAGGCCATACCACCGGCTTTGACGTTGGGACAGGAAATATTGAGTTCCAGGGAGTCTATATCGGTTTCACTGATTCGCTGGGCAATGGCACAGTATTCATCAATGGTATTTCCGTTGATATTGGCGATGATTTTGGTATCGAACTGGCGGAGCCAGGGCAGATCTTCTCGGATGAAGCTTTCGACACCGGGATTCTGAAGCCCGACACTGTTGAGCATGCCCATGGGGGTTTCGGCCACTCGAGGCGCATCGTTTCCCTGACGGGGTTCAAGGGTAAGTCCTTTTACGGAAATGGCACCCAGGAGACTGAGATCGAACCACTGGCTGAATTCCCGGCCGAATCCAAAGGTGCCGGAGGCGACCGTGACAGGATTCTTCAGTTCAAGGCCGTTGAGATTTACTTGCAGGTTTGGCTTACTCATGGAATATCACCTCTGTTCCGAAAAATACCGGTCCTTCCTTGCAGGTACGCACATGTGCATAGCCCTCCGGCGTTTCATCAGACTTTACCTTGCATGCGCAGACCAGGCAGGCACCGATTCCGCAGGCCATGCGTTCTTCCATCAGCAACTGAACCTTGATTCCTTTGGCATTGCACTGAGCCGCAACGGTTTTCAACATGCCTTGAGGGCCGCAGGCGTAGACCATGTCCCACTTTTCATTTTCGAGCGCCTCTTGAAGGGGTGTGGCGATGGTTCCTTTGACTCCGGCGGAACCATCTTCTGTCGCGATCTGCACCTGTTGGCAGGTTTCATTATAGATTTCCAGACCGTATGGGGCGGTGCGGTACCCTAAAATTGCTGCAAGTTTTTCTGGATTACAGGCAGAGAGGACCCTGACAAGTTCCTGTTGAGGAGCAACGCCGATTCCGCCAGCTAGAACCAGGTGTTTTCCACCCGTTGTCGGCAGAGAATAGCCATTCCCGAAGGGACCCATGAGGTTGAGGGTTTCACCGGCTTTTCGTTGTGAGATCAAGGCTGTCCCTTCCCCTTTAAGGAAGACAACGAACTGGAGCGTGCTTTCGGTGACTCGGCTGACGCTGATGGGGCGCCGGAGCAGCGGATACAAGCCTTCTCCTGCTTGAATATTGAAGAATTGTCCCGCCAGTACGGATTCATCCATTTCTGGTTTTTCGATTTCAATTAGAAATACGCCCGGGGCGAGGGTTTCATTCTTTAAAATAACCGGTTCGTGGATCTGGTTCATTGAGCCACCTGCCAGTAGGCCTTGCCTGCATTCTCAAGGGCCGCATTGATGTCCGCCTGCATCTCCAGCACGGCTAAACGGGCTGCCTGCTGCCATGTTTCCTGCTGATACGCTTTTTTCTGCCAGGCGAAGATAATCCCCCTGGATGAATTGACCAAGGCACCCAATCCATCCGGATTGAAGCATGGAACCACATCCGCTCCACCGCCCCCTTGCGCACCATACCCTGGCACTAGGAAAAAGGCTTTGGGCATGAGTACACGGAGTTTTTCCGCCTCCGCCGGATAAGTGGCCCCCACAACTGCTCCCACAGGGGAATATCCGCTTGCACCAGCGGTTTCCTCGGTCCAACGATTGACCATGGACGCCACGTGCTCATAAATGGGACGGCCTTCTGCTACAAGGTTTTGAAGCTGAGAAGATGTGGGGTTGGATGTTTTGACGAGGACAAACAGTCCTTTGTCATGCTGACGGACATCATCCATGAATTCCTTCAGGCAGTCGTCACCCAGATAGGGATTCACGGTAATGATATCTGTCGGGAATCCTGAGTACACCGCGCTTCCTGAACCGACGGTTCCCAAGTGCGCATTGGAATACGCCCGGGAGGTTGATCCGATGTCCCCGCGCTTGATATCGCCGATGACAATCAGTCCCTTTTGAGCGGCATAGACGCAGGTATCGCGATAGGCCTGCATGCCAGCCGGTCCGTACTGTTCATAGAACGCAACCTGCGGCTTCACGGCAGGAACCAGATCCGCTACGGCATCGATGATCCCTTGGTTGAACCGGAGGAGGGCTGCACCCGCAGCGGCCTCAAACGTGGTATGTTCTGCGAACGCTTGGTCTTTCAACGCTTGGGGCAATGACTCCAGGACGGGGTCGAGACCCACCACAATGGGGCTTTTCTTTTCTTTGATCGATTGAATCAGACGGTCTATCAGCATATGAGTTTTCCCTCCTGTTTAATCAGTTTCCCATCGAGCAGGACATCTCTGACGAATCCCTGCACAGTTGTTCCTTTAAATGGCGTGTTTTTCCCCAGGGATTCAAAGTTGTCCGGATCAATGACCCAGGCTTGAGCGGGATCGATGATGACGATATCCGCTGCTGCGCCGGGCAACAGCGTGCCCCGCCGCAGCCCAAGAATAGCCGCAGGGTTGGTTGCCATCAGAGCGATCAGCTTGGATACGGGCATGCCACGTTGGAGCACCAATTCGGTATAGCTAAGAGCCAGGGACGTTTCGATGCCGGAGATCCCGAAGGACGCTTGAGGATAGGGCATCTGTTTGCTGGCTGCATCATGGGGGGCATGATCCGTTGCGATGGCATCTATCGTGCCATCCATCAGCCCTGCCACCACCGCTTCAACGTCTGCCTGGGTTCTTAAAGGCGGATTGACTTTCGTCTCGGTTTTTTCCGCTGTGACCATTGCATCCGTCAGCAGGAAATGATGTGGCCCAGCCTCTGCAGTGACGCGAAGCCCCTTCAATTTTGCTGCCCGTACCATTTCTACCCCTTCCCGGGTGCTGATATGCGCGATGTGCAGTTTGGCTCCGGTTTTTTCCGCCAAGCGGATATCGCGCTCAACAATCCGGAATTCCGCCTCAGCGGGGATTCCGGGGATCCCCAAAACCCGTGCGCGTTCGCCCTGATGCATGGCTCCGCCCGCACTGAGGACATGGTCTTCCGCATGGCTGATCAGCGGGATATCCGTTGGCGCGATCAACGTCATGGCTTGTTCCATCAGCGTCTCGTCCATGGTTGTCTTGCCATCGTCGGAGATGGCAACGATGCCGGCGGTGATCATCTCCGGAATATCCGCCAGTTCCGAACCGGCGAGATCGCGGGTGATGCTTCCTACGATTTCCACACGGACGCATGCCGTCGCTTCTGCCTTCGTCTGAATCCAGCGGACCACTTCAGCATTATGAATGGCGGGTTTTGTATTGGGCATGCACGCTACCGTGGTGACCCCACCTGATGCGGCGGCCCGGGTCCCCGTTTGCAGGGTTTCCTTATATTCGAACCCCGGTTCACGCAGATGGACGTGCATGTCTACCAGACCCGGAGCAACCAGGCAACCGGTTGCATCAATCTCCTGATCCGCTCCGTTCAGGTTTGTTCCAATTGCTTTGATAATGCCGGAATCAATCAGGATATCGACGATCGCATCCATTTGCTGCGCCGGATCGATGACCCTGCCGCCTTTGATTAAAAGTTTCATGGTCCCTCCATTTTTCCATCAAAAAACCCTTCCACATCCGGAGGCGTGAAAGGGTTACCTAGTACTGGCACAGGCATTTTTTCCTTAAGGGCCTCTCTGGACCGCTTTAAAGGGATTCATTTTCATACACGTTACCACGAATACTCTTCCCTGTCAACCGACGCTTTACCCAATTTTATTCTTGACTCGCCCGTTCTCCCAGTGATAAGATGAGTCAAATGGTCGACCTTTAAATTAGCCCGAGAGGCTAGGAAGGTGTCAGGGCTCCCCCTGTTTGTGTCTTTTCCTCAGATACCTCAAACCTTCGCCTCTCACAGCGAAGGTTTTTTTATTGGGAAAGTGGGTAGGAATACCTGGAGCAGGAGACCATTCCTGAAAGGCTAAACCGGATCTGCCTTTAAAATGATTCTGTGAAATCAAAAGGAGGAATACCATGAAACAACCGCTTCGGCACTTGATTGAGCCCGAAGATCTTTCCATCGAGGAGATCTATGAGCTGATTCACTTAGGGAAAAAGATGTACGAGAACATATCTGATTACAGCACCCTGTGCAAAGGTAAGATTCTTGCGACCTTGTTCTTCGAGCCCAGCACCCGGACCCGTTTCAGCTTTGAAGCGGCTATGCTTCGACTCGGTGGCAGTATCCTGGGTTTCGATGATGCCAATACCAGTTCTGTAAAAAAAGGCGAAAGCTTGGCGGATACGATGCGGTGCATGAGCTACTATTGTGACATCGCCGTAATGCGCCACCCACGGGAGGGAGCCCCAAAACTGGCTTCCCAACATTCTGCCGTTCCTTTGATCAACGGCGGAGACGGTGGACATGAACACCCGACCCAAACCCTGACGGACCTTCTGACTATTCAAATGTATAAGGGGAAGATAGAGGGACATACCCTGGCCTTCAGCGGTGATTTGAAATATGGACGGACTGTGCATTCTCTGATCCGCACCATGGCGCGGCTTAACACCAAACGATTCATCCTGATCTCGCCCGAGGAGCTGCGGCTTCCCAGTTCCCTTAAGCGCTTGATTCTAAACGCTCACCCGGATGTCGAATTTGTTGAAACCGATAATCTCCAGGAGGTCGTTCACGAAATCGATATTCTCTATATGACCCGCATCCAAAAGGAGCGTTTCTTCAATGAGGAAGATTATCTGAAGCTGAAGAATTCCTTTATCCTGACTCCCGACAAGCTGATTGCGGCGAAACCTGACATGATCATCATGCACCCACTTCCCCGGGTGAATGAGATCGCTTATGAGGTGGATGCAGATTCCCGTGCTGTTTATTTTGAACAGTCCAACTTTGGTGTGTATGTTCGCATGGCATTGATTACAAAACTTTTGGGGGTGGGCACAGATGTTAGAGGTTAAGGGCATACAAAACGGCATTGTACTGGACCATATCGCTTCAGGGAACGGCCTCAAGGTTTTTGATAAATTACAGCTGGCCAAAGTGGAATCTCCGGTGGTTCTCCTGATGAATGTAGAGAGCAATATCCTGGGCCGAAAGGATATCATCAAGATTGAAAACACCTTCGATGTGGATTTGACGATCCTGGGCCTTATCGATGCCAACATCTCCGTCTGCATCATCAAAGCCGGACGGGTTGTTGAGAAAAAGAAGGTGGTCCTCCCCACAGAGATCAAAGGCCTGATCACCTGCAAAAATCCACGATGCATCACCAACCACGACGATTACATCAACCCAGTCTTCAAGCTGGTCAGCGAAAAACCGCTGGAATACATGTGCAGCTACTGTGAAGAGATCACACGGTATTCCTTATAGCCCATTTCCCCCAGAATGGTTTCATAGATATGACTCCTCTTCCATGTGCTTTTCTGGGGATCCTTTTATAATGAAAACGGCTGTCTCTTATTTGAGGCAGCCGTTTTTTTACGTGATTTTACAATATCTCCGGATGATGCTCTCCGCCGCCAGAATGCCGTCCACCGCCGAGGACACGATCCCTCCAGCGTAGCCAGCCCCTTCTCCCGTGGGATACAACCCTTTATGACTGACCGATTCCAATGTGGTGCCGTCCCGACTGATTCTTACCGGAGAGGAGCTTCGCGTTTCTACACCGGTAAGTATGGCCTGTTCTCCGGAAAATCCCTTCAGTTTTTTGCCCATGGCACTGAGGCCTTCCCGCAGTGCCTCTGTCAGGTCTTCCGGAAGCAGCGATCCTACATTTCCCGGAACAACTCCCGGTTGATGGCTGGGAGCCAACCCATTCAGGTCAGTCGATGGGATGCCCGCTAAGAAGTCACTCACCTTTTGTACAGGGGCATGGTATCCGCCCCCTCCCGCGAGGTAGGCCTTCCTTTCAATTCCCCGCTGAAAAGCAATGCCTCCCAAGGGGCCCGGCTCATAGTCCTGCGGAGATACCGTAACCAGCAGGGCGCTGTTGGCATTTCGGCCATCCCGGGCATGGTAGCTCATACCATTCACCACCAGATGCTCCGGCTCAGATGCCGCTCCGACCACATGGCCGCCGGGGCACATGCAGAAAGTGTAGACAGCCCTTCCCCCGGAACTTTGATGGGTCAGGTGATAATCCGCCGCACCCAGGAAGGGGTGCCCTGCGGCCGATCCATATTGGGCAGCATCAATCATTAATTGTGGATGTTCAATACGAAAACCCACAGCGAAGGGTTTTGCCGCAAGTGCTACCCCCTGCCGCACCAACGCTTCAAAGGTATCCCGAGCACTATGACCGATTGCGAGGATCACTGCTCCAGAGTCGATTCGCTCCCCCGCGGCAGTAATAACGCCTCGGACGCGGTTTTCTTCCGCGATAAGGTCCGTAACCCGACAGCCGAATCGTATTTCGCCTCCTAGGGATCCAATCTCCGTGCGAATGGCTTTGACCACGTCCTTCAATTTATCCGTTCCCACATGGGGTTTGGCCTGATAGAGGATTTCTGCCGGAGCGCCGGCATTCACTAGCTTTTGGAAAAACCAGTGACTGCGGTTATCTCGAGTCCGGCAGGTGAGCTTTCCGTCTGAAAATGTTCCCGCTCCTCCTTCGCCGAACTGAACGTTTGATTCCGGTTCAAGGAGACCCGTATCCCAAAAGGCCTGAACCTGAAGGGTTCGCGTATCCACATCCTGGCCCCGCTCCAGTATCAAAGGCTTGTATCCCTGCAGCGCCAGCAGATACCCAGCCATCAGCCCGGCAGGACCCATCCCCACAATCACCGGCCTCTCAGCAAGGGGTTCGCTTCCTGACGTCGGCGCTTGGTAGGGCTCTTCCTTAAACGGCTGAAAGGCTCCCCGCAAGCGGGTGCCATCCTTCACCGTTACAACCAGGGTATAGACCCGAAGGATGGCTTCCTTTTTCCGGGCATCCAGGGATTCACGGAGGATGACAAGCTCTTCGATGGCTTCGGGTGAGACCCCCAGCACTTTGGACGCTTTTACCGGCAGCTTGTCCAGAGAGTCGTCCAGGGTCAGTTTTATTTGTTCCAATTTCAGTTTCATCATGTTACCTCTCTGAATAAAATCCACTGAACACCGCTTGATTTCTTCGGTGATTTCGGTGGATTGGGAGATTTCTGTTTTGATCCGCTATTTCTTCCCATCGGCGCTTGGCAGGCACTTGCCGACCTCAATGGCGACTTGGTCCATTGCCTCTGCTATCTTCAGGGTTTGTATCCCGATGATGTGAACATTGCAGAGATTCAGCGGCACTATGATTTTTCGGGCCGGACTTTCCGACACTGCCGCCGCCATGACAGAGGTGATTTCACCCAACATGGAATCTGCCATCAGGATGGCCATGGGGCCGATGATCAGATTCACCTTCCCCGCGTTCACCCGGACCGCGTTCTCACCGGTAGCCCCTGCATCCGCGCCGTTTTTAAGCATATTGCCCGTGGCCACAGCGTTGGTACCCAGCGCTAGGATTTCAACGGTGTCTCCAAACTCGGTCCGAAGCCTCGCCACAACCGCCTTTCCGATGCCACCGCCCTGACCGTCAATCACTGCTATTCTCATGGCATTCACCTTTCTTATCTCTGGATGATTTCAGAAAACCAGAGAGCTATTTCCCGTTGAGCATCCTGTAACGTGGCCGAGCCGTGGACGCAGTTCCTCTGCTTATCGGTTCCGTAAAGGTCCCGAATCGTTCCGGGGTCCGCCTTGACAGGATCCGTTGCACCGTTAATCCGCCGCACATGGTCTACCGCATCCGCACCTTCTAAAAGCGCCGCAATCACCGGCCCCTCCTGCATGAAAATCAACAGATTTCTGAGGAATGATTTTCCAGCGTGTTCCGCATAGTGGGCTTCCAAAAGCCCCGTTGTCGGAACCAGCATCTTCAGTCCCCGGATTTCAAGGCCCGCATCCTCGTAAAGAGCCAACAGCTGTCCTGTCAGCTTCCGGGAAACCGCATCCGGCTTGATGAGTACAAGGGTTGTCTCTTTCAAAACCTCCGCTCGCTGGCTTGTATGATCGCGATTCATTTGCGACATCTTGGTCCTCCGGTATCAGGTGTCATTGGGTTTTCACCTTCGGCTGCTCCGCTTTCTGTGGATCAAGGGCTTCTTTTAATTCGACCATACCCAATTCTCTGGCGCGTAGAATCACTTCTTCATCCGATATCTGTGGCTTCTGCCATGCTAACACAATACTTTGGATGCCTCCAAAGGCAATCACCATCCCCAAGACCAACGTAAGGATGCTTATCCGCAACTTATTCAGATTCATCAGCTATCTCCCTACTCTGATTGGAGAATGCGTGCCGCAAGCCCTACAGGACCCGTCGTCCTTCAGGTGGGTTTGAATGATCCCACTGCGATCCACGATGACATCCCCACAATGAGAGCAGTATGTGTTCCGATCCGCTTCTGGCACATTTCCCAGATAGACATACTTCAATTCTTGTTGAGCAACCGCCTGGAGTCGTTCCATCAGAGGAATATCTGTTGGTGGCAGTTGCAGGTTATAAGCCGGGAAATAGCGGCTCAAGTGAAGGGGGATTTCCGGGCTGATATCGGCGATAAAACGCGCGATCTGCCGGATTTCCTCTTCCGCGGTGTTGAGCCCCTCAATCAGGAGGGTTGTAATCTCCACATGGCAGGCCTGGGCGCTGAGTCGGATAAATTCTAGAACCGGTTCAACCCGTCCACCGCAGTGCTGGATATAAAACTCGGGATTCATGGATTTCAGGTCGATGTTCATCGCATCTATCAGTGGCAGCAATTCCCGCAAGGGATCTGGGTTCATATAACCGTTGGTGACTAACACATTTTTCTTATCATGTTTCCGGATACCTTTTGCAATGTCCATCATGAATTCATACCAAATAGTCGGCTCATTATAGGTATATGCAATGCCCAGATTCTCTTTCTCGTTGCTGGCGATATCCACCAGGTTTTGAGGGCTGGTGTCGATCATTTGCGGGGAGCCTTGAGAAATCATGTAGTTCTGGCAAAAATCACAGGTGAAATTACACCCATAGCTCCCCACAGAAAAGATTTTGGAACCCGGGTGAAAATGGTAGAGCGGTTTTTTCTCAATGGGGTCTTTCCCATAGGAGGCAACCCGCCCATACGTTTCTGCTATGAGTTTCCCATCATGGTTCACTCGGGTACGGCAAATCCCTTTTCCCTTCGGGAGTATATGGCAGCGATGCGGGCAGAGTTCGCAAATCACGGCTCCGTCTTCCGCATGCTTATAGTAACTGGCTTCTTTCTTGTGGAGCATCTGATCCTCCCCGTGTGCCTTCGGAGCACCCGAAACATAACTGTCAATGGTGACGGATAACTTCAAACCGCTGCAGTTCATAGTCTTCTGAGTCCATTATACCCGCTTTTTGAAGGGCTATGCGGATTTGTTCTTCCGGCGTGTCCACACCTTCCAGGTCTGGCAACAGAAGACCACGTTTCATCCCCTTTTGGACAATGACGCCATATCGCTTCGGATCCAACGCCTGCGGGGATTCGATGGGTTCACTGGGCATCAGGACATCCACTGAAACGGTCAGCTCCGCCAGTTCTTCCGCTTCAATCGGCGGAAAACGCGGATCTTCAGTCGCCGCTTTCACCGCATTCTCAACAATCTCATGGGCCACAGAGGGGGTTGTCGGAGCCAATGTGCCAATACATCCGCGCAGTCCGGAAGGCCCCTTGATGGAAACAAAGACACCGCGTTCCTCCAATGTCATCGCCTCTGGAAGTCCACCGGGCATTTCAGGAAGGGACCCCGTTGTTACAAACGCCTCGATGGTGCTTCGCGCTAAGCGGACCCAAGGGTCCTCTTGGCTTCTCCTTATTCTAAATGCCTGCTCCCACTTAGTCCGCAATAGCGGCATCTGTGTTTCCCGCTTGCCTTCACCATCAAAAGAGCATACGCCGTACCCCACGCCAAAGGGCCCCTCATAGGAATCGCATCGGGAATTCAGCGCCATGCCGTCCAAAGCACCACCCAGGATGGCCAGTGAACGGAATGCACATTCCCCCGCATGTTTTACCAGATTGCTGTCCAGCATCAGCAGCCCCACAAAATCCCCAGCTTTCAAACAATCGATAGCCGCCTCATCGAAGCGGGGTCCATCCGGATGAAAGGAATAGGGGCCGTCATCGCTGAGACAATGGGACAAGTCGCCACTGGCAATGACCACTGCTTTTTCTGCAGCATCCTGAAACAATCGGTTCAACATTTGTCCAAAGGCATATAGTTTTGGAATGGAGAGCAGGCCATAGGTGATGTGAATCAACCGATACTGCTGCCACTCTTTATTCACAAAATACAGCGGAACCAACGCACCGTGATCCAGATCCGTCTTCACCCGGTAAGTACGGGCGCTCTGCTGATCGATCCTGACCACAGGAACATCGATTTTTCCTGCTTCGAAAATGATTTTTTCAACCCACTCCAGGGCATTGGGCTGCGAGATACTGATTTCAGGAACGCCGAACGCTCCCAAGTTTCCTGAAAGCAGGGCTTCCCCACCGATTGCCAGACCATCTGAAAACATGGGGCCGTGGGGGGTGATTACAATGATGGTGTCCGGCTGTTGGTTTTTAATCCTATGTGAAACCTCATCCAGCGCCTTCAGTGTATTGCCACAGACCCGTTCCCTGCCTTGTCCCACTTCCGGAATCAATACCGGGGGATGGGGCATCAAATATCCTGCAATAATCGACATGAGAGCACCTCCAGATTGAAATTTTGCGTTTGTGCATCCATGGCCATAGACCAGGGCTCACTCCAATTATATCTGATTCGGGGCTCGGAACATATTTTGTCAAAAAATAAACAAAGCACTGCTGATGCAGTGCTTTGCTGTGTCTTAACGCTTGGAGAACTGTGGTGCTCTACGAGCAGCTTTAAGACCGTATTTCTTTCTTTCCTTCATACGGGAATCCCGTGTCAGGAAACCTTCTTTTTTAAGAACACCCCGAAGCTCAGCATCAGTTTTGATGAGGGCTCTGGAGATTCCCTGACGGATAGCGCCAGCCTGACCTGTATAACCACCACCAAGAACCTTGATGATAACGTCATACTTGGTAAGGGTGTCAGTCACTGTCATAGGACGACGAATTTCGCGGTGCAGCACTTCAAAGTTGAAATACTCATTCGCATCGCGATTATTTACTGTGATCTTCCCGTTACCTTCAACAAGTCGAACACAGGCTACGGAACTCTTTCTTCTTCCGGTGCCTTGGTATTGAACGTTAGCCATGAATGATCCTCCTCACCTGTTAAATGTCCAGCATTTCGGGCTGCTGTGCCTGATGGTTGTGCTCGGGGCCTCTGTATACTTTGAGTTTTCCCAGCATTTGACGACCCAGGCTGTTTTTTGGCAACATCCCTTTGATAGCATGATGGACCACTTCTTCTGGATGATCTTTCATCATGACTCGGTATGTTCTTTCTTTCATATGGCCTACATAACCTGTATGCCAACGATAGATTTTCTGATCCAATTTACGACCAGTCAAGACAACTTTATCCGCGTTGATGACGATTACAAAATCACCGGTATCGACGTGTGGTGTAAAGATGGGCTTATGCTTCCCTCTCAGGACTGATGCGATTTCTGTGGCCATACGTCCCAGTGTCTTCCCGGAGGCGTCAACTACGTACCACTTCTGTACTACTTCTAACGGTTTTGCGACGAATGATTTCATCCTCTTCCTCCTAGCAACTGCTTTTCACCGTAGTTACGTGTATATCAACCGGGGCTGGTTCTTTTACACAGAACATATATATTTTAATACGCCGCGGCGTTATAGTCAATAGCTGATTTAATATTTAACTTTCATCAGATATAAGCCCTGAGGTGGTGCTGTAATACCTGCCAAACTTCGATCGCGGGCTTCGAGGATATCCGCTACCCACGATGGGGCTCTGCGCCCCATACCGACCTCAAACAGCGTTCCTGCGAAGTTGCGTACCATGTGATATAAAAACCCGTCTGCGGTGAATTCCATAAGAATCTCGTCATGTTCCTTCCAGACGGCTGCACGACTCAGGGAACGTACGGTTGTTTTCTGCGAGCTGCCGCTGGCGGCGAATCCGGCAAAGTCGTGGGTCCCGACCATCAGACTCACAGCTTCACTCATCGCATTCACATTCAACGGTTCTGATACATGCCAAGCATAATTATGTAGTAAAGGACTTCTGATTTGTGTGTTCAGGATTCTATACCGATATGTTTTTTCATGAACATCGTAACGAGCATGGAATTCCGGTTCAGCGAGTATCGCTTCCGTGATTACAATATCTTTAGGCAGCCATGTGTTCAAGGCCTTAACGATGCGTTCAATAGGAATTGTTGTGATTGCCTTGAAGTGGAATACCTGGCCCAGAGCATGCACACCGGAGTCCGTTCTTCCAGAACCATGGATGGTAACGGGATGTCTGATCAACTTTGATAAGGATTCCTGAATGCTTCCTTGAACGGTCCGCTGGCCCGGCTGAATCTGCCACCCGGCGAAATCCTTGCCATCATAACTGACCGTCATCCGGAAGGTTACAGGGGTACCGGCAGCCGGTGACTCGATAGGATGATCAGCGTGCTGATCAGGATGAATACTATTGCCCATAAATCTCTCCTGGTAAATTCAAGTGTTTTCAAACGGGTTCGATTTTCACCGCCTCTATAGCAACGGGCTTCCATTGCCATTGCTAATTCATCAGCACGCCGAAAGGCGCCTACGAACAGAGGGACAAGGATAGGAACCAGATTACGTGAGCGTTCGATCAGATTTCCGCTGTCCAACCGGGCGCCTCTAGCCATTTGCGCTTTCATGATCTTATCCGTTTCCTCAAGCAGCGTGGGGATGAAACGTAGTGCGATTGTCATCATCATTGCCAGTTCGTGCGCAGGAAGACCCAGTCTTTTAAAGGGCTGCAACAGTCTTTCTACGCCGTCAGTCAGAGATATCGGCGTTGTGGTGAATGTAAGCAGCGAACTTCCGAGGATCAGAAGAGCCAATCGTGATGACATCTTGACAGCCATCAGAACTCCTTCCCATGTGATCTGCACCCAGCCGATATCAATCACCGGTGTACCTTCTGTAAAAAGCAGATTGATCACCGCAGAGAACACGATGATGAGCATGACAGGCCTTAGCCCTTTCAGCATGTACCCGAAAGGAACCTTCGAGAGGCTGACCATCAGCATCAGTAATAATGAACATAGAATCATACCCCAGAAGTGGCTGGCACTAAAAAGCAATGTCACGAACCAGATGGTCCCAAGCAGTTTGATTCGCGGGTCAAGATGATGAACTGGTGAATCAGTTGGAAAGTACTGCCCAATTGTAATATCCCTCAGCATGGAGTTCCCCCCTTCAGAACCTTGAGGATTCTGCAGCGGGCCTCTTCCACGGTATATACGCCTTCACCCAGATCAATTCCTCTGGATTTCAAGACATCCGTCATTTCAGTCACCTGAGGAACGCCCAATCCGATAGCCCTCAGCTCATCTGCATGCTTGAAGACTTCAGAAGGGGTACCGTTGAGAGTTATCTTTCCCTGATGCATCACAACTATTCGATCCACAAGCTTTGCAATATCCTCCATACTGTGTGACACCAATATGACCGCAATGCCTTTGCGCTGATGCAGTGCCAGGATCTGTCCCAGAACATCTTCCCTGCCTTTGGGGTCCAGACCCGCTGTCGGTTCGTCCAGGATAAGATACTTCGGATCCATTGCAAGTATCCCTGCAATGGCAGCTCTTCTTCGTTGACCCCCGCTCAGTTCAAAAGGCGACCGATCCTTGAAGCTCTCATAGTCAAGTCCGACGATGGACATTGCTTCCTGAACCCTTAACGTGATTTCCTGCTCTGACAGCCTTTGCTGCGCAGGACCAAAGGCCACATCCTTAGCGATTGTCTCTTCAAATAACTGGTATTCCGGATACTGAAAAACCAGTCCGACTTTTTTGCGTACCGCATCCAATCGAACACCTTTTAGTGTAATATCTTCCCCGTCAATGAGAATCGATCCGCTAGTGGCTTTCAAGAGGCCATTCATATGCTGAATAAGCGTCGATTTACCTGAACCGGTATGTCCGATCAAGCCAAGAATCTCCCCTTCATTTATCACTAGGGAAACCTGATCAAGAGCAGATGTCTGGTATGGACTGCCCTGATCATATATATGGGTCAGGTTCTTTATTTCAATAGACATAGCGCCTCCACCATTTCCTCGACAGTCAGGATGTCACTAGGAAGATTCAGACCGGATTCTCTGAGCTGATGGGCCAGAAGGGTTACTTGAGGAACGTCCAATCCTACATTCTGCAGTAGCTCCACATTTCCAAATACTTGGCTGGGAGAACCATCCATGATTTTTTTTCCGCCGTCCATGACTACGACCCTATCTGCACGTACCGCTTCCTCCATGAAATGAGTGATCAGTACAATGGTTATTTTCTCGGATTTGTTGAGGTACTGAAGGGTTTCTATAACCTCTTTACGACCCCGGGGGTCCAGCATGGCGGTCGGTTCATCAAGAATGATGCAAAGGGGTTTCATGGCCAGTATCCCCGCGATAGCAACTCGCTGTTTCTGACCACCTGAAAGAAGATGGGGGGGCTTGAGCCGATGTTCAGTCATACCGACCGCCTTCAGCGATTCTTCCACCCGTATAAGAATTTCATCCGGATGAATCCCTAGGTTCTCAGGGCCGAATGCAACATCTTCTTCTACCAGGGTTGCGACAATCTGATTATCCGGATTCTGGAAGACCAGACCTGCAGTCCGTCTTATTTCCCATAAACGGTTCTCATCCCGTGTATCCATTCCATAGATAAGTATCTGCCCTTTAGTAGGTTGATAGATGGCATTGACCAGCTTGGCGAAAGTTGATTTTCCCGATCCGTTATGTCCGATGATTGCGACAAACTCGCCACGCTCAATAACAATATCCAGGTCCTTGAGAGCAAGGACCGGTTCATGTTCAGGAATGATGTATGAAAAACTCAGATGCTCTGCAGTGATCATTTTCAGCTCCATTGTTCAGGGTGCATTGCTTTCTTCATTATACCGCTATGTCTCTGAATTACAAGGAGCACAGTGTTGATACAACAAAAAGGAACTGACCCTTTTGGAGTCAGTCCTCTTATCTGTTATTAAAGCAGTTCGATGATAGCCATCAGTACAGCATCGCCCTGACGGGGTGCAGTCTTGATGATTCGTGTGTAACCGCCGTTACGATCTTTGAACTTAGGTGCAACTTCATCGAAAAGGTTCTTAACGACAGTTTCGTCCAGCATGTAAGCCATAGCTTGTCTGCGGGCGTGAAGATCCCCTCGCTTAGCGAGTGTGATCATTTTCTCGGCCATTTTTTGAGTTTCTTTGGCACGAGTTACTGTTGTTTGGATTTTTCCATATTTGAAAAAGCTTGTCACCTGATTGCGCAGCATCAGATTGCGGTGCGCAGTCGGGCGAC
>CAYRIO010000043.1:0-15287 GCA_964424355.1 uncultured Peptostreptococcaceae bacterium
CATATAGCCACTGGCTTAAAAGGAGTCGACTCAATGAAACTGCCCCCACTAAAAATCGGCGATTTCGAAGTACCTGTTCCCATCATCCAAGGCGGTATGGGTGTCGGTGTGTCCCTGTCCCGCTTGGCTGCTGCTGTAGCCAACGCAGGCGGAATCGGAATCATTTCCGGTGCGCAGCCTGGGTTCATGGAACCCGATTTTCGAACAGATAATAATGCAGCCAACATCCGCGGGCTTGAAAAAGAGATCCGTAAAGCCAAAGAACTGGCGCCCACCGGCGTTATCGGCGTTAACTTCCTGGCAGCGGCCTATAACTACAAGGAGCTGGTCCTGGCGGCAGTCCGCGAGAAAGTGGACCTGATCATTTCCGGTGCCGGCCTTCCCAGCACGCTTCCCGAGCTGGTTAAGGGCAGCAATACGAAGATCGCCCCGATTGTTTCCTCCGAAAAGGCCGCCGCAACCATTGCCCGACTGTGGGACAAGCGCTATGGCTATCTGCCGGATGCCGTTATCGTTGAAGGCCCCGAAGCCGGCGGACACCTCGGATTCTCTGAAGATGATCTGGAGCCCGGCAAAAAGCCCGACTTAGCTCAAATTGTCAAAGAGGTCATCCAAGCCTTGAAACCCTTTGAAGAGAAGTACAACCGAAAAGTCCCTGTCATTGCTGCCGGCGGGATCTATACCGGCTGTGATATCGCGGAAGTTCTGAAGCTCGGCGCTGCCGGCGTTCAAATGGCCACCCGTTTTGTAGCAACCTTTGAGTGCGACGCTCACGATGCCTTTAAAAAAGCCTACATCGATGCCCGGGAAAACGCCATCAAAATCATCAAAAGCCCAGTAGGTCTTCCGGGCCGCGCCCTGGATAACGCCTTTTTAAGAAAGCTTGAAGAGCAGGGCCGGGAACCGGTGAAGCGTTGCTACAAGTGTCTGAGACACTGCGACCCCGCCACAACGCCCTACTGCATCACGGATGCGTTGGTCCGATCGGTTACAGGAGACGCGGAAAATGGTCTGGTCTTTGTCGGCTCCAGTGCGTATAAGGTTGACAAGATCGTATCCGTTAAGGAACTGATCCATGAATTGGTCTCCGAAGCAGAGCAGTGTCTGGATGGATTTTCTCCCACCCCTGCCCTTGTGTAATGAACCCAAATCCGAATTCGTTGTTATTTTGCGAATTCGGGTTTTTTTTTGACCGTTTTCCTGATAGGATGTGTTAAGAACCATTATACGGGTATGTAGCAGACTATGATTTCAAAATCCGAGAGGAGTGCAGCTATGAAGGGAACAGTTGTAAACATATGGATCACCACCCTGCGACGTATGACAGGAGATCAAAACGTATCCGCTGCCATGAAGCGGATTTCGTGGAATGAACAGCGGATCATCTCACCTCTGGAAGACGTGAAGGATCAGGATATCTTCTCACTGGTTGAAACGATTGCCAGCGAGTCCCGCAAATCCTCTGCTGAGCTTTGGCGTGAAATCGGCCGCAATAACATCCTTACGTTCCGGGAGTGGTTTCCAAGCTATTTTGAGCACTCCAACTACAAAAGCTTCCTCATGATGATGGATACCGTACATAAGCAGATTGAAAAAATGGTGAAAGGCGCTACGCCACCCCGTCTCTTGCCCTATGAACCGGAAGGCAACCAGCTGATCATCCACTATCAGTCCAAGCGGGGCATGTTCGACTACTTTCTCGGCCTGCTGGAAGGCGGCGCAAAATTCTTCAATGAATCTGTCGAAATAAAGGAGCTGGAACGGGGAAAAGAACAGGATGGCCGCCATTATGCCAAAATCCTGCTGGTCTTCCCTTACAGCACTGTAGAGAGCGCCAATTTTGTTGGGTCCAGCCTGCTTTCCCTGGGTTTCATCCGCAGTATCCCCTTTAAGATTGCCCTTGCCCCCACCGTGGTTGTTTTCTTGTACAACTGGCTCATCATGAAGGGGTCGCCTCTTCTTTCGTTAGGCGCAGGCGTCGTCACGTTCCTGATGATCTTCCTGACCGCCTGGCTGGTCAATGCACCCAATGAGCTGATCCGAGGCCAGCTCAAGAAAATCGGCGCTATGGATTTCAGCGGGAAGACCAAACTCACAACCCATGATGACACGGAAGAAACCATGGAGACCATCAACAGTGTCAAAAACCGTCTCCGAGGCGATATGCTGTTTGTTAAAGGGGGAATGGACGACCTCCACGGCTTCAGCCAAAAATTCTCCGAGGTTGCCGCAAAGCTCCGGGGGGCTGCCGATATCATTACGGACAGTGTCCATGAGGTTGCAGAAGGCGCCACCCATCAGGCACAGGAAACTGAAAAAAGCGTTGAGATCCTCAACTCCAATGTACAGACACTGAACGCGCTGAGTGAAGAAGAGCTCAAGCGCAAATCCTTCCTTGAAGAAGCCGTGGAAAATATCGAGCAGTCCTTCCAGGAGCTGAATACGGTGGTCGGCAGTCTCAACTCGGTTAAGGAAAGCTTCTCCTTAGTGAACCAGCAAGGGATGGAGCTCTCCACGAAAGTAAAAGACATCATCTCCATCGTCAGTGCCGTTGAAAGCATCGCCGGACAGACAAATCTGCTGGCTTTGAACGCTTCCATTGAAGCCGCCCGAGCGGGCGAAATGGGCAGAGGCTTTGCCGTGGTCGCCGAGGAAATCCGAAAGCTGGCCGAAGACTCCCGCAGCGCCGTCAATACCATCAACACCAGCCTGAACCTGTTCACCCATGAAGTGACCAGCATGGTTCAAAAGGTCGGGGATCAGTACAGTCTGCTGGAAGAAAACAATCAGACTCTCGAGCAGGTTTCTGAGAAAAACCGCCGAGCCACACTCCGCATCACTGAGGTTTCCGAAGGGATTGCTGATCTTTCCGACAAGCTGTCCCGTGAAACCAAAAATATCTCCAATGTCTTCGAAAACATGCATACCCTGGCTGCCATCGCCGAAGAAAATGCGGCTTCGTCTGAAGAGATGAGCGCCACCGTGATGCAGTTCACCGATGAGTTGGTGACCTTCACAGAGTATGTGGACGACTTGGATAAACTCTCCGAGAATCTTCAAAATGAGTTTAAGAGCTACAAATTATCCTGATCAGAGACGCTGAAAATCATTCGCACTCCGCCGTGAACATTTCTGAGTATATGCGAATAATCTTGTAATAATACTTTTAAAAAATCATATCAGCGAATTTTTTTACCCAAATCCAGAACTTTATAGTAATTAACTGTTGAAATACCAGGGTAGGATGCATATAATTTTACATGAGAGTTTTTTTAACACATCTTACAGGAGGAAATGAATATGCAAGTAATGATCCGATTGAGAATGGGGCAACACGACGCCCACTACGGTGGTAATCTCGTTGATGGCGCCAAGATGCTGAACCTTTTCGGGGACGTAGCCACTGAGCTGCTGATCCGTCACGATGGCGATGAAGGTCTATTTGTAGCCTATGAGTCCGTTGAATTCGTAGCTCCGGTATATGCCGGCGATTACATCGAGGCAGTGGGCGAAATCGTCAAGGTGGGGAATTCTTCCCGCAAAATGACCTTTGAAGCACGTAAGGTCATCGCGCCTCGGACTGACCTCTCCGATTCCGCCTGTGATTTCTTGGCTGAGCCCATTGTAGTTTGCCGTGCAACCGGAACCTGCGTGGTGCCCAAGGACAAGCAGCGCAATAAATAGTACCACGAAATTCAAAGGCCCATGGTCCCTTTTTGCAAAGGAGCCCATGGGCCTTTTTTCATGGTGTCAGTTCCAATTCTTTTTCTCTTCTCCGCTTTTCGGTCACCTGCTCCAGGAAATGCATGATGACTGCGAAAGTCGGCACCGCGACGATCATACCAATGATTCCGAACATCTCCCCGCCCAACAGCAAGGACACGATGATCCAGAAGGGCGACAGGCCCACACTGTCCCCCAAAATCTTGGGGCTCAGCACATAGGCATCAAATTTTTGAAGAACCAGCAGGAACCCCGCCAAGTACATGGCCTGAACCGGATTATAGAACAGGACCAGGAGTGTGGCTGGAATGGTGCCGATATAGATGCCGAAATAAGGAATCATATTGAAGATGGCAATCATCACCGTCAGAAGCAGCGCATAGGGCATATGCATCAGATACAGCCCCGCGAAACAAAGGACACCGATGATTAAGGAATCAATGAGCTTGCCAATGATAAACCCCGAGAAAATCCGATCGGATTCCCGTACAACCTCCGCAATTTTCAGCGCTTTTGATTCCCCGATCCAAACCTTGCCATATCGGAGAAGATTGATGCCGAAGGCCTCTTTGTCGTGCAGGATGTAAGCCGAAATGATCAAGCCGATGGCGAAACTGAGGATACTGGCGGTAATGCCCACGATTGTCCCCAGAACGCCCACCAGGGAGGCTTGGATCTTGTTGAAGATCATGGTGACCTGAACCCCTTGTTGGAGCAGCGGGAGGGCTTCCAAATCGACGCCATAGGTCATGGCCAACTGGTCCAGCTGCATCGCCTTGCTTTTGATCAGTGCCCATTCCTGTGTGCGGGCAATGTAGCTGGGGAACTCACGAATCAGCTGCGTGGTACTGCTGATGAGAATCGGCGCCATAATGGTGATCACCCCGTAAAGCACGGCGAAAACCAACAGGTAAATGAGGGTAAGGGAGCGCTTTCTCCCCAACCCCAGCCTGCGCTGGCAAAGTCTTAGCAGGGGATTCAGCAGATACGCGATGACCCCCGCCCATATGAAAGGAACTAACAGCTTCAGGAAGCTCGCCACATAGGCATGAATCAGATCCAGGCGATCCACAGCCTTGAATATCAGGATGGACACCAATATGACCGGCAGTGCCTTGAAATAGGGAATGTGCTTCTTGAAGGTCTCCATGGTTTCTCCTGCCTACTTTTTATTCCTCTTCCAACTCGTCAAAGGTTTCTCCCAAACCGCTTTCCAGCGGGATATCAGCCAATTCGATCAAACTGGGCAAGTCATCCCAGCGATAGGCCAGTTTCAAATAGTCCTTGTTATCCATCCGCTCGATCCGGGCATCACATTCTACCCCGCCCAGGATCCGATAGAACTGACGGGCAGGATTATCCTTAAGCACCCACACCTTCAGCGATTTCACGTCGTTATTGAACATCAGTCTGGCACAGGTCGCGATCAGCTTCCGGCCAACCCCGCGGCGCTGGTAGCGATCCTGGACATACAGGGCCGATATTTCCCCAATGTAGCCGCGATTTTCATCCCGCTGAACCATAGGGACGACAAAGGCGATGATCTCCCCGCTTTTTTCCTCCACCACATAAATCGGTTTTCCATCATTGATGAATTTCATCCAGTATTTCTTGCGTTTCTCCAGCGTGAAAAGCCCCAGGTATTCATCAGACAATACCCGTCGATAGGTGGAACGCCATGTTTCCACGTGAACCCGTGCAATATCCGTTGTATCATAAATATTCGCCTTGCGAATCAGCATAAGTGACCTCTCGTTGTCTTCCTCATCGGAATAAGTGAATGTCCAGAGTACCTGGAAGTTACTTCATCTTGGCTCTGATAATCTCCAGAGCTTTCTGGAATTGCGGATCTTCTTCACGGGTCATATCCTGCTTGTCCTTCAACGGGTCCGGAAGCTCAACGACGATATCCGGAACAATACCCTTGCCATGAATATACGAACCATTCGGCGTGAAATATTGAGCCACCGTGATCTTGTACCCATCGCCGTCCGGCAGATTGTTCACCGCCTGCACCAACCCTTTTCCAAAGGTCTTTGTTCCGATGACCATGCCGGACTTCGTATCCTTTACTGCCCCCGTAAGGATTTCAGAAGCAGATGCGCTGCCTTCATTCACCAGCAGCACATAAGGGATCGCAACCTTCCGTGCATCTGATTTTTCAATATCCTCATTGCCAGCCCGATCACGGGTTGAAACAATGGTCTGTTCGCCCAGGAGCATATCCGAAATCTTCACACATTGGTCCAGGCTCCCCCCCGGATTGTTCCGGAGATCGATAATCAAACCCTTGGCGTTCTGAGATGTCAGCTTATCCAGCTGTGTCTCGAACTCAGAAGCCGATTTTTCATCAAAGACGTTGAGCTTCAAGTAACCGACTCCGTCTGCCAGCATTTCTGATTTGGCCGATTTGAGGATGATCTTTTCCCGGGTGATTTTCACGTCAGCCTGCTTTTTGTCCTTCTTCAGAAGTGTCAGAACCACATCGGACCCCGGCTGACCCTTCATCTTGCTGACCGCCTCATCGATTTTATCACCAAAAACGTCTTTCCCATCCACCTTCAGGATCTTATCCCCTGTGATCAGCCCGGCCCGTTCGCCAGGGGTATCTTCAATGGGAGAGACCACCGTGATCAGACCATCGTCCCCAGGTGAAACAATCACACCGATGCCACCGTAAGAACCTTCGTTCATCTCATTGAAGCTCTTGAATTCTTTGGCATCAAAGTATACAGAATAGGGGTCATCCAAGGATTGAAAGAGACTCCGCTTCAATCCCGCTTTGAAATCCACATCCTTGGTATCCTTATAAAACTGCTGATTGACCGTTTCCTGAAGTGCGACCACCTCGCCGAACTCCACCTCGAGGTTTTGATAGTGCTGCAGCTCTTTCTTGTCAATCAGCACCTTTTCTCCAATGCCTACCATGAAGACATTGCCCAGGGTGAAGGTTGATACCCCTGTAAAAATAACGGTGATGATTAAAAATATGGCCAGCGTCTTCTTTGATACCATGGAACACCTCTTTCATTCAGCTTCTAATCTCCAATCAGGGAGATACATACTTCATGGGATCAACATATTGACCATTCACCCGCACTTCAAAATGCACATGGGGCCCTGTTGATAGACCGGTACTGCCACTTTTTGCAATCCCCTGACCTCGGGTGACTTTTTCCCCCACCCCGACCAGCAAAGTATTGTTGTGGGCGTATAGTGTTGCAATGCCGCCGCCATGGTCGATAATGAGGGCTTTTCCGTATCCCCCCAGCCACCCGGAGTGGATTACGGTTCCCGCTTGGGCCGCGATGACACTGTTGTTGCTGCCCACCCCAATATCAATCCCCGTATGGAGCTTTTTGGTTTTCAGGATTGGATGGATCCGGTACCCAAAGGGGGAAGTGATCTTCGTGCTTGCCGGAACTGGCCACGACATGACACCCCCGACATATTTCTGAGTCACCTTCATGCTGGCAAGAATCTTGGTTATTTTATCCGCCTCTGCCTTAAGTGAATCTTCCTGGGCTTCTAAGGCCTTGTGATCAGCGGCTAACTGCTGCTTGGCGACACCCAGCTCACTGACCTTGACATTCAGATTGGCCTGGGCTGCTTCCTTTTCGTCAACCTTCTGCTTCAACCGGTCCTTATAGACCTGAAGATCTTTTTTCGTTTTCTCGATGATGTTCCGTTGATCGACAAGGAACTTGATCATCTCAGTGTCATGCAGAAATATTTTCCGGACCGTATCGATGCGGGTCATGAGATCCTCAAAATCATTGGAACCCAGCAATACTTCTATATACCCAACACTCCCGGTTTTATACATGACACGGAGCCTGGAATTCAGCGTTCCCTTTTTATTGACGATGTTGTTCTCGGCAATCTTCAATTCAACGCTCTTGGCACCGATATCCTGTTCAGCCCGCACAATGTCATTTCCCAGGTTATTCACCTGATTTTCCAAGGTGTCGATCTGCCCTTCGATGCCATTGATGGTCTTGACGATATTCTTCTGCTTGCTTTCATTGAGCTTCTTGTTCTTGTTCACCTGGTTCAATTGGTCTTTGATTTTTTTCTGCTCTTGCTGCGCTTTCTTCAGTTCAGCATCGCTGGCGCCCAAAACAGCAGCCGGCAGCGAATTTGTCAGAATCATCAGGACCAAGAGCCATACGCCCAGTCTCTTTTTCATTGGCCCACCTACACATTCAGGAAGCGACGCATGGCGTTGATGCTCCCCAACGCACCGATACCGGCTCCCAATACTGCAAAAATGAGTACCAGATCGGCCATGATCGATTGGACAGGCACGATATACGCCGCAATCAGCACATAGAACTGGGAGGTGAAGAGGCCATAAGTGTATCGGTACATAAGGAATATGATGAGGGATGCCACAAGGGCCCCCACCAACCCCAACAGTGTCCCCTCAACCAGAAACGGCCAGCGGATGAACCAGTTGGTGGCGCCAACGTATTTCATGATGGTGATTTCTCTGCGTCTGGCTGCCACAGCCAGCTTGATGGTGTTGGCAATGATGAATGTAGATACCCCGATCAATACAGCGATTACCGAGAAGCCCAGGGTCCGGATGAAGTGTGTCACCTCCAGGAGCTTGGTGATGATATCCTGATAATACTTGACCTCTTCAACACCTGCCATATTCTTAAGGCTGCCGACGACCGGTTTTGAATAACTGAGGTTCTTCAGCACCACGACGAACGAATCCGGCAGTGGATTGCTCTCCAATCCGTCCAGCAGATTCCCGTTCTCTTTCCAGGAAGCCTTCATTTTTTTCAATGCTGTTTCACGGTCTTCAAAAACCACATCCTTGACACCATCAAGTTCTCTGATTTCTTTCTCAATGGCATCGATCTGCGTGGTGTCCAGGCCGTCTTTCAGGTATACCTGTGCCGAGTCGAACTGCACCTTCACACTCTCTGTCATACTGTTGATGTTGACGATGAGAATGAAAACAATACCCAGAATCACCAGCGTAGCCGCCACAGAGGAGATGGACGCCACACTCATCATGCTGTTGCGCCAAAGGTTCTTAAAGGCTTCTGTGACTGAATAGCCTACGGTTTTAATCTTCAACGGAGTAGCCTCCCTTCATCTCGTCCCGGACAATCCGGCCGTTTTCAAGGGCGATGACCCGCTTTTGCATGACATCGACAATCTCTTTGTGGTGGGTAGCCATGATGACAGTGGTGCCCCGGGTATTGATCTGCCGAAGTAGCTTCATGATTTCCCAAGATGTATCCGGATCCAGGTTTCCTGTCGGTTCATCGGCAATCAGGATGGGCGGGTTGTTGATCATGGACCGGGCAATGGAAACCCGCTGCTGCTCACCGCCTGATAGCTGGTGAGGATACATGCTGGCACGGTTGCTGAGTCCAACCATGCTGAGCATGACCGGCACCTGTCGGCGAATCTCTCGCCTTGGCGCTTCCAAAATCTCCATGGTGAACGCGACATTCTCATAGACCGTCTTATTGGGAAGCAGTCTGAAATCCTGAAAAACCACACCCATCCGTCTTCTGAGGTAAGGGATTTTCCGGCGGTGCAGGTGGGTGATATCCTGTCCGGCAATATAGATTTCTCCATCAGTGGGCTCTTCTTCTTTCAGAAGCAGTTTGATAAAGGTGGACTTCCCGGCACCGCTGGCGCCGACGATGAAAATGAATTCACCCTTTTGGATATGTATATTGGCATCTGAAAGGGCTTCGACGCCGCTCTCATACTTTTTGCTGACATTGACCAGTTTAATCATGAATCCTCCTCTAATCATTTAAAGCCAAAACATTCTGCTTCTCCACGATAAAAACCCCGCACTGTATTTGCGGGCTCCTCATCCGGTCTGAAACACTCTGGACTTTGTAGAGTTATGCCAAGGTCTCTGCCATGCAGGTATTGGACAACCCTTATAGTATAATGGAAACTCAGCAGGATAGCCACTCTTTCAAGTCACGAAAATCTGAAATGCATAGGGGCGGACCCTGAATACGTGGAAGTTCTCCACATGTTCCATTATAATTGTTTTACATAGACGAAAGAAGCTTTAATATAATAAATTAATATTAAATTGGAGGACTTATGAAGCAGACCATTCGCAAAAATGCCCTGGAACGCCGATCCGCCATCCCCGCGGATGAACGAAGCAAAAAAAGCGTTCTGATTACCGAACTGGTGCTTGAATTGCCCGAAATGCGCCACGCACAAATCATTACGGTATATGTGGATTATCGGAATGAGGTTGAAACCCGAAATCTGATCCAGCAGCTCCTTGACCTTGGCAAAACCGTCGCCTTGCCGGTGGCCCACTTTGATACCGGGCTTCTGACATTCACGGCGGTCTCCAGCCTGGATTGCTTAGTAAAAACAGAGAAGCGGCTTTGGGAGCCTGCTCCCGGATCCGGTCCTGAAATTGCCCCGGAAGCCCTGGATCTGATCTTGGCGCCAGGTGCGGCCTTTGATCGTTTGGGATACCGTTTAGGGTACGGCGGCGGTTTTTATGACCGGCTGCTGACACGGCGGCGGCCCGGCGTCCCGGCAATCGGCCTGGCATTCACTGAACAAGTGGTGGCACTCCTCCCCGCCGAGGCTCACGATCAAAAACTGGACGGCATTGTCACGGATTCAGGGATCCTCCGGTTTTAAGCAGGCGCGCAAACAGCCCCCATTCCTGATTAGGTGGATGGGGGCTGCTTTTTTTATCACTTCGTTTTGGGCGACTTCTTCGTGGGTTTCTTTTCGGGAACTGGAAGTGCTTCCCCTTCGGTTTTCTTTGCTTTTTCAGTCTTCGACTTATCCGAGTTCCTTTGGAGCAGCGGCTTGGCCAGCTCCTTGAGGCGTTCATCCACCAGATAGTGGATGGTCCCTCTGGGGAACGCGCCATTCTTCTGACGGATACCGGCTTTCTTCCCAGTCAGGATTTCAATCCCCTCATCGATATGGCTAACGGCATAGATATGGAACATCCCAGCTTTCACCGCCTCAATGACATCATTGGAGAGCATCAGATTCTTCACGTTCTGATGGGGCATGATCACCCCTTGGGTTCCGGTGAGTCCCTTCAGGCGACAAACCTTGAAGAAGCCTTCTATTTTTTCATTGATTCCGCCGATAGGCTGAATCTGTCCACGCTGGTTCACCGATCCCGTCACCGCAAAACACTGTTTGATGGGAACCCCTGAGAGGCTGGAGAGAATCCCGTACAGTTCCGTGGAAGAGGCGCTGTCACCGTCCACGCCGCTGTATAGCTGCTCGAATACGATGCTGCACGCCAGGGCCATGGGCTTATCCTGGGCGTAGGTATGTCCCATATAGCCGGTGATGATCAGAACCCCTTTATCGTGCAGCTTGCCGCTGGTTCGGGCCTCCCGCTCGATATTGATGATGCCGCTCTGGCCCCGATACGTGGATATGGTGATCTTGCTGGGCTTTCCAAAGGAATACTGCCCGGTGCCCACAACTGCCAGACCATTGATTTCCCCTACCTTTTCACCGTCTACATCCAACAGATACGTGCCGTCGTCAAACATCTCCATGATTTTTTCTTCCGACATGTCCGATCGGTGCTTTTTCTCTTCCAGGGCTGTTTCTACATGATGGCGCCGCACCATGGTGTCCCCCTGAACCTCCGCCCAGCTGTTGGCTTCGAACAGGATATCCACGATCTTATTCAGCCGCGAGGACAGCTTGGTCTGATCATCGGACATCCGGGAAGTATACTCAATGATCTTAGCGACAGCATTGCGGTCGAAGTGACGAAGATTGTCCTTTTCGCAATGGGCCGCGATGAACCGGGCCAGCAGCTTGATATTCTCCTCATTCCGAGGCATTTCCATATCGAATTCCGCAGTGATCTTGAAGAGTTTGCGGAAGTCCTCATCATACTGGTAAAGCATGTAATAGGTATAGGCATCTCCGATGATGATCAGCTTTACATCCAGGGGAATCGGCTGAGGCCGCAGGGTTGTGGCCACCATCAGCCCCATCTGTTTGCCCAATGCCTCGATATTGATCTCCTTGGTCAGCATGCACCGCTTCAGGCCCATCCAGGCGTAGGGCGCCGTGAGGATATCCTTGGCATGGACCACCAGATACCCCCCGTTGGCTTCGTGGAGGGAGCCTTTCTTGATCATCGTGAAATCTGTTTTCATGACGCCCATTTCATTCTTGTATTCCACAGCCCCGGTGAGGTTAATGTATGTGGGGTTGTTCTCAAAGACGATGGGGGCACAGGTTTTTTCGCTGTTATCCACCAGGATATTGACCTTGTAGCGGTCGAAAAAAGCCTCGGTGCTCTTCGCCTGGAGCATGGCCATGGGGTTATCGGAAGCCTCACCGGCCTTATTATAGCGAAAGCGGTCGATATTCTCAACGACATCATCCACAACCTGATCAAGCCATTCCACCACCACTTTGCGCTCTTGGTATTTTTCTCGCAGGGTCAGGAGATGGAAGGAAACAATCCGGCGGCCCATCTGTTCATCCAATTCTTTGATTTTCTGCCGGTAGGATTCCTCTTCCGTGCGCAGACTGGTGAAGATATCCACGGTCTCCATGCTCAGCTTGTTGGATTTCGCCTTCATCTCTTCATATTCATCTTCGGTAATGGCCCGATATTCTTCTTCTGTCATGGGCTCCCCGTTTTTTAACGGAATGCTGATCAAGCCCCGCTCATTCTGGCTGAATCGGAAGCCATAGGTCTCACCGACTGCGTTGAGCTGTTCGATTATCTTTTGTGTATTCTCCTGATACTGTTCCATCAGGATTGTCTTGGTATTCTCATAATCCTTACCGGTGAACACCGTTTCAATCTCTTTTTTCAGGAACGTCATCACCCGTTCCAAGCCTTTTTCAAACTCTTTTGCAGAACCGTTATCCAGATTCAAGGCAACTGGGGCATGGGGATCCTTGAAATTATGCACATAAATCCAGTCACAGGGGGCTGGCTTCTTCGAGGCTTTCTTTTCTGTAATCCGACGCACATAGCTGTTCCGACCGGAACCCCAGCTGCCAGAAACATAGATATTGTAGCCGTTCTGATTAATTGAAAGTCCAAAATCCAGCGCTTTAGTCGCCCGTTCCTGGCCAATGACCCCGTAAAGCGGCGTCAGTTCAGCGGTACTGTCATATCCAAAACAGCTGGAATCACAAGGACTTGTCAGTTGCTCCGGTTTCAGCTTCAGATGCTCCATCTTGTTACCCCTTTCAAACTCACAGCGTTTGTGAGTATTCTTGAAGACAGTATATAATTCCTCATGCCCGATCCATTATCCTGCAAGCTCTGAGATTTTATACCCGTGGTAACATTCCCTAATCAGCTTCTGAGCGAAAACCGCTCTTTTCCCATGATTCCTCCAGATGCACCGCTAATGGATGACCGCCGCCATCTCCCCAC
Source organism: uncultured Peptostreptococcaceae bacterium (assembly GCA_964424355.1). Lineage (GTDB taxonomy): Bacteria > Bacillota > Clostridia > Peptostreptococcales > Acidaminobacteraceae > CAZEHS01. Next base: position 13,130 of record CAYRIO010000043.1, read on the forward strand.
GGATCAGCCGGATCAGGTCCTGAGGTGAGAGTTCAATCTGATGCCCCAGTTTGCCCGCACTGACAACAATCGAGCGCATCTCTGCGCAGGAGCTGTCCACGATGGTTCGAAACCCTTTCTTCATCCCAATGGGTGAGCAGCCGCCCCGTACATACCCTGTGATTTTATTGATATCCGCCACGTGGATCATCACCACGGATTTCTCTCCAACAGCCTTTGCAGCAGCTTTCAGATCCAACTCGGCGGCGACCGGAATGACAAAAACGTAGTATTCCCGACTGCTTCCCTGAGTCACCAGGGTCTTATAGACCTGCTCCGCCGGAATCCCTATTTTCCCCGCCACAGAAATGCCATCGATGACCCCATCACTGCAATCGTAACCATGGGTCCCATAGGTTATTCCGGCTTTGTCCAAGATCCGCATGACATTCGTTTTTTCACGCATCGTCTCTCCCCCCCTTCAAAAGCAGGCCTGTTCTCCACCTCATCAGCGGAAAACAGGCCTTTCATCATTCCAGAATCAGTTCATGGATCGGCATCCCGGGCGGGACGATCGGAAGTACATTGAGATCCTTGTCGATAACCGCTTCAATCAGAAGGGGCTTCCTGAAGAGATCAGGATGCTTCAGGGCCTCAGCCAGCTGATCCAGGGTTTCGACCCGGAGGCCTTCGATCCCAAAGGCCGAAGCCAGCCCGGTATAACTCACCTTCTGACTGACACTGGTTTCGGAATACCGTGCGTTCTGAAACAGCTTCTGCCACTGCCGAACCATGCCCAAAGACTGGTTGTTCAGGAGCAGGATCAGTACCGGGATATCGTACTCCGCAAGGGTGGCCATTTCCATAGCATTCATGCGGAAGCTTCCGTCTCCGGTCACCAGGACCACCGGGGTATCCTTTTTTCCCAGTTTGGCGCCCAGCGCTGCCCCCAGGCCAAATCCCATCGTCCCCAGGCCGCCGCTGGTGATGAACTGCCGGGGCTTCTGGAAGGGCCACATTTGAGCGGTCCACATCTGGTGCTGGCCGACATCTGTTACAACGATCGTCTCCGGACCGGCAACACGGCTGACGGCTTTCAGGATGAATTCCGGGGTGAACGCTTCCGGAGTCGGACCCGTTTCGTTCCTAAAGCTCTCGATTTCCTGAAGCCAGGGATCATTGTTCATTTCATCCACCTGACTGATCAGGGCTTCAAGAATCCCTTTCATATCGCCCAGGAGATGGATGTGTGTGTTCTTGTTCTTGTTGATTTCGGTGGGGTCCACATCAATGTGGATGATATCGGCTTCGGGGGCGAACTTGTCCACCTGGCCGATGACCCGGTCACTGAACCGAGCTCCGATGGCGATGACCAGATCCGAATGGGTGATGGCCAGGTTGGCCTCCCGGGATCCGTGCATTCCCACCAGCCCTAAGGACAGGGCATCTGTACGGGAGTAGTTTCCCAATCCCATCAGGGTGTTCACCACAGGGATATGGGCTTTAACCGCCAGCTCTTTTAGAAGACCGGCCGTCTCAGAAATAATGACACCGCCACCGGCGTAAATGACCGGCTTTTTCGACTGATTGATGCGGCTCACCACATCTACGAGCGCCTCAGCATCATAGCCTTCCAGATCGAAGTGCTTCAGAGGCTTTCCAGGTATGAATTTGGTTTCCTTGATGAAAATGTCCTTGGGGACATCCACCAACACCGGACCAGGCCTGCCGGAAGCGGCGATCCGAAAAGCTTCCCGTACCGTATCCGCCAGTTTTTCCAAATCCCGCACCAGGAAGTTGTGCTTGGTGATGGGAATGGTGATTCCGGTGATGTCCACTTCCTGAAAGGAATCCCGGCCCAGCAGGCTGGTGGGGACCTGACCGCTGATGATGACCATGGGGACCGAATCCATGAACGCTGTGGCGATGCCCGTCACTGCATTGGTGGCCCCTGGGCCAGAGGTGACAAAGGCCACGCCGGTTTCTCCGGTGGCCCGGGCATAACCGTCTGCGCCGTGGATGGCTCCCTGTTCATGGGAGGTCCGTATATGGGTGAAATAGTCGTGTTGATCGTACAGTGCGTCGTACAGCGGAATCACCGCACCGCCCGGATAGCCGAATAGTACCCGCCGGCCGTGTTCCTTCAACACTTCAAGGATAATGCGCGAACCGGAGAGTT
>CAYRIO010000044.1:0-12923 GCA_964424355.1 uncultured Peptostreptococcaceae bacterium
TCCTGGTGGCCCTGGCTGGCGAGATCATGCGGATGCCCGGCCTGCCCAAGGTGCCGGCTGCCAACAAGATCGATATCCTGGAAAGTGGTGAGATTGTCGGATTGTTCTAGACAGCAGTCTGGACGGAGGCGTCTTCAATCAAATCCTTACCTATTATAAAAAGCAGAAGGCGATTCCCCCAAAAGGAATCGTCTTCTGCTTTTCTTCTTACCGGCTACGTTGTGGATATCGGGCCTACCTATCCCAATGAGCATTTCAAGCATGCCGAATCACGGACCCTGGCAGCTGAGGCCGCCTTTATCATGCTGCTTTCTTATGTTGAAGCGCTTGGTTTGCGGGACATCCTGCCTTGTATCCCTTTTCTGGAACGTGTATAGTAAGGGGAGAATCATTGGAAAGGCTGGAATGTGGTATGGCCATTGGAATCGCCTGGCAGGGCCCTCCCTGCATCAGTCAGGATGGACAGCGGATCATTTTTCCCTTCCGAAAGGCGGAAGCGCTGTTTTATTATCTGGCAGTTGAAAAAAGAGCAACCCGTGACAGGCTGCTGGCTTTGCTGTGGGCCGATATGGACGAGGGCACAGCACGGAAGAACCTGCGCAACGGTCTCTATATCATCCGAAAGGTCATGGGGGAAGAATTGATCCTGACCCCTACCCGGGAAATGGTGGAATGGAACCCCCAGTTCCAGATTGAAACCCTGGAGGGCCATGGAGAATTCCTGGAGGGGTTTGTCGTGCGGGAAGCCGATGGGTACGAGGGCTGGTTGGATTTTCAGAGACAGTCCCGCCGGGAGCAGGAGAGGCACGTTCTCACGGAGACCATTCAACAGGGCCAGGGCCAGGAGGATCGGCGGCAGGCGCTACACCGGCTGATTGAGCTGGATGAATATGACGAAGAGGCTTATCGCCTGCTGATGCAGGATTATAGTGACGCCGGACAGGTTCACAGAGCCTTGGATCTGTACCAGGAGCTCACCCAGAAGCTGCGTCGGGATTTGGAGATCCAGCCGGAAGACCAGACGGCGGCCCTCTATGAGAGCTTGCTGCGGGTGAAAACCAGACAGCAGGAAGCGGCAAAGCCCCAGAAAAGCTTCTTCTATGGAAGGGCACCGGAGCTGACGGCCCTTAACGGTCAGTGGAGCCGGTTTTGCGCCGGGGAACCGGCCTGTTCCGTCCTGATCCATGGCGAAGCCGGAATCGGTAAATCGGAGCTGCTGGGTCAATTTCTGGCCATGGCGGATCTGGAGGGGATTCTCTCTTTCAGCGCCAGCTGCTATGCCACCGAGGAAAGCGCCTACTATCGTCCCTGGGAAGGTATTTACCGGGAACTGTCCGGCGCGGGGACCGATGGTCTGTTGAATGAACGGGAACTCTTGGAACTGCTGAGCCGTGAAGCTCAAAAACGCCCGATCCTGCTGTGCTTTGAAGATATACACTGGGCGGACCCGATGAGCTTGAACCTGATGACCCGGCTGCTGCTCAAGGCACGGAACCAACGCATCCTCATGGTGCTGACCAGCCGGGTGGGAACCTGGCAGGAACTGGGCCCCCTGCTGACGGAGGGGCGCAAGGAGAACCTGCTGGCCTGTCTTGAGCTGAAACGGTTCACCCCGGATGAAACCCGGGAATTCGCCCAGGGCTATCTGAAATCTTCCGGGTCTCAGGCCGTGGCAGCAAATCTCTATAAGGAAACAGAAGGAAATCCCTTCTTTGTCGTCGAATATCTAAAACACGTGAAAAAGCAGGGAACCCCGGGGATGATCACCCCAAGGATGCAGGATGTCCTATTGTCCCGGTTGGCTCGGATTCGTTCCGAATCCTTGAAGGTTCTGGATTTGGTGTCAGTTTTTCGGGATCGGGTCCCCCTGGGGGTCCTTTCTGAAATCAGCGGGCGGGATGAAATGGAGCTCATCGATCTCCTGGATGAGCTGTACCGGGCAGATCTGCTTCGGGAAGGGCTGGGGGCTGACGGCGATGTCGAGCTGTTCTTCACCCATCAGAAGCTTCGGGATTTTGTCTATGAAAGGCTCAGTGAATCCAAACGCCGGATCCTGTTCCGCCGGATCGGGGAAGCGCTGGCTGGCCGCTATAAAGAAGCCGGAAGAACCCGGTGGGATCTCTTGGACTACTACTTTGAAAAGGCCGGTGAACGGTCCCGGGCTTTGGGGTGTGGACTGAACAACCTTTATGGGTATCTTGAATCGGCCTATGAGACCTTTCCTGTTCTTCCGGGCCGTGAAGGGTCGGATAGCGAGACTTTTTTTTCGGAAGAGGATCTGGGTGCGGAGCTGAAGCGGCTGGAAGAGCGGCTCCTGCTGCTGGAAAAAAGGGAAGGGGTCGATCGGTCCCGGACCCACCGGCTGCAGTGGCTCCATATGGACGCCCGCTACCACATCAAGATCGGCTCCTATATTCAGGGTCTGAAGGCTTTGGAAGAACTGAAACAACTGGCTGCTGAGGCCAATGACCCTGCCTGGCAGGTGAAGGCGGGGTTTCAGGAAATATTCTACTGCATCAACGCTCACCGCACTGCCCAAATGGAGCTGGTGGTGGATGAAACCCTCGAAATCGCCATTCGGTCCCATATGGAGCTTGAAACCGCCATACTCCTTCGCTTGAAGGGCTTCCATCGGATTTTGGTGGGCGCTTATGATGAAGGGGATATCTGTTTGACCGATGCGCTTCACCGGTTCCAACGGTTTGAACAACCGAAACGGTATGCCCTGAATATCGCGGCGGTCTACTACTATCTGGGGGAGAGCCGACGTTTCCGGAAGCAGTGGGAGGATGCCCAGAACTACTATTCAGAGGCAATCCGCCTCTGTCAGGATATGGGGCAGGAAGGGCGTCTGACCATTTTCTATACCCAGGCCGGGCACGGCGCCTATGAAAGCGGCGATTTTTCCCGGGCGGAGTCCAATTTCCGGCAGGCGCTGCAGCTCTATGGCAACTACGATTTCCGATGGGGCCGTTCGACGGCCTGCGGCTTCCAGAGCCTGATCCGGTTCCGGCAGGGCAACGCCAAGGAGGCTCTCAGCCTGATGGAAGAGGCCATGCTTCATGCCAAGCGGCTGGGCAATCCTTATGAGATGGGGCTGTGCAACCGCGTGCGCGCGGAGATGCGGACACTCTGCCAGGGAGTAGCTAAGCCCGATGCCGGGGTGAAAAAAATGACAGCCCTGATGGATCCCAAGTTTGACATCCCATCGGAGCCCCTGGGGGACCGGTGTTATGAAATAGATGTCACTGAACGCATCAAAGGATTTGGAGACAGTCAGTCACCGCGAAAAGCGGAATAATAAACATGGAGGATTCACTGATGAAGAAAGTTGACTTGGATTGGGGAAAATTGGGCTTTTCTTATATGAAAACCGATTTCCGGTACATTTCCGTATGGAAGGATGGCGCTTGGGATGCTGGGAAACTGGTTACTGAGAATACCCTGACAATCAGCGAGGGTTCCACGGCGCTTCACTACGGGCAGCAGTGCTTTGAAGGCCTCAAGGCATACACCACGAAGGATGGCCGGATCCAGCTGTTCAGACCGGACCAGAACTCCGCCCGCATGAATTCCAGCTGTGACCGGGTTCTGATGCCCCAGGTGCCTACGGAAAAATTCATCGACGCCTGCATCCAGGTGGTAAAGGCCAATGAGCATTACGTACCGCCCTACGGTTCCGGTGCTACGCTCTACCTGCGTCCTTATGTCATCGGGGTTGGGGACAATATCGGCGTGAAGGAAGCACCGGAGTATATCTTCGGCGTGTTCTGCATTCCGGTAGGTCCTTATTTCAAAGGGGGCATGGCCCCTGTCAATTTCACGATCTCAGACTTTGACCGGGCGGCTCCACAGGGAACCGGCGCAGTGAAAGTGGGCGGCAACTATGCAGCCAGCCTGCAGTCCCACAAGGATGCCGTCGCCCGGGGATTTGCCGACTGTATCTATCTGGATCCCCAAACCCATACCAAAATTGAAGAAGTAGGGGCAGCCAATTTCTTCGGGATCACCCAGGATAATAAATTCATCACCCCGAAATCCCCTTCGATCCTTCCCAGCATCACCAAGTACTCCCTGATCCACGTGGCGAAGGAATACCTGGGGATGGGCATTGAGGAGCGGGATGTCCTGATTGACAACCTTTCCGAATTCAAGGAAGCGGGTGCTTGCGGCACTGCTGCGGTCATCACGCCCATCGGCGGCATTGAATACAAGGGCAAGCTCCATGTGTTCCACAGCGAAACCGAGGTGGGCCCCGTCACGAAGAAGCTCTACGAGACTCTGGTAGGGATCCAGATGGGTGATGTGGAAGCGCCTGAGGGCTGGATGGTGGAAGTGAAGTAGTCGTATCATTTTAGAGGATACCGTTGAAAAAGAGGGATTGCTCGCCGCTGGCAGGCAGTCCCTCTTTTGAAATCAAGCGACAGAAGCGGGTGATAGGATGACATGGCGCGTTGATCTTTTAAAAATCCCCTCCGGTGCACTGCAGATTATCAATACCTTGGAATCGGCCGGTCACGAAGCCTGGCTAGTGGGCGGGTGTGTCCGGGATCTGCTGCTGGAGCGGATCCCGGAGGATTGGGACATCACGACCCGGGCACTGCCGGAGGACATCCAGGGCTGTTTTGAGCAGACGGTTCCCACTGGGATCGCCCATGGTACGGTGACGGTTCTCTTAGAGGGTTTCTCCTATGAAGTGACAACCTATCGGTCGGAGTCGACTTACAGCGACTTTCGCCGCCCGGATCAGGTGACCTTTGTCGCGGATATCAGAGAGGATCTGGCCCGGCGGGATTTCACCATCAACGCTTTGGCGTGGCATCCGACCCGTGGCCTGATCGACCCCTTTGAGGGGCAGCAGGATCTGACTGCGGGGCTTGTCCGGGCAGTGGGGAATCCGGAAGAGCGGTTTCGGGAAGACGCGCTGCGGATGCTGCGGGCTGTCCGTTTTGCGGCTCAGCTGGACTGTGAAGTTGATCCGGCGACCCTGGAAGCCATTGCTGCCCAGGCTCCCAACATCCTGTATGTCAGCGGGGAGCGGATCCGCGTGGAACTGGATAAATGGCTGATGTCCGGCAACGTCCGGCGGTGGGTGCTTCTGCGGGAAAGCGGGCTGATGCGGTGGATTTTGCCGGAATTGGACCGCTGCTTCGAAATCCCGCAAAATACCCCCTGGCATCTGCACAATGTGGGGGTTCATACCCTGGAAGCCGCTGCCGCTGCGCCGTTGGACCGGGTTATCCGGTGGGCGTTACTGCTCCACGATCTGGGGAAGGCCGAAACCTGGTTGACAGACGAAACCGGCAGGGATCACTTTTACGGGCATGAGATACAGAGTGAAATCCTGGCGGGGGCTGTTCTGGATCGGCTCAAGTGGGGCAACGGCATCCGGCGCAGGATCCTTCATCTCGTGAAACACCATGACCGGGAGATCGTTCCCACCGAAAAAGCGGTGCGGCGGGCCATCATCGCCATCGGGCAAGAGTATTTTCCGGATTGGCTGGCGGTGCGGCGGGCCGACCTTTTGGCGCAGAATCCTGTAATGGCAGGCCAAGCGCTGACTGCTCTGGGGCAGGTTGAGAGCTGTTATCAGAGCATCCTGGATGAGGATCACTGCCTCAGTATCCGACAGCTGGCTGTTTCCGGCAAGGATCTGATGGGTCTGGGGATTCCCCAAGGGCCGGAGATCGGAAGGCTGCTCCATGTCCTGCTGGCCTGGGTGGTGGAGGAGCCGGACCGCAATGACAGGAAACACCTGCTAGAACAGGTCGAAACACTGATGAAGACCTCCTCATAAGGAAAGAAGATGTGAAAAAAAGTTTTGAGGCTTGTTTTTGCTCGCGAAGACAAACTCAAAAAATCACAATGGGCTGCCTCTAATAGGAATTATATTCCTATTAGAGGCAGCCCATCTCTTTATTCATGTTGCTATTTTACATAATTCACCGTGCCGGATTTTCGCTCAGGGGCTGCGGTGCCGGTAGTCTTCTTGTACCCCAGGATGATGGTGTAGAGGGGGTCGAAGCCTTCCGGGATTTCCAGCTGCGCTTTGTAAGCGGCGGCCTTTTCCCCCTTCAGGGCAAAGTTGGTGAGGCCCACCCAGCAGGAGCCGATATCCATGGATTCCGCAGCTACCAGCATGTTCTGCGCCATGGCGGCACAGTCGGCGAGGGCGAACTGAGAATCAGCGGCACCAGAAATCACCAGGGCCGTGGGGGCATGATAGAAGATATCGAAGGCTTCATTGGCGGTGAATTTTTTGAAGTATTCATTTTCGCTCAGCGCCATGGCGGCCTTGGCATCGGTATTGAGGGATTTGAGGATTTCCGAGTTCTGGACCACGGTGATATGCCAGGGTTGAGCGTTCGTGGCGCTGGGAGCGTACAAGCCGGCTTCCAGAATTGCGTTCAGTTCGGAATCCTGGATCTGTTCAGGTTTATAGACCCGGATGCTGCGGCGATTTTGAATGTTTTTCAATGTTTCGTTCATGGTGGAACCTCCGTTTTTTTAGTGGTTGTCATATGCCTAGTATAACCTGTATTATAAAGAATAACAGTATGCACTTTTAAGAGATATACTATCTAAAAGGATAGTGAGGAGGGAGTACCGGATGGATCATCTGAAAAAATTCAATTGCCCTGTGGAATATACACTGAGCATCATGGGGGGGAAATGGAAGCCGGTCATTCTTTGGCAGCTTGCAGTGGAAGGGGTGAGGCGCTATGGAGAGATCAAGAAGGGCGTACGAGGGATCACCCATAAGATGCTGAGTCAGCAGTTGAAGGAGCTGGAATCCGATGGACTCATCCATCGTCAGGAATACCATCAGATTCCGCCCAAGGTGGAATATTCCCTGACTGACAAAGGCGCTTCCCTGATTCCGGTACTTAAAACCATGTCGGAGTGGGGTTGGGAGCATCTGAACGATGCACAAAGGGACTGTGCCAACGGGAAAATCCCCCTGGCGGATATCGGAGAAAGCGCTTAAGGCGGCAGGAATCCGCTTCCGTTACGTCGAATCACTGCCAATGGAGGTATGACAATGAACCCATTAAGAACACTTGAATTCCTCAAGGATTTCATCCGGCAGCCCAGTGTCACGGCAACGGCTGGTGAGACGGCCCTGGAGCAGTGGCTGGACGCCTGGCTTGGGAAGATGCCTTACTTTAAAGAACATCCGGCCGATCATGGGCGTTACCCCTGCGCAGGCGATGCCCTGGGGCGATCCGTGGTCTGGGGATTGGTGCAGGGCAGATCCAAACGGACCTTGGTCATGGTGCACCACCACGATGTGGTGGGGGTGACCGATTACGGAATCCATCAGGGAATCGCCTATGATGCAGAGAAACTGGCGGATACATACGAAAAGCTGACGTGGTCAGATGAAATCCAGGCGGACCTCCGTTCCGGGCAGTGGCTCTTTGGGCGGGGCAGCTGCGATATGAAGGGCGGCGGTGCCGCTCAGCTGGCATTCCTGAGTCAGGTGGCAGGGGATGAGGACCGTGAGGCATCCCTGCTGCTGATTTCGGTGCCCGACGAAGAAAACCTGTCGGCGGGGATGATCAGCGCCCTGCCATTGCTGGAGGAATTGAAACGGCAGCACGGGCTGGATTATGTCCTGGTTCTGAATTCAGAGCCTAATTTTGGCCGGCAGCATCAGGGGCTGACGCTTTTCACCGGCTCTACAGGGAAAATGACGGGACTGGCATATGTCCAAGGCTTTCAGTGCCATACAGGAACGCCCTTCGAAGGACTTAACGGGGCTTCGCTGCTGGCGGAAATCGTTGCCGACACCGATGGCAACTGCACCCTCAGCGATGCGGAGCCAGGCTGCTTCACCCCCCCTCTCATATGGACTGGCCTCAGTGACCTGAAAGCGGTCTATGATGTCTCCGTTCCGGACAGTGCCTGGGGGACCTTCAATTTCATGTTTCTCAGCCGCGGGGCCGCTGAAGCGATGGACCGGTTCACGAAAACCGTTGAAAAGAGCTTTGACCGGTTTCTGGAGAAACGGCAGAAGAATCATCAATTGATGGATCAGGGGGCGGGACAGCCTTCTCCCTTAAGGCCTGTTGACCGGAAGGTGATTTCCTGGGAATCTCTGAAGAACCGTGTGCTGACTTTGTCTGAGGAACAGCAGAAGCTCTGGCAGGCCCAAATGGCCGGTATTCTCGCCAAGCTGAACAGCGGCGGTCTTACATTGGCCGAAGCGACCCGGGACCAGATCAGAAGGACCCTGCAGTGCCTGGATATTCGGGAACCCTTGGTAGTCGTGGCCCTGGTGCCGCCTTTCTATCCGGCGGTCCGGATCGGCCCGGCACTGGAAACCGAATTGCTGGGCGTGCTGGAACACGCATGTGGGGAGGAAGGACTCTCCCTGGAGCAGACACCCTACTTCATGGGGATTTCAGACCTCAGCTATTGTTCAGCACCGGATCCGGCAACGGCGGCGGCTTTACCTGAAACCATGCCGCTTTGGGGCCGGGGCTACACCCTGCCGCTGGGGATCATGCATTCCCTGGATATTCCGGGGATCAACCTGGGCCCCCGGGGGAAGGATCTGCACCAGAAAACAGAACGGGTCCTGATTGCCGATGTGACGGTCAGCCTCCCCCGGATTTATCATGCACTGGGGGCATGGATCACCCAGAAAAGGGGAGAGGAAGCATGAAAATTTTCAGCATCAATGGCTCCATGCGTCCGCAGGACGAGACGGATAGCCTGATCAATGCGGTGGTCAGTCAGATACAAGAAAGGGCCGGAGACGTGGCGCATCAAAGCTTCTCTGTGCGGGAGATGACCATCCTGCCCTGCGAAATGGTCTGTTCAAAGCACTGTGCGGAGTCAGATTTCACCTGTCGGCTGGAGGATGATGTGAATGGGGTTCTCAGCGCCATGGAATCGGCGGATGTGGTGATTATCGGCGCGCCGCTGTATTTCAGGGTTCCTTCCGCCAAGTTCCATATGCTGGCCGAACGGCTGATATCGATATTTTATAACCGGGAGCGGTCCGGAGGCATGGAAAATGTCCATTCGCCCCTGTATAATAAACCCTGTGTCCTCATCGGTGTGGCGGAGTATACCAGTCCCAATTTGGTACTGGAATATCTGCAGGAATTCTGCCATGTGCTGAAAATGCGGCCTGTGATGCTGTCGCGGTTCCCATACTTGGGTGTAGGTGCCCAAGGGCCCCTGGAAACGGACCGGATGTTCCAGCCCCTGGACCGGGCAAAGGATATGGGCGATGCCGTGTGGGCCGCCATCCATGAGCCCCATCGCTATCGTCCCCCCGTCTTTGTCAGCTTTGATGAGGTGTAATCTGAAAATGAATCGAGGAAATGATTTGAAGCGAAGCAAAATATGCGGTCTGATCCTGGGTCTCAGCGTGGTCACTCTTTTAGCGGCCGGGTGCAGTTTGACAGGGAAATCGGCGGCAATGAAGGAAAAAGAGGATTTCATCTTCAACACCATGGTGTCGCTGAAGCTCTATGAACCTGTTGATGACACTGTTTTTCAGACGGTTTTCGATGATCAGCGGTCCGTTGAAAATCACATGTCCGCCCAAGCGGTGTCCGGCGAGTTGGTGGACGTGAATAAGGCGGCGGGGATCCAGCCGGTGGTGGTTTCCGAGGACACTTACCACGTCATCGACGTGGCGAAAAAATATGCAGAGGAATCCGGAGGCGCCTTCGATGTCACGATCTATCCTGTGACGTCCCTGTGGAAGATCGGAACGGACGCTGAACGGATTCCGGCGCAGAGTGAAATCGATGCAGGGTTGAAGAATGTGGGCTATCAGGATCTGGTCCTGGATCCCGTTGCGCACACCATTTTCCTGAAGCGGCCCGGCATGGGACTGGATCTCGGCGCCATTGCCAAGGGATATGCCGCCGACCGGGCATCCGCTCAGCTGAAATCCCTGGGGATTGAACGGGGAATCATCAACCTGGGCGGCAATATCATCGCCATGGGAACAAAAGCGGATGGCTCAGCCTGGAATATCGGGATACAGAATCCTGTAACGGAACGGGGCGAATACATCGGCATTGTGAATGTGATTGATCAGACCGTGGTCACCTCCGGGATTTATGAGCGGTATTTTGAAAAAGACGGGAAGCGGTACCATCACATATTGGACACAAAAACAGGCTATCCTGTTGATAACGACCTGGCCGGGGTATCCATCCTCACGCACAGCTCCATAGACGCCGATGCGCTTTCCACCACCTGTTTTGCACTGGGTGTGGAGAAAGCCCTGGCCTTCGTGAAGGACAGGCCCGATGTCGATGTGATGTTCATCACCAAGGATAAAAAGGTAACGATGACCCCGGGCTTCAAGAAGGTCTTTAAACTGACAGACACAAGCTTTACAGTAGTTGAGTGAAACAAGGAGCATCCATGAAAAAGAATGACATCCTCCTCATCGGCATTTTGGGCCTCATTGTGATCTCCTGGTGGGGAATCAGCTGGTGGGCAGGCCGCGGGGCAACAGCCTCTCAGGTGCAGATCTGGCAGGACACGGTCCTCCAGGGCACGTATCCGCTGAATGCTGCCCAAAGCGTGACCCTGCCCTTGGACTCATCATACGGTCACAACAAACTGGTCATTGAGAACGGCGCGGTCCGGATGCTGGAAGCCAGCTGCCCCGATCAGGTCTGTGTGCATACCGGTGCCATCAGTAAGCCCGGCCAGACCATCGTCTGCCTGCCGAATCGGGTGGTCATTGAAATCAGCGGCGGTGAGGAGGTACAGATAGATGACCTCTCTCAATAAGCCCTTCTACCGTTCAAGGACCCATCAGATGGTCCTGATTGCTCTGCTGACGGCCCTTGCCATCGCGGTGATGGCCATTGAACGGACCATCCCCCTGCCGATCGGTATTCCGGGCATCAAGCTGGGGCTTGCCAATGTGGTGACCCTGACGGCCCTGTATCTGCTTACCTGGCGGGACACCCTGACCATCGTTCTGCTCCGGGTCCTGCTGGGCTCGCTGATCCTGGGCAGTTTCTCGGCGTTCCTGTTCAGCCTGGGAGGGGCATTGCTGGCCTTTGCGGTCATGACGTTCCTGATTGCATTCCTGCCCCGGCTGTTCAGCACGGTGGGCGTCAGCATCTGCGGCGCCGTAGCCCACAACATCGGCCAGCTTTTGGTGGCGGCCGCGGTGGTTCAGAACATCAGGATCATCTCCTATTTGCCGGTCCTGCTGATTGCCGCCGTTGGAACCGGTCTGGTCACCGGATACACCGTGACCCTGCTGCTCAAATATGTAAAACACCTGAGACACGACAGATAGATTAAAAACTTACTCTAAAGGAGCTCAACATGGAAGACATGAAGGATTTTATGGCCCAGATCGATGCCTCGATGGAAGGAATCCAGGCCGGAGACCTGCTGGAAGGTAAGGTAATGTCCATCCAGGAGGATGCAGTGGTAGTGAACATCGGTTATATCAGCGATGGCATCATTCCCCGAAGCGATTTTACGAAGGACCGGAAGGTATCCCTGACGGATTTTGTGGCACTGGATGCAACCATCCAGGTGATCGTCGTATCGGTGAAGGAATCGGAGGGGACGGTAATCCTGTCTGCCAGCCAAGCTGCCCAGCAGGTAGCCTGGTACGATTTCGGCCAGTCCTTTGAAACCGGAATGGCGCTGATCGTTGAAATCACAGAAGCGGTTAACGGCGGTGTATCCGCAACATATAAAGGCGTACGGGGCTTTATTCCGGCCTCCCGTCTGGGCGCGCGGTCTGTGGGGGATCTGAACACCATGGTGGGAAAATCCCTGGCGGTGCGGGTCATCGAGCTGGATCGGGGCAAGAACAAGCTGGTCTTCTCCGGCCGTGAGCTGGCAGAAGCGGAGCAGGCCAAGATCAAGGACAAGCTGATGGAAACCCTGGTGGAAGGGGAAAAACGCACCGGAACCGTTACCCGGCTCATGGATTTTGGCGCCTTCGTGGATATCGGCGGTGTGGAAGGACTGATCCATATCAGTGATCTCAGCTACGAGCGGGTGAAGCACCCCTCCGAGGTTTTGAGATTGGGCGATGTTGTGGAGGTGCAGGTCCAGAAAATCGACATGTCCAAGAATCGGATTTCTCTCAGCCTCAAAGCGGTTCAGTCGGATCCCTGGATCGGAGCCGCCGGTTACTATGAACCCGGTGATATCATTGAAGGAACCGTGGTGCGTTTGATGCCCTTCGGCGCTTTTGTGGAAGTGGAGCCAGGTGTTGAAGGCCTGGTCCACATCTCTGAAATCTCCAAGGAACGGATCAACCGCCCGCAGGACGCGGTACAGATCGGTCAGGTTATGGACGTGATGGTGCTGAAGGTGGAAGAGGCCGAACGCCGCATGTCCCTCAGTATCAAGCAGGCTCAGGAGGAAGAGGGGGCCGACTATGAGATCCCTGAATCCGAAGGGGAAGCCGTTACCTCCCTGGGTGCCCTGTTCGCAGCGAAGTTGGGACAACTGAAATAGATGAAAACAACGGGATCGGCATGCGTGCCGGTCCCGTTGTTTTTGCCGAAATTCATGAAAATTTACGAAAACGTGAGTTTTAAATGTTTTGATTAGAAAACCAGTTAAATTCTTAACAGACGTGCGGGTAATTAACGCCGTGATAAAATCGTGAACAGACAATAAATTTTATTGTTTAATGTTTAAATATAGTCTTTCATAACGCAGGGATATTGATTAGAATAGGGATGGAAGTTAATAAATATACAATCTTTTTTGCTTTTCATCACCTGTGAAGGTGGGTTATAATTAGTTTAACGACAAAAAAATTAATTCAGAAACAAAGTTTTGTCGAGCGGGATCATTCTGATCACACGTATGGACAGGACAGCAGCAAGGAAAATTTTGTGTGAGGAGTGGTGAGATGAGCACAGCGGAAAAAACGGAAATCAACGAGATGGCAGATA
>CAYRIO010000045.1:0-12103 GCA_964424355.1 uncultured Peptostreptococcaceae bacterium
ATGAGTCGAATCCTTGCGGAATCCTCTCAGCCGGGCATTACCGGCTCCTCAGTTGCTTTGTATACACTTAGGGTCATTCTAACCCGAAGGATAATATCTGTCAACCATCACAAAAAAATGCCTGATGACCGGGGGGATCATCAGGCTGATGGGGAGTTCACACTATGGGTTTGCTGATTTATAGCAATTCTTCACCTTCCGACCAATCCAGTGGGCAAAGACCACCCGTCTGGAGGGCCTTGAGAACCCGAAGGGTCTCGCTCACGCTGCGGCCCACGTTCAAATCGTGCACCACGGAGTAGCGGACAACGCTTTGGGGGTCGATGATGAATAAACCCCGGAGAGCAATACCGGCTTCTTCTATTAATACACCAAAATCTGAAGCGGTCTTTTTAGTGAGATCCGAGGCAAGGGGGAAGTTCAGCTGTCCCAGGTCGCCATTGATCCACGCCTTATGGGAGTGCTCACTGTCAACACTGACCCCTACGATTTCTGCACCGGCGGCTTTGAATTCGCTGCACGCTTTTGAATAGCCTGTGATTTCAGTGGGGCAGACAAAGGTGAAGTCCAGGGGATAGAAAAACAGTACCAGCCATTTTCCTTTGTAATCATCCAGGCTGATTCGGCCGAAGTCCTTGCCATCTCCTGTCACTGTTGCCATGTTGAAATCCGGAGCCTGTTTCCCTACGAGTCTCATATTTTTTCCTCCATATAAGTGTATGATGTGCTGTCACCAGCTTCTGAAAAAAGTATACCAGATAAATATAACAAATACAAGATTGCAATCATTACATTTACAGATTTATTTACGGAAGGACTTGGTGTTTCGTTGAAGGGGGTCAGGGGTTATGGTATACTACTGAAAACACATGAGCGGTAGACCGCCTGAAAGGACTGGGGTAGGATGTTCAACAGGAAAGAATATTTAAAAGAAGTGAAGCGGATCGTCATCAAAGTCGGGACGTCCAGCATCACTCACAGCACCGGGCTTCTCAATCTGGAGCGGATAGAAAACCTGACCCGTCAGATTGCAGACCTTCACAATCGCGGCATTGAAGTGATTCTTGTTTCCTCAGGGGCCATCGGCGCGGGGATGGGGAAGCTGAACCTCAAGGAACGGCCCAAGACGGTTCCGGAAAAGCAAGCCGCGGCCGCAGTGGGGCAAGGGGTACTGATCCACATGTACCAAAAAACCATGTCGGAATACGGCAAGACCATTGCCCAGATCCTCGTCACCAAGGACGATCTGGCAGACCGCAGCCGGTTCCTGAATGCCCGGAACACCATCTTCAGCCTGCTGGCCCATCAGGTGATTCCCATTGTCAACGAAAATGATGCCGTGGCGACCGATGAGTTGAAATATGGCAACAAAATAGGGGACAATGATACCCTCTCAGCCTTGATGGTCAGCTTGGTGGACGCCGAGCTGCTGGTAATCCTTTCGGATATAGATGGACTTTACGATTCAAATCCGGCAACCCATCCGGAAGCGCAAATGATTCCAGAGGTTCACGAAATCACCCAGGAGATCATCGAAATGGCCGGGGGCTCCGGGTCCATTCTAGGCACCGGGGGCATGGCGACGAAGATCAAAGCGGCCCAGATCGCCATCAGCACCGGAGCAGATGTCCTGATTGCCATGTCATCCCTGGACCAGATCCTGTACCGGCTGCTGGAAGGAGAAGTGGTTGGAACGCTTTTCTTAAGGAAGGATAAGGCCGTTCAGGCCCGCCAACACTGGATTGGTTATTCCAGCCGGATCTCCGGAGAAGTCCATGTGGATGCCGGAGCGGCCAGGGCGATGATTCAGCGTCGCAAAAGCCTGCTGCCCAGCGGCATCACCGGAGTGTCGGGAACCTTCAGCACCGGTGAAATCATAGCGGTCATAGATGAAACCGGAAAGCATATCGCCAATGGCGTCACCAACTATGATTCCCATGAGATTGAAATGATCCGGGGCATGAGAACGGAAGCGATCATCTCCGTACTGGGATATAAGGATTATGATGAGGTGATCCATGCCAACAATATGCTGATTATCGGAGGTGGCGAATCATGACGGTAGCTGAAATGGGAAAACGCGGGCGACAGGCAAGCCGGATGTTGGCTCAGATGACAACGCTTGAAAAGAACGGCATCCTGACAGCCATGGGAAACGCCCTGTTAAAGGAACAGGAAGCGATCCTGCGTGCCAATGCCGCGGATGTTGAAGCGGCCCGGATGAACGGGCTCTCCGAAGCCTTGATCGATCGGCTGCGGCTGACACCGGAGCGCCTTGCCGGAACAGCGCAGGGGGTGCGGGAGGTTGCAGCGCTTGAAGATCCCATCGGTGAAGGGATTCGCCATTTCAAGCGTCCCAATGGGCTGGAAATAACGGAAGTCCGCGTGCCGTTGGGTGTGATCGGCATGATTTATGAAAGCCGTCCCAATGTTACCGTGGATGCTGCCGCCCTGTGCCTGAAATCTGGAAATGCCGTGATTTTGCGAGGCGGCAGTGAATCCATAGAAACCAACAGAGCCCTGGCAGCTGCCATTGTTACCGCCGGAGAGGCGGCTGGCATGCCCCCTGGATCGGTCCAGCTGATTCAGGATACCAACCGGGAGCGGGTAACAGAACTGATCCGGTTGAATGAATCCCTGGATGTCATCATCCCTCGGGGAGGAAAAGGACTGAAGAAGGCCATTATCGCCAATGCCACAGTGCCGGTGATTGAAACAGGCGCGGGGGTCTGCCATGTATTCCTTGATGAGACGGCAGAGGAAACCATGGCGGAACGGATCGTCATCAACGCCAAGGTGCAGCGCCCTGGGGTCTGCAATGCGCTGGAGACGTTGCTGGTCCATGAAGCCGCTGCGGCGGCCCTCCTTCCCGGAATCGGCAGAGCGCTGACCGAGGCAGGGGTTGAAATGCGGGCCTGCTCCAAAGCTCTGGCCTATCTGCCTGGAGCCGTGGCGGCAACCGAAGCGGACTGGGAGGAAGAGTACCTGAGCCTGATCCTGGCAATCCGGGTCGTGCCTTCCCTGGAAGCGGCTATCGAACATATCTACCAGTACGGATCGGGGCATTCCGAATCAATCCTCACCAATGACTACCGGAACGCCCGAAAATTCCAAGCGGAGGTGGATGCTTCTGCTGTTTATGTCAATGCGTCCACCCGGTTCACAGATGGTTCGGAATTCGGATTTGGCGCAGAGATAGGCATCAGCACCCAGAAGCTTCACGCAAGGGGTCCCATGGGCCTTCGGGAGTTGACAACCAGCAAATATCTGATTCAAGGAGATGGCCAAATACGGTAAATTATGTCTAAAAAATAGTTTGTATTTTATTGGAACTTGTAGTAGAATTAGCACAGGAAATTATGGAAGGGGATGGATATTGCATGGCTAAACATCGTCTCTGGAGTACTGTGCTTTTTCTTGGATTCGGCGCTTACCTGTTCCTGTGCATTGGTCTGCAGATCATGCTGTTCAAACAGTATGCCAGCGGTTTCCAAGGCGCAGGCCATATCAGCTACATTCCCTTCGCAGCAGTGGTTGGCGCTTGGGGTGGACACACCGGTTCGCTGATGCCGCTTCGGATGTGGTTCCAGCTTGCCGGGCTGATGATTCCCTTTGGTTTTTGTCTATTCCTCTGGGTGGAGGACTGTACGAGCTTCCGCAGTATTGCCCTGATTACACTGGGCTTCAGCGGCGTCCTTTGTGGGACAAATTATCTGCTCACAGCCCCGGCCTTCGATATTGATTTTATGGCAGCCAGTCTGTGTGGCGCCTTTGTCGGCTACAGCACCGCAGTGATTTTTGTGGAGGTTCTTTTTTCCCAACGGATTCCAGCCATGCTGAATTCATCGCCGACACGCTACAAGAAAGTTGCATGAAAAAAACAGAGTCGACCGGTTGCCCAGGCAGCCGGTTATTTTTTTGCAGACACCGGAAGCGGTGGGGGGCTTTAAGATATAATGAGAGAAAGGGGCGTGGTGAATCATGATGACTGCTGGATCAGACTTGGAAAGTCAGCGCTTGATATTCCATGTTCCGGACCTGTCGCTGGGCAGAGAAGTCCTGGATTTCTACAACCGGAATCGAACACATCTGGAGCCCTGGGAACCGAGCCGGGAACCGAACTTTTACACCCTGGATTATCAGGAACTCTTACTGGAGGCTCATTTGAAAGAATTCATCCGGACAAGGGGGCTGCGGTTCTGGCTGAGATCAAAGGATGACGGGATTTTAGTGGGCGCGGTGAATCTGAACCAGATCATCCGGGAGCCGTTTCTCTCCTGCTGTCTGGGCTATAAAATGGATGCGGCCTTCACCGGGCAAGGGCTGATGACGGAGGCCGTTTCCCGGGTGGTGTCCCTGGCTTTCGACACCTATGGGTTGCATCGGATCGAAGCGAATGTGATCCCAGGGAATGAGGCTTCCAGAAAGGTGCTCCGAAGAAACGGCTTCTGCCTGGAAGGGCTGTCCCGGAAATATCTGCGGATCAACGGGCAATGGGCGGATCACGAGCGGTATGCGCTGTTGAATGAGAAATTAGTGTGATTAAAGGGACTGTTTGGGGGCATAAATAGCAAGGAAATCAATAATCTTCAGGAGGAATTGTCATGCGCACGATCATGGGTATTGAAATTGGTCACCGGGAAGAGGATGCACTGAAGGTTCAAAAGCTGCTGACGGATCATGGCTGCAGCATCAAGACACGACTGGGACTCCATGAAACGGCTGGAAACCAGTGCAGTTCTTCAGGGCTGATCATTCTAGAATTTGCCGCCGGGCAGGAAAATGAGATTTCCATTTTGGAAAAAGAGATAGCAAAACTGGACTCCGTAAAGGTTCGAAAAATGGATTTTTAACGCAGAATTCCCCAGGGCAGAATCCCAGGGGACTGAAGAACTGTGACTCAAGCAAAAGGGGAGAGATCGCCACGTCGTTTCACTCCTCGCGAAGACAGACAACCATTGAAAAGTCTTGGTTTAACGTCTGTCTTTGCGAGCGAAGCGCGGCAATCTCTCCCTTTATCGTGTCAAAAACACTTTTTCAGTGCCCTCGAAGGATCTTAGGGGGCTCTTTTTTTTTCTTGTGCGGGACTTATTTCGGCCATAAAATAGCCAGATTATTACAAAAAACCTCTGTGAAAACGGGGGTTTTCAAAATTATGGGAGAAGATTTTTTGGCGGGGGCATCCCTGCCATGGACAGGGATGGAGCCGATGGCTGAAAATTCAGAAAATTAGAACTATATCAATTTTGCTTGCCACGTCCGGGGATATGTGGTTATCATGGGTAAGTTCCCGAAACGGCAGTTTAAATTATCAAAAAACGGCAAAACGGCATTAGAAAATAATACAAAAGCGCATTGGTTTACGTAACCGATGTTGAGCGATCTTGTTTTTTACAGGGTCGGTGTCATCAGAAAGGTGTGATTAATTTGTCTATAAAGAATATGTTTCCAAAAGGTATTGCTTCACTGGCAGGGGTGATGATCGTTGTCCTGTTACTGGTCATCTCAGAGCCTCTCATCGGGAATGTTTCGGTTCAGGCAGAAGATGTGACTCAGGAGCAGATGGTGGCTTTGGAGAAACAACAGGAGGCCGTCCGGGCACAGGCCCAAGAGGCGCAACGTGTTCAGGCCCTAGAAGCACGGAAGGTGCCTTTCAAGGAATCCGGTACGAGCTTTGATGTGAACGGAATCCCGGAATCGACCCTGGCCCTGGCGGAGCGGATCAAGAGCAAAACGCCCTTGGATCTTCGCAGCTCGTTGGCTGCAGCGGTTTATGCCAAAAAGTTCAATCTCCGGCCATCCTTGCTGGTGGCGGTGATCAGCAAGGAAAGTAATTTTCACCAGTTCTCTGTCGGCAGTCACAATGATCGCGGTTACCTGCAGATCATCCCCCCGACAGAGCGGTTCATGATGCGGAACTACGGGAGCACCCTGGGCCTGAAGTACAACCCCAAGCAAATTTTCGAACCGGAGTATAATCTGGGCTTAGGTGCGGCGTATCTGGGCGGTATGCTGGCGGAGTACGGCGATGTCCACCAGACGCTGACAGAATACAATCGGGGCGAGGGGCGGGCCGAGAGCTTCTTCCGAAAGAACGGGGCTTACAGCACCTCGTATTCGAAGAAGGTGTTGGAACTGGAACAGCAATATTTGAGTCTGAATTAAAGGATTCTGGGATAATCAGGGTGACCGCGTTTCCGCGGTCACCCTGGATTCATTCTTTGATGAACTGATTGCCGCAGTCGGGGCAGGTGATCCTGAGTTTGCCTTTTCCTGCCGGCGCCCGCAGGCTTTTGCCACACTGGGGGCAGGGGAATACTTGATGTTTCAGGGCTTCTTCAATGCCCTGGGGATCAAGGCCCACGATGAACTGGCCATTGACCTCGAAGGCAGGTACACCCATGATCCGGTGGGCCATCAGGATTTTCCGGGCATCGGGGTCCTGAGTAATGTCGCGTTCCTGATAGGGGATGTGCTTTTCTGACAGAAAAGCTTTTGCAGTTGTGCAGTGGGGTCAGGTGGGGCTTGTGAAAACAGTGATGCGTTCCATGCAATCACCTCCATGGGTATTTATACCCGGGGATCTCCGGTTCAATCGAAATCGACGGTTCTGGCTAAAGAAGCAGAATTCTGATAAAATGGTTTCATTGACGCATGAATCGCCGAGGCATATTTCTGGAGGGAATCACCATGGAAAGACCCGGATTTTTCAATAAATTTGAAGCTTCAACACCGCCAAATGAAAAAGTGAACCCCTTGACCGCGAAATTTGACGAGGACCTGGAGGATGATTTTCAGGATTCCATTCAGGAGACGTTGCTTCAAGGGCACCGCAGGGGCCTGGTTGTTCTGGCCCTGGTGTGTGCAGTCTATGCCCTTTTGGATTGGATGATCATGCCGGAGCTGAGGTATCTGGTCTGGTCCATACGATTCCTGGGGGTGCTGCCCTTTGCCATGGCGGCGATCATGTTCACCTACTGGAAGCCTGCTCAGGATTACAGCGGATTCCTATCTGTAGGCTGTCTGCTGCTCAGTAGCGGCGGCACTCTGACAATGATGTTTTTCGCGCCGCCAGCCGTTTCAGGTGCTTATTTTGCAGGGTTGCTGATCCATATCATGCTTTGCTACGGCATTTTGAGGCTGGAATTCATCACCTCTCTGATTTGCGGCAGTGTGATCCTCGTGGCATACAACGCAGGAGCCTTGATGTTCACGGCGTTCTCGAAGGATACCCTGCTGATGCACAATTTCATTTTCATCACCGGGATCGCCTTGGGCTGTGTCCAGTCCTACACACGGAACCAGATGGTTCGCGACCTGTTTATTAAGGAACGGGGCCGCGGTGAAATCCCGGCGGTTGTGCTTCCGGAACCGGATCCCCAGCCGGCTCCCCTAACGGCGGTCCTGGAAGATGCGGTCTTCAAATCCATCGAGATCGATGTCCTGAACAAGAAGGCGGACGCGGCGGAAAGCAAGGCAGAAGCTGTCAGCCGTGAGCTGAGGCTGGAGCAGGAATTGAAGGACGCTGGGCAGCTTTTTAACCTGTTCATGGAGCGCATCTCTGATGTCGTTTGGTTTGCGGATCCTGATGGGACGTTTCTCTACGTGTCCCCGTCTTCCGAACGGGTTTGGGGGCATTCTTCCAAGGATCTGGTGAAGAAGTCCTTCAAAGATCTCCTGACCCGGGACAGTTTTGAGTATTTCAACGCAGAGATCAAAGCGGCCAGCAGGATGTCCGGTGGAACGGTCCGGCCGTTGGATCTGGAAATCATGACAAAGAGCCGGGTGATTAAAACGGGAGAAACTGTGGCCCTGGCATTTCAGGACCATGAAACCTTCGGCAGCGGGATCATCGGGGTCACCCGGGATATGACCTATCGCCGCCGGACTGAAGCGGAACTGAAAAAATTCAACGAGGAACTGGAAGGCCTGATTAAAAAACGGTCAGGCGAACTTGAAGATACATTGAAACGGCTTCGCGGTATGGAGGAGGCCATGAAGGCCACCGAGGACCCGGACCGGATGGAAGAACTGCCCGTGATCCGCTATCTCCGCGGTAATCTGGACGCTCTGCATCGGCAGATTGTCCAACTCCAGGATGCGACCCGGCAGCTCCATGGAATTTACAGCATCAAGGCCATGAAAAAAGAGGATCTGGAGCAGTACCTGCAAGGGGTGAACACCTTGACGGGCCAGATTGACGCCGGTCTGCGGGACAGCATCGATCATCTGTATCAGGAGGCGGTGACGCCTCAGAGCCTTGAAAGGAAGCCGAGCAGGAAAGGCTTCAATTTCAGACTGGGCGACTATATCGAACAGGTGTTGATCGGCTTTGGAAGTCGATTCAGAAAGACCGGGCATATGGTGGAGATTGACTGTCCGGATGCCATCGTCGTCTTCGGGGACCCCGAGCTTTACTCCCAGATGCTCAAAGCGCTGGTCGGATATTCCCTGGACATCGGCTTGGCGGGGATCACCGGTGGCGGGATCGATATCCAGGTGACGGAGGATGACGCAGACTGGGTCATTCGCTACAAGGATAATGGGAAAGGGTTGACAGCGGAAGCGCTGGATCAGCTTTTTGACAAGCCCTATCAGGAAAACAGCAGTGAATCCAGTCTCCAAAAGGCCCGGGATATTGTCAGAGACCGCCTGGACGGTGAATTCAGACTGAATTCACAGGACGGCACCCTGATATTCGAGATTGTTATCCCCAAAGATCAGGAGATGATCGCTTAAATACAGAATACTCAAAAAATTTCTATCATCCATTGATAGAAATTTTTTTCTTTGGATTACATAAGTATCCGCTTGAAAAGCTGAAATCTCCGGAGGAAAGGGCGGTCAACTGCCCTGCAGTTGAAAACCGTTCTTATGCACTGTATGAATATCCGACGGAGGATTTTGAGGGCCAGTGGGGGCATAGAAACTCCGGATTATGGCCCCTTGTTTTCAGTTTCATGGGGGATATAATGAAGAAGAGCCATGAATAATATTACAGATAATGGCAAAGGGGTGGGTGGATTGTTGACCGGAATACTGACTGCAGTTTCACTGGCAGAGCTTGGAATCATCTTTTATCTACTGAACCGACCGGCCCAAACGGGCATGGAGAAGATGGCGGGCATGGCAAGCCCGGATAAGGGCTGCCCGGAAGAGACGTACAAGAGCCTCTGCAGTGATTACATGCGGCTGATCGGAGAGTTTGCATTTTCTGTAGAGGAGCTTCAGCTGGAAATGCAGGAGGTTCTGAACCGAATCGAGAACCTGACAGCCTATTCTGAGGAACAATCCGCAGGCCTTCAGACCACCGGTTCCTTGGTGGACCGGGTCTATCATCAAGTTGAGAATCATTCCGCCAGAGCGGTTGAATTAGCCCAATCAGCTGAAACGGCCCATGAACAGGTCCGCATCAAACGGACGGAAATCATGGAGACGGTATCCGCCTTCAAAAGCCTGGAGGATCAGCTGAAGGAGTCCATATCCCATGTGGACCGCCTGGAGATCATTACGGGGCAGGCAGAGGAGATGATTCAGGGGATTGACCGGATTTCAGGCCAGACCAATCTGCTGGCGCTCAATGCCTCCATCGAAGCAGCCCGTGCCGGTGAACACGGGAAGGGGTTTGCCGTGGTGGCCGATGAGGTGCGTAAGCTTTCCTCGGAGACCGCCGAGGTGGTCAAATCAATCACCGGATTGATCAAATCCATTGTAGAGATTGCCAGAAATACGAAGGAAGGCATGGGGGCAGGCGTTCAGGAGATCGATCGGCAGTCCCTGCGGTTGGATCAGGCCGTATCGAGTCTCACGGAGGTTGAAACCGCCACCCGGGATGCTGCCCGGGGCAACCAGCTCTTCGCCGATGAGATGACCCGCCTGATGGCGGCTTTCTCCGAGGCCCGGGAGCTGGTGATGAACCTGGCTAAAGGCGTTGAGGAGGCGGCGGAGACAACCGTTGAAATCAGCCATGCCATCGAAGAGGAAAATCGGTCTGTAGCCGTCATGAGCAAGGCGCTGAGCCGGTTGGAGGATCTGAACTTCAGCTTTGACAGCTGTCTGCGGGAAGCGTCGGAGCAGGGAGACCGCAAGAAAATCATCCTGGCAACCTCCCCCTATGCCCCCTATATCATCTTTAACCGGAAGACCAACCATGTGGAAGGAATCGATATCGACGTGCTGCGGGAGATATTCAAGCGCAAGGGGCTGGAACTGGTAGCTTACATCACCCCTTGGGATACTGCCCTGCGCATGATCAAGGAAGGGGCCTGTGATCTGATCCCCAATATCAGCCGTGACGGTGAACGGGAGAAAACCATGGATTTTTCAGCATCCTATCGGAACGAAGAGTCCTTCGGATTTTACGTTCGAAGGGATTCAGGCGTCCAGGTGAAACAGCTGTCGGATCTGCGGAACAAACGGGTGGGGATCATCCAGGGATACACCTACTTTCCCGCCTTTGATAAGGATACCGCCATCTACAAGGAGCCTTCCCTCAATGAAGAAATCCTCTTCAAGCGGCTGCAGAAGGGGCAGGTGGATGCGGTGGTCATGGACCGGTATTCCGGCGATTATCATCTGAATACCCAGTTGAAGGGCCTTGGGCTGGAACGGGCCGCGTATGTGGAAACCGTGCGCCGTGAAAATGTGAGCAACATGGCTTTCGCCCGGACACCGGGCCTGGGGCCGGTCATTGCCGCTTTTGATGAGGGGTTCAAAGAACTCCAGCGGGATGGCACCCTGGATCGGATCGTTCAGAAGTATGTGTGATACAATAAACTGAGAGGGTTCTCCCTCTCAGTTTATTTTTGGAGGAAGACAATGCGCATCAATAAATTATTGTCCGACTGGGGTGTTTGTTCCCGGCGAAAAGCGGACACCCTGATAGAAGAAGGCAAAATCACCGTAAACGGCGTTCTCGCGGTCCTGGGCACCCAGGCTGAGGTGACGGACGAAATCGTTGTAGAGGGGAAAATCGTGAGCCCTGGAGGGGCGAAGGTATATATCGCCCTGAATAAGCCCCGGGGGATTGAATGCACGGCTGATCCCCGGGTGAAGGAGAATGTCGTCAGTTTCGTGGGTCACGATACCCGGCTTTATCCCATCGGCCGCCTGGACAAGGAGTCTGAGGGGCTGATTTTCCTCACCAACGATGGCGAATTCGCCGATTTCATCATGCGGGCCGCTAATTTCCACGAAAAGGAATATGAGGTCCGCATCGACCGCCCGGTGACAACCGAGTTTATGGCAAAAATGAGCCAGGGCGTGGATTTGGACGGACGCATGACCCGTCCCGCAGAGGTGACCCAGATCCAGAAGGACCGGTTCCGCATTGTGCTGACCCAGGGAATGAACCGGCAGATCCGCCGGATGTGCGAGGCTCTGGGCTGCAGGGTCCTGCGACTGGTCCGGGTTCGGATCATGGCCATCACCCTGGGGGATTTGAAGAACGGCAAGTGGCGGCACCTCACATCGGACGAGGTGGTGGCGATCTACAAGAGCGGGGGGAAGGAAGCCTAGGATTCCTTAAGCTTTTGTAACAATACCCACAGAAACATGGAATTCTGGAATAATGGAGTCAGATTCTATTACGGGGAGGTTGCCATGAATAATCTCAATGCGATTGTCGATGGGATGCGGGACGATATCATCCGCACCACACAGGAAATGATCCGGATCCGCAGTGTGAAGGAAGCGCCAGTGGGGGATATGCCCTTTGGCGAGGGGATCCAAAAGTGTCTTGACTATACGGTGGACCTGTGTGAAGGCATGGGTTTTGAAACCGTGAACGTTGATAATTACGCCATGCACGCAGACCTGGGCCAGGGCAAAGAGACCCTGGGGATCCTGGCGCATCTCGATGTGGTGCCGGAGGGCGACAACTGGGATTACGATCCCTATGGCGCTGTCATTGCAGACGGCAAGATCTATGGCCGGGGCACCATCGATGATAAAGGCCCTGCGGTAGCTGCCCTTTACGCCATGAAGGCCCTGAAGGAAACCGGCGCCCCCATGAGCAAGAAGATCCGTGTGATTTTTGGAACCGATGAAGAAAGCGGCTGGGGCTGCATGCATCACTACTTCTCCAAAATGCCCGCCCCGGATT
>CAYRIO010000046.1:0-11187 GCA_964424355.1 uncultured Peptostreptococcaceae bacterium
TTGCAGCCCAAGGTATAAAAGGCCACTTTTCTCAAGGATTCATTCCTCCCATATCACCGTATACATATTGCAGGATACTGCTGGCTACAAAACCCGCAGTCTCAGTTCTCAGAATCCGCGGGCCCAACGTGACGGCCTTTCCGCCGGCATCTACAATCGCCTGTGCTTCTTCTTCAGTGAATCCCCCTTCGGGGCCGATGAAAACCGCAATCCGTCGAACACCCTCTTGGATAAGGGTTTCAGCCAATGGGCGGGTACCGTCCCCCGTATGAGGGACCAGAATCAAATCAAATTCGCTCAAGCTTCCCAGAGCATCCTTTAAGGAGACCGCAGGCCTCAAAATCGGCAATTTTCCCCGTTTACTTTGTTTTGCGGCTTCATCGATGATCATTTGCCAGCGGACCCGTTTTTTGTTCTCGGCCGCCATATCTGCAAGCTTGACGACGCAGCGCTCCGTAACCAAAGGCACAAACGCCGCGACACCGATTTCCGTATTTTTCTGAAAAATCACTTCCAGCTTTTGTCCTTTTGGAAGTCCTTGGTACAAGACGATTTGAACAGGGGATTCCCGGTTCACTGCGCTTTCTGCCACCACGTTTACCCGGACCCCTGTTTTTTCGACCGCCGTTATCTCACCCACCGCTTCGCTGCCGGCACCATCTGCAAGTTCGATGCTCTCGCCGACTTTGAGACGCAGCACTTTAAAAATATGCTGAACGTCTTGAGCGTCTGTTATTTCAACCGTATTTCCCGATTTGAGAACCATACCGGGCACAAAAAAACGATTCATGAATTCTCCTTCTTATACGTTGGGTCCAAGCTTGGACCGAATGGCACACCATTCCCCCAGCTCCTGCACTTCTAAAACCTGAAGACCATTCAGGTCCATGGCCGCCAGCACATCCTGCTTCTTTTCCGCAAGAATTCCAGAGGCGATGAAAACACTATCGGCATGCATGAACCGGTGAATATGCCGGGCCAGATAGATAATGACATCCGCAATGATATTCGCCACAATCACATCCGCAGGGCCATGGGCCTGATCCAGCAGATTTCCCTGGATAATCTCCAGCTTGTCCGCCACCCCATTCACTTGCGCATTTTCAATGGTTGCGCTGGTTGCGGCCGGATCGTTGTCAACGGCCAGCACTTTCCCGGCTCCCAGCTTCGCTGCTGTTATCCCCAGGATCCCACTGCCGCAGCCGATATCGTATACCGTACACCCCGGCGTCACCGACTTGTCCAACTGCATCATGCACATCATTGTCGTTTCATGAGTCCCGGTTCCAAAAGCACCGCCGGGATCCATCTCCACGACAATTTCATCTTCTGAAGCGGTGTAGGGCTCCCAGGTAGGTTTCACCGTGAGCCGATCGGTTACCCGCTTGGGCTTGTAGTATTTCCGCCATTCGTTGGCCCAATCCTCTTCAAATATTTCGGTACTGCTCACGATGCCCGGACCGTAATCAATGGCATGGGCAGCCAGCTTCAGGATATTCTCCCGGATCATTTCAACCTGATCGTTCAGTTCTTCCGATTCCTGAAGATAGCCCTTGATCACGGCATGATCTGAGCTGAATTTCACGACTGACGGATCGAAATAATCCCAGTCGCCTGAATTCTTAGAGGAAAAAATCGGGTCGTTGGGATCTTCAATCACAACACCGGTGACGCCTGCTTCATACATGATGGCAGTCACTGATTCAACTGCTTCTGATGACGTAATTATCTTTATTTCAAACCATTTCATCTCATTCACCCTTTCTGGACACAGAAATCCGGTCCGGACACTTATCTGAAAAGAATATACAACGCCAGCACGACCAGGGAAGAAGCCGCCAGAACAACAAGAGACATCCGATAGTGGTCGCCCTGCCGACGCAATCGGAACGAGTTCAGAATCAGGGAAATCGCAGTGATGATAAACAGGGCCAATACATAATAGCCATTTGCCCAAATGAGATTCATATCCCATTCCATCCGCGTATTGGTGAAAAAGGATCGGTAAACCCGCCCAGGCGTCACCGGCCTGGCGATGGCAAAATTACTGATGATCAGGATTGCAATGAGCACCGAGACCGTGTTGGCAACTTCGAGCCACCACAGGATCCAGTCACGATGATTGCGGCGTTCCGAATACAGCAGTTCATCATGACTGTAGGACGCCAGGCGTTCTTCGAGGCTGGTGGCTGCTACCTTGCGGATGTATTCAATCTGCATATGATTGATGGCCTGAATCAGAGCGCTGGTTTCCTTTGTGCTTAAAGCCGTATACTCGGCTCGAACTTCATATCGGATCTTACTGTCTTCCAGATGACTGCAGCTGATGGTCTTAGCTGTGAGAACAATGGGTTCCGAGCCAAGATCCAGATGGATTCGCAGCAGGGCCCCAACAGGAATCTTTTCTGTCACAACCCCTTTAAACCCACCGGCGCTGATATCCCGGGTAATGACCGTCCGAGACTCTGAAGGGTTTTCTTTGGGGTCATCAGGCATCACTTCATAATTCATGTAAGCTACATAATTGAGCCGGTAAAAGCCCCGACGCTGCAATTTTGTAACTTCAGAGGTCCGAACCACTCGCAGATAGGTGAGGTCTTTACGCCTGAAGCGTTCCACCGTCTGAACCTTAAAGACATAGGTGTGCGGTTTGTTCTCCTCATCATGGAGAGTGTATATGAGATCGACAACATCCTGCTCATGAAACGGATAGGGCATCGCTTTATACATGGGCGCCAACAGAACGAACTCAGTATCCCCGTCACATGACTCAACCAGGGTTCTGAACTGCAGGATCTCATCTTTTGATTTCAGAAGGTCCAGTTCGACTACCTGGCCCGGTCTCAGTTCAATCGTTTGCATCGCACACCCTCCGTGAGTAAGGTCTGAAACTATTGTACCATATACCCCTAAAGATGCGTGTAAAAACCATTCTTTGCGGGCTGTACGATAAATCAGCCACCCTGCTACCAGGATGGCTGTTGGATTCATGCAAACGCGTTTTTCACTTTTTCAAAGAAACTCTTTTGCTTCTCATGGGTTTCAGCGCCCATGGAATCCGAGAATTCCTTCAACAGCTTCTTCTGCTTATCGTTCAATTTCTTAGGAATCTCGACAACGACCTTCACATAGAGATCCCCACGGGCATACCCGTTGATATCTTGAATGCCCTTGCTTTTTAAACGGAAGACCGTACCGCTCTGGGTTCCCGCCGGAACATCATATTTCACTTTTCCATCCAAGGTCGGGACAACAATCTGGTCACCCAGCGTGGCCTGAGCAAAGGTAATGGGGATTTCACACAGAACATCTTTCCCTTCACGGGTGAATATCTCATGGGGCTTCACGGTCAACACCAGTTGGACATCTCCCCTGGGGCCGCCCTTGCTGCCAAGATCCCCTTCCCCACGAAGCGTCATCACGTTGCCGTTATCAACCCCGGCAGGAATCTTGATATCGATTTTCTTTTTCTTGCGGACAATCCCATGGCCCTTGCAGGTGCCGCAGGGCTTCTCATGAACCTTACCCTTGCCTTTACAGCTTTCACACTCACGTACCGAAATGGTTTCACCGAAGATGCTGCGCTGAGCGTATCGGATCTCACCGGAACCGTTACACTGGGTACAGGTCTTGGTGCCTGTTCCCGGCTCTGCTCCGGTACCTTTACAGGTTTCACACTCCTCGGTCCGGATTACTTCAATCGGTTTGGACACACCAAAAGCCGCTTCCATAAAGGTCAGAGTCACATTGACCCGGACATCGCCGCCTTTACGAGGCCCTTGACGCCGGGAACCGCCGCCACCGAAACCGCCGCCGAAGATTTCACCGAAAATATCCTCAAAACCACCAAATCCAGAAAAACCACCGCCGAAGCCGCCT
This sequence comes from uncultured Peptostreptococcaceae bacterium, assembly GCA_964424355.1. Lineage (GTDB taxonomy): Bacteria > Bacillota > Clostridia > Peptostreptococcales > Acidaminobacteraceae > CAZEHS01. The sequence continues at coordinate 3,880 of CAYRIO010000046.1, forward strand.
TCGCCGCCGGGTGCGCCGTTAACGCCCGCATGACCGAATTGATCATACATCCTGCGTTTTTCGGAATCTCCCAGAACCTCGTACGCTTCATTGATTTCTTTGAATTTGGCCTCTGATTCTTTCTCCCCCCCGGCATTTCGGTCAGGGTGGTATTTCATTGCCAGCTTCCTGTATGCTTTTTTCAGTTCATCATCGCCGGCGTCTTTATTGACCCCTAGAACCTCATAATAATCCCGTTTTGTACTCATGGGGAAGAATGACCGCCTTTCTTGCAGTATGACTCACGCTTACCGAGCCGTTCGGATAGAACATACCTCAGGCCAGGTGCACCCTCGCGCCTCTGGCCTGAGATATTCTTTATAGTTCAGGATATTGCAGATATCCTGATTAGTCAACCACTTCGTAATCGGCATCAACCGCACCGTCTTTGCCTGCACCTTCTGCAGTGCCGCCTTGTGCGGCTTTTGCTTCCTGCTCCGCTGCAGCTTTTTTGTACATTTTTTCTGCAATGGGGTGGAACGCATTGGTCAATTCTTCAACCGCTTTGTTGATTACCTCGGCGTCATCACCGTTCATGACCGCTTTGACCGCTTCGATTTTCTCTTTGACTGTGGATTTCTCTTCAGCCGTTGCTTCGTCACCCAGCTCTTCCAGGGTCTTTTCGCACTCATAAACCATGGATTCAGCTTTATTGTGAGCTTCTACGGCATTTTTCCGTTTGAGGTCCTCATCAGCGAACTGCTCTGCTTCTTTGACCTTGCGCTGGATTTCCGCTTCGCTCAGGTTTGTCGAGGAAGTGATGGTGATGTGCTGCTCTTTGCCAGTGCCCAGATCTTTCGCGCTGACATGGACAATTCCGTTGGCATCGATATCGAAGGTCACTTCGATCTGCGGAATCCCTCTGCGTGCGGGGGGAATCCCATCCAGCTGGAACCGGCCCAACGTGGTGTTGTCGTGGGCCATAGGCCGCTCACCCTGGAGGACATGGATGTCAACAGCCGTCTGGTTGTCGGCAGCCGTGGAGAAAACCTGGCTTTTCTTGGTTGGGATCGTCGTATTCCGCTCAATGAGCTTTGTGAAAACACTGCCCAGAGTTTCAATCCCCAAGGACAACGGTGTTACGTCAAGAAGCAGGAGATCCTTCACTTCGCCCGTCAGGACACCAGCCTGGATAGCCGCACCAAGAGCTACGCACTCATCCGGGTTCACACCTTTATGCGGGTCTTTGCCAGTGATTTTCTTGACGATATTCTGAACTGCCGGCGTGCGGGTTTGACCACCCACCAGGATGACTTGATCAATTTGCTCGGGTTTCAAGCCTGCATCCCGAAGCGCATTCTGCGTAGGCTCTACAGTTTTCTGCAGCAAGTGGTCTACCAGTTGCTCGAATTTGGATCGGGACAGGTCCAGGTTCAAGTGGGCAGGACCTTCTGCTGTCGCTGTGATGAAGGGAAGGTTGATGTTGGTTGACTGCGTGGAAGAGAGCTCTTTCTTCGCCTTCTCCGCCGCTTCTTTCAAGCGCTGAACCGCCATTTTATCCTTCAACAGGTCAATGCCGCTTTCTTTCTTGAATTCGTCCGCCAGCCACTGCATGACAACCTGGTCGAAATCGTCGCCGCCCAAATGGTTGTTCCCGTTGGTAGCCAGAACTTCGAATACGCCATCGCCGATCTCCAGGATGGATACGTCAAAAGTACCGCCGCCTAAGTCGAATACCATGATTTTTTCCTGATGTGCCAGCTTGTCGAGGCCATAGGACAGAGAAGCGGCTGTGGGCTCGTTGATGATCCGTTTTACTTCAAGTCCGGCAATACGGCCCGCATCCTTGGTAGCCTGACGCTGTGCATCGGAGAAGTACGCCGGAACGGTGATGACCGCTTCGGTCACCTTTTCACCCAGATAGCTTTCAGCGTCGGCCTTCAGCTTGCCCAGGATCATGGCTGAAATATCCTGCGGCGAATGTGATACGCCATCAATCACCACTTTATGATCCGTTCCCATTTCCCGCTTGATTGAAACGATCGTGCGGTCCGGGTTGGTGATTGCCTGTCTTTTAGCCGTTTCTCCAACCAGGCGCTCGCCGGTTTTCGTAAAGGCCACGATTGAGGGGGTGGTGCGATTTCCTTCTGCGTTTGGAATGATTACAGGCTCTCCGCCTTCCAGAATTGCCACGCATGAGTTGGTGGTTCCTAAGTCAATACCGATTACTTTTGCCATGTGAAATTCCTCCTTAAATTGATTGTTTTTATTGGTGTTTCGGATTCCGCTTTAATGCATGCCATCATTTTGCAGGGTTCATTCTGCAACTTTCACCATACTGTGACGAATGACTTTCCCATTGAGTTTGTAGCCCTTTTGATACTCTTCAATGACCTGTTGGGGCTCATGATCCTCGGAGGGGACCATCTGAACGGCGTTGTGCAGCTCGGGGTCGAAGGCCTCTCCGACTGCCGCGATCGGTTCCACGCCGTTTTTCTCCAGAAGGTTCAGAAGGCTTTTCTGGATCATCCGGAGGCCGTCTGCCAACCCGCCTTGTTCCTCTTCTGGCACGTGACTCATGGCGCGATCGATATTGTCCACGATCGGCAGAACTTCCACCAAGAGTTTTTCGCCGGCATATTTGTAGATATCCGCCTTTTCTTTCTCAGTCCGCCGCTTGAAATTTTGGAAATCCGCAGTTGCCCTCAGGTAATTGTCTTTGTACTGAGCCGCTTCCGCTTTCAGCAGTTCCATTTCGTTTAGCGGTTGAGCTTCTGCCTCGGCCGCTTCAGTTGTTTCCTGTGCCGCTTCCGCTGCGTTGACCGATTCATTTTCGAGCGGGTCTTGATGTGCCTTTTTCTTTTTGTACATATCCCTCACCTTTATAAGTTGATACCGGAGAAAATCTCCGTCAGGGTTTGCCGAAATGATTCCACGACCGTCACCACATGGCCATAGTTCATGCGGGTCGGGCCGATGACCCCGATGTGACCGCAGGTATCCTCGTTGATCCGGTAACCCGCCGCAACGATGCTGGAATCCTTGAAAGCTTCCAGGCCAATCTCGTTTCCGATTTTCACCGTAATCCCCCGGGGCGTCACATCGTCAAAAATCCGGATGATCGTATTGGTGTCATGCAGGGTTTCCATGAATTTCTTCGCTTTATCCATATCGTTGTATTCCGGCAGATCAAAGATAAAGCCGGTCCCTTCGATACGCACTTCAATTTCGTCCAGCTGTTTGAGGGTATCCCTTAAGATCGGAATCAGGTAATCGATAAAGGGTCCATACTCCGGCAGGAGGATCTTCAGCTTCATAATCGTCTTGACGCTGATATCCTGGATTGTCGCTCCCTTGAGGGCAACCAGCAGACCATCGGAAAGACGGTCCAAATGATGCTGCTCCAAATCCCGAAGCTCCATGGGGATGTTCTTGAACACGCCGGCATCGGAAACCAGAATCAACAGCACGTTGGATTCATTGATGCGGACAATCTTCATGTTCACCAGCTTTGTTTTTTTGAACTGGGGCATGGAGACCACCGATATCATCTGCGTCATATTGGACAGAAGTTCTGACGCTTGTCGGATCACATCATCCACTTGGATGATCTTGTGAACCAGCAGATTCCGGATGACCTGCCGTTCGTCCAGTTCCAGCACCATCTGTTTCATGAGACTGTCCACATAGAGGCGGTAACCCAGATCCGAGGGCACTCGGCCAGCTGACGTGTGCGGCTGTGTCAGATACCCCAGATCCTCAAGATCCGCCATTTCATTCCGGATGGTCGCCGAACTGATGCCAAGTTCGTACTTTTTAGCAATCGTCCTTGAGCCCACAGGCTGTGCCGTGTTGATAAAATCATCAATTACCAGCTTGAGTATTTCAAGTTTTCGCTCACCGGGCTTCATCGCATCACCTGCTTTTGTTAGCACTCTCTTTTTGTGAGTGCTAATATCTATAATTAACGTACCATGTTCGTTTTCATTTGTCAACGAATAAGCGGCAATTTCAGACCGCTTTTTTTATCTCTTTTTCTAACGCTTAAATCTCCATGAATGCTGAAAACACAGAGTTTGACAGATCCATGCCCAAACGCGTCAGCCGTACGCGCCCGTCCTGCACCCGCAGCAAATCTCGGGATTTCAGAGTTGCCAGCACCCTTTCCCACGCCTCGCGCTTTTCAGAGGGGCAGTTCGTCATCACTTCTTCCCAAACAATCCCCGCGTTCATCCGCAGGCCCAACATCACGGTTTCAAAGAGCTCATCCGCCGGGTTCAGCTCCTCTATGACCGCCGACGCCAGCATCCCCTTCTCCAGGGACGCCATATAGGTTGCCATGGCGTCCGGATTCGCCATTCTCCGGCCGTTATAAAACCCGTGGGCAGCCAACCCCAGACCCAAATAGGGCAAGCGCTGCCAATATCTCAGGTTGTGGCGGCATTCATGGCCCGGTTTTGCGAAATTCGAGATCTCATACTGTCCATAGCCGTTCTCGGCCAGCAGATCGATGGCAGTATGGTGCATCCAGCGATCGGTATTGTCGCTGCTCAGATGGTAGCGTCCGGCAGTGACCGCCGCCTCCAGCGGAGTGCCTTCCTCCAACTGCAGGCTGTAGCACGAGATATGCTCCGGACCGAGTTCGATCACCTGATTCATCGTATCAACCCATTCCTGGCGGGTTTGTCCCGGCAGATGGTAAATCAGATCCACATTGATGGCCCAGGACCCCGCTCCCCTGACCCTTTGGAACGTGTCCACGAACTGCTCCCAGGTGTGGATGCGACCCAACCGTTTAAGCAGCCGGTCTTGCGCCGCCTGGAGACCGATGCTGATCCGCGTAACCCCCATTTCTCCGAAAAGGACCAAGTGGTCATCCGACAAAGTCGCCGGATTGGATTCAATGCTTATTTCCACAGAGTCTTCCAGGGCATAGCCGCGCCGTACCGCCTCAAAAATGCTGCGGAGTTGCTCTGCCGAAAGCAGAGTCGGTGTGCCGCCGCCAATAAAGACTGTGTCCACCGGAACGCCCTGAACCGCGCATGAAGCCAGATCCATTTCCCGGATCAGGGCTTGCACATAGCGCGCCACCTGGTCGGATTCGGCAGGAAAAGAACAAAAATCACAGTATGCGCATTTGTGTTTACAAAAGGGGATATGAATATAGAGTCCGAGCATGATGACCTCCACTGAGCAGTTTCATTTAGAGAAAGAAAAGAACGAGGGAGAGATTGCCCGTCGGCTAGGGCCTCCTCCCAAAGACAAACTTGAGAGTTGTCTTCGCGAGGAACCCAGTGACGTGGCGATCTCTCCCTTGGTCTTCATATGGGTTCAACTCAATTGTTATCGTCGAATTTCAGCACTTCTAGGAAAGCCTGCTGCGGCACTTCTACGGATCCGAACTGGCGCATCCGCTTCTTGCCCTCTTTCTGCTTCTCCAGCAGCTTTTTCTTTCGGGTGATGTCTCCGCCGTAGCACTTGGCCAAAACGTCCTTGCGGAGGGCGCTGATGTTCTCCCGGGCAATGACCTTGCTCCCGATGGCCGCCTGGATTGGAATCTGGAACTGGTGGCGCGGAATGAAGTCCTTCAACTTCTCAACAATCTGGCGGCCTCTGCCAACCGCCTTGCTCTCATGAACGATCATGGAGAAGGCATCAATCAGCTCTTTATTGAGGTAGATATCCATTTTCACCAGATCCGATGCTACATATTCCTTGAATTCATAATCTAAGGATCCGTAGCCCCGGGTCTTTGATTTCAGCGCATCAAAAAAGTCGTAGATGACTTCATTGAGAGGCAGTTCATAATGGAGCCGTACCCGTTTCGGATCCAGATAATCGATACTGATCATGTTCCCGCGCCGAGTCTGGCACAAATCCATGATGTTGCCCACGTATTCATTGGGCAGCAGGATATGGGCATCCACGATGGGTTCTTCCATCATGGCGATTTCCGTAGCCGGAGGCAGATTGGAAGGATTCTGGATCATCACTACGGTTCCGTCATGCTTTGTTATCTGATAGATAACGCTGGGCGCCGTGGAGATGATGTCCAGATCGAACTCGCGATCCAGTCGCTGGAGCATGACCTCCATATGAAGGAGTCCCAGGAACCCACAACGGAATCCGAACCCTAGCGCCGCAGAGGTTTCCGGTTCAAACGCCAGGGCGGCATCATTGAGCTGCAGCTTTTCAAGAGCATCCCGGATATCATCATAGCTTTCCCCCTCCGCCGGATACATCCCGCAGTAAACCATGGGGGTTACTTTTTTATAGCCTGGCAGGGATTCAGGCGCAGGCCGGTTCAAGAAGGTGATGGTATCCCCCACCCGGCAGTCCTTCACGTTCTTGATGCTGGCAGTGATATAGCCGACATCACCGGCAGACAGTTCATCCATAGCCACAGGACTGGGCACGAAAATACCTACCTCGGTGACATCGAAGGCCTTTTCGGTCGCCATCATCAGGATCCGATCCCCTTTGCGGACCTTCCCCTGCTTCACGCGAACGTAGGCCACTGCCCCTTTATAGGAATCATAGTAAGAGTCGAAGACCAGTGCCTGAAGAGGGCCCTCAGCATCTCCCGTTGGCGGCGGAACCTTTTCCACGACCGCCCTCAGAACCTGATCGATATTGAGGCCTTCCTTGGCTGAAACCATGGGCGCATCCATGGCCTCGATCCCGATGATCTCTTCGATTTCGTGCTTCACCTCTTCAGGCCGTGCACTGGGCAGATCGATTTTATTGAGAACCGGCACGATGGTCAAATTCTGGTCGGACGCCAGGTGGACATTGGCCAAGGTCTGGGCTTCAACTCCCTGTGTGGCATCCACCACCAGAACAGCGCCTTCGCAGGCATTCAGGCTCCGGGATACCTCGTAGGTAAAATCCACGTGTCCCGGTGTATCGATCAGATTCAGGTAATAGGTTTCACCATCGTCATGCTTATAGACAAGCCGTGTGGTGTTAAGTTTGATGGTGATCCCACGCTCCCGTTCCAATTCCATGCTGTCCATGATCTGATCCATCATTTCACGCTTGGTAAGCATACCGGTTGCTTCAATCAACCGGTCCGCCAGGGTGGATTTCCCATGATCGATATGGGCGATGATACAAAAGTTACGGATCTTTTTCTGACGCTCTGATGGCATATATTCCTCCATGATGGATTATTCACTGTACAATTCACGAATTTCATTATAACATAATACATAGGTCTGTAAAAAGGGGATGGGTTGAATAAGGAATTTTTCCTTGTATTTCTCCCATCAGCGTGTTAAAATACCTATGTTAAACAGGCGAACAAGGGGGTGAATTTGTGGCCAATAT
>CAYRIO010000047.1:0-11097 GCA_964424355.1 uncultured Peptostreptococcaceae bacterium
CATTACAAAGATTGCATTTCGTTTTACAAAGTGGCATCTCGCCTTTCAACTAAGCTCCAGTGGTTTTCTAAGACCATTATAAACAAACAATATGCGTTTAAAAACGCGTATTTTATGATAAAGTATGCTAAAAGTGCTAAAATGAGAGCAAAGAATCAGGGAAGGGGTGGTGGGTGTGAGTGATTGGCAGGAAGCGATGGGCGTTAAACGGGGATTTCTCTATGACAGCTTCCAGGTGTTCCATATCAAGGACAAACGGGATACGGAGTTCGAATTTCACAGCCATGTCTTCCATAAGCTGATTATCTTCCTCAGCGGCTCCGTCAAGTACAACGTTGAAGGGAAGACCTATACCCTGGAGCCCTGGGATATCCTGCTGATCAGCGACAATGAGATCCACCGGCCCCTGATCGACTGCAATACGGAATATGAACGGGTGATCATCTGGGTCCACGATGCCACGTTGAAACAGCTGAGCGTTCAGGATCAATTTCTGGGAAGCTGTTTTCAGATTGCCAAGAGCCGGAAAAACAATCGGATCCGCGGGGCGAACAAGCTGGCGCCGGAGATCAAACCTTTACTCAAACAGCTCATCGCATCATGCAAAGACCGGGAGTTCGGAGGTGCGGCTTTGAAACAGGCGCTCTTCATTCAGTTAATGGTTCTGGTCAACCGGATTGTGCTGAAGCCCCCTGCTGAAGTGGCTGCAGATAGAGAGAACCAGGATCCCAGGATCCCGGTTCTGTTGGATTACATCAATGCGCACCTGGGTGAGGACCTATCCATCCAAAGCCTGTCAGAAAAATTCTTCTTAAGCCGTTTTTATCTGATGCACCAGTTCAAGGCTCAGACAGGGTTCACGCTGCATCAGTATATTTTGAAGAAGCGTCTGTACCTTGCCAATGCACTGGTTCAGCAGGGAAATTCCCTGACCTCCGCGTCCCATGACGCCGGGTTTGCAGAATACTCCAGCTTTCTCAGGGCATTTCAGAAGCAGTACGGGATGTCACCCCGGGCCTTCCACAAACAGGGAGGCCACGAGCTGCTGACAGAGTCCGGCGAGTAAGGTGTCCTCTCAAGGGGCGATGCCTTCCCGGCTCCGGGCAATCCATTCCAGACACCGCTGCTCCATGACATGCATGTCCACAGGCTTTGGTAAAAAATCATCCATTCCGGCCTCCAGACATTTCTCCATGTCCCCCTTGAGGGCATGGGCTGTCAGGGCGATGATCGGCGTATGTTTTTTTGTCAGGGATTCCATCTGTCGAATGATCCGCGTCGCTGAAAAACCGTCCATCACAGGCATTTGGACATCCATCAGGATCACATCGAAATGTGAGTGCTGTACAGCATCGACCGCTTCCTGGCCATTTTCGGCCACCGTCACGTGCCAGCCCTTTTTCCGGGCGAATTCCTTGAGCAGCATCCAGCTTAAAGCGTCATCCTCGGCAAGCAGCAGCATCGGAGGGGCCTCCGGTGGATTTTCTTTGTGCTCCCAGGAAAAAGTCGGAACGGGCAGATATTCATCGTGTGCCAGCCCAAGGACACAGGTAAAGGTGAAGCGGCTGCCCTGCCCCTCTGTGCTTTGGACGGCTATTTCGCCGGACATCATTTCAACCAGTCGTTTTGAGATGACCAGTCCCAGCCCGGTTCCTCCATATTTGCGGGTCGTCGAGCTGTCAACCTGACTGAAGCTCTGAAACAACGCGCTCAGATTGGACGTTGAAATGCCGATACCGGTGTCGGTCACAACAAATTCAAGCGTAAGCGTCTCATCCACCGGTTTTTCAATCTGACGGACCGCGACCTCAATCCGGCCCACTCGGGTGAACTTGATGGCATTGCCGACAAGGTTCGAGAGGATCTGCTTCAGCCGGAAGGCATCGCCGATGCAGGTATCCGGCAGGGCTTCATCAATCATCACAACCAGAGCCACCTCTTTGCTGGCGGCAGAGGGCTCAAACAGGCTGATTACTTCACGGATGGCTTTTCTGAGGCTGAAGGGCGCCTGCTCCAAATCCATTTTTCCGGCTTCTATTTTAGAATAATCCAGAATATCATTGATAACGGCCAGAAGTCCTTCAGAAGAAGTCTTTGATATGTTCAGATACTCTTGTTGCTGTTCCGTAAGCTCAGTCATTTCTAAAAGCTGAAGGATCCCCATGAAGCCATTCATCGGCGTGCGTATTTCATGGCTCATATTGGCCAGGAACTGACTTTTGGCAATGTTCTCGGCATTTGCTTCTTCAGCGGTTTTTTGGGCGAGCTTCAATTCTTCCTCACGCTGGATATGGTCGGAAACGTCATGCAGGATGGCAACATACATCATCCCCCGCTGTGTATCTATGATGAAGGAAGACTCCCTGATGGTTTTGACAGAGCCGTTGAGGAGTTTTATTTTTTGCTCGGTCCTTTTCCCCTGTGAGGTCTTTAATCGCTTGAACATACTCAGATATTCAGTTTTGAAAAGCTCCAGCAATTCCGGTGTTTTTATATCGACCGGTGCCAGCTGGTAGTGAAAATCCCAGATGGTCTCTTTGCAGAGGTCCTCCACTTTGATATGCGTCAGATTTTCCATGGCTTTATTGCAGACGATGATGTCACCCGTGTTGTTGCTCATAATGATGGCATCCAGGGAGCTTTCGATCAACAGGCGGTTGCTCTCCTCACTTTCTTTCAAAGCGTCTTCTGCCAGCTTTCGGTTGGTAACGTCGCTCAGTGCAATGCGGCACACCGCTGCTCCGTCGGAGTCCTGAGCTGCGGTTGCCGTTACCTGTGCCCAGAATGGGGTTCCGTCGCCCTTAACCATTTGCATCTCGCATACCTGGGGTGTGCCGGTCTCAAACAGGTGCTTCCGGTGCATGTAGTAGGTGTCCTGGCTTACCGGGTGGATGAATCGGAATATCGGCTGTCGTGCCAATGCCTTGCGGGTCACTGCCAACAGCCGCGCGGCGGTAAGATTGGCCTCGATGATCAGGCCTTTTTCAGAAAGGGTGCAGTAGCCTACCGGTGCCAGGTCGTATAGGTCGAAATAGCGTGCCCGTGCAGCATCCAGTTCGGTCTGTGCCCGGCGCAGCTCTTCATTTTGCATTTCCAGTTCAATCTGGTGCACCTGCAGCTCGTGCAGGGTCCGGCGCATTTCCGCAGGGGACAGGCCATCCGGGTCTTCCAGAGAAAGATCCGATTGCTGTCGGGCAAGCTCTTCAGCCTGCCGGCGCAATTTTTTCCAGGCGAGGACGGAGGCGGCGGTGTCAGAGCTGTTATCATTCGGCTGCATGACGTACCCCCAAAATCATTTCTGAAATGTTCATGGCATCTCCTTCTCTGATGGCGTGTACTGTCTGCTGTCGGTGATATCCATGATAAAACCGACAACCCGGACAACCCGGCCGTTTTCCCAGACCGGTTCCGCCAAGGTACGGACCCGCAAACGCCGTCCCTTGGCGGTGGTGAAATCAAAATCAAAATCGTAGGGGATCCCTTTTTCGCTGCAAAGTTGCAAGGCCGCCTGCAGAACCGGGCGATCTTCCGGCAGATAACAGCTGAGGCTTTGGGCAATGCTCTCTGTTCCCGGTTCAAACTCACCGGGGATGAAATCGTGAAGATAATACATCTCGTCTGTCCAGTAGGTGGTCTGACTGTCTACATCCCATTCCCATCCACCGATGCGGGTAAGCCTCTGGATCGTGCGCAGCAGGGTTTCGCTTCGTTTCAGTGATTTTTCGGCATGTTTCATCTCCGTGATGTCGAAAAAGGTGATGACCACGCCTTCAATGACGTTTTCAAGGGTGCGGTACGGCAGGATACGCATGGTATACCAGGCGCCGGTTGTTGTCTGAACGGGAATTTCCCGGGGGATCAGCGTGTCCAGAACAATCTGTGCATCTGCTACCAAGCGGTCATAGGAAATTAGATTGGAAACAATATGGGCAACGGGGCGGCCCACATCACTTGGGATCAGATTGATGATCCGGGTGACCGAGGGGGTGAACCGCAGGATACGCAAATGATGATCCACAAAAACGGTCCCGATGCCAGTGCCGGCCAGGAGGTTGTTCATGTCATTGTTGACCTGCGACAAATCAGCAACCTTAGTTTGCAGTTCCGTATTGACCGTGGCCAATTCTTCATTGACCGATTGCAATTCTTCCTTAGATGTTTCTAATTCTTCATTGGTGGATTGCAGCTCTTCATTGACAGACTGCATCTCCTCGTTAGAGGATTTGAGTTCTTCGTTGGAGGTCTCTAGTTCTTCATTGGCTGCCTGAAGATACTCTTCCTTGGCTCTCAGTTCTTGTTTTAATGCGGCAATGTGCACTTCGGATTCACTGTCGTGGACCCCAGGGGTGGCAGGGGTTTGAAGAGAAGCGGACTGTGCCTGTTCCGTCAGCTCACGGAGGGGGCGCTTCGCGGAAAGAGCGGCTTTCCCCACGTTTCTCGACAGGCCTGCATCAACTGGTGTTGCCGTGGGAACAAATCGGCCTGCAGTGATGCGCTGAGTGTCGTGGATATCGCCTTTGCGTTGGTACAGCTTGAATTTTCTGTCCACAGGGGCAAACAGGTCAACAAAATCCCCAATCGTTTCAGAGGTTCCCAGAAAGAGCATGCCGCTTTGTTTCAGGGCATAGTGGAAGAGAGGGATGATTTTCTTTTGCAAATCACCGCCCATATAGATCAGCAAATTCCGGCAACTGATGAAATCCAGCTTGGAAAAGGGCGGATCCTTGACGAGATCCTGTTCGGAGAAGATCAGCATGTCGCGGATGCTCTTATTGATGCGATAGGCACTGCCATCGGGATCGGCTGTGAAAAAACGGGCCAGCCGCTCGGGGGAAATGTCAGCGGCGATGCTGGCGGGATAACGTCCGGAACGCGCTGTGGCAATGGCCTGGCTGTCAATGTCCGTAGCGAATATCTGGACGGTGTAGCTTTGTTTCAGGGACTCCATATGCTCCTGCAGCAGGATGGCTATGGAATAGGCCTCTTCGCCGGTGGAGCATCCCGGGGTCCAGACGCGGATGGCCGTGTCTGGGGACTTGTCAGCAAAAAGTTTGGGGATGCCGTGCGCTTCCAGTGTTTGAAAGGCTTCGGGGTCACGGAAAAAATTAGTTACCCCGATGAGCAGGTCGCGGAAGAGGGCCTCTACTTCTCCTGGGGATTGCTGCACGAATTTGACGTAACCATCCAGGGTATCGATCTGGTTGACAGCCATGCGTCGTTCAATGCGCCGATGAATCGTACTGGGCTTATACTGAGAAAAGTCATGGCTGGTCTGGGCGCGGAGGAGAATGAAAATCTTCTTCAGCGCGTTTTCGGATTTGGGAACTGTCACGGAAGCACCGATGCCAACGATGGGGAAGCTGGAATCTTTTTCAGAGGACCCGTGTATTGTTATGTTTTTCACAACGCGATACCTCAATGGTTTTTCTACCATTATACCCTGAAAATTCAGATTTAATAACTGCACAGGGAAGCCTTTTCATGGAGCTGGGGCCTTATTTTTCTTGTCATCTCAGAGGCGGTGCGATATAGTTTTGAAAGATATTATTGGAGGAACCCTTATGAGCATTGCTGGAAACGGGTGTGAATTCACGCTTCCCACCCATGATTTGCGTCCCTGCCGCGAAATCGAGCGGAGCATCATCAAAAAACTGCGCAAGGAAACCTGGACGCCCTTTATCAGAGGCATCAAGGAATTCAAGCTGATTAACGACGGCGACAGGATTGCCGTGGCCGTATCCGGCGGGAAGGACAGCCTCCTGATGGCAAAGATGCTGCAGGAGTTGCATCGCCATGGCCTGAAGAATTTCAGCCTGGAGTTCATCGCCATGGACCCCGGTTATCACCCCCATATCCGCAAGCTGCTGGAGGATAACTGCGCCCATCTGGAGATTCCGGTTCATATATTCGATGTGAAGATCTTTGATGTGGTGGATCAGATTTCTGCGGAGTATCCCTGCTACATGTGCGCCCGCATGCGCCGAGGTGCCCTGTATGCCAAGGCCCAGGAACTGGGCTGCAATAAGCTGGCCCTGGGGCACCACTATGACGACGTGGTGGAGACCATCATGCTCAATGTCCTCTGCGGGGGGCAGTACATGACCATGATGCCTAAGCTGAAGGCAAAAAACTTCGAGAACATGGAACTGATCCGACCGATGACCTATATCCGGGAGGAGGGCATCATCCATTTTGCAGATTATAATGGGATTTCTCCTCTGAACTGCGGCTGTATGGTTGCCGCCAAGAAAACCGCCGGCAAACGGAAGGAAATCAAAGAATTGATCAAGTCCCTGGGAACGTCATTTTCCGACGTGGAGAAGTGTATTTTCAACTCAGCCAGAAACGTACACATGGATGCCATACTCGGGTGGAAATCCGGGGACGAGCGCCATGATTTTATGGACCATTACGACGAATGATAGGACGGGAGCCCAGCAGATGCGGGCTCCTTCTTCATTACAAGGGACTTAATTCTGGTCCGTCAGTATTGAAACCCCATGGGACGTATGGTTTAATGGATAGGACCAGTTCCTTACAATTCAGGCAGGAGGTATCGGATGGGCATCATGAACTTGGCAGAGCTTCTGGACAGCTCTGTTTCCATACTGAGGAAATACTGTAAGTCGTTCATTATCTTTAATTTGGGCTATTGGTGCATCGCTGCGATTGCTTTTATGGTGCTGATGGTCCTGATCGCTCTTGGGGTGGCTGGATCCATGTTCGCCATGGCCGTTACAGGGGGAGAAGCCACTCTTTTGGTCTGGGTGGTGATCCTTGTATCCGTACTGGCACTGACGATGACGTTCTGCAACAGCGTGGGCGTCATCCATCTGGCCTCGCAGGATGTCCTGCAGACGCCCAAGGATGCGGCCAAGGCTCTTGGCAGTGCTTTTAAAAGTACGTTCAGCGTGATGGGGTTGGTGACTCTGGGGGTTTTGCCCCTGATTCCAATCGGGTATGGGGTTTGGAAGCTGATTGGCGGCTCCGTGCAGAGCCTGGCAGGTAAATCCTCCGATCAAATGCTCACAGCCCTGGGCAGTGCGGATCAGCGGCTCCTTCTCACGGTACTTGGCATCCTGGGGGTGTTTTTGGTGCTGATGGCACTGATCAATGCCTACGTGACCTTGTTCACCTACGCCCTTCAGGCGTTGATTCTAGAGAAAAAGGGCCCGGTGAAAGCCATCCGGCGCAGTATTCAGCTGGTACGGGGCCGGTTCTGGTACCTGTACGGCGCAATTTCCCTGATCACACTGATGATGTACGGGATCAGCTATTCCCTGGACAGCTTCTTCCTGATGGCTTCGGGCCTGGTGGAACTGGGGATGCATTTCCTGGGACTGGAGCCCGGCCTGGGTTTTACGTATGTGTATGTCTATGGGCGGGGAATCGCAGATTTTCTTTATGCGTTGCTGTTCAACTCATTGGGCGCTGTGGTTCTCACCCAGCTGTACTACAATCGTGTTTTCGAAACGGAAGGCTATGACCTGCTCCTCAGGGTATCCCGCCTTCCTGCGCCAGGGAAGGAGCAGGATGAAGCATGATTCAGACGTCATCAGCTCCCTCACAGGCGATTTACGACCAAATTGTCACAGACATTCTCAGTCAGCCGGGCTACTGGCACTTGAAGAATGCATGGGCGGATTTCATTGCAACTGCCACGGCGAGTATTGAAAAATGGCTGCTGGAAACGTTGGGAAAGCTGTTTGAAACCCCTCAGACCAGTACCCCCTTCAGCAGCGGCTTCTCTACAGCCGTGGTCATCCTCTGTGCTGTGGGGCTGATTGCCTTGGTGCTGCTGGTGGCGGGTCTCTTTACAGGGGTTTTTCGCCGTTCCTCGCGGCTGCATGGCATTCTGGGGGAAACCATTACGGCGGAAACCACCCCGGATACCCTGATGGAAAGGGCCCGTGCGGCGGAACAATCAGGGGATACCCGGCAGGCGGTCCGTTTGGGCTTCATTGCAGTCCTCCTGAAGATGCATCGGGCACGGATGGTTTTTCTGGATGAGACCTGGACCAATCAAGAGCTTTACGCACATTTGGAGAGAAATCAATTTACGTCGCTTCCATCCATCAAGGGTGTCATGGAAGGCTTCAATGCTGCCTGGTATGGGCACAAGAACCTCGGCAACGAGGCTTATCGGCAGTGGCAGCTGGATTTGGAAAAGGTATGGCAGGAGGTGACCTCCCGTGAAATCTAGGAGCATTCGGGATTTAATCCTCTTCTGCATGATCGGAGTCCTGGTTCTGGGAGCCATGCTGTTCATGGCAGACAGGCAGGAAGGGAGCCTGCCCGCCTATTCGGTCCTCAATAAAAGCAATCAAGGGTTCAGTGTCTATCTGGAGGCTTTGCAGGCTCTGGGTGTAGAAGCCAGGCAGATAAATGGTCCGGTGGTTGAGCAACCGACCCAAGCCATTCAGGTTGTGGCGTATGCCTGGTGGTTCGATACCACGGAACCGGCTGTACTGAAATGGGTTCAGAGTGGCGGCATCCTCGTTCTGACAGCCCCGGAGCCCCCAGTGCTGATCAGGAATGGCAAGCTGATTTCGGAAAAGAACGGGATCAAGATATGGCAGGTGGGCAACGGGCGGATCCTGACGATTCCGGCAGCCCACCTGACCAATCGTGCACTCACGAAAGACACGGTTCCTTCCTGGACCCTGACGGAAGCTCTGATGGCTCAGGGCGATCGGCCGGTATTATTTAATGAAGAGAACCTGTTTTCAGATAAGGCAGCACCCTCTCTTTGGAAGGCAGCGCCCCTGTGGCTGAAACTGGGCGTTTATCAGCTGCTGTTGGTGGCAGCGGCCTGGTTTTGGATGAAGGGGAGCCGTCTGGGAAGGCCCCTGCCCTTTGTGACAGAAACGGAACGTGTTGAACTGGAATACCTGAGGGCCGCCGCTCATTTCTACCGAGCCGCCGGCTGCTGGCATTTAATGCTGGGCGCCTATTACAGAAGCCTAATCCGGCTGCTGGGCGCCCGGGAAGAGGACTGGCTTAAGGTCTGGATCCGGGAAGGCCTTCCGGAAAGTGTCCAGGCAGAAGCCCTGCATATCTGGATGGGCGCTGTCGCCGCCGATTGTCCCCCCAAAGAGATTCAGCAGCAGATCATCGTGATCGAGCATCTAAAAGAAACAGTCAGAAACAGGAGGCATAATCCATGGAGCACTACGAAGCACCGATAAGTTCCCCTATGGGAACCGATGTGAAGACCGAACTGAAAAAAGCCATTGTCGGGCAGGATCAGCTGCTGGATCAGCTGATCATCAGCCTTCTGGCAGGGGGGCACGTCCTGATCGAAGGGGTTCCCGGGTTGGCGAAGACACTGGCGGTCAAGGCCCTGGCCAAGACCGTATCGGTGGCCTTCAAACGGATCCAGTTCACACCGGATCTGATGCCCTCCGATATCACCGGTACCCGGATCTTCAATATGCAGACCCGCGAGTTTGAACTGAAGCAGGGGCCGGTATTCACCAACTTCCTGCTGGCAGACGAAATCAACCGGACCCCCCCGAAGACCCAGGCAGGGCTGCTGGAATCCATGGCGGAGGAGACCGTGTCCATCGATGGCGAAATGCTGTCCCTCCCGAAGCCCTATATGGTTTTTGCCACCCAGAACCCCTTGGAGTATGAAGGGACATACCCGCTCCCAGAGGCCTTGGTGGATCGATTCCTGATGAAGATCCTCATCGATTATCCCGAGGGGGATGAGGAAGAGCTGATTCTCGCGCGGCACCACGGCGGAACTCTCACGATGAGCCTGGAAGAAGCCGGAATGGTTCCGGTATGGACATCGGAAGCGTTGATGGAGAAGCGGAGGCAGGTGGGTGGTATCCAGGCCGATGCGGCCCTGATCAGATATATCGTCGCCATCATCCAGGAAACCCGGGAGCATCCGATGCTGGAAATCGGCGCGTCCCCTCGGGGCAGCATCGCCCTGCTTCAAAGCGCCAAAGCCTGTGCCTGCTATCTGGGCAGGGACTATGTGATCCCGGAGGACATCAAGTCCATGGCGGCGCCGGTTCTCCGGCACAGGATCGTCATCAAACCGGAATTGGAGATCGAAGGGGTTCGCCCGGACCAAGTTCTGGCGGATATCCTGACAAAAGTGAAAGTACCAAGGTAGGGATGGAGGAACGATGTGGGCATAACCAAGCGATTTATCGGAATGCTGGCACTGGGCCTGATTCTGGTGGGGATTTCCATTCCCCTGCAAGGATCCTTGACCCTGTTCCTGCTGTACAATCTCTTTTGCGCAGCCCTGCTGCTTTGGGATTTCAGAATGTCACAGGACGGCGAAAGTTTGGCGGTGGAACGCACCGGAGACGATGTTCTTTCAATCTACGAGGGAGAGTCCATCAGCTTTCAGATGACGAACCCGACCCATCGGCGGTTAGTCTTTGAGCTGCGGGATGAAACCCCGGATTTTCACTTCACCTGCGCAGCACGGGGGTTCAGCGGTGAGCTGGCCCCCAATGAACGTCAGATTTTCAGCTACCTGGTGGAACCCACGAAGCGCGGCGCCTTCACTTTCGGCAATGTGCACCTGCGATACACCGGAAGGCTGGGTCTGTGCAGCCGTACGTTCACACTGCCCCTGAGCCGGGAATTTCGTGTGTACCCCAACTTGAAAAACCTCAGAAAATACCGGCTGAGCCTTTGCAACAATCGGATGTTCAAGGAAGCTCGGCGGAATCTGCGGAGCATGGGGAAGGGCACGGCCTTTGAAAGCCTCCGGGAATATGTTTCCGGGGATGATTACCGGAAGATCAACTGGGCGGCAACTGCCCGGGGGGATAAGCCCATTGTGAACCAGTACGAGCCGGAAAAGAACCAGCATGTCCATATCCTGATCGATACAGGGCGTCCCATGAGCTATACCGTGAAGGGGTGGCGCAAGCTGGACCTGGTGATCAATACCGGCCTGATCCTGTCGGACATCGTCAATCAGGGAGGGGATCTTTCCGGACTGATGTTGTTTAATGAAAAGGTCCAGAACATGATCATGCCTGCCAAGGGGGCCGATCATCGCAATAAAATGCTGGAGGCCCTGTATCATATTGAACATACGAACAGGACCTCCAGCTATGATGA
>CAYRIO010000048.1:0-10029 GCA_964424355.1 uncultured Peptostreptococcaceae bacterium
TCACCATCGACATCAAGGGCATACATACCGACGTAGAGTATCTGATCTTCCTGTTCGCCGGCTGCTTCATCCTGATCCTTTCCAAGGTCTTTGAGCAGGCGGTGGCTTTTAAGGAAGAGAACGATCTGACCGTATAAAGGGGGAAATATTTTGGCAATCATCATCAACCTGGACGTCATGATGGCAAGACGCAAGATTTCCCTGAATGAGCTGGCCCTGAGGGTGGGCATCACCAATGCCAATCTCTCCATTCTAAAAACCGGCAAGGCCAAGGCCGTCCGCCTGGAAACTTTGAACGCCATCTGTGAGGCGCTGCAGTGTCAACCCGGAGATATTCTGGAATATGTGAAGGACCATGATGAAAGGAGCACCCATGAGTAGCCCCTCCCAAGAAAACGGGCGCATCTATTCGCCCCAATACCTGGCGCACCTCGAAACAAAAGGGCGCAACCGTGAAACAGACCAGAAAAGCACCCCCACTGAGAAACTGATCGTCATCCTGAGCGCCGGCCTTTTGGGAATCGCCTTCGATTACTTTTTCAATGGTCAGCGATTCGGCATTTCTGTCCCGATTTTTGCACTGCTGATCATCGCCGCAATACATGTTTCCTTTAAAGGATACAAGCAACCCCGCCTCAGTTCATTCCTCCTGATTGCCTCCCTGCTGCTTTGCATCAGCTATGGGATTTATAACAATGCTTCCCTGCGTTTCCTCAACGGCCTGGCGATCCTCTTGGGCATCACCGCTTACACCCTGTCAGCCCGCTACGGTGCCTGGAAAAACATTTACGTGTCGTCGATCGGCACCCTTGTTCGGAAATTGGTTCCTCAGAGCCTTGAAAGTGCACCGAAATTCATCCTCTTTTCACTGCAAGGACTGACGGCCAAGCCCTCTGAGGGGACATCCGCAACCCGGAGCCAGATCCTCCGGGGCCTGATGCTCTCCGTGCCGCTGCTGGCTGTCGTCCTGATCCTGCTGACCAGTTCTGATGCGGTATTCAGTCGAATGTTCACCGATCGGCTCACCTTCCTTCAGGATTTGCAGTTGGACCGGATTATCAGCCACACTCTGCTGATCAGCATGGGGACCTTGTATTTCTTTGGCTATCTCTGGAGCCTGAAGTATGACGTTCCTGGCAATGATTCACCCCTCCTGATACGAAAGGATCTGGAATCCGTCACCGCCCTGACGGTGATGAGCCTCCTCTGCGCGGTGTACCTCCTCTTCACCCTCATTCAGTTCACCTATCTGTACAGTGCCGGTGCCAGCCTGCCCACGGGGCTCAGCTACGCCGTGTATGCCCGCAGGGGCTTCTTTGAACTCCTGGCCGCGGCCTTTGTGAACATGGCCGTTATCCTGTCCATCGCTTCCAAAACCAAGGATAGTCATGCCGGGTTGAACAACGCCTTGCTGGTCTGTAACTCCCTGATGACCGCTTTTACATTAAACCTGCTGGTCTCCGCCTTTTACCGGATGCATCTGTATGAGGCCGCTTACGGCTTCACAGAGCTCCGCCTCTTCGTTCAGTTCTTCATGGCCTTTATGGCGGTTTCCTTGCTGGCCCTGATGGTCTGGATCTGGAAGCGGGAATTCCCGCTCTTTAAAACCGCGCTGATTGCCGCCGTAACCGTGTATGTGGCTCTGAACTATGTGAATGTGGACCGCCTGATCGCCCACAACAACCTGGAACGCTACCAGCTCACCCATCAGGTTGATATCTACCACCTCAGCTGGCTCTCGGTAGATGCTTGGCCGGAGATCGCGGGCGCCCAGCTGGACGCCGCTTCAAAAAAACAGCTGTTGGATGACTTCCGGATGCAGCAGACCCCCGCAAAAGAGCAGCACGACCGGTGGTTTGAGTATAATTATCATTTAAATCGGTTTCTTCAGGCTCATTCGAAGCAACCGATTTAAATGGGGAGGAAACGATGAAGACGTCTGTGCGATACGCTCAGACGTCTTTTCTTTCGGGGTTCTATTCACCGTGAGTCAGGCGATTCAGGATCACCAGACCATCAAGGAAAACATCAAAAACAACTTTATCCACAATCGCCGGCCGTGATTGTGGATAAAGTTGTGGATTCTATTCAGTTTTACAATTCCAGCGCTTTATTATGCCGCCTGCTTCTTTCCCGGGCCGCCGACATACCAGTAGACCAAGGCCAGAACGATCACAGCCCCTGCGATATTGCCCAGCGTCACCATACCGATATTGTAAAAATAACCGTTCAGGGTCACCTTTTCACCATGAGGAACCAGAAGACCGATGGTCAGCAGTGTCATATTGGCGATGCTGTGTTCAAATCCCGAGGTGATGAACGCGAAGAGGCACCACCAGATCATCACCAGCTTGGCGATCTCTTCCTTCAGCTTGATGCTGCACAGCACCGCCAGGCACACCAGGATGTTACACAGCATGCCCCTGAAAAAAAGCTCCGACGGGCCCGCGGTCATCTTCAGCCCGGAAGACGCGGCGATGAACTCTCCAACCGGCCCCTTGGTCAGTCCGGTATTGAAGTACAGGACCGCCACCAGGATACTCCCCGCCCAGTTGCCGATCCAGGAATACACCCAGATGCGCAGCGTATCGCCCCAGGTCACTTTTTTATCCAAAGCGCCCATGGTCAGCACCAGATTGTTGCCGGTAAACAGTTCACTGCCCGCCATGATCACCAGGCTCAGGGCAATGCCAAAGCTCATGCCCATCAGGGTTTTCCGGTAGGGAACATCCCCCACGGTCCCCCCAATGGTGAAGATCAGGATGATGCCCAGGCCCACGAAGAACCCTGCCAGCATGGCCAAGAGCAGATATCGGCTCTTGCTGTTCCTGATGATAGCGACCTTTGATAAAGATATTTCATTCATTTTTTGCAGCAGTTCAGTATACATGGGTTGCTCCTTTTATTCGAATGCCAGTAGATATTGCAGATGCTTCCGTTCCTCTGCAATCAAGGGGTCCACCTGGTCTGCCTGGTCTGAACCCAGCAGGCCTTTCACTTCATGAAGGAAAAATATCGTTTCTTTCTCCAGGGCCACCGCCAGGCGGAACCCTGCCTCAAAATCCTCCGGCACATTCTGATTGGCGATGATGGGAACCTGTTTTTCCAGCAGCAGGGCCACATAGGCCAGATAATCGGCATCCGCCGTTTCAGTAGCTGGCAGGCATTTCTTGAAGCCCTCATAAATCAGCTTGTGCTTCAGTTCCTGGGCCGCCAGGATGGTAAACAGCTCCCGGCTCTTCTCGTCCCCAACATGAGCCGCCAGACGCATATAATTCTCATTCCCCCGAATTTCCAAGGTAATCAGGGTGTTGAGCAGATCTTCCGTGACAAAGGTTTCCCGCATGCGTTCCTCCTATTTCAGATTCATCCCCTGTTTATACCAGTAGCCGCCCCACTGGATGTTGTCTGCCACTTTGGCTTCCGGGTTCAGGACGACCCCCGCCATGACCTCTGCCTTGAACTTGTGGTAACCCTGCCGGTCCACAATATAGCCGATGTGTTCCTTCGCCAGTCCGGTATCGATATACCGCTCCACAAAGGCGTAGGTGTTCTTGATAATCTGAACCAGCACGTCCTCAGTCGCCCACTGGATAAAGGCTTCCGCAATTCGCGGATTCTTCTTGCCGGTACGCCCCATGATGACCATGCGGTACAGTTTTTTCGGATTTCGGGTCATGGCCCGGGTAGGGCATTTCAGCACACATTCGCCGCAGCCGATGCACTTCTCGTGATCCCGCTCGATGTTGAAGTTCTTCATCATCAGGGCGCCGGTCACCTTCTTCTCGCAGTTCTCCGCACAGGCATTGCAGCTGATGCAGCGAGCAGGGTCGTATACCGGTTCCGACAGGCAGATGATGCCGAAGTCGTTCATGTGGGCCTTGATGCAGTCGTTGGGGCACCCTGTGATGGCAATCTTGAAGTGCAGATCATGGGGGAAGACCTCCCGCTCCATCCGCTGGGCGATCCGGGTGGTGTCGTCATTGGCAAAGGGGCAGACCCGGTTGCCGATACAGGCGCTGATGTTTCGGGTGCCAGCTGCCGGATATCCTTTCTCGGTGGTGGGCACCTCCAGCTGCAGCATATCGATGAGGGGCGCCAGCAAGGCGTTCACCTCCGGCACTTTTTCCCATGGGACATCCGGGATTTCAAATCCCTGCCGGGCCGTAAGATGGACGGAACCGTTGCCGTACTCATCGGCGATCTGCTGAATCAGGCTGAAGTAACGGGTTTCCAGATGCCCGCCGGGTACCCGGACCCGCAGGGTGGTGGTGTTTCGGGATTTTGTGAGCCGCCAGGCGTTCTTGATGGTCTGCTTCCGATTGATTGTCACCGGTAATCCCCCCTTAGTCCAAAAGCTGTTCAGCCTTGGTGTACGGAAACACCGGGCCTTCCAGGCATACATAGGTTTCGTCGATCTTACAGTGGCCGCATTTACCGATGCCGCAGCTCATATTCCGTTCGAAGGAGACGGTGATCTGCGCCTTGGGCACGCCTTTTTCAAGCAGGGCCAGGGTGGTGAATTTCATCATCATGGGGGGGCCCACGACGATCCATTCCGTCGCCGCCTCTTTTGAAAAATCAAATCGCTCCAGATGAGAAGGAATGAGTCCCACCAGGTTCGTCCAGCCCGGGGCTTCTTTGTCCACCGTCAGATGGACAGGGAAGCTCTGCTGCCACTGGGCGAACAGCTCCCGGTACAGCATGTCCGCCGGTGTCTTGAAGCCTGCCAACAGCTCAAAGCCGCTGACATGCTGCTTTTCCAGACCGAAAATGCGCACCAGGCTCCTTACCGGGGCCAGTCCGGTGCCGCCGGCAATCACCACGACTTTTTTTCCGTTGAAATTTTCCGGGATAAACCCATTGCCGTAGGGCCCCCGAGCCATCAGGGATTCTCCGACCCGGCGCTTAAAAATGCCATCCGTCACCCGGCCGACCCGGCGAATGGTCAGATCCAGCCACCCAGGCCCGGCATCGCTGATGGAGATCGGCGCTTCTCCAACCCCGGGCAGGGAGATCTCCAGAAACTGCCCGCCGATAACCGGCTGAAAAAAGGCGACCCGGAAGGTCCAGTCGATCTCCGTTTCCTGGGTGATGCTTAGAATTTCTAAGGGCGAAAACACATAGGGATTACTTGTCATGGGTTTCCTCCTGAATGATTTGATTGAGCTTATTGATGCACTTGGAAAAGGAGATGTACTCCGGACAAACGTCATCACAACGGCCGCAGCCTACGCACATGTGCGTGCCGAACCGGCGATGATAATCATTGATCTTGTGCATGGTTTTGAACCGCATCCGCTCCCCGTCTTTTTTCCGGAATGAATGCCCACCGGCCATATCGCTGAAACCATCCACGTGGCAACCGGCCCAGCGCCGGCGCCGCTCGCCCAGCTGCCCGTTCTCATCATAAAGGATATCCTGCATCGTAAAACAGCTGCAGGTGACACAGCTGGTGTTGCAGCGACCGCAGTGGATGCACCGCTGGGTGTACTCCTGCCACAGGGGGTGGTCAAAATGGGCCTTTGTCACCTGATCGGGTTCCGGCACCGTTACCTGGATCTTGTTTTTCTCGATGAATGCAGGTTCAAAACCTGCCGTGGTACCGCAGCCTTCAAAACCAGCCTTCAAGGCATCATCCCTCAAATTGATCCACACCTGATCCCCGGCAATCCGCAAGGCGCCATCCCAGAGATCCGACCGGTTTGAATCCATGCTCACACAGAAACAGGAATCAAACCCTTCCGTACATTCCAGCATCAGGAATTTCACGTTGTCTCGTCTTCTTTTATAGTAAGGGTCCTGAATCGGGCCGTTTTTCAGATAAATCGTATCCAGCCGCTGAATCCCGTTGAGATCACAGGGCCGCAGTATCAAAAGTACCGGCTTTGCCGGCCCCTCAGTTTCCTCTACAGAATTCCCCGAAAAGCGGAACAGGGTTTCCCGTACCGGAAATACCGCCTCCTTCGGAGAAAAATAGCTTTTCTCATTCAAGACCAGCTCCGCGAAGCTGCTGATCGGTCCGTACCCGATCACATCGGTATCCGAGAACCGACCGGTTCCCGCCTGGCGAACAGGCCCCAACACCTCAAAAACAGCACTGAGCGCCTTCAACCCTCGATCAAAATCTGAAAATCCCATCATCCGTTCCATGTACTCCCCTCCCTTTGTGGTAAAGATACCACAAAGGTTAAATATTAAACGTAACTTGCGTTACAGACTCTGAAATAGAAAAGAGACCGCCGTAACCGGCGATCTCTCAAAATTATTTATCTGATTCCTTAAGACACCGTGGCTCCACTGACGATATCCGCACTCACCAACTCCAGTTGATCTCCCTTGCTGGCTGCCAGGATCATGCCATTGGATTCGATGCCCCGCAGCTTCACGGGCTTCAGGTTGGCAACAAGGATGACCTTGCGTCCCACCAGATCCTCTGGCTTGTACCACTGGGCAATGCCCGATACCACCTGCCGCTGCTCTGTTCCCACTTGCAATTGGAGCACCAGCAGTTTGTCCGCTTTGGGGTGCTTCTCTGCAGAAATCACCTCGGCCACTCGGAAATCAACCTTGGCAAAATCGTCAATGGTAATCTCCTCTTTCATGGGGGCATCGGCTTCCTCAACCGCAGCCGCAGCCGCCACTTTGGGTTCTTCAACCGGAGCTCCCAGGCTAGCCAGTGCTTCCAATTCCACAGGAATGTCGATCCGCGGGAACAGGGCTTCCCCTTTGGTAATCTTGGAGCCGGTGATCAACCCTCCGAAGATCCGGGTGGAATCCCACTGGGTCAGCCCGGTTTCCCCATGGACACCCAATTGGACAAAAATCTTATCCGCGGTATGGTGCATGAAGGGTTGGATCAGCACCGCAACGATTCGGATGGCTTCGCACAGGTTGTACAATACGGTATCCAGCTTGTTGGCATCCTCATCGGATTTCGCCAGGATCCAGGGCGCTGTTTCATCGATGTATTTATTGGCCCGGCGCACCAGTTTCCAGATAGCCTCCAGGGCATTGCTGAAATCCAGTTTATCCATGCGGGCTTCCACTTCATCCGCTATGGAAACCGCAAGAGCCTTGAGGCTCTCATCAAACTCCGTGAGCGCCGTTGGGACAGGCAGAATGCCGCCCCGGTATTTCTCCACCATGGCAACGGACCGGCTGACCAGATTCCCCAGGTCATTGGCCAAATCGGAGTTGATTCGGTTCAGCAGGACCTCATTGGTGAACACCCCATCCTGCCCGAAGCTGTATTCCCGCAGCAGGAAGTATTTCAGGGCATCCACACCGTAGCGGTCGATCAGGACCACCGGATCCACGATATTCCCCTTGGATTTAGACATTTTGCCGCCCTCCAGCAGGATCCAGCCGTGGCCGAACACCTTCTTGGGAATGGGGATATCCAGCGCCATCAGCATGGCGGGCCAGATGATGGTGTGGAACCGGACAATTTCTTTCCCCACCAGCTGCACGTCGGCGGGCCAGTACTTGTTCATCTCCGTCTCATCTTCCGTGGCGCCCAGGGCTGTGATGTAGTTGCTGAGGGCATCTACCCACACATAAACCACATGACCTGGATCGAAGGGCACCGGAATCCCCCATTTGAAGGTGGTTCGGGACACGCACAAATCTTCCAGACCCGGCTTGATAAAGTTGTTGACCATTTCGTTGACCCGGGAAGCCGGCTCTAAGAACTCAGGATTGGTTTCGAACAGCTCCAGGAGACGATCCGCGTATTTGGAAAGTCGGAAGAAATAGGCTTCTTCCTTGGCCTTGTGTACATCCCGACCGCAGTCCGGACATTTGCCGTCGTTCAGCTGGGATTCGGTCCAGAAGGATTCACAGGGGGTGCAGTACCAGCCTTCATAGAAGCTTTTATAGATATCCCCTTTTTCGTAGAGGCGGGTGAAGATGTTCTGGACCCGGCGCTGATGGTACTCATCGGTGGTCCGGATAAAGATGTCGTAGGAGATCTCCATGGTGGCCCAGAGGTCCTTGATGGCCCCGACAGTCTGGTCCAGAAATTCCTTGGGCTCCATCCCTTTTTCCCGGGCGACGGTCTCGATTTTCTGACCATGCTCATCCGTTCCCGTGAGAAATTTCACATCGTATCCCGTGGCCCGTTTGAACCGGGCGATGGCATCCGCTGCTACCGTCGTGTAGGTGTGTCCGATATGCAGATTGCTGCTGGGGTAATAAATCGGTGTCGTGACATAGAAAGTACCTTTGCTCATAAGAATCCTCCTTGGGTCAAAAAATAAAATAAACCTCCATCCTGTTGAAGGGACGAAGGTTGTTCGCGGTACCACCCTGCTTCACTGCCCGGGGGCAGCCTCATTGCGAGCACTGTGCTCTTGCGGGGTAACGGCCGCTGCCGCTTTGGCCTGAGGGCAGAGCCCCTTGACCAAAAAACTCCCGGACCATATTCCAAACGTCTTCCGTGTCAGTTTCCACCGTTCCTGACTCTCTGGGCCGTATCCCGTTTGTACTCATCCGTTCATCGCTGTTGCTGTTTGCATGGATTATAGCATGGAATGATTTCCATGTA
The DNA here is from genome assembly GCA_964424355.1 of uncultured Peptostreptococcaceae bacterium. Lineage (GTDB taxonomy): Bacteria > Bacillota > Clostridia > Peptostreptococcales > Acidaminobacteraceae > CAZEHS01. Next base: position 8,549 of record CAYRIO010000048.1, read on the forward strand.
AAGTATCCTGCGGGTACCCATACGCCCTAAGTGTGCAGGATCTTGTTTCTGACCGCCGGAGGCACCAATCGCCCGCCGGTGGCCCACACCAGGCTGCAAAGCGCATCGGGCCGCTTGCAGGGGCCGATGAAGCTAGCCGCAGCGGAGGGCTCGATGAACAGCCCCTCCGTTTCATAAAGCTGGCGGGTCCAGGGGTTCAGCCGTTCATCCGAAACCGTCAGCACCCCGGAGATCAGATGTTCCACCATTTTTCCCGCCAGCTTGGATGCCCTGCCGACAGCCAGGCCATCGGCATCTGTCCGGTTGTCCAGGCCGAAATCCTGCACCGATACCCGATCGTGCTCCCCTGTCATCAGCCCGATGAGCATGCAGGGTGAATGGGTAGGCTCTACCAGCCAGCACCGCACTGCATCACCGAAAACATGCTTGAGGCCGAAGGCGATGCCGCCGGGTGCGCCGCCTACCCCACAGGGCAGATACACATCCAGAGGCTTATTGATGGCAGGAATCAGATCCATAGCCGCCAACTGGCCCTTCAGCCGAAGGGCCGCCACACTGTAGCCCATGAATAGGTCCATGGAATTCTCGTCATCTACGAAATGTGCCTTGGGATTGACCAGAGCTTGCTTGCGCCCTTCTTCAACGGCCTTTGAATAGTCTTCTTCATATTCCACTACGGTGACGCCATTGTTCCGCAGCATTTCTTTTTTCCATGGCTTCGCATCGGCGGACATATGCACCGTCACGTTGAAGCCCAGCTTCGCGCTGATCATGCCGATGCTCAGGCCCAGGTTCCCTGTGGAGCCCACCACCACTTCCCAATCGGCAAACGCCTCCCGGTATTCAGGGCTGGCCAACTCTGCATAATTGCGGTCCTCAGAAAATCCCAGCTCGCCACAAGCGATGGTTTCAGCCAGCTTCAGAATTTCATAGATACCGCCCCGAGCCTTGACCGAACCGGCGATTGGCAGATCGCTGTCCAGTTTGATCAGGAGGGTCCCTGGATATGCCATGGCCCGGGCCATTTTCGGGATCGCTTTCAGTTCGGATTCAATCAGCCCCGCCGCCGAAGCGGTTTCCGGGAAAAGATTCTGAATAAGCGGCCTGAATCGCTCCAGCCGAAGGGAGGCATCCTGAATCGCCTCCATGCCGCAGGACAACGCGGGCAGCACTTCCCCCGCCTCCCGCCATTTGTCCGAAATCCATGTCACTTCCCGATAAGGAATAATCTCTTCAAATAAAGGATAAGCATTCAGCCACTGCTCAAAATTTTTTCCTGCAATCTGCATCTCACACCTCTGGCTTCCTCTAATGTCTTCTCTTGCCTTCATCATAGAATACCCCGAATTGCCTGTCAATGCAGTCAGACTTGTCAAACGGCTCTGAATATGATAAATCTAATAACAGGTCAGGCACACGAGCCTGCAAGACAACTCTGTTCATCAGATTAACCGGAGGTTTCATGAATCAAACGAAATTGA
>CAYRIO010000049.1:0-9228 GCA_964424355.1 uncultured Peptostreptococcaceae bacterium
GGACTCTCCATGAGCATAAAGGTCGACAATGAGTACGGAAGTGTTCAGATAAATACAGAGGTCGTCGCGAACATTGCGGGGGCGGCGGCCGTTGAATGTTACGGGCTGGTGGGCATGGCTTCAAAATCCCCTACCAGCGGGATCGTCAGCCTCCTCAAGCGGGAGAACCTTTCCAAAGGGGTGAAGGTTCATGTGGAACCCACAGGGATCATCATTGATTTATATGTCATCGTCCAATTCGGGACCAAGATCAGTGTGGTTGCCAACAATATCATCGAAAAAGTGAAATATCATGTGGAAAACCAGACAGGGATGAAGGTCCTGAAGGTAAATCTTAATATCGAAGGCGTACGCGTACAGCGTTAGGAGGGGACACCGCTTGAGCTACAATCGGATTGACAGCACGATGCTGACGCAGATGTTTCTCCAGGGCACGCACCTTCTGAGCATGGAAAAGGAAGTTGTGAACGCTTTGAACGTATACCCGGTGCCGGATGGCGATACGGGAACGAATATGTCGCTGACGATGGTGTCAGCGGTGGGAGAGATTCAGAAAAAAAGTTTTGGAACCTGTGCCGAAGTTGCAAAGTCTGTTGCAAAGGGATCCCTGATGGGCGCCCGCGGGAATTCCGGGGTTATCCTCTCCCAGATCTTCCGGGGCTTATCCAAAGGGTGTGAAAACAAGGAAACCCTCTCTGTCGTGGAATTCGCCCAGGCTCTGAAAGAAGCCTCTGACATGGCATACCGGGCTGTTCTCAAGCCCGTCGAAGGAACCATCCTCACCGTGATTCGAGAAACCGCTGAAAAAGCGGTTTCTGTTGCCGAGGAGGACATGCTTTTCCAGCATTTTTTCAAGCTGGTGCTGGAGCACGCAGGAAAGGCTCTGGATCATACGCCCGAGCTCCTTGCGGTTCTGAAACAGGCGGGCGTCGTGGATGCGGGGGGCAAAGGCCTGCTGCTCATCCTGGAAGGCTTTGAAGCGGTGGTGCTGGGGAAGCAGCCGGGAGAACCACTCAAGGGTGTTTCTGAGGGCGCTCCGGAATCACCGGTCATGGCACAGCCCCAAACAGCAGAGATCCATTTTACGTATTGCACTGAATTCATCATCCGTGGAAAGGAAACCTCGGGCGGTGATTTGAAAGGATTTCTCGAAAAATCAGGAGACAGCCTGGTCTTTGTGACGGATGAGGATCTGATCAAGGTCCATGTGCATACCAATAATCCCGGTGTGGTGCTGGAACAGGCGCTGAAGATTGGCGACCTGGTCAGCATCAAAATTGAGAACATGAAGGAACAGCACCATACACTTGTCGGGCAATCGCAGCCTATCCCTGCCGCGACCGCAGGGCCCAGGAAGCCCTACGGGTTTATCGCTGTGGCAGCGGGGGATGGCCTGGAGAAGATTTTCAGGGATTTGGGTGTGGATGTGATCATTGAAGGGGGGCAGACGATGAACCCCTCTACCGAGGATATCCTCAAAGGAATCGCGCAGATCAACGCGGCGTGCATCTTCGTCCTGCCGAACAACTCCAACATCATTCTGGCCGCAAATCAGGCCCAGACCATGGCTGAACACAAGGTGACGGTCCTTCCGTCCAAATCGATCCCCCAAGGGATTGCTGCAATGGTCCAATTCAACCCGGACCACGGACCGGCTGAAAACGAGACCCGGATGAACCAGGCCATGAAAGCGGTCAATACACTGCAGATAACGTACTCTGTGCGGGATACCCAGATGGGGGATCAGGACATCCGCAAGGATGACACCCTGGGCATTCTCAACGGCGAAATCATCGCGTCTGGAGAGAACCGGGACACGGTTATTTTTGAGGCTCTGGATGCCGCAGTCGGTGAGGGGAGTGAAATTCTCACCCTGTACTATGGTGAGGGCGTTTCGGAGCAGGAGGCGGCGGAGCTGGCCGATACGCTCAGCAGCCGCTATGGTCAGCTGGAGGTGGAAGTCTATTCTGGGGGCCAACCGGTATATTCCCACTTGTTTTCTATCGAGTAAACGACCTTTTCTCTGCCCTGAGCATTGCTCAGGGCAGATTTCATCTTGATTTGGAACGCGTCAGGTTCACGGGGGAGGCAGACAATGTCATTGGAAAACGCCATCAGACAAATCAAGGGCATCGGTCCCAAACGGGCGGAGCTGCTTAACAGCTTGGGGATAAGAACGTTGAAAGACGCACTTTACCACTTTCCCAGGAGTTATGTGGACCGCAGTGTCCTGACGGAAATATCCCAGGCGGCACCGGATCAGAAGATAACCCTTCGGGCGGTGGTGGAAAGCGTCCGGCACAGTCCGTCCTACGGCCCGGCTTCAAAAGCGCCCATGAAGATCATGGTCAGCGATGGCACGGGCAAGGGCGAAGTCGTGTTCTTCAATGCCCGCTTTTTAAAGGGCTCTTTTCAAACGGGATCGGTCTATTACTTTCACGGCTCCCTCCGGAAAGAAGGCAGGCTGCCCAGCATGATGCATCCAGAATTCTGCAGGGAAGAAGACTGGGGTCAATTTTCAAGTCTGACACCGGTGTACCCCCTGACAGAGGGGCTGACGCAAACGGACCTCAGGAATCTCATCGGCTCAATCATCAAGCTGGATTTTCCGATTGAAGAGACTCTGCCGGAGACCCTCCTGGCAGATATGGGGCTTCTGGCTTCTGAAAAGGCGATTCGGGCCATCCACCAACCGTCTACCCTGGGAGAGGCGGAGGACGCCAGGCGGCGTTTTGCCTTTGAAGAACTGTATCTGATCCAGCTGGCACTTTTCCTTATCAAGAAGAACGCCTCCGTGACTGAAAAACAACACCACTATCTGGAGCCGGAGGCCATGGCGCCCTTGCTGGCAAGTCTGCCCTTTGAGCTGACCCAGGGGCAGAGAACCATCATGGACGAGATACTGAAGGATATGAAGGGACCGCTTCTGATGAACCGTCTGGTTCAAGGGGATGTGGGATCCGGCAAAACCATCTTGGCCTTGGCGGCAGTGTATTTTGCGGCGATCAGCGGGCATCAGGGTGCTGTGATGGCGCCAACGGAGCTGTTGGCAAGGCAGCATCACCGCTTTTTCTCACGGATGCTGGAGCCCCTTGGCGTAACCGTAGGCCTGCTGGTCAGTGGTGAGAAAAATCGGACCCAGACACTTGAAGGGATCGGGAACGGCGCGGTTCAGGTGGCAATCGGGACCCATGCCCTGATCCAGGACGCTGTGCGGTTCAAAGACTTGACGGTGGTTGTCACCGATGAGCAGCACCGGTTCGGGGTGCGCCAAAGGAGCCAATTGGCCCGGAAATCCTCCGATCATCCGGACACCCTGTTTATGAGTGCCACCCCCATTCCCCGAACCCTCAGCCTGATCCTCTATGGCGATGTGGACGTGTCCTATCTTAAAGAAATGCCCAAGGGCAGGATTCCGATCAAGACCCACTACATCAAGGAATCAAAGCGGCAGGATATGTACGGGTTCATTGAAGAACAACTGGATGCCGGTCATCAGGTCTATATGGTCTGCCCCTTGGTGGCGGATTCGGAGGAAGTGGATGCCCTGTCAGCAGAAGCCCATTATGACGCGCTGCGGACAGGGGTTTTCAAGAACCGGGAAATAGGGCTGATTCACGGCAAGATGAAACCCCAGGAAAAAGAGGAAACGATGAAGCGCTTTACCCAAGGCGAGCTGTCCCTTTTGGTTTCAACGACCGTAATCGAGGTGGGGGTGGATGTGCCCGCCGCCACCGTGATGGTCATTGAAGACAGTGACCGATTCGGGTTGGCCCAACTGCATCAGCTGCGGGGAAGGGTTGGGCGGGGAGATCGGCAAAGCTGGTGTTTTCTGATGAGCAAGAGTCCGGGCCGGATTGCCCAGGAGCGGATCAAGACCCTGACAGATACGGCGGATGGCTTTGTCATCGCCCAAAAGGATCTTGAGCTGCGGGGGCCTGGAGAAATCTTAGGAACACGGCAGCATGGCCTCCCAGAGTTGAAAGTCGCCAATCTGGTGACGGATTGGGAGCTGTTGGCGGCTGCGCAGGAACAGGCCTTGATGACCTTTCAGCGCGATCGGTTCTCGCCTCAGGAGCAGGCCTTCCTTTCCCGGTTCATCAGCGGTTTTTCGGTGTAAATCAAGTGATTGCCGGCGCCGGTCCAGGGTATAGGCATACCGAAGGCTGGTCATGGCGGCGTGCCCACAAAATGCCCCCGAGGGTGACTGCTGCTGAACCCGGTGGTTCCCAACGGCGTAACATGATAAAATAAAGCTGTAATTTGATTCCATCTCATGGAGGAAAAGAAGTGCGAGTAATCAGCGGAAGTGCTAGAGGGATTGCCCTAAAAGCACCAGATGGTATGAATACACGGCCCACGACAGACCGGGTGAAAGAAAACCTGTTCAACATGATTCAGCATGAAATCCGCGACAAGTCAGTTCTGGATCTTTTCAGCGGTTCCGGAGCGCTTGCGATTGAAGCACTCAGCAGAGGTGCCCTGGAAGCGGTTCTGGTTGAACCAGAAAAAAAATGTTATACTGTCATCAGCGAAAATCTGGCGCGGACACGGCTGTCTTTGCAGGCAAGGATCCTGACATCGCTTGCGGCGGCAGGCATTCAGCTGTTGCAGCGTGAGGGCCGCCGCTTTGATCTGGTATTCATGGATCCGCCTTATCAAAAGGGCTGGGTTATCACGACCTTGACCCAACTGGTGGAATCTCAGATATTGAACCCCGGAGCGTTGGTGATTGTTGAGCACGAATCAACGGATCCCGCGCCGGATCAGGTCGGGTCACTTCATCGGACCCAGGAAAAGCAGTACGGCCGAACCGCGCTTTCACTATACAGGGAGGTTACCCCATGACGGCAGTTTACCCCGGAAGCTTTGATCCAGTCACGAACGGTCACCTGGATATCATCAGACGGGCAGCCGCCCTGGTAGATGAACTGGTTGTGGCGGTTTTGATCAACACGGCAAAAAACCCGCTGTTCACGTTGGAAGAGCGGGTCGCCCTCCTGAAACAGGTGACGGCGGATATTCCCAATGTAAGGGTTGATTCCTTCAGCGGACTTTTGATAAACTACATGCAGGACAAGAATATCCCCCTGATCATCAAAGGCCTTCGGGCAATCAGCGATTTTGAAGCGGAGTTCCAGATGGCCCTCATGAACCGGAAGCTCAACCCGGGGGCGGAAACGATTTTTCTGATGACAGCCAATGAGAATTCCTATTTAAGCTCCAGTCTGGTGAAAGAAATATACCGATTGGGCGGTGCCGTGGATGAACTGGTACCCCCGGCAGTCAGCCAATTGTTGAAGGATAAGTTATAAGGAGGCATACTATGCGCGTTCTGGTCTTACTGGATGAGCTGGAAGAAAAAATGGAAGGGGCACCGGCAGTGCCGTTTTCTGGGAAAGCCCTGATTGATCGGGAAGACATCCTCGAAATAATCAAAGAAATCCGGATTCAATTACCTGATGAAGTCAAACAGGCAAAATGGATTAAAGAGGAACGGGGCAAAATTCTTTCGGATGCCCAGGAAGAAGCGGAACGGCTGTTGCAAAAGGCCCAGTCCGATATGAATCAGATGATGAATGATGCCCATGCTCAAGCCATGGCACTGGTGGATCAGAGCGAGATCCTGAAGCAGGCGCGGAAGAAAGCCGACGATTTGATCAATGAATCCGTTGAAAAATCCGACGAAATTAAGACCGGCTCCTTCTGTTACGCCGATGAGATTCTTGAAAATCTTGAAAAAGAAATGCACCGCATGCTGATCACCGTCAATAACAACCGCAAAGAGTTGGATCGCTATAACCCCAGATAGGAAAAGACAGCCGAGAGGCTGTCTTTTTATGCGCCGATATATGGACTTTTAACCAAGTGGTCCTTGCCGGAAATCCGGAAGGCGCGGTTTTCAAGAGCCAGCGCGAAAATATCGGTGGAGAGGAGGTCGAGGGCCAGCATTTCTTTCAGCAAGGGATCATCGGTATGGAGTCGGGAAAGGTTGTTGATTACCGGAAGGGTGCTGCTTTTCTTGTAACTCTTCAAATAGCTGCGGCCTGGGCCGGAAGTCCCCAAAACCCGGATGTAGCGGGGGCTGCCCAGCCGTTCCCGGGTGTCTGTCCGGATTCCCAGCAGCAGAGCGGTCAGAACCCGCTGGATCCGCGTCAGGGTATACCGGCGGGTTTTTGTTTTTGTTACCAGCTCCTCAAAGCTGGAGGCGGCCTTCACAGCTTGGGTCATCCGGTTCCACAGGCCGTGCTCGCAGTCTGCAATTTGAAGCCCCTGTTCGGGAGGAGTTATCCGGAGCAGGTATTGAAGCAGCGGAAAAAGGCGGTCTTCGGAGGCGATGTTTCCATGAGTGAAAGCAGCATCCATAAGGGAAGCCGCTTCAGGCGGCATAATGGCATGGAAGTCCGGGATATTCCCTTCTTTCCGAATCAGCTGCCTGATGGCAGTGGCGCTGCAGATTCCTCCGGCTATCTCGGTGGCGTGATAGCCGGCACCGATTCGCGGGATGGTGTAGGGGACCATCGGCAGATTTTGGGTGAGGATGGCCTTGCAGTATTCCAGGCCCAGGATCGTGTTGGGCAGATGCATTGGAGCCTCACCGGCGAGGTCCAGTGCCCGGAGTGCTTTTTCCCGGGCATCAGGAAAGCTCAGTCCCTTGTCCAGATTCAGGCGGAGCGCTTCCTTGAAGGCGGGCGGTTCATCGGCCAGTATTCTTGCGGCAGACAGGATCGGATCCAATTGACCGTCCTCGGAGCCGAAGCAGACCGCCTGGGCCCCCAGCGCGTGGAGAAGGGCAATGCTCCCGCCGGCGAAATACTCAGCGCTGGCACAGGCGCATACCACCGGCAATTCAATGACCAAATCCACCCCGCAGCGGATAGCCATCTCAGCCCGCGTCCATTTATCCGTCAAAGCCGGGAGTCCCCGCTGCAGAAAGTGGCCGCTCATGACGGCGATGGTCAGATCTGCTCCGATAAGTGCTTTGGATGTCTGCAAATGATGCAGGTGTCCGTTATGAAAAGGATTGTACTCTGTAACCAGTCCAAGAATCCGCATAAGAACCTCCTTCAATGGTCGGGACTGCATTTTGTATACAGGAAATAATTGCGAAAAATCAGTTAATTAATCGTTTTCCGGCCTTTTTCTATTGAAATATTTTCTCTCTCGTTTATAATGAAAACTGTATTGGGTTATTAGAGATTTGTCAATTTTTCGATACAAGGGGGATTACACTTGAACGTACTGGTAATTAACTGCGGCAGTTCATCCTTGAAGTATCAGCTGATCAATATGGCTGATGAGAGTGTTCTTGCAATCGGTTTGGTTGAGCGGATCGGACTTGAAGGCTCCAAACTGAAACATGAAACTGAAAAAACAGGAAAAACACTGATTGAAGTTCCCATGCCCGACCACAAGGAAGCCCTGTCAGTCGTGCTGAAAGCACTGGTTGATCCGAATCATGGTGCTGTGTCCAGCCTTAAGGAAATCAGCGCATGCGGCCATCGCGTTGTTCATGCCGGTGAGAAATACAGTGAATCCGTTGTTGTGGATGACCAAGTCATGGTGGCTTTGGAAGAATGCGTTGAACTGGCGCCTCTCCACAACCCACCTAACATCATCGGAATCAAAGCCATTCAGGAACTGATGCAGGGCGTGCCCAATGTGGCGGTATTCGATACGGCGTTCCACCAAACGATGCCCCGTACTGCTTACATTTACCCACTTCCTTATGAATACTACGAAAAATACAAGGTCCGTCGGTACGGCTTCCACGGAACCAGCCATAAGTATGTTTCACAGCGCGCGGCTGCCATGATGGGCAAGGATATCAAAGATCTGAAGCTGATCACCTGCCATCTGGGGAACGGCGCCAGCATCTGTGCCATCGAGGGCGGAAAATCAGTCGCTACATCCATGGGATTCACACCTTTGGAAGGTCTGATCATGGGTACCCGCTGTGGTGATATAGACCCTGCTATTGTAACATATATCATGAATAAAGAAGGTCTCACCGCTGAAGAGATGAACGATGTCCTGAACAAGAAATCCGGGGTTCTTGGAATCTCCGGAATTTCAAGCGATTTCAGAGATGTCGAGCAAGCCGCTGAAGCAGGGAATGAAAGAGCGCTCCTGGCTCTTCAGACATTCGACCAACGCGTTAAGGAGTACATTGCCGCATACGCTGCCGATATGGGTGGTGTTGACGGAATCGTGTTCACAGCCGGTCTGGGAGAAAACTCTGCGATCAACCGTTCATACATCTGCAAGGGCCTTGGTTTCATGGGCATCAAGCTGGATGAAGAAAAGAACAAGGTTCGGGGCAAAGAGACTTTCGTCAGCACGGATGATTCCGCTGTGAAGATCATGGTGATCCCAACCAATGAAGAATTGGTGATTGCTCGGGACACAAAAAATCTGGTTTCTTAGTAGATGAAGCATAAAGCCGCTGTTGTGAACTGACAGCGGCTTTTCTTTCGCCTCATTTCGCAGGATGAGAACCCTTGACAAAGAAACCTGTGGTCGGTATAATAATCATGTTATGCGCAAAGGAGTATCACATGCGGATTGATTTAACCCCCCTGATTACAGGGAAAAACCAGGAGATTTCATTTGAATACACAATGGAATCAGATCCCGGATTAATTTTTGAGCATCTGCATCCCACGGAATCCCGACCAGTTCTGGGGACAGGCAAGGTGTTGAAATCCGGACGCAGATTCACTTTACAGCTGACCTATTCCGGTCAGGCGAAAGTTTCCTGTGACCGATGTCTTGAACCTTTTGACTATGATTTCGCCGGAGAGTTCACCCGCGTCCTTGAGAACAGCTTGACCAAAAGTGCGGTGCAAGTGAACGATGAAGACGAAGAAGTCTGGGAGTTTGAAGGGGATTCAGTGGATTTGGATCCGATTGTTTCGGATGACATCCTGCTGAACCTGCCACTACGGATGCTTTGCAAGGCTGAATGCGCCGGTTTGTGCAAGAATTGCGGACAAAACCTGAATACAGGCTCTTGTGCCTGTGAGCTGGATACAGTAGACCCCAGAATGGCGGCGCTACAAGAGTTACTGAAACGTAAGGAGGTGTAACAATGGCAGTACCTAAGCGGAAGATATCCAAAGCCAGAAGAGATAGTCGCCGATCAGCGAACATCAAAATGACGGCACCTTGCATGATTAAATGTCCTCAATGCCATGAGCTGGCAATCCCTCACCGGGTTTGCGGTTC
>CAYRIO010000050.1:0-7734 GCA_964424355.1 uncultured Peptostreptococcaceae bacterium
ATTCGCGACCGGTAGACCTTGATCTCCTGTCTGAAGAATTCCCTGCTGTTGAATACTTGTAAACGGTATGATTGTTGGCGGTTTGGGTGCGACTATAGGAGGTGCAACTGGTTGAGTAACAACAGGGGGTACTGGCAATTTTGGCGGTTGTCCAAAATTGTATCCTGTTACCTTTACTCCCTTACCGTTTTTAATCTGATAGTATCCTGCGTCTGTATGTATTACTGCATTCTCAAATGCCTTATCCCCGGCCATGAGTTTGCCGTTGTAGTATGATTTGCCATCTTTAATAGTGATGTTAACGATTTTACCATCAGGTAGAAGAGCTTTGTTTTCATTTCCTATTGATGGGGCTTCTGTGGGAATTGAGCCGATTTGAGGCATTATCTGCGGTTGTGGTTTTACCTGCGGTAGCGTCGGTTTGATTGCAGGGCTTGATTTTTCGGCGAAATTGTATCCTATTACATTTATCCCCTTACCGTTTTTAATTTGATAGTATCCTGCGTCTGTATGTATTACTGCATTCTCAAACACCTTGTCTTCGGTCATGAGCTTGCCATTGTAGTATGATTTGCCATCCTTGATGGCTATATCAACAATCTTGCCGGTAGATAACCGAGCTACACTTTCGGTTACTTTTGATGGAGCTCCCTTAGGGAGCGCTTCAATTCCAATTGTAACTGTCTTGGTGGATGCACTCACCTTACTGCTGGTTGACACACCTGTTGATGTATAGGTGGATGTGGTGCTCTTCGGAATACTTGCTGGGATCGCGATTAAAGATTTTGTTGGTACCACAGTTGCCGCAATGACCTTCGGGCTAGTCGGTGCTCCCGTTGACGTATAAGCGGCGGCAGTAATTTGTTTGGGTGTGTTGCCTTTAGACGCAATTATTGCCTTTGTCGCTGGTTTTGATGCTGCCGAGCTTGATTTGCTGCTTGAGGCTATGATGGCGGCGGTGTTCTTTTGGGCATTGCTGTTGCTTAGCTGTATACCAGGGGTTGATTTCAAAGCTGCAAGGGATGCGGAACTACTGGCACTGATGGCAGTGGCTGCTGTAGTGGTTGTCGTTGTTTTGGCGGGGGTTGGTGCGCCTGCCGATGTATAAGCAGAGCCCATGGTCGGCTTCGATGAGGAAGCGCTGCTGGATGCGGGCTTTGATGCGGTTGCAGTAGCGGTAGCAGTCGTTGTTTTTGCTGTCGTGGTTTTCGGCGCACTGGACGCTGTTGACGTTGTGGTCTTAGCCGCAGTGCTGCTTGAATTGGCAGACACTCCAGAACTGGCTTTAGCTGCTGCTGGCGAGGGAGTATACGACACCGCAGGAGTTGATTTAGTGACTGTCGGACTGGTGCTGCTGGCAGGTTTCGATACCGATGAATTTTTACTGGTACTGCCGGTCGATTTTGAAGCCGTACTGGATGAGGTCGATGAACTTTTTGATGATGAGCTGCTTGATGTGGATTTAGGTGCGGATTTTGATGCAGATGTCTTGGAACTGCTAGCCTTCGATGACGATGATGATTTTGACGCCGATTTTACGGCCATTTTGAATCCTCCTTGACAGATATTCAGTTCCCATCCATAGGAACTGTGTGGTTGTTCTGAAATTGAAATAAATCCAACCACTGCCATGATAGCACAAATAATCCCATTTGAATATCTGGAATATTCTTATTTAACTTACATTAATGTGGATCTCGGTGATTACCATACAGAAAGGGTTAGTATAAGAAAGAGCATCACTTCCAACATGTTGGTTTCACTCTGTTTTCAGCTCTTATGTAGAACCATGTATTTTCGTTATTCAATAGAAAAACCCGCATCAGAACAATGCGGGTTCGCTAATCTTTATTATATTTCCCTCTACTTTTCAAGCGCCAATGTAAGATCACAGATATTCACAATAGACAGATCCTCCGGATGGAGGTCCGCCTTGGAAATCTGAATCCAGGCTTCGAGGGTATCCAGAGCTGTCAGGCAGGGAATTTTCTTTTCAACCGCGGCACGTCGGATCTTGAATCCATCGGTGCGGCTATCCCTACCCTTGCTTGGAATATTCACCACCCAGTTGATGGCGCCGCTGCGGATCATATCGATTACGTTGGTGCCTTCCAGGCCGATTTTGGTTACTGTTTCCGCTTCCATTCCCGCATCGCGCAGTGACTGTGCAGTGCCAGGAGTGGCGGCGAAGGTGTAGCCAAGCTGGGTCATTTGTTTGGCAAGGGCCACAAACTCATCCTTGTAATGGTCGGAGATGCTTGCAAGGATCTTGCCTTTTTCAGGGAGTTCCATTTTTGCGGCTATAAAGCCCTTGTACAGCGCGTGGGTCAGATCGGATTCAATGCTCAGCACTTCCCCGGTGGATTTCATTTCGGGGCCCAGGGCAATTTCGGAGCCAGGAATCTTATCCATTGAGAATACAGGCACTTTTACAGAGTAGAAGTTGGTTTCGGGGAAAAGCCCTGTGCCGTAGCGCAGGTTTTTGAGGGGCATTCCCAGCATGGCGCGGGTTGCAACCTCAATCATGGAAATTCCCGTTACCTTGCTTATGAAGGGAACTGTTCGGGAAGCCCGGGGATTCACTTCTATTACATAAAGCTCACCGTCTGCATAGACATACTGTATGTTTATAAGCCCTATCACGTTCAAAACACGGGCAAGGGTTTCCGTTACTTTTACGATTTTTTGCTTAAGCTCGGCACTGAGGGACGGTGCAGGATAAATTGAAACGCTATCGCCGGAATGGATACCCGCCCTCTCAAGGTGTTCCATGATGCCGGGAATGAGAATATCGGTACCGTCGCAGATGGCGTCAACCTCAATCTCAATGCCGTTCAGGTACTTATCGATCAGCACCGGTTTCTTGGGATTCTTGCTCCGGGCCAGTTCAAGCCATGCTTCAATTTCCGATGAATTGTAGGCAATCTCCATGCCCAGGCCGCCCAGTACATAGCTGGGGCGCACCAGAACCGGATAGCCCAGTTCTTCGGCTGCTTTCATGCCCTCTTCCATCGTCATGACCGCTACCCCTTTGGGGCGCTTGATGTCGAACTCTTCCATTACTGCCTCGAACACTTCGCGGTTCTCGGAAGCATCGATATCAGCCGCGGAGGTTCCCAAAATGCGAATGCCCTTCTCACTTAGGAATTCAGCCAGCTTGATGGCTGTCTGACCGCCGTACTGGAGGATTACGCCAAGGGGTTTTTCCTTTTCAATGATGTTAAGCACATCTTCTTCGGTGATGGGTTCGAAGTACAGTTTGTCGGAAATATCAAAATCTGTGCTGACGGTTTCAGGGTTGTTGTTGATGATGATGGCCTCATAGCCCATTTCCCGCAGGGCAAGCACCCCGTGTACGGAACAGTAGTCAAACTCCACTCCCTGTCCAATACGGATTGGGCCGGAGCCGATAACCAGTACTTTTTCACGGTCTGAGGGGATGGATTCATCTTCGTAATCGTAGGTGGAGTAGAAATAGTTGGATACCGCATCGAACTCGCCGCCGCAGGTATCAACCATTTTGTAAACCGCTGTCACCTTCTGAGCCTTTCGGGCTTCGTAAACCTCATCCGGCAGTGAATCCGTCAGCCTTGCGATGGTTTTATCGGAGAAGCCCCGCTGTTTGAGGAACCGCATCTCATCGGTGTCGATATCCGCAAGCTTCCGGCCGCGGATGGATTCCTCCCACTGGATGATATTCAGGATCTTATGCACAAAGAAAGGGTCGATCATGGACAGCTCGGAGCACTCTGCCACCTCATAGCCCCGGCGCAGCATCTCCGCCAGGTAGTAAATCCGCTCGTCATCCCCTTCACGGACCAGCCGTTTCAGCTCCGCCTCTTCAATATCCGCCGCCTTGTCGAAGAGCAGGCCGTCCTGACGGATTTCCAGGGAGCGGATTCCCTTCAGCAGGGCGCTTTCGAATCGGTTGCCGATGGCCATGACTTCGCCAGTAGCCATCATCATGGTGCCCAAACGGCGCTTGCCGCTGTCCAGCTTATCGAAGGGCCATTTCGGAATCTTCACCACGCAGTAATCCAGGGTGGGTTCGAAGCTGGCCATGGTCTTGCCGGTGACATCGTTGGTGATTTCGTCCAGGCTGTAGCCGATGGCAATCTTGGCCGCCACCTTGGCGATGGGATACCCCGTGGCCTTGGACGCCAGGGCCGAGGACCGGCTGACCCGGGGATTCACTTCGATGACATAGTAGTTGAAGCTCAGGGGATCCAGGGCGTACTGCACGTTGCAGCCCCCGACGATGTTCAGGGCGGTGACGATGGCGATGGCGGCGTTCCTCAGCATCTGGTATTCCCTGTCGCTGAGGGTTTGGGACGGCGCCACGACGATGCTGTCCCCGGTGTGGATCCCTACGGGGTCGATGTTCTCCATATTGCAGACCGCAATGACATTGCCCTTGGCATCCCGGATCATTTCGTATTCCACTTCTTTCCACCCCTTGATGAACCGCTCAATCAGGATCTGGTTGGCCATACTGAAGGCCAGACCCTTGGGTGCGATTTCCAGCAGCTCATCCTTGGTATAAGCGATGCCGCCGCCGGTGCCACCCAGGGTGAAGGCCGGCCGCACAACCACGGGGTAGCCGATGCTGTCGGCGTACTCCACAGCCCCTTCAACGGTGGAAAAAATGTCGCTTTCAATGACG
The DNA here is from genome assembly GCA_964424355.1 of uncultured Peptostreptococcaceae bacterium. Lineage (GTDB taxonomy): Bacteria > Bacillota > Clostridia > Peptostreptococcales > Acidaminobacteraceae > CAZEHS01. The sequence goes on from CAYRIO010000050.1 coordinate 4,664, forward strand.
GGCTGACCGATCCGTTCCATGGTGTGCTTGAACAGTTCCCGGTCCTCGGATTTTCGGATGGCTTCCAGATTGGTGCCCAGGAGCTCCACGTTGTACTTTTTGAGGATTCCCTTTTCGTCCAGTTCCAGGGCCAGGTTCAGGGCCGTCTGCCCCCCCATCCCCGCCAGGACCCCTTGGGGGCGCTCCTTGGCGATGATTTTTTCCAGGAACACGGCGTTCAGGGGCTCGATATACACGGAATCCGCCATGCGGGTATCCGTCATGATGGTGGCAGGGTTGGAGTTGACGAGGACGGTTTCAATCCCCTCGTCCATGAGGACACGGCACGCCTGGGTGCCGGAGTAGTCGAATTCGGCCGCCTGGCCGATGATGATGGGGCCGGAACCGATCACCATGATTTTGCTGAAATGGGTGCGTTTCATTGGTTGGCCTCCTTGAATTTGATCATCATGGCTTCGAATCGGTCGAACAGGTAGATGGAATCGCTGGGGCCCGGTGAGGCCTCTGGATGGTACTGCACGCTGAAGATGGGCAGCTCCCGATGCATCATGCCTTCCACGGTGCCGTCATTGACATTCACATGGGTGATCTCAACCTTGACCGGATCCAGACTCTCTTCAAGGACTTCATAGCCGTGGTTCTGGGAGGTGATCATCACCCTGTCCAGACCCAGGTCCTTTACGGGGTGATTGGAGCCCCGGTGACCGTATTTCATCTTCCGGGTGGCGCCGCCGAATGCATGGGCCAGGAGCTGGTGTCCCAGACAGATGCCGAAGATCGGTTTTACCCCCATCAGTTCTTTGATGACGTTGATGATTTGCTGGAGCTCCGAAGGATCCCCAGGGCCGTTGGACAGGAAGATGCCGTCCGGCTGGCAGGCCAGGATTTCCTCGGCTGTTGATGTTGCCGGGAACACATTGAGCAGCATGTTCCGGTGGGTCATGGAGGCCAGGATATTTCGCTTGATGCCGAAATCCATCACCGCCACCTTCAGCAGTTTCGGTTCCAGGGAATAAGGCATGGGGGTGCTGACCGTGTGCACGGCCCCGGCGTTGGAGAACTGCTTGATTTCTGCTTCATGGTATTCAGGTGCGGTGGAGTCCGCTACGATCTTGCCCCGCAGAGTGCCGGATTCCCGGAGATGCCGGGTAAGCGCCCGGGTGTCCACATCCATGAGTCCCGTCAGCTGGTTCCTAAAAAAATAGTCCTCCAAACCCTCGCTGCCGCGCCAGTTCGAAAAACTATCACATCCTTCACGGATAACAAAGCCGCGAACCATGGGTTTATGGGACTGCCCGTCCAGGGGTGTAAATCCGTAATTGCCGATGAGCGGATACGTCATGACGACGATTTGACCGTAATAGGACGGATCTGTCAGTGTTTCCTGGTATCCCGTCATGCCTGTGTTGAATACCACTTCTCCCAATACGTTGCGGGGGACACCAAACAGAGTGCCATCAAAACGGGTTCCGTCTTCCAATAATAAATAACCTTTCATGATAACCCTCCTTATCGAACCTTCAGTTCGCGTATTTTGCACCTCGCCGGGTGCATTTAAATAGCCTCGGGCGCCGGTCTTCCGGCCTTCCGTGTGACAACCGGCTTATTATACCACAGCCCTCATAGTTATTCAAACCCCAACTTTTTAAGAGAAAGGGTCTCGTGGGAGACCCTTTCAAAAGTGATTATGCGTTTTCCATTTCCAAAAATCGCCTGGCGTTTGCAATCATCGTCAAAATATTGGCAGCCGACGTAGAGCCATAGGATTTCTTTGCTTCCATACAGGATTTCAGCTGTACCGCCTCAATGACATCCGCCTCGAATAGGGTGCTGAACACCTGGAATTCCTCCAGACTCTGCTCCTCAATGAGGATCCCCTTCAGGATACAGGACCGTACCATCTGTCCGGAGACCTCATGGGCGCTGCGGAACGGAAGTCCCTTGCGCACCAGATAGTCCGCTACGTCTGTGGCATTTGTATACCCCAAAGACGCCGCTTTAAGCATATTATCCTGCTTAACCGTCATGGTTTCTATCATTTCTATGAAAATCTTCAGACAGGGCTTCAAGGTGCCCACCGTATCGAACAGCGGGGGCTTGTCCTCCTGCATATCTTTGTTATAAGCCAAGGGTAATGATTTCATCAGGGTCAGGATGTTGATGAGGTTGCCGTAGGTCCGCCCGGTTTTCCCCCGGATCAGCTCTGCCACATCCGGATTCTTCTTCTGAGGCATGATACTGCTGCCGGTACTGAAGGCATCGTCCATTTCAATAAAGCCGAAGGGCGACGAGCTCCAGATGATCAGTTCCTCACAGAACCGGCTCAGGTGCATCATCAGGATCGAGGCATCCGCAATGAACTCAATCACATGGTCCCTGTCGCTGACAGAATCCATGGCGTTCTCCGTGACCCCTGCAAAACCCAGTTCAAGGGTTGTGAAATCCCGGTCCGTGGCATAGGTCACCCCGGCCAGGGCACCGCTGCCCAGGGGATTCAGATCCATCCGCTGGATACAGTCGTACAGTCGGCTGTAGTCCCGCTTGAACATTTGGAAATACGCCATCAGGTGATAGCCGAAGGTCACAGGCTGGGCGTTCTGCAGATGGGTCATCCCCGGCAGCACCGTATCCTTATGCATCTCCGCCATGGAAACCAAAGTTTCAAGCAGCTCCAGCAGAAGGCCGGCGATTTCCGCCAGTTCGTCCTTCATGTACAGCTTCAGATCCACAGCCACCTGATCGTTCCGGCTTCTGCCGGTATGCAGCTTCTTGCCGGTTGCTCCAATCCGCTCAGTCAGCACCCGTTCCACCCACATGTGGATATCTTCATCCGCCAGGGTATAGGGAACTGTTCCGGCTTCCATATCCCGCAGGATACTTTCCAGACCTTCCACAAGCTGCAGCACTTCCTGAGTGGTCAGTATTCCGATCTTGCCCAGCATGCGGGCGTGGGCTTTGCTGCCCCGGATATCCTGCCGGAAGAGTCGCTTATCAAATTCGATACTGGCGTTGAAAGCGTCCAGTAATTCAGAGGCCGGTTTCGAGAACCGGCCGCCCCATAGCTTCATATG
>CAYRIO010000051.1:0-6701 GCA_964424355.1 uncultured Peptostreptococcaceae bacterium
TTCCCAGTGGTTATCATTGACTCGTCCTGGCTTACAGTAGCGTGGGCTGCGACGGGTTTTCACCGTTCTTCCCTTTTATCCTTGCGGCACCAACAGATTTGAATATGCAGTTTACAGAACCATTATATCCGATTGGATGAAGGGACACAATGACTTATTTGATGCGGCTATTCATCAGCTCGATGGCCCGAAGGATATCTTTAAGGACCACAAAAATCCGGTTCAGGGTATATTGCAGGCTCATCAATATGATGAAGAGAATCAGCGCCCCACCCCATATGTATTGCGTATAATCCATGAGCTCCTCCTATTTGATGACGCGCAGGGTCATCGTCCCCAAGACTGCTTTTTTCACCAGGGCGGCTTTTGCCGCCGGAACCGTCACCGTATCCGGATCACCGTCACTGATATACCGATTTTCCGGGTTTTGGGCCAATCGGCTGAGCCAATCGCCGGCCTCATCCTGATCGTCTCCACTGCGGATCCGGTTAATGGCATGGGGATCAAACCCCTCCACATAAGCCGGAAGCTCCGGCTGCCAGCCCACATTACAGATGCCGAGGTTCTGATACCCCTTCCCCTCAAAGGTTCCAGCTATCACCGCAGCCATGGCGCCGGATTCCTTGGGCCGAATCCCGTAAGGCAGGGCCAGCAGATTCACCGGTTTCCCGGTAAGAGCCTCCAGAGCAGCCGCATTCCTGCCTAAAGCTTCCTGGATTTCTCCAGGGGTCTGTTTGGACAGTTTTTCATGGGCCCAGGTGTGGTTACCAATCGTATACCCTTTGGCGATCAGGTAGTTCAACTTATCCTTCAGCGGAGCCTTCTGCCCGAAAGGAACCCCGCCATTTACAAAGAAAGTGGCTTGGGGGTTGAAATCCGGATGTTTTGCCTTAAAAGCCTCCATGATTCCCACAGCACAGGTATCCACGGGAACCGTGCTGTTCTCAAGCGCTGTATACTGGCTCTTGTCCCCATCATCAAAGGTGATCACCACCGGTGAAAGTCCCGCAGGCACATCCACCCGGCCGGCAACGAAGTCCGTCAGGGCTATGGGGCGGTATCCGTCCCGGTATAACCGCTCCAAATCTTGCTCGAACAGCTCCGGTGTCCGGTCATAATCGGATTTAGAAGCCGTTATCCGATGATACATGAGAATCGGAATCCGCCCCGCCTCGTTTACATTTTCAGGAATAGCGATTGCGACGGCCTCGGCTGCATCCGGCTGCTTGGGGCCTTCCGACTGAACCGCTTTGGCAGCAGGGGCACAACCGGCAAAAATCATCATTGCCAGGATGCCGCTGCATAAGATCATGTGATATTTTTTCATTGGCTTTCCTCTGTCTCATTGTAATTGTCCCGAATCAGCATACCCCATTATGGGACCTTTGACCAGTCGCAATCTTTGTTTTATCACTGTACTTATAGCGTTATTTTATGATATACTGTTCAAGATTTCGCCAAAGGAGTGAGCCCATGTTCGATCAGGATTCCCAAATAGAAGCGCGGCACAAACTGCTGATCCTCTATATACTGTCCGAGTTCAAAATGCCTCTTACCAACACCCAGCTCACCGAATTTGTCATGGAACTCCATTTCATAGACTATTTCACCTTACAACAATACATTGTAGAGCTGATTGATAAGTCTTTAATTGAAGTATCCGAATCCGGCAGTGTCCCTAATTATATGATTACCAGCCAGGGGCTTAACGCTTTGAGTCTTTTCAATGACCGCATCCCCCTGGATATCAAGAACCGCATGGCCAAAGCCGTGGTGATCAAACGCCGCTCCATCTATCGGGACGCTGAAATCCTTTCGGAATACCGGCAAGTCAATGAGCAGGAATATATCGCCCACCTTCGGGTTGAAGAGCATGGCCATACCCTGATTGACATTGAGCTGAACCTGGTCACCAATCGCCAGGCCAAGGATGTATGCCGCCGCTGGAAGGAAAATGCGCCCGAGATTTACGCATCCCTCATCCGGAGCCTGGTTCCAGAAGATAACAATACCCTGGACAGCGCCGTTGCAGAATAGAACCTGACACTTGTAGAACACTTTAAAAAATCCTGAATCAGCAACGATTCAGGATTTTCTTGTTTTTCCCTGGCAATAAAAAACGGCCCGCAGACCGTTGAAATAATGAGTTAACTCTTTTTATAAATCCTGTTCATTCGGTCGTACAATCCGAAAACCTGTGGTGATCAAGGCCTTCTCCTGACAAAGTGATTCGTCATAAAGCCCCATCCCTTTGAAATACTCAAAGTTCTTGAGGTACAACTCCTTGCTCACCGGGACCTTGTACTCGCCTTTTTCCATCTCAAAAATAAACTTGATTTCCATCCCTTCTCCCCCCGTTCCTGTGGTACTATACTGATACCCAAATTATGAACCTTTAATCAGGAATGGAACGGATTTTATAAATCACACCCTAAGACCTACTTGCCTCCCACATACTGCATCATCAGATCAAAATCCTCTGCCAGTGCCTGGAGATCCTCTTCATGCTCCACTTCGTCCTGCAGGATCTGCAGCACCATGTTATAGGTCACAAAATCCACTTCCCGGGTTACTTCCATCAGGTTCTTATAGACACCGATGGCGCACTGTTCGCCCTTGATATTCTGATCAATGATCGCTTTGATGAAGGGGTCCGTTGGCGCATCATAGCCGCAGTTGGTTTTTTCAAGCCAGAGGGTTGGATGGTTGAGCGGGTTGCCGCCCAACTGGATCAGGCGGTCTGCCACCAGGGTGGCGTGGCGCAGTTCATCCGCAGCGTGCTGGGTCAGTTCTGCGATGACCCCTTCTTTCATCGGACCCTTGACGACTTTGGCGCCTACCCAGTACTGGTAATAAGCCAGCCATTCATCCGCATATGCTTTCTCCAACAGAGCGATGATCTTGTTGACATCGCCGCCGACCAGTTCGATACCTCTCTTACCCATAAGATCCTCCTGAGAATTTGTATTTGTATCATCCATACCCACTCTCAATCAAAAAAAACAAAAGCGTAAGGCGTTCCGGCTGGAATTCCTTACGCTTTATCTTTATATTTTTTTCATGCCATTGATCAGGGTTCTCACCTGACCGATCAGGTAAAGAGAGCCGAAGCTGATGAGCACCTCATCGGGTCCTAACTCTTCCAGGGCCGTTTTCAGGGCTTCTGCAATCACCGGTATTGGTTTTGCCGGCAGATTCCTATGCCGAAGCTCCTCGGCCAGTTTTTCTGCCGTCAGCGCCCTGGGACTGTCCGGCATGGTGGTGATGGCCCGGTTCAGACAGGGTACCACTTCGTCCAGGATACCGCCGTAATCCTTGTCTTCCAAAACCCCTATCAGACCCACTATTTTTTTACCCTCAAGATACTGACCAATCGCCTTGGAAAGGCTTTTAGCCCCATGCACGTTGTGGGCACCATCAATCAGAACCAGAGGTTCTTCACGCAGTACCTCCAGCCGCCCGGCCCACCGGGTACCTTTGAACCCTTTGTAAATCGATTCCCGGTGAAGCACCATGTTCAGGTGATCCTTCATGGCCTTCAAGGCCGTCAGGGCCAAATGAGCGTTCATGACCTGATGGTCCCCAGCCAGGTGGATTTCCAGATCCTCAAAGCTTTCATCCGGAAAGATCACATCAAAACGGGTGCCCATGATGCTGCAATCCTTAACGGTGATCAGCTCAGGATCCGCCACCAGCAGGCAGGCTTTCTTATCCTCCACGACCTTTTCGATGACTTCCAGTGCCTCTGCCTTCTGCGGGGCGGAGACCACCACGGATTTCTTTTTAATGATGCCGGCCTTCTCATAAGCGATCTTGTCCAGGGTATCCCCCAGGTAGTCCGTATGGTCCAGGGCAATCGGCGTGATTACGGAGATCAGGGGCCGCTCGATGATATTCGTGGAATCCAGCCGCCCTCCCATCCCCACTTCCAGAATGACGAAATCGGCCTTCTGCCGTTTATAGAAATCCATGGCGATGGCGGTGACGATTTCGAATTCTGTGGGGTGAGGCATGCCCAGGGTCAGCATCTTCTCCACCTTCTTCTGCACATGCTCCGTACAGGTGGCCAGATCGGAGTTTTCAATACAGTTTCCGTTCAGGCGGATCCGCTCGTTGAACACTTCCAGGTAGGGCGACGTGAAGAGACCTACATTATAGCCTTCCTCCATCAGCACCTCGTTGATGAACGCCGAGGTGGAACCCTTGCCATTGGTGCCCGCCACATGGATGAAACGCAGCTCGCTCTGGGGGTTCCCCATGAGCTTCAGCAGGAACCGGATATTCTCCAGTCCCAGCTTGCTTCCGAACCGGTATGTGCTGTGTATATAGGCGATCGCCTCTTCGTAATTCATGATTCCCTCCACTTACTGAACCTTCGCCGTCACTGTTTCAAGCCGTTCCGAGACCTTTTCCAGCATTTCAGCAAATTTCTTCTGTTTGTCCTTTTCTTCCTGAAGGAGCTTCTCCGGCGCCTTCGCCACAAAGCCTTCATTGGCCAGCTTGGCGATGACCCGGTCTATTTCCTGCTGCAGCTTGGCCTTTTCACGGGTCAGCCGCTCCATTTCTTTCTTGTAGTCGATGAGGTCATCCAGGGGCATGAAAATCTCAGCCCCCTCAATGACAGCCGCCACACAATCCTCCGGGATTTCCTGACGATCGGAAGCGGTGATCACCTCAGCCGCAGAAGCCAGGGCCCGCAGATAATCCGCATTGTCCTGGAGCAGAGCACCGGTTCTGGCCTCTGCCAGTACCAACAGACGGGCTTTCCGCGAGGGGGGGACGTCCATTTCGGCCCGCACGTTCCGCAGAGCCTTGATGGCTTCCATCAGCAGATTCATGTCCTTCTCCGCGGCGGGGTTGCTGTAAACCTCCGCTGTCACAGGCCAGGTGTCCATCATGATTTTTGTGGAGGTCCCTGGAATATGCTGCCAGATTTCTTCCGTGATGAACGGCATGAATGGGTGCAGCAGCTTTAGGATGGACTTGAGCACTGTCAGCAGGACCGCCTTAACGGTTTCCTTAGCCGCCTCATCCTCGCCGTACAGCCGTTTTTTCGTCAGTTCGATATACCAGTCGCAGTATTCATCCCAAACAAACTCATACAGCTTGCTGGCGGCAACGCCCAGTTCGAATTTATCCAGGTTCCGGGTAACCTCTTCCGTCACCGTTTGAAGCCGTGACAGAATCCAGCGGTCCGCCAACTCCAGCTGCATATCATCCTTCAGTTCGAAGGATTTGTCATCCAGGGCCGAAATCACGAACCGGGAAGCGTTCCAAAGCTTATTGGAGAAGTTCCGACTGGCCTCTACCCGCTCGATCTGGAATTTCAGATCGGCGCCAGGGCTGTTGCCGGTCACCAGCATGAAACGGAGGGCATCGGCGCCGTATTGATCGATGATGTCCAGGGGATCCACACCGTTTCCGGCGGATTTGGACATTTTAGATCCGTCAGCGGCCCGGACCAGACCATGGACGAATACGTATTTGAAAGGCACTTCATCCAGTTGTTCCAGGGCGGAGAACACCATGCGGACCACCCAGAAGAAGATGATGTCGTAACCGGTCACCAGCACGTCCGTTGGATAGAAATAGCGCATATCCGGGGTTTCGTCGGGCCAGCCCAGGGTTGAGAAAGGCCAGAGGGCTGAGCTGAACCAGGTGTCCAGAACATCTTCATCCTGCTTGAAATGATTGCAGCCGCACTTTTTGCAGACCTGTGGCATTTCCCGGGCAACAATGATTTCATCGCAGCCCTGGCAATAATAGGCCGGAATCCGATGACCCCACCAGAGCTGACGGCTGATGCACCAATCCCGGATATTCTCCAGCCAGTGCTGATAGATTTTCGTAAACCGTTCCGGCACGAATTCCAGCTGCTTGTCGCCGATCACTTCCATCGCCGGTTCAGCCATGGATTTCATGGAAACGAACCATTGGTCTGACATCATGGGCTCTACAACGGTGGAACAGCGGTAGCAGACGCCAACGTTGTGGAGGTGGGGCTTCACAGCCACCATATGGCCCAAGGCTTCAAGATCCTTGACGACAGCCTTGCGGGCCTCGTAACGATCCATCCCTTCATACTTGCCGCCGTTGTGGTTGATGGTAGCATCCTTGTTCATGATATTGCACTGCGGTAAATCGTGCCGCTGACCGATTTCAAAGTCGTTGGGGTCGTGGGAAGGGGTTACCTTCAGGGCGCCGGTCCCTACCTCGATATCGACATGGTGGTCGGCGACAATGGGAATCTCCCTCCCCACCAGGGGCAGAATCACTGTCTTGCCGATGTATTTGCTATACCGGGGATCATCAGGATTCACAGCCACACCGGTATCCCCCAGCAGGGTTTCAGGGCGGGTCGTTGCAATTTCCAGATACTCGTCCGAATCCTTCAGGAAGTATTTGATATGGTAGAAGGCGCCGTTCTTCTCTTCAAATTCAACTTCTGCATCGGAGAGGGAGGTCTTGCAGTCCGGGCACCAGTTGATCATCCGGTAGCCCCGGTAGATCAGCCCCTTTTCATGGAGCTTGATGAACACTTCTGTGACCGCCTTGTTGCAGCCTGCATCCATCGTGAATCGCTCCCGGCTCCAGTCGCAGCTGTTGCCCAGCTTCTTCATCTGGTCTACGATCCGGTTCCCGTAGACCTCTTTCCAGGCCCAGGCCCGTTTCAGGAACTCATCCCGGCCCAGCTCTTCCTT